>NZ_CP107954.1:1212417-2424834 GCF_036067295.1 Kribbella sp. NBC_00382
TTCTCGGGGGTCGAACGGGTGAGCTCGACGAAGTCGGCCACGCTCGAGCCACGACGGCCCGGCGTTGTCGGCTTGTATTTGCGGATACCCATTACGACTGGCCTCCGAAGATGTCGATGCGGTCGTCGCCGGCAAGGCTGACGATCGCTCGCTTGGTGTCGGGACGCTTGCCCCAGCCCGTACGGGTACGGCGGCGCTTGCCCTTGCGGTTGATCGTGTTGACGCTGGTCACGCGGACCTTGAACACCTTCTGGACCGCGAGCTTGATCTCGGTCTTGTTGGCGTCCGTAGCGACCTCGAACGTGTACTTCTGCTCGTCCAGCAGGCCGTAGCTCTTCTCGCTCACGACCGGCCGGAGCAGCACGTCCCGCGGGTCCTTGTTGACTCCGTGGCTCATGCTTCTACCTCCTGCTCGGCTTCGGTCGACGTCGCGACAGCCTTGACGGACTTGCCCTTCGGCGTACCGGCGACGAAGGTCTCCAGCGACTTGCTGGTGAAGATGATCGCGTCGTTGCACAGCACGTCGTACGCGTTCAGCTGGTCGGCCGCGATCAGGTGCACGGTCGGCACGTTGCGCAGGCTCAGCAGCGAGACGTCGTCATCGCGCTCGACGACCACGAGCACCTTGAGGAACTCGGTCACCTCGGCGAGGACGGCCTTCGCGGCCTTCGTCGAGGGCACGTCGCCGTCGACGAACTGGTCGACCACGTGCACGCGGCCTTCACGGGCCCGGTCGGAGAGCGCTCCGCGCAGGGCGGCGGCGATCATCTTCTTCGGGGTCCGCTGGCTGTAGTCACGCGGCGTGGGGCCGTGGACGACGCCACCACCGGTGAACTGCGGCGCGCGGGTCGAGCCCTGACGGGCGCGGCCGGTGCCCTTCTGGCGGTACGGCTTGGCGCCACCACCGGACACCTCCCCACGGCGCTTGACCTTGTGGGTGCCCTGACGGGCGGCGGCCAGCTGGGCCACGACGACCTGGTGGATCAACGGAATGTTGACCTGGACGTCGAACAGCTCGGCGGGGAGCTCCGCGGAGCCCTTCTTGCTGACCTTGTCGCCCTTCACGACGACGACGTCAACGGTGCTCATTTGGTAGCTCCCTTCGCGGCGTTGCGGATCAGCACAAGGCCGCCCTTGGGACCGGGGACAGCGCCCTTGACCAGGATCAGGCCGCGCTCGGCATCGATCGCGTGGACCGTGATGTTCTGCGTGGTGACCTGCTCGTGACCCATCCGGCCCGACATCTTCATTCCCTTGAAGACGCGGCCGGGGGTCGCGCAGCCGCCGATGGATCCCGGCGAACGGTGCTTCTTGTGCACACCGTGGGTGGCGCGGAGGCCGTGGAAGCCGTGCCGCTTCATCACACCGGCGAAGCCCTTGCCCTTGCTGGTGGCGGACACGTCGACGATCTCGCCGGCGGCGAACGCCTCGGCCTTGATCTCCTGGCCGAGCGTGTACTCGCTGGCGTCAGCGGTGCGCAGCTCGAGCAGGTGGCGGCGAGGAGTCACGCCGGCCTTCTCGAAGTGGCCGCGCATCGGCGAGGTCACCTTGCGGGGGTCGATGTCGCCGAACGCGATCTGCACGCCGTCGTAGCCGTGGCTGGCCGAGGTACGAACCTCGGTCACCACGCACGGGCCGGCCTGGATCACGGTGACGGGGACGACTCGGTTGTTCTCGTCCCAGGTCTGGGTCATGCCGAGCTTGGTGCCCAGCAGACCTCGCGTGTTCTTGGTTTTGCTCATTGGCTGTTCGCGTCCCTCAGAGCTTGATCTCGATGTCGACACCGGCCGGCAGGTCGAGACGCATCAGCGAGTCGACGGTCTTCGGCGTGGGGTCGATGATGTCGATGAGCCGCTTGTGGGTGCGCATCTCGAAGTGCTCGCGGCTGTCCTTGTACTTGTGCGGCGAGCGGATGACGCAGAACACGTTCTTTTCCGTCGGCAACGGCACCGGGCCAGCAACCTTCGCACCAGTACGCGTCACCGTGTCGACGATCTTGCGCGCCGAACTGTCGATGACCTCGTGGTCGTAGGCCTTCAGCCGGATGCGGATCTTTTGTCCCGCCATCGCTTCGCTACGTCCTTCTCTTCGTCTTCGTCTTTGTCGCTCCGACCCCCGCGGTCGGGTGTGTCGCGGACGCGGCACGCGCGTCACCACACACTTTCGACCCTGGGATGGAGATCGGGGCCCGGTCTCGGACCGGAACCTCGGCATGGTCTCCGGTCCGGCGCACCAGCCAGAAAACCTCTCTGGGGCGCGCCCCGGCAACCTCGCCTGAGCAACCTGAATATTGTGCCAGAGATCGGCATCGGAATGCCAATCGAGGTGGCTCCAGGCTCGAGCTGTGCTGCTGATCACGGGACCGTTCCGGAGTCACCGACCCCGACTTGCCCCGATCTCGCACAGCTCTCGCCTAAAGCAGAGGTCCGCGAGGGCTCGAACTGCGAGCCCTCGCGGACCTCATGAAATCACTTGAGGATCTTGGTGACCCGGCCGGCGCCGACGGTGCGGCCACCTTCACGGATCGCGAACTTCAGGCCCTCTTCCATGGCGATCGGCTGGATCAGCTCGACCGACATGTCGGTGTTGTCGCCCGGCATGACCATCTCGGTGCCCTCGGGCAGCGTGACGACGCCGGTGACGTCCGTGGTGCGGAAGTAGAACTGGGGCCGGTAGTTCTGGAAGAACGGCGTGTGACGGCCGCCCTCCTCCTTCGACAGGATGTAGACCGACGCGTCGAAGTTGGTGTGCGGGGTCGTGGTGCCCGGCTTGATGACGACCATGCCGCGCTCCACGTCTTCGCGCTTGGTGCCACGAAGCAGCAGACCGACGTTCTCGCCGGCTTCACCGGTGTCGAGCAGCTTGCGGAACATCTCGATGCCGGTGACCGTGGTGGTCTGCTTCTCGGCACGGATGCCGATCAGGTCGACGGTCTCGTTGACCTTGACCACGCCACGCTCGATCCGGCCGGTGATGACGGTGCCGCGACCCGTGATGGTGAAGACATCCTCCACCGGCATCAGGAACGGCTTGTCGATCTCGCGAACCGGCTGCGGGATGTAGGCGTCGACCGCATCCATCAGCTTCAGGATCGACTCACCCCACTTCTCGTCACCCTGCAGGGCCGGGTGGGCGGCAACGTGCACGACCGGCGCGTTGTCACCGTCGAACTCCTGCTCGGAGAGCAGCTCGCGAACCTCGAGCTCGACGAGCTCCAGGATCTCCTCGTCGTCGACCATGTCGCACTTGTTCAGCGCGACGACCATCGCCGGCACGCCGACCTGACGGGCGAGCAGCACGTGCTCACGCGTCTGGGGCATCGGGCCGTCGGTGGCCGCGACGACCAGGATCGCACCGTCCATCTGGGCCGCACCGGTGATCATGTTCTTGATGTAGTCCGCGTGCCCGGGGCAGTCGACGTGGGCGTAGTGCCGGGCTTCGGTCTGGTACTCGACGTGCGCGATGGAGATGGTGATACCGCGCTGACGCTCTTCCGGCGCCTTGTCGATCTGATCGAAGGCCGACGCCTCGTTGAGGGTCGGGTACTTGTCGTGCAGCACCTTGGTGATCGCCGCGGTAAGAGTGGTCTTACCGTGGTCGATGTGACCGATGGTGCCGATGTTGACGTGCGGCTTAGTCCGCTCGAACTTCGCCTTAGCCACTGGGGCCCTCCTGGAAAATGTTGACTTACGCCGTACGCCGACGCGCTGTGGGTTGGTTGGTCCGGGGCGAGATTACTCGCCGCGGGCCTTCTTGATGATCTCTTCCGCCACGTTCTTCGGAACCTCGGCGTAGGAATCGAACTGCATCGAGTACGACGCGCGGCCCTGGGTCTTCGACCGCAGGTCCCCGACATACCCGAACATCTCGGACAACGGCACCGAGGCCTTGATGGCCCGGCTGCCACCGGGGCCTTCGTCCATGGACTGGATCTGGCCGCGGCGTGAGTTGAGGTCGCCGATCACTTCACCCATGTAGTCCTCGGGCGTGATGACCTCGACCGCGAACATCGGCTCGAGAATGACCGGCTGGGCGCGGCGGGCCGCGTCCTTGAAGGCCATCGAACCGGCGATCTTGAAGGCCAGCTCGGACGAGTCGACGTCGTGGTAGGCGCCGTCGGTCAGGGTGACCTTGACGTCCACCATCGGGTAGCCGGCCAGGACGCCGAACTCCATGGCTTCCTGGGCGCCCTCGTCCACCGACGGGATGTACTCCCGGGGGATACGGCCACCGGTGACGGCGTTGACGAACTCGTAACCGCCCTCGCCACCCGCCTCGACCGCGGTCGGCTCGATGCTGATGATCACACGCGCGAACTGACCCGAACCACCGGTCTGCTTCTTGTGCGTGTAGTCGACCTTCTCGACCTTCTTCTTGATGGTCTCGCGGTAGGCGACCTGGGGCTTGCCGACGTTGGCCTCGACGCGGAACTCGCGCTTCATCCGGTCGACCAGCACCTCGAGGTGCAGCTCGCCCATACCGGCGATGATCGTCTGGCCTGTGTCCTCGTCGGTCCGGACCTGGAAGGTCGGGTCCTCGTCGGCCAGGCGCTGGATCGCGACGCCGAGCTTCTCCTGGTCTGCCTTCGACTTCGGCTCGATGGCGACCGAGATGACCGGCGCCGGGAACGTCATCGACTCGAGCAGGACCGGCTTGGCCGGGTCGCACAGCGTCTCACCGGTGGTGGTGTCCTTCAGACCCATCACGGCGACGATGTGGCCGGCGCCGACCGACGCGATCTCCTCACGCTTGTTCGCGTGCATGCGGTAGATCTTGCCGATCCGCTCCTTGCGGCCCTTGGTCGGGTTCAGCACCTGGGTGCCGGTCTCGAGCTTGCCCGAGTAGACCCGGATGAAGGTCAGCTTGCCCAGGTGCGGGTCGGCCGCGATCTTGAAGGCCAGCGCCGAGAAGGGCTCGCTGTCGTCCGGCTTGCGCAGCACGACCTCGCTGCCGTCCTTGATGTCGTGACCCTCGATGTCGGGGACGTCGAGCGGGCTCGGCAGGAAGGCGTTGATCGCGTCGAGCAGGGGCTGGACGCCCTTGTTCTTGAACGCGGTACCGGTCAGCACGGGGGTCAGCTTGGAGGCGATCGTGGCGCGGCGAATGCCGGCCATGACCTGCTCCTGGGTGGGCTCTTCGCCCTCCAGGTACATCTCCATGATCTCGTCGTCGGCCTCGGCCAGCGTCTCGATCAGCTTGTCGTGCCACTCCGCGGCGAGCTCGGTGTGGGTCGCCGGGATCTCCTCGACGGTGTAGTCCTCACCCATCGTGGTCTCGCCACGCCAGGTCAGCGCGCGCATGCCGACCAGGTCGACGACGCCGATGAAGTCGGACTCGGAGCCGATCGGCAGCTGCAGCACCAGCGGCACCGCGGCCAGCCGGTCGACGATCATGTCGACGCAGCGCATGAACTCGGCGCCGGTGCGGTCCAGCTTGTTGACGAAGCAGATCCGCGGTACGCCGTACCGGTCCGCCTGGCGCCACACGGTCTCGGACTGCGGCTCGACACCGGCGACACCGTCGAACACCGCGACGGCGCCGTCGAGGACGCGCAGCGAGCGCTCCACCTCGACGGTGAAGTCGACGTGCCCGGGGGTGTCGATGATGTTGATGGTGTGGTCTTTCCAGGTGCAGGTCGTCGCGGCGGACGTGATGGTGATGCCGCGCTCCTGCTCCTGCTCCATCCAGTCCATCGTGGCGGCGCCGTCGTGGACCTCACCGATCTTGTACGTGATACCGGTGTAGAACAGGATCCGCTCGGTCGTCGTCGTCTTGCCGGCGTCGATGTGGGCCATGATGCCGATGTTGCGCACCATGCTCAGGTCGGTGGTGATTTGTACGGCCACCTCGGTGGTCTACCTCTCGCTTCTGTCTAGCTTCAAAAGAGTGAACGCTCAGGGCCCGGAGCGGGCCCCGGGTCACCAGCGGTAGTGGGCGAAAGCCTTGTTGGCGTCGGCCATCTTGTGCGTGTCCTCGCGGCGCTTGACCGCGGCACCCAGACCGTTCGACGCGTCCAGGATCTCGTTCATCAGGCGCTCGGACATCGTCTTCTCGCGGCGGGCCCGGGAGTACGACGTGAGCCAGCGCAGGGCGAGCGTGGTCGAGCGACCGGGCTTGACCTCGATCGGCACCTGGTAGGTGGCTCCACCGACTCGGCGGCTCTTCACCTCGATGCTGGGCTTCACGTTGTCCAGGGCGCGCTTGAGCGTGATGACCGGGTCGGTGCCCGTCTTCGTCCGCGTGCCCTCGAGGGCCGTGTAGACGATGCTCTGCGCGATCTGCTTCTTGCCGTCCACCAGGATCTTCGAGATCAACTGGGTGACGAGCGGCGAACTGTAGACCGGGTCGATGATGACCGGCCGCTTGGGTGCGGGACCCTTGCGGGGCATTAGCTCTTCTCCTTCTTCGCGCCGTACCGGCTGCGAGCCTGCTTCCGGTTCTTCACACCCTGGGTGTCGAGCGAACCGCGGATGATCTTGTACCGGACACCCGGGAGGTCCTTCACACGACCACCACGCACGAGCACGATCGAGTGCTCCTGCAGGTTGTGGCCGACGCCGGGAATGTAGGCGGTGACCTCGATGCCGCTGGTGAGGCGAACACGAGCGACCTTGCGAAGCGCCGAGTTCGGCTTCTTCGGTGTGGTCGTGTAGACGCGCGTGCACACACCACGACGCTGAGGGGAACCCTTCAGGGCCGGCGTCTTGTTCTTGGACACCTTGTCCTGGCGGCCCTTGCGGACCAACTGCTGGATGGTGGGCACCGCGTAGGTCTCTTTCTGTCGTCCGGTCGGTTGCTGCGCACCTGACCCCCGCGGTCGGGTGTGTCGCGAGGGCACGGACACGCCGGAGTCATAAACTTTCTGACTGTCGGCAGAAGTCCCGTGCCACGCGCTGACCCGAAAAGTACGAGGGGCACGCATGACGGCCCAGGATGACCCGGGCACGATCGTTAAGACTAGCGGCTGCCTCAAGCACGGTCAAAACAGATCACCGCGCTGTGCAGAGGCGCAGCCGCACTGCCAGTCTACCGGATCCCTGACGGCACTCTCGCCGCGGTAGGACCGGGCCATTCGGTTTCCTTATGTCTGATCGGCGTAAACATCGGCCGGAGCCGGTTCCGGGGCGCGGAGATTGCGGCATAGTCACGCCCGTCGGGTGTAACGACCTGATAACGGGGATCTGTCGCAACCACCGCTGTCGCCTGGAGAAGAGCACGTGGAACACGGTCCCGCCCCCTCGAACCGTCCCCGCCTCACCGCGGACGAGCAGCCGCCGCCAGGTCCGCCCGCCCCACGGACCATGTCGCCGGTGGCCCGCCGGGCGGCCATAGGTGCCGTCGCAGGCACCCTGGCCGCCGGCGGGTTGGCTGCGGAGATCGTCAGCCGCCCGGACACCCTCCGGAACCGCGTCCTGGCTTCGGCCCGCGCTGAGGACCCGACCGGTACTACGGTCGCCGCCCGCGCCCGGGTCGCCCAGCAGCCCAGCCTTGCCAGCGACGGCGAGGACCGCGACTCCAGCTTCGTTGCAGGTAAGGGCTCCAAGGCCACCGGGCAGACCGGCAAGCCCACCGAGTACGCCGGCTACGCGGCCGCCGCCAAGGCCGGTCGCGCCTCCCCCGGGCTGCTGACCAGTAAGAGTGGTCCGCTGACCGATGCGCAGGCCAAGCGGCATTTGCTCAATCGCGTGACGTTCGGGCCGCGGCCTGCCGACGTACAGAGTCTTGAACGGCTCGGGATCGACAAGTGGCTGGCGGCTCAGTTGTCGCCGACGGCCAAGGATGCGGCCGGCGACAAGGTCTGGCGTGCTGTTCCGTTGGCAGGTGCGGATCCGGCGACTGTCCGGCGGTCGATTCCTGAGTATTCGTGGGAAGCGATGTTCCATACGGGGATCGCGACGCTCGGGCGGCAGGTCTTCGGGAGCAGGCAGCTGTACGAGGTCGTGGTGGATGTCTTCGCCAACCACCTGCACGTCGCGACGCCGTCGGACCGGGGCTGGGACGTCGCGCCGCAGTACGCGGTGTCGGTGATCCGGCGACATGCCTTTGGGCGGTACAGCGATATGTTGCACGCCGCTATGCGGCATCCGGCGATGCTGCGGTTCCTCGACAACGACGCCTCGACGCGCGACAGCGTCAACGAGAACCTCGGTCGTGAGCTGCTGGAGCTGCACACGGTTGGAGTGTCGTCCGGCTATACAGAGAAGGATGTGCGCGCCAGTGCTTATGTACTGAGCGGTCGCGGCGCTACCAAGGACGGCGTCTTCGAGTACGTCGCTGACAAGCACAAGACCGGCCGGGTGAAGGTTCTCGGCTGGTCTGCGGCCAACAGCTCGGGCAAGGGCGGTCTGGCCGCCGGCGATCGCTACCTCGACTACCTGGCCAAGCACCCGGCAACTGCGAAGACGATCGCGCGCAAACTCGTTGTACGGTTCGTAGGCGACTCTCCCCCGGCCGAGCTGGTCGACCGGCTGGCGCAGATCTACCTGCGCAACAACACGGCCATCCTGCCGATGCTGACCGCACTGTTCCGCAGCAGCGAGTTCTGGAACTCCCTTGGCAGCAAGACGAAGCGGCCACTGGAAGACGTCGTGAGCAGCGCGCGAGCACTCGACCTGCCGTTCGGACCGGCCACGCCCAAGGGCCTGGAGGCCGTCTACTGGGAGCTCAACAACCTCGGCCATGCACCGCTGGCCTGGCCCTCCCCCAACGGCTACCCCGACGTTGCCCCGGCCTGGGCGTCTGCCGGCCAGATGCTCGAGCGCTGGTCGATGCACCGCGCGATGACGTACGGCTGGTGGGAGGGGATGAAGCAGGCGAAGCTGCCGGCCGCCCTGCAACCTCGTAAGGGCGATACCTACCGGCAGTGGTTCGACCGGCTGGGTGAGCGCCTCCTCGGGCAGCAGCTCGACACCAGGCAGCGCGCGGCGCTGTCGACGTTTGTCGGCGCCAAGGCCACCTCCCGGGTCGACCGGGGACGGATGGAGTGGCAGGCAGGGCACGTCGTCGCCCTGGTCCTCGACTCCCCACAGTTCCTTGCTCGGTGAAGGAGTACTGACGCATGAGAGAGACATTCGCCTCACTGCACCCCGACTGCCCGGACTGGCGTCGGCTGGGTCCGACGCCGGCTGATGCCGCTCTGCGGGCCAGCGCTGCGGCAGTAGCGGCCGATGCGGAGGACAGAGAGTCGCAGTGGAGCAAGGGGTTCACCCGGCGCCGGTTGCTGGCGGGGGGTCTGGGAGTAGGCGTCGCTGCGATGACTACTCAGCTGGTGACTACCCGGGTTTCCTGGGCCGAGCCTGGTGCTGCGACGGGTGGCACGTTGATCGTGGTGTTCCTGCGCGGTGGCATGGACGGGCTGTCGGTGCTGGTACCGGCTGATGATCCGGAGCTGCTCAAGGCTCGCCCGTCCATCGCAGTACGGGCCGCTTCGCTGCTCAACGTGCAGCGTGGGTTCGGCATGCACCCGGCGCTTGCTCCCCTGCTCCCGATGATGACGACGGGGTGGCTGGCCGCGGTACCGGCTGTCTCTACTCCGGATCTGACTCGCAGCCACTTCCAGGCGCAGGACTGTCTGGAGCGTGGTGGGGCCGCTAGATCCTCCGTACAGTCCGGTTGGCTCGACAGAGTCCTACAGGAGCTAGGGCCCGGTACTACGTTCCGCGGGCTGGGGATCGGCACTCGGATGAGCCGGTCGCTGCTGGGAGACTCCAACCCGATCATGCTCAGCTCGCTGAAGGACTTCACAGTCAAGGGCATCGACGGGGTCGCACCGCAGACGCTGGCGGCGCTGAAGACGCTCTACACCGGGATTGACCATCCGCTGAGTGTGCAAGGGCTTGATGCCTTGAAGGCTTCGGGTCAGGCGCAGACCTACGCCAAGCAGCAGGAGAAGCCGGCGAAGGAGCGGGGCTATCCGGATGGCGAGTTCGGAGCGGCCTTGGCGACGCTGGCGCAGTTGATCAAGGCCAAGGCCGGAGTACGGGTGGCCACGGTCGACCTGGGTGGCTGGGACATGCACACGGATCTCGGCACGGTCGACGGCGGCGACATGACCAACTCGCTGAAGACGGTCGCGACCGCGCTGGCTGCCTTTGTCGCTGAGCTCGGGCCCGACCTGGACAATACGACGGTGGTCACCATGAGCGAGTTCGGCCGGCGGGTCGGGCAGAACGCCAACAGCGGTACGGATCATGGGCACGGTGGGGTGGCGCTGGTTCTCGGTGGTGGCGTCAAGGGCGGGGTGCATGGGAAGTGGGAGGGGTTGGCGCCCGGCGTACTGGATCAGGGTGATGTGCCGGGCACCAATGACTACCGCGATGTGCTCTCGGAGGTCGTGATGCGACGGCTGGGGCTCAGTGAGGCTCAGGCCGGCAAGGTCTTCCCAGGCTGGAAGCCGTCGCCGCTCGGCATCATGGCCTGAACACTTCGAGCGCACTGCGTCCGGTGGGTCGCAGTGCGCTCGAACTACTTCAGGCTGCTTTTCAGCTGATGAAGCGGACTTCGGTGATCAGGCCGTCCTGTACTTGGTACAGCGCGACGGTCGGGGTCTGGCCGATGATCGTCTGCTCGACCACCCAGTCGCCGACCAGCATCCGCTGAATCAGTTCACGCTTGCACTCGCCCGCCTCGAACTGCGGCCGGTAGTGCTCACGCAGGGAACGCCGTCCGCGCATGACCGGTCCGTCGGCGAACTGGAGCAGCGCCGTCGGCGAGTACAGCGCCAGGAACGCCTCCAGGTCGTGCGCCTCGAACGCCGCATGCTCCCGCGCCACCACCCGCGAAGCAGCAGTCTCCGCAGGCACCGGAGTCGGAGCCGAGCTCGGCGTCGGGGCCGGAGCGGGGGTCGCGGACGGGCTCGGGGTGGTGATGGTCGCCTGCGTGGTGATGGTGGTCTCCGATGCTCTCTGCTGGCTGGCGGGCACAGCAGGCTGCTCGGCCACACCGACCGACGAACGGGGTGCCGCGGTCCGCGCGGCCGGCGCGGTTGCGGTGGTTGGGGTCTTCGTGGGTTGGGGAGCCGGGATCGTGGCGCTGGGGATCGGGAGTTGGCTGGGTGCGGTGGGGTCTTCGCCCAGGTGGGCGATGGCCCAGTCGAGGGCCTTGGTCACCGCGGCGCGGGACTCTTCGCTGTGGTCGAGCATGTCGAAGCCGTGTTGCCCTTTCGGTACGTCGATGATGTCCAGCGCGGCGCCACCGGCGGAGACGAACTCCGCCACCGGTCGGGCAAGCTCTTCGCGCTCGCGCCCGACCCGGGTCAGCAGCACCGGCAGGTCTTTGTGTTTGCCGATCACTTCGGCGGCGGAAACCAGTTCGTCGACACCGGGCGGCGTGGCGAGCAAGGGATAGGTCAGAGCGACGGCGTGGAGCCAGTCGGGGCGGCTGTCCAGCCACTCCCCCGCCAGCAGTCCGGCGCCGGAGAAGAACCACAGCACGACGCGCTCCGGGTCCACCTGCGGATCGGCCCGCAGGACGCCGACAGCGGCCTCTACGTCGTCCGCGGCGGTCGCCAGCTGGTCGAGTCCGTGGATCAGGCTGTGGTTGGCCAGGACGGCCACCTGGCCGCGCTGCGCGATGGCCGTGGCATATCCCTGGTACACCGGCCAGTCCCGCGGCGACACCTCGAGATGCGCGGGTCCGGGACCACCGTGGACCAACAGGATCGCGCCGGTGCGAGCGGTCCCGGCAGGCCGGTAGAAGTCGAGCTCGCCGACCCGGTCGACCCGGTGCTCCGCACCCTGCGCGACGTCCAGCACAAACGGTTGCAGGTACGCCGGGAGGTCCGTCATACGCGTCATCTTCGCGCATCCCGCCGACACAGGCACGCCGACCCCTCGCAACACTCCGCAGCCAGTTGACCACCCTCGGCGTGTCGCCCGGCCGGCCCGCTCCACAACCCCTGCGGGCACAACGATCTGGCCCCGTTTCCCCTTGTTGCTAAGGGCAACGAGAGCGCCGAACGAGGTGGAAACGCCGCGAGGGCGGCACCCCCGGAATGGGAGTGCCGCCCTCGGCAGGTACTACGGACTTCAGTTCTGGTACGAGCCCAGGTCGAAGTCGTCGAGCGGGACCGACTGCCCGGCGGACGGGCCGAAGTCGTAGTCGTACGACTCGTAGCCGACCATCGAGTACATCGCGGCCTTCGCCTCCTCGGTGGGCTCCACCCGGATGTTGCGGTAACGGTCCATGCCGGTACCCGCCGGGATCAGCTTTCCGATGATGACGTTCTCCTTCAGACCGACCAGCGAGTCGGACTTGCCGTGGATCGCGGCCTCGGTCAGGACCCGGGTCGTCTCCTGGAAGGAGGCGGCCGACAGCCACGACTCGGTCGCGAGCGACGCCTTGGTGATACCCATCAGCACGGGACGACCGGAGGCCGGCGTACCGCCCTCGGCCACGACCCGACGGTTCTCGGCCTCGAACATCAGCCGGTCCGCCAGCTCACCCGGCAGCAGGTTCGCCTCGCCGGACTCGATCACCGTGACCCGGCGCAGCATCTGCCGGACGATGATCTCGATGTGCTTGTCGTGAATGGCCACACCCTGCGACCGGTACACCTCCTGGACCTCGTCCACCAGGTGCTCCTGCGCCTTGCGGATACCCAGGATGCGCAGAACTTCCTGCGGGTCCGGGGTGCCCTGCGTCAGCTGCTGGCCGACCTCGACGTGCTGACCGTCCTCGATCAGCAGGCGAGCCCGCTTCGACACCGGGTAGGCGACCTCCTCGGAACCGTCGTCCGGGGTGAGCACCAGCTTCCGGGTCTTGTCGGTGTCCTCGATCGCGATCCGGCCGGCAGCTTCACCGATCGGCGCCTTGCCCTTGGGCTGACGGGCCTCGAAGAGCTCGACAACACGCGGCAGACCGTGGGTGATGTCATCACCCGCGACACCACCGGTGTGGAAGGTACGCATGGTCAGCTGCGTACCCGGCTCACCGATGGACTGCGCCGCGATGATGCCGACGGCCTCACCGATGTCGACCGGCTTGCCGGTCGCCAGCGAACGGCCGTAGCACTTCGCGCAGGTACCGGTCTTGGCGTCACAGGTCAGCACGGAGCGGACCTTGACCGTCTCGACCCCAGCTGCCACCAGAGCGGCGATGGACACGTCGCCCAGGTCGCTGCCGGCGCTCAGTACCAGGTTGCCCTTGGCGTCGAACGTGTCCGTCGCCAACGTACGGGCGTACGCGCTCGTCTCGACGTTCTCGGCGTGGACGACCTTGCCGTCCGGCCCCGCCTCGCCGATCTGCTTGGGCAGACCGCGCTCGGTGCCACAGTCCTCCTCGCGGATGATGACGTCCTGCGACACGTCCACCAGACGACGGGTGAGGTACCCGGAGTCGGCGGTCCGCAGCGCGGTGTCGGCAAGACCCTTACGAGCACCGTGGGTGGCGATGAAGTACTCGACCACCGACAGGCCCTCGCGGAAGTTGGACTTGATCGGCCGGGCGATGATCTCGCCCTTCGGGTTGGCCACCAGACCACGCATACCGGCGATCTGCCGGATCTGCATCATGTTGCCTCGCGCACCGGAGTGCACCATCATCCAGATCGGGTTGGCCTTGGCGAAGTTCTCCTCCATGGCCTTACCGACCTCGGCGTTGGCGCCGGTCCAGATCTCGATCAGTTCCTGCCGCCGCTCGGACGAGGTGATCAGACCCCGCTCGAACTGCTTCTGGACCTTCTCGGCCTGGGCCTCGTAGCGAGCCATGATCTCCGGCTTGCTCGGCGGCGTGCTGAAGTCGTCGATCGACACCGTGACACCGGAGCGGGTGGCCCAGCGGAAACCGAGGTCCTTCAGCGCGTCCAGGCAGTTCGCCACCTGGACCTTGGAGTACCGCTCGGCCAGATCGTTGACGATCGAGCCCAGCTGCTTCTTGCCGACCTCGGTGTCCACGAAGGTGTAGTCGCTCGGCAGCGCCTCGTTGAACAGGGCGCGACCCAGCGTGGTCTCCAGCGAGAACCCACCGTTCGGACGCTCGGTCGAGTCGGCCGGCGCGCCGGCCTGGTCGAGCCGGAGCGTGATCTTGGCCTGCAGCGACAGCTCCTTGCGGTCGAAGGCCATCAGGGCCTCCGCCATCGAGCTGAACGCCCGGCCCTCGCCGAGTTCGCCTTCCTTCAGCATGGTCAGGAAGTAGATGCCGATGATCATGTCCTGGGTCGGCATCGTGACCGGACGGCCGTCAGCAGGCTTCAGGATGTTGTTCGTCGACAGCATCAGGATCCGGGCCTCGGCCTGCGCCTCGGCCGACAGCGGCAGGTGCACCGCCATCTGGTCACCGTCGAAGTCCGCGTTGAACGCGGAGCAGACGAGCGGGTGGATCTGGATCGCCTTGCCCTCGATCAGCTGCGGCTCGAACGCCTGGATCCCCAGTCGGTGCAGGGTAGGCGCGCGGTTCAGCAGTACCGGGTGCTCGGTGATGACCTCTTCCAGCACGTCCCAGACCTGGGCGCGCTGACGCTCGACCATCCGCTTGGCGGACTTGATGTTCTGCGCGTGGTTGAGGTCGACCAGCCGCTTCATCACGAACGGCTTGAACAGCTCCAGCGCCATCGCCTTCGGCAGACCGCACTGGTGCAGCTTCAGCTGCGGGCCGACGACGATGACCGAACGGCCGGAGTAGTCGACTCGCTTGCCCAGCAGGTTCTGACGGAAACGACCCTGCTTGCCCTTGAGCATGTCGGACAGCGACTTCAGCGGCCGGTTGCCCGGGCCGGTGACCGGACGTCCACGACGGCCGTTGTCGAACAGTGCGTCGACGGCCTCCTGGAGCATCCGCTTCTCGTTGTTGACGATGATCTCGGGAGCACCGAGGTCAAGCAGTCGCTTGAGCCGGTTGTTCCGGTTGATCACCCGGCGGTACAGGTCGTTCAGGTCGGAGGTGGCGAACCGGCCACCGTCGAGCTGAACCATCGGCCGCAGGTCCGGCGGGATCACCGGGACGCAGTCGAGCACCATGCCCATCGGGCTGTTGTTGGTGGCCAGGAACGCGGTGACGACCTTGAGCCGCTTCAGGGCGCGGGTCTTGCGCTGGCCCTTGCCGGTCTTGATCGTCTCGCGCAGGCTGTCCGCCTCGGCCTTGAGGTCGAAGGTCTCCAGGCGCCGCTGAATCGCGGCCGCGCCCATCGCACCCTCGAAGTACTTGCCGAACCGCTCCTTCATGGCGCGGTACAGGATCTCGTCGCCCTCCAGGTCCTGGACCTTGAGGTTCTTGAACCTGCTCCACACCTCGTCGAGGCGGTCGATCTCGCGCTGCGCACGGTCGCGCAGCTGCTTGACCTCACGCTCGGCGCCTTCCTTCACCTTGCGGCGAACGTCGGCCTTCGCGCCCTCGGCCTCGAGCTGGGCGAGGTCCTCCTCGAGCTTCTTCATCCGGGTCTCGATGTCGTTGTCGCGCCGGCCCTCGAGCTGCTTGCGCTCGACATCGGTCCGGCCCTCCAACGACGAGAGGTCGCGGTGCCGCGCCTCGTCGTCGACGTCGGTGATCATGTACGCCGCGAAGTAGATGACCTTCTCGAGGTCCTTCGGGGCGAGGTCGAGCAGGTAGCCGAGTCGCGACGGGACACCCTTGAAGTACCAGATGTGGGTGACCGGCGCGGCCAGCTCGATGTGGCCCATCCGTTCGCGGCGCACCTTGGAACGGGTGACCTCTACGCCACACCGCTCACAGATGATGCCCTTGAAGCGGACACGCTTGTACTTACCGCAGTAGCACTCCCAGTCCCGGGTGGGACCGAAGATCTTCTCGCAGAACAGACCGTCACGCTCAGGCTTGAGCGTCCGGTAGTTGATCGTCTCGGGCTTCTTGACCTCGCCGTGCGACCACTGGCGGATCTCATCCGCGGTCGCCAGGCCGATCCGAAGCTCGTCGAAGAAGTTCACGTCGAGCACGATGTGTTATCTCCCGATTGTAAAAATGGTCTGAGTGAGTTGACTGTTGATCGAAAGCGGCAACCCGCTCAGACCTCCTCGACGCTGTTCGGCTCACGCCGGGACAGGTCGATTCCCAGTTCCTCCGCCGCGCGGAAGACATCCTCTTCGCTGTCGCGCATCTCGACCCGGCTTCCGTCGGACGAGAGCACCTCAACGTTCAGACAAAGGGACTGCATTTCCTTGACGAGAACCTTGAACGACTCCGGGATACCCGGCTCCGGGATGTTCTCGCCCTTGACGATCGCTTCGTACACCTTGACGCGACCGACCACGTCGTCGGACTTGATCGTGAGCAGCTCCTGCAGCGCGAAGGCGGCACCGTAGGCCTCGAGGGCCCACACCTCCATCTCGCCGAACCGCTGACCACCGAACTGCGCCTTACCACCCAGCGGCTGCTGCGTGATCATCGAGTACGGACCGGTCGAGCGGGCGTGGATCTTGTCGTCCACCAGGTGGTGCAGCTTCAGCATGTACATGTAGCCGACGCCGACCGGCTGCGGGAAAGGCTCACCCGAGCGGCCGTCGAACAGGTTGGCCTTGCCGGTGCTGTTGACCATCCGGTCGCCGTCGCGGTTGGGCAGGGTCGAGCCGAGCAGGCCGGTGACCTCTTCCTCACGCGCGCCGTCGAAGACGGGGGTGGCGACGTTCGTGAACGGCTCGGCTTCGCCGGCGCCGATCTTGATCAGTCGCTGGGCCCACTCTTCGGGGCTGTCCGGGTCGACCTTCCAGCCACGGCTGGCAACCCAGCCGAGGTGGGTCTCGAGCACCTGACCGACGTTCATCCGGCCGGGCACGCCCAGCGGGTTCAGGATGATGTCGACCTGGGTGCCGTCCTCCATGAACGGCATGTCCTCGACCGGCAGGATCTTCGAGATGACGCCCTTGTTGCCGTGGCGTCCGGCGAGCTTGTCGCCGACGGAGATCTTGCGCTTCTGCGCGACGTACACGCGGACCAGCTGGTTCACGCCCGGCGGCAGCTCGTCGCCGTTGTCGCGGTCGAAGACGCGGACCCCGATGACGGTTCCGTTCTCACCGTGCGGCACCTTCAGCGAGGTGTCGCGCACCTCGCGCGCCTTCTCACCGAAGATCGCCCGGAGCAGCCGCTCCTCCGGGGTCAGCTCGGTCTCACCCTTGGGCGTGACCTTGCCGACCAGGATGTCACCGGTGGTGACCTCCGCGCCGATCCGGATGATGCCCCGCTCGTCCAGGTCCGCCAGCATCTCGTCGCTGACGTTCGGGATGTCGCGGGTGATCTCCTCCGGGCCGAGCTTGGTGTCGCGGGCGTCGACCTCGTGCTCCTCGATGTGGATCGAGGTCAGCAGGTCCTGCTGCACGACGCGCTGCGACAGGATGATCGCGTCTTCGTAGTTGTGACCCTCCCACGGCATGAACGCCACGAGCAGGTTCCGGCCGAGAGCCATCTCGCCCTCGTCGGTGCACGGACCGTCGGCCAGCGGCGAACCGATCTCGACCCGCTGCCCGGCGTCGACCAGCGGGCGCTGGTTGATGCAGGTGCCCTGGTTCGAGCGGCGGAACTTCTGCAGCCGGTACGTCTGGTACGTGCCGTCGTCGGCGGCGACCTCGATCAGATCGGCCGAGACCTCCTTGATGACGCCGGCCTTCTCCGACACCAGCACATCGCCGGCGTCGACCGCTCCACGGAACTCCATGCCGGTACCGACCAGGGGGGCGTCCGCGGTGATCAGCGGAACGGCCTGGCGCTGCATGTTGGAGCCCATCAGGGCGCGGTTGGCGTCGTCGTGCTCGAGGAACGGGATCATCGCCGTCGCGACCGACACCATCTGGCGCGGCGAGACGTCCATGTAGTCCACGTCGTCGACCAGCACGAGCTCGACCTCACCGTGGCGCCGGCGAACCAGCACCCGGTCCTCGGCGAACACGTCGTCGTCGGTCAGTGCCGCGTTGGCCTGAGCGATGACGAACCGGTCCTCCTCGTCCGCGGTCAGGTAGTCGACCTGGTCGGTGACCCGGCCGTCGACGACCTTGCGGTACGGCGTCTCGACGAAGCCGAACGGGTTCACCCGGCCGTACGTCGCGAGCGAGCCGATCAGACCGATGTTCGGGCCTTCCGGGGTCTCGATCGGGCACATCCGGCCGTAGTGGGACGGGTGCACGTCGCGGACCTCGAAGCCGGCCCGCTCACGCGACAGACCACCCGGGCCAAGGGCCGACAGGCGGCGCTTGTGGGTGAGCCCTGCGATCGGGTTCGTCTGGTCCATGAACTGCGACAGCTGCGAGGTTCCGAAGAACTCCTTCAGCGCCGCGACCACCGGGCGGATGTTGATCAGGGTCTGCGGCGTGATCGCCTCGACGTCCTGGGTCGTCATCCGCTCGCGGACCACCCGCTCCATCCGGGCCAGGCCGGTGCGGAGCTGGTTCTGGATCAGCTCGCCGACCGTGCGCAGACGGCGGTTGCCGAAGTGGTCGATGTCGTCCTCTTCGACGACGATCTCGCCCTGCGGCGCGGTCAGCTCGGTCTTGCCCTCGTGCAGCGCCACCAGGTACTTGATCGTGGCGACGATGTCGTTGATCGTCAGCACCGCGGTGTCGTGCGTCTCGTCCCGGCCGAGCTTCTTGTTGATCTTGTACCGGCCGACCTTGGCCAGGTCGTAGCGCTTGCCGTTGAAGTAGTAGTTGTCCAGCAGCGCCTGGGCAGCCTCACGCGTCGGCGGTTCGCCGGGGCGCAGCTTGCGGTAGATGTCGAGCAGCGCGTCGTCCTGGCCGGACGTGTGGTCCTTCTCCAGGGTGAGCCGGATCGACTCGTACTCGCCGAACTCCTCGAGGATCTGCGCGTCGGTCCAGCCGAGCGCCTTGAGCAGCACGGTGACGTTCTGCTTGCGCTTGCGGTCCAGCCGCACGCCCACCATGTCGCGCTTGTCGACCTCGAACTCCAGCCACGCACCGCGCGACGGGATGATCTTGGCGGTGAAGATGTCCTTGTCCGAGGTCTTGTCCGGCGTGCGCTCGAAGTACACACCGGGCGAGCGGACCAACTGGGACACGACGACACGCTCGGTGCCGTTGATCACGAACGTGCCCTTGCGCGTCATCAACGGGAAGTCACCCATGAAGACGGTCTGGCTCTTGATCTCGCCGGTCTCGTTGTTCATGAACTCGGCGGTGACGAACAGTGGCGCCGAGTAGGTGACGTCACGCTCCTTGCACTCGTCGACCGTGTTCTTCGGGGGCTCGAACCGGTGGTCGCGGAACGACAGCGACATGGTGCCGCTGAAGTCCTCGATCGGAGAGATCTCCTCGAAGATCTCCTCGAGACCGGACGGGGAGGACAGATCTGTCCGTCCCTCCGCCTCGGCGGCGGCCACCCTGGCCTGCCAGGTTTCGTTTCCGACCAGCCAGTCGAAACTGTCCACCTGCAACGCAAGAAGATCCGGAACCTCGAGAGGCTCGGAGATCTTTGCGAAGGAGATGCGACGGGGTGCGCCGGAAACATTGGTAATACTGTCGGACTGGGGGTTGCGCGAGGCGACCAAGGGGCGTCCTTCCACGGGCTCGCAAAGTAACTTCGAAGCGGCACTTCGGTGCTGGGAGCGCATGCCAAACGACCCTCGTCAAGTTCTGAGGATGAACAAGGGTGCGGTTAAAGGCAGCGCAAAGCAATAGGCTACCCGATCTGGGCAAGTCTGTCCAATGGGGTCCGACACTATGCCGTCGGACCACCCACTCCGTCAAGAATCGACCCGGGTTCTCCAGCAGGTAACCAGCCTGCGAGCCGCCCGGACGACCTCTCCGGAGTCACCTAGAGACTACAGTCCGGCGATCTCCTGGACCAGCCATTGGCCACCGTTTCGGACCATCGTGAATCTCGTCCGGTTCAGATCGACCCGGGGACTACCCTTCGTGATCGTGCTGGTGGTCGTCTGGTTGACGAAGATGATCAGCGTGACCCGGTTCGCGTCGCCGTCGCGGACGCCGACCTCGCGGACCTCGGCGCGCACGGTGGCCTTGGTCTTGGTGGCCAGCTCGCCGGCCACCTTGGCGGTGGCGTCGAACTGCCCGGCGAACTCCGGCGTCATCGTCGCCCGCGCCGCCGCGAAGCTCTTGTCGAGCGTGCGGTAGTCGTAACTCAGGGCCGTCTCAGCAGCTTTCCGGCCTGCCGCAGCCGCCTGATCCCGGGCATCCTCGGCCTCTTTACCCTTCCAGGCCTTCACCCCGAGGATCCCGGTCAGCGCCAAGATCAGCACCAGCAGCACCCCCAGCGCGGCTGACAGCACCACAGCCGTCCGCGACCGCTCCACACTCGCCGCGTCTTCGGCCTTAACAGAAGACCTTTCGTCACTGAGTGTGACTGAAGGCTTGTCCTGAGGGCGCTTCGCTGGAGGGGTTTCAGCCTTTGGTGTGGGCTGAGTCACTGGTTTGATTGGGCTTGTTTGGGGGTTGACTTCGGGGGTGGTTTCGGGGCGGCGGCTGCGGCCGGCGATTCGGCGGGGCATCAGCCGACCACCTGGAAGTCGGCGGTGAGCCAGCGGTCCTTCTCGCGGACCAGGTCGAGCTTGATCCGGTACCGGCGTTCGACCCCGTCCTTGGACGCGGTGTTCGTCACGACGGCGTTCACGATCACCAGCACCTGGGCCGAGTCCTTGTCGTTCGACACCACCGCGGCCTCCTTCACGTCGCCCTTGGAGGTCGCCTTGTTCGCCACCACCTCGGTCTTGACCGAGTCGGAGCCCGACTTGAACTCCTCCTTGAACTGCCCGGTGGAGTCGTCCAGCACCCGCTTCGCGTCCGCGTCCCAGCTCGAGTAGTCGTACGTCGTGAAGTCCAGCGCCAACTGCCGGGCCGCCTTCATCGCGCCCTCGCGCTCACTCTTGCGAGCGTCCTGGCCACGCAACGCGACGACGGACAGCGTCGCACCGACGAGTGCGACCAGCAGGAGCACACTCAGCGCCCACGCCAGGATCATCGGGCCTCTCCGGGCGGCGGTCGTAGAGCTCACTTGCCGGTCACCGGTCCGAGGATGAGGGCCTTCCACGAGTCCTTACCGAGCATTTCTTCCTGTCCTCCGGTCGAGCCGAGTACCAGCGACGGCATCCCACCGGTACCACCGGCAGCGCCCGTGGCCGGGTCGTACCCGACGCCGTACCCGATCCGGTTGGCGTCGGACGACCGCGTCGACGGCGTCGGCTTGTTCTGCGATCCGCGGACGTCGATGCCCGACCCCGGCGACGCGGTACAGCCCGCCTTGGTGTTGGCGGCCTTGCTGGTCGTGTCCTGCGGAACGCGCTTGTCCGTTCCGTTGTACCCGGCCCGGCAAGCGGGCGGGCTGAAGCCCAGTACCAGGCCGAAGTGCGCGTCGTAGTGACCCGTCCCCGGGTCCTTGGCCGGTACGACGTACCCGCCCATCGCCACCGCCGGGTAGACCACCAGCAGCTGCTCAACGGAGTCCAGCCGGACCGCGGTCAGCTCGCTCACCGTCAGCAAGTTACCCAGCAGCACCGCGATGTCGGCCTTGTTCTCCTGGATCAGCGCGGTCAGCTGGGTCGACGCGGCCGAGCCGTTGTCGATCACTGCCCGCAGGCTGGCGTCCGAGCTGACCAGGGTGTCGGACAGCAGCGCCAGGTTCTTCGCCCAGGTCTTGATCGCGTCGCCGCTGGCCACCTGGGTGGCTAGCACGGTGTTGCCGTCGTTGATCAGCTTGATCGTCTGCAGGATGTTCGCGTCGGCGTCGCTGATCAGCGCGCCGGAGCTGTCGATGATCTTCTGCAGGTCGCTGCCCCGGCCGCGGAGCGCGTCGCCGAGCTCCTTGACGGTGGTCTTCAGGCTGTTCTTGTCGACCGAGTTCACCAGCTGGTCCAGGTTCAGCAGCAGCTCGGTGGTGTCGATCGGCAGGGCCGTGTTCTCCCGGCTGATCCTCGAGTTGTCCTGCAGGTACGGCCCGGTGTCGCGGCGCGGCTGCAGGTCGACGTACTGCTCGCCGATCGCGGACCGGTTGGCGACCACCGCGAGCAGGTCGTTCGGGATCTTGGTCTTCTTGTCGATGTCGAGGTTGACCTCGACGCCGTCGGACAGCAGCTTCAGCTCGCCGACCCGGCCGACCGGCTGGCCGCGGTACGTCACCTCGGCGCCGGAGAAGATGCCGCCGGACTCGGCGAAGCTGGCGCGGACCGTGTAGTCCTGGTCGAACAGCAACTTGTCGACCTGCGCGTACTTGGCGCCGACGTAGGCGATGCCGACCATCGTGATCAGCAGGAACACCATCAGCTGGATCCGGACCGTTCTGGTGATCACTTGGCCACCCCCGGCATCAGGACCTTCGCCAGCTCCGGATCGAACCCGGACCGGTTGAGCTTCGGCGTACAGACCGGCAGCCCGAGGATCGTGACGCAGGTGGTGCCCGCGGCGGTCGGGATCGGCAGCGACGGCAGGCCGCCGGCCGTCGGCTTGCCGGTCGGGAACTTCGGCGGGTTGTGCACCGGCAGGCTGATCTCGGCGGTCGGCAGGGTCAGGCCGACGGTCGGCAGGTTGAGCCCGAGCAGACCCTTCAGCGCCTTCTGGGTGTTCACGTCGAGGGTGATGTTCAGGTTGGTGAAGTCACCCTTGACCGCGCCGGCCGCGGCGTCCGGGAACGGGTAGGTGAGCAGCAGCTCGAGCGACTTCGGCAGGTTCTCACCGGCCTCGGCGAGCTTGGTCAGCAGCGGGTAGAGCGACTGCAGGTTGGCGACCAGGTCCTTCTGGGACTCGGTGATCACCCGGGTCGCGGTGTTGCCCAGCGACGCCAGCGCCTGCAGCGTCTTGACCAGCGCGGCGCGCTGCTTGTCCAGGGTGGCGATCGACTTGGGCAGCGAGTCGATCGCGGTCGCGATCGTCGTCTTCTGCGCGTTCAGCTGTTTGGCCAGCTGGTCGACGGCGGTGATGGCGGTGACGATCTTCTGCTTGTTCTGGTCGAGCGTGCCGACGAAGGTGTTCAGCTGGGTCAGCACGCTGCGGATGGCCGGCTCGTTCCCGGTCAGGGCCTTGTTCAGCTCCTGGGTGATGATCTGCAGCTGGGCCACGCCGCCGCCGTTGAGCAGCAGCGAGAGCGCCGACAGGACCTCTTCGACCTCGACGTTGCTGGTCGTCCGGGACAGCGGGATCAGCTCGCCGTTCTCGAGCTTGCCGCGTGGCTTCTCGGATCCGGACGGCTGCTCCAGCGAGACGAACTTCTCGCCCAGCAGGCTGGTCTGGCGGATCGTCGCGCGGGCATTGTCGGGCAGGTCCAGGCTCTTCGGCAGCTTGACCCGGACCTTGGCGACGTAGCCTTCCAGCCAGACCTTCTCGACCGTGCCGACGGTGACGTCGTCCACCTTGACCGACGACTTCGGCACCAGGTCCAGTACGTCGGTGAACTCCACGGTCACCGTGTACGACGGACCCTTGATCTTGGCGCCACCCGGCAACGGCAGGGAGTACACGCTGAAGTCGCACCCGGACAGCACGGTCGCCATCGCGACGACGCCCGCTACTACCGCAGTACTGCGAAGCCGCCTCATCGCGCACCCCCAGGGACCAGGCCGCCGAGTGTGTCGTCGACCGGGTCCGGGCTGGGCAGCTTGGGCTGCGGGGCCGGTGCCCACGGAGTACCGGCTGGGCCGCCCGAGCCGGTGATGGCGCTCAGCAGCGGGAGCTTCGGCAGCGCGTTGAAGATCGGCTTGAGGGCCGAGCAGGTCGACAGCGGCTGGTTGGCCTGGATCAGTAGCGAGCAGATGAAGGTCGCCGGATCGTCCAGCTGGGCCAGGTTAATCCGCTGGTCCAGCGTGCCGAACTGCGGGTTGTAGACCCGGGCCAGGTTGCCCAGGCCGAGTGGCGCGGTGTCCATGATCTCGGCGAGCGCGGTCTTCTCCTTGACCAGGATCTGGGAGACGTCGGTGGCGCCGGAGATGGTGGTCTTCAGCAGCGAACGGTTGTCCTTGACGAAGTTCGCGACCTCGCCGAGCGCCGCCGCCAGCGTGGACAGCGCGGCCGAGAGGTCCTGGCGTTCACCGGCCAGCGTGGTCGAGACGGCCGCGAAGTTCGTGTTGAACTGCTTCACCAGGCCGTCGTTCGCGGCCAGCGCGGAGACGAAGGTCTGCAGCTGCCGGATCGTGCTGAACAGGCTCTTGGAGTTGCCCGACAGCGTCTGGGTCAGGGTCGAAACGTCGGTGATGGTCTGGTTGAGCTTCTTGCCCTGGCCGTTCAGGTTGGCCGCGGACACGTCGAGCAGCCGCGACAGCGCGCCCTGGTCGTTGGCGCCCTTCGGGCCGAGCGCGACGGACAGGTCGTTCAGGCTCTGGTAGATCTGGTCGAGCTCGAGCGGCACGGCCGTCCGGTCCAGCGGGATCGACGCGCCGTCGGCCATCACGGCGCCCTTGGAGTACGCCGGGGTGAGCTGGATGTAGCGGTCCGCGACGATCGACGGCGACGCGATCACCGCCTTGGCGTCGGCCGGCACCTTGTGCTTGGCCTCCCACCAGAACTTCACCCGGACCGCGCGCCCGGCCGGTGTCACGCTCTCGATCTCGCCGACCTTGATGCCGAGGATCCGGACGTCGGAGCCCGGGTAGACGCTGACCGCGCGCGGGAAGTACGCCGTCGCCGACACCCGCTTGGGGTGCGGCCAGAACGAGATCACGCTGACGGCGAGGATCACCACGACGACACCGAACGCGATCATCCGGGACAAGGATGCGACCTTCATCGGCCCGCACCTCCCGTCAGCCCGCTCAGAATCGGCGGCAGCCCGGGGATCGGGATCTGCGGCAACGGGATCTCCGGTACCGGCACCAGGTTCTGCACATACGTGTCGAACCACGGCCCGGTACCGAGCGTGTTGGTGAAGACCCGCGCGTACGGCGCGAGCCCCTTGATGCTGGCGTCCAGCGCGTTCTGGTTCTTCAGCAAGGTCGCCAGGACCGCGTTCACCTTGGTCAGCGTCGGGCCCAGGTCCTTGCGGTTCTCCTTGACCAGCGCGCTGATCTGAGCGGCCAGCTTCTGCGTCGATACGAGCAGCTCGTGGATCAGCGCGCGCCGGGCCTGCACTGCCTGGAACACGGTGTTGCCGTCCTTCATCAGCTTGATCAGCTGCTGGTTGCGGTCGGCAAGGACCTTGGTGACCACGTCGGAGTGCTGCAGCAACAGCTTCAGCTGCTCGTCGCGCTTGGCGACGTTGCGGGACAGCCGGGACAGCCCGGTCAGCGAGGCCTGAACCTCTTCCGGGGTGTTCTTGAAGGTCGACGACAGGGTGTCGAGCGCCTTCGCGAGCTGCCCGGTGTCGATCCGCTCGGTGGTGTTGGCCAGATCGGTGAACGCGTCGACCACGTCGTACGCCGAGATGGTGCGGGCCAGCGGGATCTCCGACCCCTCCTTGAGCTCGCCCGAACCCTCCGGGTCCAGCTTCAGGTACTTCTGCCCGAGCAGCGTCTTGATCTTCATCTCGGCGCCGGTCTTGTCGCCCAGCTTCACGCCCTTGTCGACGACGAAGTCGACCCGGACGTGGGTGCCCTCGAGCTCGACCTTGCGGACCTGGCCGACGCGGACCCCGGCGACCCGGATCTCGTCGTTCGGCTTCAGCCCACCGGCCTCGGAGAACTGTGCGGAGTACTTCGTCCCGCCACCGATCAGCGGCAGGTCCTGTGCCTTGAACGCGGCCAGCATGATCAGCCCGATCACGGTCAGGCCGATCACCCCGATGGTGACCTGGTTCTGTTCCCTGAACGGCTTCACTTCGCGCACCTCGCGGAGTTGACGTCATGGCTGATCGGGATCCGGGTGCCCAGCGGCAGCGTGACGTTGCCGTCGAAGCCGCACAGGTAGAAGTTGAACCAGGACCCGTACGACGCGGTCCGGGTCAGCGTCTCGAGCTTGCCGGGCATGTTCTGCAGCGTCTTGACCCAGATCCCCTGGGTGTCGTCGAGCGTGGTCGAGACCTCGCGCAGCCGGTCGAGGTCCGCCTTGAGCGGCACCCGGGTCTGCTGCAGCAGGCCGGCCGTCTTGGTGTTCAGCGAGTTGATCGAGCCGAGTGAGCCGAGGATCGGATTGATGTCCTGGCTCAGCCCGGTGATGAACTGCTGCAGGTTGACCAGCAGTTGGGAGAAGTTCGCCTGCCGCTGCGAGACGATCTGCAAGGTGGAGGTCAGGTTGGTGATCAGGTCGCCGATCACCTCGTCGGAATCGGCCAGCGTCGTGGTCAGCGAGGCGGTCCGGGCTAGCAGGCTCTCGATCGTGCCGCCCTCACCCTGCAGCACCTTGATCACCTCGAACGCGAACTGGTTCACGTCCTTCGGGGTCAGCGCGGTGAACAACGGCTTGAACCCGTTGAACAGCACCGACAGGTCCAGCGCGGGCGCCGTCCGGTCCTTGTCGATGATCCCGTTCTTCTTCATCCGGGTGCCGCCGCCGACGCCCTCGGTCAGCGCGATGTAGCGGTTGCCGACCAGGTTCCGGTAGCGCATCGTCGCGTGCGTGGTGGTGTCGAGAACCTGGTCGGAGTCGACGCTGAAGCTGACCATCGCCAGCTTGTCCTGGTAGATCGCGATCTTGTCGACCTGCCCGACCCGCACGCCGGCGATCCGGATGTCGTCGCCCTTGTTCAGCCCGACCACGTCCGTGAAAACAGCCCGGTACTTCGTGGTCGCGTTGAAACTGATGTTGCCGATCGTCACGGCCAGCAACGCCGTCGCGATCGTGGTCACCACGACGAAGATCGCCAGCCGCACGGTGTCGAGCGAAGTCTTCTTGTCCAGGAGTTTCATTTGAGGTTCACCTGCCCACCGCGCATCAACGGGCCGATCATCAGGGTGGTCAGATCCGGTACTTCGGACGCCGGGATGCCCATCGCGGGGCCGGCGACGGCGTCGATCACCTTCTGCTCGGCCGGCGTACCGGCGCCGCCGGTGTCGCTGGCGAAGCCGGGCATCGCGCGGTTGAGCTGCAGGTTGACCGGGAAGCGGGTCTCCTTGCCGTGGTCACCGATCACGCCGTCCACCCCGGTCACGTACGGCGCCGGGTTGTCCTGCGTGTACGGGCCGGGCTTCTCCCCCGGTACCGAGTAGTTGCGGCCGACGCAGGTCGGGCCGCGGTGGTCGCCGAAGACCGGCGTCTCGTTCGGCTGGTACGGCGTGGGCTGGTTGGTGATCAGCTCCAGGTTGATGTGCAGCCGGCCGTCGCGGAACGTGTCGCTCAGGGTCGGGATGGTGTCCGTCATCACCTTGAGGAAGCAGGGGAACTCCGGCGAGTACCGCTCCAGCAGGTCCAGTACCGGCTTGCTCACCTCGCCTAGCCGGATCACCCGGTCCTCGTTCTCCTTGAGGAAGGCATTGCCGGTGGTCGACAGCGTCTGCACGTCGGTGAAGAACGTCTGCAACTGCTTCTCCTTCTCCACCACCGTGTTGCCGGTGACGGTCAGGTTGCGCAGCGCGCGGGCCAGGTCGGGCGTGACGTCGCCGTAGATCTTCGACACCTGGGTCAGCTTGGTCAGCGCCGCGATCAGGTTCGGCACGTTCGGGTTGAGCTTCTTCAGGTACCCGTCGAGCTGGGTGAGGGTGTCGGCGATCTCGCTGCCGCGACCCTCCAGGGCCGTCGCCAGCGTGTTCAGCGTCGCGTCCAGGTCGGCGGGGTCGACGGCTTGCAGCAGGGGCAGCGCGTCGTTCAGCACCTTCTCGATCTCGATGCCGACCGCGGTCTTGTCCCGGGCGATGGTGTCGCCGGCCTTGATCGCGCGGCCTTCGGGGCCGGGCGGTGGTACCAGGGCCACGTACTTCTCGCCGAACAGCGTCTTGGGCAGGATCCGCGCGCTGACCTGGCTGGAGATCTCCTTGACCGCGTCCGGCTTCAACGACAGGTTCACGGTGGCGAAGTCGCCGTCGGTGGAGACGCTCCGGACCTCGCCGACGATGATGCCGCGCAGCTTCACGTCCGCGTGCCGGTTGAGCTGCAGGCCGATGTGGCTGGTCTGCAGCTTCACGTCGACGGTGGCGGTGAAGACCTTCGCGTAGAAGGCGTAGGTGAGCCAGAGCAGGAAGCAGAGCATCCCGATGAAGGCGGTCCCGAGCACTCGTCTGGTCATGGTCAGCCCGCCAGCCTGACTGTGGTCGTGGTGCCCCAGATCGCCATCGACAGCAGCAGGTCGACGACGTTGATGACGACGATCGAGGTCCGGACCGCGCGGCCGACCGCGACGCCGACGCCGGCCGGGCCGCCGGTCGCGTGGTACCCGTGGTAGCAGTGCACCAGGATCACCAGGACCGAGAAGACGAGCACCTTGCCGAAGGACCAGAGCACGTCGCCGGGCGGTAAGAACAGATGGAAGTAATGGTCGTACGTCCCAGTGCTCTGGCCGTAGAACGTCGTCACGGTCAGCCGGGTGGCGAAGTACGAGGACAGCAACCCGACGACGTACAAGGGCACGACCGCGATCAGGCCGGCGATGATCCGGGTGGTGACCAAGTACGGCAGCGACGGGACCGCCATCACCTCGAGGGCGTCGATCTCCTCGCTGATCCGCATCGCGCCGAGCTGGGCGGTGAATCCGCAGCCGACCGTCGCGGCGAGCGCGATGCCGGCGATCAGCGGGCCGATCTCGCGGGTGTTGATGTACGCGCTGACGAAGCCGGCGAAGGCCGAGGTGCCGATCTGGTTCAGCGCCGAGTAGCCCTGCAGGCCGACCTCGGTGCCGGTGAAGAAGGCCAGGAAGGTGATCACGCCGACGGTGCCGCCGATCACGGCGAGCGCGCCGGTACCGAGCGTCACCTCGGCCAGCAGCCGGAGGATCTCGCGGCGGTACCGGGTGACCGACTTGCCGGACCAGGCCAGCGCCTTGATGTAGAAGGCGAGCTGCTCACCGAGCCGGTCGAGCGAGTGCAGCGGCTTCTTGACCAGGGTGTCGACGAGGAGGGACATCGTCAGGCCCCCTTCGGCGGTACGAGCTGGAAGTAGATCGCCGTCATCGAGAAGTTCGCGACGAACAGCAGCATGAAGGTGATCACGACGGACTGGTTCACCGCGTCGCCGACGCCCTTCGGGCCACCGCCCGCGTTCACGCCCTTGTACGAGGCGACGACCGCGGCGATGAAGCCGAACACCAGCGCCTTCGCCTGGCCCTGCCAGAGGTCTGGCAGGTGGGCGAGCGCCGTGAACGAGGCTATGTAGCTACCCGGTGTGCCGTCCTGGAGGACCACGTTGAAGACGTAGCCGCCCATCACGCCGACGACGCTGACGAAGCCGTTGAGGAAGAACGCGACCAGCATCGTGGCCAGCACCCGCGGCACGACCAGTCGCTGGATCGGGTCGATGCCGAGCACCATCATCGCGTCGAGCTCTTCGCGGATCTTGCGCGCGCCCAGGTCGGCGCAGATCGCCGAGCCGCCCGCGCCCGCGATCAGCAGCGCGGTCGCGATCGGCGACGCTTCACGGACCACGGCCAGTACGGCGGCCGAGCCGGTGAAGGCCTGCGCGCCGAACTGCTTGATCAGCCCGCCGACCTGCAGCGCGATCACCGCGCCGAACGGGATCGCGACCAGCGCGGTCGGAATGATCGTCACGCTCGCCACGAACCACGCCTGCTGCAGGAACTCGCGCAGCTGGAACGGCCGCCGGACCGAGGCCCTGGCGGTGTCGAGCGCGAAAGCAAAGAGCGATCCTGCATGCTTCAGCGGGGCGGTGGCGGACACGGTCACGAGGTCGTCACCACGTCACTCGCAAACGACCCCGGTGGGGGCGTCACGCCGTTGTCTTCGCACCATTGGCCCGGCGGGCGCTGGGTCGGACGCAGTACGCCGGAACTGGGCAGCTGCTGGATCGGGATCGGGGGCAGCGGTGGCAGCTCCTGGTCGGCCTCGGCGGCGAGCTCGTCGGCGTCCTTCTCCTCCGACATACCGATCGGGCCGATCCGCTGGGCGTTCAGGAACTGGCGGACCACCGGCTCCTCGCTCGACAGCAGCATCTCGCGCGGGCCGAACATCGCCAGGTGGCGGTGGTACAGCAGGCCGATGTTGTCCGGCACCGTGCGCGCTGTGTTGATGTCGTGGGTGACGATCAGGCAGGTCGCCTGGGTCATCTCGTTCAGGTCGATGATCAGCTGGTTCAGGAACGCGGTGCGGACCGGGTCGAGGCCGGAGTCGGGCTCGTCGAACAACAGGATCTCGGGCTCGAGCACGAGCGCGCGGGCGAGGCCGGCGCGCTTGCGCATCCCGCCGGAGATCTCGCCGGGGAGCTTGCGCTCCGCGCCGACGAGGCCGACCATCTCCATCTTCTCCATCACGATGGAGCGGACCTCGGACTCGGACTTCTTGGTGTGCTCGCGGAGCGGGAAGGCGACGTTGTCGTACAGGTTCATCGAGCCGAACATCGCGCCGTCCTGGAACAGCACACCGAACAGCTTGCGGACCTCGTAGAGCGCGCGCTCGGAGCAGGTCGCGATGTCGACGCCCTCGATGTGCACGTGACCCTTGTCCGGTTTGAGCAGACCGATCAGCGTCTTCAGGAATACGGACTTCCCGGTACCGGAAGGGCCGAGCATGACGCAGATCTCACCGGCGGGCAGCGTCAGGGACACGTCGCCCCAGATCAGCTGACTTCCGAAGGACTTGGAGAGTCCCTCGACACGGACCTCTACGCCCACCGGTCCTCCTCACGGGTTCGTCACGCAGCCCCGACCGACGTGCTTTCGCCGGTTCAACGAGGGCGCGGTTGCTTAGGTTACGCACGAGTACGGTTTTACGTAACCCCTGTCTGTCAAGTGATCACGACCGAAGAGTCACGTCTCGGTCACGCACCGGAACCTTGGAGATCCTAGACCTCGTCCGGACATGCCGAAGGGCGGCCCCGTAGGACCGCCCTCCAACTGGTATCACTTTGTTGTGCGGCTAGGCCGCACAGGTCACTTGAGGGTGACGGTGGCGCCGGCGCCCTCGAGGGCTTCCTTCGCCTTCTCGGCCGAAGCCTTGTCGACCTTCTCGAGGATGGCCTTCGGCGCGCTCTCGACGAGGTCCTTGGCCTCCTTCAGGCCGAGGCTCGTGAGGCCACGCACCTCCTTGATGACCTGGATCTTCTTGTCGCCGGCCGACTCCAGGACGACGTCGAACTCGTCCTGCTCCGCGGCCTCTTCGGCCGGGGCGCCCGGGGCGCCCGCAGCGGCGGCGACGGCGACGGGAGCGGCGGCGGTCACGCCGAACTCCTCCTCGAAGGCCTTCACGAACTCAGAGAGCTCGAGCAGGGTGAGGTCCTTGAACTGACCGAGCAGCTCTTCGGTGCTGAGCTTCGCCATTTTGGCGGTCCTTCCTTCAACGTGTTGCTAGGTGATCACTGAATGGGGTGTTGCGTGATTCGAACGAGTCAGCTGTCGGCTGACGCGGTCTCCTCGGTGCTCGCCTCGGCAGGTGCGTCGACTGCGTCCTGCACAGCCTCCGCAGCCGGAGCCTCGTCTGCCACGGGGGCAGCCTCGGCCGGCAGCTTGTCCTGCAGCGCCGCGAACAGGCGGGCAGCCTGCGCGAGCGGAGCAGCGAACAGCGACACCGCTTGCTGCGGGGCCGCCTTCATCGCACCTGCGAGCTTCGAGAGGAGAACCTCACGCGACTCCAGGTCAGCGAGCTTGGTGATCTCGTCGGAGCCGAGTGCCTTGCCATCCAGCACACCGCCCTTGATGACGAGAAGGGGGTTTGCCTTGGCGAAGTCACGCAGCCCCTTGGCCGCGACCACCGGGTCGCCCTTGATAAAGGCGATGGCCGACGGACCCTCGAGCAGGGAGTCGAACGACTCCACACCCGCGTCCTTGGCCGCGATCTTGGTCAGCGTGTTCTTCACCACGGCGTAGTGCACGTCATCACCGAGCGTAGTGCGCAACTGCCGCAACTGCGCCACGGTGAGTCCGCGGTACTCGGTCAGTACGGCGGCGCCTGAGCTTCTGAAGTTCTCAGTCAGCTCCGCGACGTCGGCTGCCTTGTCCGGCCTCGCCATGGGTCTCCTTCCGCCCTGCAGTTCAGCAGGGTTGGCTTCTCTTGCCGCGCAAGCCTTAAGGGACCCAGAAAATCGAAAACGCCCCTGCGCAGGCGCAAGGGCGTGAAGAAACTACTCTCACTTACTTGTCACCTGCGCGGGCCGCCCACGAAATTCATGGGACCTTCAGTTGCTCCGGGAGCAACGACCAGCGGTCTTCGGCAGCCTCAAGAGTAACCGCCGGTGACACGACCACCAAATCGGTTACTCCGGCACCTTCGGCCGGGGCGGGATCCAGTACTTCATCGCGGTCGCCGCGGCCCAGCCGGTGAGTCCCATGAAGAGTACTGCGGGCCCGAGGGCCGCCACGGCTGTGACGGCGGCGATCATGAACGGGCCGGCGGCGCTGCCGGTGTCGGCGAAGAGACGGAACGCACCCAGGAACTGTGCCCGGCCGACCGCCGGCGAGGCATCAGCGCCCAGCGTCATGATCACGCCCGCGCCCAGTCCGTTGCCGACCCCCATCAGCAACGCGACCGCGGTCAACGCCAGCGCCGAGTGCGTCAGCGGGAGCAACAGGTGCGCCAGACCGAGCACGAACATCGACGGCACTGCGACCCACTTGCGCCCGAACCGGTCCATCACCGAGCCGGCCGGATAGAAGAGCAACATGTCGACGGCTCCGGAGATACCGAAGATCAAGCTCGTCGTCTGCGGATCGAGTCCGATGTGCTCGGCCCAGAGCGGGATGACGACCTGTCGCGATGCGCGGACCGCGCCGACGAGGAGGGCCCCGACGCCGAGCGTACGGAGTACCGGGAGGTGCTCGCGGATGACCGCGGTGGTGGATTGCATGACGACTGGATTGGCGAGGCGCTTGCGGCGTACGGACTCGATGTCGGGGAGGCTCAGCAGGACCACGCAGGCGAGGGCGGCCGCCACCAGGTGGACCCAGTAGGCGCCGTCGGTGCCGAGGAACTTCATCGCGAAGGCGCCGAGGAACGGGCCGATGAAGGAGCCGATCCGTTGGACGCCACCGAGGGTGGACAGCGCCCTGGCCCGGAGTTGTAGCGGGACGGCTTCACTGAGGTAGGCCTGTCTGGCCAGGCCCCAGACGGCTGCGGCGAGACCGGTGGCGCCGATGGCGAGGGCGAGGCCCCAGACGTTCGGGACGACCAAGCATGCGACGAGGGCGGCCGAGACGAGAACGGTCGCCGCCAGCATTGCGCGGCGCTCACCGATCCGCGCGGTGAGCGCTCCGGCCGGGATGTCGCCGATCACCTGGCCGACACCGGCGGCCGCCACGACCAGGCTGGCGACGGCGATCGAGGCGCCGAGGCCGCGTGCGGAGAGGGCGACGACCGGGGCGATCGCGCCCGAGCCGATGCCGTACAGCAGCGCCGGTAGATAGATGGACGGAGCGATCTTCCAGAGGCTGACGGGGTCTGCCATCAGTGCGCGGCTGTCTCCAAGGCGAGGGTCCTGAACTCAGCCAAAATATCCCGCTCGACCTCGGCCAGGGACCGCGTCTCACCATCGGTGATCCACTGCCCGAAGGCGACGGCGAAGACGGTGACGCAGGTCTCGGCCGCGAGGGTCGCCGCTGGGTCCTTTATGCGGCGCTTGCGGAGTGCCTCGGTGATCGCGGTTGCCAGACCGGCGAGTTTCAGTAGCTCGCGCTCCTTCAGCGGCTGGTTGGCCTGGATCACCTGGTTGCGCTGCTTCGACCAGGTACGCCGTTCTTCGCCGAAGAACTCCGCTGTCGTGGTCAACGCCGTGGCGACCACGTCGAACGGCGGGCCTGGTGGCGCGGCCTCGATGGCGGCCACGAACGCCTTTTGCAGCTGGTCCTCGCCGTCGAACAGGACTTCCTTCTTGTCCGCGAAGTGCCGGAAGAAGGTGCGCTCGGTCAGGCCGACGCTCCTCGCGATCTCGCCGACCGTCGTCTGCTCGAACCCCTGCGCGACGTACAGCTCCAGCGCGGCGACGCGCAGCCGATCCGTCGCGCCCGGCTCCCATCGCACCATGCCGGACAGTCTAGATGATGACAGCGACTGACATCGCGAGCTATTGTAGTTGATGTCAGCCACTGACATAACTTTTCCGAGGAGAACTCATGCGTGTATTCGTCACCGGGGCATCAGGCTGGATCGGCTCCGCGGCCGTCGACGAGCTGCTCGCCGACGGCCATCAGATCGTCGGCCTGGCTCGCTCGGATGCCTCCGCGGCCGCGTTGGCCGCCAAGGGCGTGGAGGTACTGCGCGGCGATCTCGACGACCTGGACGCGCTGCGCACCGGCGCGGCCGGCGCCGACGCGGTCATCAACCTCGCGAACAAGCACACCTTCGACGCCGCCGCGAACAACGCCGAGCGGCTGGCGGTACAGACCATCGGGGACGAGCTGGCCGGCTCTGACCGGGTGCTCATGATTGCCTCAGGCATCAATCCCGTCGCCGGCCGCGCCTCGACCGAGGCCGACCCGTCACCGCTGCACGGTCCCGACGCGCCTCGCGGTGGCGCCGAGAACCTCGCACTCTCCTACCAGGACAAGGGTGTGCACCCGATCGTCGTCCGCTTCGCCCCGACCGTGCACGGCGCCGGCGACCACGGCCTGATCCGGATGCTCGTCACCGGAGCCCGGACAGCCGGCTTCTCGGCGTACATCGCCGACGGCGCCAACCGCTGGCCCGCCATCCACCGCTCCGACGCCGCCCGGTTGATTGCCCTAGGCATCAACAAGGCTCCCGCCGGCACCATCCTCCACGCCACCACCGAAGAAGGCGTACCAACCCGAGCCATCGCCGAAGCAATAGCCCAGGGCCTCGACATCCCCGCCACCTCCGTCACCCCGGAGGACGCGGTCACCCACCTCGGCTGGCTGGGCGGCTTCTTCGCCATGGACCTACCAACGTCCAGCACAGCCACCCAGACCCTCCTGGGCTGGACCCCCACCGGCCCAACCCTCCTCGAAGACCTGCAGACCTCCAGCTACTTCCAGAACTGACAACAGCCAGTCAGGACGGGTGCGCGACCGGAACGACAACGAGAAGTTCTTCAAGGCCTTTGAAGTCGTCGGGATTCGTCGTGAAAAGCGGTAACTCCTCGGCGACGGCAATGCTGGCGATCATCAGGTCGGCAATCCGGCGCCGCGGCGTCCGGCCGGCCGCGACGACGGCCGCGCAGATCCGCCCGTAGATCCGGGCAGCCTCGGCATCGAACGGGATCGGGTCGAACTCGCTTTCGGCCCGCTGGAGGATGTCCATCCGCCGGGCCCGCTCCGCGTGCTCGCTGTAGCCGGCAGCGCTCCGCACCTGATGAGGGCCTGCGGAGAGCTCGGCCAGGGTGATGGCAGAGATGGCCATCTCGTCGGGCAACTCCGCGGGATCTATCCACTTCCGCAGGATCACGATGTTCGTGTCGAGCAGCCCCTGCCGGTGATCAGCGGGCATACGGGTCGTCCGCCTCCTGGTCGATGTCGACCTGCTGGTCGGCGCGGAAGTCTTCTAGCCGGATGTCCGGCGCCGAGTGCGACATCGCGGCGAACTCGCCGCGCGGGACGAAGCGTCGCCGGCCACGCAGTGGGATCAGCTCGCCGATCCGATGACCGTCCCTGGTGACAGTGAAGGCCTGGCCCCCTTGCACGGCGTCCATGATCTCCTTCGACCGCGTCCGCAGGTCACGTTGGGTGATCTCGGTCTGTGCGCTCATGAAGTCAGAATAGCCGGATATGGCACGTGGTGCTACCAGGTAGCACCACGTGCTCGCCGGTCAGGAAAGGACCGCGAGGGCGTCGATTTCTACCAGCATTTGGGGGAGGGGGAGGCCGGTGAAGACGGTGGTGCGGGAGGGGAGGATGCCGCTCGGGGTGCGCGGGGTGACGAACTCGGCGTAGGCCTCGTTCATCGCGGCGAAGTCGTCGCGGGTGGTGAGGTAGACGCGGAGCATCAGGACGTCGTCGAAGGTGGCGCCGCCGGCCTTGAGGATCGCCTCGATGTTCTGCAGGACGCGGGTGGTCTGCGCCTTCACGTCGCCCTCGTTGACGAACGAGCCGCTCTCCGGGTCGACCGAGCCCTGGCCGGAGACCTGCAGCACGTTGCCCTTGCGGACTCCCTGGGAGAACACGGGCATCGGCGCGGGAGCGTCGGGGGTGGAGATGGCGGTCTTGTCAGACATTTCGAGGGGTTCCTCTCGATCGGTTCGTTGGATTAGTCGGCTAGTTGTTGTAGTCGGCGCCGATGGCGGCCGTGGTGGCGAGCAGGTCGGGCAGCAGCTCCAGCACCTGCTCATAGTTGAGCAGAACGTCCGGCACCGACACCGAGACGGCCCCCACCACCCGGCCGGAGCGCTCGGTGATCGGCGCCCCGATGCAGTTGATGAACGACTCGTGCTCGGCCCGGTCGTGCGCCCAGCCCTGCGACCGGACCAGGTCGAGCTCGTCGCGCAGCTCGTCCGGTCCGGAGATCGTGTTCGGCGTGAACCGGTGGTACTCGATGGTGTTCAGCAGACCTTCCCGCTGGCGCTTCGGCTGCGCGGCGAGCAGCACCTTGCCGACAGCGGTGCAGTGCAAGGCAGCCGGTACGCCGATCTGGCTGTACATCCGCACCGACTGCACACTGTCGAGCTTGTCGATGTAAATGACCTGCCCGTTCTCGTACGCCGCCAAGTGCACCGTCTGCCCGGTCCGCTGGTTGAGCTGCCGCAGATGTGGAGCAGCAACAGCCCGTACTACGTGTTGCTCCCGCGCTGCATCGGCCAAGGAGAACAGTCGCGAGCCCAGCCGGTAGCGGTGGGCCTCGTCGCGGCGTACGAACCGCTCGACCTCCATGGTCCGCAGCAGCCGCAGCACTGTCGTCTTGTGGACGTCGAGCTCGGTCGCGAGCTGGTCCAGTGACCGGTCCCCCTCCCCCAGGCTCACCAGGATCTGCAGGGCTCTCGCCAGACTCTGACTCACACCACACCTCCCATCAGCGCAGGGGACCTGACACCGGCCGGGCCGACCATCGTGTTGGCCCAGTCCTCATCGGAGCAGTCCAGCAACGCCTGCCGCACCCGCGCCTCGGGAGGCGTCGCGTGGTCGTCCGGCACGGCCAGTACCGCCGCAGCGCTCAGGTGTCCGAGCCGCAGCCGCTGCTCCATCGGCAACCCCTGGAGCGTCCCAGCCAAGTAGCCAGCAGCAAAGGCATCCCCTGCCCCCACTGGCTCCACCACGTCGACAGTGAGCGCCGGTACTTCGGTACGCCGCCCACCAGGCTCCATCGCGAGAGCCACATGAGCATCCGACTTCACCACGATGGTCGCCCGCGGCCCGAACAGCTCGCGCAACTCAGCTGGGTCACTGGTCCCGGCGAAAACCATGGCCTCGTCCGCACCGATCAGCACTACATCCGCCGCGCGCAGCAATCGCCACAGCGGAGCAGGGTCGGTGTCACGCCACAGCGCCGGCCGCCAGTTGAGGTCCACACTCAAGGTGAAGCCCAGGCTGTCCCGTAGTGCCGCCAGCCGGTCCAGCAACTCAGCAGCGGTAGTAGAGATCGCCGCAGTGATCCCAGTGGTGTGCACCAGCTCGGCACCGACCAACCGGTTGCGCACTGCGGGCCGATCCAGGAAGTCGGCGTCCATCGCCGCCGCAGCCGAGCCGGAGCGGTAGTAGTGCATCCGAGTCCGGCCGTTGATCGTGTGCTTCACATAGAGCCCGGTCGGCCGGGTCGGGTCGTCCTCTACTCCCCCGACCTCGACCCCACGGCTCTGCAGGTCACTCAGCACATGCCGCCCGAAGCCGTCCGCGCCGAGCCGCGAGATCCAGCCCGTCGGGATCCCTAGCGCGGCGAGTCCACCCGCGACATTGCACTCGGCGCCACCGACCGAACGCCGGAACGTCTCGACGTCCTCCAGCGGGGCACCGGTCTCGGCGGCGAGCATGATCATCGCCTCGCCCAGACAGACCGCCCGAGGTACCAGATCGGCCATCGATGAGTCCTCTCGGGCGGGATGTCGTTGACGGAAGTTCTGACGCGATGCTACAACCGAGACATCAGAATGCGCAACGAACGTTGCGCAGAACGCAACCAGCGCAGAGGACGTCATGTCAGCTTCGTACGATGCCGCCGCCGTCGCAGCCCTGGCCGACCAGCAGGTGAGCTGGCGGGACAAGGCCCTGCCGCCTGCTTTCTGGGGCCGGACCGTCGCCGACGTACTGGCCGGCAAACCGCGACTGTCCGAGCTGCCGACTCCCCTGCTCACTCTGTCCGCGCCCGGCCTGCAGCACAACGTCGAGACGCTCGCCCGCTGGTGCACTGAGCATGGGGTCCAGTTGGCCCCGCACGGCAAGACCACGATGGCTCCGGCGCTCTGGGCGAAGCAGCTCGAGGCAGGAGCCTGGGGAATCACGCTGGCGAACGTCTACCAGCTAGGAGTCGCCAGGGCGTACGGGGTGAGCCGAGTGATGATCGCCAACGCGGTGGTCTCGCCACTGCAGCTCCGGTGGATTGCTGATGAGCTCGCGGCCGACCCGTCGTTCGACGTGATGGTGTGGGCGGACTCGGTGCGCACTGTCGAGATCATGGAGGCAGCGCGGGCAGCACACGTCGATGCAGGGCCGCGGCAACTCGACGTACTGGTTGAGGTTGGTGGAGTCGGTGGGCGGACGGGTGCTCGTGGTGTCGACGCTGCGCTCGAAGTAGCCGCTGCTGTTGCCGCTGCTCCGACGCTGCGGCTTGCTGGGGTCGCTGGCTATGAAGGGGCGATCGCGCACGGCGCTGACGAGGAGGGGCTTGAGCATGTCCGCTCCTACCTGCGGGACCTGGCCACTGTGCACGAGAGCCTCAAGTACGACGAGGGCGTAGTACCGGTCGTCAGTGCGGGTGGTAGCGCGTACTTCGAGCAGGTGGCGCAGGTACTGGCTCCACTCGCCAAGCAAGGTGCTCGCGTTGTACTGCGGTCCGGTGCCTACATCGCGCATGACGACGGCTACTACCGCCGAATCTCTCCGCTGGGCTCCGTGCCGCGGACCGACGGTGACCGGCTGGTACCGGCCATGCACGGCTGGATCCGGATCACCTCGCAACCCGAACCAGGGTTGGCGATCTTCGATGCAGGCAAGCGCGACTTACCGTTCGACGAGGACCTGCCGATGCCTCAGCTGCTCCGGCCGCGCTCCGCCGACGAGCACGTGCGGCCGGTCGAAGGCATGACCGTGACGAAGATGAACGACCAGCACGGCTTCCTGCGCTTCCCATCAGAGGTCCCGCTGGTGATCGGCGACGAACTGCGGGTGGGGCTGTCGCATCCGTGCACCGCCTTCGACAAGTGGGGCCTGATCCCCGTCATCGACGACCCGGACGCCGATGACCCGGTGGTCGTCGACCTGGTTCGAACGTTCTTCTCATGACAGACCTACTCATCACCGGCGGCACCGTCATCGACGGGACCGGCTCGCCGGGCGTCCGGGCCGACGTCGTCGTCGACGCCGGCCGAATCGTAGCCATCGGCAACTACTTGCCGGGAAGCCTCAGCGCCGACCGGACGATCGACGCGACCGGGCTGGTCGTCGCGCCCGGATTCATCGACATGCACGCGCACTCGGACCTGCAGATCCTGGCCAACCCGGACCATACGGCCAAGGTCAGCCAGGGCGTCACGCTCGAGGTGCTCGGCCAGGACGGGTTGTCGTTCGCGCCGATCGACGACCCGACGCGGACCGCCGTACGGCGCCAGATCGCGGGCTGGAACGGAGAGCCGGACGACTTCGACTTCTCCTGGTCAACGGTCGCCGGCTACCTCGACCGGCTCGACCAGGGGATCGCCTGCAACGCGGCGTACCTGGTCCCGCAGGGCACGCTCCGGATGATGGTGATCGGTACTGCGAACCGCCCAGCCACAGCCGCCGAGCTGGACGAGATGAAGCGACTACTGGCCGAAGGACTCCAGCAGGGCGCAGTCGGGATGAGCAGCGGCCTCACCTACACGCCCGGCATGTTCGCCGACACCGCGGAGCTCGTCGAGCTGTGCAAGGTCCTCGCGGAGTACGGCGGCTACTACAGCCCGCATCAGCGCTCGTACGGCAAGGGCGCGCTCGAGGCGTACGGCGAGATGATCGAGATCGCCCGGCAGTCGGGGTGCGCGCTGCACCTGACCCACGCGACGATGAACTTCGAACCGAACAAGGGCCGCGGCGTCGACCTGCTCGCGATGATCGACAAGGCCCTCGCCGACGGCGTCGACATCACCACCGACACCTACCCGTACTTGCCTGGGGCAACCACTCTGTCGGCGATCCTGCCGAGCTGGAGCGCCGAGGGCGGCTCCGACGCGCTGCTCGCCCGGCTGGCCGATCCGGCCGACCGCGAACGGATCACCTACGAGCTGGAGCAGGTCGGCACCGACGGCTGCCACGGCTGCGTCACGGACTGGAACACCATCGAGATCGGCGGCGTGAAGAACGCGACCCTCAGCGGCGCGGTCGGCAACACCGTCGCGGAGATCGCGGCCGGGATCGACAAGCCGCCGTCCTGGGTCTTCTTCGACCTGCTGATCCGCGACAACCTCGCGACGACGATCCTGCAGCACGTCGGCCACGAGGAGAACGTTCAGGCGATCATGAAGCACCCGACGCACACGGGTGGTTCGGACGCGATCCTGGTCGGCGGCAAACCGCACCCCCGGGCATGGGGCACCTTTCCCCGGTACCTCTCCCAGTACGTCCGTGAGCTGGGCGTTCTCGAGCTCGCCGACTGCATCCACCACCTGACCGGCCGACCCGCTCAACGACTGCGGCTGACCGATCGGGGGCTGGTCCGCGAGGGGTATCACGCGGATCTCGTGCTCTTCGACCCCGACGGCGTACGGGACACCGCGACCTTCGACAACCCGCGCCAGCAAGCGCTCGGCATTCCGTGGGTGCTGGTCGGCGGTGTACCCGTCATCGAGGACGGCCACCGCACCGACGCCCTCCCCGGCCGCGCCATCCGCCGTACCTCTTCCGCCGCCCCCACCGCCCCCTGAGGAAGGAAACTAGATGACCACGCTGGACCTGCTCCGCGCCGACCGGGTGCTGAGCGTCGTACGCGCTCCGGCCCTCGACGACGCCCGCGACCTGTGCTCCGCACTCGTTGCCGGCGGCATCCATGTGATCGAGCTGACGTTCACCACACCCGACCTGCCTCGGCACCTCGAGCGGGCGGCGTCCGGTGATACCGGAGCAGTCGTAGGCGCCGGTACGGTCCAGACGGCGGCGCAAGCTCGCTCGGCCGTAGACGCGGGTGCTGCCTTCCTGGTCACGCCGGGCCAGGGGCCCGAGGCTTCGGAGATCGTCAAGGCTGCCCACGATGCCGGAATCCCTATCGTGCTTGGGTCTTTTACGCCGTCCGAGGTGATGACGGCGCTGGCGCTCGGTGCGGACGCGGTCAAGATCTTCCCCGCGCATCACCTCGGCCCGAAGTACCTGAAGGACCTCAACGGCCCGTTCCCGGGAGTACCGCTGGTGCCGTCCGGAGGTGTCAACGCCGGTAACGCCAAGCAGTTTCTCGATGCCGGCGCGCTCGCGGTCAGCGCCGGTACCGATGTCGTCTCCCCCGCCGACATCACCGCCGCCAACTGGTCCCAGATCACCAGCAACGCAAAGGCTTTCTGCGCCGCATTGAGCTGACCCGCCCCATCCACCCCTCGGAGCGTCCCCATGTCCGGAGTCATCGACTGGCTGCACCATGACACGGCAGGCTTGCTGCTGCTGTGTCTGGTGGCCATCGCGCTGCTGTTGTTCCTGATCATCAAGATCAAGCTCGAACCGTTCATCTCGCTGCTGGCCACCGGCCTGTTCCTGGCCCTGGCCGCCGGGCTGAACGTCCGAACCATCGTCGGTACGGCGCTCAAGTCGAGCGACTCCGTGCTGGAGAAGGGCTTCGGCGGCATCCTCGGCCATATCGCCGTCATCATCGGCCTCGGCACCGTGCTCGGCGCGCTGCTGGAGAAGTCCGGCGGCGCCGACGTGCTCAGCCGCCGGCTGCTGAAGCTGTTCGGCCCGAAGGGCACCCCGGTCGCGATGGGCCTGGTCGGCCTGATTTTCGGCATCCCGGTCTTCTTCGACATCGGCATCTTCGTGCTCGCCCCGCTCGTGTACGTCGCGGCGAAACGCGGCGGCAAGTCACTCGTGCTCTATGCCTTGCCCGTACTGGCCGGCCTCTCGATGACGCACGCCTTCCTGCCACCGCACCCGGGTCCGACCGCCGTCGCCGGACTACTGCATGTCGACATGGGCTGGCTGATCATCATCGGCCTGGCCTGCGGGCTGCCCGCGTTCGCCGTCGCGGGCATCCTCTGGCCGCTCTACATTGCTCCCCGGGTACCGGTGACCGTGCCGGAAGAGTTCGTCGCCGCTGAGGTCGAGGGCGAGGAGAAGCCCGAGCCGCCGCTGGGTCTGGTGATGGCGGTCATCCTGCTGCCGCTGGTACTGATCCTCGGCGCGACGTTCGGGACGCTGATCCTCGATCCGCATCGTGATCTGCTGAGCTTCCTCACGTTCCTCGGCAACCCGGCCGTCGCGCTGTTGCTCGCCGTGTTGCTCGCTTACTACCTGCTCGGCGTACGGCGTGGCATGACGAACGCCGAGTTCAGCGAACTGAGCAGCAACTCGCTCAAGCCGGTCGGCATGATCCTGCTCGTCGTCGGTGCGGGTGCGTTCTTCGGCGCGGTCATCTCGGCGACTGGTGTCGGTGCTGCCCTCGCCAAGAGCCTTTCCAGTGCTGGGCTTCCGGTCCTGCTGCTCGCGTACGTCATCTCGTGCGGCCTGCGGATCGCGCAGGGCTCGGCGACCGTCGCGATCGTGACGACCGGCGGCATCGTCGGCCCGCTGATGACGGACCAGGGCTACTCGCAGGCGCACCTCGCGCTGATCGCGGCGGCCATCTGCGCCGGCTCGATCATCCTCAGCCACGTCAACGACGGCGGCTTCTGGATCGTCGCGAAGTACTTCAACATGACCGTCAAGGAGACCCTGCTGACCTGGTCCGTCCTGGAGACCATCCTCTCCCTGGTCGGCTTCGGCATGGCTTCCCTGTTGTGGGTGATCATCTAGTTGGACGCGGCCACTGTGATGCTGCCATTGGTAGTACGCACGTGGAGCTGGCGTTGAGCACCCAGGTCGTTGGGCAGGTCGAGCTGGGTGCTGCCGTTCACCGCGGCAGCGTCGATGGCGTACGAATCGGTCGGTACGAGCACCTGGACCGATCCGTTCGTCGTGTTCGCCACGACGTTGCGCGGTGGACTGTCGAAGGACAGATCGACGGAGCCGCCCCGGGCCGTCACCGCCACCTGTTGGCTCTGCAACTGAACCGCGTTGACCGAGCCGTTGCTGGCGACGAGCCGCACGTCGCCGCCGAGCCCGATCAGGTCGACCGAAACGCCCGAGGTGGTCAGCTTCACCGAGGCCGAGCCGGGCACCCGGATGGACAGATCGATGCGGCAACCAGAGCCGCGACAGGCCGTACTGACCTGCAGTTCCTCCCCTGCCGACTCGCGCACATCGACCGACGGCTCGAGATTCGTATAGGTCCCGCCCACGCTGACATGCACCTTGTCGTCGGTGCTCGGCGTCACCGTCACCGGTACGTCGCTGACGATGCTCACCCCGTTCCGTGGGAGGGCGTAGGCCGAGGAGAAATCGTAGTCGACCTTGCCGCCGATCGAGGCGACGGTGACGGCGCCACCTCCGAGGACGACGGCGATGACCGGGATCAGGCCAAGGGTGAGCAGCCTGCGCTGGCCGCTGGTCAGGCTCATCAGGTCTCCAGGAATTTCAGTACTGCGCGGACGCGGCGGTGCTCGCCGTCGGCGGGGGCGAGGCCGAGCTTGGCGAAGATGTTGCTGATGTGCTTCTCCACCGAGCCTTCGCCGACCACCAGCGCCTCGGCGATCCCCGCGTTGGAACGGCCCTCCGCCATCGCCCGCAGTACGTCCTGCTCGCGCGGGCTCAGCGCGGCGAGCGGGTCGGCCCGGCGCGACCGGACGAGCAGTTGCGAGATCACCTCGGGGTCGAGCGCGGCACCACCGGCCGCGACCCGGCGCAGCCCATCGATGAACTGGTCGACGTCCGCGACCCGGTCCTTGAGCAGATAGCCGACGCCACCAGGGTTGTTGCCGATCAGCTCACTCGCATACCGCTCCTCGACGTACTGCGAGAGCACGAGCACCCCGATCTCCGGCGACCGCTGCCGAATCACCAAGGCGGCCCGCAACCCCTCGTCCGTGAAGGTCGGCGGCATCCTCACGTCAACCACGCACACATCGGGATGGTGCTCGTCGACCGCCTTGAGCAACCCATCACCATCACCGACCACAGCCAGTACTTCGCAGTCCTGCTCCTCGAGCAGCCGCACCAGCCCCTCCCGCAGGAGCACCGAATCCTCGGCGATCACGACACGCATGGGACCTCCGCGGTCAGGGTGGTCGGCCCGCCGAGCGGGCTGACCACGGTGAGCTTTCCGTCGACTCCGGAGACCCGGTCGGCCAGGCCGCGCAGCCCGCTGCCGAGGTCGGCGTCCGCACCGCCTTTGCCGTCATCGGTGACGACGACGCGCAGCACATCGCCGATCCGGTGGATCCTGACCTCCGCCCGCGCCGCCTTGGCGTGCTTGGCGACATTCGTGAGTGCCTCGGTCACCACGAAGTACGCGATCGACTCGATCGTCAGCGACGGCCTTGGCGACACCTGCACCTCGACCCGCACCGGCAGCGGCGCACGAGCCGCCACGGCCGAGATCGCAGCATCAAGCCCGCGGTCGGTCAGTACCGGCGGATGCAGCCCTCTGGTCAGATCCCGCAGCTCACCGATCGCCAGCAACGCCTCCGTATGGGCCTGCCCGATCAGCGTTTGCAGGTCCGCATCGGCATCGCCCGCCTTGTTCTTGGCGCGACCGAGCATCATCGCCAGCGAGACCAGCCGTTGCTGAGCCCCGTCGTGCAGATCGCGTTCCATCCGCCGGCGCTCCGCCTCGGCCGAGTCGACCACCTGCTGCCGGCTCGTCACCAGTTGGTCGACGCGCTCAGCCAGCTCCCCCGTCTCCGAGCGGCCAAGGAAGGTACGGGCGAGCCGACCGTCTACTGCGGACAGCGCCCGGACCAGTACCGGCGATACCAGCAGCAGGAAGAGTAGAGCGCAGCCCGAGACACGCAGCGCCTCGCCGGACGAGTCGATCGAGAACGGACCCAGCTGTGTCCGGGCGGCCGGGAACTTGTCGAAGAACAGCGGCAGGGCGATCAGTACCGGTGGTACCGACCAGGCGACCACTACTCCGACGAGCGAGACCAGTGCCATCGGCAGCAGCAGTACGTAGTACAGGAACTGGCGCCAGAGTCCCCGGTCCATCAGGTCCGCCCTGGCGTCAGCGACCCGCTGGCCGGTCGGCGGGGGCGGGATCAGGCTGTGGATGACCTGGTTCCGGGTGAGCCTCGCGCGCACTCGCTCCCAGCCGGCAGCGGCGTACACGGCCCTGGTTGCCCACGAGGTCAGTGGCAGACCCAGGTAGGCCAGCGGCAGGCCGAGCACGGCCACGAGCAGCATGGCCAGGACCAGCAGTCCCCCGCCGACCACGACAGCCGTGTCCAGGACCAGGTGCACAGTGGCCAGCCACAGGTACGGCGAACGCCAGAGCGCCCAGGGCGTCCTGGGCACAACGCTCACGCTGAGGGTGTTGGCCACAGGCAACAACCTACGACCCTGCGTGATCGAGCGGCAGCCGGGAAACCCCCGATCCCACTGGGGGTTATCCCCCGGTCAGGTTCGTGGGCTGGCCGGGCTGTGCCATGGCACACATCGAGGAATTCTCGAAGGCATGACGACGCTGATTCCAAATGTGCTGGGTGACGCTATCGACGACCGGGTCGCCGAGGCGCTGGACGACTACCTCGCCGAGGGGCGGTTGGACGGGAAGATCCGTCCGCGCCGGTCCGCGGTAGGCATCGCGGCCTTGGTCGCGGGCGGAGTGGCGGTCGTGCTGCTGCCTTGGGTACTGATCCTTGCCGTCACGCTGCCGTCGACCTACGAGGCCAACAACTGGAACCTCGCCTGGATCGGGCTCGATCTGGCCATCGCGGTGACCGCCGGTCTGACCGCCTTCCTGCTGCATCGCCACGATCCCCGCGCCGCGCTGACCGCGGTCGCGGCCGGGACCTTGCTGGTCGCGGACGCCTGGTTCGACATCAGCACCTCGGCTGCCGGCCTCGACCACAATCTCGCACTAGCCCAGGGCCTGGTACTGGAGGTCCCGCTGGCGATCAGCGCGTTCGTTCTCGCCAGCAGGACCCTCAAGCCGCGCCCCGAGCGGGTGACTATCGGCCTATCAGTTCCAGCACGGGTCCCTCGTGCAGCGCCGAGTAGACCTGATCGCGGAGTCGATTGGCCTCAGCATCGGTCAGCGTCCGGTCGAGCGGTCTGAGGACCAGCCTCACCAGTACGTTCCTTTGACCTGGCTCGAGCTGAAGCCGTTCTCGAGCGGCCACGGGCAGGTCGTCGTACGACGTCTCGCCGCGTACCTCGACCGATTCCGCCGCCTCGGCGTCGACCCCCAAGGCCTGCCGGACCCGGTCGCCGAGCACCTCGTCCGAGATGTCGACCTCGGGGCCGACCACAACCGACAGATCACGCCGTACCGCCGGCATGGCCGACACCGGCTTGTACGGCGAGAGGTCCAGCATTTGCTCGGCGACTCGTGGATCCGTTGACCTGAGCAACCGAATGTCCCGGATCCCTTTGCGCAACATGACCAGCCGGTCGAGCCCCGGGCCCATCGCGAGTCCTGTCCAGCTCTCGTCGAGCCCGGCTTTCCGGAGTACGGCGGGAGCCGCAACTCCACACTCGCCGATCTCGATCCATTGGTCGTCGAGCAGGACGTCGATCTGACGGCCGTGAATCGTGTACGGATGGACGGCTGGGACGGTGCGGTAGGTCTGGCCGGGCAGGACCGTCTCCACGAGTTTGGCGATCATCGCCTCCAGCTCGGGCTCTCCGAGGGTGACGTTGCGGCTGATCCGCCAGAGGTCGAGCTGGTGCGGCGTACCGGTGTGCTGCCAGTCGACTGAGTCACGGCGGTAGCAGATGCCTGCGCAGATCATCAGTACGTCGGATGCCTCTGACTTGGCCAGCTCGCGCAGGGCGGGCGGGATCATCGCGGAGGTGTGGCTTCGCAGTACCTGCGTCGGCGAGGCGTAGCGGGTGTAGCGCTCTTCCCGGGTGACCGCGCCGGCGGCGTACCCGAGATTGTCGTAGTTGTCGGCGAGCGAGACGACGGGATGATCCCGACGCGTCCGGATCTCCGTGTACGGCCAGGCTTGACCGAGCGCGGCGCGTACCTGGTCGACAACCAACTGAATCGCATGCGGCCCTTGAGCCGGATCGGCCAGGTCGCGCAGGGCAAGGTTGTCGTTGAGTTCTTCGGCAGTGAGTACAGCCATGGGTTATCTCTCCTGTGAGCAGCGGGTCCAAGGGAGAACACACCCCGACCGGCCGCGGTCACCTCAGGAGAGAGCGCAGCAGCGACTCACCCCGTCGGCACCACTGTGCCGGCCGGGGCGCAGAAATCGCTGCCCGTACTGCTTCATGCCCCCAACGATACCGCCCCGCCCAACCACACGCCCCGCCTTTTTCCTCCCCACCGCCGCCCCACCTCAGCGAACGCACCTGCCGCTGGGCGACTTTGTGCACCGCCTGAGCAGATCAGGCGGCCAAATCCGCTCAAGTCGAGCACAAAGTCGACTCTTGGGGGCCGGTGGGTGGAAGGATCGTCGGCATGCGATGGATCGACGGTCTGGAGGCAGCCGCTGCCGAGAAGCTGCCGGAGCCTGTACACCGGTACTTCCGCCAGGGCTCGGCGAGTGGGATCAGCGTCGGAGAAGCGGTCGCGGCCTGGAGCGCCTACCGCTTCCGGCCGCACGTGCTGACCGATGTGTCGACGGTTGACCTCAGGACGACCGTGCTGGGGACACCTGTCGACCTCCCCGTACTAGTCGCGCCGACGACACTGCAGCGGCAGGCGTCTCCCGACGGCGAGCTGGCCATGGCCGCCGGAGTAGGCGCAGCCGGTTCCGTGCTCGGAGTGTCCAGCAACGCCGGTACTACGTTCGCCGCGATCGGTGAGGTCGGTACGCCGTGGTGGGTGCAGATCTACGTGGTGAAGAACCGCGACATCACCCTCAAGATGCTGGACGCCGCTGTCGCCGGGGGTGCGCGAGCCGTGGTCCTCACCGCAGACACCCCGGTAGTCGGCCGCAAAGAGGACGACGGCCCAACTGTCTGGTCCGTGACCCCCTCTGACCACCTGCTGGCCAACCTGGTGGAGGACGACTACACCGACGACGACCTGACCAAAGCCGACGACCTCACCCCCGACGTCATCGGCTGGCTAACCGAACGCACCGGCCTCCCCGTGGTCGTGAAGGGCGTACTCCGAGGCGACGACGCCAAACGCTGCTCCGACGCCGGCGCAGCAGGCATCATCGTCTCCAACCACGGCGGCCGCCAACTAGACGGCGCAATCCCCACCGCTGAAGCCCTCCCAGAGGTGGCAGCAGCCCTAGCCGGCACCCCCACCGAACTCTACGCAGACGGCGGCATCCGCCGAGGCGAACACATCCTGACCGCCCTAGCCCTAGGCGCCCGAGCCGTCCTACTAGGCCGCCCCGCGTTGTGGGCCCTCGCCGTCGACGGCCAGGCCGGCGTAACCCGCCTACTCACCGACCTCGGCGAAGAACTAGAACACGCCATGCGCCTAGCCGGCACCCCAACCCTCGCCGCCCTAACCCCAGACCTCATCACCAAATAGCCCCTCACACACCACTCCCAACCAGCATCCAGCTACCTGGCCTGACCACACCCCCGGATAGCCCCAGCCAGCCCACAGCCACCCGGCTAGACCACACCCCGGCCAGCTCACAACCACCCTGGCTGGACCACACCCCGGCCAGCCCACATCCACCCGAGCCGGGCCACGGCAACCCGGCCAGCCCACACCGAAGGCGGCCAGGCCGCGTCTACCCCGGCCAGCCCGCCCCAGCCCCATCGACACAGGCACAAGACGGCCCCGCCGGGGACTCGCCTCTGGCGGACCCCAGCCACCCACACACGGGACGCCAACACCTCGCCCACAACAAGCGGACCACCCACCCAGCACACCCCAAGCGCCAACCCCTGCGCGCGACGCCAGCCGCGTCGCCCCCACCAAGGGCGACTCAGGAGCACACCCCCAGCACGACGCTAGGCGCACACCCCTGCCCGGGACCCAACCACGCAGCCCACACCAACTGGACAACGCAGGACCCATCCGCCCAGCACCACCCCAAGCACCACCCCTGCCCGAGACGCCAGCCGCCCCGCCTTCACAAAGCGGGCGACGTAGGAGCACGCGTGTTCTCGCAGGAGGGCGGGCGGGAGCGCCCGGAGCAGCGAGCGACGCAGGAGCGAACAGCGCAGGGCGCGTGGGGACAGCAGAACGCCCCGGTCGTGTGACCGGGGCGTTCTGTAGAAGATAGCGAGGAGGCTCAGGCCTCGTCGTCGCCCTCGAGGAGGTTGCGGGTGAGGTTCGGGTCTACCTGAACGCCCGGGCCCATCGTCGTCGAGAAGACGGTCTTCTTGATGTAGCGGCCCTTCGAGCTGGAGGGCTTCAGCCGGAGAATCTCCTCCAGTGCGGCGCTGTAGTTCTCCACCAGCTGGGCCTCGTCGAAGGAGACCTTGCCGATGATGAAGTGCAGGTTCGCGTGCCGGTCGACGCGGAACTCGATCTTGCCGCCCTTGATGTCCGTGACAGCCTTCGTCACGTCCGGGGTGACCGTGCCGGTCTTCGGGTTCGGCATCAGACCACGCGGTCCGAGCACCCGGCCCAGCCGGCCGACCTTGCCCATCATGTCCGGGGTCGCGACGACGGCGTCGAAGTCGAGCCAGCCGTCGGTGACCTTCTTGATCATGTCGTCGTCACCGACGTAGTCGGCGCCGGCGGCCAGTGCGGCCTCGGCCTTCTCACCGGTGGCGAAGACGAGGACCCGTGCCGTCTTGCCGGTACCGTGCGGAAGGTTGACGGTGCCGCGCACCATCTGGTCGGCCTTGCGAGGGTCGACCCCGAGCCGCATCGCGACGTCGATGGTCGAGTTGAACTTCTTGCCGGTCGCACCCTGCTTGGCGAACTTGATCGCCTCGAGCGGGGTGTACAGGTGGTCGAAGTCGATCTTCTCCGCGATCGCGCGGTAGCTCTTGCTGCGCTGTGCCATGTTCAAATCTCCTGTGTACGAACGCGTTGATCAGCGTTCGTGTCGTGGTGTCAACGGGCGACGAACTGCTCGCCCTTCCACTCCTGCTGGCTCACCGAGGTGAACCGGAAAGAGGTACTACTTCTCGATCGTGACGCCCATCGAGCGCGCGGTGCCCTCGATGATCTTCATCGCGGCGTCGATGTCGCGCGCGTTCAGGTCGGGCATCTTGGTGGTGGCGATCTCGCGGACCTGGTCCTTGGTGATCTTGCCGACCTTGTCCTTCTGCGGGACGGCCGAACCCTTCTGCAGGCCCGCAGCCTTCTTGATCATCTCCGGCGCCGGCGGCGTCTTGGTGATGAACGTGAAGGAGCGGTCTTCGTAGATGGTGATCTCGACCGGTACGACGTTTCCGCGCATGGACTCCGTCTGGGCGTTGTACGCCTTGCAGAACTCCATGATGTTGACGCCGTGCGGACCGAGCGCGGTACCGACCGGCGGGGCCGGCGTCGCGGCGCCGGCCTGGAGCTGCACCTTCACGAGGGCAGCGATCTTCTTCTTCGGAGGCATTCTCTGGGGTCCTTAGACTTTCTGGATCTGGCTGAAGCTGAGTTCCACCGGGGTCTCCCGGCCGAAGATCTCCACCAGCGCCTTGATCCGCTGGGCGTCGGCATTGATCTCCGTGATGGTGGCGTGCAGGGTCGCGAACGGCCCGTCGACGACCATGACCGAGTCGCCCACACCGAAGTCGGCGACCTCGACCTTCTTCTTGGCCGCGGTCTTGGTGGGTGCGGCACCGGTCTCGGCAGCCGCCGCCTCGGCCGCCGCCACGACGGCCGGAGCGAGCATCTTCTCGACCTCTTCGAGGCTGAGCGGGACCGGCTTCTGGCTGTTCCCGACGAAGCCGGTCACCGACGGCGTGTGCCGCACGGTCGACCAGGACTCGTCGGTCAGGTCCATCCGGACCAGCACGTAGCCGGGGAGCACGGTGCGCTTGACCATCCGGCGCTGCCCGTTCTTGATCTCGGCGACCTCTTCGGTCGGCACGACGATCTCGAAGATGAAGTCCTCCATGTTCAGGGAGTTGATCCGGTTCTCAAGGTTTCCCTTGACCCGGTTCTCCATCCCTGAGTACGTGTGCACCACGTACCAGTCGCCGATCTGGGAGCGCAGCGTGTTGCGCAGCTCCTCCAGCGGGTCACCCGGCTCGACCTCTTCGGCGACCTCTTCCTCCGCCTCATCGGCAGAGTCAGCGTCGTCGGAGTCGCCGGCGGACGAGAAGACGACCTCGTCGACCTCGGGCTCCGCCTCGGTGGTGTCGTCCGGAGCCGTCTCGGCGGTCTCCTCGGCGAGCTCGTCCGCGGCGTCGTCGATGTCGGCCTCGGTGACCACCTCGGCGTCCTCCGCGTCGTCGGCGGCCGCTACGACCACCACCGGCTCGTCGTCGGAGTCGTCCGCGTCGGCATCGCCGGTCTCGGCGTCGTCGTCGGCCGCGTACTCGCTCTCGGCCGCCAGCGGCACCTCGTCGTCGTCGCCGACCTCGACCTCGATGTCCTTGAACAGGTCGTCGTCGTCGTCATCGTCGTCGGAGTCGTCGAAACCCAGGTCGAGATCGATTTCGTCGTCGGAGTCAGCGGTTACGTCGAACTCGTCCTCGTCGAGGACCTCGTCGTCGCGCTGGTCGGACACGTTGTACTCCGTCATCTGTGCATCGGGTGGTGGAACCGGGTGGGCTCCGGCTGTGGTGCGGGCGGCGGCTGGGTCAGCCGAAGATCTTGAACATCGCCCAGCCGAAGGCGAGGTCGAGCACCGAAACGATCGCGATGACGAACACCACGAAGGTCAGCACGACCACGAAGTAGGTGGACAGCTGCTTGCGGGTCGGCCAGACCACCTTGCGGAGCTCGGCGACCACCTGGCGGTAGAAGCGCAGCAGGCGGTTGCCGCCCTTGCTCTCCGCAGGCTTGCCGGCGCCGGACGGTGCCGGGGTGCGCGTCTCCGTCACGACCTACCTCTTTCGCTAGCGGCGGCCTGACCGGCCTTGTACCGATCAGGATTTGCAGGGCACGAGGGACTTGAACCCCCAACCTTCGGTTTTGGAGACCGATGCTCTGCCAGTTGAGCTAGTGCCCTCTGCAAAGTTCCGAACGCCGCTGGACCTGATCTCGGGCATGCCGAGTCAGGGCCATCTACGCCCGGACTAGAAGAGTGTACGGGGTCGGGGCCACCTGGTCGAACTGAGCCCCAGGGTGCTCCGGGTCCCCGCCACGGCGGCGAACCTCCGTGGACTTCGGGCCGGACGTCGTACTGCGGGCAGAACCTTACCGTCTCCACGACGTTGCCAACGCCAGGGGGCCCACCATGGTTCCGGTCACCAGGCGATACCCGGATGTGACCACGGGCAGGTCAGTGCCAGGATGGGGCCTATGGTCTCCCGCATCTCCGCACGTATCGGTGCAATCAGTGAATCGGCCACCCTCGCTGTCGACGCGAAGGCGAAGGCCCTCAAGGCGGCCGGCCGCCCGGTCATCGGCTTCGGCGCCGGTGAGCCGGACTTCCCGACCCCGGACTACATCGTCGAGGCGGCCGTCGCGGCCGCCCGCGATCCCAAGAACCACCGCTACAGCCCGGCGGGTGGTCTGCCCGAGCTCAAGCAGGCCATCGTCGAGAAGACGAAGCGGGATTCCGGCTACGAGATCGAGGCGTCGCAGGTCCTGGTGACCAACGGCGGCAAGCACGCGGTCTACAACACGTTCGCCACTCTGCTCGACCCGGGCGACGAGGTACTGCTGCCCGCGCCGTACTGGACGACGTACCCCGAGACGATCCAGCTGGCCGGCGGCGTGCCGGTCGAGGTGCTCGCCGACGAGACCCAGAACTACCTGGTCACCGTCGAGCAGCTCGAGGCGGCCCGGACCGAGAAGACGAAGGCGCTGCTGTTCTGCTCGCCGTCGAACCCGACCGGCGCGGTGGACACCCCGGAGGCGATCGAGGCGATCGGCCGCTGGGCCCTCGAGCACGGCATCTGGGTGATCACCGACGAGATCTACGAGCACCTCACCTACGGCGACACCAAGTCGACCTCGCTGCCGGTCGCGGTACCGGAGCTGGCCGACCAGACCGTCGTCCTGAACGGCGTCGCCAAGACGTACGCGATGACCGGCTGGCGGGTCGGCTGGATGATCGGCCCGAAGGACGTCATCAAGGCCGCGACGAACCTGCAGTCGCACCAGACCTCGAACGTCTGCAACGTCGCCCAGCGGGCCGCGATCGCCGCGCTGACCGGTGACCTGAGCGCGGTCGACGAGATGAAGCTGGCCTTCGACCGCCGCCGCAAACTGATGGTGCAGATGCTCAACGACATCCCCGGCATCGAGTGCCCGGAGCCGACCGGCGCGTTCTACGCCTACCCGTCGGTCAAGGGCGTGCTCGGCCGCGAGATCAACGGCAAGGCGGCAAACACCTCGACCGATCTGGCCGGCATCATCCTCGACGAGGTCGAGGTCGCGGTCGTGCCCGGCGAGGCGTTCGGCGCTCCGGGCTACTTGCGGCTCTCCTACGCCCTGGGCGACGCAGACCTGACCGAGGGCGTCTCCCGGATCGCCAAGCTGCTCAGCTGACCACCCCCGACAGACCGCCCGGTTTCTCCTCTGGGCGGTCTGTCGGTAACCTTCTGTAATGACGGATCGGGACCTGCGGCTGCTGCCGAAGACCCACCTGCACCTGCACTTCAGCGGGTCGATGCGGCACCTCACCCTGGTCGAGCTGGCCGACAAGCACGGTGTGCGGCTGCCCGACGCTCTGCGCACCGATTGGCCGCCGCAGCTGTCCGCGGCCGACGAGCGCGGCTGGTTCCGCTTCCAGCGCCTGTACGACGTCGCCCGGTCGGTACTCCGCACCGAGGATGACGTCCGTCGCCTGGTCCGGGAGGCGGCCGAGGACGATCGCGCGGACGGCTCCCGCTGGCTGGAGATCCAGGTCGACCCATCCGGGTATGCGAGCCGATTCCGCGGCATCACCGAGTTCACCGACCTGGTACTAGACGCCGCCCGCGACGCCTCGGCGAGCACCGGGATCTCGGTCCAGGTCGTCATCGCCGCCAACCGCACCAGGCATCCCCTCGACGCGCGGACCCTTGCCCGGCTCGCCGCGCAGTACGTGGGCCGTGGAGTGGTCGGCTTCGGCCTGTCCAACGACGAGCGACGCGGTACTACGTCCGAGTTCGCCCCGGCGTTCCGGATAGCCCGTCATGCGGGCCTTCTGTCCGCACCTCATGGCGGCGAACTCTGTGGCCCCGCGACCGTGCGGACCTGCCTCGACGAGCTCGGTGCCGGGCGGATCGGACATGGCGTGCGCTCCGTCGAAGACCCCGACCTGCTGAAGCGAGTGGTCGACGCCCAGGTCGCGCTGGAGGTCTGCCCGGCGTCCAACGTGTCGCTGGGGGTCTACCGGCGCCCGGAGGATGTGCCGCTACGACAGCTGTACGAGGCGGGCGCCCGGATCGCGTTGGGTGCCGACGACCCGTTGCTGTTCGGCTCGCGGCTGGCCGAGCAGTACGAGACGGCCAGGAGCGTGCACGGCTTCACCGACGCCGAACTGGCCGACCTGGCGAGGGGCTCGGTGCTCGCGTCGACCGCACCATCCGAAGTACAGAAGAGCTTGCTCGGTGAGATCGACCAGTGGCTCGGTGTCGACCAGCCGGTATCGGTTCCCACTGCGTTCTAGCGGGTGCACGAGGAGTGCTCGCCGGGTGCATGACGAGGGCATTGCGGCGGGCTGGGAGCGGGCCTAACTTTGCGTGCATGACGCCGACGAAGATCCTGCTGCCCGAGGACGAGCTGCCGACCCGCTGGTACAACGTGCTGCACGATCTGCCCACGCCTCCGCCACCGGTGCTGCATCCGGGCACCGGGCAACCTGTGGGGCCGGATGACCTTGCTCCGCTGTTCCCGATGGACCTGATCCTGCAAGAGGTGTCGCAGGAGCAGTACATCGACATCCCGGGCGAGGTGCTCGACGTCTACCGGTTGTGGCGGCCGAGTCCGCTCTATCGCGCGCACCGGCTGGAGAAGGCGCTCGATACGCCGGCCCGGATCTACTACAAGTACGAGGGCGTCTCCCCCGCCGGCTCGCACAAGCCGAACACGGCAGTGCCGCAGGCCTACTACAACGCCAAGTCAGGAGTCCGGAAGCTCACGACCGAGACGGGCGCCGGGCAGTGGGGCACCGCGCTGGCGTTCGCGTGCGCGCAGTACGGGCTGGAGTGCGAGGTCTGGCAGGTGCGGGCTTCGTACGACCAGAAGCCGTACCGGCGGACGATGATGGAGGTGTTCGGGGCGACCGTGCACCCGAGCCCGTCGGACCTGACCGAGTCGGGGCGGAGGATCCTTGCCGAGAACCCTGATTCCACCGGGTCGCTCGGGATCGCGATCAGCGAAGCGGTCGAGATGGCGGTCGCCGATCCGACCGTGCACTACGCGCTCGGCAGCGTGCTCAACCACGTACTGCTGCACCAGACGATCATCGGCGAGGAAGCGCTGATGCAGCTCGCGATGGTCGGCGAGACTCCCGATGTACTGGTCGGCTGCACCGGTGGCGGGTCGAACTTCGGCGGGCTCGCGTTCCCGTTCCTGCGGGAGAAATGGGCGGGCCGGATGTCACCCGTCGTACGGGCCGTGGAGCCGGCCGCGTGTCCGTCGCTGACGCAGGGCACGTACGCCTACGACTTCGGCGACACGATCGGGATGACGCCGCTGATGAAGATGCACACGCTCGGGCACGACTTCGTGCCGGATCCGATCCATGCGGGTGGGCTCCGGTACCACGGGATGAGCCCGCTGATCAGCCACCTCTACGAGACGGGCGAGATCGAGGCGATCGCGAAGCCGCAGTCGGAGTGTTTCGCCGCCGGAGTGCTGTTCGCGCGGTCCGAGGGAATCTTGCCGGCGCCGGAGCCGACGCATGCGCTGGCCGCGGCGATCGAGGAAGCCCAACGCTGCAAGGAGTCCGGCGAGGAGAAGGTCATCCTCACGGCACTCTGCGGACACGGACACCTGGATCTGGCGGCGTACGACGCATATCTGTCGGGCGCGATGACCGACCGAGCGTGGGACGACGCCGAGCTACAGGCTTCTGTCGCGGCTGCACTGGAGAAGCTGCCTGCGGTCTAGAAGCGCTTCCACCAGGGTTTGGGGGTCTTCGAGGGTGCGTTGAGCCAGTCCTCGGGGACTGCCCAGCCCTTGGCGGCGATCGCGTCGAAGTACTGGATCTTGAGGGTGTGGGGCAGCCAATACGTCGCTCTGCTCTTGTCGGTCACCTCGAAGTAGGTGGTCCGGCGGCGCTGGCTCCACACGGTCGCCAGGTCGGAGCAGTAGGCGAGCCGGGTGAAGTCCCAGCGAGCCTGCACGTCATCCAGGTCGTACGAGCGCTCCGCCACGACCAGCAGCCGCCGCTGCGGCGCAGGCTCGTTGCCGATGGCATCGATCAGCTCCCGGACGACGGCACGGTCGTCGGTCATCTCCTCCGGCAGGTAAAGCTGCCTGGGGTCCAGCGCTGCCGTCTCGAGCCGGGGCCGGGCGACCTCGAGGAAGGTCTCCAGCAGCGCGAAGGCCTCCTCAGCCCGCCCGAACCGGCGCAACTCGGCACGCAACGTCGTCACTGCTTCTTCGGCCACCTGCCAAAGCCTAAGCGGGGTTGGGAAACGGGGCAGCTCGGGGCATCGCGGGGCAGCTTGGGGCAGCTCGTCCACAGGGGCCCTGAAGACCGTCGCGGAGCGTGTCCGGGCACCTACAGTTACCGCCATGTCAGAGTCGAACGAGTTGTTGCGAGCCGCCCGGGAACGGACGCCGTCCCCCAACACCCCGGGCGCGCACCTGTCCCGCGCGGAGCTGGCCGAGGCGGTCTGCGCCTGGCTGTGGGCGACCACCGACACGAGGTACGAGCTGGATGGGCATTACATCGCCAAGCTCGAACGCGGCGCGGTGCGCTGGCCGGGCGCGGCGTACCGGGCCGGGCTGCGCGAGGTGCTGCACGTCGCCACCGACAGTGAGCTGGGCTTCAACCAGGCGGGGGCATCGGGCCCGCTCGCGCCGGAGGCGACCAGCTGCTCGATGGCCGGGATGGAGGACAAGCTGATCGATGCTGCCGACCAGTCGATCTCGCTGCTCGCGCTGGCCGAGGAGTCGAACGTCGGCGGCCTCACCGTCGAGCAGCTGCACGCGGACATCCAGCGGATCGCGCAGAACTACCTCAAGGTGCCGACCAAGGCGCTGTTCCAGCGCAGCCTCGCCGTCCGCGACCGCGCCTTCAAACTGCTCGGCGGCCGGCAGCCACCGCAGCAGACCCGCGACCTGTACGCCGCTGCGGGCTGGGCGCTGACGCTGCTCGGCTGGATGTCAGTCGACCTCGGCCGACCGGAGGTCGCGGAGAGCCATACGCGGACTGCCTGGGCGTGTGCCGACGCCTCGGGCTACGACGAGCTGCGCGCCTGGGTCCGGGCCACCCAGCACACCACCGCCTTCTGGCAGGACGACATCGACCACGCGCTGGACTTCGCCCTCGACGGCCTGCGCTACGCAGCCGGTACCTCCGCCCTCTTCCTGGCGTCGGCCGCCGCCCTGGACCTCACCCGAGCCGGCCGGACCGACGAAGCCCGCGCCATGCTCGACCAGGCCAAGCGCACGAAGCCCGACCCTTCGGTGCCTGAGCTCGGCGGCCTCTTCCTCTGTACTCCGGAACGCGCCGAAGGCCTCTGGTCCGACGCCTACCTCACCCTGGGTCAGCCCCAGCTGACTCTGGACCATGCGAACCACAGCGTCGCCCTCTTCGAGTCCGCACCACATGCCCTGCGCAACCCCGGTTCCGAACGCATGGCCCGCCTCCAGCAGGCAAAGGCCCACCTCCTCCTCGGAGAGCTGGACGGCGCCCGGGAGGCTCTCACCCCAGTCCTCGCCACCAGGACGGAGTACAGAGTGCGCCCCCTGATCCACCGGGTCAGCGAGGTAGCCGCCCTGACCCGCTCCACCCCCTACGCCGACGACCCCAAAGCTCAGTCGCTCCAGGCCGTCATCCGAGAGTTCACCCGCTTCCCCGCCACCACCCGCGACCCCCTCGACGAGATAGCACAGGGCGAACCGGACACAACGACAGGTAGTAGCAGACGGAAGAGTCTCAGCAAACGCTAGGCCGGCGCTTGGCAGGGTCCTTCTCCTTTCACTACGTCCTGTCCTTCTGCACACCGCCCCTTTGCACCAGAGCCGCCCGGATCATGTCCCCCACCCACTCCGGCTCGGCCAGCACCTGCCAGTAGGTGAACCGCAGCACCAGCCACCCCGCCGCCACCAACTCGTCGTAGCGGCGACAGTCGGCGGCGAAGTCACCACTCGACCCGTGGAACGCGAATCCTTCCGCCTCCAACGCGATCCGGGCCTCCTGATGCCCAAGGTCGACCCGCACCTCGAAGCCGCCGGTCTCCACCCGGAGCTGAGGCGTGAACCCATCGATCCGCTGTGTCAGCAGCAACGAACGGCGGAATACGACCGCAATCGAGAACCGTACGCAGCACCGAGGTGATCCTTTCCGACCGATCTCCGGCCGCGATCGGCGCCCAATGCAGTACTGCCGGCGGCCCTTTCCTCGGGCGGCGCTTCGGCGGGATGGTGATGTGCGGCTTCTCCGGTGTGGCGAGGATCGGGAGCCCCCAGGCTGCTGCGGCACTCAGGTGCGACACAACGCCGGCGTAGGCCACTGCGACTTGCTTGTCGGTCCCGGTCGTGACGCCGCCGGATCTCTCGGCGTCACTCGCTGGAAGGGTGTAGATCCCTCGTGCGAGCCGCTCGATCACTCCACTCTTCACCGCAGCGTCAAGCTTGCGGCGCGTGGTGACCGCACGCAGTTCCGTGAAGGTGGCATGGCCGTTGCCGGCCAGCACGTCCACGACTGATTGCACCCGCCGATGGTGGCTTGTTCAGGGTCGTTGTGTTCGGAGGCTGCAAAGGCCCTGGCCTGAACCGGCTGTCAGTTCCCGGTGAGAATGGCGATCAGGTAAAGCACCAGGAGAACGGCGATGTTCATCCCGGCCCCGAGAGCCGCCGGCCCGGGCGACTTGCGCAGGAGGACCAGGGCAGCCACAACGCCCAGCAGAGCCACCGGGAGAGCGACGATGACCCCGAACAGCAGGCCCAAGATCAGCGCCAGCACCGCCAGACCGCCGGCCTTCAGCAAGGGCCGGCGTCGCACGGCCGAGTCATTCATCGTCGATATCATCAGTCCTCCGCTGTCTGACTCGCACAGGAGTACAGCGTCGGCGCATCGAGGACCTGGATCAATAGATCGGCGCTGCAACAACCAGCAAGCACCTCGCCAATGAGTTGATCAGAGGCTGCAGTTCACCAGGACTGGTTCGTTGACGAGGGTGATGTTGAAGGCGTGGTGGACCTGGGTGCGGACGTGAGTGGCCAGGGCCAGGAGTTCCTTCGAGGTGGCGTTGCCTCGGTTGGTGAGGGCGAGGGTGTGTTTGGTGGAGACGGCAGCGTCGCCGATCGAGAAGCCCTTGGGGATACCGGCGTGTTCGATCAGCCAGGCGGCGCTGGTCTTCACGCGTCCGTCGGGCTGGGGCCATTGGGGGGCTCCGGCGGGGACCTCGGCGGTGGTGTCGAGGAGGGGGTTGGTGAAGAAGGAGCCGGCGCTCCAGGTGTCGTGGTCCTCGGGGTCGAGGACCATGCCCTTGCTGCGGCGCAGGGCGAGGACGGCCTCGCGGACCTCGGTCATCGGGGCGCGGGAGCCGGGCTCGACGTCGAGGGTGCGGGCCAGTTCGGCGTACCCGATCGGAGCGGAGAGGTCGCCAAGGGGGAGCTGGAAGGCGACCTCCAGTACGGCGTACCGGCTGGGGTCTGCCTTGAAGCGGGAGTTGCGGTAGGTGAAGCCGCAGTTGGCGGCGAAGATCGTGCGGACCGCGTTGTCGACCCGGTCCCAGACGCGGACGGATGCGATCGTCTCGGCGACCTCGTGCCCGTAGGCGCCGACATTCTGGACCGGGGTCGAGCCGGCCAGTCCGGGGATGCCGGACATCGACTCGAGGCCGCTCCACTCCTCGGCGATAGCGCGCTGTACTACGGCGTCCCAGTCCTCACCGGCTTGCACGTGGATCATCGCGCCGGAGCAGGCGTCCGCGTCGACCCGGATGCCGCGGGTGGCGATCTTGACGACCGTTCCGCGGAAGCCCTCGTCGCCGATCACCACGTTGCTGCCGCCGGACAACAGCAGTACCGGCTGAGCGGCCGCGTCGGCCTCGCGGACCGCGTCGATCAACTCCTGCTCGGTGGTCACCTCGATCAGCTGGTCGGCGGGACCGCCGATCCGCAAGGTGGTGAAGTCCGCCAACCGGACGTCCTTGGCCACGGCGGCTCCTGCAGCTCCGGCGACCGGGGTAACGGTGGCCGGGGCGTCCGTGGCCGGGGTGCCGATGGTTGAGGCGTCGGTAGCGGGGGCGTCGGTGACCGGGTCACCGGTGGCTGAGGCGTCGGTGGCAGGTGTGTCGGTGGCCGGGGGGTGCGGAGTGGTCACGGGAGTCGCACGACCGCTCGGGCTCGGCCCAGGACTTTTTCTTCGCCGGCCAAGGCGGTGATGTCGATCTCGGCGTGGCCGTCGCCGGTCAGCTTGTCGACCTTGGCGGAGAAGGTGACCGTGGCGCCCTTCTCGTCATCCGGTACGACGACGAACTTCGTGAACCGCACCCCGTACTCGACCAGGTCAGCCGGGTCGTCCAGCCAGTCGGTGACAACGCGGGCCGCGCTAGCCATCGTGAGCATCCCGTGCGCGATCACGCCGGGCAGCCCGAGAGCAGCCGCCATCCGGTCGTTCCAGTGGATCGGGTTGAAGTCGCCACTCGCACCGGCGTACCGAACGAGGTCCTCGCGCCGCAACGTGATGGTCAGCGGCGGCAACTCAGTTCCGACCTCGACAGGCGTGCTCATGAGTCCGCCCGGTTGTGCGAGATCGTCGACGTGGAGGTGGCGATCGGCTCGCCGTCGACGGTGGTCAGCGCGGTCTCGTACATGATCACCTCGACGTCACCGGCCTTGCGCACGGTGGTGATGGTGGCGGTCGCGGCGATCTCGTCGCCGGCCTTGATCGGGCGGGTGTAGCTGAACTTCTGCGCGCCGTGCACGATCCGGTCCAGCCGCAGCCCGAGCTCCGCGTCGGCGAGCATCACGAGCAGCGCAGGGTTGGCGACCATGAAGGCGAAGGTCGGTGGTGCGACCGCGTCAACTCCCCGGTACGCCGGGTTGGGATCGCCGATCGCGTCGGCGAACTCCCGGATCTTCTCCCGGCCGACCTGGTAGGACTCGGCGGCCGAATAGCTCCGGCCGACCATCGTGGCGTCGATCGTCATGTCCAGTAACCCTACTGGCAGACTGTGACCAGAGTGCCGCCACCCACTCCTCCCGAGACGGAAGGGTCAGGACGAAGGTGACGGCAGGACGGGGAGGTGTAGCCGGTTTGGCCCGCTACGCCCCGAGGTACGGGCTGGAGATCGGCGAGCCGAGCGGGACCGACTGGCTCAGGGTCGATCGGCTGCTCGAACCGGACGGTCCGGAGCTGACCGAGCTGCTCAAGCGCGACCACGACGCGAGCGACCACGTCTCGGCCCACGCGAACGCGCTCAGCCTGATGTCCTTCTACGCGGGCCGCGCCCCGGCGACCGCACTGCTGCTCTGGGCCCTCGAAGGCCGCGTCCTCGACATCCGCCCGCACAACCTCTGGGTGAAGCCCCACGACGGCCACGGCATCGCCTCCGTCGCCGTCCGCTCGGCCGACTTCCTCCCCGGCGACCTGCAGACCCTGTACGACGTGGTGCTGACGCAGCACCTGCTCCCTCTCTCGGCCGAGCTCCACCGCCGAACCCGAGCCGGCCTCCGCCAACTCCACGGCGGCGTCGCCGCAGGTTGCGCCATGGCCTTCTGCGCCGCCACCCGCGAGCAGGAAACGGTAGCCCCGTCCTTCCTCCTGGACCGCTGGCAAACCTTCATCACCAACGCCCCCGCCGGCCTCTCCCGCCTGGGCGAGGTCACCGAAGCAGCCGGCAAACTCGTCTACCTCCGCAACACCTGCTGCCTCTACTACACGAGCACCAAGGGCTGCGGCACCGTCTGCGGCTCCTGCTGCCTGACCTCCCGCGAAGACCGCCTCACCGCCTACGCGGCCGGCAAGCCCATCCTCACCGTCTGAGAACAGCGAAAGGCCCGCTTCGCGAAACGAAGCGGGCCTGACGTGAAGACTGCTGAGGTCAGCGGGTCTCGCGGTGGTCGGTGTGGTCGTTGCAGCGGGCGCAGTACTTCTTCAGCTCAAGACGGTCCGGGTCGTTGCGCCGGTTCTTCTTGGTGATGTAGTTGCGCTCCTTGCAGACCGTGCACGCAAGGGTGATCTTCGGGCGGACGTCGCTTGCCTTAGCCATTACTGCCTCTTTTGTCTGGAACGCGCAACTGGAGTGATCGCGTTCTCGAAGTAGCGGGGGCGGGAGTCGAACCCGCGACACCACGATTATGAGCCGTGTGCTCTAACCACCTGAGCTACCCCGCCGGGTAAGTCCGCCATCCCACCCGGCGGACCAGGTGGGATGCGATCTTTGAGCCCCTTTACGGAATCGAACCGTAGACCTTCTCCTTACCATGGAGACGCTCTGCCGACTGAGCTAAAGGGGCGGGCCGAGGAGAGATTACACGGTCTCCTACCCCGATGTGAAATCGGGGAAGAAGCGCCTTGCAGGCCCCTCGTTCCGACCAGAGAAGCATACCGGGTCCGGCGAGTGCTTCCGACCAATTTTCGGCCCAGTTCGGTCAGGACCAGACGCGACTCGGGTACGACGCCCGCAGTACCGGTACGACCTCAGTGACGAAGGTCTCGACGCTGGCCCGGTTCTCGTCCTCCGGCAGCCCGGAGACCTCCAGCGAGACGCCGGACAGCTCATGCCCGAACGCCTCCTGGTACCGCCCGAACTTGTCGATCACCTGCTCCGGCGACCCGACCAGCACCGACCCCTGCGCCAGGAACTCCTCCAGCGTCGAGAACGGCAGCTTGTTGTGCTTGGCCCCCGGTGAGTCCATGAAGGCGTCGAAGATCGGCCGGTACCCCTCCAGCGCCTCCTGCGAGCTCTTCTTCACGTAGAGCCCGTTGAACCCGGCCCCGACCACCGCATCGGCCGGGTCGTGCCCGTACGCCTCCCAGCGCTCCCGGTAGTGCCGGATCAACCCTGCGTACTTCTCCATCGGGTGGAAGCCGTTAGCGGAGAACAGCGGCTCGCCCCACTTGGCCGCGAGCTCCGTCGACTCCGTGGATGACGCAGAACCATGCCAGATCGGCAGGGGCGACTGCAGCGGCCTCGGCTGGGTAGTGGCGTCCACCAGGGCCGGCCGGTAGGTCCCGGACCAGGACACCGACTCCTCCCGCAGCAGCCGCCGCAGTAGCTCGTACTTCTCCCTGTTCCGCTCCCACTGCCCGTCGAGGTCGTACCCGAACAGTGCGTTCTGATCCGGGTCGTTGCCCTTGCCGATGATGATGTCGAGCCGCCCGCCCGACAGCTGGTCCAGCGTCGCGTACTCCTCAGCCACCCGCACCGGGTCCAGCAGCGACAGCACCGTCACCGTAGTGAGCAGCCTGATCCGGCTAGTAGACGCAGCGATATAGGCAAGCACCACCGGCGGCGAGGAGGAGATGAACCGCTGCGCATGCCGCTCCCCCACCCCGTACCCGTCGAAGCCGAGCTCCTCCGCCCACTGCGCCTGCCGGACCACGTGCTGGAACCGCTCGTACGTCGTGAGCTGCCGCCCGCTGATCGGGTCCGGCGAGTTGTCGATCAGCGTGTAGGTACAGAACTTCACCGCGGCCTCTTCTCCCCTGCAGTGACAGGTACTGCCAGCTGGTTGCCCGCCACCGGCGCTGGGCAGGTGCCGTAGTCGGTGAAGGCGTACGGCAGGTTGGTAGTCCGGTTGAAGTCCACGACCACACTCCGATCGGCCTGCACCGGCCCAGTGGTCACAGTGCGCCAGAGAGCCGTCTCGACCCCATTGGTCTCGTCACGGAACGACAGCGCCACCCTCCCCTCCCCCGCCGCAGTAGCCACCAACTCGTACGCCGAATCGCCCAGCGCCAGGTGAACCGTCCCGATGGCCGTCACGTGCTGCCGAAGGTCGGGCCGAGCAGTAGTCACCTCAACCCGCACAGGCTCCTCGTACGGACTGAAGTGGCCAGTGACCACCCAGGACGGGTCCACCGGATAGGTGGGCACTCCGTTGAAGCCGACCCGGGTAGTGGCGCGGGGATCGCGCTGACGGATCGCGTAGCGGCCTCCGCGGAGTACCAGCTCAACCAGCTTGTCCCCGTGCAGCAGCCAACTCAGGGAACCGGCCTCCGCGACACTGGCTGAGGCACTGCCCTCCAACGGCTCTCCATTGAGCGTCAACCCCTCAGCCGCCGTCACATGCGCCTGACCATCAGCCGTCCACCACTCACCGGGCAGCCCGGGGAGCGCGGACGGTGAAGTAGACAGCCAGTTGAAGGCGACGATGGTGAGCCAGCCGTAGTCGGTGTTCAGGTCCTGCTCGCGCAACGCATGCCAGGTCTGCCAGTCCTGCTCCAGCTCGGCCTGTTGCTGCTCGGTCGTGATGGTCATGAGGCCAGGTCCTCTCGGGTGGCGTTCTCGCGGTGGGCGACTTCCTCGCGGACGAGCGGGATGACGTACCGGCCGAAGTCGACGGCGTCGTCGTAGATGTCGTAGCCCCGGGCGGAGAAGATCCGCACCCCGAGGTCGTAGTAGTCGAGCAACGCGGCGGCGACCGTCTCCGGCGTACCAACGAGTGCGGTGGAGTTGCCGCCACCACCGGTCAGGCCGGTCGGCGCGGTCCACAGCGCGCGGTCGTGCCGCTCGCCGGCCTCGACCGCCTTCAACAGTCGCTGGGAGCCGGCGTTCTCGGGTGTCTTGCGCGGATCGCGGTACCGACCGCGCGCAGCTCCACCGGCCTGCGCATCCTTGATCCGCCCGAGGATCCGCTCGGCCTTCGCCCACGCCAACTCGTCCGTCTCCGCCAGGATCGGCCGGAACGCGATCTGGATGGTGGGCCTGGGGCGCCCTGCCTTCAAAGCCTCCGCATCGATCGTGGCGAGCTGTTCCTTGGTACCGGCCAACGGCTCGCCCCACAGCGCGAAGATGTCCGCCTCCGACGCCCCGACGGCATAAGCGGCCGCCGACGAGCCACCGAAGGAGATCCGCGGCCGCGGCTGCTGCAACGGCTTGATGTCCGCCACGAATTGCTCGAACTGGTAGTGCTCGCCGGCGAAGTCGAACCGCTCGTCAGAGGTCCAGGCCTGCTTGAGGATCTGGATGAACTCCCGCGTCCGCCCGTACCGATCGTCCTTGGCGAGGAAGTCACCTTCCGCGGCCTGGTCCGCCGTCGACCCACCAGTGATCACGTGTACTTCGAATCGCCCACCGCTGATGTGATCCAGCGTCGCAAAGGTCTTCGCCGTCAACGTCGGGTAAGCCACGTTGGGCCGGTGCGCGACGACCAGGTTGATCCGCTCGGTCTTGCTCGCCACGTAGGCCGCGACCTGCGACGGGTCCGGCGAGCCCGAGTGGTACGCGAAGAGGATCCGGTCCCACCCGTTGTCCTCGTGCGCCCGGGCGAGCTTGGCGGTGTACTCGAGATCGAGGGCGCCACCGGTTCGCGGCGTGACCTCGCTGGCCGGGTTCGTCCCGGCGATACCGAGGAACTCAACTGGCATGACGTCGACCTGCTTTCTGCGACTGAACAGCGACTAGCTGAAGGAGTTGACGGGCGACCGCGTCGTTCTGGCGGAAGCCCGGACCGTTGAAATGTGGCCGGGAGAAGCCGGACGAGCCGGCCGAGCCGGAGACCGACGGCCCCAGCAGGAACAGCGACGGATGCACCGACCCGTCGGCCTTGATCGCGCGGCACTCGCCATCCGCCTTAAGCTGACCGCCGCCGAGGCTCGTACCGTCCGAGGCGATCAACTCGTCGGCGGCGAGCAGTCCCGACTTGAGCAAGCCGGTCAGCAAGGGATCGGGGGTCGCGAGTACGTCCGGTCGCGGCAACCGTGCCTCGACAAACGCCCGAGCCTCGATCTCCCCAGGCAGGGCCGGGCTGGAGGCAACGAACCGGTCATTGCGTAGAGCAACGGTTAAGGATGGTCCGGCGAAGCGGACCAGGCCGGCCCGGTGCAGGGCGAGCAGCTCCTCGAGGCGACGCGGCGGCGGGCCGCTGGCCACGAAGGAGAAGAAGCCGTGCCACTCGGTCTCGACGTGCCGGACGCGGTCCTCGTCGGAGAGGCGGCCTTCGGTGATGGCGACCGAGAGCACGCTGTAGACGCTCAGCAAGGCGTTGAAGACGGCGAGATCGGCGGAGTAGGCGGGGTCGGCGCGGCGGAGGAGGTCGGTCTCGATCAGCCGTACCAGTTCGCGATCCAGCTGGTCGGGGTCCTCGAAGGTGAGTCCCGCGAGTGGTTTGTCGACGTCGGCCAGGACGAAGCGGTCATCAGGAGAAGGGACGGCCTCGTTGACTGCTGCAACGAATTCCGGGGCTGCTGGCAACGTTCTGTCGAGCACCTCGAAGAACTGTTGCCATGGCCAAGCGGTTCGCTCCGGGTGGGCCAGGAAGAGCTGCTGGTAGTGGGCGAAGGTGAGTTCCTTGTCGACGAGCGGGCGGACTTGGGTGGCGAAGTCGAGTACGCCGTCGCCCAGTTCGTCGAGGGCCGTCTTGGTCAGGTACCGGGTGGGGACGGGGGTCGTACCGGGCACGGTGTAGCCGAGTTTGGCGTGGTACGGGACGCCGCGGCGCGAACCGACGTACAGGATGGGTTCGCTGCCGGAGGGGTTGTACTCGAGCCGGCCGCTGCATTCGTCATACCAGCCGCCGCGGCCTTCGGTGAGCAGCACCATCAGGTCGATGAACGCCTGTCCGAAGCCGCGCACGATGACTGGCTCGGCGGGGCGCAGTGAGCTCAGGTCGACGTCGGCGGTGTAGCCAGGCGGGATGTAGGTCAGGCCGGCCGACGATGCGGCGTCCGCCAGCGCCGCCTCGTCGGCCGTCGGCGCCCGATCGAGGTACCCGAGCGCGAGCACCACGAGATCCGCCTCCAGCACCTCCCCCGACGCCAGCTCCACCCGATTACCCCACTCCGAGGTGAGCGAGACGGCCCGCTCAAGGTGAGTCGTCACCCGCACGTGAGAAGGCAGCGACCGGACAACCCGATCCCAGACCCAACTCAGGTACTCCGCCTGCAGCAACCGAGGCGGAAAATCCATCGGCCCAGCCGTCTCCAGCCCGGCCTCCTCCAGCAACGTCGCCCCGACTCCATTGGCCCACGTCGCCAAATCCGGCCCCGGCACGATCGGCCCGTCACACACCACCGACTCGTCCGTAAAGATCGTCACGTCCGACGCCATCGAGTTCATCCACAACAACCGCGACTGATCCCGCCGCCAAATCCGCCCACCGCCGGCGGGATACGGATCGACGACATGGATCTCCACCTCACGCCCACCAAGCAACTCATCAGCGCTGGCGGCGAACCGCTCCAACAATCCAACGGTCCGGGGTCCACCACCGACGAACACCACCGTCGCCGGATCCTCGGTGGAACGTCGGGGATGAAGCACAGTCGGCGTGGTCATGCGTCCAGCCCGAGGTGGTGGCGCAGCGTCGTACCGGTGTATTCGGAGCGGAGGACGCCGCGGTCGCGGAGGAGGGGGACGACGGAGTCGACGAAGTCGTCTAGACCGCCAGGTGTCAGGTGTGGGACCAGTACGAAGCCGTCGGCGGCGTCTTCCTGGACGTGGCGGTTCATGGCGGCGGCGACCGTTGACGGGGAGCCGATGAAGGTTTGGCGGTTTTGCTGGTTGATGACTGTTTGGCGGAGGGACCAGCCGTGGGCCTCGGCTTGGGCTCGCCATTCGGCGACGATGGGGGCGGGGTCGTTGTAGCCGACGCGTCCCTGCGTGACAGCCGAGCCGACGACCGGGTCCTCGGCAGGCAACGGTCCGTCGGGGTCGTACGACGACAGGTCGCGGCCCCACAACAGCTCGGCCAGCACGATCGCTGTCGGCCCCGATACCTGCTGCTCGCGGATGTACTGCGCCTTGTCCGCCGCCTCGCGATCGTTGTCGGCGACAACGACCGTCACCGCCGGCATGATCTTCAGCGAATCCTCGGACCGCCCGTACTGCGGAAGCCGCGCCTTCACGTCCTTGTAGAACGCCTGCCCCGCCTCAAAACTCCCATGCCGGCTGAAGATCACATCAGCACCCTCAGCAGCGAAGTCCCGCCCCTGATCGCTGTCCCCCGCCTGGATCACCACCGGATGCCCTTGCGGCGAAGGCGGCAACCCAAAGCGCCCGCGGATGTTGAAGTGAGCGCCTTCGTCCGCGAAGGCCCCAGCGCCCTCACGAGCGAAGACCCCACCGTCTTGGTCCAGCACGAGCTCCGAGGACCAGGAATCCCAGAGCTTCCGCACGACCCGCAACGCCTCCTGCGCCCGGACGTACCGGTCCGCCTTGTCGAGATAACCACCACGCCGGAAGTTCTCGCCAGTGAAGGCATCCCACGAGGTGACGACGTTCCACGCGGCCCGTCCACCCGACAGGTGGTCGAGCGTCGCGAGCCGCTTCGCCAGTTCGTACGGTTCGTTGAAAGTCGAGTTCACCGTCGCCGCGAGCCCGAGATGCGTCGTCACCGCCGCCAGCGCACTGAGCACGGTCAGCGACTCCGGCCGCCCGACCACGTCCAGGTCGTGGATCCGGCCCTTGACCTCGCGCAGCCGCAGTCCCTCGGCCAGGAAGAAGAAGTCGAAGGTCCCCCGCTCGGCCGTATCCGCAAGGTGCCGGAACGACGCGAAGTCGATCTGCGACCTGGACTCAGGATCGGACCACACGGTCGTGTTGTTGACGCCAGGAAAGTGCGCCGCCAGATGGATCTGCTTCGTCATCGCCCACTCCCCGCATACCGATTGGCCGGCCGCCTCAACCCGAGCCGGTTCCGCAACGACGTCGCCCGACCGGCGGATGGCCCGAGCAACCGCCGCTCCCGCAGCAACGGCACAAGCCGCTCCGCGATCACCGGTACGTCGAGCTCGAGCGAGGCCGGTCGAAGATGGATCCCATCCAGCCCGGCCGCGTTCCACCCCTCGATGAGATCGGCCAGCTCCTCCACACCGCCGGCGTAATCGACCCCATCCGCCGGACCGTCGCTGAGCGCCACACTCACTGAGAGCAGCACCCGCGGATTGAGACTCGCCGCCCGTACTGCGGCCAGCCGATCCTCGAGATCAGTTGTCCCCGGCAACAACACCAAATCCGCATCGGCCGCAGCCTGCAGTGCCTCCGGAGAACTCAGCCGTACTACGGTCAGCGGGTGCCCCTGCGGCGGCCGAGGCACGATCGACGGCCCCTTGATCGAGAACGCCGGCGAGCTGTAGTCGACGTAATGGATGCGATCCCGATCGATGAACCGCCCACTGGGAGCGTCCCGGATGATCGCGTCGTCCTCCCACGAATCCCACAGCCGACGGCTGACGTCAACGACGTACCGGGCCTCCCGCCACGTATCGGCAGCCTCCGCCGGCTCCCGTCGACCGATGACCGCAGCCGCCTCCGCACTGGTCGACACCTCAGCGAGCCACCCCGCGCGACCGCCCGAGACATAGTCGAGCGTCGCCACAGACGCCTGTACGTGGAACGGCTCCGTGTGAGTCACCGTCAGCGTCGGGATCAGCCCGATGCGATCGGTCGACGGCGCGATCCGCGCGGCTAATCCCAACGCATCCAGCCGCACGCTGACCCGCGACGGCTCATCGGCCGGCGCCTCCAACGTGTCCACGAAGGTGGCGAAGTCGATCCCCGCCGCCTCCGCCCGCTGGACCGCATGCCGAGCCAACTCCCCGGTCAGGATCGCCGAAGGGTCGACCGCGGCGCCTCGCCAAGCATCAGGATGGCTGCCCGCGCCGTCGATCTCGATGGCGGTGATCAGTCGGCGGCTCATGACGCCACCTGCAGGCTCACAGGCAGGTTCTTGCTGAACGGCAACGGCCCGATCGACTCCGGATCAGCATCAACGTCGAACTGTGGCTCGAACCCGGCCGCCAGGTACAACGCACTAGCCTCGGGCTGTCGCGGCCCCGTGGTCAGATACAGCCGTCGATAGCCGAGATCGCGAGCCACCACCTCCAACTCCGCCAGCACGCGGCGGCCGAGCCCCTGTCGTCGATGCAGGTGCGAGGTCCACATCCGCTTCACCTCGGCGGTCTGGTCGTCGTACCGCCGAATGGCGCCCCCGGCCACGGTCTGCCCACCGTGCCGCAGCAGGACGAACGAGCCGCCTTGCTCAGCATGGAAGTCCGACGGCGGTACCTCGGTCAGCAAGATCTGGTCGTTACTCCGCCCGTACCGAGTGCTGTACTCAACGACCAGGTCGGCCAGTAGAGGCGCGGCCTCCGGGTCTTCCGGTCGAGCCCGTACCACCTCAAGCGCGGCCGGCTGCACGGGAACGCTCTCCACCAGTTGCTCGCCTTCCACAGTGGACAAGAACGCCTCGGTCACCTGATAGAGCGGCACCGAAGCCTCCGGATCGAGGAGCAGCCCGCCCCCGTCGTACAGGCGGATGTGCGACGACAACACGAACCACCCCTGCCCGATCGAGCCCGCACCAAGGCTGGTGAGCACCGGCCGGAGCGCGTAGTCGATCACCAGCACATGAGCCGGCGACCCGCCCGTTGCCAACGGCAACACTGGCTTGCCCCGCAGCGCGTACTGCGGGAGCAGGTCCAGGAAGACCTTCAACAGCCCCGCGTACGCCGCCTTGTAGACCGGCGTCGTCACCACCACCGCATCGGCGGCGGCCAGCGTCTCGACCGCCCGCGCGATCTCCGGGTCGTTGGCCCGCCCGCGCAGCAACGGCGTCGCCGGGAGGTCGCGCAGGACGATCGGCGTGACCCGATGTCCGTGGCTGGTCAGCCGCTTGGTCACATAGGAGAGCACCGCGTCGGTCCGGGACACGTCGGACGGACTGCTGGAGATGGTCGCGATAGTTGCCATTAGCCCCTTGCTCCTTCGCTCACTTCTGTAGCCCCCGCTCCTTCTTTCACTTCTGTTTGTTCTTGGGTAGTCCGGGCGGGTTCACCAGTGACTTCTGCACGCCCTCCGCCTCCAGGTGCCACTTGGCCAGGACCTTCGCGTAGCTGCCGTCGGCGATCGCCGCGTTGAGCGCGTCCGCGAACGGCTTGGCCAGCCCACTGCCCTTCTTGGTCGTCACGCCGACCAACCCCTGGATCGGGTAGCTCGACGAGACGGTGCCGACGATCTCGGTCTTGCCCGACGTCGCGACGTGGTAGGTCGCGGTCGGGTTCGGCCCGAGGTACAGGTCGATCCGGCCGGAATCCAGCGCGAGGTAGTAGTCGGTCGCCGACTGGTAGTACTTCGGGCTCGCGGGCTTCAGCCCCGCGGCGACGTTCTGCTTGTTCCAGTCGAGCAAGATCGCCTCCTGCAAGGTGCCCGAGCTGACCGCCACCGTCTTGCCCGCGATGTCGGCCGGCTTGGTGATCTTCCAGCCCGACCCCTTCTTCGCCTCCCAGGCATGCAGCCCGAGCCGGTACGTCGCGAAGTCGTACTTCTCCTTGCGCAGCTCGGAGACGCCGATGTTCGAGATACCGGCCTGGTACTTGCCGGAGTCCAGCCCGAGGAAGAGGTTCTCCCAGCTGGTGGTCTGGATCTCCACCTGCAGCCCCAGCACACTCCCGACCAGGTAGGCGAAGTCGATGTCGACCCCGACCGGCGTCTTGTTGTCATCGGCCGTGAACGCCAGCGGCGGCAGCCCGCCACCGGCCGAACCACTGCCGACCACGAGCTTCCCGCTGTCCCGTACCGCTGCAGGCAATTCGGCCGCGATGCTGTCCACCTTGGCCGAGGTGATGTGTGACTGCCCGGCCGAGGTGTCGAACGAGATCGCCGACGCGTCACTGCCCTTCGGCGACTCAGCGACCGGATCCGCGCAGCCCGCCAGCGCCAGCAACAGCACGCCCAGGCCGGCGACAAGTGTCTTCTTCATCGGTAGTCCTCAGCTCGTAATCGGGAGGCCGGGCGGATTGATCTCGGACTTGTCGACCGCTTCGTTCGAGACGTTCCAGCGGGCGAGGACCTTGGCGTAGGTGCCGTCCGCGATCGCCGCGTTCAGCGCTGCCTGGAAGGCCTTCACCAGCCCGCTGTCCTTCTTCGTGGTCGCCGCGATCAGTCCCTGCAGCGAGGCGCCGGCCCCGGAGAACTTGCCGATCGTCTCGGTCTGGCCGCTCGTCTTGACGTGGTACGCGACGCTCGGGTTCGGCCCGAAGTACGCGTCGATCCGGCCCGACGACAGCGCCAGGTAGGTGTCGGACGCGCTCTGGAAGTACTTGATCGAGGCGGCCGGCAGACCGGCCTTGATGTTCGCCTCGTTCCAGTCGACCAGGATCTTCTCCTGGTTGGTACCGGTGCCGACCGCGATGGTCTTACCGGCCACGTCCTTGCCGCTGCCGACCTTCCAGCTGCCACCCTTCTTCGCCTCGAACGAGATGTCGTCCTTGCGATAGGTGGCGAAGTCGTACTTCTGTTTGCGCTTTTCGGTCACCGTGATGTTCGAGAAGCCGACGTCGTACTTCGCGGAGTCGAGCCCGACGAACAGGTTCTCCCAGCTGGTCACCTGGAACTCCGGCTTCAGCCCGAGCTCGCTCGCGACCAGGGTGGCGATGTCGATCTCGATGCCGATCGGGGTCTTGTTGTCATCGGCAACGAACCCGAGCGGCGGCGTACCGACCGTGCCACCGATCACCAGGGTGCCGCGCTCGCGGACCTTGGCCGGCAACAGCGCGGCGGCCGCGTCGTTCTTGGCCGCCGCCGTCACCCGGTTCTGTTCGGGCGCGGTGTTGATGCCGCCGGTGTCGGCGGCGGCGTTCTGCGTAGTAGTGGGATCAGCGCCGCAAGCCGCCAAGAGAGCGACAGGTAGCAGGACGGCAGCGAGCAGGGATCGTTTCATCAGAGAACCTTGGAGATGAAGGCGCGGGTGCGCTCATGGGAAGGGTTGTCGAGAACTTGGTGTGGTGGTCCGGACTCGACGATCACGCCGCCGTCCATGAAGACCACCGTGTCGGCCACCTCGCGGGCGAAGCCGATCTCGTGGGTGACGACGACCATCGTGGAGCCGTCCCGGGCGAGCTCCTTGATCACGTCGAGCACCTCGCCGACCAGCTCGGGATCGAGCGCGCTGGTGGGTTCGTCGAACAACAGCACCTTTGGTCGCAGGGCCAGCGCCCTCGCGATGGCTACTCGTTGCTGTTGCCCGCCGGACAGCTGGCGCGGGTAGACATCGGCCTTGTCGCCGACCCCGACCCGTTCCAGCAGCTCCCGCGCGACCGGCTCCACCTCGCGACGCTTCCGGCGCTGCGCCGAGACGGGGGCCTCCACGACGTTCTGCAGTGCGGTCAGATGCGCGAACAGGTTGAAGTTCTGGAACACGAACCCGACCTGTGAGCGCTGGTGCAGGATCTCCCGCTCGCGCAGCTCGTGCAGCTTGTCACCGCGCCGCTTGTACCCGATCAGCTCACCGTCGATCCGGATCAGGCCGCGATCGACCTTCTCCAGGTGGTTGATCGACCGCAGCAGCGTCGACTTGCCCGAACCCGACGGCCCGAGGATCACCGTGACGGTGCCGGCCCGGACCTCCAGGTCGACGCCACGCAGTACCTCCAGCGTGCCGAAGCTCTTGTGCACGCCCTTGACGTCGAGCATGGCGGTCATGAGGCGACCCCCGCTCCGGGTCGTGCCGTGGCCTTGGCCTGCAGGGTCCGCCAGGTTCGGCGGACCCGCTGGATCGGGGTCGGGGGCAACGAGCGGCTGGTACCGCGGGCGAAGTACCGCTCGAGGTAGAACTGCGCGATCGACAGCAGGGTGGTGAGGACGATGTACCAAACCGTTGCCACCATCAACAACGGCACCACCCGGCTGTTGCGGCCGTAGATCACCTGTACTTGATAGAAGAGCTCCGGGATCGCCATCACCGAGACGATCGAGGTGCCCTTGAAGAGCTGGATCACCTCGTTCGCGCCGTTCGGCAGGATCGAGCGCATCGCCTGCGGCAGTACGATCCGGAAGAACTGCCGGCTCCGCGGAATGCCGAGGGCCGCCGCTGCCTCCGACTGCCCCTGGTCGACCGAGATGATGCCGCCGCGGATGATCTCGGCGGCGTACGCGGCCTGATGCAGCGCGAGCCCCAGTACTGCGGCACCGAGCGGCCCGAACAGGTTGTTCGTGCTGAACCGCACGAACTCCGGTCCGAACGGGATACCGATGCTCAGCTCCTGGTAGAGATAGGCCAGGTTGAACCAGAACAGCAGCTGGACGATCAACGGGATCGAGCGGAACACCCAGATGTAGCCCCAGGCAACTACTTGCAGGAACGGGCTGCTGGACAACCGCATGGTCGCGATCACCGCGCCGAGCGCGAAGCCCAGAACCGTTCCGTACAAGGTCAACTGCAGCGTCACCGCCAGCGCCGAGAAGATCGTCCTGGTGGTGAAGAACTGGAAGAACGTGGGCCAGTCCCAGCCCGGGTTGGTGATCAGGCCGTGCGCGAACATGGCCAGCAGCACCAGGACGACGGCGACGCCGACCCAGCGCCAGGGGTGCCGGCGCCCGATCACGGGCAGGTCGGCGTCTTGCAGGGCAGGGCTGTGCGGTGGGTCGGTGGCGGCGGTGGCCGAGGTCAGCGAAGTGGTCGACACAGTGAGCTCCCGGGCGGCGGGCAGGCGGGGGACGCCGAACCCGGTAGCGGGCACGGCGCTGCGGACGGTTCCCGGTCACGGGCCGTCATGAGACGTGTGCTTCAGGCGGAGGTCTGCCTCGGAAAGGGGGGCCTCAGAGAGCGGCTAGAGCCGACAGAGGGCGCTGGAGACGCGCTGCAGATCGATGTGGAGACGGTAGTAGGCGAGTTCGCGCCGGGCTGGTTCTGACATCACCGTCTCCTTCCTTGGGGCCTGATGATCCCAGTATGAGATGTGAATGAAAGGGAAGTAAGTCAGTCGACAAACCTCTCATATTCTGGACGCCCTATAACGGGTCCGGAGGGCTCCGGACAGCTATGACCCAGGTGATCCCCGTCACGGCGTTATTCAACTACCCACGGGTCACCTCCACGCCTGAGCGGCGACAGTTGGCGCGGTTTTGATTACCATCCGTGACCGAATTCGGTGATCTGATCGCAATGTGCGTTTGAGGAGACCGTGACCTCCTCGTTATGGTCGATGAGCCGCTGGGGATGACCCTGGCGGCAACTCGACTCTGGAAGGCTCTCGTGTCCCCTCACCATGACGTGTCGGAAGCAGGACGTACGGCACCTCGTCGTACTCCGGCCGGCGCGCGTCGGGTGGCGAAGCACCGCCTGACCCGCCGTACTTCCGTCCGTGGCGTCCAACTGGTCGGCCTGACGGCTGCCCTCGCGGCCGCCGCCGGCACCAGTGCCGTCGCCCTCTCCCCCTCAGCCGGTCCGGCCAGCGCCGGTACCAGCGCCACCGCAGGCCAGCTCGAAGCGATGACCGCAGCCCGGGTCGAGCGCCGTGACCTCGCCTCGCGGGACATGGCACGCTTCGACCTGTCGCTCGCCTCCACCCGCAAGACGCAGACCGACGCGGCCACCATCGCCAAGGCTCGTCAGGCGAAGCTGACCGCCAACGCCACGCTGACTGCCCGCCGCGCACTGGCGCTATCGGCTGCCAAGGCACAGGCTGCGGCGAAGGCCAAGGCTCTCGCCAAGGCAGCCGCTGCCGCCAAGGCTGAGGCCCTTGCCAAGGCAGCGGCCGCACCGAAGGTCGTGCTGCCGACGACCGGCTACCACCTGACGGCCGGCTTCGGCCAGGCGGGCGGACGCTGGGCGGCGAACCACACCGGCCTCGACTTCGCGGCTCCGATCGGTACGCCGATCCGCTCGGTGATGGCGGGTGAAGTGATCCAGGCCGACTACGAGGGCGCCTACGGGCGTCAGGTGAAGGTCCGTCACGCCGACGGCACCGTCACGTCGTACAGCCACATGTCGGAGTTCGACGTCTCCGTGGGTGACACGGTCAAAGCCGGCGACCAGGTCGGCGCGATCGGCGTCACCGGCAACACGACCGGCCCGCACGTGCACTTCGAAGTACTGCCCGGTGGCGGCAGCCCGATCGACCCGAAGCCTTGGCTCCGGGAGCACGGGCTGAACCCGTAATCAGAGATCCCTGGCTCAGAAGCCCCTGGCTCAGAGGTCCTTGGCCAGCGTCAGCTTGTCGACGTACTGGCCCTCGATCAGGAACTCACGTGGGTGGGTTCCTTCGAGGATGTAACCGTGGCGCTCGTAAAGCCGCCTTGCGACGGTGTTCGTACCGTGAACGTTCAAGGTGATTTTGCGGGCGCTGCGGCGCGTCCCCTCCTCGGTCGCCGCGGTGAGCAGGATCGACCCGATCCCGCGCCCCTGCGCCTCCTTGGCCACGGCCACCCCGTTGATGGAGAGCACGCCGTTGCCCTCGGGGAACGTGTACTTCTCCTGTAGCCGGAGATAGCCCAGTACCTCGCCGTCGTCCTCGGCGACCAGATGCGCGTCCGGCCCACTCCGCTCGTTGAAGAACCCGCTCTTGTCGGTCGGCGTCATCGACGGAAACCCCGACGACGCATCCCACACGGTCGACTCGATCGCCAGCAGCGCCGGCTCGTCCGCCTCGACGGCCCGCCGCACAGTCACCTCACCCATGCCCCAATCCTCACCCGAGACAGGTCCACCGGACCTCCACCACACACCAACCACGGCAAACCCCGGCCTAGGCACCCCTCCCACGCGGAAGCGGCCGCCACGCCGACGCCCGTCACGGAGTTGGTGTGTGGTGGCGGTCCGGTCTGGGAGTTGCCGGGCGCAGACGGACTGAGATATTGAGACCGCCGGTTGGTTGGGCTGCCAAATCGAAGGCGCCGCCGTGGGCAGTGGTGATGGCGGCCACCAGGGCGAGGCCTAGGCCGTGGCCGCTGGGTTGGCCCTGGCGTTTGGCCAGGCGGGCGCCTCGGGTGAAGGGTTCGGTGAGGGTGGCGGCCTTGGCGGGGTCGATGAGTTCGCCGGTGTTGACGACGGTCAGCCGGCCATCGGCCTGCACGGTCAACAGCGCAATACCGGCGACCGGAAGGTTGTGGCGGATCGCGTTCTGGCCGAGGTTGACGATCAGTTGGTGCAGCAGCGTCTCGTTGCCCTCGACGATCGAGCCCTCGATCGACGTACCGAGCGTGACGCCGGCCGCCTCCGCCTCGGGTCGCAGCTCCTCGACCGCCCGCCGCGCGACCGACGCGAGATTGACCGGCTCGAGCTCGACCTTCCGATTGCCGAGCGACGCCAGCGCCAGCAACGCCTCGACGATGTCGATCCCGCGCTGATTCGTCTCGTCCAGCCGGCGCGCCAGCTCCCGCACATCCTGATGATCGGGATCCGCGATCGCCACCTCGAGCATCGTCTTCATCACCGCGTGCGGTGTGCGCAGCTCGTGCGAGGCGTTCGCCGCGAACCGCCGGTACTGCGTGAACGCCCGCTCCAGTCGCTCGAGCATCTCGTCGAACGTGTCAGACAGATCCGTGAACTCGTCGCGCGGTCCACCCAGCCTGATCCGATGGTCGAGCGATCCGCTCGCGGCCAGCCGAGCTGCCGCTGTGATCTCCTGCAACGGCCGCAGCATCCGCCCAGCGATGATCCACCCGGCGCCCATCCCGATCGCGGCCAGCAACGCCAACGCGTACAGGGTCAGCTTGACGACGGTGTCGAGGATCTCGCCGCGCGTTGCGACCGGAGTCTGGTCGTGGGGGTTGGCCGCGGTCAGCGGGTAGTTCGGCACGAACCGCATCACGGCGTAGATGATGATGCCGATCACGCCACCCGCGAGCACCAGCAGCAACGCGTAGCTCAGCGTCAACCGGAGCCGCACGGTCAACCGCGGCCGCCAGCTCATCAAAGGTTCCGCGGACGCAGTACTCATGAGTCGCCGATCCGGTAGCCGACGCCTGGCACGGTGTGGATCACCCAGGGGTCGCCGAGCCGCTTGCGCAGCGTGGAGATCGTGATCCGGACCGTGTTGCTGAACGGATCGGCGTTCTCGTCCCAGGCCCGTTCGAGCAGCGTCTCGGCGCTGATCACTCCACCCTTGGCCGTCATCAACACCTCCAGTACAGAGAACTGTTTGCGGGTCAGCTTCACGTAGTGCCCGAACCGGTAGACCTCCCGCCGGAACGGATCGAGGCTGACCCCGGCGTACTCGATCACCGTCGGCGCCGACTCGGCCGGCCTCCGAGCCAGCGCCCGCAGCCGCACGACCAGCTCGCGCAGCTCGAACGGTTTGGTCAGGTAGTCGTCGGCGCCGACCTCGAAGCCGCTGATCTTGTCGTCGAGCTCACCGGCCGCGGTGAGCATCAGGATCCGTACCGGCAATTGCTGGGCGATAATCCGGCGGGCCACCTCGTCACCGTTCGGCGGCGGGATGTCCCGGTCGAGTACGACCACGTCGTACTCGTTGATGCTGATCGACTCCAGCGCCGTCTCGCCGTCGAAGGCGAGGTCGGCCGCGATCGCCTCCAGCCGCAGCCCGGCCCGGATCGCCTCGGCGAGGTAGACCTCGTCCTCCACGACCAGAACCCGCATGACCACCATTGAAGCAGGCCGGGTGTATCGAAAACGTATCCAGAAACGTTGACGCTCCGGCAACGTCCTCAGTTGTTGCCTGGAGCCATGGTCCCTGACGAACTCGTTGCCACCCGCAAGAAGATGCGCCGGCTCACCGTACTGGTCGCGGCGGCGGTCGTTGCCGCGGTCATCTGTTTCGCCCTCGCCGCCTGTACTTCGGTCGACAGCACGCAATCCGCTGCCTCCGGCACCGGCTCTGGCCCTGGCTCTGGCCCTGGCTCGGTGAAATCGAGCAAGCAGCATCGCGGTGAGCCGGGCGCGGCTGACGGCGTACTGCCTGACAACGCGTCGCCCTTCGACACCTCGCTGCCCGGGGTGGCGAACCTGAATCCTCAGCTGCTGAAGGCGATCCAGGATGCCGCCCGGGCCGCCGAGAAGGCCGGGATCAAGCTTCGTCTGACCACTGGCTGGCGGAGCAAGGAGTACCAGAAAGAGCTGCTGGACAAGGCGATCAAGCGCTACGGCAGCCGGGAGAAGGCCAGCGAGTACGTTGCTACGCCGGAGGAATCGCACCACGTCACCGGCAACGCGGTCGACGTCGGGCCGACCGACGCCGACGACTGGCTGAACCGCAAGGGCGCCCGCTTCGGGCTCTGCCAGACGCTGGCCAACGAGATCTGGCACTTCGAACTGGTCACGACTCCGGGCGGAACCTGCCCACCCATGAAGAGCACGTCCAGCAGCAGGTAGACCTTCCTCCTGCTGCTGGACGGTTGGTGCGGGTCATGCGGCGTCGAGTGCTCCGGTGATCTTGCGAGCCATGTCGGTCAGTACCGGGCTCGGCGCGCCCTGGTGGGTCTGCGCCGCCTCGATCGCGAGGACGACGGTGCTGCGGAAGTTGTCGGCCTCGGCCGGGGCCTGGTCCTTGAGCAGGGTCATGGCCGCGGTCAGGGCCGGCAGGACGTTGTCGGCCATCTCGGCGACGGTCTTGCCGCCGAGGTTCATACCCTTCGACTTCTCGTTGAGCACGTGGCCGACGAGACCGGTCGCGGAGGTCAGCGCGATGGTGCCGTCGGTGGCGACCTTGTGCGGCTTGCTCGCGGCAGCGGCGATCAGCGAGACGGCGCCGTACGCGGCGGTGCGGAGGGTGATCTTGTCCTGGTCGTTGAGGGTGATGCTCATGGTCGTTCTCCTTGCGATGTTTTGTTTGGGAATCTCTGAACAAGAAGAACGCTACATTGCGTTCAGAGATCTTGCAATACTTATTTCTGGCCGGCTTGCCTTATTTGCGGCGGATCTTGGCTTGTTTTGCAATGGGTATGGTGGTGAACGCAAAGGCTTTTGGGGCATTGCATTGCAATGGCCTGAGGGTGAATGCATACTTGGCGGACGTCCTTCGACCGCGACAGGAGACTCCGTACCGATGCCTGGAGGCAGACTCACCGAGGAGGACCGCCGGTTGATCGCCGCGGGCCTGGCCGAGGGACTCGGCTATGCCGAGCTGGGCCGGCGACTGGACCGCCCCGCCTCGACGATCATGCGAGAGGTCACCCGCAACGGCGGCCCCGACGACTACCAGGCCGACCGCGCGCAACAAGACACCAGCACCCGCGCCCGGCGCAACAACCAGCCCCAACCACCGGCGCCTTTGGTTGTGGACAACAGCTACGGACGCGACCCCCAAGCGGTCCAGGACTTCACCGAGTCCTTCACCGACCTCCTGGTCCAGCAAGGCCTGCCCAGAATGGAGGCCCGAGTGATGGCCTGCCTACACATCACCGACTCCGGCGCCCTCAGCGCCGCCGACCTGGTCCAGCGCCTCCGCGTCAGCCCCGCATCCATCTCCCACGCCGTCGCCTTCCTCGAACAACAAGGAATGCTCGTCCGCGAACGCCTCCCCGGCGAACGCCGCGAACGCTACGTCATCGACGACGAGATCTGGCTCCGCAACCTCCTGGCATCCCTCCAAATGAACAACGCCCTCATCGCCGCCTCCCGCCAGGCCACCAAGATCCTCGGCCCCACCACCCCTGCCGGCGACCGCTTCGACAAGTCCGCCGAACTCCTGACCCTGGTAACCAAAGCCCTAAAACAAGCAATGGAAGACTGGCGCCACCACCTAACCACCCGCCCCAACTAACCCCACGCCTGCTCCGATAGCCGCTCCTACGTCGCGTCCGTCGTCGCTAGCTCCCACCCACCCCGGGACGCAGGCTCCTCCGTCGCCCGCTTTGCGAGTACGGCGTGGTCGGCCGTGCCATGTCTGCTGGATGTAGTGGGCTCAGTGGCGCCGACCGCATTGACGACGGCACCTGTGGTTCCCCCACGCCATCTCCGACGGCCGCTCCTACGTCGCGTCCTTCGTCGCTAGCTCCCACCCGCCCCGGGACGCAGGCTCCTCCGTCGCCCGCTTCGCGAGAACTCCGTGGCTGGCCGCGCCACGTCGGGTAGACGTCTGCGCGGCTACTTGCGTTTGCTGCGTCGCATACCGGCCCTTCACATGTCGATCGCCGGCTCGGTCATAGGAGAAGCAACCATGGGCGCCCCAGAACCGGAAGGTGCGCTGGCCGATACCCATCGGGCAGCATCGCCGACGAACTGACTGACCTGAACCTGGAGATGGGTCTGTACTGACGTCTTGCCCATCGGGGGAGCCATGACTCACACGCATCGGATCGACGTGAGTGGTGAGGTTGTCACCGTCCTCGTCCTGCTGCGCTTGGCAGCCCTCTCTTGAGACTTCCTCATAGATCCCGTAGAGTCATCTGTGACATCTGAGTCACTTATGACATTTAGCCGGGTGAGACGCCTATGAAGACGACCTTTGAGACCGCCAAGATTCCCGCCGCTCAGCTTGAGGAGCTCGAGCAGTTCGCTCGGGAGCGCACTGTCCCTGAGCTCCGTGACGCTCTCCTGATCGTCGCTCGCTGCGTCCGCGAGTCCGCTCACCTGATCGTCAGCGACGCCAGCCAGACCCTGACGCCGAGTGAAGCGGCCAAGCACCTCGGTATGAGCCGTACGCACCTTTACAAGCTCCTCGATGCCGGCGAAATCCCTTTTCACCATGTCGGTCGTGACCGACGGATCGAGATGCGCGACCTTCTCGCCTTCGAGGAGAAGCGCGACGTGGCCCGTCGAGAACTGGCCGAGCGTTTCGCGCAGCAGCGTGCGACGACCGAGACAGCAGTCGACGAGCTCGCAGCTGAGCTGTAACCGGCGAGTAGGCAACCAGTTCGGCAGAATGCCTCGATGCACAATCGCCGCGCCCGCCCGACACTTCGAGTGCTCGAGGAAGACCTGATCTCGGACTGGGGATCGGCTCGACCTCGACGCCTGCTGGCAGACCGCGAGTACGCGGGACTCCATCCCCTCAGCGAACTTCCCCACCCCATCGTGGCCAAGGCCGTGGAGTCCTTCGGCACGGATCCAGACAACGACAACCACGCCGGAGCCATCAAGAGTTCGGTCGAGATCCCGCTGCTGGAGATCAAGAACTCCCAGTGGCGGGGCGGCATCTGGACGGACACCGACGACGGCGTCTGCTGGCTGCTGGTCGCCGGCCTGGCAAAAGGAGGCCATGAGGACCGGGATGACTTCTACCGCCGGGTCGAGCGAGAAAACGACTCGGGCGCGTCAGCGAAGTGGCTGCCGACGGATGATGACCGGCGCCTGCTCAGGCAAGAGACCGCAGCGCGCCTAACGCTCGAGTGGGAGCTCGGTCTTCAGCGGCGAATCCTCCAAGCGCTCGAAGCGATTCACACCGGTGGGAGCATCCGCTTCCCGGTGCCGCACCCATCGCCCAAGCAGCCAAGGGACCTCGCAGAGGTCGAGCTGACGGTCGACCTGGTCCGCGACAGCGACATCAGTACCGACGATGTCGTGGTGGAGGTTCGGCCTCGCCCAGGCGCCAGCTACGCATGGGTCACGAAGCTCGAGACGAGGATGCTGATCTCGATCAACCCACCCGAACAAGGATGGGACACCTCCGGAAATCACCTCTTCTCGAACATGGCAGAACCTGGCGCCTGGACCGAGCGCATCGTCGAACTGAAGGCGCTGTGCGAAGCGAACGAACTGGCAGTCTCCGAGCCGGGGACAGCAAGCCACTACACACATCGCGCCGGTCTGGTCAGCAGCACCATTGACGGCCGAGCCGTTCGCGCATTGTGCGGCGTCTACTTCGTCCCAACCCAGGATCACGAGCGGCTCCCCCAGTGCGACACCTGCGCGACGCGGTATTCGAACCTCCCCCAAGACGTCTGACAGCAGTTGCCACCAGCAAGATCCTGGGTGGCAGTCGCGCTTCTTAGGTTGGTTCAGTAGGTGGGTCGTCGGTGGTCGCCAAGCGGCGTTGGGTCCAGTGGACGTCGTGCCAGGTGTTGTGTTTCCAGCCTATTTTTCGGTAGGTGCCTATGGGTTCGAAGCCTAGGGCGGTGTGGAGGCCTTCGCTGGCGGGGTTGGGTAGCGTCATGCCGGCTACGGCTGTGCGGTAGCCGCGGGCGGTAAGGCGGTCGAAGAGGGCTTCGTACAGGGCTCGGCCTCCGCCGGTACGACGGCGGCCTTGCTCCAGGTAGATGCTGACTTCGCAGGACCAGCGGTACGCCGCGCGCGGCTTCAGCACCCCGCCGTACGCGTAGCCGACGACCGTACCGTCGTCGTCCTCGAGGACCAGCCACGCGTGCGTCTGCACAGCGGTGGCGATCCGGGTGGCCATTTCGTCAACCGTCGGTGGGTCGAGTTCGAAGGTGATGGCGGTGTCGCGGACGTATGGCGCGTAGATCGCCACGCAGGCCTCGGCATCCAGTTCTGGAGAAGCATCCCTGATCTTTCCCATGTCACGATAGTAGCCATAGATGACGCTATAGTGGCAAGGATGAATGATCCGCTCTCTGCCTCGCTTGCGGCGACGGTGCAGGCTGCGCGCCTCAGCCGCGAGTTGTCGGTCAACGCGCTCGCTGATCGGTCCGGGGTCTCGCGGGCGATGATCGGCAAGATCGAGCGCGGGGAGGCGCAGCCGACCGCAGTACTGCTGGGCAGGCTCTCAGGAGCACTCGGGCTGACGCTGTCCGAGCTGGTCGCCCGGGCCGAGGGAGGTCCCGATGACCTCCTCCGGCGAGCGGAAGACCAACCCGTATGGACCGACCCGGCGACCGGGTACCAGCGCCGAGCGATCTCCCCGATCAGCGACAGCCCGCTCGAGCTGGTCGAGGTCGAGCTCCCGCCAGCAACCGAGGTCTCCTACCCAGCGGACGCCTACATCTTCAAGTACCAGCAGATCTGGGTCCTGGAAGGCAGCCTGCACTTTCAAGAAGGCCCTGTACTTCACCAGCTGGCGACCGGCGACTGCCTGCAGCTAGGCGCCCCCGCCCCGTGCACCTTCATCAACCCCAGCAGCGATCCCACCCGGTACCTCGTTGCCTTGGTCAAAAGTCGCTGAACCATCCGCCGACCGCTCGGGAGCGGGAGATCGGCTCACCCTGTCCGACAGCTTGAGCCAGACGACGCCGGTGACGATCACGGCGAGCCAGCAGGCCTTGGCCGGAGTGAGCGTCTCGTCGAAGAAGACGGGACCGAGCAGCGCGGCCCCGACCGCGCCGATCCCGGCCCAGACGGCGTAGCCGATGCCCATGTCGATGGTGCGCAGGGCGATGCTGAGCGCGAGCAGCGTCAGCAGGAAGAACACGACCGCGACGAGCGACCAGGAGAGCACGGTGAAGCCGTGACTTCCGCCGACGGACAGTGCGTAGCCGACCTCGAAAACCCCCGCGAGTACCAGTACCAGCCATCCGCGTGCCCGCCCCGTCACAGCGTCGATCCGCTGAGTTGAAGTCCGGCGACTCCGACGATGATGACGGCGATACCGAGCAGTTTCCGCCAGCCGAGGCGTTGCCGGAACAGGATCGCGCCGAGGACGGCGATCCCGATTCCGGCGACCGAGGTCCAGACGGCGTACCCGACGCCGACGTCGAAGGTGAGCAGCGCGAGGCTGAGGAAGTACGTCGCGACGCCACCGCTGACCAGCGTCGCCGCGGTCCAGCCCGGCCGGGTGAACCCTTGCGCCTTGCTGGCCGCGATCGCGACGGTGATCTCGAAGACGACGGCGACGCCGAGATAGAGCCAGTGCATTGCGTTGTCCTTTCGTGGTTGCCCGGCCCTCATCGTGAAACCTCACACTGGCGTCAACTGCAAGAATGGTTCTCATGCGGATCGGAGAACTAGCTGATGCCAGCGGCGTCAGCACGCGCTCTCTGCGGTACTACGAGGAGCACGGGCTGATCCGCGCCGCCCGTACCCCCGGCGGCTGGCGCGATTTCGACACCTCCACCGTCGAACGCGTCGTCCTGATCCAGCACCTCTTCGCCGCCGGCCTCTGCAGCGTCAGCATCAACGAACTACTCCCCTGCCTGGAGTCCCCACCCGAAGAACGCACCGGCGTCATGGAGCAACTCCTGGCCGACCAACTAGACCGCCTAGAGTCCAAACGCCGAGACATCAACCGAGAAATAGAAATCCTCGAAGCCCTCCGCGCCGAAACCACCCTCCCCACCGCCTGACAACCGGCCGATCACCACCGAGTCCGGCTGTCGTTCCACAGCTGGTGAGCTCAGACGTCGCGTATCCACACCCGTCCACTCCGCGACCGTCCGGGAGCGGCCGACCTGCGTCGTCACCACGCACACGACAGCTGAACTCACACCCGTGCGCGGGCGACGAAGGACTCCGACGCGGGACCTGCCAACGGAGCAGGTGCAGAGGAAATCACCGCCGCCGTGGCCCGCTCGGTCAGCTCGGTCAGCCAGCATGCTTCGCCACCGCACCGGTGCAAGGCCTGCCCATCCACCAGCACCACCGAGCCGACTCGACCGACCCGGCACGGCACGGCACGGCCAGCCACCGCGTTCTCGCAAAGCGGGCAACGGAGGAGCACGCGTTCCAGGGCGGGCGGGAGCCTGCGACGAAAGGACGCGACGTAGGAGCGGCCATCGGGAGCTGGCGTGGGGGAAGCAGGGTGGGGAATGTGGGTTGGTTGGGGACATTGGATGGTTTGGCGTGATTGGGTGGGGGCGGCTACGCCCCTCGTGATCGGATCTTGGTGATGAGCGCTTCTGGGTTGGTCTGGGTTCTGACGATTCTGGCGATCGTCGGACTGCTTGCCTTCGACTACTTCTTTCATGTCCGGAGCGCGCACGTGCCGACGCTGCGGGAGGCGGCGGTCTGGTCGAGCCTGTACGTCGGGATCGCGATCCTGTTCGGGCTCGGCACGCTCGTCATCGGTGGTAGCGGGATGGGGTCGGAGTACTTCGCGGGATACATCACCGAGAAGGCGTTGTCGGTCGACAACCTGTTCGTGTTCCTGATCATCATGACCAGCTTCCGGGTGCCGCGGGAGAACCAGCAGAAGGTGCTGCTGGTCGGGATCGTCATCTCGCTGATCGCCCGGGCCGGCTTCATCTTTCTCGGGTCGGCGTTGCTGAACACGTTCGCCTGGGTGTTCTACCTGTTCGGCCTCGCGCTCCTGATCACCGCCGGCAACATGCTCAAACCGCAGACCGAGGAGTCCCACTCGGCGCAGAACGTCATCGTCCGGCTGGCGCGCCGGCTGTTCCCGACGACCGAGAACTACGACGACGACAAGCTGATCACGCACCAGAACGGCCGCCGGGTGATGACGCCGATGCTGCTGGTGATGGTCGCGATCGGCGGTACCGACCTGATGTTCGCGCTGGACTCGATCCCGGCGATCTTCGGGCTGACCCAGAACGTCTACGTCGTCTTCACCGCCACCGCGTTCAGCCTGCTCGGCCTGCGACAGCTGTACTTCCTGCTCGACGGCCTCCTGGACCGCCTCATCTACCTGTCCTTCGGCCTGGCCGCGATCCTCGCCTTCATCGGCGCCAAGCTGATCCTGCACGCGCTGCACGAGAACAACCTGCCGTTCATCAACGGCGGCGAGCCGATCGAGGTGATGGAGATCAGCACCGGCCTGTCACTGGTGGTGATCCTGGTGGTGCTGGTGATCACGATCCTCGCGTCGCTGTTCAGCACCCGCGGCCGGACCCAGACGGCGATGGCCAACATCCGCCGCGACGCGCTCGCCTACCTCGACGCGGACTACACCGAGAACGAAAACGAGCGGGAGCGCCTCTTCGTGAGGCTGCAGGAGTCCAAGGAGCACATCGTTGCCCTTGGCCCCAAAGCCAAGCAGATCGTGAAGAACGAGACCGAGCTGATGGAGCTCTGCGCCCGCGTCATCGAGACGCGTCAAACGAGCAATAGATCCTAAGTACTACGAAGTCGATCCTGATGGCGGCGCGCCTTCAGCCGATTGCCGCAGGTTGACATCGAGCACCAGCGGCGGGCATTGGCCTTGCTCCGGTCGATGAGGAACAAGGTGCACTCGGCATCGTTCTCGCACGGCCGCAACCGCCCCTGAACGGCCGCCCAGGCCAGCACGACCCGAGCAGCGAACCGCGTCCCCTCCAGCTTCCACTCCACCCCGGACTCCCCCACCACGGGCACCTGCCGCACGTCCGCGACGAACCGCTGCAGACCAGCCGCCGGCGCCTGACCCCGTACTACGCCCGCGATCGCGTCACGGACCTCGCGGGCCGCGGCCGGCGTACCGGGGATGTCGTGCGCGCGCAGCCAGTCGGTCGCGCCCGCACCGCGCAGCTCATCGGTCGGTACGCCGTCCACGATCGGCGCCGAGTTGAGCAGCTCGAGCAAGGCTGCCTCATCAGGCATAACCGGATTGACCATGTTGACAGGTTACACCCCGAGGGTGTTCGCTAACCCCTGTAACCAGATAAAACATCCAAAGGGGTTAAGTGATGACCGTTCACCACCGCACCGTCGAGGTCGATGGACACGAACTCTTCTACCGCGAGGCGGGCCCGGCCGATGCGCCGGTACTGCTGCTCTTGCACGGCTTCCCGGCGAGCTCGCACATGTTCCGCGACCTGATCCCGTTGCTCGAGGACCGCTATCACCTGATCGCCCCCGACCACCTAGGCTTCGGGCACTCCGCGATGCCGTCGGCGAATGATTTCGAGTACAGCTTCGCGGCGCTGGCCGCCCTGACGACCGCTCTCACCGAGAAGCTCGGCCTGACGCAGTACGCGATGTATGTGCAGGACTTCGGCGCACCGATCGGGTGGCGGATGGCGCTGGAGCACCCGGAGCGGATCACGGCGATCATCACCCAGAACGGCAACGCCTACGAGGACGGGTACGTCGAGGCGATGTGGGCCGCCGTCGTCGCGTACGACGCGGACCCCACACCGGAAAACGCCAAGGCGGCCGCCGAGATGCAGTCTGAGGCCCTGGTGAAGTGGGCCTACCAGCACGGTGTGAAGGACCAGACCCTGCTCAGCCCCGACGCATGGCAGCACGACCTCTCGTTGCTCGCCCGCCCCGGCGCAGAGCAGGTTCAGGTGGATCTAGTCCGCACCTACCTGGACAACTTCAAGCTGTACCCGAAGTTCCAGGAGTACTTCCGTACCAGCCAGGTCCCGCTGCTCGCCGCCTGGGGCGCAGGCGACGAGATCTTCCCGCCAGCCGGCGCCAAGGCCTTCCAGCGCGACCTCCCGGACGCCGAGATCCACCTCCTCGACGCCGGCCACTTCGCCCTCGAATCCAACGCCCCGGAGATCGCCACCCTGATCCGGGACTTCCTCGGCCGCAAGCTGGTCTGAACCCACTCAGGCATGGCGAGGGGGCGTTTTGGGCACCGGGCTGCGTGGGAGAGTGCCGCCCGGACCCGGGTGGCCGCCGAAGAGGTGAGGGCGAAAGTGACGTTCAAGGCAGTGCTTGCGGTGATTCCGGTTCATGAGCTCGAGCCGGCGGCTCAGTGGTACGAGTCGTTCTTCGGGCGGCCTGCGGATCAGCGGCCGATGGACACGCTGGCCGAGTGGCACCTGAGCGACCTCGGCGTGGTCCAGGTCTTCCAGGACCCGTCCCGGGCAGGGCACACGTCGGTCAACTTCACCGTTGACGACCTCGACACCGCCCTCTCGACGCTCGCCGGTTCGGGGATCACCGCCACCGATCCTCAGATCGTCTCCAGCGGTCGCCAGCGCCTGGCCACCACCACGGACGCGGACGGCAACACACTCGGGCTGATCCAGGTCGTCGCCTGACCTCGCCGCCCCCTACGGTTCAGGAAACGTAGGGGGATGCGCGTGCTGCGGAAGTTGCTGATCGGTATCGCCGTGGTGGCGAGCCTGCTGTCGTTGCTGGGTACCGCGCGGTTGGTACTGCCCCGCGGCGAACCCACCGACGGCGCCGTCAAGCAACTCCAGTTCCTTCGGCAAGCGATCGAAGGCGGAGCCGACCAGGACGCTCAAGGGCTGAAGCCCGAGGGGTACTTCTTCATGAACGTGCTCTACGGGCTGTCCTGGGTGCAGGTCGGGCTCGACTCGCCGGTACGCCGGGCCGAGGCGGCAACCCAAGCGCAATGGGCACTCAACCGGCTCTACACGGCCGACGGCACCAGACCCTTCGACCTCACCGGCCTCACACCCCGGTACGGCGTATTCCACGCGGGCTGGACCAACTGGCTCCGCGGCGGCATCGTCGCGCTGCAGCCGGCGGAGTCGCGCGACCTCGCGGAGTACACAAAAGCCTCGACCGAACTGGCGCAGGCCTTCGATGCGTCTCAAACCCCTTACCTGGATGCGTATCCGGGTCAGGCCTGGCCGGTGGACTCGACGGTGGCGATGGCCTCACTCGCCTTGTACGACCAGCTGGCGACGCCACGTTTCCAGCCGACTGTGGAGCGCTGGGTGGCCGGGGTGAAGACGCGACTGGATCCGGCGACCGGGCTGATGCCGCACCAGGTGACGCCGGTGAGTACGGGCGCTCGGGGTACTTCGCAGACGCTCATCCATCGGTTCCTGCTGGAGATCGATCCGGGGTTCGCGCGATCGCAGTACGAGGTGTTCCGGCAGAAGTTCGTCACCGGGCTCGGGCCGGCGATCCGGGAGTTCCCCAAGCGGACCGCCGGGAGTGGGGATGTCGACTCCGGGCCGCTGGTGTTCGGGGTCAGCCTGTCGGCGACGACGGTCGGGCTCGGGGCAGCGCGCGTCCAGCACGACTCATTGGCCGGCGTACTGGCTCGGGAGGGCGACCTGCTCGGAGTACCGGTCAGCGGGTTGCACACCAAGCGGTATGCGCTCGGGCTGGTACCGATCGGCGACGCGTTTCTGGTCTGGTCGGCGACAGCGCTACCGTTTGCCGCCGACCAGCAACCGGAGCTGAACAACGGGTTCAAAGCCTGGTGGCTCCCGTGGCTCGTGCTCGTCTGGCTGCCGAGCCTCGTACTGTGGGGGTTCGTTCGGCTGACCAGACGGAGGACCGATGCCCGCGGCGCAGCGGATCAGTAGCAGGAATGCCCGCTTCCAGGTGTGGGAGGCACTGCTCACCAACCGGAACAAGCGGCTGCGGGCCGGCGAGTTCCTGGTCCAGGGAGTCCGGCCGATCAGCCTGGCGCTCGAGCACGGATGGACCATCCGCGCGTTCCTGTACGACTCGGAGCGGGGGCTGTCTCGGTGGGCCGGTGATCTGTTGCAGGGCAACCGCAGCGTCGAGCGGGTCAGCATGGCGCCGGAGTTGCTGGCTGAACTGGGCGAGAAGGGCGAGACACCGCCTGAGCTGATCGCGGTGGTGGAGATGCCCGCGGATGAGCTCGATCGGATCAAGGTGGGGCCGGACTTCCTCGGAGTCGTGTTCGATCGGCCGACCGGGCCAGGCAACATCGGGTCGATCATCCGGTCCGCCGACGCGTTCGGTGCGGACGGCGTGATCGTCACCGGGCACGCAGCCGACGTTTATGACTCGAAGGCCGTCCGGGCGAGCACGGGGTCGCTGTTCGCAGTACCGGCTGTGCGGGTGCCGTCGCAGCGTGAGGTGATGGCGTGGGTCTCGGAACAGCGCGACGCCGGTACGCCGGTTGTCGTGGTCGGCACCGATGAGCACGGCGAGGCCGACATCTTCGACTTCGACCTGACCCGGCCGACCCTGCTGCTGATCGGCAACGAGACGTCAGGCCTCAGCGCCGCCTGGAAGGAGCTCGCCGACCACCTCGTCCGCATCCCGATGACGGGCTCGGCGAGTTCGCTGAATGCCGCCAACGCGGCGACCGCTGTCCTCTACGAGGTCTCCCGCCAGCGCTCCCATTCGTTCAAGACCGGCGGCGACCGCAGCAGCTAGCGTCGGCGGCATGACAGTTCAACCACAGCCCATGATCGCCGTCCACGACGTCGAGAAGAGCAGTGCCTGGTACTGCGCTGTACTGGGCGCGACGAGCGGCCACGGCGGCCCGGAGTACGAGCAACTCCTCGTCGGCGACGCGATGATCCTCCAACTCCACAAGCTGGAACTCGGCCACCACCACGGCACGATCGGCGACCCCACGCTGCCCGTCGGCAACGGCGTTGCACTGTGGTTCGAGGTCGAGCCCCTGGAGGCCGAGCGCATCAAGGCGACCGGCGCCACTGTCCAGACCGACCTGCACCACAATCCCAACGCCGGCCACCATGAACTCTGGCTCCGTGACCCCGACGGTTACCTCGTCGTGCTGGCGTCACGCAGTGGCGAGGATCTCTCCGTGGAGTAAGGAGATGAAGGCGGCGGGGTCGGCTGCCCAGGCCTGCCAGGCCTTGGAGATCTCGTCGAGCGTTTCTTGCGGTACGCCGGAAGCGAGCGCCTGCTCGGCCATCGCCGACTGGAGGATCCGGTCGGCCCACATGCCGCCCCACCAGGCCCGGTCCTCGTCGGTGGTGAAGGTCCAGTTGCTGGCCGTCGCCTCGACCTTCTCGAAGCCGGCCTCCAGTGCCCAGGAGAGCAGGCGGCGACCAGCGTCGGGTTCGCCACCGTTGGCGCGGGCGAGGCGTTGGTAGAGCGTCATCCACTCGGTGAGCTCGGGCAACTCGGGGAACCAGGCGAAGGCTTGGTAGTCGGAGTCACGGGCCGCGACGATGCCGCCGGGCTTGCAGACGCGGCGCATCTCGCGGAGTGCCTGGACCGGGTCGGCCACGTGCTGCAAGACCTGGTGAGCGTGGACGACGTCGAAGGAGTCGTCGGGCAGGTCGAGGTGGTGGACGTCGCCGACGATGAAGTCGACCGAGATGTCGAGCTTGGCGAAGGTCGCGCGGGTGATGTCGAGCGCGCCCTCGTTCGCCTCGAGAGCCGTCGTCCGACCGGGCTGGACGAGCCGGGCGAGGTCGGCCGTGATGGTGCCGGGGCCTGCGCCGATGTCGAGCAAGGACTGGCCTGGACGCAGCTGCGGCAACAGGTAGCCGGCCGAGTTCTCAGCGGTGCGCCAGCTGTGCGAGCGCAGTACGGATTCGTGGTGGCCGTGCGTGTACACGTTGTTCATGACGGACTCCCTTGTCCTCGGTCAGCACGCTCAGGCTAGCGCTTCATCTTGTTTTGTGAGACATATCGTCTTGAATTATGAGACTGGATGATGGCCGGATATGGCCAGACCGGGACGGCCTCCGCGGGTGATTCTTGAGTCCTGAGAACGCATCCATCAGGAGGAAGAAAGTGCTTGCAAAGGTATTCCCCATCCACCTCAAGGCCGGCAACCAGGCGAAGGCCGAGGAGCTCGTTCAGGCGTTCGCACCGCAAGGGCCCGGGCAGGAGGAAGGCACGTTGTCGTTCCGGGTGTATCGCGATCCTGCGACGCCCGACTACCTGCTGTTCGTGGAGCACTTCGCGGACCAGGCGGCGTACGACGCGCACACCGGCTCGTCGGCGTACAAGGAGCTGATCGCGGGGCAGTTCGCCGAGCTGATCGTGGAGTTCGTCGAGATCGACCACGAGCTGCTGGTCAGCGTATGAGCACCGACCGGAAGGCACAGGCCCGGGCTTTCCGGGCGCTGCATGCAGACGGGCCGCTCGTCCTGCCGAACGCGTGGGACCCCGGTTCGGCGCGCGCGATCGAGGCGGCGGGCGCCAAAGCCGTCGCGACGACGAGTGCAGGCGTTTCGTGGGCCGAGGGAGTCGCGGACGCGGGTGGTCTCACCCGCGCCGCGGCGCTCGCGGTACTGCGCCGCATCGCGGCGGTGATCTCGGTACCACTCACCGCCGATCTGGAATCCGGGTACGGCGCGACGCCGGCCGAGGTCGGCGAAACCGTTGCCGAGGTCATCGAGATCGGCGTCGTCGGCATCAATCTCGAGGACAGCGTCGCGCATGTGCTGAGCGATCCGGCGGTGCTGGCCGCGCGGATCGCGGCGGCTCGCTCAGCAGCGGTTGCCTCAGGCATCGATCTCGTGATCAACGCACGGACGGACACTCATCTGTTCGGCGATGGGACCGGGACGCTGGAACGAGCACGCCTGTACGCCGAAGCAGGCGCTGATGTGCTCTTCGTTCCGGGTGTCGGCGATCCGAAGATCATCCGCGAACTCGTTGCCGGGTCACCGCTTCCGTTGAACGTGATGACGGGGCCCGGCGGACCGACTGTCGGCGAGTTGGCCGCCTTGGGGGTCGCGCGGATCAGTCTTGGGCCGGCAATCAGTGCGGGGGCCTATGGGCTCGCGGCCGCGGCTGCGCAGGAAGTGCTTGCTACTGGCACCTACGAGATCTTGGGTGACTTGGGCAAGCACAACGCGCTACTGCGATAGGTGAAGGTAAGCGAGAGCCCGCCACGGACGCCAGGCTTCGGAGTCCGTGGCGGGCCCTGCAGGAAAGGCATCGCGGGCACCCAGGCGGAGGGCGATGTGGTGGGCGGCGATGTCGCTGATCCCATCGATGCACGTGAGGCTCAGGACGAGGGTTTCGAGTGGTTCACCGCCATCGAGCTTGATGTTGCCTGCGGCAACTTCGTTGGCCAGCGCGCGGAGGGTGTCGCTGACGCGACCCGGCTGGTCGTACCGGCTCGCCAGCGTCTCCGCCGAAGGAAATGCATGGGTGAGTCCATGGCCGAGCCCCGCAACCGGCGTACCGACGGTCTCCACCAACTCCTTGAGCAGCTCGGTCGAATCTTGGTCTCGGACTATTGCTGCGACGGCGATCTCGAACGGGCCCCATGCTCCGGGCACTCGGAGGCCGGGACGGTCTTTGATCAGCGGGCCGATGACGGGATCGCCGCTTAGCTGGGCGGTGGCTAGTACCGGTTCGGTTTCGAGGCCGACGAGTTGGGCTGCGCGTTCCGCGACGTGGATGACGCCTTCCCAGTAAGGGAGATGGGCGCGCAGGAGGAGGTGGTCGGGGCCGCCCGCGGTGATTTCGAGGAGGCCGGGGTCGCCGTCGAGGGCGATCGTGCGGCGGTACACACCGTCGATGACGGACTCCACGCCGGGGATCGCGTGGGTGGTGAGGAAGGCGAGCATCGCGGGCCAGTCGTACGGCGGGGTGTACGGCATCCGTAGTACGAGGCCTCCGTCGGCGGCCAGCCGGTCGGTACGGCGACGACGATCGCGCAGCTCACGTGGGGTCGACCGGAAGATCTCACGCATCGCGCGGTTGAACTGGCGCAGGCTGCCGAAGCCGGACGCGAAGGCGACGTCGGCGATCGTCAGATCCGAGTCGTCGAGCAGTCGACGGGCGAAATGCGCGCGGCGGGAGCGGGCGAACTGGTCGGGCGTGACGCCGAGATGGTCGTTGAACATCCGGCGCAGATGGCGTGCGGACAACCCCAGTCGCGCGGCCAGTGCGGTCTCGTCCGCGTCGTCGAGCACGCCGGTGATGATCAGCTGGACTGCGCGGCAGACGAGTTCGGGGGCTTCGTCGGCGACGGTGCCAGCCACCCGGTACGGACGGCAGCGTAGGCAGGCGCGGTAGCCGGCGGCCTCGGCGGCGGACGGCAGTTCGAAGGTTTCGACGTTCTCCGCGAGGGGTTTGGCGCCGCAACCCGGGCGGCAGTAGATACCGGTGGTACGGACTGCGGAGTACGTGGTCACTCAGCCATGGTGCGGATACCGGGCTAGTCCGTCCAGTCATATCCGGACGGATCCCGATCAGCAGCGGACGCTAAGGTGCCGAGGTGTCGTCGAAGCCCATGCTCATCGTGGTCAGCGGTCCGCCGGGCAGCGGCAAGACCACGCTCGCCCACCGGATCGCGGCCGCCGTCGGCTGTCCGGCGATCTGCCGGGACGAGATCAAGGAGGGGATGGCGCACGCGACGCCTGGCTTCGTACCGGGTCCGGCCGATCCGCTGACGATGCGCACGCTCGCGACGTTCTTCGACGTGATCGGCCTGCTGATCGGCCGCGGCTCGACGGTGGTCGCCGAGGCCGCATTCCAGGATCGTGTCTGGCGGCCGGGACTCACGCCGTTCCTCGGGCTGGCCGAGCTTCGGATCGTGCATTGCGTGGTCTCCGCTGAGGTCGCGCAGGAGCGGATCACCACCCGCGCCGCGGAGAACACCCTCCGCAAGGCGCATGAGGACGGTCACCGTTCCGCGGAGACGTGGCGGCGCGGTCACGATGCCTTCGACCCGATCACGCTCCCGGTCCCGACCCTGACGGTCGACACCACTGACGGCTACCAGCCGGACCTCCCCCGGATCATCCAGTTCCTCGACCGCTAGTACTGCGACCTTCTGGTTCCGTATCGACTCGCTGACTAAAGTCAGGGAATGGATCTGCTGAAGCGGTTCGAGAGTCTGACCACTGCTCATGTCGCCGACGCCTGCCTGCGCGCGGACGTTCCGGTGCGGACGGTGTCGCTACAACCCGTCACCTCCTGGCGCGTCGCCGGCCGGGTACTTCCGGTACGCCACGTCGGGAGCGTCGACATCTACTTGGAGGCATTCGACTCGGCCGAGGCCGGTGACGTGCTCGTCGTCGACAACGGCGCGCGCCGCGACGAGGCCTGCGTCGGCGACATGGTGGCCGAGGAGGCGAAGGCTGCCGGCCTCACCGGGCTGGTCATCTGGGGTCTGCACCGGGACACGGTCGACATCCGGGCGGTCGGCCTGCCTGTGTACAGCCTCGGCGCGCTTCCGACCGGGCCGCTCCGGCTCGATCCCCAGGCGCCGGACGCGCTGGAGTACGCGGTCGTCGGCGATTGGACGGTCACGCGCGCTGACGTAGTACTGGGTGACGAGGACGGTGTCATCTTCATCCCGGCCGACCGGGCCGAGGAACTGCTCGACCTCGCCACCTCGATCCAGGCGACCGAACGACGCCAGGCCGAGCTGATCCGCTCCGGTACTTCGTTGCGCCGGCAGGTCGGTTTCGACGCCTACCTCGCGGCACGCAAGGAGCGTCCGTCGCTCACGTTTCGCGAGCATCTTCGCGGCGTCGGTGGCGCGATCGAGGAGTGAGTAGGCTCGATGTGTGCCTTCACCTGAGCTGACCGCGGCTGCCGCGGGGACCTGGAAACTCGGCGGCTTCACGGTCAACCGGATGGGCTTCGGCTCGATGCGGCTGGCGGGCAGTCCGGATCGTGAGGTCGCGCTCCAAGTACTGCGGCGCGCGGTCGAGCTCGGCGTCAACCACATCGACACGGCCGCGTTCTACGGGCCGGCGCTCGACCTGATCCGGGAGGCACTGTCGCCGTACCCGGAGGAGCTCGTCATCACCACCAAGATCGGGCCGGGCGACAGCCCCGAGCGCGGTTTCTACAACGCGACGACGGCGGCCGAACTCCGCGTCCAGCTCGACGAGAACCTGCGCCGGCTCGGCGTCGACCACCTCGACGTGGTCAACCTGCGGATCATGAACCAGCCCGGCGAGTCACTGGCCGAACGCTTCGGCTGGCTCACCGAGTTCCGCGACGCCGGCCTGATCCGCCACCTCGGCATCTCCAACGTCAGCCCGCATCACCTCGACGAGGCCGAGGCGATCGCCCCCGTGGTCTGCATCCAGAACCGCTACTCGATCGAGACGTCCCGCTCCGACGACGCATTCATCCAACTCTGCGCCGATCGTGGCGTCGCCTACGTCCCGTTCTTCGCCATCGCCGGCGCGACGGGCGCGGCAGCAACCGCAGTACAAACCGTCGCCGCCTCCCACGGCGTAACGGAACAACAGATCCGCCTGGCCTGGACCCTCCACCAATCCCCCAACGTCCTAGCCATCCCCGGCACCGGCAACCCAGCCCACCTCGACCAGAACATCGCCGCAGCCGCCATCATGTTGTCTACGGAGGACCTCACCCTCCTGAGTGCCTGACCCACCTGGCGACGTCATGCGACGGGTCGTTCACCAGCGGCCTGAGCAAGCCGCGCAAAGGCGATGAGATCTATTACCTGGCGCCATCAGTGGTGAACAAGAGCCGACAGACGCTCGAACTCGTCGCGGTCGAACCGCAGACAGTCGACTCCGGGATGGAGTTCATCGAGGCCCGGATCTACCCGGAGCCGGACCGGATCGACGGACCCTGGCTCGCCTGGTCGCCCGGCGCAGAGGACCAGTCGAGCCCACCGAGCCTCCCGTCCAAGCCGATCGGCGGCCAGCAGATCGCGCCCAAATCGACCCTCGCCGGCATCATCTACCTCCGCTACCGAGTCACGTCCGACCAGCGCCCGTTGCGGTCATCCGGCGTCAAGATCACCTACCACCGAGGCTTCCGCAACCACACCCAGGTACTGGACGCAAATTACGAGGTCGTCCTCCCGACCAGCCCCTAACGGCGCTCGCCACTCATTGGACTCCGGCCTACCCTTCACGGTTGCGACCTCTGCAGCAAGTTGCAATTGTTTTTTCCACCGTTGACCCACGCCACCGGATCACATTTGCTGTGACTCCGGAGCAATCGACAACGGAGGACCATCAATGCAAACTCGGAAACGGATTGCCGGACTATTTGCAGTCGGCGGCGCGGCCTGTCTACTGACAGCGGGACTGGCGGCACCGGCCACTGCGAGCCAGTCGTTCGCCGGGGAATGGATCGTGAACGCCAACAGCAGCAAATGCGTGGCCGACCCGGCCGCCTCGACCACCTCTGGCGTCCAGGCAATCCAGTTCGACTGCGAGCCCGACGGCCCGTCCAGGCGGTGGGCCGTCACGGTGTACCCGAAGGACCACGGCCGTGTGGTCTATTCGTTCAGGAGCACGGCCGCCCCCGACCTGTGTTTGACGGGAACCGGCGCAAGCGGCGGAGCGGTCAAGCTGTTGCCGTGTGTGAGCGGCGCGGCCGGGGCCAACCAGAGGTGGGCCTATGACAGCTACCACCGGCTGATCAACACCGCCAGCTGGAAGTGCCTTGCCGTACCGGCAGCCCAACTGGGCAACGGCGTCAAGTTGATCCAATTCGACTGCAGGGAGCCGAACTCGGAGACCGGCCTGGGCTTTGAGCAGGTGTGGACCGGCTGGATCTGAACTACTGGGCAGCCAGGTAATTCTCGTATTGGGTCCAGACTCGGCGCCATAATGCATCTCGGTCTGCGCTGGTGAAATGCGGGAGTGGTAGCAGGAAAACGTCCGCGAGGATTTCGTAGTATTCGGGCTGGGTTTCGATGATTTTGTTGTCGATTCGGTCTTTGTTTGTTTGCGTCAGGCCGACCGAGCGCAACGACGACATGCTGTCGGGCCGGCGGAGGAAGGCTGAGCAGGTGCGGACGAACGGGGAGTCCGCAGCCAGCGAGAGGTGTTGGTGCTGGGCTTCGAAGTCGGTGAAAGCAGCGGGGGCCGACTCGAAGTCCATGCCGACCAGACCTGCGCGGGGGTCGTGGTCGAGGCGCCAGCCGTCGACGAGTTCCGACTCCCGCAGCTTCAGAGTGAAGGGCTCCTGGTACGCCGTGGCGCCGACCTGCAGCGGCATCGGGGTCAGGAGGCCGTCGCCGAGACCTGCGTCGACCAGCCAGGGCTCGTCGTCGAGTACGACCGTCAGGACCATATGGCTGGCGTCGACGACGGCTGGGCGGGTGGCCGTCTGGACGCCGCCGCGATGCATCGTCACGTCGTACCCGAGTGAGGTCAGCAGGTGCGCGAGGACACCGTTGAGCTGGAAGCAATAGCCACCCGCCTCCCGCGCGATGATGCGCCGGGCCACCACCTCGGGATCCATCGATCCGCCCTGGCCGAACTGGAACTGCACCGACTCGTACGGAACGGTGCTGACGAAGGCCTCGTGCAGCTCCGACAAGCCCTCGATGCTCGGTGCGGAGTGCTCGGCAACGCCGATGCGGCGGAGGAAGGCGGCGGTGTCCATGGGCTGAGCCTACGAGCCCGATGGGTGCTTGCGATTGAGTTAGCTGGCAGGGTGGGGGCATGACCTCGGAGCAGATCTATGTCGGCAGTTACACCCTTCGGGACGGTGGCGGTGAGGGCATTGGGTTCGGTACCACGGAGGAGTTGCAGGTCGCCGCGGCGACCGCCAATCCGTCGTTCCTGACCATCTCGGCCGACGGCCGGTACCTCTACGCGACCAACGAACTGCCGTCCGGCCGGGTCAGCGCCTTCGCCATCGCGGACAGCGGCGCGCTGGAGTTCCTCAACCACCAGCCCACCGGTGGCGCCGACCCTTGTCACCTCGAGATCGACCCGACCGGCAAGTTCCTGTTGTCGGCCAACTACAGCTCCGGGTCCATCGCGATCCACCCGATCAAGGACGACGGCTCGCTCGGCGACCCGAGCCAGATCCTGCAACGCGAGGGCACCGGCCCGAACGAGGAGCGCCAGGAGGGCCCGCACGCCCACCAGGTCACCTTCGACCCGTCCGGATCGTTTGCCTTCGACATCGATCTCGGCTCGGACAGCGTGTACGTCTCGACGCTGACCAAGGAGGGCACGCTGCAGGAGGTGAGCCGGCTGCAGGTGCACCCGGGCGCCGGGCCGCGGCATCTCGTCTTCCACCCCGGCGGCCACGCGGCGTACCTGATCAACGAACTCGACTCGACGCTGATCGTGCTCAGCCACGCCGAGGGCAAGCTGGCGATCGCCGAGACCGTGTCGACGCGACCCGACGACGCCTCGGGCGACAACTTCCCGGCGGAGATCCTGGTGTCGGCCGACGGCCGGTTCGTCTACGGCTCGAACCGCGGCGACGACACGATCGCGGTCTTCGAGACCGGCGCGGAAGGCCTCGAGGCGGAGCTGATCCAGACGATCGGCTCCGGCGGGACCTGGCCGCGGCACCTCGCCTTCAGCAAGGATGGCCTCCAGCTGTACGCCGGGAACGAGACCTCGGACACGATCGCGGTCTTCACCGTCGACCAGAGCAGCGGCGCCCTCACCGCAACGGGGACGCCGCTGGACTGGCCGAAACCGGTCTGTGTCCTTGCCTACTAATCCAACACTGCCTAGAGGGCGACGAGCTTCTCGAAGAAGAACTCGTGCTTGAGGAACGACACGTCGTACTCGTGACCCGGCTGCGGCGGGAGCAGCTGCGCGGCCTGGAAGAGCCGCCAGCCGTCCTTGAGCGCGTCGAGTCCGCTCGCGTACGGCGGGACGTCGGAGTCACCCGTGGTGGGCGACGTCGAACCGGTCCCGTCGTACGTCGACCAGCCGACCGTGCGCGAGTCCAGCGCGGAAGAGGCCAGGTAGAGCACCAGGACCTGCTGGCGGACCACCTGCTCACCGATGGCCTGCAGGCCGAGGGCTTGCTGGTCGGGGGTGATGCTCATGCCATCTCCTTCTTCGCTGCGTGCGGGTTGAGGCTGCGCTGGGCGACGACGCGGCGCGGACGGTTGGTCACGCGAGTGACCCAGTAGTCCGGATCGTAGGTGTCATCTCCGGTCAACGCCTGCCAAAGCTTGACCCGGTTAAAGATTTCGAGTCGGCCGGTGGCGTTCTCGTACCAGGGGAAGTACTGGCCGAGTTCGTGCGCCACGGCGTCGTCGTACAGATCGTCGGTGTTCCACAGCCGGATCTGGCGGACGGTCGGGTTGAAGCGGATCTTGAACATGTACCGGTCGATGGCGCTGTCGTTCTTGCGGCCGCCGTGCCAGATGCCGTGGTGCAGCAGGACAACCGTGCCGGGCGGGCAGGTGAGCCGGGTCTGGCCGAGCAGGTTCTGGTACCGGCCGGTGTCGGACTCGTTGGTCCGGCGCAGGTGGCTGCCGGGGACGCTGAGGGTGCCGCCCATCTCGAGCGTCACCTCCTGCGGGTAGTACATGAGCTGCACGTCGAAGGCGTCCTCGCGGACGTCGATGATCGCGTCGCCGTGCAGGTTCTGCGCCTCGCCCTCGTGCGCCTTGCGGATGTGCACGGCGTGGTGGTCGACGGTCGGCTCGGGGCCGACCAGGCTGTGGATGGCGCCGGCGACCTCGGGCAGCTGCACCAGCCGCTGGACGAACTCGCTGTCCACGAACGCCTCCGACAGCGGGGTGCCGTACGGGACGCCGGGGATGCCGGCCTTCAGGACGTCGAGCGCCTGCTGGTTCATCTCGTCGGGGACGACGGCGTCCATCCGGAACGCGCCGGTGGCGACGAAACTCGCCATCTGGACGGAAGTGAGGAGGTTCTTGCGATGCGGGTGGGGCATGTCTCTCCCTCTCGGGGCGACGGGTCCTGGGTGGTTGGTACTCCTCCAGGCTAGGTATCTTTGCTGTGCATTTGCGTGGGTTGTGTTCACCACTGGTGGTAATTTCTCACCATGATTCCGCTGCATCTGGCTGAGCCGCCCGAGCTGGTGAACGTCGGCGTGGGGGTGCACGGGGTGCGTGGGCTGCGGGACGTGTTCCGGTTGCCGGACCTTTGGCAGCTCCACCTTTACGGGTACACGGCTGACCTGACGGTGGGCGGTACGACGTACCCGGTCGCGCCCGGTTCGGTCAGCTTGACGCCGGCCGGAGTACCGGTGCAGTTCGACTACCGGGGGCGGTCGGAGCACCTCTTCGCGCACTTCCGTCCACGGCTCGTGGGCGAACCGTCGTACGTGCCAGTAGTGCAAGACGCCGGTACTACGGCTCCGGTGCTCTCCGACATGCTCCGCTCAGCCATCGGGGCATCACCAAGCGGCTCTGCTCGAGTGGTAGCCGAGGTATGGGCCGCGCTCTGGCGGGTGGCCCAACTGTCGGCGCCGTTGACTGAAGGCGGCGCTGCGGCCGGCCACTCGGCAGTGGTGGCAGCCATCAGCTACATCGAGGCCAACCTCGCCAGGGTTCTCACTGTGCCCGCACTGGCCGCCACTGCCGGCGTCTCCCACAACCACCTCACCAGACTCTTCCGGGCGGAGACGGGGATGACAGTGGTCGCCTACATCCGCCAACGGCGCATGGCCCGGGCCCGCCACCTCCTGGTCTCCACCACCCTCTCCATCCCCGCAGTAGCCGCCTCGGTAGGCATCCCCGACCTCCAGGCCTTCAACAAGACCTGCCATCGAGAACTGGGCGGGGCGCCACGCGCAGTACGGGCTGGAAATGCAGTGGCCGGAGGTGGACGGGCGGTCTAGCGTGCTGGGCATGTATGAGCTGATCCCGGTCTCTGCCGCGCCCGAGCTGGACGAAGAGGCGAGCGAGCGCTTCGCGGAGGAATGGCCGGAGTTCATCTTCCACGACGAGAAGGTGGCCCTGTACCGGGATCGGCGCCGCTCGTACTTCCTCGACTGGGAGTTCTACCTCGTCGACGACACCCACCGCCTGATCGGCGGCTGCTGGGGCGTCCCCCTCCCCTGGGACGGCACCGTCGCAGACCTCCCCGGCGGCTTCACCGACTCACTCGCCCGCTCGGTCGACTCCCACGAGGCCGGCGTAGAACCCAACACCTTCGTCCTGATGGCCGCCGCAGTCCGCAACGACGAACAAGGCAAAGGCCACGCATCCCGAGTAATCACCACCGTCAAAGAGCAGGCGGCCGCGCGGGGGTTGACCCGGATGATCGCCCCAGTCCGCCCCACCTTGAAGTCGCGCTACCCCTTGACCGACATAGCCGAGTTCATGACCTGGACCCGCGACGACGGCCTCCCCCTAGACCCCTGGCTCCGCACCCACGTCCGCCTCGGCGCCACCCTCCTAGCCCCCGCCCCCGCCTCCCAAACCATGACCGGCACCGTCCCCGACTGGGAATCCTGGACCGGCCTGCCACTACCCGCCACCGGCACCTACGTAATCCCCGACGGCCTAACCACCCTCGCCATAGACCGCACAGCCAACACCGGCCTCTATGTAGAACCCAACATCTGGATGCGCCACCTCTAGCTGAGCGCTTGTACTACAAGCCCGTCGGGGCCGAGGACGCCTTGGAGGATCTCCAGGCAGTCCTCACGGTTGGGGCCAGTGAGGGCTTGTTCGGCCCAGAGGGTTGTGTCTTCTAGGGCTCGGGCTGAGCGGTAGTAGGTGAGGCGGGTGGGGTCTAGGGCGGTTGGGCCGTAGCCGGTGAAGAAGGCTTCCTGGTCTTGGGGTGTGGCTGGGCCTAGGGAGCCCATGCCGCCGAGCATGAAGAGGAGGTCTTGTTCGATGGGGGCCAGTACTGCGTCGTCCCAGTCGATCAAGTAGAGCTGGGTGGGGGTGACTAGGACGTTGCCCAGATGGGGGTCGGCGTGGCAGATCACGCGTGGGCCAGGAACCGGGAGCTGGGCGGCGCGCTCTACGAGGGCGTCGATCGCGGTCTGGTGGGCCAGCCAGGTGGTGGCGAGCTCGGCCTCTAGGTCGTCCGCAGGGGTCTGCGTGGCGAACCTCTGGGCGAGTTCACGGGCCAGGGCCGGCATGCGGGCGTTGATGGGGTTGAGGGGTGGCAGCAGGGCTTTGAGGCGGGCCGGGACCTCTTGGGAGTGCACCTCGGCCAGCAGAGCGCCGTACTGGGTCCACTGGGCTGTGGTGAGCCCGGTCTCGGCTGCACGGGCTCCGGGGATCCAGGGGGTCAGTGAGAGGCGTTTGCCATCCCGGTCGCTCCACAGGTGGCCGGTAGTTGTTCTGACCGGCGCTGGGACGCCACGGACACCGGCCTCAGCCAGGTACGAGGTGGTCTCGGGTGCTGCGGTGGTGCCGCCGGTACTCCATTTGACGGCGTAGTCGTCGGCTCGCCAGACCTCGGCGGCGAGGTCGGCGCCGTGGTGGACCTGGGTGAGTTCGGTCACGTCCAGACCGAAGTCGTCCCTGATCCACCTCCGCAAATCCGGCACCCGGAGGAGTCAGCGGTAGTTGACGAACTGGACGGCGAAGTCGAGGTCCTGGGCCTTGATCAGGGACTGGACGGCCTGCAGGTCGTCGCGGCTCTTGCTGGAGACGCGGAGCTCGTCGCCCTGGATCTGGGCCTTGACGCCCTTGGGGCCCTCGTCGCGGATCAGCTTGGAGATCTTCTTCGCGTTCTCCTGGCTGATGCCGGCGCTGATGGTGGCCTGCAGCTTGTAGATCTTGCCGGACAGCTTGGGCTCCTCGACCTCCAGGCCCTTGAGCGAGATCTGCCGCTTGACCAGCTTGTCCTTCAGCACGTCGAGGACGGCGTTGCAGCGCTCCTCGGTGTTCGCCTGCATGTCGATCGCCTCGCCGGACAACTTGATCTCGGCGCCCACGTTCTTGAAGTCGAACCGCTGGCTGATCTCCTTGGCCGCCTGGTTCACGGCGTTGTCCACCTCCTGCTGGTCGACCTTGTTCACGATGTCGAAGGAGGACTCCGAAGCCATGGGCACGTCCTTTCTGAAGCTTGCTGTCATTACCGATTTGCTGTCAGGGGCACTGTCTGTTGTATCGTCTCTCACGCTGGTTCACGAACCGGCAGCACCCTGGCGGGTTGCCCGAGTGGCCAAAGGGAGCAGACTGTAAATCTGTCGGCTTATGCCTACGCAGGTTCGAACCCTGCACCCGCCACAGGAGCTGAAACAGCCCCTGACCTGAAGAACAGGTCAGGGGCTGTTCTCGTTGTGGGGGCGCGGGGTGGCGGGGGAATAGGGTTGGGGGCGGCGGGGGTTGCTGGTTAGGTCGGGGTTGGCTGAGGAGTAGGAGAGAGCGGGCGATGAAACCCACCGAGTTCGTGAAGGTGAACAGTCAGTTCTGGGGGGAGCACCTCAAGAGCGTGAGTGAGCACCTGCCGGGGAGTCATGGGCGCGAGTTGGTGGGGCCGTTGCTGTATCCGCGGCAGTTGGTGCTGACGGAGACGCCGGACTGGAACATCCTGGAGCTCGTCGGGGTGACTCGGGAGTTCAGGTCGCTGGAGGTGCGGCGGCAGAAGGCTGCGGGGGTCGACGAGTACTTCGGGGCCGCAGCAGACCAGGCCGGTACGGTCGTGGTGCTGCGGAACGACGACCGGTACCAGGACGCGACCATCGCGACCGAGGTCGGGCGGAGCGCGCTGGACAGCCGCTACCCGAGCGCTGAGCGGATCATCGGACGCGAGCTGGTCGGGACCGGTGAGAGCAAGCTGCTGAGCTTCTCCCCCGGCAACTACTCGACGCTCGAGCGGGTGCTGCTCGCCTCCAGCGCGGAGTCGACGGTGCGGGTGCGCTGGACCTTCCTGGCCATCGCGATCCACCGCTCCGAGCCGGCCGACAAGTACCGCGAGTACCTGCAGCGGCTGGTCAACGAGGCCGCACACCTCGACCCGGTCGGCACCCTTGCCGTGCCGCGCGGTCAGGTGGAGGAGCTGCTCAAGGCTGACCCGTTCGGCGCGACGTACCAGCACGGGCTGCACAAGACGACGGTCGGTGAGTTCCTCCAGCAGCACGAGGAGATCCTGCTGTCCGCGTTCAGCGCGACCCAGCTGGTCCGCGAGCCGGTGCTCGAAGCGGCAGACGGTACTTCCGTAACGCCGGACTTCATCCTCGCCCGCGAGGACGGCAGCCACATCGTCGGCGACCTGGCCTTGCCGCTGCTCGAGACGGGCAAGGACGGCAAGAAGCGTCGCCGCTCCACCACGGCGCAAGACGGGGTCGCACGACTCACGCAGTACGGGGAGTACTTCAAGAACGCGGAGAACCAGGCGTTCGCGAAGACGAAGTACAACGTCGAGGTCACCGACCCCCGCAAGCTGCTGGTCCTCGCCACGAGCGAGACCACCACCGAGCCCGGAGTCGAACTGGTCGACTACGACACCATCCTGCGCTTGGCCCTCGCCGCAAAGTAGCCGCCCGCCCCCACAGGCAGGTTCTCGGGCCGCTGGCATGAAGCATCATGTCAGCGGCACCAAAACCTGCCAGCGAACGCTGTTTCTTCGCCGACTGACGCTCCACAGGCCCGCCAGGTCGCCCTGCGCCGACGTCAGCTCGCCGATCGTCGAGCACATCACGTCGGACCAGATGATGAGCACCCGCGTCGGCACCGGGGTCGTGGTCGGGACGCTGGACGGGCTGTCCTCAACGGGTCAGTTAGTTGACCAAGGCAAACAGTGTGCCTGGCAGGATCGACAGGACGACTGCGCCGCCGACGCATAGGGAGATGACGGTGACCGCGGGTGTCTCGATGTCGACCGAGAATGGGTCGTCGGCCGGGAGCCGGACCAGCTCGGCGATCCAGCGGAGGTAGACGGCCAGGCCGATCATCACGTTCACAGCCATGACGACGGCCAGCCAGCCGTAGTGGGCATCGATGACGGACTGGAAAGCGGCGAACTTGGTGAAGAGGCCCGCGAGGCCCGGCGGCAGGCCTGCAAGGACGACCAGGAAGAAGATGAGGGCCGTACCAAGCCCCGGCTCCGAACGGACCATGCCGCGGTAGTCCGACAGCAGCAGCCCACCCGGCCGATGGCGCTGCACGACGGCAACCGCCCCGAAAGCGCCGAGCGTGACGACGACGTACGCCGCCAAGTACGCCACGACCGCTTGAGCATCCCCGACCGCAAGCGGCGCGAGCAGGAAGCCGACCTGCCCGATCGACGACCAAGCGAGCAACCGCACAGCCTCCACCTGACGCAACGCGGCCAGGTTGCCCACCGTCATCGTCAAAGCCGCGAGCACAGCAACGGCAACCCGTAGATCCGACCCCGAAGGCGCGATCCCGTAGGTCACCAGCACGAGTAGCCCGCCGACGCCGGCCGACTTCGACACCACAGCAAGGAACGCGGTCACCTCGACCGGCGCGCCGGCGTACGTGTCCGGAAGCCAACCGTGGAACGGCACCGCCGCGATCTTGAACCCGAAGCCCACGATCACGAACAGCCCCGCGGCAAAGGCCACCCGCCGCAGATCCGGATCGATCCCCGGCAGCCGGCTCCCAATCGTCTGCAGGTAGAGCGACCCCGTCACGCCATACAGGTAAGAGATCCCGAACAGCATCACGGCCGTCGACAACACCGACACCAGGAAAGCCTTCAGCGCGGCCTCGGACCCGCGCCGATCCCGCCGCAGCGCGACCATCGCGAAGCTCGGCAGCGAGACCACCTCGAGAGCGATCACCACCGTCGCGAGATCGCGCGCCCCCGCCAGCACCGTCGCGCCGACCAGCGCACTGAGCAGCAGGAAGTGGTACTCCCCCACCGGGACGTCAGCCGACAACAGCCTGTACGCCGAAAGCCCGACGACCCCCAGGCCGCCGATCAGCAGCACCGCCCACAACCCGATCGTCAGCGGATCGAGCACCAGGCTGCACTCCGCCGGCCCCTCGACCGCGCCCCGGCAGAAGGCCGGCTTGAACGCGTTCCGCTGCACCACCACGAAGACGAGCCCGAACACGATCACGCCACCGGTGATCAACGTGGCCACGGTGTGTTTGGCCTGCTTGGTGCCCGTCCGCCAGAACCCGTCGATCAGCAGCACGGCGACGGCACCGAGCGCCAGTACCAGCGGTACGGCGGTCGCCTGCCAGTCGGTCCAGGTGATCGTCATAGGAACGTCCAGTGGTCGAGCAGGAACGGTGGCCAGAGTCCGAGCACGACGGTCAGCACGACCAGCGGCGCCCAGGTGATCAGCTCGATCCGGCTGAGATCCACCGCGAAGGCAGAGGCCGGATGGTCGGCCGGATCACCCTGGTTGAGCTGGCGGATGAGCTTGAGGAAGTACGCGGCAGTCAGTACTGCGCCCAGCCCCGCAATCACCATCAGCACCAAGAAGGTTGTCCGTGGCAACACATCAGCTGGGTGGTAGGCACCCAGCAGAATCAGCATCTCGCCCCAGAACCCGGCCAGCCCGGGCAGCCCGAGCGACGCCAGGCACGCGAACGTGAGCAACCCACCGATCCGCGGCAACCGGGCATACAACGCGCGACCGATAGCGCGCAGGTCGCTCGTATCGTGCCGGTCCTTGATCGCCCCGGCCAGGAAGAACAGCAGGCCGGTGATGATGCCGTGGGCAATGTTCGCGTACAGCGCGCCGGCCAGGCCCTCCGGCGACATGGTCGCGATGCCGAGCCCGATGAAGCCCATGTGCCCGACGCTCGAGTACGCGATCAGCCGCTTGACGTCCGTCTGCGCGAGACAGGCCAGCGAGCCGGCGATGATCGCGACGGTCGAGAAGCCGGCCAGGTACGGCGCGATGGTCGCCGTTGCGTCCGGCAACACGGGGAGCAGTATCCGGATCATGCCGTAGCTGCCGAGCTTCAGCAGTACTCCGGCGAGCAGCACCGAGCCGACCGTCGGCGCCTTCGCGTGCGCGTCGGGCAACCAGATGTGCAACGGCCAGAGCGGCATCTTCACCGCCAGCCCGATGGCGATCAGCACGGCCGCGATCAACGCGATCCCGTGCCCGCCGGCGATCGGGTTGTTGCCCAGTACTTCGAGATCGAACGTCCCCGCCAGCCGATGCACCAGCAGGAAGCCGAGCAGCATCAGCGCCGACCCGAACACCGTCATCAGCACGAACGTGGTCGCCGCCCGCCGTCGCCCGGCCGGGTCGTGATCGTCGCCCCAGATGTCGATCACCAGCCACATCGGGATCAGCACGACCTCGAAGAACAGGAAGAACAGCACCAGGTCGAGCGCCGAGAAGGTCCCGATCACGCCCGTCTCGATGACCAGGAGCAAGGCGATGAGGGAACGCGTACGGCCGATGCGCGGCGTGATGCGCAGGGAGTACAGGCAGCAGAGGAAGACCAGCAGCGCGGTCAGCACGATCAGCGGCATCGAGATGGTGTCGACGCCGAGATGGAACCGCACATCCAGCGCCGGGATCCACGAGCTGTCGGTCTCGGCGAACGCGTGGATCTTGCCGGGCAGGGTCCTCGGCACGTTGCTGGTGGTGACGAGGCTCGCGGTGCACGGACAGTGCGGTCTCAGCAGGTCCAGCCAGAGCACGACCGAGCCGATCAGCACCAAGCCGGAAACGACCGATCCAACGATCGCCGCCACCCGATCCCCGGTACCAGCAGGTAGTGCCCAAAGGATTGCCGCAGCCAGCGCCGGCACAGCCAGCAGCGCGATCAACAACGCACTCATGAGCCGATCACCCCCGCCAGGATCGCCAGCGCGACCGCCCCGATCACAGCCGCCGTCAAGTACGTCTGCACGTTGCCCGTCTGCAACTTCCGGAACCCAGCAGAAGCCAGTACTCCGGCCCGCCCAGCCCCACGCACATACCCACCGATCACGTCCCGATCCCCACCAACCGCCAGCCGCGCCAGCCACTGGACCGGTACGACGAACACCCGCTGGTACGCCGAATCCACCCCGAACTCGCGTTCCAGGAACACCGGCCGCGGATCAGCACCCCGTTGCCACAACGAGTACGCCGGCAGCGCGCCGAACAGCGCGAGCACCGTCGTCACCAACGCGATCGGCCACTTGATGTGGATCCCATCCGTGTACCCCAGTCCGATGGCGCCGATGGCGAGCAGCACCAGCGGCGCGAGCATCAGCCAGGACCCATCCCGCAGCTTGCTGGAGTCCGGCTCGTCGAGATCAGCCATCGCGTCGTCGTCCTCGAACGCACCCAGAGCGCCGGCGAGTGCCGGAGTACGGAAGAAGACCCACAACCACAGGCGGACGCAGTAGAAGGCGGTCAGCGCGGCCGTCAGGCAGACCGAGACGAGCACCACCCAGCCGATGGTCGAGCCGTCGCGAGCGTGATGCCAGGCGGCTTCGACCACCGAGTCCTTGGAGAAGAAGCCGGCAAAACCCGGTACTCCGGCCAGCGCGGCGAGCCCGATCGTCATCGTGATGAAGGTGACCGGCATGCGCTTCCGCAGGGCGCCGCGGCGCGTGTAACGCCGTAGTACGACGAAGGCGGCGCTGCCGACCTGGTGCAGCAGGACGCCGGCGCAGAGGAAGAGCAGACCCTTGAAGGCTGCGTGCGTGAGCAGGTGGAAGAGCGCTGCGTGGCGTCCGTCGCGGGTGCCGAGCGAGAGGCCGGCGAACATGATCGCCAACTGGCTGACCGTCGACCAGGCGAGCACCCGCTTCACCTCGACGGCCGCCATCGCACAGAGGGCGGCGAAAAGCATCGTCACGCAGGCGATCACGGCCAGTACGGTGAAGGTCGTCTCGGCCGCCGCGAAAACGTCGTACAGGCGGGCGATCAGGAAGACGCCGGCGGCGACCATGGTGGCCGCGTGGATCAATGCGCTGACCGGGCTCGGGCCGGGCATCGCGTCAGGGAGCCAGGTCTGCAACGGGACCTGTGCGGACTTGCCGACGATGCCGACCAGGATCAGGAGCGTGCCGGTGGTCAGCGTGCCGGGCGAGATCGGGCTGTCGCCGAGCTCGGAGATGGTGAAGGTCTGGTAGCCGAGGCCGAGCACGAAGATGCCGAACAGGAAGCCGACGTCGCCGAGCCGGGTCATCAGGAACGCCTTCATCGCGCCCGAGCGGGCGTCGCGGCGTTCCCAGTAGTGACCGATCAGCAGGTACGAGCAGGCGCCCATCAGCTCCCAGCCGATGAGGAGCAGGAAGAGGCTGTCCGAGACGACGACCGTCACCATCGACGCGGTGAACAGCGTGACGAGGGCGGTGTAGGAGGCGACGCGTTCGTGCACGTAGGCGATCGAGTAGACCTGCACGCAGAGCGAGACGACGCCGACGATCGCGAGCATGAAGACGGTCAGGTCGTCGGTACGGACGCCGTAGCTGAGAAACACCTCGTGGCCGACGAAGGTGCCGCCGAAGGCCTTCTGCTGCGGGTCGACGCCGTAGAGGAGTGCGGCCGTCAGGAGGACGAGCAGGGAGAAACCGACGCCGATCACGCGCCAAGCGGTGGCGATCACTGGCCCTCCACCAGGTCGCGAGCCGCATCCGCGTCCACATGGCCGTGGCCTCGGAAGAGCAGCAGGATGATCGCGAGGCCGAGACCGATCTCGGCGGCGGCCAGGGTGATGACGAAGACCGCGAGCGTCTGGCCTGTCGCGAGGCCGTCGACGCGCCAGGCGTCGAACGCGACCAGGTTGAGGGTGACCGCGTTCAGCATCAGCTCGAAGGACATCAGCATCGTGATCGCGTTGCGGCGCGCCAGTACGCCGTACACGCCGATGCAGAACAGCGCGACGGCGAGCAGGAGTGGCAGGACGATCGGCATGGTCAGTCGCCCTTCTTCCCGGATCGCTGGGACAGGACGATCGCGCCGATCAGGGCGGCGAGGAGGAGGACCGAGAGGACTTCGAAGGGCAGCACCCAGGTGCGGAAGACCCCGGTACCGATGGCTTCGGGGCTGCCGTCGGGTACCGGCTGGATCTTTTGGTTGCCGAAGGCAAGTACCACGCCGGTGCCGAGGATCAGCGCGAAGACCAGCGCGACCGCGGCGGCGAACGGGCTGCGGCGGGTGGTCAGCGCGGGCAGCGGGTTGGTCGGGGCCTTGGTCAGCATCAGGGCGAAGAGGACGAGGACGACGATCGCGCCGACGTACACGAGGATCTGTACCAGCGCGACGAACTCGGCATGCAGGGCGCCGAAGCAGCCGGCCACCGCGCCGAGCGTGACGACCAGCCAGAGCGCGGCATGCACGATCCGGCGGGACGTGACTGTGATGACCGCTGCCAGCAGCGCCACCGCCCCCGCGATGGAGAAGAGCGCAGTGGTCACTCCCGGCCCTCCGCGTTCGGCTTCGCCGCCGTGGGTTCGATCGCCTCGCTCGGAGCCGGCTCGATCGGTTCGATCACCGACGGGCCGGGGTCGATCGGTTGCGGCGCGGGGACGGTCCACATCCAGTCGCGCAGGCGGTCCTTCTCGTGGGTGAGGTTGCGCAGCTCGGTCTCGGCGTACTCGAACTCCGGCGACCAGAACAGCGCGTCGAACGGGCACGCCTCGATGCAGATCCCGCAGTACATGCAGAGGCTGAAGTCGATCGCGAACCGGTCCAGCACGTTCCGGCTGCGCTCCCGCGCCTGCTCACCGACCGACGGCGCGGTCTCGGTGTGCGAGTCGATGTAGATGCACCAGCTCGGGCATTCCCGCGCGCAGAGCATGCAGGAGGTGCAGTTCTCCTCCATCAGCGCGATGACTCCACGCGTCCGGGGTGCCAGTTCGGGCTGCACATCCGGGTACTGCTCGGTGACGGCACGGCGCCCCAGCGTCTTGGCGGTGACCTTCAGGCCATCGATCAGACCCTTCCCTGGTACGTCCACGCCCCCTCCTCCCTCAGTCAGTCCTGCACGCTGACATTAGTCGGTTTCGGCCGGTGACGGAGCCAACAGGTGTCCCGAGGTGTCACAGTTCGCGTTCGAGGCGTGCCGCGACCTGCCGGTAGCGGCTCACCGGGATGAGATGGACACCCTGGAAGGCGCCGCTGTCGCGGATCTTGAGGATCTGCTCGCAGGCGGCCTCCACACCGGCATCGCGGTCGCGTTCGACCGCCTCGACGAGCGCGTCCGGGATGGTCAGCTGCGGCAGTTTCGCCAGGTCAGCAGCCATTTTGGCGCTCGCGAGCACCATCACCCCGGCGTACACGGGGATGTTCAGGTCGACGCTGTCACGCCATCTGAGCAGCTCGTCGAGGTCGTAGCTGACCTGCACGTAGAGGAAGTCGGCCTCGGCCTTCCACGCCGGTACTGCGCGCAGCCGCGTCGCCGCGCCGACCTGGAACGGTTCGATCCCCGGGAAGCTGGTCGCGCGAGCCTCGTCGATCATCATGCGCACGGTGAGCTGGCTGGTCCGCGCACCTTCGGTCGGGTTGTCGCCATGGACGAAGAGGAACTGCTCCACCCCGTACGCCGCCGCGGTGAGCAGGTCGCGCCGGAAGCCGAGCAGGTTGCGATCGCGTGAGTTGAGGCAGGCGATCCCCCGCGCCCCCATCGCCTGCACCTCGTTGGCCACGGCAACACTGCTGACCGTCGCCCGCCCGATGTGGTTGTCCGGAATCAAGAACGCATCCGCGATCGGACTCATCACCCCGATCTGATGCCGCACCCGCTTCAAATCCGGCCGCGTCGGCGGCTCCACCTCACACACCAACTCAAACCCATCAGCCATGGCAAGCGAGCCTAACCGTCCGTACGGTCTTGGGATGGGCCCATACCAAGCACTGATCTGGTGTCTGACCGGGGCAGCCTTGCTGGTTGTCGTCAACGTTGGGTACTGCTGGTTCGCGACCGCGCCTGACCACTACGAGTGGACCGATCCGGCGCTGTTCATGGCGCCGTTCCTCGCTGTCATCGGCGGGGCGATCGGCGGGATCGCCGGGACCGCCCGCCGCCGCAGGCTGCTGCGGCGGCAGGACGGCGGCGGTTAGTTCTTGGTCAGGTGGGGGTTGTCGATGGACCAGTACCAGTCGTTGTCGCCGTTGGTCAGGGACCAGGCGATTTTGATGGAGCGGGCGCCTGCCGGGACGGGGATGGTCAGGCGCTCGATCTTGGCGATGGTGTCTTTGGTGTAGGTGAGGACGGGCTTGGGGGCGGCGCCGTCGAAGGAGGCCTGGACGGTGGCGGTTTCGTTGCCGCTCTTGAGGTAGTGGGAGGAGAAGGTGAGGGTCGCCGAGGTGGCGCCGGTGACGTCGTACGCCGGTGAGCTCAGCTTGCTGTTGAGGAGGCCGGAGCGGGTCTTGTCGGACCACTCGTCGGAGTCGGCGACAGCGAACACGCCGCGCGCCCGCACGTTGCTCTCACGCTGCTGGTCAGGCGCCGCCCGGGTCCAGAAGTCGTCCGTGGTGAACGACCAGCCCTGCCATTCCCGTACGCCGCCAGTGCCCAGCCCGGTGTTGTCGATCGTCCAGCCCGACGGCGTGGTGTGCGTCCAGCCCTTCACATCAGCCGGTACGCCGGTCTCGTCCAGGCGCGACTGCAACGACCCGACCAGCGAGTCGAACGGGTCGGCCGACGGCGCGACCTGACCGTCGAGGTCGGAGGCGGTCACCCCGAAGGTGTTCAGCACGATCGCCGCGATGTCGACGTTCTTCGGCGCGATCCCCGGCGTGCCAGGCGTCGTACCGGGGCCGTTGCGGATGATGAACGACGACCGCTCGGGCACCGAGCTGCCACCGTGCCCGCCGGCGTCGGTGTGGCCGTGGTCCGCTGTCACGAGGTAGGTCCAGTCCTCGTTCGCGTAGGTCGGACGCGCTTTGATCGCGGCCAGCAGGGTCGCTACGTGCCGGTCGGTGTTCTCGATCGCGGTCCGGTAGCAGGCGCCGGCGGCACCACAGCTGTGGCCGGCGATGTCGACGTCACCGAAGTACACGAAGGAAGCGTCCGGCCCGGTGCCCTTCAGGTACGCCGCCGCCTCGGTCGCGATCTTCGCGTCAGCGGCGGTCCAGCCGAGCGCGTCACCGTCGTACGTGACCTTCTTCTGGATCTCGTCGGTGAAGATCGCCTGGCCCGCGCTATTGGTCGTGAGCGGCGTCCAGTCGGCGATCGCGTACGTCGAGAGCGCGGGGCGGGCGCGTTCCAGCCGCGTCAGGAAGTCCGGGTACTGCGTCAGGTTGGTCCCGGTACCCCAGCTGTTGCTCAGCACCTTGTGCTTGTCCGGCCAGACGCCGGTCGCGTTGGTCGCCCAGCCGGGTCCGGACAGCGTGGGCGCGAAAGGCTGGGCGTACAAGGTGGTCCGGCTCGAGGACCCGGTGCTGATCAGGCCTTTGAGGGCAGGCGTGGTGTACGCCTGGATCTTGCTGAGCAACGCGCCGTCGATGCCGATGACAAGCACCTTCGGCACCCGCGCCGCGGGCGCGGCGGTGGAGGTGGAGGCTGCGCTGGTGGATGCCGCGCCGCCGGCGCCGAAGGCGGTGGTGGCGAGGACTGTGGTCAAGGCGAGCGTGGCTAGTGCGGTGAGAGCGAGGGGGCGGTTCACGGGCTCCTCCGAGGTTCGGCGATTGGTCCGGACCAATCCCATCAAGGAGTTCCGCCACGGTCAACGGCTCGGCGGTGGCGAGGAGGTGAATCTCAGAGGGCGTCGAGGCTGCGCTGCAGGAAGTCGCGTTCCGCCGTGTTCTCGCTCAGTTCAAGAGCCGACCGGTACGCCGACGCCGCCTCGTCCCGCTGCTCCAACCGCTTGAGGAGTTCGGCGCGGATCGCGTGGAAGAGGTAATAGCTGCCGAGATCCAACTCGTCGACCAGCTTGAGCGCAGCAGCTGGTCCGTCCACCTCGCCGACCGCAACGGCCCGGTTGAGGGCGACGATCGGGGTCGGCTCGAGGGTGAGCAGGTGGTCGTACAGCTGGACGATCTGGCCCCAGTCGGTGTCCGCTGCAGATGCAGCATCGCTGTGGACCGCGTTCATCGCCGCCTGCAACTGGTACGGACCGGGCTGGCCGCGGCGCAGGCATCGGCGTACCAGGTCCTGGCCCTCGGCGATGAGCGCGCGATCCCAGAGGGAGCGGTCCTGGTCGGCCAGCAAGACCAGCGAGCCGTCATTGGAGACGCGCGCCGGGCGACGGGATTCCTGAAGCAGCATCAGGGCGAGCAGGCCGACCGCCTCGGGCTCGTCGGGCATCAGCTCGACCAGCAGCCGGCCGAGGCGCACGGCCTCCTGGCAGAGTTCCGTGCGGATCAGTTCGTCGCCGGACGAAGCGGCGTACCCCTCGTTGAAGATCAGGTAGACGACCGCCAGTACGCCGCGGACGCGCTCCGGGAGATCTGCCTCGTAGGGCACGCGATAGGGGATGCCCGCGGTCCGGATCTTCGCCTTCGCGCGGACGATCCGCTGCGCCATCGTCGGTTCGGGGACCAGGAACGCGTGCGCGATCTCGGTCGTGGTGAGGCCGCCGAGCAGCCGCAGGGTGAGGGCGACCCGGACGTTCAGGGCGAGCGCCGGATGGCAGCAGGTGAAGATCAGGCGGAGCCTGTCGTCGCGCACAACCCCCTCCTCCACTGGCTCGTCCTGGGCATGCAGCAGTGCTGCCTGGGCGTGCTTGTCCTCGCGGGAGGATTCGCGCCGCAGGCGGTCGATCGCGCCGTTGCGCGCGGTCGTGATGATCCAGCCGGCCGGGCTCGGCGGAAGCCCACTGTCCGGCCACTTCTCCAGCGCCTTCGCGAAGGCCTCCTGGACCGAGTCCTCGGCGATGTCGAGATCCCCGAATACCCGGGCCAGTACCGCCACCGCCCGCCCGTGCTCCGCCCGAAACACAGCCGCCACCTCCGCCGCCGAAACCGCCGGCTGTGCGGAACCCACCGGCTGCAGGCTCTGCGGCTGCGCGGAGACGGCTGGTTGCGGGCTCTCGGACTGCTCGGTCATCCGGTGAACGGGCGGACTTCGACGGAGAGCGGGTTGAGGATGGCGGCCAGCTTGCGGGCCCACCCGAGCGCCTCGTCGAGATCGGCCGCCCGCACGATGGTGAATCCGCCGAGATGCTCCTTGCCCTCGGTGAACGGCCCGTCGGTCAGCAGGACCTCGTCGCCGTCGGCGCGGAGTACCGTCGCCGACTCCGGCGGATGCAGTCCCGCGCTGAACACCCACGCGTCGGCGGCCCGCAACTCGTCGTTCCAGACCGCGAGGTTCTTCAGGATCGGGTCGAGGATCTCGGCCGCGGGCGCCGGTCCGTCAGGCTGGTAAATGCTGAGCAGGTACTGCTTCATGCTGCCTCCTTTACCTCTACACGAACGCCCTCGGCCCAGATCGACAGGCGCGGTCTAGTAGAAGACGACAACCCCGATACCGGTCAGCGCGAGTTGGAGCAGAGCCACCGGTACGAGACCTTGCCAGGCGAGCTTCTGCAGTTGGTCGGCGCGCAAACGCGGGAACGCCACCCGCACCCAGATGACGAGCAACGACACGGCCGCCACCTTCAGGACGGTCCAGATCCAGCCGATGCTGTCCGGCCCCGGCCCGCTCCAGCCACCGAGGTACAGGACCGTCGTGAGCCCGGCGAGCACCACGATGCCGGCGTACTCCGCGAGCAGGAACATCGCGAACCGGAGCCCGGTGTACTCCGTGTACGGCCCGAAGATCACCTCGGAATCGGCCACCGGCATGTCGAACGGCGGCCGTTGCAGCTCGGCCAGCCCGGCGATGAAGAACACCACCATGCCGGGCAGTTGCCAGAGCAACCACCACGGATTCCAGACGCCGACGATCCCGGTCAGGCTCAGCGTGCCGGCCGCGACCGCGACGCTCGCGGCGGACAGTACGAACGGAAGCTCGTAGCTCATCAGCTGCGCCGCGACCCGCAGGCCGCCGAGCAGGCTGTACTTGTTGCCGCTCGCCCAGCCGGCCATCAGCGAACCCAGTACGCCGACGCTCATCACCGCGAGCACGTAGAAGAGCCCCGAATCCAGGTCGGCTCCGACGATGCCGGGGGCGAGCGGGATCGCGGCGAGCGCGGCCATGTACGGCAGGATCGCGACGATCGGCGCCCACTCGAAGACGCGCTTGTCCGCGGCCGCCGGGGTGACGCTCTCCTTCTGGATGAACTTCACCCCATCGGCGACCAGCTGCGCCCAGCCGTGGAACGCCCCGGCGTACATCGGCCCCAGCCGCGACTGCATGTGCGCCATCACTTTGTGCTCGGCCTGACCGACCACGAGGGGCGCGACGAGGAACGCAACCAGCACTCCCACGACGCGCACCACGAATTCGAGCATGGCGGCAGCCTATCTACTCCGGCTTGACCTGAACGACTGTTGAGGTACCAGGGTGTGGATAAACACCGATCCACAGGAGTTGTTGCGAGATGACCACGATCCTCGTCACCGGGGCCACCGGCCGCGTCGGGCGTCACGTAGTACAGGGCCTGCTGGATGCCGGGGTTGGCGTGCGAGCCCTGGTGCGCAACCCGGCACTAGCTGCCCTGCCCGCGGAGGTCGAGCTGGTGCAAGGCGACACCTACGACCCAACTGCGGTCTCGGGTGCGGCTGCCGACGTCGACGCGGCATTCCTACTCTGGCCGGCCTTCACCGCCGACGGCGCTGCCGAGGTAGTCACCGCACTGACCAAGCAGGTGTCGCGCGTGGTCTACCTATCGTCGATGAACGTCAGCGACGCCGACCCCGCCGCCAGCGGCGTTTGGGGCGAGCTAGAGCTCTTGCTGACAGATGCGGCTGCGGCCTGGACCTTCATCCGCCCCGGCGGCTTCGCGGCGAACACGCTCGAGTGGGCCGATCAAATCCGCACCGGCAACGTCGTCCGCATGCCCTCCCCCAACGCCGCCCGCTCCCTCATCCACGAACGCGACGTCGCCGCCGTCGCAGTACAAGCCCTCCTGAACGACAAGCACATCGGCCAGTCCTACGCCCTCACCGGCCCAGAAGTCCTAACCCAAGCCGACCAGGTAGCCACCATCGCGACCGTCCTCGGCAAACCACTCCAAGTCGAGGAAATCCCACTCCCCGAAGCCCGCCACACCATGATCACCCAAGGCGCCGACCCAGCCTTCATCGACAACGCCCTGGCCTACTGGCACTCCCTGATCGCCAACCCCGAACCAGTAACCACCACAGTAGAAGCCCTCCTAGCCCGCCCCGCCCTCACCTACCACCAATGGACCAAAGACCACGCAGACGACTTTCGGGGCTGAGATCATCTGAGGCAGACGGAGGGAGTGATGAATGTGGACGGCATGCTGAGCGGCGATGAGGCCGAAGAGGTTCCCGCAGTGAGCGCCGACGACCTTCGGCGGTTCTCGGCGATCGCGCATGATCTGGCCGATCCGGCTGTGCTGGAGCAGGTGTGGAGCTGAGGCCGGGTCAGAGAGGCTGGAGGAGCCAGCCGCCTATGTCTTGGCGGCCGGCTCGGGTGGCTGCGGTGGTGGCGCCGGTGTTGTTGGCGTGGATGGTGCCTATGAGGATGGGGTGGGTGGTGGGGAGGGACTGGGCCATCAGGGTGCTCAGGTGGGTGCCTAGGCCTTGGCCTCGGTAGGTGGGGGTGAGGATCAGTTCCTCTACTACGTAGGCGGGGAGGGCTAGGGCTTCCTCGCTCTCCGTCAGGGCGCTGACGTAGCCGGCCCAAACTCCGTCCACGGTGATGTCGAACAGTAGGCCGGCCTCAACCGACTCCTCCAGGTTTTCCTTTGACTGGAGCTGGGCTTGGGCCTGGTGGTCAGGGTGAGACTCGTCTACGGCGGCGTAGGCGCGTACCGCGTCCTCGTAGTGGTCCAGGGCCTTGGCGGGGGTCAGTACTAAGCCGGGCGGGACGTTGCGGGGCTGTAGGTCCGTGATGAGCGCGGCGAATTGGCGGCGGTCGCGGACGGCTCCGGGGAAGGCGTCGACTGGCTCTGAGCTCCACAGCCTGACGTAGCGCGGGTGGTGGATGCCGTAGAAGTCTCGGGCCACTGCAGCCAGGGCGGGGAGGTCGCGGGACTCCAGTGGGCGGCTCAGGGGTGAGGCGTCGACGAAGGGCTTGGTGACGTCGAGGCCCTCGAAGCGCATGCTCAGCATGGCGGACAGGTCGTCGCCCACTGCCACCCAATGGTTGAGCATGGCGTCCACCGGCGTACCGGGTGCCATCCGCTCAACGCGGGACTCCGCGATCGAGCGGTCGGTGGCGAGCAGGACATCTACTCCGGCGTGCAACTCGGCTAGCAATCCCAGGCGGGTCTCGTCGTCCACCCACTTCCGGGTCAGCGGATGCTGACGTTCGAGGGTGTAGGCGGCAAGCTCCCAAGGATCGGGGATCACTCAGTCTCCGGCTTCGGTTCGGATGGCCTCGGTTCGGCCGCCGTCGGTTCGGTTGCCGTCTGATCGGCCGGCTTCGGCTCGGTTTGTTTGGCCGTACGCCGCTCGCCCGCGGCTCGACGTGGACGGGCCGGGGTTGCCGCCGACAGGGCCGGCGCCAGCGGGTCAGGATCCGGCGACCCCGGCGGCCGCGGACCCCACGACTCGGGATCGGGTACCCCCGGCGGCAAGGTGCGACGTCGACTCGGCGCCCCCGGCTTCGGCGCGTGATCGGACTCGCCCGGCTCCTTGGCACCCGGCCACGGCTTGGCGATCCGCGAGGCGAGTACGAACTCCTTGCGCAGCGGATTCCCCTCGAAGCCGTCGGGCAGCAGCAGCGGGATCAGGTTCGGGTGCCCCTCGAACGTGATGCCGAACATCTCGAAGGTCTCCCGCTCGTGCCAGTTCGCGCCGGCGTACAGGCCGGAAAGCGTCGCCAGCGAAGGCTTTGAACGCGGGATCAATGTCCGCACGATCAGGTGGTCGACATGCGCGCCACCCCAGAAGTCGGCGAGGTGGGTGACGATGCGGAAGCCGTCGTTGAGCTCGTCGCTCGCCGTGAGGAAGTCGAAGAAGGTCATCCCGACCTCGTCGCGCAGCACCTCGTGGGTGGCGATCCACGACTCGGCCGGCACGTCGATCGTCTCCGGGCCGAAGCTGTCGACCTTGGTCGCGGCGATGCCCGCCTCGGTCAGCGCGCCGAGCGCGTCATCGGTCACTGCGACACCTCGGGAGGAGCGACCAGACCGCGGGTCAACGCCTGCGCGGACGGCTCGTACCGGGAAGTGACGTTCTCGCCGGCGATCTTCTCCTGCAGCTTGAGGATGCCCTGCAGCAACGCCTCCGGCCGCGGCGGGCAGCCGGGCACGTAGACGTCGACCGGGATGATCTGGTCGACGCCCTTCGTCACGCAGTACGAGTCCCAGTACGGCCCGCCCGAGTTGGAGCAGGAGCCGAACGAGATCACGTACTTCGGCTCCGGCATCTGGTCGTACAGCCGCTTGATCGCGGGCGCCATCTTGTCCGTCACCGTGCCCGACACGACCATCAGGTCGGCCTGCCGCGGTCCGGGCGCGAACGGGATCACACCGAGCCGGATGAAGTCGTGCCGGCCCATCGACGCCGCGATGAACTCGATCGCGCAGCAGGCGAGGCCGAAGTTGAAGACCCAGAGCGAGTACTTGCGGCCCCAGTTGAGCAGGTACCGCACCGGCTCGGGCGCGAGCCTGGCCAGGGCGCCCACCTGCGGCCGCACCGTCGGTGTGGGCAGATGAACAGGGCTGTCGGGCATGGAGGTCAGCCTAGTCCGACAATCTCCTCGGCGAGGATCTCTGGGTACTCGAGTGGCGCGTAGTGCCCGACCCCGTCGACCGGTCGCAGCCGGACGTCGCTGAAGAAGTCGTCGAGCCGGTCCGACCAGGCCCGCGGGAACAGTGGATCGAACTCCGGCCACAGCACCACCGTCGGTACGCCGATCCGGTCGTACGACGCAGGAGCCGTCTCAGCCGCCGAGGTCGCCACCGACCCCGCACCGGCCCGGTACCAGTTGATCGAGGCGGTGAATGCGCCAGGCGCCGAGTAGACCTCCACCAGGTGGTCCAACTCGGGTACGAAGCCCGGACCCGACCAGTGCGTCCAGAAGTGCTCCAGGTACGCCCGTACCGCCTCAGGCCGGCCGTCGACGAGTGACTCGATCACCTCCAGCTTGTGGAAGGCCTGGTACCAGAACTCCGCCTGCGCCTTCTCCGAGAACACCCGCTTCCCGATGCCCGGCAGCGGCGGCGCAACTACCAGCCCGTCCACCAGGTCCGGGTGGCTGCGCGCAATCCCCTGCGCGATCCGGCTACCGACGTCGTACCCGGCTAGTACCGGCCGATCGAGCCCCAACTCCTCGATCAACCCCAGTACGCTCCGCGCCTGCCCAGCGACTCCGTACTGCGCAGCCGGGTCAGCCTCATGCTTGTCCGACTCCCCGAACCCACGCAGATCCGGTACTACGACCTCATGCCCCTGCTCGACCAGCAACGGCACCAGCCGCCGGTAGTCGGTCCTATCCCCCGGCCAGCCGTGGAGCAGAACGACAGCAGGTCCCTCTCCCAAGCGGTCGTAAGCCAGTGAGAACCCGTCTACAGCTGCAGAGTTCGGCATGCCCCCATCACAACAGATTGAGCAAGTGACCGGGGCCGGACGTCAGACCACCCTCCACCGGCAGGCTGATCCCAGTGATCCAGGAGGCGTCCTCGGAGGCCAGGAAGGCGATCGCTGCCGCCACATCCTCAGCACGGCCGACCCTGCCCAGCGGGTAGATCGCCTTGAGCTCCTCCAGCAGTGCTTCCTTGCCAAGAAACCTGTCCGTGGCAACAGTCGCCGGAGCCACTACGTTGAAGCGCACGCCGCGAGGACCGTGGTCGGCGGCCAGGTTGCGAACCAGGTTGGCCAGCGCGGCCTTCGCAGCGGCATAGGGCGCAGTACCGAGCGCTACCTCTCCACTGATCGACCCGACCAGTACTACGGACCCGCGGGACTCCAGCAGATGCGGCAGCGCGGCCTGGATGCAGCGGGTCGCTCCGACGAACGTGAAGTCGTACTGCCGAGCCCACTGCTCATCAGTCCCCTCCAACGCGAGGTTGTGGCCGGCAACATTCGCCAGTACGTCGAGCCGCCCGAACCGCTCGACCGTCGCCGCAACAGCCGCCTCAACCGAGGCAGTGGACGTGATGTCACAGTCGACCGCAACAACAGACCCACCAGCTTCGGCTACGACGGCAGCGGTCGCCTCGGTGTCAATGTCGGCCGCCCCGACGGCCGCGCCCTCGGCCGCCAGGCGTAGTACCGTCGCCCGCCCGATCCCATGGGCGGCGCCCGTCACGAAAGCCACCTTGTTCTCGAACCTCTGCACAGCCAGCTCCTAGCGTCGGGGATCCCGACGCTAGGTCCTAGACAGCTCTCTAGGTCAAACCCCAGCTCCTTGACCCGGCGACACCGCCGACCTACCGTGAACTGGACAGGACTGGACAGGTTCATTTCGGGTTGGAGCGCGAATGGCCGATCAGCTGCGAGTAGATGCGGTCGAGGGCCGAACGGCGCTCTCGGTCGAAAGCAACGGTCTGAACGTCATCAGCGACGCGGATCGCAAGGGCACGCCACGCCAGCTCTTCTGGCCGTGGTTCGGGGCGAACGTGTCCGTGCTCGGGCTCAGCTACGGCGCCTTCGCGCTGGGCTTCGGCATCTCGTTCTGGCAGGCGGTGATCGCCGGGGTGGTCGGGATCGTCTTCTCGTTCCTGCTCTGCGGGCTGATCGCGCTGGCCGGCAAGCGCGGCTCGGCGCCGACGCTCGTGCTGAGCCGGGCGGCGTTCGGCGTACGGGGCAACAAGCTTCCGTCGCTGGTGAGCTGGCTGCTGACGGTCGGCTGGGAAACGGTACTGACGATCCTCGCGACGCTGGCCACGGCGACCGTGTTCGAGCGGCTCGGCTGGGGCGGCGGCGCCGTCACCAAGGTGATCGCACTGGTCGTCGTCGGCACCCTGACCGTTGCCTGCGGCGTACTCGGCTTCGACCTGATCATGCGCGCGCAGACGGTCATCACGATCGTCACCGGCGTACTGACCGTCGTCTACATCATCCTGGTCGCCGACCAGGTCCACTGGAGCGCCGTCAGCGCCCTGCCGAGCGGCTCAGGCCAAGCGGTGATCGGCGCGCTCGTCTTCCTGATGACCGGCTTCGGCCTCGGCTGGGTCAACGCCGCCGCCGACTACTCCCGCTACCTCCCCCGTACTGCGTCCAGCCGCGGCGTGATCGGCTGGACGACCTTCGGCTCCTCGGTCGCACCCGTCGTACTGTTCGTCTTCGGACTCCTGCTGGCCGGCTCCTCGCAGGACCTGAGCACCTCGATCGCGGCCGACCCGATCGGTGCACTGGCCGAGGCACTACCGACCTGGTTCCTGGTGCCGTTCGTGATCGTGGCGGTGCTCGGGCTCGTGGGCGGCGCAGTACTGGACATCTACTCGTCCGGTCTCGCGCTGCTGTCCGTCGGGTTGCCCGCGCCGCGGTACGTCGCCGCCTTCATCGACGGCCTCGTGATGATCGCCGGGACGATCTACGTGGTCTTCTTCTCCAGCGACAGCTTCCTGTCCCAGTTCCAGGGCTTCCTGATCACCCTCGGCGTCCCGGTGGCGGCCTGGTGCGGCATCATGCTCGCCGACATCGCCAGCCGGCGGCGCGACTACGCCGAGGCCGAGCTGTTCGACCGGCGCGGCCGGTACGGCGACGTGCAGTGGTTGCCGATAGCAACCATCGTGATCGCGACGGCGATCGGCTGGGGCCTGGTCACCAACGGCCTGGCCAGCTGGCTGACCTGGCAGGGCTACCTGCTCGGCCCGTTGGGCCTGGGCGGCAAGGAAGGCGCGTGGGCGTTCGCCAACCTCGGCGTGCTCTTCACGCTGGTGATCGGCTTCCTGATCCAGTACTTCGTCGCGCGGCCGCAGGTGCGTGCTCAGGAGCAGGTGGCATGACCGTCCTGGCGCTGATCGACCTGCAGCGGATCTTCGCCGAACCGGAGAGCGGCTGGGCGACGCCCGACTTCCAACGGGTGATCAAGCCGACCCAGCAGCTCATCGAGCTCTTCCCGACCGTCGTCTTCACCCGTTTCGTCGCGCCCGCCGAGCCGACCGGGTCGTGGATCCCGTACTACGAACAGTGGCCGTTCGCGTTGCAGCCGCCGGACTCGTACGCCTATCAACTGGTGGACGAGTTCCGGGGTGCGCCGACACTCGACAAGACCACCTTCGGCAAGTGGGGTCCCGAGCTGGCGGAGGCCGTCGGGCCGGGCGGGCGGCTGGTGCTGTCCGGCGTCACGACTGATTGCTGCGTGCTGACGACTGCGCTCGCGGCGGTCGACGCCGGCGTACAGGTTCAGGTGGTTGCGGATGCGTGCGCTGGGGTTGACGAGGCGAGTCATCAGAAGACGCTCGACATCATGCGGCTGTACTCGCCGATGCTGGAGGTCGTGACGGTCGAGGAAGTACGCAACCAGTGATCCGTGGGATGAACCTGAAGCACGAGCGGATCGCGTCGATCCTGGCCCGGGAGATCCGCTCGGGACGGGTCGGGCACGGCGATCAACTGCCGGGCGAGGTCGAACTGGCCAAGCGGTTCGCGGTGAGCCGGAATACTGTGCGGTCGGCTCTCGCAGTACTGAGTGAAGACGGGTTGATCACCACTCGGACCGGCAAAGGTTCCTTTGTACTGTTCGACGGGCGGCCGCTGGACGATCGGCTGGGATGGACGCATGCCCTTGCTGAGCAGGGCGTCGAGACGCGGGTGCAGATGCTGCGGCTCGCACACGAACAGGACCACGAACTGGCCGACCGGCTCGGCCTCGACTCCCCCGACGTCATCGTCATCCAGCGCCTCCGGGTGATCGTCGGCGGCGCGGCGATCTCGATCGAACGCAGCTGTATCCCCGCCCTCGACGAACTCCGCGACCTGCCGGAACGCGGCCTGGACGACAACTCCATCACCGCCACCCTCGCCCGAGCCGGCCTGCACCTGGACCACGGCGAGCAACGCCTCCGCGGCCGCCCCCTGGACCCCGAAGAGGCGACCCTCCTGGACCGCCCCGAAGGCACCTGGTTCCTCCACACCCGCCGAGTCAGCTACACCCCCGACAACCGCTTCGCCGAACAGGTAGACAGCCTCCTAGACCCCGAACACTTCGAACTCAGCCTCACCTACACCGGGCCAAACCGATGACAACACCACCCTCCGTACCTGGCAGCCCTCCACCGCAGCCCTCGCCCCCCGCCCGGACGAACGCTCCCCCATTTCAGGGGTTAACCCCTGAGTTGGTGGGTTGCCCTAGCTGCATCCAGGGTGGCAACCCACCATTTGAGGGGTTAACCCCTCAAATGGGTCGCAGCAACGCGGGGCGACCTGCGGTGAAGCGAGCGACGCCATGAACGGGCGAGCTCCGAGCGGGGTGAGTGGCGCTGCGGGCTCCCGCGCCATCGGCGCACTCTATGGGCTTGCCATCGGGGATGCGTTGGGGATGCCTACGCAGTCGTTGCCGAGGGCACTCATCGTGGCGCGGTACGGCGAGGTGATTGGCGGGTTTGAGCCGGCGCCGGAGGATCAGCCGTTGGCTGCCGGAATGGTGGCTGGGGCGGTTACTGATGACACCGAGCAGGCTGTGTTGCTGGGGCGGCTGGTGGTGGAGTCGGGTGGGAAGGTTGATGGGCGGGAGCTGGCACAGCGGTTGCTGGTGTGGGAGGACGGGATGCGGGCGCGCGGCTCGCTCGATCTGCTCGGGCCGTCGACCAAGCGGGCCATCGACGAACTGCTGCAGGGCAAGGACATCGACGAGACCGGACGGTACGGGACGACCAACGGCGCCGCGATGCGAATCACCCCGGTCGGTATCGCCACCCCTTCGACCGACCTCGACCTGCTGATCGAGCGCGTGATCGCCGCCAGCGCGGCGACCCACAACACCGGTCTCGCACTCTCTGCCGCCGCAGCCGTCGCAGCAGCGGTCAGCGCAGGCATCGACGGCGCAACCATCCCCGAAGCGACCTCCCTGGCCATCGAGGCCGCAACCAAAGCATCAACCAGTGGCCATTGGGTAGCCGGCGCAGACATCGCCACCCGCATCAACTGGGCCACCTCCCTGGTGACCGGCTCCCGCATCGAGCCGGCCGCCTCCAAGATCGACACGGCGTCTGGCAATACCCCTCCTCGGCCGGGCGCCGTGTCTGCACTTCTGTACGACCTGGTCGGTACCAGCCTCGCCAGCCAGGAATCCGTACCGGCCGCGTTCGCCGTCCTCGCCGCCTACCCCGACGACCCCTGGCTCGCCGTCCGCCTAGCCGCCTCGGCCGGTGGCGACACCGACACCATCGCCGCCATCGCCGGCGCGATCGCAGGCGCCTGCCACGGCCTCGACGGCTTCCCCGCCGGCGCCCGTACCACCGTTGCCGAGGTCAACAACCTCGACCTCGACACCCTCGCGAGCCAGCTCCTGAAGGTCCGCGAAGGATGAGACTCCTCCACCTCGGCAACGTCGTCGTCGACCTCGTCCTGACAGTCGGCGACCTCCCACCCCGCGGCGGCGACGTCATCGCCTCCAGCACCGCGACCACCCCCGGCGGCGGCTTCAACGTGATGGCCGCCGCCGTCCGCCAAGGCCTGCCCACCCTGTACGCCGGTGCGCATGGCACCGGCCCCTTCGGCGCGCTAGCCCGGGAGGCGCTCGCCGGAGCGGGCATCAAGTGGTTGCACCCGGCAAGGGAGGACCTGGACACCGGCTTCGTCGTCACCCTCGTCGACGCGACCGGCGAACGTACCTTCGTCACCAGCCGCGGAGCCGAGGCCACCCTGACCGGTGACGAGCTCCCAGCCCCGGATGAGGACGACATCGTGTACCTGTCCGGGTACAGCCTGTTGCACGACTCCAACCGGGCCGCCCTACTCCCCTGGCTGGCCAAGCTGCCTGACGATATCGAGGTCTTCTTCGACCCGGGTCCACTCGTCGCCGAGATCCCCGAGCCGGCACTGGAGGCAGTACTCGCCAGAGTCGACTGGTGGAGCTCCAACGCCGCCGAGGCCACCCAGCTGACCGGCATGGGCGACCCGGCCGACGCGGCTCGCGCAGTACGGCGGAGGACCTGCCGGGCCGATGTGCTCGTCCGCACTGGACCGGGTGGGTGCCTGCTCGCAGTACGGGGTCAGGACGTCACGCAGGTGGACGGGTTCGCAGTACAGGCTGTGGACCTCAACGGCGCTGGAGATGCGCATGCCGGGGCGTTCCTGGCGGGGATTGCCCAGGGCAAGGAACCGGCTGAGGCAGCCCGTCGCGCGAACGCGGCGGCAGCCCTTGCGGTGACCCGGCGCGGACCGGCCACTGCACCCACTAGGGACGAGCTAGAGGCCTATCTAAGGGGTCAGTAGGCAGCGCATAGGGAGTAGTACTGATGTGGCCCTCCTCCTCAGGCGAGCACAGTCGTGGCATCGACCGAAGCTCCCGGAGGACACCATGTTCTACCTCACCATGCCAGCGCTTCAGGCGGAGGTCTCCTACCGCCAGGAGCGGCTCAAGCGTGACTACCAGCGTCCGCTGTGGCTCAAGCGCACGCCCAAGAGGCCGGTGAGCACAACACCGTGCCTGCCGGTGGTCCAGGCCAGGCCCGCGATGTGAGCGCCCGACCACCACCCCACTGACCAGAGCGGCCGAGACCTTCACCCAGGTCTCGGCCGCTCTGCTGTTCCGGCTAGGCCGCTCCTAGGCGTCAAGCGGATTACCTAGTAGGCGCCTAAGGCCCGTGGATAGGGACTAGTTCGGATGTGCCGCCCCTCCTCAGACGAGCAGATTAGGGGCATCAACCAAAGCAGCCAGGAGGCAGCGAGATGTTCACGAACGAGTCGGTCAAGGCAGAGGTCAGCTACCGCAAGGAGCGCCTCACCCGCGACTACCGCCGGTCTGCCGGCAAGCCGGTGACCCGCCGGATCGTCCACCTGTTCACCAAGAGCGCCTGAAGGGAGGAACACACCATGTCAATGTTCATCAGCACCCAGTCCATCCAGGCGGAGACCGCCTACCGGCAGGAGCGGATCAAGCGCGACTACAGCCGGGCCAACGGCCGCCGGCTGCGCGCGAAGCGGGCCGAGAAGCCCGAGCCGCTGCAGGCGCGCCACGCGCTGCGACCCACTACCGCCGCATGACCGCCGTGGCCGCCGTCCCCGACCGGATAGTCCCGGTCGGGGACGGCGTTTTTTTCGCCGCGGACGCACCGCGGACGGGATGCCGTCGAATTGTGTCGGTGCAAGGGGCGAAGATGGACGACGTGCCCTGGAACTCGACACCTCTCGTCGGCCGCTCGTCCGAGCTGGCCGCACTGCTCAGCGCCGTCGACGAGGCGAAGACCCGCCGCGCCGGTGCCATCCTGCTGTCCGGTGACGCCGGTGTCGGCAAGACCCGGATGCTCGACGAGGTGGCCAACGGGGCGCACGAGCGCGGGTTCGGAGTACTGGTCGGGCACTGCACCGACTTCGGCGACGCCGGCCTGCCGTACCTGCCGTTCACCGAGATCTTCGGCCGGCTGGCCGACGAGCGCCCGCAGGTGGTCGAGAGCGTCCTGACCAACTTCCCGGCGATCGGCCGGCTGCTGCCGACCCACCGGCTGATCGGCGCGCAGACCGTCCCGCAGGACGGGCAGCTCGACCGTGCCGCGCTCTTCGATGCCGTACTCGGCGCCTTCACCGCGCTGTCGACCAGCGAGCCGCTGGTGGTGATCATCGAGGACGCGCACTGGGCCGACGACTCCAGCCGCGACCTGATCGGGTTCCTGATCACCCGGCTCACGTCGCAACGGCTCGCGCTCGTCGTGTCGTACCGGAGCGATGACCTGCACCGGCGGCACCCGCTGCGCCGGCCGATCGCCGAGTGGTCCCGCAACCCGCGCGTACGCCGGGTCAGCCTGCTGCCGCTGGACGCCGCCGACTCCCGCACGCTGCTGACCGCATTGCTCACTGAGCCGCTGCCCGAGCTGGAGGAGCTCCGGATCCTCGAGCGTGCGGGCGGCAACGCGTTCTTTACCGAGGAACTGGTCGCCGCGGCGTCGATGGGCGACGCAGACGCAGTACCACCGGACCTTGCCGACCTACTGCTCGTCCGGCTCGACCCGCTGTCGGATGACGCCCGGCAGGTCGCGCGGGTGATCGCTGTGGCAGGCCGACGCGTTCCCCACACGCTGCTGACGGCTGTGGCCGGGCTGCCAGACCGTGAGCTGGATGCCGCGCTGCGGGAGCTCATCGACGCGCACATCATCGAGCACCCGGGCAATGCGAGCTACTACTTCCGGCATGCGCTGCTGGCCGAGGCCGTGTACGACGATTTGCTCCCGGGCGAGCGCGTGCGGCAGCACGCGGCGTACGCGAAAGCACTGAAGGACCAGACCGTCGCCGGTACTGCGGCGGAGCTGGCCGGGCACGCGACCAGGTCCCACGACCTGGCCACTGCTTTCGAGGCGCGCGTGCGGGCCGGGCAAGAGGCGATCTCGGTCGCGGCGCCGCAGGAGGCGCTGAAGCACTACGAGATGGCACTGGAGCTACTGCCGAACGCAGCACCCGACGCGAGCATCGACAAGACCTGGCTGATCGTCGAGACCGCTACTGCGGCTGCCCTGTCCGCACAGCACCTACGCGCGGTCAAGCTACTGCGCAAGGCGTTGAGCGAGCTGCCGGCTGACGCTCCGCGGCTGCAGCGAGCTGAGCTGCTGATGCCGCTGGCCGAGATCGCGCTGACCATCGACAACGACCAAGAGGCGCACGAGGCGATCTCGCAGGCGCTGCGGTTGACGTCGGACGAGCCGGCGACTGTGTTCAAGGCTCAGGTGGCCTCGATGTACGCACGCGTCTCGGATGCGCTCGGGCGGCCGATGGAGGCCGAGCGGTGGGCCCATGAGGCGCTGCAGATCGCGCGCGAGGTCGGCCAGGAGTCGGCTGCGAGCGACGCTGGCATCACGTTGGCTCAGTTGCGTCGGCGGGCCGGCGATCCGGTGGCTGCGGCCAAGCAGTTGGAGGAGGCGGCGGTACGGGCTCAGTTGGCCGGCGATTCGGCTGCCGAAGTACGGAGCAGGTTTTTGCTGGGGTCGAACCATTACGAGATGGGCGACCTCGCCAGCGCCCGGAACGCGCTCCAGTTGGCGGCTGAACGTGCGGGCGAGTTGGGGCGTCAGTGGGCGGCGTACGGGTTCGATGCTCGGCGGACGCTGGCGCTGACCCAGTTCGTACTGGGCGAGTGGGACGCGTCGGCGGCGACCGCGCGGACGGACTCGATGACGCCGGCCGCGGCGGAGGCCGCGCTGCGTGGAGTGGGGCTGAACGTACGCGGTGGCCGTGGTGACACGTCGGTCGCCGAGGAGCTGGAGCGGCTGCGCAAGTGGTGGTCGCTCGACGTCATGGTGCCGATCATCGGCCTGCAACCGGCGGTCGACGCCTATCTCCGGCTCAACCGGCCGGCCGAGGCGGAGAAGCTGATCACCGACGTGTCGTCGCTGTGCGCGGAGATCTTCCAGACCGAGTGGTTCATGGCACGGATCCGGTTCTCGACGCTGGGTCTGCAGGTGCTGTGCCATCGCGTCGTCCACGAGCCGTCCGCGGCGGCCGAGCTGGTGGCTCGTGGAGCCGAGCTGGTGGCGGACGGTCAATCGACCGCCGAGAAGGGGATGCCGCCCGGTCGTGTGCTGGGGGTCGAGGGGATCGCTTGGCTGGCCATGTTGGAGGCGGAATGGGAGCGCCTCCGCTGGCTGGCCGACATCGATCCGCCGACGCCGGCCGAGCACGTCGCCACCTGGCAACGCACGGTCGACGCCTTCGGCTACGGGGACGTCCACCAGCAGGCTTGGGCGCGGCTGCACTTCTCGGCTGCCTTGCGAGCGGCCGGGCGGGTGGCCGATGCGAATGAGCAGGTGACGCTTGCTGCTGAGACCGCCCGCCAGTTGGGCGCCAAGCCATTGCTCGACGAGTTGGGTGGAGCCGAGGGTGGTGGCAGCACGGGTCCGGCGGCGCTCACGGCGCGCGAGACCGAAGTACTGGCTCTGCTGGCCGAGGGTAGGACCAACCGGCAGCTGGCCCGGGAGCTCTACATCTCGGAGAAGACGGTGAGCGTTCATGTCTCGAACATCCTGGCCAAACTGGGTGTCCGCAGCCGGACGGAGGCTGCGGCGGTGGCTCGGCGAGACGGGTTACTCGGCTAGTTCTGTTCACTTGGCGTGGGGGTCTGTTCACCCATCGTCGATTCTTATTAGCGTGAAGTATGTACTGACGTGCCCTTGAGGTGTCATCCTCTTCAACGTTCGCAACCGCCCAGCGACACCGTTGAAAAGAGCGAAGCATGGAAAAGCTGTCGCCCCCTTCCGCCCCCGCTTCAAAGCCTCAGCCCAGGCGCCGCCGCCGGATCTTCGGCATCGCACTCGGTACCGCCGCCCTGATGGTCACCTCCGCGGCCGCAGCGTTCGCCGCCCCGCCGCCGAGCCTGCCGCAGAACGCCGGCGGCTGGGAGTCATCCTTCTCCCCGGCCTACGACTACGACACCGACGGCTGCTACGCCACCCCCGCCATCGGCGCCGACGGCACACTCAACCCCGGCCTCAACCCGAGCGGCGCCGTCAACGGCAACTGCCGGGACCAGTCCGACCTCGACAACTCCCAGACCTACGCCCGGTCGAAGTGCAACAACGGCTGGTGCGCGGTCATCTACGCCAGCTACTTCGAGAAGGACCAGGCCGTCGCCGGCAGCGGTCTCGGCGGCCACCGGCACGACTTCGAGCACGTCATCTCGTGGATCAACCAGGCCGCGAACGAGGTCCAGTACGTGACCACGACGCAGCACTCCAGCCAGGTCACGTACACCCGCTCACAGGTCCGCTTCGACGGTTCGCACCCGAAGGTCGTCTATCACAAGGACGGCCTCAGCACGCATTACTTCCGCCTGGCCAACAGCAACGACGAGCCGCCGGAGAACCACTACCACAACTGGCGCTACCCCCCGCTCGTCGACTGGAACGGCTGGCCGAGCACCGGCCTGCGCGACACCTTGATGAACGCCGACTTCGGCTCAGCCACCATCAAGATCACCGATAAGGACGACCGCTTCCGCAACCTCCTCAACGCCTCCAAACCAGCCGGCATCCCCTTCGACCCCTGGGCCTGATCTGTAGGCCCTACCCGTACTTGTCCTGCGCCCTGCCGTCTCGAACCCACCCGAACCACTTGCCCATGACCGTTCTTGGGCAAGTGGCTCGGGTCCTCGGTCAGACTGCATAGACCCCACCCGTACTCGCTCGTCGAGCAGGAGTCTCGAGCCCACCCGAACCACTGGCGGCGTGCCCGAGATGGCCTCACCCACACGCTCATGGGCCGGACGCCTACGCCTCCCCGCCCGGGGTCGCCTGCGCGCCAACGCATGGCACCGGCCCGAGCCACCCGCCTGGGCCCATCCGCACTTGCCTTGCGCGGAAGCACACTGGCGCCTGCGGGGTACGACGTGGGTGGTCAGTGGAGTACGCGGTAGGTGGCCAGGAGGTAGCCGCTCGGGGACATGGTCCCGCTGAGCGCTTCGAGCTGGATGGGCGGGAGGTTGTCGAGCAGCCGGCGCTTACCCGCGGCCGGGGCGACGGTCGGGGCGATGACGAACTGGAGCTCGTCAACCAGACCGGCGGCCAGCAGCGTCTGCGTGACCGAGATGCTGCCGTGGATGCCGATGTCGCCACCCGGCTGGGCCTTCAACTGCTTGACGAAGTCGACCAGGTCGCCCTCGATCACACTCGAATTGGCCCACTCGCCGGTGAGCGGCGTCGACGTCGCGACGAACTTGGGAGCAGCGTTGACGAACGACGCGAACGGTTCGATGTCGCTGCCCGGCCAGAACCCGACCCACTCGTCATAGGTCCGCCGCCCGAGGATCACCGTGTCCTGCGTCGCGATGAGCTCGGCACCCCTCGCATCCAACTAGTCATCCCAGCCGGTCATGAACTGGTCAGCAGCCTCAGCCACCCCATCCAAAGACAGGAAATAGGCAGCAACAAACCTTGCGCTCGCTCTGACCCGGGTTGATGGCGTCTTGCGTCATGGTGACTCCTTAGAAGATGTCGATTACTTGCTTGCTCATCCCCTGGTCGAACGGCTCCGGCGTAGATCGACAACCCTTCCAAATTTTCTTTAGCCCGGGCTCCCCTTCGCCCTGGACCCACCAAAAACCGGGTGCCGCTCATCTCTGAGCGACACCCGATTCGGCGGTTAGCGCGTGATCAGCGGAGAGAAGTCATCCCAGACGCTGCTGGTGCCGGCGACGTAGGCGCGGTACTTGCGGCTCTTGCCGGCGAAGTACGTGTAGGTCGCCTTGCCCTTGCTGTCGGTGGTCACGTAGGCGAGACCCTTCCAGGTCGTACTGCCGACCTCTTGGTACTGCAGCAGGACCTTCCTGTTCGGCCAGGCCACGAACCTGTCGGAGTTCGGCCGCCAGTACGAAGCCGCCGCGATCAGCGCGGTCCTGGTCCCCTTACGCCCGCCGATGACGGAAGCCGTCGACGCGGCCCGGATCACCGAGGTGGTCGCGTTGAGAGTTGCCACCTTGACGCCGCTGATGTTCGTGGCGCTACCGGCCGGATTCCAGGCCACCTTCCCGATGTGCGGGACCGTACCGGTGATGACGAACTGCGCCTCCCGGTTTCCGTACAGGAACTGGAGCTTGCCCTGTGGAGCCATGGTGGCGTTCGGCGAGCTCTTCCAGACGGCGGTGTAGACGGTGTCCGGGCAGTTGCTCCCGAGCTTCCCGAAGAAGTAGTTGACGTCAGCCTTGATGCTGATCCTCGCCGGCAGCACCAGCGAGCAGGTGGCGGTCGCCTGGTTGACGGCGGTTGGTACTGCGGCTTGGGCCGGCTGGGCGAGCGTGAGGCTCGCGGCCAGCAGGCTGACGGCTGCTAGTGCGGACTTGTAGCGCATGTGAGTTCCCCTCCTGGAATTCGACGGAGGAACGATAGCGGCACGCGAGCTGAGCACCTGAAGGCGAGCTTTCCAGCGAGGGCAGCCTCGATGAAGTCGCCGTCCGGGTCTACCTCCGCCGTGGCGGCGCGAGCACCGAGCTCGGTGGGCCGGGCAGGGCGCAACACTCCGGCCCGACGAGCGAGCACGGGTAGGACCAAGTCACCGCCCCGCAGCCAACACGGCTCGCATTACCCAAGACGCCGCACGCCCCGTGGTTCGGGTGGGCTCAAGACTCTCGCCCGACAAGCGAGCACGGGTGGGGCCAAGCCATCACCCCGCAGCCAACACGCTCGCCTTACCCAACACGCCTGCATGCCCAGTGGTTCGGGTGGGCTCAAGACCTCGGCCCGACAAGCGAGCACGGGTGGGGCCAGGCGGTGGTACCAAATAAACGCGATGTGGGCACCCAGCTGCAGGTGGGGTCCAGGGCCGGGGGGTTGGTGGCCCGGTGGAGCCGACGTTTGCAGTGGGTGCCCACGGATCACCGCTAGGCGCGTCCCAGGGTCAGTGGTGGCCGCGTGTGCGGTGCTCTTGATGGGCGGGCTGTGGGAACCAGGTCAGCCGCGGTTCTTGCCGGCGGCGGTACTTGATCAGGTCGTCGACCGTGGCGTCTGCCCGGTCGGGACGTGGTCGTGCTGTCCGGTCGGGACGTGGTCGGGACGCGGGCTCGACGATGCGCTCGAAGACTTCTTGGGCCTGGCTGAACTTCACCAGCAGGACCGCCGCGACACCGCTTGCTGCCGCCGCAATCAATACCCAGAGTTGCCACTGCATGGCCCCACCGCCCCGTGATCGCCTCATATCCCCCAGTAATTACTGTAACCCCGATCTCAGCAATTGGCGATGGTTCCATCGCAATCCGTTACATAGGGAGCTTTCCGAACACAATCGTTGTCCAATGCAATGACTAATGGTGACAAGGCAACGACCTCCGATCGGGGCCGGTAGGTCACTCTCGGTGATCAGTCCCGGTGCAGGACGCGGACCAGATTGGTCCCGAGGATCTTGCGGATGACGGCCTCGGGCAGCCCGCGTTTCTGCAGCGCCTCGGTGACCAGCGGCATCCCGGCCGGGCCTTCCAGCCCGGGCACGAGGATCGCGGTATCGAGTCCCTCGATGATCAGCGGCAGGTCGCAGGCCGGGATCTTCTCCCCGAACACCTCGTCGACGAAGTCGCTGCCCAGCCCGACATGGTCCTCGCCGGCCACGCTCACGACGTACTCGATGTGGTCGGCCAGATGCTCGACGGTCGGCCGCGGATCGGCGGTCAGGAAGCCGGCGAAGAAGTTGACGCAGACGACCCCGCCGGTCGCGGCGATCCCGCGGAGCTGTTCGTCGGTCAGGTTGCGGTGGTGCTCGCGGACGGCGAAGGCGCTCGAGTGCGACGCGACGACCGGCTTGGTCGCCAGTTCGAGAATGTGCTCGACCCCGCGCCGGCCCACGTGCGAGACATCGATCAGTACGTCGAGCTCCTCCAGCAACCCGACCGCCTCGACCCCGGCCTTCGTCAGCCGGCTTCCGGTCGCATCCTCGCCCGATCCGTCGCCGAGCGCGCTGCGCCCGAAGTGTGTGAACGAGGCCATCCGTACGCCGAGCCGCTCCAGCGTCTGGAAGATCTCCACATCCTTGTCGATCTGCGGGCAGCCCTCGAGCGCGAGCACCAGCGCGATCCGCCCGGCCGCGACGGCCTCATCGATCTCCGCGCCGGTCCGGCACAGCGTCACCTGATCGGCATTGCCCTCGGCGATCCGGTGCGCGGCCTCGATCATCCGCAGCGTCTCGCGCAACGCGCCCTCGGGCAGGAACTCGCTGTCCAGAAACACCGGCAGCACCTGTACGTCGATCCCGCCGGCCCGCAGCTGCGGAATCCACCGATCACGGAAGTACTCGACCCAGACCTCCTTCGGCCGCCGCGCCACCAGCATCAGCAGGTCGTTGTGCCCATCGGCCACTACCGCGTCGCCGTGCAGGTCCGTCATCGGTGCCCCTCCAGCTCTCGATTCTGCCGCCACGCTATAACGTCGCCGAGCATGAAGGAGCTGAGCTCATGAAGGTGCTGACCGCGGCCGACGTACGCCGTACCGTCTCCATGCCGGCCGCGATCGACGCCGTCCGGCAGGGCTTCCTCGAGCTAGCGGCAGGGAACTTCGTCTTGCCCGCCCGGCAGATCTTCGGCGACGGCGCGGTACTCGTGATGTCGGCGTACCACTCCCCGACCCGTACCGCCGTGGTGAAGAAGATCGGCATCAACCTCGACCAGGTACCGGCGATCCGCGCGACCGTGATCTGGACCGGCGCCGGCGAGCAACTGGTTGCCGACGGCACCTCGATCACCACCCTGCGCACCGGCGCCGTCGTCGGCGTAGCCACCGACCTCCTCGCCCAACCCGACGCGACCCGCCTAACCCTCATCGGCACCGGCGCCCAGGCCGCCGATCAGGTCCGCGCAGTCCTGGCCGTACGCCGAATCGCCACCGCCACCATCACCGGCCGCAAGCCAGACCGCGCCACCGCCTTAGCCAAAGCCCTGGCCACCGAATTCCCCACCGTCACCTTCACCCCCACCACCTCGATCGACGACGCGATCGCCACCGCCGACATCATCTGCTGCGCGACCTCATCCTCAATCCCACTCTTCGACGTCGCCGCCCTCCCGCAAACCGTCCACATCAACGCCATCGGCGCCTTCCGCCCCACGATGCGAGAACTCCCCCGCGACCTCCTCGCCACCGCCGACCTAGTCATGGTCGACCAGCGAGAGGCAGCCCTGGAGGAGTGCGGCGAAATCATCGACGCGCTCGCGGCAGGCGTAGTACAGGAATCCGAACTGCTGGAGCTGGGCACGGCCCTCACCACCAAGCCGAAGCCCACCGGTCGCACCGTCTTCAAATCAGTCGGCGTCGGCTGCCAGGACTGGTCCATCGCCAAGGCCCTCGCCGAGCCGTGATCACGTCCAGTTGAGGATGCCCTTGCGGTACGCGTAGAGCAGGCCGACCGCGACGAAGGCCAGGAAGACGAACATCTCGACCAGGCTGGCCACGCCGACGGCGGCGAAGACGGTGGCCCACGGGAAGAGGTAGACGGCGTCGACGGCGAAGATGACGTACAGGTAGGCGAAGAGGTAGTAGCGGATGTGGACCTGGGCCCAGCCTTCGCCGACCGGGTCGACGCCCGACTCGTACGTCTTGAGTTTGTCGGGGGTCGAGTAGGTGATCGTCAGTGCCTTGTTCAACGCGAAGGCGCCGAGCAGCCCGAGCAGGCCGAGGACGACGATCGCGCCGACCACGCCATAGGTCTGCGACACGAGCCCGATCATGGGCGAGAGCTTAGTTGGTACAGAGCAGTAGTGCGTCGATGGCGACGATCGGGCCGTAGCCGGATTTCACATCGGCGATCTGGAGGCGGAGCCGGTTGACGCCGAGGATGTCCCGGTTCAGCCAGGTCTCGGTCTCCTGCTTCATGTCCACCGTGCCGACCAGCTTGCTGCCGTTCAGCAGCGACGCCCGGATCGTGCCGTCGGTGATGTTGCCCAGCCAGGTACGCACCCAGCGGCAGCCGGTGCTGTCGACCTCGCCCCAGACGACGCCGGCCTTGTCCGCCAGCACCTCCGCCTCAGCGCGCCGCGGCCCTTCGCTCACCGGTACTACGTTGAACTGCGGATGCCCCTTGCCGCCCGCGGCGAGCAGCGGCTTCTTGAAGATCCCGCGATACACGTAGTGCGAGAAGCTGACCATCGGCGAGACGGCAGCGGCGTACGGCGCCTGCGCACCGATCGAGAGCCGGTACGTCTTGACCGACCCGGGCACCTTCGGCGGGATCGTGATGCTCGTCCCCGCCGTCACGCCGTGGCCGATCTCCTCCCACTTGCGGAGGCTCGACGACCAGCGCTGCAGCGAGACCCGTGACTTGGCCACCGGCGCCGGGGTGATCTGCCCGACCACCGTCAGCACGCCCTTGGTCGCATCGGTCGTCTTGATGCTGGTGATCTTCACGGTCCGTACCGGCGTCGTCGCCGCCGCGGACGGCGCCGCCTGGGCGTCCTGGACCGCCATCGCACTCTCCGCCGGCACCACCTCGGCGGCACAACCGCTCAGCGGCAGGGCGATCAAGGCCAACAGAGCAAGGATGGGACGCACGCCCATGGTGGAACTCCCTCGAGCCCGGGTGGCACCCGGGGTAGATCACAGCTTGATGAAGACACTCTTCCCGACCCGGCTGCAGATGGCAAGCGAACGATTGCCCTCCGTCACACTGGAAGGTTCGGCAGACCGCATCGAATCCCCCGGTGAGCAACTCCGTATCGGCTGATCCCAGGCTGTGGACCATCTGCTCGTCCGCATGGTTCCGTACAAGGGGCGAACTAAGATTGAGGTATCGCCCACTGGGGGGATCGGCCTCTACTCCACAAGAGGACTGGCCGGCCCAAGCTTCGACTTGGAGATGACTGACACGTGACCATCGAGGTCAAGCAGCTGGACCGCGTGGTGATCCGTTTCGCCGGCGACTCCGGCGACGGGATGCAGCTCACCGGGGACCGCTTCACCGCAGAGACGGCGTCGTTCGGCAATGACCTGTCGACGCTGCCCAACTTCCCCGCCGAGATCCGGGCACCTGCCGGGACCCTGCCGGGCGTCTCGTCGTTCCAGTTGCACTTCGCCGACCACGACATCCTGACGCCGGGTGACGCGCCGGACGTGCTGATCGCGATGAACCCGGCGGCCCTCAAGGCGAATCTGCCGGAGGTACCGCGCGGCGCCACCCTGATCATCGACACCGCCGACTTCACCGCGCGCAACCTGAAGCGGATCGGGTACGAGCAGAACCCGCTCGAATCGGGCGAGCTCGAGGCGTACCACGTGATCGGCCTGAACCTGACCGGGATGACCGTGGAGTCGGTCAAGGAGTTCGGGCTGAGCCGCAAGGACGCCTCCCGGGCCAAGAACATGTACGCGCTCGGCCTGGTCTCCTGGCTGTTCCAGCGGCCGACCGAGTCGACGATCGAGTTCCTGCAGACCAAGTTCGCCGGCAAGCCCGACATCCGCGACGCCAACATCGCGGCGTTCCGGGCCGGCTACAACTTCGGTGAGACGGCGGAGGAGTTCTCGGTCCGGTATGAGGTGAAGCCGGCCCGGATGGCGACCGGCACCTACCGCAACATCTCCGGCAACCTCGCGCTGGCGTACGGCCTGGTGGCGGGCGCGCAGCGGTCGGGGCTGCCGCTGGTGCTCGGCGCGTATCCGATCACGCCGGCCTCCGACGTACTGCATGAGCTGTCGAAGCTGAAGCGGTTCGACGTGACCACGATCCAGGCCGAGGACGAGATCGCCGCGGTCGGCGCCGCCCTGGGTGCGTCCTTCGGCGGCGCGCTGGGCGTGACGGCGTCGTCCGGCCCGGGCATCAGCCTGAAGTCCGAGACGATCGGCCTCGCGCTGATGCTCGAACTGCCGCTGATCGTCTGCGACATCCAGCGGGCCGGCCCGTCGACCGGCATGCCGACCAAGACCGAGCAGGCCGACCTGCTGCAGGTGATGTTCGGCCGCAACGGCGAGTCGCCGCTGCCGGTGGTCGCTGCCCAGTCCCCCGCGGACTGCTTCTCGATCGCCGTCGAGGCCGCCCGGATCGCGGTCACCTACCGCACCCCGGTGATGGTGCTGTCCGACGGCTACCTGGCCAACGGCTCGGAGCCCTGGCAGGTCCCGCAGATCGACGACCTGCCGACCATCGACCCGAACTTCACCACCGAGCCCAACGCGACCAACGACAAGGGCGAAGCGGTCTACCTCCCCTACGTCCGCGACCCGGAGACCCTGGCGCGCGCCTGGGCCATCCCTGGTACGCCGGGCCTCGATCACCGCGTCGGCGGGCTCGAGAAGGAGGACAAGACGGGCAACATCTCCTACGACCCGGCGAACCACGATCTGATGATCCGCACCCGCCAGGCGAAGGTGGACGGCATCACGGTGCCGCCGCTCGAGGTGGACGACCCGGACGGTACGGCGAAGGTCCTGGTACTCGGCTGGGGCAGCACGTACGGCCCGATCGGCGCTGCGGTACGCCGGGTCCGCACGGTCGGCGGCAAGATCGCGCAGACGCATCTACGGCACCTGAACCCGTTCCCCGCCAACCTCGGCGAGGTGCTCGGGCGGTACGAGAAGGTGCTGGTGCCGGAGATGAACCTCGGCCAGCTCGCGATGCTGCTGCGCTCGAAGTACCTGGTCGATGTCGTCTCGTACGCGCAGGTTCGCGGTATGCCGCTGGGCGCCGCCGAGCTGGCCGAGGTGATCGGCAACCTGGTCGAGGAGACCGAAGGCATCGACGACGACGCGCGGCACCTCGGCGTCGCGGCCGCCAGCCTGACCCATGGCGAGGCGCTGGGCGTCCAGCCGAACGGCGTCCACCACCCGGAGGTAGCACGATGAGCACCGTCGATCTTGGTCTGCCGAGCCTGCCGGGCGGGCTGGCCGGAGTACCGACTGCGACCGAGCCGCAGAACCGCAAGGAGTACGTGTCGGACCAGGAGGTCCGGTGGTGCCCGGGGTGCGGCGACTACGCAGTACTGGCTGCTTTTCAGGGCTTCCTGCCCGAGCTGGGGATCAAGCGCGAGAACATCGCGATGGTGTCCGGCATCGGCTGCTCGTCCCGCTTCCCGTACTACCTGTCGACGTACGGCATGCACTCGATCCACGGCCGTGCGCCGGCGATCGCGACCGGGCTCGCGGTGGCGCGGCCCGACCTGAGCGTCTGGGTGGTGACCGGTGACGGCGACGCGCTGTCGATCGGCGGCAACCACCTGATCCACACGCTCCGGCGCAACGTGAACCTGAAGATCCTGCTCTTCAACAACCGGATCTACGGCCTCACCAAGGGCCAGTACTCGCCGACCTCGGAGCCGGGCAAGGTCACCAAGTCGACCCCGATGGGCTCGGTCGACAACCCCTTCAACCCGGTCTCGCTGGCCCTCGGCGCCGAGGCGACCTTCGTCGCCCGCACAGTCGACTCCGACCGTAAACACCTCACGTCGGTACTCCGGGCCGCCGCCGAGCACCGCGGGACGGCGTTCGTCGAGATCTACCAGAACTGCCCGATCTTCAACGACAACGCCTTCGACGCCTTCAAGAACCCCGAAACCCGCGACGACGCGATCATCCCGCTCGTCCACGGCGAACCCATCCGCTTCGGCACCGACGGCCACCTGGGCGTAGTCCGAGACGGCTTCGCCTCCCTCGCGGTCCGCGAAGTAGCCGACCTCCCCGGCGGCGAATCCGACCTGGTCATCCACGACGCCCACACCGAAGACCCGGCCTACGCCTTCGCCCTCTCCCGCCTAACCGACGCCGGCGTCCTCCACCAGGCCCCCATCGGCATCTTCCGCTCAGTAGCCCGCCCGGCCTACGACGACCTGGTCCGCCAACAAGTAGAAACCTCAAAGGAAACCCAAACCGGCGGCACCCTCCAATCCCTAATCAACGGCTCCGACACCTGGACCGTCGACTAGCTCGCACCACGCCCACGCACCTCCAACGGCGCGTAGGCGTGGGCTCTTCGAAGGCCACTTGGTCAGACGGCGATGACCTGCAGGTAGTCATCGAGTCCGTAGAAGTCCTTGGGGTTGCAGGTGTAGAGGGCGGCTTCGTGGGTCGCGGCGGTGGCTGCGATCAGCAGGTCAAGAGATCGACTCCGAGGCTGACGGCCGGCGGCGACGAGGGCCGCTGCCAAGGCGCCGTACGTCCGAGCGACGGCATCGGTCACCGGAAGGGCTCAAAGGCACGCTCGATGGAGGTGAACCCTCCGCGGCCGTTCCGCACGGACCTGCGGAGTCTTGGCGATCAGCACACCGAAATGCAGCTCGGCCAGGCTGATCGCGCTGATCGCCAACTCGGCGTCGACCGGCTCCGCAAGGCCACCGATCAAGACGCTGGTGTCGAGGACCGCTCTCACCTGGATTCCCAGGCGTCCCGCACCTCGTTGTCGACCAAGTCCCGATCCTCTGCCCAGTCAGCGTCAGACCGGACGCTCAGTACGTCGGCGATCTCGTCGTACCGCCGCCAGTGGTCCCGCTCGGCCGGCCCTAGGACGGCGGCCGGCCGGCCGGACATCGTGATCACCAGGTGCTCGCCGGCTTGAGCGCGGCGGACCAGATCACTCGCGTTCTGCCGCAGCTCGCGCAGCCCCAAAGCATCCATACATACGACGGTAGTACATGTGCTACCCCAGTTGGATTGGCTCAGAGAAGTTGGCTGAGGGTGTGGATTGTCAGACCTACCAGGGCTCCGACCACCGTGCCGTTGATGCGGATGAATTGGAGGTCTCGGCCTACGTGGAGTTCTATGCGGGCGGCTGCCTCGCGGCCGTCCCAGCGTTCGATGGTGTCGGAGATGATGGAGACGATCTCGGTGCCGTAGGTGCGGACCACGTAGCCGACTGCTTCGGCGGCTCGGGTGTCGATCTTGTCGATCAGGGTCTCGTCGGTCTGTAGGCGTTTGCCCAGGTCTTTGATCGTCTGGGTGGCGCGGAGGCGGAGGGGGCCTTCGGGGTCGCCGATGGCGCCGATCAAGGCGGTGCGGACGGCGTCCCAGACGGCGGTCAGGCTGTGGCCCATGTCGGGGTGGCTGAGCATCCGGCGCTTGAAGGCCTCGAAGCGGTCCATCATCTCGGGGTCGCGCTGGAGGTCGTCGGCTAACTGCAGCAGCAGGCGGTCGACCGCCTCGCGGGCCGGGTGCAGCGGATCATCCCGTACTGCGGCCAGCCAGCTCAGCGCCTCGCGGTGGATCCGGTCGATGACGAGCGAGTCGACCCAGCGCGGCGACCAGCGTGGCGCTCGCGGCCCGACCACGTCGGCGAGCAGCTCCCGGTTCTCGGCCAGCCAATCATAGGCCTCGACCATCAGCAGGTCGAACAGCGCGCGATGCGCCCCGTCGTCGACCACCGACCCCAGGAAATGCCCAGCGATCGGGCTCAACGGCTCCTCGGCGAAGCGCGGCAACAGCGAGCCACGGACGAAGGCGGTGACGTCGTCGTCGCCAAGCTTCGGCAGTGCGGCGCCGATCGTACGGACGCCCTCCTCGACGATCCGCTCCGCATGGTTGCCGGAGGCCAGCCACTCCCCCGCGCGCCGGCTCACCTCGGCCGTCCGCATCTTCTCCGCGACCACTTCCTCGGACAGGAAGTTCTCGGTGACGAACTGCTCCAGGCTCTCGGCGAGGCTGTCCTTGCGGGTCGGCACGATCGCGGTGTGCGGGATCGGCAGCCCCAACGGATGCCGGAACAGCGCGGTCACCGCGAACCAGTCCGCCAGCGCTCCGACCATCGCCGCCTCGGAGGCCGCGTTCACATAGCCCCAGCCGCCGTCGCGGTGCAGCGTCACCACGTAGATCACGGCCGCCAGTACGAGCAGTGACAGCGCCACCATCCGCATCTGCCGCAGCCCACGCCGGCGCACCAGATCCGGCCCGCTCAACACCATTGTCGCCATACCTTGATTCAACCAACCCGGCAAAGGATCAGGCTCAGGCAACACCCCTTGTTTTCCCCGTACCAGTGTCCCGTCAAGCTACATCGCTTACGGGACACTAAGCCCGCCGACGGTCCATCTGCCCCGACACCAGCGCCAAAACCAGCCCTGCGACAGCGAGTACCGCACCGACCCGGCTGGGCCACTCATAGCCGTACCCGGCCGAGAGGACGACGCTCCCAAGCCAAGCGCCGAGCGCATTGGCCACGTTGAGCGTCGAGTGGTTGAGGGAGGCAGCCAGCGACTGACCCTCGTGAGCCACGTCCATCAACCGGGTCTGCAGCGCCGGGATGAGGATGCTCGCGCTGAAGCCGAGCGCGAAGACCCCGACCAGGGCACCCGCCTTGCTCTGGGCCAGCCAGCCGAAGGTCGTCAGCACGACAGTCACGGCCACCAACCCGCCGTACAGGCTCGGCATCAGGGCGCGATCCGCGAGCCGGCCGCCGACCAGGGTGCCGCCGGTCATGCCGATGCCGTACACGGCCAGCACGATCGTCACCGCCGCCTCACTGAAGCCGGCCAGGTCCGTCATCGTCGGGGTGATGTACGAGTACGTCGCGAACATCCCGCCGAAGCCCACCATGCCGACCAGCAGCGCCATCCACACCTGGGGTTTGGCCAGCGCACTCAACTCACTGCGGACGTTCACGTCGTTGCCGACCGGCTGCGGCCCGATCCAGAACCAGACCGCGATCAGGGTCAGCAGGCCAAGGATGCCGACGGCAACGAACGGCAACTGCCAGCCGAACCGCTGCCCCAGCAGGGTGGTCACCGGTACGCCGATGATGTTCGCCACCGGCAATCCGACCATCATCATCGAGACCGCCCAGGCCCGCCGATTCACTGGCACCATGGACGCACCGACCACCGCCCCGATCCCGAAGAAGGCGCCGTGCGGAAGGCCGGTCAGGAACCGGGCCGCCATCAGCAGTTCGTAGCTGTTGGCAACGGCCGAGAGAATGTTGCCGATGACAAACACCGCCATCAGCCCGAGCAGCAGCCGCTTGCGTCCGGTCCGGGCGCCGAGCGCCGCGATCACCGGCGCCCCGACCACCACTCCGATCGCGTACGCCGAGACGATGTGCCCCGCCGTCGGGATCGAGATGTCCACCCCGTCGGCGATCTGCGGTAGCAGCCCCATCGTGACGAACTCGGTGGTCCCGATCGCGAAACCACCGGTCGCCAGGGCCAGCAGAGCCAGGCCGACGTGCCGCGAGGACAGCGAACTGTCAGGAGTCACCGAACTTGTCACGCCTGATTGTCGCATCCGCCATCGCTCCGGTAGCCGCCATCTCGCCCGCCGGTGTGAAAACCCCCACCCGCCGCCAAGCCACTACCAGCAGTACCAGCGCGAGCGCCGCGAAGATCCCGTTGCCGACCAGATCAGCCGCCTTCGATGCCTCCAACACCGGCGTCTCCGGAAAGCCGTGCCATGCGTACGTCAGCAGCGCACCCGTTGCCAGCGCCAGCACATGCCGCCGCGACCACAGCTCATGCCGCCCCCAAAACACCACCACCCGAACGGACGCCACCCACCCGACCAGATAGATCCCCGCCGCCCACCACCCCGGCACATCAAGATCGCTGACCAACATGAACCCGGACGTCACCAGCAAAGCACTAACCCCAACCAACCAAACCGCAGGCACACTCCCAGCCAACCGCGCGGGCCTGCCACCCACAGCCTGCCGACCTAGTCGCGCGGCAACACCGATCAGCGCGACCAGCGCAACAGCAACCCCAGCGAACTGCCACGGCGACGCCACGAACGGGTCGTTGTTCAGCTGGATCGCCGTCGACGCCACCACCCCGGCCAGGAAGAACATCCCGACCACCCACAGCCCGATCTTGCCCAGCCACGGCTCCCGCGGCCGCTTCGAGACCGCCTCCACCAGCACGATCGGCACGGTGATACTCCACACCGTGTGCAGCGTGAGTACGAACAACGTCCACGGCGCTCCCATGCCGAGGAAGTGGATGTACCCGGGATCGAGCAGCCGCTGATCGACGTAGTTCGGGTTGAACAGCGACTGCGTCGTCACCCCTTCTTCGAAGATCCCGTACGCCAGCGCCAGCACGACAAGACTCGGATACCCCCATCCACGCCGCCGCACCAGCTCGCGACTCAGCACCGCCCCACCGCCGTACAGGCAGGCCAGGCCGATCACCGCATACAGCGCCGTGATCGGCAGATTCCCGAGCAAGTACTCCGCCACCAACGGCGACAGGAAGAACAGTCCGATCGCCGGCCAGAACCTTTTCGCACGCATCTGAACGCCTCCTCATCCGTTGCCCTCCAGCCTCGCGCCGGGCGCAGCGGCGTACCGGTGCCGACCGTCCTGACCTGCCCCTGACGGATGTCATGGACTCAGGGATGAGTCAGGGGAATTCCCCTATACGGCGTATAGGCATTTGCGTTTAACTGATGAACATGACCGAGGTGAGCACCAAGGACCGCATCACAGCCGCCGCCGGCTACCTGCTGACGGAGAAGGGCGCCGACGGCGTCAGCATGCGCAAGGTCGCCGCCGCGGTGGGCATCACGCCGATGGCGATCTACCAGTACTTCCCCGACCGGGACGCGCTGCTGCACGAGGTCGCCGACGCCGCCTTCAGCGAGTTGGTCCGGCGCTGGGAGGCCGAGCCGCGCAGTGTTGCGGCCGACGAGCGGCTGCGCGAGATGCTCGTCGATCACGTGGACTTCGCGCTCGCCCAGCCGCGGCTCTACGACTACATGTTCACCCAGCGACGCGACCAGGCCCGGCAGTTCCCCGAGGACTTCCGGTCCCGCCGCTCGCCCACCTTCACCCTGCTGGCCGACGCGATCGCCGACGGCATCACGCAGCAACTCTTCCGCGACGACGACATCTGGGAGTCCAGCCTGATGATCGCCGCCTTCCTGCACGGCCTGATCCAGCTCTACCACGGCGACCGGATCGGCATGCCCGAAGCCGACTTCCGCGCCCTCTGCCTGAGCCTGGGCGAAAGGATGATCAATGGACTCCGCCAATAAACACCCACGCCTGTACGCCGCCCTTGCAGCCCTACTCACCGGCACGTTCCTGTACTTCGGAAGCGGCCTCACCACCATCCCCGCGCTCACCTGGCTGGCACCCCTACCAGTCCTGCTCGTCGCACCGCATCTCACCAAGAAGCTGACCGCCCTGACCGCCTTCATCGGCTGGTCCCTCGGCCTGGCCAACCTCTGGAGCTACCTACTCAACGACCTCGAACTCCCACCCGCCGCGATGAGTTTCCTCGTCCTGCTGGCCGGCGTCTTCACCCTGACAGTCCTGCTCTTCCGCGCCCTCATCCGACGCGGCCGCTACCTCCTGGCAGCCCTTGCCGCACCCGCGAACTGGGCCGCCGCCGATTACCTGATCGCACTCGTCTCCCCGCACGGCGCCTTCACCAGTCTGGCGTACACCCAGGTCGATGTTCATCCGGTCGCCCAGATCGCTTCCATGACAGGGGTTTGGGGTCTCAGCTATCTACTGCTCACGCCGGCGGCCATCATCGCGGCAATTGCGCACGCCCCGCGGCGTACCGGCGTACAGCTCATCACCGTCCTAGCAATGGTTGCCATCGGCACCGTCTCGTACGGCGCTTGGCGTCTCGCTGGTGACTCGACCGGCCAGGCCGTCAAGATCGCGATCGTCTCCGCCAGCAACGGCCTCGACGACACCCGCTGGTCCGGCGCCAATGGCCCGACGATCCTCACCACCTACACAAAGCAGATCGAGGCCGCCGCGGCCAAGGGCGCCCACGTCGTCGTACTTCCCGAGAAGTTCATCGACGTCGATGCGACCGCGCTGCCGGGCCTCGACCAAAGGCTGCAGAAGATCGCCACCGACAACAACGTCGAGCTCCTCACCGGCCTCACCGTCTTCGGTGACCATGGCAACGACTACAACCGCGCACTCGTCTTCCACCCGACGGGCGGCACTCCCCTTTCGTACGACAAACACCACCTGATCCCAGGCATCGAGCCGTACGAGCCCGGCGACCACCTCGCGATGATGGGCACCTGGGGAGTGATGATCTGCAAGGACATGGACTTCCCCGCCCTGGCCCGCCAGTACGGCCAGAAGAAGGCCGACCTCCTCCTCGTCCCAGCGCTCGACTTCGACAACGACGGCTGGCTGCACAGCCGGCACGCGCTGCTCCGAGGCATCGAGAACGGCATCCCGATCGCCCGCAACGGCAGTCAGGGCCTGCTCACCCTCAGCGACTCGTACGGCCGCGTCACCAGCCAAACCTCCGCACCGACCGGCGCCGACGTCACCCTCCTGGGCGACCTCCACCCCGGTATCCACGCCACCCTCTACACACGCTTCGGCGACTGGTTCGCCTGGCTGTGCTGCTTGCTGACGCTCGGAGGCCTCGGGGCGTTGAGGCGAAGCAAGCAGGCATGAAAGCATCCGGCATGGCCAACTACGGCGATCACCAGCTGAGCATCTACGTGCAGGGGATGTTCCAGGACACCCGGCCCGAGATCACCACCGATCTGTCCCGGCTGGAGTCCCAGGCCGCCGGCAGTCTGTCCGTCGAGGCGATGGGCTACATCGTCCCCAGTGCCGGCAGTGGTTCGACCGCGCGCGCCAACCTGGCCGCGTTCGACCGCTGGCGACTGGTCCCCAGGATGCTGCGCGGTAGTACCGAGCGGGACTTGTCCTGCACGATCCTCGGCACCAAGATGCCCGCGCCCGTGGTGATCGCGCCGGTCGGCGTACAGACGCTGGCACATCCCGACGGCGAACTGGCGACCGCGCGAGCCGCCAGCGCACTCGGGCTGACCTACACGCACTCCACCCAGGCGAGTCACTCGTTCGAGCAGATCGAGGCCGACAGCAAGTGGTACCAGCTGTACTGGCCGACCGACAAGGACGTCTGCCTCAGCTTCCTCCAACGCGCCAAGGACAGCGGGTACTCCGTACTGGTGGTCACCCTCGACACGGGCACGATCGGCTGGCGCCCGGCCGACCTCGACCGCGGCTTCCTGCCGTTCCTCAAGGGTGAGGGCCTGGCGAACTACTTCAGCGACCCTGCTTTCCAGGCCAAGCTCGCCAAGCCGATCGCGGAGGACCCGACGGCAGCGGTGATGCACTGGGCCCAGATGTTCCCGAACGTAGGTCTGAGCTGGGACGAGCTGTCGTTCCTCCGCGACAACTGGTCCGGCCCGATCGTGCTCAAGGGCATCACCTCGGTCGACGACGCCAAGCTCGCGGCTGAGCACAGCGTCGACGGCCTGGTCGTGTCGAACCACGGCGGTCGCCAGGTCGACGGCGCGATCGCGGCGCTCGATGCTCTCCCGGCGATCGCTGATGCGGTCGGCGAGCAGGTGACCGTGCTGTTCGACTCTGGCATCCGTACCGGTTCCGACGCCGCCAAGGCCCTTGCTCTCGGCGCCAAAGCTGTACTTCTCGGCCGCCCGTTCCTGTATGGCCTCGCGCTCGCCGGCCAGGCCGGAGTCGAGCACGTACTGCGCTGCCTGCTGGCCGAGCTCGATCTCACGCTGGCCTTGTCGGGGTACGCGAACCACCGGGAGCTCAACCGGACGTCGGTGGTCCCCGCATGAAGGCGGTCATCTTCGACCTCGACGACACCCTCTTCGACCACTCGTCATCCATCACCGCGACCCTGCGCGCCTGGGTCCCGACGCTTGGCGCCGCCGAACTGACCGATGAGCTCATCGCCCAGTGGTTCGTGGCCGAGCACCGTAACTTCGAGCTCTGGCTGGCCGGCGAGCTGAGCCACCAGGGTCAGCGCCGCGGCCGGCTCCGCGACTTCCTGCCGCTGATCGGCTACCCGGTCCCGGCCACCGACGCCGGACTGGACGAGATCTTCGCCGGCTTCATCGAGCGCTATCCGCAGCACTGGACCGCGTTCCCCGATGCCCTGCCGGCACTGGAAGTTGCCAAAAGCAATGGGTGGCGGATCGGCGTGCTGACCAACGGCGTGGTGCAGCAGCAGAACGCGAAGCTGGCCGCGATCGGCCTGGCCGACCGCATCGACGTGGTCGCGACCTCGGAAGGGCTCGGCTTCAGTAAGCCCGCACCGGAGTCGTACCTACTGACCTGCGAGGCACTCGGCGTCGACCCGTCCGAGGCGCTGATGATCGGCGACAACCTCGAGAAGGACGTCATCGGCGCCCGCGCGGCCGGCCTCAGCGCAGAGCATCTCGACCGCGCGGCCGGCATCACGCTCACCCAGCTGGTCCGGGCGGGCTGACCCGCCCGGACCAACTCGTTCAGATCCCGCAGTTGGGTGCGGACCAGAAGTTGCTGGTCCGGATGTCGAGGTGGGTGTGGTCGTTGTGGTCGGGGTAGCCGGGGCCGAGGATGCCACCGAACCCGTGGTACCGGGCCTGCTTGGCCATCGTGCAGAACGAGTGCACCCCGGTCAGGTCGGCGGACCGGCCGTACAGGTGTTCACTGTTGCTTGCCCCGCCTACCGAGCGGTTGCAAGGGACGCTGCGGAACCCGCTGCTGATGTTGAGCGGCTGGTCGCCGAGCGCGTGCCGCAGCGCCTCGAGCTGCCACATCGTCTGCAGCGCGTTGGCCTTGGTCGCCGCCTCTGACAGCGGCCCGCCGTCGTACCCGGACCCGCCGCAGCCGTCGTCCAGCTCGGCATAGGTGAAGTGGATCGGCGTGCAGTCGTCATCCTGCAGCGCGTAGATCTTGCTGAACGTCGCCGCACCGGCAACCCCGTCCGAGGTCAGCCCATACGCCGACTGGAAGCGCTGCACCGCCGCCTTGGTGGCCGGCCCGAACACACCGTCGGTAGCGATGTGAGCCCCGTACGCCGGATAGCCGGCGACCCGGATCTGGAGCTGGCGGACGTCCTCACCGCTGGTGCCCTGGGCGAGCGAGCGTCCCCAGGTGTAGCAACCGTCGGCGTACGCCTTGGTCGCGGTCACCGCCTGGGTCGCGACGGTGCCGACCAGCATCGCACCGAACAACCCGAGGACGGACAGAATTCTGATCACGCGATTACTGAAGCACCTCGTCCCCCACCCAGCCTTCGAGCGAAGCGAGAAGGTTCTCTTGTGTTTTTGCTCTTGCATTTGCTTTTTCCTCCGAACGCATTTGGGGCGAAACGCGCCTGACCCCGCCACTGTCCCGGCAAGATCCACCGGTTGGCCAGGGCTCAGGTGAAACTTTTCGACGAACAGCAGGTGCCGGGCAACCGATCGGCGGCCCTCGGCGGTCCTCCATGATGTGACCATTGACGACAGCACGCTCACACTGCGTGCACGGGGAACGGGGCGACCGGTGACGGCTGCTGAAGGGTTCGACGCGTTCGTACTCGCTCGGTCTCGCAGGCTCCTGCGGACCGCCTACTTGCTGACCCAAGACCACGCGCTGGCCGAGGACCTGGTCCAGACGGCCCTGGCCAAGGCCTGGTTCGCCTGGTCCCGGATCGAGGGTGGCGACCCGGAGCCGTACGTCCGCAAGGTGATGGTCAACACCTACGCCTCCTGGTGGCGCCGCCGCTGGAACGGCGAGCAGCCGACGGAGGAGTTGCCGGAGCACGCAGTACAGGCCAACGCCGAGGAGCGCACCGACGTCTGGCGAGCCCTGCAGCGACTGCCGCGACGGCAACGCGCTGTCGTCGTACTCCGGTACTACGAAGACCTCTCCGAGGCAGAGACCGCTCGAGTCCTCGGCTGCACCCCCGGCACGGTGAAGAGCCAGACCAGCAAGGCCTTCGCCAAACTCCGCCTGGATCCCGCGCTACTGACCGCCGACATCACCGCAGACCGGGAGGCCACGCGATGAAGCTCACCGACCTGCGCGACGAACTCAACAACCGCGCCGAAACCACCGACGCCACTCCGGACCTACTCGCCGGCGTCCACGCCAAAATCACCCAAACCAAGCGCCGCCGCAAGGCAGGAGCCCTAGGCGCCGTAGCCGGCGCAGCCGTCATCGCAGCCTTCGCCACCGGCCTCATCCCCGGCCTGACCACAACCACCCCCCAGCCCGCCGACGACAACCCGGCGCCGAAGGACTACGTCAACAACGGGATGACCGTCCCGGGCGTCCGGGAACAGGACCGGCTGCTCAAGGGATGGGTCGGCGCTCCCGGCCAGGACAAGCTGGACTTCAGCTGGACGGCGAAGGTGCAGGAGACCAGATTCCAGGGCATCTGCAACTCGACAGCGGCCTCGACCCCGTACATCACCGTCTCGATCAACGACTACGTCATCGGCACCGCAGATTGCGACACCAGCAGCGATGCGACGCAACTCCCCTCCGGGAGCTCTGTGAGCGCCGACAGCGCACTCTGGCTGGCGGCACCCGACGGGAAACCCGCCCGGGTTGTCGTCCAGCTCACCGACCAGCAAGGCCGCCCGGTCAAGGCCGGCGACACACAAGTTGCCCTAGGCATCTACCAGGTCCCGCCCGCGACCTCCGACGACAGCGCGCCCGTCCAGGCTCCGCCGACCTCGTCCGACGACTATCTGAAAGACGGCATCCGCTACCGCGCCAAGATCGGCGGCCGGACCCTGCTCAGCGCGATGGTCTCCGACCGCGGCCAGAACCAGATCGACTTCACCTTCACCGCGACCGGCAACCAACTCGCCCTCATCCCGTTCTGCACGGCGACCAGCATCCAGGGTGACTTTCCCGAGTACCAGGCAAGTATCAGTGTCGACGGCAAGCGGGACGGCTCGGTTTCCTGCTCCACGGAAACCACCGACGCCGGGCGCGGAAGCTACGCCAGCGCCGCCACGGTTCCGCCGCCGGCGAAGGGACAGCAGGTCAAGGTGAGCGTGCGGCTCGAGGACAACAAGGGCCGACCGGTCGACCGGCCACAGGACTGGATCGGTCTCGGCGTCTACGACATGGGCAAGCAGCGGACCGTCGGCACCACGAGGCTCGAAGAGCTGGTCGAGTTCACCGGCCACAACTACCGTCTCGCCACGCTCGAATCGGTAGATGCAAGCGTCGGCCACCTCGAACTCGCCACCCCCGCGAACACCCCGTTCCTGATCTCCCACGGCAGCACCGAGGACGCCGGCCCCACCGTAGTAGTCCGCTTGACCGGCTTCGGCGACGAAAACTCGTCCGGCCAGGCCGGCGGTTACGTCACCTCCGGCAAATCAGCCCGCCCGGCCACGATCGCCAAGGTTGCTTTCGCCGACGTCGACAGCAAGAAGCTCCCCAGCAAGATCACCGGCAAGCTCTTCGCAGCGATCTACCTCCCCGCTGACTGACCGCATGCAACCATCCGGGCCGTCCAGCCGCTCATCCTCGGTGTGCACACGACCAGGGCCGGGATGAGCGGTCATACGGACTTCGAGGAGTTCGCCAGTACGTGCCTGAGTGATCAGAGCCAGTTGTGGAGTTGGGCTGCGTCGGTGGAGAACTGGTCGACGGAGTCGTCTGCTACGAACTCCAGGAGGGTGTTGATTTCTCGGGGTTCGGCTGACAGGCGGTCGAGGACTGGGCGCCAGAGGGATTCTCGGCCGGAGAGGGGGAGGCGGTTGTTCGACGGCCACCAGGAGAAGACGTGGACTGTGCTGAGCCAGGGCATCAGGGATTCGAGTTGCTCCAGGCATTGGGCGTCGCCCAGGTCCACCGGGGGTTGCCAGTACGTCGTGAGGTTGGGGGCGCCCACGTCGAGCAGCAGCGTGATGGTCGAGTCAACCTCGTCGGTGAGGGTGCCGCGGTGGAACTCCATCGCGATCTCGATGCCCGCGCCGGCCGCGACATCGGCCAGCTCGGCCAGACCGCGGGTGACCGCCATCCGGTCGCCGACGCCGGCTTCCGCAGTACCGACCGTTCCCGCCCACACCCGGATCCGGGGTGCGCCGAGCTCGGCGGCGGTGTTGACCGCGGTACGGATCTCCTCGCGGTCGACGCTGCCGGCCCGCAGGTACGACCCGTACGCCGCGATGGCCAGGCCGTTCTCCTCGCAGAGCTCGCGGGCCTTCCGCGCGGCGGGCAGATCGCCGAGCGGGACGTGGATGTCACCACCCCACTCGATCGCCGCCAGCCCCGCCTTCTTGGCCACCTCGACGACCTCGTCGACCGCCAACTTCCGGAACGTCACCGAGACCAGACCGGTCCTCACACCCACGCCGTACCTCCTCTGTCCACCTCTATCCAACCTCATCCGCAAAGCCCGTCTCACGTCATGAGCAAAGTACGTTGACACCAATGACGGCTCACCTAGACTCGCAGGCGTGCCAGAACAGCGCAGAGGGTTCCTCTTCGGTCTCGGCTGCTACCTGTTCTGGGGCCTCGTCCCGCTCTACTGGAAGCTGATCAGCTCCTCCGGCGCGCTGGAACTGCTCGCCCATCGCATCCTCTGGTCGCTCGTCACGATCGTCGGTCTGGTCCTGGTACGCCGTCGTTTCGGTCAGGTCCGCGTCCTGCTCGCCGACCCACGCCGCCGCTGGCCGTTGATCGCGGGCGCCGTCCTGATCACGATCAACTGGGGCGGCTACATCTGGAGCGTCAACAACGACCGGATCATCGAAGCGTCGCTCGGCTACTTCATCACTCCCCTGTTCACCGTCCTGCTCGGCGTAATCCTCCTCAAGGAACGCCTCCGCCCGGTCCAGTGGATCGCCGTCGCGATCGCCTTCATCGCGGTCGCGGGCATGACCATCGAGAACGGCCGCCCGCCGTGGGTCGCGCTGATCCTGACGTTCTCCTTCGGCTTCTACGGCCTAGCCAAGAAGAAGGCCAACGCCGGAGCCATCGAAGGCATGGCCGTCGAGTCAGCCGTCGTCGCCCCACTAGCCCTGGTCGCGATCGTGATCCTCGGCCTGCAGGGCGGGTCAACCGTCACCAGCCACGGCCCCGGCTACTTCGTCCTAGTCCTGCTAACCGGCCCGCTGACCGCCATCCCCCTACTCCTCTTCGGCGCCGCCGCCACCCGAATCTCGATGACCACCCTCGGCCTCCTGAACTACCTGACCCCGGTCATCCAGTTCCTACTCGGCACGCTTGTCTTCCACGAACACATGTCCCCCATCCGCTGGGCCGGCTTCACCCTCGTCTGGCTGGCCCTAGCCATCTTCACCACAGACAGCCTCACCCACCACAGGCGGACCCGTCCGACGGACCCGCGTGCCGGCTCCCCCGTCGCCAGCCCCTCGGCACCCGAATCGACCACGAGAACGGCGTACCAGTAGCTGATACACCGTTTCTCCGGCTACTGCACGAGGGGACTGCGATTCGCGACCCCAGGGCCGATTCTTGGCGTCTTTGTGCTCGACGTGAGTAGATCCGTCGCCGGAGAGTGCTCAGGTGGAGCACTAGGTGCCTCAGGCAACCGGCTTGGGCAGGTTGACAAGATAGATTCTGGACATTTAGTATCTAGGTTATGAAGATGAACGAGGGCGTCGAGTGGGCGGTGCACAGTTGTGTGAATCTGTGCTTCATCCCGGGCGAGGCGGTTACCGCCAAGCGGCTCGCTGCCTTCTACGAGCTTCCAACGGCGTACCTGAACAAGCAACTCCAAGCGCTGACCCGGGCCGGCATTCTCAGTTCGACCTCCGGACCCAAAGGCGGGTTCCAGCTCGCCAAGGCGCCCGACAAGATCACGCTGCTCGATGTAGTGGTCGCGATCGACGGATCCGACGACGCCTTCCGCTGCACTCAGATCCTCAAAGCCGGGCCGGGCGCCGACGCGAAGGCCGACTACCGGAAGACCTGCGTGGTCTCGATGTCGATGCGCAAAGCCGAGCTCACCTACCGCCGCGAACTGGCGGCGAAGACGATCGCGGATCTAGTCGCACAGGTCGAGAGCACCTACCCGGACACCGCCGACAACACCCGCAACTGGTTCGCCAACCTCAAGTCCTGACACCATCCCAACAGCACAAACGCAGCACTTAATTCTGGACATTCAACGTCTACAAAGGAGTAAAAGAACATGAGCATCCTCATCCGTTCGACCGACGCAGAGGTTCTCGAGGCCAGCGGTGTCACCTTGCTCGCCGACACCCCTGCCACCAACGGCCACCTCACCAGTCACCGCTCGATCTTCAAGCCTGGCAAGGAAGGCGCTCCCCCGCACCTGCACCAGGAGGCCTCCGAACTGTTCTACGTCCTCACCGGCAGCCTGCGCGTCCTCACCGGCGACGACCTGATCACCCTCGACCAAGGCGACTTCCTGCTGGTACCGCCGAACACCCCGCACGCCTTCGAAGCAGCCGGTACGCAAGAAGCCGAGGTGCTCTTCGTCCTCACCCACGCCAAGCCCCGCTTCGACTACTACCGCCTCCTCGAAGGCGTCTACCGCGGCGAGACCGATCCCGCCGTCCTCGCGACCACCAGCGACCTCTACGACAACCACTACGTGAACAGCCCCACCTGGACCAACCGCTAGCCAGGCACCAGTCCTCAGCGGATTCTCATCGCGCTCTCAGAGCGGGCGGAGAGGATTGCGGGAACGCCGAAGGAGGCTCCCTGTGACCACGCTGCTGATCCCACCGAGAATCCACCAAGACGCTCACCGCACCGAGCTGCGCTATCCAGCGGATGCGATCGTCGTACTGGCCGGCATCCCCGGCTCCGGCAAGAGCACCCTGCTCAGACGACTCTTCCCGGAGCCCGGCGCCGTCCAGGTGCTCGACTCCGAACCGATCCGCAACCGCTGGAAGCCAGTACTCCGCAAAATCCCGTACGCCGTCTGGCGCCCGGCCCTCCACCTGACCCACTACGCCCGCGTACTCCGAGCCATGCGCACCAGCGGCCCCCTGGTAATCCACGACTGCGCAACGAAACCACTGTCCAGGCAACTGATCGGCCGAGCAGCCCAACTAGCTGGCCGGCCGGTCCACCTGCTCATGCTCGACGTACCAGTCGACGTGGCCCGCCTAGGCCAACATCAGCGCGACCGCGTCGTCCGGCAAGGCAGCATGGAGACCCACAGCCGCCGCTGGCCGGTACTACGAGAACTAGCGGTCACCGACCCCGGGCAAGTAGTGCCCGGGGCAACCTCCGCAACAATCTTGACCCGCGCCCAAGCCGACCGCCTGACCCGAATCACCTTCAGCCGCGAAGCAGACCAAGCCGCAGGAACCCGCTCAGACCGAGCGGGTGACCACCAGATCGCAGAGCGACTCCAGAGCTGACCGCCCCGGCCCCTCCGGAAGATCCGACAGCAACTTGCGAGCATCATCCGCGCGCCGCCGCACGTCATCCTCAGCCTGCTGAAGCGACGGATGCGACCGCAACAACCCAAGAGCCTCAGCCAGCCGAGCGTCATCCGTCAGATCAGAGTCAAGCAACTCGAGCAGCCGCGCATCCGTCGGCGACGACGGGTCAGCCTGCGCCCGGAAGATCAACACCGGCAGCGTCGGAACACCCTCACGCAGATCCGTCCCAGGAGTCTTGCCCGACTCCTCGGACATGATGTCGAGGATGTCGTCGGCCAGCTGGAAAGCCTGCCCGATCTCCTCCCCGAACGCCCGAACAGTCTCCTGTACCTCCGCCGAAGCACCCGCGAAGCGAGCCCCGAACAAAGCCGACGTAGCAATCAGCGACCCGGTCTTGTCCGCGACCACCGACAGGTAATGCGCGAGCGGATCCTGTCCCTCCGCGACACCCAAGGTCTCCCGGATCTGACCCTCGACCAATCGTCCGAAGGTCCGCGACTGAATCCGAACCGCCTCAGGCCCCAGCGAAGCGACCAGGTCGGAGGCACGGGCGAACAGCCAGTCCCCCGCCAGGATCGCCACCGAGTTGTCCCAGCGAGCATTGGCCGTCGACGAGCCACGACGCAGCGCAGCCTCGTCCATCACGTCGTCGTGGTAGAGCGTCGCCACATGGGTCAGCTCGACCACCACAGCCGCGTCAATCACCTCAGAGGACCCGGCCGAAGGACCGAGCTCCGCGGCGAGCAGCACCAGCAACGGCCGGAACCGCTTGCCGCCGGCAACCATCACGTGCTGGACGGCCTCGGTGACGAACGGCGCCTCGGACTGCGCGGAGTCGCGCAGCGCCTGCTCGACCTTGACCAGCCCAGCGCGGATCCGGGCTTCGAGCGCCTCGTCGGCGAACGCGAAGCCCAGGCTCTCGGCCGGCAGCGGGGTGGGGCTCACCGGATGAACTCACCCGCCCGGGCAGCCAGGTCGAGCACCGGTCCCGGAACGATACCGAGGACCACCGTGGCGGCCAGACCCAAGGCGACGGCCGTGGTGGTCTGCCAACCCGGCAGGGCCACGTCCGGCGCGTCAGCCGGCAGGTCGGAGAAGAACATCAGCACGATCACGCGGACGTAGAAGAACGCGGCGACCAGGCTGCAGAGCACTGCGACGACGACCAGCGGCCAAGCGCCACCGGTCCAGGCCGCCGTGAACACGGCCCACTTGCCGGTGAAGCCCGCGGTCAGCGGGATGCCGGCGAAGCCGAGCAGGAAGAAGGCGAAGATGCCCGCCAGCAGCGGCGACTTCTTGCCCAGTCCGGCCCAGCGCGACAGGTGGGTGGCCTCGCCGCCCGCGTCGCGGACCAGCGTCACCAGCGCGAAGGCGCCGATGGTCGGGAAGCCGTAGCAGACCAGGTAGAACAGCACGGCCTGCGTCGAGGTGATGCCGTGGGTGACCCCACTGCCGGCCTGCGAGAGCCCGACGAACGCGGTCAGCAGGAAACCGGCGTGCGCGATCGACGAGTAGGCGAGCATCCGCTTCACGTCGGTCTGGGTCAGCGCCACGATCGAGCCGACCACCATGGTGAGGATCGCGACGATCCACATCATCGGCGCCCAGTCCCAGCGGCTGCCGCCGAGGGCGACGTAGAAGACCCGCATCAGCCCGATGAACGCGGCGATCTTGGTGCAGGCCGCCATGAACCCGGTGACCGGCGTCGGCGCACCCTGGTACACGTCCGGCGTCCACGAGTGGAACGGAACCGCGCCGACCTTGAACAGCAGCCCGACCCCGATCAGGCCGGTACCGGCCAGCAGGATCGCGTCGCCGCCGGTCTTGGTGGCCAGCGCGTCCGAGATGCCGCCGAGCGACATGGTGCCGGCGTACCCGTAGAGCAGCGCGATGCCGTAGAGCAGGAAGGCCGAGGCGAAGGCGCCGAGCAGGAAGTACTTCATCGCGGCTTCCTGCGAGATCAGCCGGCGACGGCGCGCCAGCCCGCAGAGCAGGTACAGCGGCAGCGAGAAGACCTCGAGCGCGACGAACAGCACCAGCAGGTCGTTGGCCGAGGCGAACAGCATCATGCCGCCGACCGCGAACAGCGTCAGCGGGAAGATCTCGGTGTGCTCGACCTTCAGCGCAGTACCTTCGCGCTCCGCCTCACTGCCCGGTACTGCCGCAGCCTGGCCGGCGAACGCCGACAAGCCACCGTCGACCGAGCGCTCGGCGAACAGCAGGATGCTGACCAGCGTCAGCGCCAGCAGCGTGATCCAGGTGAACAGCGCGGGGCCGTCCACCGAGATCGCGCCCTGCGCCGCGAGCAGTTCCTTCTTGTCGTTCATCAGCCCGACGGTCCAGACACCGGCCGCCAGTACGCCGATCAGCGCGATCGCCAGCTGGATCAGGTGCCGGACCGGGCGCGGCACGAACGCCTCGGCCAGTACGCCGACACACGCCGCGCCGAAGACGACGAGCAGTGGAGCCAGCTCGTTGTACTCGATCTTCGGCTTGACGAAGTCCGCCAGCGGCAGGGCTTGCGCCGCCAGCGGCATCAGAACTGCACTCACTTCTGTCCCTCCGTCACGGGAACCTGCGGGGCCTTGTCGGTGACGCCCACGTGCTGCATCGTCGACTCGACCGCCGGCTTGATGATGTCGACGATCGGCTTCGGGTAGATGCCGAACCCGATGATCAGCACGACCAGCGGCGCGATCGCGAAGACCTCGCGGAAGTTCAGGTCCTTCAGCTTCTCGATGCCGTCACGCACCGGGCCGGTCATCAGGCGCTGGTACATGATCAGGATGTAGAGCGCGGCCAGCACGATCCCGAGCACGGCGATCACCGCGATCACCTTGTGCTTGCTGAACGTTCCGGCCAGCACCATGAACTCGGAGATGAACGGCGACAGACCGGGCAGCGCCAGGCTGGACAGGCCGGCGAACAGGAAGGTGCCGGCCAAGACCGGAGCCACCTTCTCGACGCCGCCGTAGTCCGCGATCCGGGCCGAACCGCGCCGCGAGATCAGGTAGCCGGCCACCAGGAACAGCGCCGCGGTGGAGAGTCCGTGGTTGAACATGTAGAGCGTCGACCCGGTCAGCCCCTGCGAGGTGAGCGCGAAGATGCCCATCACGATGAAGCCGAAGTGCGAGATCGAGGTGTAGGCGATCAGCCGCTTGATGTCGGTCTGGCCGATCGCCACCAGCGCGCCGTACAGGACGCTGATCAGGGCGAGCACCAGGACGACCGGGGTGGCCCACTTCGACGCTTCCGGGAACAGCCCCAGGCAGAACCGGATCATCCCGAAGGTGCCGATCTTGTCCAGGATGCCGACCAGCAGCACCGAGGTACCGGGGGTCGCCTCGGCGGCGGCGTCCGGCAGCCAGGTGTGGAACGGCACCATCGGCGCCTTCACGGCGAAGGCGAAGAAGAAGCCGAGGAACAGCCAGCGCTCGGTGTTCTGCGACATGTCGACCTTGACCAGGTCGGACAGCAGGTACGACGGGTCGCCACCGTTCTTGGCCGACACCACGTACAGGCCGACCACGGAGGCCAGCATCAGCAGACCGCCGAGCAGCGAGTAGAGCAGGAACTTCACCGCCGCGTACGACCGCTGCGGACCGCCGAAGCCACCGATCAGGAAGTACATCGGGATCAGCGTGGCCTCGAACAGCACGTAGAAGAGGAACACGTCGGTGGCGCTGAAGACGCCGATCGACAGCGCTTCCAGGCCGAGGATCCAGGCGAAGAAGGACTTCTCACTCCAGCGACCGGTCTTCGCGTCGTTCCAGGAGGCGATCAGCACGATCGGGGTGAGCAGCGCGGTGAGCACCACCAGCACGATCCCGACGCCGTCCAGCCCGAGCGCGTAGTGCGCCCCGAAGGCCTTGATCCAGGTGTGGTTCTCCTCGTAGTCAGCAGCACCGTTCTGGTGGTAGCCGACGGCGATCACGATGGTCAGTGCCAGCGTGACGAGGGAGAAGACCAGTGCCACCTGCTTGGACAGCAGCGCCTTGGCTTTCGGCACCGCCATCGTCGCCAGGGCGCCTACCAACGGCAGGAGCAGCGTCAGGGTCAGCCAACCGATTTTCACGACAACCTCACCGCGAGGAGGGCGACGACCACGAATGCGGCGCCGAAGACCATGCTGAGTGCGTAGGAACGGACGAAGCCCGTCTGGAACCGGCGCAGCCGGCCGGACAGTCCGCCGAAGAGTGCGGCCAGGCCGTTGACCAGGCCGTCCACTCCGCGGTTGTCGAGCCAGACCAGCGTCCGGGTGAGGTACTGGCCCGGGCGCATCAGGACCGCCTCGTTCAGCGCGTCGCCGTAGAGGTCACGGCGGGCGAAGGTGGTGACCGGCGAGACCCGGACGGGCACCTCGCGCGGGATGTCGCGGCGGTACCGGAGTACCGCGATCACGATGCCGACGGCAACGACCGCGAGGGTGATCAGCGTCATCACGGTGGCGCTGACCGGAGCGTGCTCCTCCTCGTGACCGACGACCGGCTCCAGCCAGTCGACGATCCAGTGGCCGCCGAAGTACAGCGCGCCGCCACCGAGCGAGAGCGCGGCCAGGATGATCAGCGGGCCGGTCATCACGGCCGGCGACTCGTGCGGGTGCACGTCCTTCTCCCAGCGCTTCTCGCCGAAGAAGGTCATCAGCATCAACCGGGTCATGTAGAACGCGGTGATCCCGGCGCCGAGCAGCGCGCACAGACCGATCACCGTGTTGTCCGCGAACGCGGCCTCGATGATCTTGTCCTTGCTGAAGAAGCCGGCGAACGGCGGGATGCCGAGGATCGCCAGGTAGCCGAACGCGAACGTCACGAAGGTGACCTTCATGTACTTCGCCAGGCCGCCGTAGTGGCGCATGTTCACGTCGTCGTTCATCCCGTGCATCACGGAGCCGGCGCCGAGGAACATGTTGGCCTTGAAGAAGCCGTGCGTGAGCAGGTGGAAGATCGCGAACACGTAACCCGCTGGGCCGAGGCCCGCGGCGAGCATCATGTAGCCGATCTGGCTCATCGTCGAACCGGCCAGCGCCTTCTTGATGTCGTCCTTGGCGCAACCGATGATCGCACCGGCCAGCGCGGTCACCGTGCCGACGATCACCACCGCGGTGGAGGCCGCGTCGGTGACCTCGTAGATCGCGTGCGAGCGGACCACCAGGTAGACGCCCGCGGTGACCATCGTCGCCGCGTGGATCAGCGCCGACACCGGGGTCGGGCCCTCCATCGCGTCCAGCAGCCAGGACTGCAGCGGCACCTGCGCGGACTTACCGCAGGCCGCCAGCAGCAGCATCAGGCCGAGCAGCGTGCCCCAGGTGCTGGAGACGTGCTCGGCGCCGGCGTTCACGGTGGCGAAGGCCGAGGACCCGAACAGCGCCCACATGCTCATCACCGCGAGCGACAGGCCGATGTCACCGACCCGGTTCACCACGAACGCCTTCTTCGCGGCGGTCGCGGCCGAGTGCTTGTGCTGCCAGAACCCGATCAGCAGGTACGACGCCAGACCGACGCCTTCCCAGCCGACGAAGACCAGCAGGTAGTCGGCGGCGAGGACCAGCAGCAGCATCGACGCGATGAACAGGTTCAGGTACCCGAAGAAGCGGCGCCTGCGCGCGTCGTGCTCCATGTAGCCGATCGAGTAGATGTGGATCAGCGATCCGACACCCGTGATCAGCAACACGAACAGGATCGACAGCTGGTCGACCAGCAGCGTCACATCCACATGCACGCTGCCGACCGAGAACCACTCGAACAGCTTGATCGTCTCGGACCGCTCTTCGCCGGACTTGCCCTGCATCTGGAAGAACAGCAGGACTCCGCAGACGAACGAGGCCAGCGACGCCGCGGTGCCCAGCAGGTGACCCCACTTGTTGGTGGCTTTACCACCAAGCAGCAGGATCGCCGCGGACACCGCCGGGATCGCGACCAGCAGCCACGTCAGCTCATGACTCATCGGTTTCAGACCTCAGTACTTGAGCAGGTTGGCGTCGTCGACCGAGGCCGAGCGACGGGTGCGGAAGATGGCCATGATGATCGCCAGGCCGATCACGACCTCGGCCGCGGCCACCACCATCACGAAGAAGGCGGCGATCTGGCCGTCGAGGTTGCCGTGCTGGCGGGCGAAGCTGACGAACGCGAGGTTCGTTGCGTTCAGCATCAACTCCACGCACATGAAGACGACGATCGCGTTCCGCCGGACGAGCACGCCCAGCGCCCCGATGCTGAACAGCATCGCCGACAGCACGATGTACGGCTCGGTGCTCACGCCTTATCTCCTTCACGGAATCCGGTGAGATCCGTCCCGGTGGGTTCCGGCGGGACCTCGTCGCCCGCGTCGCCGTCGGCGATCTCGCGGACCAGGTCGACGTCCTCGCGCTCCTCGGTCTCGGGGAACACCGTGCCACGTGCCTGCAGCACGCGCGAAACCGAGGTCGGTGCGATCGACCCGTCGGGCAGCAGCGCCGGCGTGTCGACGGCGTTGTGCCGGGCCAGCACACCAGGTGTCGGCAGCGGGCCCGGGTGCACGCCGGCCTCGGCGTACTTGCGGATCCGCTCCTCGGCGTGGTCGCGCTGGGTCAGCTTCTTGGTCAGCCGCTCGCGGTGCGCCAGCATCATCGCGCCCATCGCCGCGGTGATCAGCAGCGCCGAGGTGACCTCGAAGGCGAACACGTACTTGCCGAACAGCAGCTGCGCGATCCCCTTCGGGTTCCCGTCCGGCTGCGCCTGACCGAGCCCGACCGGGTCGCCGTACTTCGCGTTGCCGACGGCGAACACCAGCAGGATGCCGATCCCGAGGAAGGCGACCCCGGCGAGCAGCCGCTGCCCGCGGATCGTCTCGACCAGCGAGTCGGACGCGTCGACGCCGACCAGCATCAGGACGAACAGGAACAGCATCAGGATCGCGCCGGTGTAGACGATGATCTGTACTGCGAACAGGAACGGCGCATCCTGTGCCGCGTACTGGACGGCCAGGCAGATCATCACGGTGGCGAGCAGCAGCGCGGAGTGCACCGCCTTGCGGACCAGGATCATCGCGATCGCGGCCAGCACCATGATCGGGGCCAGCATCCAGAACGCGACCTGGCCGCCGGTGACGAGCGGGGTCACTTCTCGCCACCACCCTCGGTCGGAGCCGCGGCGCCGATCAGGCCACGGTAGTAGTCCTTGTCGGTGGCGCCGAGCTGCATGTCGTGCGGCGGCTCGGACATCCCCGGCAGCAGCGGCGCGAGCAGGTCCTTCTTCTCGTAGATGAGGGACTCGCGGCTGCGGTCGGCCAGCTCGTACTCGTTCGTCATCGTGAGCGCCCGGGTCGGGCACGCCTCGATGCACAGGCCGCAGAGGATGCAGCGCAGGTAGTTGATCTGGTAGACGCGGCCGTAGCGCTCACCGGGCGACATCCGGCCGCCCTCGGTGTTGTCAGCGCCCTCGACGTAGATCGCGTCCGCCGGGCAGGCCCAGGCGCACAGCTCGCAGCCGATGCACTTCTCCAGGCCGTCGGGCCAGCGGTTCAGCTGGTGCCGGCCGTGGAAGCGAGGCGCGGTCGGCTTCTTGTCGAAGGGGTACTGCTCGGTGAACGTCTTCCGGAACATCGTCCGGAAGGTGACCCCGAATCCGGCGACCGGATCCCAGAGGGACTCTTTGACGCTAGCCACGGCTGCCTTCCTTGCTACGAACGTCCTCGCTCGTGGAATCGACGAGTGGTGGTGGCACTGGGAAGCCGCCGGCGAAGGCGTCGAAGTCCTCGCTCGCCACCGGCTCGGGCTGGTCGGTCTTCTTCTGCGGCAGGAACATCGAGATCACCGCGATCGCCGCGACGATGCCGGCCGCCACCAGCAGGTAGTTGCGCTGGTTGCCGCTGTCCACCTCACGGCCGACCGCGCGGACCGTGGCGACCAGCAGGATCCAGCCCAGCGAGACCGGGATCAGGATCTTCCAGCCCAGCTTCATGAACTGGTCGTAGCGCAGACGCGGCAGCGTTCCGCGCAGCCAGATGTACATGAAGATGAAGCACATCATCTTGCCGACGAACCACAGCACCGGCCAGAAGCCGGAGTTCGCGCCGTCCCAGATCGAGATCGGCCAGGGCGCCCGCCAGCCGCCCAGGAACAGCGTGGTGGCCAGCGCGGACACGGTCGCCATGTTGATGTACTCGGCCAGGAAGAACATCGCGTACTTCATCGAGGAGTACTCGGTCAGGAAGCCGGCCACCAGCTCGCCCTCGGCCTCCGGCAGGTCGAACGGCGCCCGGTTCGTCTCGCCGACCATCGAGATCACGTAGATGACGAAGGACGGGAACAACAGGACGGCGTACCAGCCCGGGATCGGGATGTGCGCCCCGAACAGGTTCAGGGTCTGGTGCGAGGCCTGCGCGGCGACGATGTCCGAGGTGGACATCGAGCCGGCGAACAGGAACACCGTCACCAGCGCCAGGCCCATCGCGACCTCGTACGAGATCATCTGGGCGCTGGAGCGCAGACCGCCGAGCAGCGAGTAGGTCGAGTTGGACGACCAGCCGCCGAGCACGATGCCGTAGATGCCGATCGAGGCGATCGCCATCACGTAGAGCACCGAGACCGGCAGATCGGTCAGCTGCAACCGGGTGTAGGTGTCGGTGAACGGGATCTTCACCGTCGGCCCGAACGGGATCACGGCGAAGGTCAGGAAGGCCGGGATCGAGACGATCACCGGCGCCGCGACGTAGACGAACTTGTCCACGCCCTTCGGCATCAGGTCTTCCTTGAACATCAGCTTCATGCCGTCGGCCAGCGACTGGAGCAGACCGAACGGGCCGTGCACGTTCGGCCCGATCCGGTTCTGCATGTAGGCCACGACCCGGCGCTCCAACCAGATGTTGAAGAGCGTCAGCACGATCAGGAAGACGAAGATCAGCAGTACCTTGATCAGCACCACCCACCAGGGGTCGTTGCCGACCCCCGCATCCGGTGGCGGCGCCAGCGGCAGGGCGAGCGGGATGGACATCATGCGTTCCCTCCGGCAATGGTCACGATCGAGCCGTGATCGGCATGCAGCGAGCGTCGGACGTGCGAGTCGGCCGAGTTGGCCGGCAGCCAGACGACGTTGTCGGTCATCGCGGTGATCGCCACCGGCAACCGGATCGAGCCGGCGTCGGTGCTCACCACGAGCTCGTCGCCGTCGTTCACGCCGACCCGGTGGGCCGTGGTCAGCGAGATCCGCGCCACCGGCCGGCGGGCGGTCGCGACCAGGTGCGGCTCACCGTCGTTGCCGCGGCTGTCGTCGATCAGCATCCGCCAGGTGGCCAGCCGGGTCGAGTCGAACGCGCCGAGCGCCGGACCGGCCTGGTACGTCGGTTCGCCGGCCCGGTCGCCGTCCCAGCGGCCGAGCTCGTCGAACTCCTTCTTCGCCCCGTGCGGGGTGCTGAAGCCGAGCGGCGAGCCCATCTCCTGGGCCAGTGCGGCCAGTGCCCGGACATCCGGCATCGCGGCCGCCACCTTGAGGACGACCGGGAACGACCGCTCGCGGCCCTCCCAGTTGACGAAGGTGCCGTCCTTCTCCGCCGGCGGTACCACCGGGAAGATGACGTCGGCGTACTCGGTCACCTGCGAGTTGCGGACCTCGAAGCTGACCACGAACGGCGCGGCGGCCAGTGCAGCCAGTGCAGCCGCCGGGTCCGGCAGGTCGTCGATCTCGACACCCGCGACGACCAGCGCCTGCAGCGAGCCGGCCGCGGCGAGGATCTCGCCGATGTCCTTGCCGGCCGTGCTGGGCAGGTTCTCGACGCCCCAGGCGGCCTGCAGGTCGACCCGCGCGGCCGCGTCCGACACCAGGCGACCGCCCGGCAGCAGACCCGGCAGGCAGCCGGCGTCGAGCGCACCACGGTCGCCCGCACGACGCGGGATCCAGACCAGCTGGGCCCCGGTGTCCAGCGCGAGCCGCAGCGCGGCGGAGTACGCACCCTGAACGGATGCGAGCCGCTCGCCGACGATGATGATCGAGTTGGCGCCGAGCGCGTCCTGCGCCAGCGCGCCGGTCTCACCGGTACCGCGAAGGTCGCTCAGTACGGCGGCCTCGGTGCCCGGGCTGCTCTGGACGACGACGCCCGACAGCTTCTCGATCCCGCGCGATCCGAACGGCGCGACCGTGAAGACCTGGGTGCCGTTCTTCTTGACACCCTTGCGCAGCCGCAGGAAGACCGACGGCGACTCCTCCTCGGGCTCGAAGCCCACGAGCAGTACCGACGAAGCGTTCTCCAGATCGGCGAACGTCGTGCCGAGCCCGGTGCCCGCCACCGCGGCGGCCAGGAAGTCGGCCTCCTCGGAGGAGTACGGCCGGGACCGGAAGTCGATGTCGTTGGTGCCGAGGGCGACCCGGGCGAACTTCGAGTAGGCGTAAGCGTCCTCGAGCGTCAGCCGGCCACCGGTCAGTACCGCGGCGTTGCCCTTCGCGGCGACGAGCCTCTTCGCCGCGAAGTCCAGCGCCTCCGGCCAGGAAGCGGCCCGCAGCTCGCCGTCCTCGCGGATCAGCGGGTGGGTCAGCCGGTCGCCGGTGTTCGCGTAGTTGAACGCGAACCGGTCCCGGTCGGAGATCCACTCCTCGTTGACCTCGGGGTCGTCACCGGCCAGCCGGCGCATCACCTTGCCGCGCCGGTAGTCGATCCGGATCGCCGCACCGGACGCGTCGTGCTCGGCGATCGAAGGCACCGAGACGAGGTCGAACGGGCGGGACCGGAACCGGTACGCCGCGCTGGTCAGCGCGCCGACCGGGCAGATCTGGATCGCGTTGCCGGAGAAGTAGCTCTCGAAGGGCTCCTTCTCGTAGATGCCGACCTGCTGCAGGGCCCCGCGCTCGAGCAGCTCGATGAACGGGTCACCGGCGATCTGCTGGGAGAACCGGGTGCAGCGGGCGCAGAGCACGCAGCGCTCGCGGTCCAGCAGCACCTGCGCGGAGATGTTGATCGGCTTCGGGTACGTCCGCTTCACACCCTCGAAGCGGCTCTCCCCCCGGCCGTTCGTCATCGCCTGGTTCTGCAGCGGGCACTCGCCACCCTTGTCGCAGACCGGGCAGTCCAGCGGGTGGTTGATCAGCAGGAACTCCATCTGCCCCTGCTGGGCCTTGTCGGCCACCGGCGAGGAGATCTGGGTCCGGATGACCATGCCGTCGGCAACGGTCAGCGAGCACGAGGTCTGCGGCTTCGGCATCCCGCGACCGTTGCCTGCGTCAACGACCTCGACGAGGCACTGACGGCAGGCCGCGACCGGGTCGAGCAGCGGGTGGTCGCAGAACCTCGGGATCTGGACGCCGATCTGCTCGGCGGCCCGGATCGCCAGGCTGTTCTTGGGGACCTTCACCTCGACGTCGTCGATGGTGACCGTCACCAGGTCGACCTTCTCCACAGCGGAGCCGGCCGGCGGGTTGGCTTGGATCGTCATGCGGTTGCTCCAGCGGTCGCGAAGACGGTGGACGCCATCGGGTCGAACGGGCAGCCGCCGTTCGTGAAGTGCGCGAGGTAGTCGTCCTTGAAGTGCTGGATCGAGCTGGTGATCGGCGCGGTCGCGCCGTCGGCCAGCGCGCAGAACGACCGGCCGGTGATGTTGTCGCTCAGGTCCAGCAGCTTCTCGAGGTCGGCCTCGTCGCCCTGGCCGGCCTCGAGCCGCTCCAGGATCTGCACCAGCCACCAGGTGCCCTCACGGCACGGGGTGCACTTGCCACAGGACTCGTGCTTGTAGAACTCGGTCCAGCGCAGCGTGGCGCGGACCGGACAGACGGTCTCGTCGAAGATCTGCAGCGCCTTGGTGCCGAGCAGCGAGCCGGCCCCGGAGACACCTTCGTAGTCCAGCGGTACGTCGAGGTGCTCGGCGGTCAGCAGCGGCGTCGAGGACCCACCCGGGGTCCAGAACTTCAGCTGGTGACCCTCGCGGACCCCACCGGCCAGCTCGAGCAGCTGGCGCAGCGTGATGCCCATCGGCGCCTCGTACTGACCCGGCCGGGTGACGTGGCCGGACAGCGAGTAGATCGTCGGGCCCTTGGACTTCTCGGTGCCCATCGAGCCGAACCAGTCGGCGCCGTTGTTGATGATCGAGGGAACGGATGCGATCGACTCGACGTTGTTGATGACAGTGGGGCAGCCGTACAGGCCGGCCACCGCGGGGAACGGAGGACGCAGCCGGGGTTGACCACGACGACCTTCCAGGGAGTCGAGCAGCGCGGTCTCTTCACCGCAGATGTACGCGCCGGCGCCGGCGTGCACGATCACGTCGATGTCGTAGCCGGTGCCGAGCACGTTGGTGCCGATCAAGCCGGCTTCCTTGGCCTCGGCGACCGCCTGCTGCAACCGGCGTACGACGTGCAGCACCTCACCGCGCACGTAGATGAACGCGGTGTTCGCGTTGATCGCGTACGCGGAGATGATGACGCCCTCGACCAGCGTGTGCGGCGAGGCGAGCATCAGCGGGATGTCCTTGCAGGTGCCCGGCTCGGACTCGTCGGCGTTCACCACCAGGTACTTCGGCTTCGGGTTGTCCTGCGGGATGAACGACCACTTCATGCCCGTCGGGAAGCCCGCGCCGCCACGGCCGCGCAGCCCGGAGTCCTTGACCGCGGTGACCACGTCGGCCGGCTGCATCCGCAGCGCGGTGCGCAACGCGTCGTACCCGCCGGAGCGCTGGTACGAGGCCAGCTGCCAGGACCGGATCTGGTCCCAATTGTCGGACAGCACTGGAGTGAGCACGGTCAGTCCTCCTTGCGGCTGTCGTCGGTGTGAACCGCCTGGGATTCCTTACCCGGCTGGTCTTCCGGACGCGGACCGGACGCGGCGTCCGGCGAGACGGTTGTCTCGGCGGCGGCGCCGTTGCTCCGGGAGTGCGTTCCTTCCGGGGCGGTCCAGTTGCGCTCGCGGGCGAGACGCAGACCGGCCAGGGTGGCCTTGCCACCGGTCGGGCCCTCGTCGGCGCGGCCGTCGGGGAAGCCGGCCAGTACGCGCTCGGCTTCCTTCCAGGTGCAGATCGTGGCGCCGCGGGGGGACTTGACCTCGCTAGTGCCATCGCGCAGGTCGTCCACCAACGCAGTCGCCGACTCCGGCGTCATGTCGTCGAAGAACTCCCAGTTCACCATCATCACCGGCGCGTAGTCGCAGGCGGCGTTGCACTCGAGGTGCTCGAGGGTGATCTTGCCGTCCTCGGTGGTCTCGTCGTTGCCGACGTCGAGGTGCTGCTTGAGGCGCTCGAAGATCAGGTCGCCACCCATCACCGCGCAGAGCGTGTTGGTGCAGACGCCGACGTGGTAGTCGCCGACCGGGCGGCGCTTGTACATCGTGTAGAAGGTCGCCACCGCCGACACCTCGGCGCCGGTCAGCCCGAGCACGTGGGCGCAGGCCTCGATGCCCTCGGGGGTGATCCGGCCCTCCACCGACTGCACCAGGTGCAGCATCGGCAGCAGGGCCGAGCGGCCGACCGGGTACCGGGCGGCCAGCTCGCGCATCTCGGCGATCGTGGTGTCGCCGATCTTCGTCTCGCCTGTGCTGTAGGGAACGGTTGTGTCAGCCATCTATCGGTCCACTCCACCCATCACCGGGTCAAGGCTGGCGACGGCGACGATCACGTCGGCGACCTGTGAGCCCTCGCACAGGATCGGCATCGCCTGCAGGTTTGCGAACGACGGGTCGCGGAAGTGCGCCCGGTACGGCTTGGTGCCGCCGTCGGAGACCAGGTGACAGCCGAGCTCGCCGCGCGGCGACTCGATCGCCACGTAGGCCTGCCCGGCCGGGACCCGGAAGCCCTCGGTGACGAGTTTGAAGTGATGGATCAGGGCTTCCATCGACTCGCCCATGATGTGCTTGATGTGGTCGAGCGAGTTGCCCATCCCGTCGTTGCCGACGGCCAGCTGGCTCGGCCAGCCGATCTTCTTGTCGGCCACCATCACCGGCTCGCCCTCCATCTTGGCGAGGCGGTCAGCGCACTGCTCGACGATCTTCAGCGACTCCCACATCTCCTGCAGCCGCACCCGGAACCGGCCGTACGAGTCGGCGGTGTCCCAGGTCGGTACGTCGAAGTCGTAGGTCTCGTAGCCGCAGTACGGCTGGGTCTTGCGCAGGTCCAGGCCGTACCCGGTCGCGCGCAGCGGCGGGCCGGAGATGCCGAGCGCCATGCACCCGGTCAGGTCCAGGTAGCCGACGTCCTGCAGGCGGGCCTTGAAGATCGGGTTCGCGTTGCACAGCTCGGCGTACTCGGGGAGGTGCTTGTTCATCCAGGTGATGTACTCCCGGATCTTGTCCAGCGCGCCGGCCGGCAGGTCCTGGGCGACACCGCCGGGCCGGATGAACGCGTGGTTCATCCGCAGGCCGGTGATCAGCTCGAACAGGTCGAGCGTCATCTCGCGCTCACGGAAGCCGATCGTCATCACCGTCAGGGCGCCGATCTCCATGCCGCCGGTGGCGATGCAGACCAGGTGGCTGCTGATCCGGTTGAGCTCCATCAGGAGCACCCGCATCACGTTCGCCTTCTCCGGGATCTGGTCCTCGATCCCGAGCAGCCGCTCGACCGCCAGGCAGTACGCGGTCTCGTTGTAGAACGGCGACAGGTAGTCCATCCGGGTGCAGAACGTGACGCCCTGCGTCCAGGAGCGGAACTCCATGTTCTTCTCGATACCGGTGTGCAGGTAACCGATGCCGCAGCGGGCCTCGGTGACGTTCTCACCCTCGATCTCGAGGATCAGCCGGAGCACGCCGTGCGTCGACGGGTGCTGCGGGCCCATGTTGACGACGATCCGCTCTTCGGGCTCGTCGCCCAGGCCGGACACGACCGAGTCCCAGTCCTGACCGGTGACGGTGAAGACCTTGCCCTCGGTGGTGTCGCGGGTGGTGGCGTAGGGGTCTGTGGCAGTCATCAGTTGTACGACCTCCGCGTGTCGGGCGGCGGGATGACGGCGCCCTTGTACTCGACGTCGATACCGCCGAGCGGGTAGTCCTTGCGTTGCGGGTGGCCCGGCCAGTCGTCGGGCATCTGGATCCGGGTCAGCGCCGGGTGTCCGTCGAAGATGATGCCGAAGAAGTCCCAGGTCTCGCGCTCGTGCCAGTCGTTGGCCGGGTAGACCGAGACGACGGACGGGATGTGCGGGTCGGCCTCGGAGCAGGACACCTCGAGCCGGATCCGCCGGTTGTGCGTGATCGAGAGCAGGTGGTAGACCGCGTGCAGCTCGCGCCCGATCTCGTGCGGGTAGTGCACGCCGGAGACGCCGGAGCAGAACTCGAACCGCAGCGCCTCGTCGTCGCGCAGGTGCTGGGCGACCTCGACCAGCCGCTCGCGGGCGACGTGCAGGGTCAGCTCGTTGTGCTGGACGACGACCTTCTCGATCGCGCCGTCGCCGACCAGGCTCTCCAGCTTGTCGGTGGCGCCGTCGAACCAGCCGCCGTACGGCTTGGCCGTTCCGCCCGGCAGCGCGACCTGGCGGCGCAGGCCGCCGAAGCCGGAGGTGTCACCGGTGCCGCGGACACCGAACATGCCCTCGCGCTGGTCGATGACCTCGGCGGCCGGCGTCTGCGCGTCGGCACCCGGCTGGGTCGCCGGAAGGTTCTCTGGTTGGGTGTCGCTCACCTGAGCAGGCCCTTCAGTTCAAGGGTGGGGGAAGCGGCCAGGGCGGCAGTCTCCTGCTCGGCCTGCAGCGCCTTCTTGTTCGCGCCGAGCTTGCCGTTCTGGATGTCCTCGTGCAGCTTGAGGAACGCGTCCAGCAACATCTCCGGCCGCGGCGGGCAGCCGGGCAGGTACATGTCGACCGGGACCACGTGGTCCACGCCCTGGACGATCGCGTAGTTGTTGAACATGCCGCCCGACGAGGCGCAGACACCCATCGCCAGCACCCACTTCGGGTTCGGCATCTGGTCGTAGATCTGGCGCAGCACGGGGGCCATCTTCTGGCTCACCCGGCCGGCCACGATCATCAGGTCGGCCTGCCGCGGCGACGCGCGGAAGACCTCCATGCCGAACCGGGCCGCGTCGTAACGCGGGGCGCCGGTCGTCATCATCTCGATCGCGCAGCAGGCCAGCCCGAAGGTTGCCGGCCACAACGAGGCCTTGCGCATGTAGCCGGACAGGCCCTCGATCGTGGTCAGCAGTACGCCGGCCGGAAGCTGTTCTTCAACACCCATAGGTCAGTCCCACTCCAGTCCGCCGCGGCGCCAGACGTAGGCGTACGCGACGAAGACGGTAACGATGAAGATGACCATCTCGACCAACCCGAACAGCGCCATCTGGTCGAAGGCGACGGCCCAGGGGTAGAGGAAGATGATCTCGATGTCGAACACGATGAAGAGCATCGCGGTGATGTAGTACTTCACCGGGAAACGCCCACCACCGACCGGTTGCGGCGTCGGCTCGATGCCGCACTCGTACGAGTCGAGCTTGGCCCGGTTGTAGCGCTTCGGGCCGACCAGCGCGCTGGTCACCAAGGTGCCCGCCACGAAGATGGCCGCGAGTACACCGAGGATCAGAATCGGTACGTAAGGGTGCATCTTTGGCTGCTCCCTCCAAACTTTGCGTCGGGTACTACGTGGTCGGTTGCTTGCCTTTGTTACCAGTACCGCTGTGTCTCACGTCACTCGCCCCGCCGATCAGGCTGCCGGGGCGACCTTGGTGAGGCCGTTGATGATCTTGTCCATCACGTCGCCGTCGCGCGGGTCGGTGAGGTTGGCGAGCAGTTTCAGGGTGAACTTCATCAAGGTGGTGCGCGGCAGACCGTACTTGGTGCACAGCCGCATCACCTCCGGGTTTCCGATCAGCTTCACGAACACCCGGCCGAGCGTGTAGTAGCCGCCGTACTCCTGCTTCAGCGCCTTCGGGTACGCCGAGAGCGCCCGCTCGCGCTGGTTCGGTTGCCGGCGCAGGGCCTGTGCCGCGACCTCGGCCGCGAACGCGCCGGACTCCATCGCGTACGGGATGCCCTCGCCGTTGAACGGGTTCACCATCCCGCCCGCGTCGCCGAGCAGCATCAGGCCGCGGGTGTAGTGCGGCTGCCGGTTGAAGCCCATCGGCAGCGCCGCCCCTCGGATCGGGATGGTCTGGAACTCGTCGCGGAACTGCCACTCCTCGGGCGTGTTCTTCAGCCACTGCTTGAGCAGGTCCGCGTAGTCGACCTTGCCGAACGCGTCGGAGGTGTTCAGGATGCCGAGCCCGACGTTGACGGTGCCGTCGCCCATCCCGAAGATCCAGCCGTACCCCGGCAGCAGGCTGCGCTGACCCGGGTTCTTCGGGTCGTCGGTCCACAGCTCCAGCCAGGACTCGAGGTAGTCGTCGTCGTGCCGCGGGCTGGTGAAGTACGTCCGTACCGCGACGCCCATCGGCCGGTCGTCCCGCTTGTGCAGGCCCATCGAGACGCTCAGCCGCGACGAGTTGCCGTCGGCGGCCATCACCAGCGGGGCGCGGAACTCGAGGTCCTCGCCGGCCCGGCGGCCGTTGTCGTCGACCGGCTTGGCGGTGACGCCGACGATGAAGCCCTTGTCGTCCAGGATCGGCGCGGTCACGTTGGTCCGCTCACGCAGCTGGGCGCCGGCCTTGACCGCCTGGCGGGCCAGCATGTCGTCGAAGTCCATCCGGTTCCGGGTCAGCCCGTAGTTCGGGTGGCTGGCCAGGTTGGGCCAGTCGAGCTGCAGCTCGTGCCCGGCGCCGCGGATCCGCAGGCCGTAGTTCTTGATCCAGCCGGCCTCGGGCGAGATGTCGATGCCCATGTTGATCAGCTGCTTGGTTCCCCGCGGGGTGAGGCCGTCGCCGCACACCTTCTCGCGCGGGAACGCGGTCTTCTCGAGCAGCAGCACGTCGAGGCCCGCGTTCGCCAGATGGTACGCGGCTGCCGAGCCTGCGGGCCCGGCGCCGACGACGATCACATCAGCGGTCTCGGCCTGCTGCCTGCTAGGCACGCTCTGGCTCATCTCATCCCGGCCTGGTGGAGGGCTGTGTCACTCGTGAAGGGATTCACGAGGCCTGGTCATCCGACAGTCTAGGACTGCCTGACTTGGACACGAAACCGGCCCGGAACCCCTTCCCCACAACCGATTTATGCGCCTCATTCGTTGCGTAATTGAAGCGACCGGACAAATAGCTGACAACTTGGTCCGAACGCTCCCGTCAGAGCCGGTCTCCGCTCTACGTTCGGCTGACCAACTACGAGGGGGAACCATGGCGGACTGTGCAACATGTCATCGGCCGTTGAAGGACTGTCAGGCCTGCGACGGCGGACGGAAGCGGGGTATGGCGGGGATCGCCCTGACCTGCTCTCAGTGCGGCACCACGGGCCGGGTGTGCAGCGAGCACGGCGGGCACCACGGGCGGGGCTGACCTGCAATAACGCGGCGGCGGTCCGTACTCCGGGCCCCGCCGCGTTGCCGTCAGACCGGCTTGGTGGCTCGGTGGATTGCTACTAGGCCGCCTGTGAGGTTGCGCCATTGGACGTGGGTCCAGCCGGAGGCCGCGATGGTGTCGGCGAGGGGGGCCTGAGCGGGCCAGGCGCGGACTGATTCGGCGAGGTAGACGTAGGCGTCGGGGTTCGTGGAGACGGCCTTGGCGACTACGGGGACGGCTCGCATCATGTACTCGAGGTAGGCGACCCGGAAGGGTTTCCAAGTGGGGTGCGAGTTCTCGAGGACGACCAGGCGGCCTCCGGGCTTGGTGACCCGGAGCATCTCGGCCAGCGCGACAGTGACGTCGTTCACGTTGCGCAAGGCCCAGGAGATGGTGACCACGTCGAAGGTCTCGTCGGCGAACGGCAGCCGCAGCGCGTCGCCGGCGATCAGGTCCAGTTCGGGGTAGCGGCGCTTGCCGACCCGGAGCATGCCGACCGAGAAGTCGCAGGACACCACCTCGGCGCCGGCCTCGCGCAGCTTCACGCTCGACGCGCCGGTCCCGGCGGCCAGGTCGAGGATCTTCATCCCCTTCCGCGGCGCGATCTCGGCCAGCGTCTGCGGCCGCCAGTAGGCCTTCTCCAGCCCCATCGTGGCGACCGCGTTGGTCCGGTCGTAGCCCTCGGCCACGTTGTCGAACATCGCGGCGACAGCCTCAGGTTGTTTGGTCAGGTCTGCGCGGGTCACTTGTCTAGTTGATCACGGCTGCGACAGGCACCGAAATTCGCTGGTTACAGGAGCGGCCTACGCTTGCATCTCGTGAGCGAATCTCCATTGAGCCGGCCGGCCATCGTGACCCGGGGCCGGGAAGCGAGCGAGGAGTGTTGCTGTGAGCTTGTCTGACCCGCTCCAAACCGGTGCGGTGCCGGCTCCGCAGCTGGTGATTCGCAGCCAGCGCGTCGCGGGCGTGGCCGCCGCACTGATGGACCACCTGCCGGAGACCGGCGGGCTGGCCTGGGTACGCCGCGGCGACGGGCATGTCGGCTGGGGCGTCGCCGCCCGGCTGGACGTTGCCGGTAGCAACCGGTTCGCCGAGGCGCAGGCGTGGTGGAAGGAGCTCACCGCCAACGCCGTGGTGCGCGACGAGGTCGGCGTACCAGGATCGGGACTGGTCTGCTTCGGTTCGTTCGGTTTCACCGACACCGACGCCAGTGAACTGGTCGTGCCCGAGGTGATCGTCGGCCGCCGGGGCGGGATCACCTGGGTGACCACGATCTCGGGTGCGAGCTCGCTGGCCGCGCCGCCCGAGCTGACGACGTACGAGCCGGAGCCGGTAGGTGCGGTCGCGTTCGCCGATGGCGCGCGGTCCGGTACCGCGTGGTCCGGCATCGTGGCCGACGCGGTCAAGCGGATCACCAACGGCGAGCTCGACAAGGTCGTCCTCGCCCGCGACCTGATCGCGATCTCGCCCAACCCGATCGACCTGCGCTGGCCGTTGCGCCGGCTGGCCGCGGCGTACCCGAACTGCTGGACGTTCTCCGTCGACGGGCTGATCGGCGCCACCCCGGAGCTGCTGGTTCGGCGCGAGAAGGGCCTGATCACGTCGCGCGTACTGGCCGGCACCATCCGGCGTACCGGCGACGACGCGCACGACCTCGCGCTGGCCGCCTCGCTGGCGCGCTCGAGCAAGGACCTCGAGGAGCACGAGTACGCCGTCCGCTCGGTGGCCGACGCCCTCAAGCCGCACTGCAAGTCGATGAACGTGCCCGAGACCCCGTTCGTACTGCACCTGCCGAACGTGATGCATCTCGCCTCCGACGTGGCCGGCGTCGCGGCCAACGGCGCCTCCGCGCTCGGCCTCGCCGCCGCCTTGCACCCGTCCGCTGCCATCTGCGGTACGCCGACCGACGTCGCGCGGGACGTGATCGGCGAGATCGAGGGCATGGCCCGCGGCCGGTTCAGCGGCCCGGTCGGCTGGATGGACGCGGCCGGCGACGGCGAGTGGTGCATCGCCCTGCGCTGCGGCCAGGCCGACCCCGATGACCCGACCAGGATGCGCCTGTTCGCCGGCGCCGGCATCGTCGCCGGCTCCGACCCAGAGGCCGAGCTGGCCGAGACGAACGCAAAATTGGTTCCGATGCGAGACGCTCTGGGAGATTGATGAAGCTCACGAAGTACACCCATGCTTGTGTCCGGCTCGAGAAGGACGGCAAGGTGCTGCTCGTCGATCCGGGCAGCTTCACCGAGGACGCCGCCTTCGAAGGTGTCGACGCGATCCTCGTCACGCACGAGCACCAGGACCACCTCGACGTCGACCGGGTGAAGGGCATCGACGCCCCGATCTGGACCAACGCCGGGGTCGCCTCGCAGCTCGGTGAGCTGGGCGAGCGGGTCCAGATCGTTGCCGACGGCTCCGTCTTCGAGGCGGCCGGGTTCGCGGTCCGTGCCTATGGCAAGGATCACGCGATCATCCTTCCGGAGATGGGCGTTCCGTGCGAGAACGTCGGCTTCCTGATCGAGGACGCGGTCTACCACCCGGGCGATTCGTTCACGCAGCCCGACCGCAAGGTACACACCAACCTGGTGCCGATCTCGGGTCCGTGGTTCGCCCTGCCGCCGGCTGTCGAGTACGCCCGCGCTGTCGACGCAGTACAGACCATCGGGATCCACGACGCCCTGCTCAGCCCGATCGGCCAGGGCATGATGCAGCGCTTCATCAACGCCGAGGACCGGCCGTACCAGCAGCTGAACCCGGGCACCACGGTCGAGGTCAACTGACATTTGTCACCAGTACCGGTGACAGCTGCACGCAGTACGGGGCCGCTCGGCCGCCAAGCTGATCCGTATGGACGAATCAGCAGTCATCCAGGTCGAGCGGCTCACCCGCCGGTACGCCGGCCGGCCCGGGTACGAGGCGGTCCGCGGCATCGACTTCGCCGTCCGCCGGGGTGAGCTCTTCGCGTTGCTGGGCACCAACGGCGCTGGCAAGACCTCCACGCTCGAGGTGCTCGAAGGGCTCGCGCAGCCGACCTCCGGTACCGTCCGGGTGCTCGGCCACGATCCGTACCGGGATCGGCGGACGGTCCGGCCACGGATCGGAATCATGTTGCAGGACAGGGGTTTCGCGGCCGATCTGACCGTCGCCGAGACCACCAAGATGTGGACCGGAACGCTCAGCACACCACGCCCGGTCGGCGAGATCCTCGAGCTCGTCGAGCTGACCTCGCGGGCAGGAGTCCGCGTCCGTCAGCTGTCCGGTGGTGAGCGGCAACGGCTGAGCCTCGGTCTCGCGATCGCCGGCCAGCCGGATCTGTTGTTCCTCGACGAGCCGACCGCCGGCCTCGACCCGGAGAACCGGAAGAACACCTGGCGGCTGATCTCGCAGCTGCTGGAGTCGGGCACCACGGTCCTGCTGACCACGCACTACCTGGCGGAGGCCGCCGAGCTCGCCGACCGGCTGGCGATCATGCACCACGGCCGGATCGTCGGCCTCGGCACACCGGCCGAGATCGCCGGCATCCAGCCAGCCCGGATCTCCTTCCAGCTGATGCCCGGCACCACTCTCCCCGATCTCCCGCAAGCTGTTGCCACCGTCAGCGCCAGCGGCAAGGTCCTGCTCGACACCGAGGATCTTCAGCTCACCCTCACCGCGCTGCTGGCCTGGGCCGCACAGTCCGGGATCCAGCTGGCAGAGCTCACCGCGCGCCCCGCGTCGCTGGAGGAAGCCTTTCTCGCGATCGCCGGGTCGGACCCGATCTCCGACCCGGCCGAAGGAGCCGCCGCATGATGTCACTCGCCTGGTCGGAGGCTCTGCTGCTCCGCCGCAATCCGCTGGCTGTGCTGGTCGCCATCGGTCTGCCGATCTTCGTCGTGCTCGGACTGCAGTCGTCAGCGGAGCTGATGGCCGTCGTCGGCCCCGACCCGGGCACGGCGATCCTCACCATGATCGCGGCCGTGTCGCTGAACCTCTTCGTCTACTACAACCTCGTCAGCTCGCTGGTCGCTCGCCGCGAGGAACTCGTCCTCAAACGACTGCGCACCGGCGAGGCCACTGACCTGCAGATCCTTGCTGGTGCCGCGATCCCCGCAGTGGTCATCGCCTGGGGTCAGGCGGTGCTCGCCGCCATCGCCAGCGCGCTGCTGGTCGAGATGCCCCTCCCGGTGAACCTCCTGCTGGTGGTGCTCGCCCTGTTGCTCGGCGCGGCTGTGTTCGCCCTGCTTGCGGCTGCTACCACCGCACTGACCCGCAGCGTCGAGATGGCGCAGCTGACGACGATGCCCTTCCTGATCATTCCGCTGAACTTCAGTGGCCTCTACTTTCCGCTCTCCGAGCTACCGGAGGGGCTGGACCAGTTGGCGCGGCTGCTGCCGCTCACGCCGGTGGTGGAGCTGCTGCGACTCGGCCTGTCGGGCACCACCCCGGACGGAAGCACTGTGAGCTTGGCGGGGTCGTTCGCACCCGCAGTACAGCCGGTGCTCGTACTGCTGGCCTGGGTGATCGTCGGCGGGCTGGCGACCCGCCGCTGGTTCCGCTGGGAGCCCCGCCGTTGAGCGACGTGACAGGCTGACCACCATGGTTCCCGTCCCGCGCTGGTGGCTCGAGCGCAGCAGAGCCGAGCGCTTCGACATCACCCTGCGCTGGCCGCTGTACGCCCTGTCCTGCGGGGAGTTGCTCCTCGCCGCACTGATCACCGTCGGGCAGCGGAATCTTCACCTCCCGGGTGCCGTTCTGTTCCTGGTCGTCGTCACCGCGCACACCGCGGCCAACGTGTTCCTGCTCCGCGCGGCCATCAGCAGGTACCTGACCGGAGCCCCGGTCGACGGCCGTCTGATCGCGGTTTCCACTGCCTTGACTCTTGCCGGACTCCTGGCTGCGGACCTGGCCTTCCCCGGGTTCGGCTGGGGTGGCGAGGCGGAACTCCACATCCCCGTGAGCATTGCGCTGATCGGTGCCTTGCTCTTCACTCTGACGCCGATGCTGCGATGGGTGCCACTGCTGGGCGTGGTCCTCGCCGGAGCGGCCGTGACCGGCGTGTGGTCACTCCAGGTCGGTCCGGCGATCGCCTACGTCTCCTGGGCTGCTTTCATCGTCTTCACCTGCCGCGTCTCGGTGTGGACGCTCAGCCTCGGCTGGGAGATCGACCGGTCCCGCGCGGTCAGCGCTCAGCTGGCGATCGCCGAGGAGCGGCTGCGGTTCGCGCGCGATCTGCACGACACGCTCGGCCACAACCTGTCGCTGGTCGCGGTACGGAGTGAGCTGGCGGCCGCACTCGCGACCCGAGGGGACGCCACTGCTGCCGACCAGATGCTCGATGTCCGGCAGATCGCCCATGACTCGCTCCGCGAGATGCGGGCCGTCGTCAGCGGCTACCGCGCGACAGACCTCGCCTCCGAGCTGGCCGGCGCCCAGTCCGTACTCCGGTCCGCCGGCGTCAACTGTCGCGTCATCGGCGACGGCGCGACGCTGCCGCCCGCGACCCAGGCGGCGCTCGGTTGGGTGGTCCGGGAAGGCACCACGAACGTCATCCAGCACAGCAACGCGACGGCCTGCAAGATCGAGCTCGACCTCAGCATGGGTGACGTCATCTTCCTGCGGATGGAGAACGACGGCGTCGCGGCGCCCTCGGACCAGCCGAAGGCCGCCGAGGGCGGGACCGGGATCGCCGGGCTGCGCGAGCGCCTCGGCTCCCTCGGCGGAACGCTCACCGTCGCCGCCCCGCCCGGCCGCTTCATCCTGGTCGTCCAGCTCCCGGTGGCCCGATGATCCGGCTCCTGTTGGCCGACGACGAGAACCTGATCCGGACCGCCCTCGCGGCTCTGCTGTCCCTGGAGGACGACCTCGAGGTGGTCGGCCAGGCGGCGTCGGCTGATGAGGCACTCGCGATGGCCCGCCTCCATCGCCCGGACGTCGCAGTACTGGACCTCCAGATGCCTGGCGCCACCGGCTCGACCGCTATCGGCGGCATCGGCGTAGTACAGGCCCTCCGCACCGAACTGCCCACCTGCACCTGCCTGATCGTCACCGGCCACGCCCGCCCCGGCCACCTCAAACAAGCCCTCACCGCCGGCGTCCGAGGCTTCCTCCCCAAGACCGTCTCAGCCCAAGTCCTCGCCGACGTCATCCGCACCATCCACACCGGTGGCCGCTACGTCGACCCCGAACTGGCCGCCGAAGCCATCTCCGCCGGCGACAACCCGCTGACACCCCGCGAGGCCGAAGTCCTCGAACACGCCGCCGACGGCGCCCCCATCGAACAGATCGCCCGCCGCGCCTCCCTCTCCCCCGGCACGGTCCGCAACTACCTCTCCTCCGCCGCCACCAAGCTCAACACCACCAACCGCTACGAATCAGTCCAGGTAGCCCGCATGCACGGGTGGATCTAGCCGGGCGAAGGTGGATCGATGGTTGCTGTTGGCAAGGGCGCGGCGGGCCAACCTCCTGTTTGGGTGGCCACTGGCAGGTTTTCGTGCCGCTGGCGCCAACCTTCACGCCAGCGGCACCAAAACCCGTCAGCCGACCTCGAAATCGCCGGTTTGGGGAGGGTTTTAGCCCGCTCCACGCATCCACGTCAGCGTCACCTGAGCTCGTAGACGACGAAGTCGACCAGTGGGCGGTAGCCGATGGCGGCGTAGATCTTGTTGGAGGTGGGGTTGGCGAGGTCGGTGTTGAGGCAGACCTCCGAGCCGGTGGCCTGGAGGTGTTTGGTGACATGGGCCGTGAGGGCGCTCGCGTAGCCGTGGCCACGGGCGGACGGGGGTGTGTAGACCGGGCCTACGCGGGTCGCGTTGAAGAGGGTTTCCTGGTGGCCGACGACGCTCACCACCCGGCCTCCGTCCTCCCAGAGCCAGACCCGGCCGCGTTCGATCCTGGTACTGCCCCAGCGGTACTGCTCGTCGGGCGGCAGTGGGTGTCCAAGCTCGGTTCCGTAGGCGGCCAGCAGAGAGACGACAACCTCCAGATCCGCGGCGACCGCCTGCCGGGCGGTACCGGTCGCGTGCTGTTCGACGAAGGTACCGAGCTTGTGCAGCCGCATGCCGAGGGTCTGGTGGAAGGTCTTGCCGGTGCGCGCGGCACGGAGCTCAGCCAACTGCCGCGCGGCGGTCGCAGTACCGGCGATGGTGTCGGGGTCGGGTGCTTGGTCGGCGCAGATGTCGGCGATCGCCGGGACCAAGGCGTCCGGGAGGGCTCCGAGTTGGATGCCGCGGAGGGCTGTGCAGAAGACGGCGCCGACGACCTCGCCCGGGTCGTCGTGGATCGACAAGAAGAGGGGTGGCGCGGGGTCGTGCAGGATGCCGTCGACGCGGTCCGCGGTGTTGCTGAGGATGTAGGAGTGCAGGACCGGATCGCGTTGCAGGAAAGGGAAAGTGATCGCCTTGAACTCCGCCGGATCGGCGGTCAGCCGGACCTTCATGCGGCGAAGACGAGGTCGATGAAGTCTGCGACCGGAACGTAGCCGAGTTGGGCGTAGATCTTGTTGGAGGTCGGGTTGGCCAGGTCGGTGTAGAGGCAGGGCTTGTTGCCAGCAGCAAGGACTCGGGCGGTGAGGTTGCTGGTCAGCGCGCCGGCGTAGCCGTGGCGGCGGTGTTCGGGCGGGGTGTAGATCGGGCCGACCCGGCTGGCGCCGTGGAGCGGTAGGCGGTAGCCGCCCATGCTGACCGTCTGGCCGTTGGCGTCCCAGAACCACAGGGTGCCTTGCTCCAACTGACGCTTCGCCCAGCTCTCGCCGAGGAAGGCGACCTCCGCGGGAAAGCCGTCGGCCACCCAGGTGACGGCGAGTGGGATGTCGTCCGGGCGCATCAGGCGGAGCTCTCCGTCAGCCTTCAACGGAGTGAGTACGTCGAGGCGGTGCAGGCGGGTGCCCTTCGACTCAGCGCCTGCGGTGGTCCCTCGAAGTTCCGACCACCTGTCCCCGAAGGCGTAGACCGCGGCACGATCGCCGGAGACTCCAGAGAGGGCCGGTAAGGCTTCGGCGTACGCGTCGGCTACCTCGGCCGCCAGCTCGGCGCGGAGGGCGCCTACGTAGACGGGTCGGCCGGGAGTGCGCATCGCGACGCCGGTGACCGCGCCTGCGGAGTCGTGGACGGAGACGAAGTACGAGGGCTCGGTCTCGTCCGGGTAGCGGCCGGCGGCTCGGTCGGAGACGTTGCTCATGATCAGGGTGTGGAGTACCGGGTCCTGTTCCAGGAACGGGAAGGCGGTCGCCTGGAAGGCCTTCGGATCGGTGGTCAGCCGCACGCTCATGGCCAGTCACCCTACGGGTACCACCGGTCGCGGGCAGGTGAATTTACACTGCGAGCATGTCCACCACGCGCTTGCTCCTGCTCGGCGTCGTCCGGATCTTCCAGCCGGCCTACGGCTACCAGCTGCGCCAGGAGCTGCTGACCTGGAACGTCCAGCAGTGGGCGAACATCAACCCCGGGTCGATCTACACCGGCCTGCGCACGCTGGCCAAGCACGGCTACCTGCTGGAGCTGGAGGAAGGCGCCGGGAACAAGCCCGGGCGTACGTCGTACAAGCTGACCTCGGACGGCGAGTCGGAGTACTTCACCCTGCTCCGGGCGGCGCTGTGGAGCGTGGACGGGTTCCGGCCGGACCAGATGCAGGCGGCGCTCAGCTTCCTGTGGTCACTGCGCCGCGACGAGGTGCTCGCCGCGCTGGAGTCGCGGATCGTCCAGCTGGAGCAGCTCTCCAAGGCGGAGCCGTTCTCGGAGCGGCAGATCATCGAGGACCCCGGTACGCCGGACCACGTGGTCGAGATGCTCCGGATCGCCGACGCCCGCGACCGGGGCGAGCTGGAGTGGACCAAGGGGTTCCGGCAGCGGGTGGCCGACGGGAGCTACTCGTTCGCGGGCGAGGCACCCGACTGGGCGCCCCCGCCCGGCCTCGCCTCACACTGGGGGGTCATCCCGGAGCCGCCGGCCGGCGCCGCGCCGGCCTGAGCCCAGGGCCGCGGCCCACCAGCCCGCGCCACCGGCCGGCGAGCCCGATTGCAGATTTAATCAATGTTGACTATTCAATGTTGATTGTTCGAGACTGTCGGCATGATGATCGAAGCTCGCGGACTCGTCCGCACCTTCAAGACCAAGCGCGGGCCGGTGCAGGCCGTGCAGGGGGTAGACCTGGATGTCGCCGACGGGGAGATCGTCGGCTTCCTCGGCCCGAACGGGGCCGGCAAGACCACCACGATGCGGATGCTGGCGACCCTGATCACGCCGACCAGCGGGACCGCGACCGTAGCCGGCTGCGACCTGGCCAAAGACCCGGTCGGCGTCCGTCGCCGGATCGGGTACGTCCCGCAGAGCGGCTCGACGCTGCCCGAGGCGATCGCCGGTGACGAGGTGGTCGACCACGCCCGGCTGTACGGCGTAAGCAAGAAGAAGGCGATCGCCGACGGCCAGGCGCTGTTCGACGAGCTGGACCTGCCCGGCCTGTGGCGGCGGCAGTGCAAGACCCTGTCGGGTGGCCAGCGGCGCCGGCTCGACATCGTGATGGGGCTGATCCACGACCCCAAGCTGATCTTCCTGGACGAGCCGACCACCGGCCTCGACCCGCAGGCGCGGGCGAACCTGTGGGAGCACATCCGCGGCCTGCGTGACCGCGGCGCGACGATCTTCCTCACCACCCACTACCTGGACGAGGCGGACGCGCTGTGCGACCGGATCCTGGTCATCGACCACGGCAAGATCGTGGCGGCCGGCAAGCCTGAGGAGCTCAAGCAGCAGGTCTCCGGCGACGGCGTCCGGCTCAGCCTGGCTGATGCCTCGCAGGCGCCCGCGGTGAGCAAGGTGGTCGCCGAACTGCCCGGCGCGGTCGCCATCGAGACCGACGGCGACGTGGTCGCCTTCCGGATCCCCAAGGGCGGTTCCGTACTACCGTCGCTGCTCCGCTCGATCGATGCCCAAGGCATCGAGTTGCACGGCGTCGAGGTGCACCGCCCGACCCTCGACGACGTCTTCCTGACGATGACCGGCCGCTCCCTCCGCGACGAGGATGCGCCTGTTGCTTCGGACGAGAAGGAGGCAGCGGCATGACCGTTCTCAAGGAAACCTGGATCGTCTTCAACCGCGCGATGCGGCTGTCGCTGCGCAATCCGATGTGGTCCATCCTGATGCTCAGCCAGCCGCTGATGTACCTGTTCCTGTTCGGCCCGCTGCTCAAGCCGATCACCGCGCAGATCAGTCAGGGCGCGACCACGAACGCCTACCAGGTGTTCATCCCCGGCCTGATCGTCCAGCTCGGCATGTTCGGCGCGATGTTCGTCGGTTTCGGCCTGATCGCGGAGTACCGGGCCGGCGTGATCGAGGCCGACCGGGTCACCCCAGCCTCCCGGATCGCGCTGATGGCAGGCCGCGTACTACGAGATGTCGTGGTGCTCGTCGTCCAGTCGATCCTCCTGCTGGTGGCCGCGTTGCCACTGGGTCTGCGCGCTCCCTGGGGCGGCGTACTCCTGTCGCTGGTGATCGTCGCCCTGCTCGGCGCGACGTTCGCCTCCCTGTCGTACTCCGTCGCCCTCATCACCAAGAGCGAGGACGCCCTGGCGCCGCTGCTCAACGGCATCGCCATGCCGCTCCTGCTGCTCTCCGGCATCCTCCTGCCGATGCAGATCGGCCCGACCTGGCTGCAACGGCTGTCCGACATCAGCCCGCTCAAGCACGTCGTCAACGGCGTCCGCGCCCTCTTCCGCGGCGACATCTCCAGCAGCGCCTCCCTGTGGGGTCTCTTCTGGGTAGTACTGCTCACCGTCGTCGGTTTGACGGTCGGCGCTCGCACCTTCCGCAAGGAAAGCGCCTAGCCGTGACTGCTTGCGTCCGGAGGGTAGTCCGGACGCAAGCAGTTGTTCATCGGGCGGTCGCCCGGCCTGTTTAGCGTGGATGGCATGCGTGTGCCGTCGGCGTTGGTTCGTGGGGTTGTGGGGTCGTGTGTGGTGGCCGCCGCGTCCTTGGTGACGTCGGTGGTACCGGAGTCCTCGTGGGTGGCGTCGCTGCCGATCGCGAGCGACCTGCGGTCGACCCTGCCGGGCCGGATGACCGGGCTGGCCTTCATGGTGGCCGGGCTCGGTCTGATGGTGTGGGCCTGGCTGTCGGTCGGACGGCAGGTGCTGGCCGGCAAGAGGTACCGGTTAACTCCACTGATCGTCTGGACGAGTGTTCCGCTGCTGCTGGCGCCGCCGTTGTTCAGCCGGGACGTCTGGAGCTACGCAGCACAAGGCGCGCTGGTCGCGAAGGGCTACGACCCCTACAGCGTCGGCCCCGGCGTCCTGAGCGGCCACATCGTCGAGGCCGTCGACCCGATGTGGATGCAGACCCCTGCACCGTACGGCCCGATACCTCTCGCGTACGGCGGTCTCATGGCGCGGCTGACCATGGACCCGTACGTCCTCATGCTGGCGCATCGCCTGCTCGCAGTACTGGGCTTCGTACTGATCGCCTGGGCCGTACCGCGGCTCGCCACCGCCTGCCGGGTCAACCCGGCCGTCGCAACCTGGCTGGTCGTCGCCAACCCGATGCTGATCGCGCATGGGCTGGGCGCTGCCCACAACGACATCCTCATGCTGGGACTAGCCTGCGCTGCCTTCGCGATAGCCCTCACCGGCCACTGGGGAACAGCTGCGGTCCTCGCCGGTACTGCGGCCGCCGTGAAGCTGCCCGGTGGGCTAGTGGTCGTCGCCATCGCGGCCGTGATGAGCCCACTGGCCGGGCGCGCTCGGCTGCGACTGGCGAGCTTGACCATCGCGGGTGCGATCTCGGTCCTGACGCTGGTGACTATTGGCGAGCTGACCGGGGTGGGGTCGGGTTGGCTCAGCGCGCTCGACGTACCGGGGCTGATCAAGTCGCCGCTGTCTATCTCCAACTTGATTGCATTGGGGGCTTCCGGCGTACTGGAGTGGCTCGGGGAGGACACTGCCGCCCAGCAGGCGTTGCAGATCGTGCGGCTGCTGGCGATGCTCATCGCGATCGGGCTGATCGCAGTACTGGGGTTGCGGTCGTCGATCCACAACGCGGCGCGGGCCGTGGGAATCGCCTTGCTGGCCTTGGTTCAGCTGGGGCCGACGGCGCACGACTGGTACTTCATCTGGTGCTTGCCGTTCCTGGCGGTGGCACGCCCTGGCCGCAAGCTCACCACCGCCCTGATCGGCGTCAGCATCGTCCTGACCATCGCCTCGCCGCTCAACTCTTCGCTGCGCGGCGCAATCATCCCCATCCTCGTCACGACTGCCCTGGTGCTGGTCGTAGTCGGCTGCCTACTCGGCCGCCTCCGCACCCTGCAACCTGCTCGCCCTGTACCGACCAAGGTCCCCGCCAAGGTTGCTGCTACAGCTGGCTAATCGCCTGATGTAGTTCGGCGTGGAGGTCGCGGTGAGTGGAGCGATCGACCTTGACCTCTACTACGTCGATACCGGCGACTGTGCGGGCCAGTACTTCGCGCAGTTGGTCTGCTGTCTCCACCAGCTGGTGTGGCGTGCCGGTGGCGGCGCAGAGTGCTGCGAGGTCGACGTTGTGCGGTGTGCCGAAGACACGCTCGAAGTAGTCGGCATGGTCGCCACCACCCTGCTCAAGCGTGGCGAAGATACCTCCGCCGTTGTCGTTGAGCACCACGATCCGCAGATCCGGGCGAGGCTCGGCAGGCCCGATCACCAGCCCGTTGCTGTCATGCAGAAAGGCCAGATCACCAACCAGCGCGTACGTCGCACCCGCATTAGCCAGTGCAGCGCCCACGGCGGTAGAGAGCGTGCCGTCGATCCCCGCCAGCCCACGGTTGGCCACCGTACGGATCGGAACGACCGGAGCCAGATCGAGATCCCGCACGGGATTGGAGGAGGCGACGACGAGCATGCCGTCGGCTCCGACGACTTCACCGAGTACGGCCGCAATCACTGGTCCTGAGAGCCCACCGGCAAACACCTTGTCCATGGCGGCTCGGGCCAATTGGTCGGCATGCTGCCAACGGTCCAGCCAATCGGTCTGATCGGAGCCGATCACCTCAAGGCCGGTGACGACCGAAGCCGCACGGTGAGCGGCGTCGGGCCAGAGGCCGGTCGGCGCGACCACGATCACCTCGACATCAGGACGAGCGAGCAGCTTGGAGACCGGCCGCGACAACGTCGGATGCCCGAACACGATCACCCGCTCGATCTCCGCCCCGAGCGAAGACAGCGCGGGCGAAGCCGTCACCGCGGAAGACGTCGGCGCAGCCGCCGCTGCGGATGACGTCGCCGCGGATGACGTCGCCGCCTGAGATGTTGCTGCCAGCAACAAACGGTAGGACGAGATGACGGCCGGTCCGGTTCTCGCCCGGCTGGATGGTTCGGCGAAGAGGGGCCAGTTGCCTGCCTCGGCGGCTAGGCGTGCGGCTTGGGAGGCGCCGTCGCCTGCGACTACAACCGTCTTCGGGCCGGGGGCTACGGCGGACGGCTGGGCTCCGGTGGCGTGGACGCTTGTCCAGGGGCCGGTGGTGCGGCCATCGAGCGGCTCCGGCCAGTCTCCATCGCCAGTTGGGACCAGCGGCTCGACTAGTGGGCAGTTGAGGTGGACCGGGCCCGGGTCGGCGGTACGCGCGCCGACAGCGGTCGACACCGCGCGTGCGATCTGCGAGCGCCAGTAGGCGACTTGGCCGACCTGCTTGCTCGGCGTACCGAGCTCGTGGAACAGGCGAACAGCATCACCGAACACCTTGAGCTGGTCGGTGGTCTGGTTGGCGCCGGTCCCCCGCAGCTCCGGCGGGCGGTCCGCACTCAGCACGATGAGAGGCAGGCCGCTGTGGGACGCCTCTAGTACTGCCGGGTGGAGGTTCGCGACCGCAGTACCGGAGGTCGTCACCACCGGCACCGGCAGACCCGTCCCACGGATCAAGCCGATCGCCAGGAAGCCCGCAGTACGTTCGTCGATGCGCACATGCAGACGCAGTCGCCCGTCCCGGTCAGCAGCGGCCAGCGCGAGAGCCAGTGGCGTACTACGTGAGCCAGGAGCCAGCACCGCCTCCCGCACGCCGGACCTGATCAGCTCGTCGACCACCACAGTCGCGAATGCCGTGGACGGGTTCATCCAACACTCCCCTTCAATGCTTCGACCCTCGCCAGCCGTTGCTCCCACTTGGCAGTGGTCGCTTGGTCGGCGGTTGGCAACTCTGTAGCAGGTACTAGGCGCTTCACCGGCAGGAAGCCGTTGACTGGCAGCAGCGGCTCATCGACAACCTCTGCTGTGAACATGGAGACAGTGGCGAGACCACACGCGTAGGGCAGCTCGGGGAGAGCCGCTGCCAGCGCTACTCCGGCAGCGATCCCGATGGACGTCTCCAACGCGGATGAGACGACCACGGGCAGTCCGATCTGCTCAGCGATGTCGAGACAGGCCCGGACGCCACCGATCGGCTGGACCTTCAGTACTGCGATGTCGGCGGCCTCAAGCTTCTTCACCCGCAGGGGATCCTCGGCGCGACGGATGGACTCATCCGCAGCAACCAGTACGTCGGTACGCCGGCGTACAGCCGCCAGGTCTTCCACCGACGCGCACGGCTGCTCGACATACTCCAGGTCGAAGCGCCTGAGCTCCTTCAACGCCCGCAGCGCTTCATCCACAGACCAAGCCCCGTTGGCATCAATGCGCACCTGCCCGCCGCCGATAGCGTCCCGGACCGCCTCCACCCGCTCCAGGTCATCCGCCAGCGTCTGCCCCGGCTCAGCCACCTTCACCTTCGCCGTGGCGCACCCGGACGCCCGCACGATTGCCGCAGCCTTCTCCGGCCCGATCGCCGGCACAGTGCAATTCACCGGTACTTCGGAACGCACCGCCGCAGGCCACCCGTCATACGCGGCCTCGTACGCCGCCCGAAGCCAAGCCACACAAGTCGCGTCGTCGTAGTCGAGGAACGGCGACCACTCGGCCCATCCCGCCGGCCCTTCGAACAGCATCCCCTCGCGCACCGTGATCCCGCGGAACTTGTTCTTCAACCCGATCGCATAAGTGATCACAGCACCCCCTCCACCAGCCGCCGCCGATCAACCTTGCCCGAAGCAAGCATCGGCAACTCGCTCAGCTCCACCACTTGCCGAGGAGCCCAAGTCCGCGGCAACACCTCAGCCACAAAATCCCTGAGCACCTCTCTGTCAGCGATCCCGACCACGAACGCGACCACCCGCGAACCCCATTCACTATCGGGAACCCCAAGCACAACAGCATCCTTGACGTCCGGATGCTCCAGCAACCGCGCTTGCACGGCAGTCACCGTCACGTTCACTCCACCGGAGATGACCACATCGTCGACCCGGCCCACCACCCGCAACCGCCCATCGACAAACTCACCCCGATCCTGAGTCCGGAACCACCCGTCTTGCAGCACCTCCGCAGTCAGCTCCGGTTGCAGGCGATAACCGGAGAAGAGCGTCGGCCCGCTGATCCAGATCCGCCCTGCTCCCCCTCCACGCCCGCCGGACCGCCCGGAGGGCGGTCCGGCGGGCGGTTCTTCGTCGAGGCGCAGTCGCGTGCCGCTCAGTGGCTCGCCTGCATAGACGCAGCCGCTGCCGGTCTCAGTCATCCCGTAGGACGGGATGGCGGTGACGCCTGCGGCCGCCGCCTTCGCCTTCAGCCCGTCCGGCATCGCCGCTCCGCCGATGATGATGGCGCTGAAGCGCCGGAGCATGTCCTGGTCCTGCGGCGTCTCCAGGTAGCGGGCCAACTGCGTAGGCACCATCGCCGTGTATTGGCGTTCGGCGGTGAGAGCCATCACGCCCGCCGCGAAGGTTGGGTGATCGCTGGCGACGACCGGCGCGTAGCCAGCCAACACAGACCGGGTGAGTACCTGCAGGCCGCCGACGAAGTACGGCTGCATGGGGAGTAGCCATTGGCCGGGGCCGCCGAGGCGGTCGTGGGTCGCAATGGCGGAGGCGGTGAGGGCTGCGGTGGAGAGCATTACGCCCTTGGGCTCGCCCGAGGAGCCGGACGTGGCTAGGACCACGCCGACGTCGGGAGACTCGAGTGGTGCATCGGGGGCGACCGCCTGGCGGACGCGCGCGGCAGCGGCGGGATCACCCGGCAGCGGCGCGAACGCAGTACCGGTGCCGTTCAGTAGGTCGGTCAACGCCGACAGCACGGCATCCGGGGTGCCTGGGACCAGGCGCAACGTAGACATGTCCCTCCGAGCCTACGGCGCACCCCTGGCGGCTCGGTCTCCCGTACCGCCTGCAAGCCCTTGCCAACCGGCTGACAGAATCGTTTGCCATGGCCACCCCTGCCCAGTGGATCGAAGGCGCCCGCCCTCGCACCCTGCCCGCCGCGATCGCTCCAGTGCTCGTCGGTACCGGCGCAGCCGCCTACCTCGACGGTTTCGTCTGGTGGAAGGCCCTGTTGGCTCTAGGTGTCGCCCTGGCGCTCCAGATCGGCGTCAACTACGCGAACGACTACAGCGACGGCATCCGCGGCACAGACGAGAACCGGGTCGGCCCGCTTCGCCTAGTGGGCGCCAAGGTGGCCACCCCGCAGCAGGTCAAGGCCGTGGCGTTCACCTGCTTCGGCATCGGCGCAGCACTCGGCCTAGTGCTCGCAGCGACCACCACCTGGTGGCTACTGGTCCCCGGAGCCGCCTCGATCCTCGGTGCCTGGTTCTACACGGGCGGCAAGAAGCCTTACGGCTACCGCGCCCTCGGGGAGATCAGCGTCTTCCTGTTCTTCGGCCTGGTCGCAGTGCTCGGTACTACCTACGTCCAGGCCGAGAAGCTCCACTGGACCGCAGTAGCCGGCGCAGTGGCCATCGGCAGCATCGCCTGCGCGCTCCTGGTCGCCAACAACCTCCGCGACATCCCCACCGACTCAGTGACCGGCAAGCGCACACTGGCCGTAGTACTAGGCGCCCCCAACTCCCGCCGCCTGTACGCCGGACTGGTCGCCCTCGCCTTCATCCTGGCAGCCGTCTCAGCCGCGGCGACCCCCTGGACGCTCCTGGCCCTCATTGCCCTGCCACTAGCCGCCAAGGCCACCAAGACCGTCCTGAGCGACGCAGTCGGCCCGGCACTCATCCCAGTGCTCCAGGGCACCGGCCTCACCGAGCTCGTCTACGCCGTCGGCCTGACTGTCGGCCTGTTCCTGGGCAACTAGCGGACAGGCTCCCGCCAGCGACCTGACTGGGCAAAGCCCTCCAGCGTCTCCGCGTACGGCGCCAGGTCGATCCCGCTGCGCTTGAGCCAGTCGTCGTCGTAGTACGTGTCGCCATACCGGTCGCCGCTGTCGCACAGCAGCGTCACGATGCTCCCCTGTACGCCGGTACGCCGCATCTCCGCCGCCAGCCGCAGTGAGCCCCACAGGTTGGTGCCGGTGGACCCGCCGACCAACCTGCCGGTCACCTTCGAACAGAACCGCATTGCGGCGATGGAGGCGGCATCCGGGACCGCGATCATCCGGTCGACCACGCCGAGCACGAACGACGGCTCCACCCGCGGCCGGCCGATGCCCTCGATCCGGGACGGGCGGCCGGTGGCGAAGTCGCCGTCACCGGACTCGAAGGCCGGGAAGAAGGCCGAGTTCTCCGGGTCGACCACGGCCACCGACGTGTCGTGCCGCTGGTACCGGACGTACCGGCCGATCGTCGCCGAGGTGCCGCCGGTGCCCGCGCCGACCACGATCCAGGTCGGGATCGGGTGCTGCTCGAGCGAGAGCTGGCTGAAGATCGACTCGGCGATGTTGTTGTTGCCGCGCCAGTCGGTCGCTCGCTCGGCGTAGGTGAACTGGTCCATGTAGTGCCCGCCGGTCTCCTCGGCGAGCCGCTTGGCCTCGCCGTAGATCTGCCCGGAGCGCTCGACGAAGTGGCAGCGGCCGCCGTAGAACTCGATCAGCTCGATCTTCTCCGGGCTGGTCGAGGCGGGCATCACCGCGATGAACGGCAGCCCGAGCAGGCGGGCGAAGTACGCCTCGCTGACTGCGGTGGAGCCGCTGGACGCCTCGATCACCGTGCTGCCCTCGTGGATCCAGCCGTTGCAGAGGGCGTACAGGAACAGCGACCGGGCCAGCCGGTGCTTGAGCGAGCCGGTCGGATGGACCGACTCGTCCTTCAGGTACAGGTCGACCCCGGCCGCGGCGGGCATCGGGAACACGTGCAGGTGGGTGTCGGCACTGCGGTTTGCGTCGGCCTCGACGAGCCGGATCGCCTCGGAGATCCAGGCCCGCGCCTTGTCGTCGCGCCGGTCAACCTCCCGGCACGGCACTGGACGGTTGCTACTACTCATCCCGTCAGGCTAGGACAGTACCGACGGTTTAGGTATTCCTACTCTCTGCAACCGGACCCCGGGGCGAGCTAGGTTGGGGGCACACGCCGACCCGTGGGGGAACGATGAGCGAGAACGAAGAGCGGCCGACCCGGCCGCGGGCGACCCTGACCGACATCAGCTCGCGGGCGTGGGAGCACCCCGCCGACCGCGGTGCGCTGGTCGCGCTGCGCCAGCTCAAGGGCTTCGACTTCATCCTGCGGAAGATGTCCGGGCTGATCAACGAGCGCGCCTTCCGGCTGCAGTTCCTCGGCTCGGCGATCCGGGTCGACGAGCGGCAGTTCCCGAAGATCCACCGGCTCTACACCGAGGCCGCGACGACGCTCGACGTCCGTCAGCTGCCCGAGCTGTACGTCACCAACAGCCCGATCTGGAACGCCGTCACGATCGGCATGGACAAGCCGTTCATCGTGCTGAACAGCGCGCTGGTCCAAGGCCTCGACGACGAGGAGACCCGGTTCGTCCTCGGCCACGAGCTCGGCCACGCGCAGAGCGGGCACGCGCTCTACCAGTCGCTGCTGCTCTGGCTGATGCGTCTCACCGGCGCCGTCAACTGGATGCCGATCGGCGCCTTCGGGCTGCGCGCGATCATCGCCGCGCTGCACGAATGGTCGCGCAAGGCGGAGCTCTCCGGCGACCGGGCCGGCCTGCTCGCGGTACAAGACCCGGCGGCCGCTCTGCGGGTGCAGATGAAGCTCGCCAGCGGTGGCCAGCTCGACCAGCTGGACACGACCGCCTTCCTTGCCCAGGGCACGGAGTACGAGAGCTCCGGCGACCTGCGCGACAGCGTGCTCAAGCTGCTACTGCTCGAGGCGCAGTCCCACCCGCTGGCCGTCATCCGCGCGCACGAGCTGCGCCGCTGGGTGGACGAGGGCGAGTACACGGCGATCGTCTCCGGTACCTACCCGAAGCGGCAGGAGGACGGCGACGCCTCGATGACGCAGGAGGCGAAGAACGCGGCCAAGTCGTACTCCGACTCCTTCAACCGCTCCCAGGACCCGCTGGCCAAGCTGGTGCGCGACATGGGCGAAGGCCTCGGCGGCGTCCGCGACTGGGTCTCCTCGAAGTTCCCGCGCTGACAGATAGTCGTTTGAAACAGATCACCCCGCCGCGAGAAGGTGGCGGGGTGATCGAACTCCGCGAACTAAGCACCGACGACTGGCAGCTCTGGCGTGAGCTGCGGCTGGCCGCCCTCGAGGAAGCGCCGTACGCCTTCGGCTCGCAACTGGCCGACTGGGTCGACGCCGAGGAGGACCGCTGGCGGGCCCGCCTCGACCTGCCCGGCTCCCGCAACTTCGTCGCCGTTCTGGACGGTACGCCGGTGGGCATGGCCAGCGGCATCCGAACCGACGAGAACGGCGTCGTCGAGCTGATCTCGATGTGGATCGCTCCGGCCGGCCGCGGCCGTGGAATCGGCGACCAGCTGATGGCCCAGGTCGAGCAATGGGCCCGCGAGACCGCCGCCGCCCACACCCTCCAGCTATCGGTTGCTGATGGCAACGAGAAGGCGCACGCGCTCTACCTGCGCAGCGGTTTCACCGACACCGACATCGAGGGCGAACTGATGCCCGACGGCATCCACCACGAACTCGTGATGCGCAAACCGCTCTAGCCCCCGGACAGGACGAAGGGCCGCCTCCCCCTCCGGAAGACGGCCCTTCGCGATCAGTACCGACGTCAGCCGACGTGAACCGGCTTGCCGTCGTTGGCCAGGTCCTGGTGCTTGACCGACAGGCCGACCAGGGTGATCAGCGCGGCACCGACGAACATGATCGCCGACACCATGAACGCGGTGGTGAAACCGTGCGTGGTGGCGACAGCCTCGGCCTGCTTGGCCAGTACGCCGGCCTGATCCGGTGCGGCCTGCGATGCCTTGGCCAGCCCCGGCGTGAGCTCGGTGAACTTGTCCTTGATCGCGTTGGTGGAGACCGTGCCCAGCAGCGCCAGGCCGACCGCACCACCGATCTGCTGGACCGTGTTCAGCACCGCGGACCCGACCCCGGAGTCCTCGTCCGCGACACCGCTGACCGCGGTCAACGTGAGCGGTACGAAGATCAGGCCCATCCCGAAGGACAGCAGCAGGATGTACGGCAGCAGGTGAGCGGCGTAGCTGGAGCCCACCTCGAGCTGGGTGAAGCCGAACATTCCGCCGGCCGCGATCGCCGCCCCGGCGCCGGAGATCCAGCGCGGGTCCATCCGGGCGATCAGCGTGGAGGCGAGCTGGGCCGCGACCACGATGCCGAAGCTGAACGGCAGGAACGCGAAGCCGGTCTTCAGCGCGCTGTAGCCGAGCACGTTCTGGATGAAGATGCCCAGGAAGTAGAACATCGAGAACAGCGCCGCGCCGACGATCAGCATCACGAAGAAGCTGATCCCGCGGGTCCGGTTCGCGAGGATCCGGAACGGCATCAGCGCGTGCCGCGAGCGAGCCTCGATCAGCAGGAAGACACCGATCAGGACCAGACCGCCGATGATGAACGCGAGGGTGGCGCTGTTGCCCCAGCCCTTGCTGCCGGCGTGGGTCAGGCCGTAGACCAGCGAGGTCAGACCGATGGTTCCGGTGATCGCACCCGGCAGGTCGAACTTGCCGCGCTGACGGGCCGACTCACCGAGGTACCGGATCGCCAGCAGCGCGACGATCAGGCCGATCGGGGTGTTGATGAAGAAGGTCCAGCGCCACGAAGCCTCGGTCAGCAGACCACCGAGGATCAGACCGACGGCGGCACCCGCACCGGACATGGCGGCGTACACGGCCATCGCGCGGTTGCGCTCCTTGCCGGCCGGGAAGGTGGTGGTGATCAGGGCGAGCGCGTTCGGCGAGGCCGCCGCGGCGCCCAGGCCCTGCAGGATCCGGCTGGCCAGCAGCAGGGTCTCGTTCTGTGCGATACCACCGAGGAACGACGCGACGCCGAACAGCACCACACCGAACATGAACACCTTGCGGCGGCCGAGGATGTCCCCGATCCGGCCACCGAGCAGCAGCAGACCACCGAAGGCCAGCGCGTAGGCGTTGACCACCCACGGCAGCGAGCCGTTGGTGAAGCCGAGGTCCTTCTGGATGTGCGGCAGGGCGATGTTGACGATGGTGCCGTCGAGCACGACCATCAGCTGCGCCATGGAGATCAGCGCGAGCGCGATCCCGAGATTGCGGTGGCCGTGGGTCGCCGGTTCGGCCACCGAGTCGACCGGTCGCCCCTCTGGCGGGTCGGCCTTGATGACGTCTTCAGACATGCTGGAATATCCCCTCTTGGGTGTAACTGGCTTTTAGGTCGCTGGTCCGGCCCCTCACCGGCTCAGCTCACCTGCGACCCCCGCGCCGCAGGCATGATCACGTTGTCGATGACTCGGAGAATGAGCTCGTCGGTCGGCGCGACGCCGAGCACGAACGCTTGGTGGATGATGATCGCCGGCAGCGTCACCGACAGCAGTTCGACGTCGACGTCGGCGGCGATCTCCCCGCGCTCGACCGCGCGCTGGTAGACCCCGTTGGTGATCGCGATCCGGGGCGCCAGGAAGTACTTCTGGAAGGCCGCCTTGAGCTCCGGGTCACGGTGCAGCGCGGTCATCAGACCGGCCATCACCGACATCGGCATCTCCTCGGTGAACCCGCCCTGGCCGCACGACATCGAGATCAGGTCGCCCCGCAAGCTGCCGGTGTCGACGTCCTCGGGCATCGGACAGCCCTTGGCCCGGCTGATCGCGTCCGCGACCAGCTCCGCCTTGGTGGTCCAGCGCCGGTACAGCGTCGCCTTGCTGGCCTTGGCGGCCGTCGCCACCGCGTCCATCGTCAGCCGGTCGTAGCCCAGCTCGGCGAGCGTCGCGACGGTCGCGTCGAGGATCTCGTCCTCGCGCCCGCCCTCGACCCGCGGCCGCTGGCGCGGACCTGCATCGGCAACATCGGCCATGGTCTCTGCATCACCCTCGGTAGTCGGCTGGTAGCTGATAGAACGAAACGGTTTCGTTTCATCAACCACGTTACGACTCATGTGAAGGAGTGCACAAACGATTTTCTTCCGAGCCCTGTTGTGTCCTACGTCACTCTCAGTACCAGCGACCCACTGGTACTACTCCGCCCCGCCTGAACAGACGCAAACAACCGGCCGCCAGCAGGCGAGCCGGTTGTCCGCTATCCGGTACTACGAAAGCTCAGTCGGTACTAGGAGAAGCTCAGTCGTCGTCCTCGGCCGTCTTGGCGGCCTCGATCCGGCTGGCCATCCGGCCGGCCCGCTCGTCGATCTTGGCGGCGAGCCGGTCGCGGGCGGAGCGGAGTACGAACAGGGACAGGATGGCGGTGATGAACAGGGCCAGCAGAGCCAGCGGCCAGGGGCTCAGCCAGCTGTGCAGGGCGACCCAGAGGATGCCGAAGGAGACCAGGAACAGGGCCAGCCGCAGGCCGGTGTAGATGGCGAATTCCTTCATGGCTCAGACCCCGGCGTAGGAGTGCAGGCCGGACACGAGCAGGTTCACCCCGACGAAGTTGAAGATGAAGACGAACCAGCCGACGATCGCGATCGTGGCGGCCCGGCGGCCACGCCAGCCGGCCGTCGCGCGAGCGTGCAGGTATGCCGCGTAGACGACCCAGGTGACCAGCGACCAGACCTCCTTGGGGTCCCAGCCCCAGTACCGGCCCCAGGCGTACTCCGCCCAGATCGGCCCGGCCACCAGCACTCCGAAGGTCCACAGCGGGAAAGCGAACGCGAGCACCTTGTACGCCGTACCGTCCATCGCCTCGGCACTGGGCAGCCGCTTGAGCGACGCCGACATCGTGCCGCCGGCCAGCACGCGCCGCTCGGCGCGGGCCTTGACCAGGTACAGGATCGACACCAGGCCACCGATCGTGAACGCGCCACCGGAGATCGCCGCGGCGGACACGTGGATCACGAGCCAGTAGGAGTGCAGCGCCGGTACCAGCGGTCCGGCCGGCGTGTAGAGCGCCAGCGTCGCCAGTCCGAGCACGGCGGAGACGAACAGTGTGACGCCAAGCCCCAGCCACTGCAGCTTGTACCGGTGCACGAAGAGCAGGTAGACCGCCGCCACCGCCAGCGAGGAGGTGATGGTGAATTCGTACATGTTCCCCCACGGCACCCGCCCCGCCGCGAGCCCCCGGGTAACCACACCCGTCAAATGCAGCAAAAACGCCAACCAAGTCAGCAACAGCCCCACTCGACTGGCAGCATCAGCCCGCTCCGACCGCGCATCTCCGGTGCCAGTCGCCAGCGTGCCGGCTGACGTAACAACAGTCGCGCCGGAAGCCGACCCAGCCGAGGCCGAGTTGCCGGCGCCGACAGCGGACGTGACCAGAGCGGCGTCTTCTTCTGCGACAGCCTTGGCTACAACCGCCCGGCCCATCGCCCATTCGAGGGTGTGGGAGACCATCGCGATGATGTAGATGACGGTTGCCGTCGGGATGACCAGGTTGGAGAGGTGCGCGTAGGTCTCCGGGCTCATGGCTTCTCCTGCTTCGGTTCTGCTGTTTGCTCGGCCGGCTGTTCAACTGGCTTCAGGGCGTTGGTGATGGCGAGGATCTCGTCCCCGAGCCCGCGTTCCGGCCCCCGGTCCAGCCCTGCGACCTCGACCACGGTACGCCCGTCCTGAGTCCGGACCCGCACCCAGGTACGCCGCGGGTGGATGAACAGCGAGCCCATCAGCCCGAGGATGGCGAGCAGGATCCCGGCCAGCGCCAGGTGCAGGCCCGGAGTGTGGCTGATCTGCAGCTTCACCCAGCGTTCGTAGGAGTCGAAGGTGATCGAGCCGCGGTTGTCCGGCAGTTTGAAGCTCTGCCCCGGCGCGAGCTGGAACCGCAGCTTGTCGCCGCCGTCCCCCTCGAACTGGGTCAGCTTCGACTTGTCCAGCTGGTAGACCGACTGCGGCTTGCCCGTCTCCTCGGCCGGCCGGCCGTAGTACGCCGTCATCGCCAGCACCGGGTTGAGCGCGTCCGGGAACACCGACGTCGGACCGCGCTGCGGGTCGATCACCCCGGTCGGCAGGAAGAAGCCTTCGAAACCGAGCTGTTCGGGCCGCGCGTCCGGAGCCTTGATCACACCGAACGACGAGAAGTTGCCGTCCTGCGGCAGGAACGGCGCCGGCCCGGAGAAGGCCACCTCGCCCTTGCCGTCGCGGACCGTCACCTTCGGCGCGTAGCCGTGGCCGAGCAGGTGCACGTTGGTGCCGTCGACCTGCAACGGGTGGTTCACCTGCAGCTCGTACGACTTCTTCGGCGAGTCCGGCGTCTCCTGGTAGGTGATCGGCGCCTTGAACTCGCGCGCCGCGCCCCGCTGCGGGCCGTCGGTCTGGAACTTGACCGTGAAGCTGTTCACCTTCAGCGAGAACGGCGGCAGGTCGTCCGGCTTGAACACCCGGCCCGGGCTGAAGTCGTCGTACTGCGCGATCGCGTTCGAGAATTCATTGCCCACGACAACCAGTACGGTGCCGCGGTAGCCGAACAGCGCACCCCAGGCGGCGCCGATCAGCGCCAGGATCAGGGAGAAGTGGAAGAGCAGGTTGCCCGCCTCGCGCAGGTACCCGCGCTCGGCCGCCACCGCGCCGTCGTACAGCTCGACCCGGAAGCGCCGCCGGCGCAGCTCGGCCGCGGCCAGCTCCAGCACCTCGCTGTCGGAGGCCGTCGGCTCGAAGGACTGGTACCCGGGCAGGCGGTTCAGATTGCGCGGGGGCTTCGGCGGGCGGGCCCGCATCGCCTTCAGGTAGACCTGAAGCCGCGGCACCACACAGCCGATCAGCGAGATGAACAGCAGCAGGTAGATGGCCGAGAACCAGGCGGACTTGTAGACCGCGAACAGCCCGAGCTTGTCGTAGAACGGGCCGAGCTTGGGGTGCTGTTCGAAGAAGTCCGAGACCTTGACCGGATCGATCGCGGTCTGCGGGATCAAGGAGCCCGGTACCGCCCCCAGCGCGAGCAGGAAGAGCAGCACCAGCGCCGTCTTCATCGACGTGAGCTGCCGCCAGGTCCAGCGCAGCCAGCCGATCAGGCCGAGCTTGGGCAGGTCGGGTGGCGGGGCCGGCGCCTCGACGCGGTCCTTCACATCCGTCACGTCACACCGCCGATCCGAAGTTGGCGACCCATTGCCTGAGCTCGGCGGTCATCGAGTCCCACACTCCTGTCAGCAGCAGTAGCCCCACGGCGATCATCAGCACGCCGCCGATCCGGATCACCATCACCTGGTGCTTGCGCACCCAGGCGACCGCGCCGAGCATCCGCCGGAAGGCGAGCGCCGCGACGATGAACGGAATGCCCAGCCCGAGGCTGAACACCAGCGCCAGGATCGCACCCCGGCCGGTACTTCCCTCGGTCGCGGCCAGATTCATCACCGTACCGAGGGTCGGCCCGATGCACGGCGTCCACCCGAAACCGAACAGCACACCGAGCAACGGCGCCGCCGCGATCCCGACGGCCGGCACCCGGTGCACCCGGACATCGCGCTGCGCGAAACCGAAGCCACCAAGGAAGATCAGGCCCAGGACGACGGTCGCGCCGCCGAGCACCTTGGTGATCACGCCCTGGTGATCGAGCAGAGCGTTGCCGACGGCACCGAACAGCACACCGGTCAGGATGAAGACGGCGGAGAACCCCGCGACGAACAAGCTCGTCCCGGCCAGCATCCGGCCGCGGCGCTCGGACCCGAGCTCGGCCGCGGACAGCCCGGTCACGTACGAGAGATAGCCCGGTAACAGCGGAACCACGCAGGGTGAGAAGAACGAGATCGCACCGGCCAGCACCGCGATCGGCAGTGCCACCAGCATCGATCCAGTCATCGACTGGGCGAACCACTCACCCACGGTGCCGATTCCTTTGGTCAACTCGCGGCAGCATCATGCACCATGCCGAGCAGGGTCGACTTGGTCACGCTGCCGATCACCTTCGACGCGACCTTGCCCTGCTTGTCGATCACGACCGTCGCCGGGATGGAGCTCGGCGAGATCTTCTGGCCCCGGAACAGCAGCAGCTGCTTGCCGGCCGGGTCGTAGATGCTCGGGTACGGCACCTTGAACACCTCGACGAACTTCTTCGCCGGCGCCGGGTCGAGGTCCCGGGTGTTCAGGCCGATGAACTGGACGTCCGGCCCGAGCTCGTTGGCGGCGGCGGTGAAGTCCGACGCCTCCTCCCGGCACGGCGGGCACCAGGATCCCCAGACGTTCATCACGATGACCTTGCCGGTGTGGTCGGCGGAGCTCCAGTCCTTGCCGTCCAGCGTCTTGCCCTGGAAGGTCGGGGCCTTGACCCGATCAGCAGGCGCATAGGTGGCGACCCGGTCGTTGCCGCTGACGAATCCGGTCTGGCCTTTGCGGCTGTCCGACGCGTTCTGGCCGGAGGTACAGGCCGTGGCGGCGAGCAGCACCGCAGCTGCGACAGCCGTAGTACGGGCAAAGCGAACCATCACGCGCCGCCTGCGAACTTCTTCGGGTTGTTGACCGGGAGCAGGTCCTTGGCGGGTTCGGCATAACCGACCGAGACGATCGCGTCGCCGTGGAAGGTGAACGAGGTCAGGCTGGCCAGGCTGCACTGCCGCTTGCGCGGGTCGTGCAGCATCCGGCGGTGCTCGACGGCGGACCGGACGATCCAGATCGGCAGCTGGTGCGAGACGATCAGCGCCTCGTGCCCGGCCGCCTTCTGCCGGGCCGTCTCGATCGCGTCGCGCATCCGGCGTACCAGCTGGCTGTACGGCTCGCCCCAGGACGGCTTCCACGGGTTGCGCAGCAGCCACCAGGCACTCGGCTGGCGCAGCGCGCCGTCGCCGACGCCGAACTTCTTGCCCTCGAACTGGTTCGCCGCCTCGATCACCCGCTCGTCGATGTCCGGCGTCAGACCGAACACCTTGGCGATCGGCTCCATCGTCTCCTGGGCCCGCTCCAGCGGCGAGCTGACCAGGTGCACGATGTCGCGGCCGGCCACGTGCTCGGCGACCCGGTCAGCCATCTTGCGGCCGAGCTCGGACAGGTGGAAGTCGGGGATCCGGCCGTACAGCACGCCGGTCGGGTTGTGCACCTCGCCGTGACGCATCAGGTGCACGACCGTCGTTTCGGTCACCGTTGCCGGTCCCTTCAGTTCTCTACAGCCGCTGCCGCGCGGGCGGCGGAGGCAAGTGCGGTCTCGAGCTGGGCCAGCGCGTCGTCGTCGATGGCGGCGCTCACGAACCAGGCCTCGAAGGCGCTCGGCGGCAGGTAGACGCCGGCATCCAGCATGGCATGGAAGAACGCAGCGAATCTGGGCAGTACCTGGGCCCCGGCCCCGGCGAAGTCCCGGATCGGCTGCGGATCCTCCGAAGACTCCACGAAGAAGACGCTGAAGAGGTTCCCGGCATTCTGGATGTGATGAGGCACACCCTCCTTGGACAGCGCCGTCGTGACGAGCTGCCGGATGGTGGCCGAGGTGTCGTCGAGCTTGGCGTAGACCTCGTCGGTCGCCAGCCGGAGCGTGGTCAGGCCGGCCGTGGTGGCGATCGGGTTCCCGGAGAGTGTCCCGGCCTGGTAGACCGAGCCCTCCGGTGCCAGGTGGGACATCAGGTCGGCCCGGCCGCCGAACGCGGCCGCCGGGAAGCCACCGCCCATCACCTTGCCGAACGTCATCAGGTCCGGCACGACGCCGTCGACGCCGTACCAACCGGACTTGGTGATCCGGAAGCCGGTCATCACCTCGTCGGAGATGAACAGGGCGCCGTTGTCCTTGCAGGTCTTGGCGAGGAAGGCGTTGAAGTTGTCCAGCGGCGGGACGACACCCATGTTGCCGGGCGAGGCCTCGGTGATGACGGCGGCGATCTGGTCGCCGTACTGGGCGAAGGCCGCGGTGACGGCTGCCTGGTCGTTGTACGGCAGGACGATCGTGTCGGCGGTTGTCGCCTCGGTGACTCCCGGCGTACCGGGGATGCCGAGCGTGATGACTCCTGAGCCCGCCTGGGCGAGCAGCGCGTCGACGTGGCCGTGGTAGCACCCGGCGAACTTCACGATCTTGGCCCGGCCGGTCGCGCCACGGGCCAGCCGGAGCGCTGACATGGTCGCCTCGGTGCCGGATGACACCAGCCGGACCTTGTCCACCGGCGTCCGGGAGACGATCTCCTCGCCGAGTTCGACCTCGGGCTGGGTCGGGGTGCCGTACGACGTACCGCGGCTGACCGCTGCCTGGACAGCGGCCGTCACCTCCGGGTGCGCGTGGCCGAGCAGCATCGGGCCCCAGGAGCAGACCAGGTCGACGTAGGTGTTGCCGTCGACGTCGGTGATGTGACATCCGTCACCGGAGGCCATGAAGCGCGGAACGCCGCCGACGGCGCGGAACGCACGGACCGGGGAGTTCACCCCGCCCGGAGTGACGGCGGAGGCTCGTTCGAACAAGCTGGCGGATTGCTCAGTGTGGTCAGGCACGGCGGCCATTCTCCCCGACAGACCAGTACGCCGGGTGGGCGGGGACCGCGCTCTCATCGGCGAGATCTTCAAGTAAGCAGCGTGTAGGGGGTTCACAGGTGCGTTGTTACGCGCCAGTATGGATACCCGGTGACCGTGAGTGCACTGTCAGCGCCCGCTTCGTAACCCACGCACGTGGCGGACGTTAGACCAATAACGGACGGTGGCCGGTACGAAGAGACACAGAAGATTTGTCCGCAGCGTGGGGCGGGGCAGGTCGATGAGTCACGGAGGGGATCATCGATGGCGAAGGGCAAGCGTCGCGCCATGGGCGGGAGCGGGTGGCGTCAGGTGGCGCCACTGATTCCGCTGGCGTTGTTCGCGAGCGCGTTCACCGTCAGCGCCACCGACGATCCGGCCGTCGCGACAGCGGCGCTGGATCAGGGGCTGGGGAAGAACAGCCCGGTGGTCGTACCGAAGCAGCCGATCGGCGATCCGGCGAACGTCGCGGTGGCCGGTGTGGTCGGCAACGGTGTCGATCCCGGCGAGCAGCCGACCCAAGTGGTCTCCGGGCTGTCTCGCAACGGCATTCCCAATGCCGCGCTGAAGGCGTACTCACGGGCTCAACAGGTGATGGCCCAGGCCGATCCGACCTGTCAGTTGCCGTGGACCCTGGTGGCCGCGATCGGCCGGGTCGAGTCGAACCACGGACGGTTCGGCGGCAACTCGCTGATGACCAACGGCGTCGCGACTCCGGGCATTCTCGGCCCGCGGCTGGACGGTACGGGCACGGCCAAGATCACCGACACGGATGGCGGCAAGCTCGACGGCGACGCGGCGTACGACCGCGCGGTCGGGCCGATGCAGTTCATCCCGCAGACCTGGCAGATGATGGGCGTCGACGGCGACGGCGACGGGGTGAAGAACCCGCAGGACATCGACGACGCGGCGATGTCGACGGCCGTCTACCTGTGCTCCGGCACCGGGAACCTGTCCAAGGCCTCGGACCTGAACGCAGCGGTCCTGCGCTACAACCACTCCCAACAGTACGTCGACCTGGTGATCAGCATCGCCAAGGCGTACGCGGGCGGCAGTTGGATTGCCGTCGGCAACGGCACCGAGGGTGACGACCAAGGAGTCGACCGGGCCGGTGGCGTGGTCGACGACCCGAACATCGATGCCCCGGCGGACCAGAACCTGCCCCAGGCGATCGATCTGCCGACGTACCCGGGTCCGGCGAAGCCGAGCCCGACGCAGACCATGGTCCAGGGCGGTACCGGCAAGCCGACGACGTCCCCGACCAAGCGGCCGCCGACGACCACCAAGCCGTCGACCCCGCCCAGCTCGAAGCCACCGACGTCGAAGCCGAGCACCCCGCCGACCAGCAAGCCGCCGACGACCAAGCCGCCGGCTCTCCCGCCAGTGGTGGCGAAGCTGCAGACCTCGGTCGGCCTGATCGTCGGCACGGTCGGCAGCACGCTGACCGAGCTGACCAAGGCCACGACCTACTGCCAGTCCGAGCTGTCGAAGGTGACCATCACCCACCCGACTCAGCAGCAACTGCAGAAATGCGTGACCGCGTTCCAGACAGGCGGCGTCAAGGCCGTCGACCAGGTCATCCGCAACCTGCTCTCGCTGCTCGGTCTGCTCGGTGTCCTCGGAGGCGGACTGCTCGGGAACTGACCAGACCCCCCAAAGGCCGGCGCGCCTGCCCCCACCCCTCCCTTAGGCGCGCCCCTGGCGACGCCACGGAACCCCTCCCCCCGGTTTCGTGGCGTCGCCCTTTACTGGGTCAAGCGCTTAATTGAGAATCTCTCAGCTTCAGGCGAAACGCTTGGTGATCCGTTCCATCCGGTCGACCAAGTCGAGGTCGTAGGCGACGCCGGGGACGTAGAAGATCACGTAGTCGGCGCCGGCCTCGAGCGCGGCCTCCACCTTGTTCGCGATCTCGTCCTCGGTGCCGATCAGGTTGTCGCGGTCGAAGCGCTCGCGGTCCATCGGGCCGAGCGCCTTCTCGGTCGCCTTGGCCGGATCGTCACCCTTGTCGATCGGGAACGCGTTGATCCCGGTCGACTTGATGATCTCGTTGTAGTCGCGGCCGATCGCGTCGCAGTGACCCTTGAGGATCGCCGCCTTCTCCTTGATCACCTCGGGGTTGCCGCCGCCGATATTGGCCGCGTCGGCGTACTTGGCGACCAGCTTGAGGGTGACGTTCGGGCCGCCGCCACCGATCCAGAAGCTCGGGTGCGGCTTGCGGACGCCCTTGGGCTCGTTGATCGGCTTGTCGATCGAGTAGTACTTGCCGTCGAAGACCGGCTCGTCCTCGGTCCACATCTTGTAGATGATCTCGGTGGCCTCGCGGAACGCGCCCATCCGGTCCTTGAGCTCCGGCCACTCGTAGCCGTAGGCCTTCCACTCGTGCTCGTACCAGCCGGCGCCCAGTCCGGCGTACAGGCGGCCGTGGCTGGCGACGTCGACGGTGGACGCGATCTTGGCGTAGAGGGCAGGGTTGCGGTAGCCGTTGCAGCCGACCATCTGGCCGATGTTCACCCGCTTGGTGTCGCGGGCCAGCGCAGCGGTCGTGGTCCAGCACTCGAAGGTGCTCTCGGTGCTCGGCTCCGGCACCGTGTGGAAGTGGTCGAACAGCCAGATCGAGTCCCAGGACCCCTCGTCAGCCTTCTTCGCGACGGCGGTCATCGCCTCCCACTGTTCGACGGGGTCGCTGAACCCCGCCAGATCCATCTTCCACCCTTGTGGAACGAACATTCCGAACCGTGTTGTCATGCCTCCATCCAATAGGTGAGGTGCCGAGCCGGTCCAGCACCTCACCTACTGAATTACCACTGAATAGCCACACTCCAGCTTCTGAATCCCTTGCTCAGCGGGCGCTCAGTACGCCCGCTCCGAAGGCAGCTCCGTCGCGGTGGACGGCTCTGGCGGCGAGGATCGTGTTCAGCAGGACGGGATGAATCCGGCCGCCGAACTCCTGCCTGGTCAGGGCTGCCACTCCGGCCGCACTCGGTGCCGATGCCGACGTACCGAAGAAGCGGCACTGGCCTTCAACGGCGGTCGGGCAGGTGCCGGAGCCGAACGGTCCTACCCCGCTGACCGAGACGCCGTCGGAGGCGGCCCAGTACGGCGCCGGGAAGCTCCGGGAGAGCGGGCCGGGGATGCCCTTGCACGGACCGGGCTTGTTGGCCGGGCAGCGCGTGGTGGTGATGATCTGGGTCGGGCCGGCCGCGCTGTACGCCTCCAGCGCGATCGTCTTCGGGTCCACCGACGTGCTGGCGTTGACCGCGCCGGCGCTGGTCGCGAGTCCCAGGTAGTTCGAGTCCGGGTTCATCGAACCGGCCCGCTCGGGCGGGTCGATCGTCTGGACGCCGGCCGACAGCGCGCGCCAGCGCAGGTCAAGTACCGGCGCCTTCTTGGCCGACGAGGTGCCCTGGACGTCCACGACGAGCTTGGCGGGCTGCGCCACCCCGGTCGTGTTCTCGTAGATGAACTGCTCGATGGTGTCGCCGACCCCATCGGCCTGGACGGCGTTGCTGGCCGCGAGGCACTTGGTGCCGGTGGCATCCATCAGGTACAGGTTCAGGTCGGTGAACCCGCCCTGACCCGCAGTCGGGAAGACGGCGCGCGGCTCACTCCACTGCAGCGTGGGCATGACCGTCGCGCCCGGCAGCAGGTTGAGGTCGTACGTCGTGTCCTCGCCGCGCAGCTTCACCACGTTGTCGACCGCGTTCGGGCAGCCGGTGAACGGTCCGACGGCGCCGTCGGCTCCCTTGCCGGTACCGATGGCCGTGACTCGTGGTGCGTGCCGGCCACCGAGGTTGCCGGCCGACGAGCTGACCCAGATGCCGTGGGCCGCGAGACCCTCAGCAGTCGCAGCGCCGATGCCCTGCTGGAAGGCGGGCTCGTCATCGAGGGCGATGTCCTCGGCGATCATCGTCACGCCCGCGTTGGCGAGCTCGTGGAACGCCTCGACGTACTCGGCCGTGGTGTCCCGCGTACTGGCGTAGGCGAGCTTCGCCTGCGGGGCGATGTCGTGGATGATCTCGAGCATCGCGGTGCCCTCGTCATCGTCGTACGCCGCCTGCCGCAGAACCTGTACGTCGGCCGGCAACTCGCCCTGCGCGACGGACTCGGCGAGGTGATCGACATCGCCGGAGATGGCGCCGATCTTCTGCCCCTTGCCGGTCAGCCCCCGGGCCTGAGCCAGGTCGGCCTTGTGCAACGGCACGCTCTCGGCCTCGATCGGCCCGGCATCCACAGCCGGCCTGAGCGAAGGCCGCAACGCGCTCACCCAGCCGAGGCTCGCCACCGCGTCAAGCTTGTCGTACGGAACGGTCGTGGACAGCAGACCGGTCGTCGGCAGCTCAGCCCCCGGTACGGCCTTGAAGTCAGCCGCGTTCTTCAGCACCGACACCCCGAGCGAGGTGAGCGCCGCCTCCTGCTGAGTCGTCACCGGCGCGGCGGCATAGACCTGTACTCCGATCCGCCCACTGGCATCGATCCCAAGCGACCGCGCCTCAGGCGACGCCGTACTGACCCTCGCCTTGGCAGCCGCGCCCGCAAGCGCCGCGCTGTCCCTCAACAGTGTTGGAATCTTGGACGGTTGAGCCGCCACCGGTGCCGCCACAGCCGGTTGCACCACCGCCGCGGCAACCAATGCCGGAGCAATCAACAACAAACTGCTCACCAGATACGTCGACCTCTTCACAGAGCCCCTCCCCTAGCTTCGCGAACCTCGCACCACCGTGACCCACCAGCCAGACCCTGTCCAGAGCTTCATCCGACAACGAGGGGAATCCCCATCTACCCGTCCAAGTTCAGTCAACTGTTCACCGAATCGGCCCCGTTGATCGCCAACGGCAACCACGCCCGCGACACCCCGCCCGAAGAAGGTGGCCGCTGGCCGGTAAGCGTCGTACTTCGCCCAGCAACCGACAGCCCGCTGAGCCAAACCCTCGACCAACTCACGGCCGAAGCAGCAGCCGTAGCCGGCGAGGGCCATTGGCAAACCGGACAACTCGGCTCAGCCCACCTGACCGTCCGCGCCCTCGAGCACTACCGCCCGACCGTCGACCCCGACGAACCAGTCATCAAGCGCTACCAGTCAGCCATGGAGCGAGCCGCCACCACCGGCCCCGCCCGCATCGAGGTCACCGGCCTCACCCTCACGCCCGGCACCGTCATGGCTTGCGCCGTCGCCCTCGACGACCAGGCCGACCTCTTCATGGACCAGCTCAGGTTCGAACTGGGCCCCGATGCCTGGCGAGAAATCTCCTACGGCCGCCGCGACATCTGGTACCTCAACCTCCTCCACTTCACCACCGCCATCCCCGATCCGGCTCGGCTCATCGACTGGGTGGATGCCCGGCGCAACACCGTCTACGGGCAGGTCAGCATCGACGTGGCTGAACTGGTTCGGTTCTGGCATGTTCCGGGCGGCTTACGGCCGTACATGCGGCCCGAAGTACTGGGGAGCGCTTACCTCAGGAACCGGTTCCGTGGGCAAGGTCTTGCGGAGTGAGAGCGCTCTAGTTCCGGAACCGGTGGGGTATTGACGCGGTCGGTCGGAGGGCTGAGAGTCGGGCGCGACGCGTGCGTGAGGCTCGCGCAGCGAAGCTGGAGGAGTCGCCCATGCCCAGGTGGCCTGTCAATCGATCGATTCGTTCCAGACGGCGGACGGCGGTGGTCAGCTCCGTTGCGTTGCTGGCCGGACTGCTGCCGCTCGGCGTGGCGGCTCAGGCCAATGCCGATGACCCGGCGCCGCTCGTGCTGGCGGCGTTCGAAGGGGGCGAGCAGTTCGCGTCGCCGCCCAACGCCGGCATCTTCGGGTGGGGCAGCGATGCCGACGACCCGCCGACGATGGAGTTCCAGGCCCGCGCCGACGCGCCGGTCGGCGGCAAGGTGCTGCACGGTACGTACAACATCAGCGGGTACGGCGGTTTCAGCCACGACGTGCAGTACGACCAGAACCCCGGCGACTGGTCGGCGCACAAGGGCATCCGGTTCTGGTGGTACGGGCAGAACACCGCGCCGCTGCCGCCCGGCTCGGGCAAGCGGATCTTCTTCGAGATCAAGGACGGTGGCGCGAACGCCGAGGCGTCGGAGCTGTGGAACACCAGCTTCACCGACGACTGGCAGGGCTGGCACCTGGTCGAGATCCCGTTCGCCGACCTCGCCTACCGCGGCGACTACCAGCCCGTCGGTGGCATCGACCACATCCTCAACCTCGACAAGATGTGGGGCTACGCGATCACCATGCCGGTCGGGACTCCTGGTGAGTTCGCGATCGACCAGGTCGAGGTCTACGGCAAGGCCGACCCGGCGCTGAAGGCGAGCATCGTCACCGACGCGGAGGTCTACCCGGTCAAGGAGGGTGGCACGGCGAAGGTCAAGATCAGCCTCGCCACCACCGGCGCGGTACCGCTGGAAGAGCCCGTCACGGTCGAGTACCGCACCGGAACCGGCACCGCGGGAGCCGGCGACTACACCCCGGTCTCCGGCGCCTTCACCTTCCCGGCCGGTACGCCGTCAGGCGCGTCCCAGACCGTCAAGGTGATCACCCAGCGCGACACCACAGCCGAGGTGGCCGAGACCATCCCGCTGGACCTCACCGTCACCGGCGCGAAGCCACCGGTCACCCAGCCGAAGGTCGTCATCAACGCCCACGACCTCCCGTACCTGAACCCGGCCCTGCCCGTGAAGACCAGGGTCGCCGACCTGCTCAGCCGGATGACGCTGGCCGAGAAGGTCGGCCAGATGACCCAGGCCGAGCGCAACGCGCTGCGCTCCAAGAGCGACATCGCGACCTACGCCCTCGGCTCGCTGCTGTCCGGCGGTGGCTCCGTACCGTCGCCGAACACCCCGGCCGCCTGGGCCGCGATGATCGACACCTTCCAGCTGAACGCGCAGGCGACCCGCCTGCAGGTGCCGTTGATCTACGGCGTCGACGCGGTCCACGGTCACAACAACGTGATCGGCGCGACGATCCTCCCGCACAACATCGGGATCGGCGCGACCCACGACGAGGAGCTGGCCCAGAAGACCGGCCAGGTCACCGCGGCCGAGGTCCGGGCGACCGGCATCCCGTGGGACTTCGCCCCCTGCCTCTGCGTGGTCCGCGACGACCGCTGGGGCCGCTCGTACGAGGGCTACAGCGAGGACCCCGCGCTCGTGAAGGTGATGGCCAGTGTCATCACCGGTATGCAGGGCAAGGCCGACGGCAGTGAGCTTGGCCAATACAACAAGGTGCTCGCGACCGCCAAGCACTACGTGGGCGATGGCGGTACGACGTACGGATCGTCCACGACGGGTAGCTACAAGATCGACCAGGGCGTCACCAAGGTGACCCAGAAGCAGCTCGAGGACATCCACCTCGCGCCCTTCAAGACCGCGGTCGACCTCGGCGTCGGCACCGTGATGCCGTCGTACTCGAGCGTCGAGATCCTCGACGACAACGGCGCGACCATCAGCGGCCCGACCAAGATGCACGGCGACGCGGCGCTGATCAACGGAACGCTGAAGGACAAGCTGGGCTTCAAGGGCTTCGTGATCAGCGACTGGCAGGCGATCGACCAGCTGCCGGGCGACTACCCGAGCGACATCCGGACGTCGATCAACGCCGGCCTCGACATGATCATGGTGCCGACCAACTACCAGGCCTTCACCCAGGGCCTGACCGACGAGGTCACCGCCGGCCGGGTCACCCAGGCCCGGGTGGACGACGCCGTCAGCCGGATCCTGACCGAGAAGTTCAAGCTCGGCCTCTTCGAGCACCCGTACGCCGACAAGACCCGGCTCGGCACTGTTGGCTCCGCGGCCAACCGCGCGGTCGGCCGGGAGGCGGCGGCCAAGTCCCAGGTACTGCTCAAGAACGACGGCAACCTGTTGCCGTTGGCACCCACTGCCAAGGTCTACGTTGCCGGCAGTAACGCCAACGACCTGGGTAACCAGATGGGCGGCTGGAGCATCACCTGGCAGGGCGGCTCCGGCAACACCACCACCGGTACGACGATCCTCGACGGGATCAAGCAGGTCGCACCGACCGCCACGTTCAGCCAGGACGCCTCGGCGCCCCTGGAAGGACACGATGTCGGTGTCGTCGTGGTCGGCGAGAAGCCGTACGCCGAAGGCATCGGTGACGTCGGCAACGGTCACACGCTCGGCCTGACCGCCGCAGACAAGGCAGCCGTGGACAAGGTGTGCGCGGCGATGAAGTGCGTCGTCCTGGTCGTCTCCGGTCGCCCGGAGATGATCGCCGACCAGCTCGGCGAGATCAACGCGGTCGTCGCGTCCTGGCTGCCGGGCACTGAGGGCGCCGGCGTCGCGGATGTACTGTTCGGCAAGAAGCCGTTCAGCGGCCGGCTGCCGGTCACCTGGCCGAAGTCGGAGGCCCAGGAGCCGATCAACGTCGGCGATGCGGCGTACGACCCGCAGTACCCGTTCGGCTGGGGTCTCACGACGCAGGCCGCGGCCCGGGAGAACGTGTCGGACACGCGGAAGGACCTGCTGCGCAGAGCTGCATCCGACCCGAACGTCCGTGCCGCCGCAGGGCATCTCAACGAGGCCCTGAAGGTGAAGGACTGGTCGGGGCCGCAGGCAACGACCGTACTGGCCGAGCTCGGTCAGGCGGGCGCGGCTCTGCAGCTGACCACGGCGGATACCTCGAACGAGGACGACGCCGTCGTCACCGGCGCCCGCTGGATCGCCCAGAACAAGATCGGCCAGAACCTCGACGAAGCGAAGTCGAAGCTCACCGCCGATGCTGAGCACCTGGCGCTCAGCGGCGAGCTCAGCAACGCGATCGCGAAGCTGGCCGCGGCGTACAACCTGTAGGTCCTTTTAGGAAACAAGGACGAGGGGGTCGGCGAGTTGCACCTCGCCGGCCCCCTCTGGTTTTGTCAGACCGTGACCAGCTCGCGGTCTGTCGATGGGACTGGCTGAGCGGCGGACAGCTTGTTCGGCCACCACGCCTTCCGGCCGAGCAGGACCATGATCGACGGCAGCATCACGATGCGGACCAGGGTCGCGTCGATCAGTACGGCGACCGCCAGGCCGACGCCCATCTGCTTCATCTCGATCATTCCGAGTGAGGCGAAGACGGCGAACACCGAGACCATCACGGCCGCCGCGCTCGTCACCACACCCGCCGACTCGGTGATCCCCTTGCGTACCGCCTCCTGCGGCGTCAGCCCGTCGCGGACGCCTTCACGGATCCGCCCGAGGACGAACACGTGGTAGTCCATCGACAGCCCGACCAGGATGACGAACAGGAACACCGGGATCCACGACACCACGAACCCGGGCGAGGTGAAGTCCAGCAGTCCTTCGGCCCAGGTGTGCTGGAAGACCAGGGACAGTACGCCGAAGCAGGCCGCCACCGATGCCAAGTTCAGCAACGTCGTGACGAGTGCGATCGCCAGGCTGCGGAAGGTGAACGCCATCATCACCAACGTCAGGATGAGCACGAAGGCGATCACATAAGGCAGTTGTTCCCGCTGATGCTGCCCGTAGTCGACCTGCGCCGCTGCCTCCCCACCTACTGCCCACTTGGCGGTCGTGATGGCCTGAGGGACAAGCCCGTCGCGGAGCTGGTCGAGAGCCGCCCGGGCGTTGTCGCTCGTGTCCGGCTTCACCGACACCAGGGTCAGTACTGCTGTCTCCCCCGCCTGCCGGATCTCGCTTGCTGGTGCCACCACAAACCCTTTACTGGCGACCGCCGCCGTCTGCAGCTTGGCCAGCCCCGTCGCCGCATCATTGCCCTGCGCAACGATATCGAAGCTCATCCCCTGCGACGGGAAGTTCTGCTGCAGCGCCTGCATCGTCTTCACCTCAGGAATGCTCTGCGGCAACGTGCTCAAACCACCCGGCTCGGTCTTCATCCCCAGCGCCGGTACTGCGAGCGCCACCACCGCGACGGCCGAGATCACCAGTGCGACCTTGGGAAAGCGCAGTACGGGCGCCAGGATCCGCCGGCTGATGCCACCCGGCCCGATGCGACGGTTGAGCCGCCACAGCAACGGAACGCGCGGGCGATCGACCCGATGACCCAGCTTCACCAACAGCGCTGGGAGAACGGTGAGCGACCCAAGTACCGCCACCGCGACAACCACGATTGTCGCCGTGGCCATCGACGAGAAGACGGGGTCCTGCGCGACGTACAGGCCTGCCATCGAGACGATGACCGCGAGCCCGGAGACAACCACCGAATGCCCCGACGTGGCCGCGGCGATCTCGACCGCGTCGACCGTACCGTGGCCACGGCGTCGTTCTTCTCGCTCGCGTTTGAGGTAGAAGAGCGAGTAGTCGACGCCGACTGCCATGCCGATCAGCAGCACGACATTCGCGACCGAACCTCCGTCGGGGAACGCGTAGGACAGCGGCGCGTAGAACCCGAGCGCCGCACCGACGGCCGAGAACGCCAGCAGGACAGGGATTCCGGCTGCGATCAACGCACCGAAGGCGAGCAACATCAGGCCGAACGTCAACGGCAGGCTGATCTTCTCAGCCCGCGCGAGGTCGGAGCTGACCTGCTTCCAGACCCCCTTGTTGAGCGACGCACTACCGGCCTGCTCGATCGTCAGCGACGGATTGGCCTTCTGCACCTCACTGGTTGCCGCGAGCAACTTGTCGACGTTGTCGGCGGCATCGTCCGCGTTCCCCTTCAACGAGATCGGCAGCAACGCCGCCTTGCCGTTGGCCGCCCAGACCGGCTGCCCCACCTCAGCCACCGCATCGATCCCCGTCATCTTCTGCTGCAGCTGCTTTAACGCCGTGGTCGCGGCTGCTTTGTCCAGCGCACCATCAGGGTCGGTCAGCAGAACCGTCTCGCCAGGCTTGTTCTCCAGGCCGGCGTCGCGGATCAGCTCCGACGCCGTCCCCGACTGACCGATCCAGGTGTCATCGGCCTTCGTCTTCTGGGTTGGAATCGCGACCATCAGCCCGACCGCGACGACGACAAGCATCAGCCAGAAGCCGATCGCCCGCCATGGATGGGTAGCACTCCAGCGCGCCACGCGCACCGTCACCGATCCCCTGCTCATCCTGGTAACCCTCTCGCCATCCCCGCACGGGCGCTCTACCCGCTCACCACGAGCCTGGCGGTTGGCTGGAGAGTTCTCAGGAGTGTCAGCCCCCACGGAGGGGTAGTGCTAGGTCCACCAACACGTACGAGGCACCCACCCGTACTCGTGTCGCGCCCCCACGTCTTGAGCCCACCCGAACCACTGACCGTGTGCCGCATCGGGTGGACGACTCCACTGACGCTGGCCAGGCTCATCCCCCCTCGGCCCACTCGTACTCACGCCCGCACGCAGCCGATGCGGATGACGACTGTGCGGCGGAGCTGACGCGTTGCCGCGCTCGCACTGCGGACGGCACAGCACAGCTGCCCGCGCTGTGGACGCCGTCGATCGGGTGCTGTGTGGACCCGGACGGTAACAAACTTGCACGGGGAGGCAACTAGTTTCCAGCTAAGTCTGGTCCGGCGACGGGCAACCCAGAAATGGGGCAGCCAGCGCTGCCGCCACCACGACGCGTGAACGCAAGCCCGCGAAAGCCCCCACGGCAGACGCCGCCACCTCGACCGGTCCACCCCGACAACCGGCCGCGCCGTCAGAATCCAGCAGTAGCCGACGTGGCGCCCAGCGCCACGAGGCCGAGGCCGGCCGTGGAGCGGGCGATGCGCAGATCTCAGCGAGCCTCGTCCCGGTGGGCCGGCGCCTCCGGCCAGCCCGGCGGTCGCCGAGACCGCCACCACCGAGCAGCCTCCTCCAACTTTGAGCTCGACGTGAGCGTTCCCGCCCGGCCCAGACGCTCACGTCGAGCACAGAGTGGCCGAAGGGCCGCCCGGCTGCCCCTCCGGCACGGGTCCGTGGCACCCGCCCGCCTGAGCAAACCCATCCGAGTCCCCCGCCCGACGCGGCACACCCGCAGTGGTTCGGGTGGGCTCAAGACGTGGGCACGCAACACGAGCTCGGGTGGGAGGTTTGTACGCCGGCCCGCCAGGTCAGGCGGGGATGGTTCTCGAGCGGAGACGCCTCAGCATCCGGGCGTCTTCGAAGCCGACGGTCCGGGCGGCGGACTCGACGGTTGTGCCGTGGCTGATGAGGTGTTCGGCTCGTTCCAGCCGCAGGAGTTGCTGGTAGCGCAAGGGGGTGAGGCCGGTGGCCTGGGTGAAGATGCGGGTCAACGTACGCTCGCTGACGCCTACACCAGCCGCGAGATCGGTGAGGCGTAGCTGGTCGGCGTACCGGCTGTCGATGATGTCTTGGACTCGGTGGGCGAGGTCGCTGAGGTGGCCGCGGTGGCGGAGCATCGCGCTTTCCTGGCGGTCGTCGCCGTTGCGGCGGGCGTAGACGACCATCTGGCGCGCGACCCGCGCCGCCGCCTCGGCCCCGCGAGCGGCCGCGACCAGGTGCAGCGCCAGGTCGATCCCGCTGGCGATCCCGGCCGACGTGATCACCCGATCGTCCACGACGTACAGGACATCGCGCACCATCTGAGCCTTCGGATAACGCGCGGCGAGCTCCTCGGTGAGGTCGTGGTGTGTCGTGTACCGCCGCCCGTCCAGCAGCCCGGCGGCGCCAAGCGCATCGGCGCCGGAGCACACACTCGCGACCGAACCGCCAGCCGCATGATGAGCGCGCAGCCGATGCTTGGCCATCGCCGACATGTCCGGAGTCGGCGTGAACCGCGGCGACCGCCAGCCCGGTACGACGATCAGGTCGGCGCACCCAAGCTCCGGCCACTCCAACTGCGCCCTGATCGGCACCCCTTGGGCGGTGGCGATCTCCGCCGACTCCGCGACGTACGTCAGGTCGTAGCCGTACCCGAGGTCGTTCGCGGTCGAGAACACCTGGGCCGGACCGGCGAGGTCCAGCAGGTGGAGTTTCGGCAGCAGGAAGAAGACGACCCGAGTAGGCATGATCCGGTCAGGATGCCAGAACCGGGGGCGCCACCTCGTCCAATGTCCGGATGCTGGCGAACCGGCCGGCCAGCACGTACTCTGTCCGCTCGACGATCGTCTCCGGCGAGAGCGTCCGCGGATCGGCCAGTACGTCGGCCAGCGTCGCGTCGGCCGGCATCGTCCAGTGCGGCAACGGGGTGGTCGCCGTCGCCTCGGTCACGAACGTCACGCCGTACCCGAGATCGGAGGCGACCCGGGCGGTCGTCTCGCAGCACTGCTCGGTCCGGATCCCGCTGACGACGACCTCGCGGATGCCGTGCTGGGTGAGGACCTGCTGCAGATTAGTGGTGGTGAAGGCGTTGTGCGCGGTCTTCCTGATCACCGGCTCACCGTCGGCGGGCTCGAGGCCCTCGATGAAGCGGACGTGGCCGTTCGCTGGGTCGAAGGCGCCGCCGGTGCCGGGTTCGGTGTGCAGCACCCAGATGACGAGGTCGCCGTTCGCGCGGGCGGCGTGTACGAGCCGGTTCACCCGGTCGGCGATGTCGGGGTGGTTCACCACGCTCCAGTTCTCCCGGACGCGGAACGATTCCTGGACGTCGATCACGAGTAGAGCTGTCTGAGTCATGGCTCTATCGTCGGCGCTCCGAGGCGCCAAAGATAAGGCTTCAACCAGCCCGGACCCGGACGGATCTGGTCAGCGGCTACCCGATGCTGGCCGATACCGGTCAGTCATCGGACGAATTCGAACCGTTACAAACTATTCCAAACACCGGACAACCCTGCCTACAGTGCGACGGTCGGCCATGTGCACGCTCTCCCGCCGACCACCGCCCAGCACAAGTGAGGGGATTCCATGTCAGACAACCTGCCCCGCCGACAAGTACTGCGAACCGCCGGCGCGCTCGGCCTCGGCGCTGCCGCCGCCGGTGCGCTGACCAGCGGAGCGCAGGCGGCGCCGGATAAGGTCACCGCCATGAGTTCGCACCACGGCCACGGCAAGCTCGAGATCCGCAAGGATCCGTTCGGCACCACCCCTGAAGGCGTTGCGGTGGACGTGTACACGTTCACCAACGGCCGGACCACGATCTCGATGCTGACCTGGGGCGCCACCATCCAGCGCGTCGAGACGCCGGACCGGCGCGGCCGGGTCGAGAACATCAGCCTCGGCTTCGACAACCTGCCCGACTACGCGGCGCTCAGCCCGTACTTCGGCGCCACCGTCGGCCGGTACGGGAACCGGATCGCCAAGGGCAAGTTCACCCTCGACGGTCACAACTACCAGATCCCGGTCAACAACGGCGAGAACGCCCTGCACGGCGGCACGATCGGCTTCGACAAGAGGGTCTGGTCGGCCAAGATCGTGAAGAGCGACAAGGCCGTCGGCGTCGCGTTCACCTATGTCAGCCCGGACGGCGAGATGGGCTTCCCGGGCGAGCTGACCAGCACGGTCACGTACACGCTCGACAAGCAGGACAACCTGCGGATCGACTACCACGCGACCGTGGCCGGCAAGCCGACCGTGCTCAACCTGACCAACCACGTCTACTTCAACCTGGCTGGTGAGGGCACCGGCTCGATCGACGGCCACGTACTGGAGTTGAAGGCCGCGAAGTACACGCCGGTGGACGCGGGCCTGATCCCGACCGGCGAGCTCGCCCCGGTGGCCGGTACGCCGTTCGACTTCAACCAGCCCACCGCGATCGGCAAGCGGATCCGCAATGACCACCCCCAACTGGTGATCGGGCGTGGCTACGACCACAACTTCGTCCTCAGCGGCAAGCCCGACCACGACGGCCTGCGCTTCGCCGCCCGCTTCTGGGAGCCCACCGAGGGCCGCACGGTGACCGTGCACACCAGCCAGCCCGGCGCCCAGTTCTACAGCGGCAACTTCCTCGACGGCACCTTCCAGGGCATCGGCAACAAGGCCTACCGCCAGGGCGACGCCTTCGCCTTCGAGACCCAGCACTTCCCCGACTCCCCCAACCAGCCCACCTTCCCCTCCACCGTCCTCCGCCCCGGCCAAACCTTCACCTCCACCACCATCTACACCTTCGGCACGAAGTAGGACTATGCAAGTTGTCGCGGTGCTGGCCATCGAAGGCGCTGTCGCGCTGGAGGTGGCCGGCGCCTGCCAGGTGTTTGCGGCTGCGTACGACCCGGTCAGTGGCGAGCCCCTGTACGACGTACGGGTGTGTGGTGATCAGGCCGGTACTACGGTGCGTGCGCATCGGGTGGAGATTTTCCGGGCGCAGGCGCCGTACAGCTTCGACGAGGCGTTGGCGGCTGACACGGTGATCGTGCCTGCGTCGTACCCGGCGTCGGCTGAGGTGGTCGCACTCGTGCGGGAGGTGCATCGGCGCGGGATCCGGCTTGCTTCGATCTGTACCGGAGCCTTCACGCTGGCTGCGGCTGGGGTGCTGGATGGGCGGATGGCGGCGACTCATTGGGCGCATGCGGAGCGGTTTGCTCGTGAGTATCCGCAGGTTGAGGTGGCCACCGATGTGCTTTATCTGGATGACGGAGAGGTGCTGACGTCCGCGGGCGTGACGGCTGGGCTTGATCTCTGTCTGCATTTGGTACGCCGGGATCACGGGTCGGCCGTTGCGGCCAATGTCGCGCGGAGGCTGGTGATGGCGCCGCATCGGGATGGTGGGCAGGCGCAATTCATCACTGCTCCCACCGTCGCCGGCGAGGGATCGTTGGAGCCGGTGATGCGTTGGATGCAAGAGCATTTGGACGAGCCGCTATCGCTCGCCTCGATCGCTGCGCAGGCCGCGATGAGCACCCGCACCTTGAGCCGCCAGTTCCGTGCACAGACCGGCAGTACTCCGCTGCAGTGGCTCATCCGCCTGCGCATCAACCGCGCCCAGGAACTCCTAGAGACGACCGACCTCACCATCGACCAGATCGCCACCACCTGCGGCTTCGGCAGCCCCCTCCTCCTCCGCCAGCACTTCACCAAAACCCTGGCGACCACCCCAACGGCATACCGAAGAACCTTCGCTCCATTTAGCCTGCCGGGGTGACGATTCTGGCGGAGTACGACGAGGGATGGGCGGCGCAGTACGCGGCGATGGCGGCTGAGTTGGCAGCGGTGTTCGGGGACGCTGTGGCCGAGGTGGAGCACATCGGTAGTACGGCGGTGCCGGGGCTGGTCGCCAAGCCCGTCATCGACATCGCCGCCCGCGCAGCTTCTCTAGAAGTTGCCTCAGGCAAGGATTCTGCACTTGCGGAGCTCGGCTTCAAGTACGAACCTGCCGGCCCGCCTGGACGCCGCACCTACACGCGCGGCCGCGACGGCGTGCTCACCCACAACCTGCACGTCTTCCCCGACGAGGTCTGGGACACGCTCAATCAGCGCATCCTGCGCGACCATCTCCGCGCCACGCCCGAGGCCGTTCGCCGGTACTCCGAACTGAAACGCCGACTCGCCACCCAAGGACTGGCCGGCTTCGACTACACCGCCGCCAAGACGGCCCTCATCCAGGAGCTCACCGACGACGCCCGGCGGCTGCGCGGGCTGCCATCGGTGCCCGTCTGGGAGAGCTAGACCGTCTTGACCGAGCCGCCGTCGATCAGGCGGTACGGACCGGCCCCGGTGAGACGGTATTGACCCGCGGCAACCCGACCGCGCAGCTCTCCTGACCCCAGCAGCGACCCGCTGAGCGTCGAGCGAAGGGTTACCTAACCCGCTTAGGGTCGAAGGTATGACGGAACCGGTGCTCGATATCCCGTTCGCGGACGCGTTCCAGTTCGACCCCTCGCCTACCTTCGCCGAGCTACGCGAAGGCCGCCCGGTGGCACGAGTACGGACGCTGGCGGGAGCCGAGGTCTGGCTGGTGACCCGGTACGACGATGTGCGCCTGGTACTCGCCGATCCGCGCTTCTCCCGCGCGGCCGTGGTGAAGCAAGGCGCCCCTCGGGTCGCGCTCGCCAAGCCGATGCCGAACAGCCTGACCACCACCGACCCACCCGAGCACACCCGGCTGCGCAAGCTGGTGTCGACGACCTTCGCGCATCGCCGGATCGAGCGCACCCGGCCGTGGGTCGCGGAGCTGTCGGCGCAGCTGGCCGATGACGTCGCGAAGGCCGGCGACGGCGCGGACATCCGGGAGCTCGTCGCGCTGCCGTTGCCGATCCAGGTGATCTGCCAACTGCTCGGTGTCCCGTACGCCGATCGCGACCAGTTCCGCGAATGGACGGAACTCGGTTACAGCATGCGGATGGCGGAGAAGGATCTCGTCGAGCAGGCGATGACCGACCTGACGGCGTACATCGACGAGTTGGTCACCCGGAAGCTCGCGACCATGGACCAGCCCGCCGAGGACCTGCTGGACGAGCTCGTCCGGGCCCGTGAGGAAGGCGATCGACTCAGCCATGACGAGCTGATCTCGTTCGGCGTCAACCTGCTCGTGGCCGGCCACGAGACGTCGGCGAACCAGATCTCGAGTTGCGTCGCGACGTTGCTGCGCTGGCCGGAGAACTGGGCTCGGCTGGTCGACAACCACGAGCTGGTGCCGTCCGCCGTCGAGGAACTGCTGCGGTTCAACCGGTTCAGCGAGGTCGGCCAGTTGCGGGTGGCTGTTGAGGATGTGGAGCTGCACGGAGTACAGATCAAAGCGGGTGAGGGCGTGATGGCGGCGCTCAACTCGGCGAACCGCGATCCGCGGCAGTTCGAGAACCCGGACGAGTTGCAGCTCGATCGCAAGGACAACAAGCAGCTGTCGTTCGGCTTCGGGCCGCACTTCTGCCTAGGCGCGCAGCTCGCCCGGATCGAACTACAGGAGTCGCTGCTCGCGCTCCTGCGCCGCTTCCCGAAGCTGAGCCTCGCCAAGCCCGCCGAAGAGCTCAAGTGGCGCCGAGTCCTGGTCAGCGGCCTCGCAGAGCTCCCGGTCAACCTCGGCTAGCCACCAACTCCCCTGTTCATTCGCCCCTTTTTCACCCTGAGGCAGACGATCCGGTCATTGCGGACAGACGGCGAGGGTGAAAAAGGGCGAATGAACAGTTGGTGTCAGTTCTGCGAGTTGGCGACCAGCGTGAGGTTGCTGGTGCCGTTCTCCTTGTCGTACTCCGCGAGCAGCCGCGCGGCGTCCGGCTCGGACGAGGCGATCGCGGAGGCGAGGGTCGCCGCGGTGCGCGGACGGTCCTCGGGCCAGTCGGACAGCAACGCCCAGGCGCGCATCCGCTTCTTCTCCAGGTCGCCACCGGCACCGTTGGACTTCGGCCGCGGTGCCGCCGGACGGGACGAAGTCGTCCGGGCCGTCACCTCGCGAGCGATGACGGCCGGCTCCTCGATCTTGACCGGCTCGGCGACGACGGGCTGGGTGACGACGGGCTGGCTGACGACCGGCTCGGACGGAGCCTGCTCGACGACCGACGCGGCCGGCTTCGGCGTTCCGTTGCGGACAACGGTCTTCTTCTTCGGCGCCGCGGCGGCCGGCTTGGCTGCAGCAGGCTTCGGCTGGGTAGCTGAAGAGGCCGGCTTGGCAGCGGCCCTCGGCTGAGCGGGACGCTGGTCGACAGCAGGCGGCGCCTCGTCGACCGGGTGCTCGGCGAACGGAGACTCCGGCCGCGGCTTGGCCACGACCGGCTGCTGCGCCGCTGCGACTGCCGCCGCCTCGGCCGCGGCTGCCTCCTCGACCACCTCGGCCTCGTCGGCTTCCTCGGTACTACGGTCGTAGGGCAGGTAGTCGACCGCCATCAACTCGCCGGTCATCGCCTCGCCCCACTGCTCGTCATCGCGCAGCGGTACTCCGCCGGTCGGCCGGACCTGCTGGGCCGGCAACTGCTGAACGGGGATCTGCTGCACGGGTGGCGGCGTCGTGCCCTCGACGACCCACACCGCTGCGCGCAGATCGCCACGCTCCTCGGGTGTCGGCTCCGGCTCGGGTGGCGGCGGCGGGGAGATCGCGAGCGTCAGCTTGTTGGTGATGACCTCGTAGTTGATCCGCTCCTCGAGCATCCCGGCCAGCCGGTCCGCGTCGTAGGTCGTCTCGGCGATCTTCGCGAGGCGCTCGTCCTGGTGCTCGGAACGGATGTACTCGGCAACGGTCCCGGCGATGGCGTCGCGCCGGGCGTTGTTGCGCCGCTGGACCCGGGCGGCCCGCAGACTCTCGTACAGGCCGAGGCCGTGCTCGAGTGCGATCGAGCGCGCGGCCCAGGTGACCTTGGGCTCGCGGGCCCACTGGACCACGCCGTAGACGGGTCCAGTGGTGGCCATCTGGCCGGCCTTGCGCAACGCGTCGCGACGACGCGCCGAGCTGTGGATCAGCCAGAGCACGTAGGCGAACGCGGACAGGCCGCCGAAGCCGAAGGCCAGGAAGCGCTCCTCCGGCCGCCAGTGCCCGACGACGTTGAAGACGAGTGCGACGATCGCGGCGAACAGCGACATCGCCCGGTAGGCGTAGGCCTGCTCACCCTTGCGCCGGCGCAGGTCGGCAAGGGCGGCGGTGGCGACACCACCGAGCTCGATGACCGCGACGGCCGGGGTGACCAGGGCGATCTTGAGGAACGGCGAGAAGCCCTCGTCCGGCCACGGGATGTGCGTGACACCGGCCCAGACCTGACCCACGAGGGCGGCGGTGGCGGCGGTGGCGTAGAAGGCGTAGGCGACTTTGTCAGCACCTGTGAGGGGTACGTTGGCGAGCTCGCCAGTACTGGTGCTGGTGGTGTTCTCCTGCAAGACGTGGTCTCCTGACCGGTTTGGGCTCTCCGGCAGTTCGTCGGTGGTGGTGACAGCGATGCCATCCAGGTGGCTGGATGAGGCTACCGGTTCCCGGGCCTTTCAGGGGAGGCGATACCGGAAACGATTCTCTACCGCTACCCCTACCTGCCCATCAAGCGATCACTTCACACCTGCTAGTGAGCGAAATCCAACTGATCGAGTTCGTTCGAAAACCGGGACGCCACACTGGCCGCGGCCGCAGGCTCTCACCCAAGCCGGTGTCCTCGCGATACCGATCCCCCTGGTTAAGGAGCCGCCCATGCGCGTCACCGCAGCACTCACCACCGCCGGTCTGGCCACCCTCGGTCTGCTCGCCCTCGCTCCGGCAGCGTCGGCGCAGGCCGTGCCGACGGCGGGCACCAGCGTCTCGGTCGTGGCCGGCTGGCAGGCGATCGCGAAGTACCCGAACTATCGCCGGTGCGTGGACGCCGGACAGCAGTACGTCCGCGAAGGATTCAACGCCTGGGACTGCCGTCCGGACGGTCCCTCCGGCGAGTACTGGCTGTTCGTGCGCTGAGCAGAGCGGGGCTGGGGAACGCCGGGGGCGGCGTTCCCCAGCCCTGTCGCGTTCAGCTGGTGAGAGCCTTGCCGGCTTGGGTTGCCAGGAGTGCGGAGCGGGTGTCGTCCGAGGCTTCGTCGGCGACGATGGTGGCGTAGCGGAAGTGCAGGGTCTGGCCGGGGTCGAAGGGGAGTTCTTCGGAGAAGAAGGGGGCTGGACAGACGGCCGCGAAGTCTTCGGAGCGGACGAACCATTCCGGTGGGTGGTTGGGGTTGTCGGCGGCGTCGACGATGATCAGGGTGGAGGCTCGGTCGACGGTGTCGTGTTTGCCGGAGAAGCCCATCCAGGCGGCGCGCTGACCGCGGAGTTCGTCGCCGCCCAGGCCTTGAGGTGCGAGGACGGTACCGCCGGTGAAGGACCGCGGGCCGCGCCAGAACAGGCCGCCGTAGCCCGCATTGGGCCGGCCCGCCGTCGTGGGGCTGCCGATCTGGACGGTGTCGCCGGAGACGTTCGTCATCGCCGTCTCGTAGACGAGCACCCAGCCGTCGTCGGCGAGCCGGGTGGTCAGCGTGCGCTGCTCGTCGACGACATGGACGCCGTCCTGCCGATGCCACGACAGGTGGTGCGAGAACCGGACGAGCTCGTCCGAGACGTCGAGCGCGTCGATCCGGTCGTGATCCATCGAGCCGTTGTTGTCCAGCTGCTCATAACCATTCGCTATCGAGAACGTCGGTCCACCCCAGAAGTTCTCGTGCCCGAAGTGCGGCAGCGACCACGTCATGCCCTTGTGCCAGACGTGGTCGTGCGGCCGGAAGACGGAGACGAGATCGCCGCCAAGGGTACGGATCGGGTGCAGGTACGGCCGCGGCGACTCCAACTGCGGGTCGGTCGGCCGGTACACGTAGGTGAACAGCTCGCGATCGGCCGCCGTGACCTGGATGGACCGGCCGACGGCGTGGTTGCAACCGAGGTTCTGCGTCATCTATCGAAGCTCCGATTCTTCAGTTGGTCTTGCCCAAGGCACCCCGAGCTCGCTGAACAACTCCTGCCGCTCGGCCGCCTGTTCGATCCACTTCTCGATCCCCGGTACTACGGGATGCCGCTCATCCCCGACGCCTTCCCAGCTCGCGGCGATCGCCCGCGGCGGCGGTGCGGACCGGACAGCGTCGAGCACGCGCATGAACCCGCCCGTCTGATCCAGCGGCGCGAGCAACGGCACTCCGGTGCGCCGATGCTCGAGCAGATTCGCCAGCAGGTCAGTTCGCCCGTACTGCGTCGTGGCGCCGCCGATCTCGAGTTCGTCGCTGGTGTATCCCAGTACTGCTTGGCCTTTCGAGCCGTAGACGGTGACCTTCGGCGGTTCGTCGTCCGCGGCGCAAAGGGTGAGAGCGGCCACGATGGTGGTGCCACGCGTCGTCCGGATCCGAACCGTCGAGGTGTCATCGGCCTCGATCTCGTTGGCGTGGAACAGCTCGGCCTCCACCCCGGCGACCTGATCGGCACGCGCTGATCCATCGACCAGCAACGCGGCCGCCACCGAATGGGCGAACGCATTCGTCACCACCCCATCCACCACCGGTACGCCGTCCAGCGTCCGCCGGCCGGCCCATCTCGCGCGTTGCCAGTAAGCCTGTTTGCGGACCCAGAGCCCGGTCGTACCGATCCCCTGAATCTCACCCAAGGTGCCATCGGCAACCATTTCGGTGAGCTTCAGCACTGCGCCAGATCCCTGTGCCTGGAAGCCGATCTGGCAACTCCGGCCGGTCTCCTCAAGCACTTGCAGCAGCCGCTCGAACTCCACCATCGAAGCGAAAGGCGGCTTCTCCAGCAACACGTCGGCGCCGGCCCGCAATGCCAGCTCAGCCAACGGTGCATGCGTGTGGATCGGAGTGCTGAGCACGACGACGTCGACCTGCTCAGCAGCCAGCAAAGCCGGCAGGTCCGAGTAGACGCCAATTTCAGAAGATAGTTCTGTAGGCGGGCGCGGATCAGCGACTGCCACTAACTGGCAGCCACCGTCCGCGGCGAGCTGGGCGGCTCGGCGTACATGGGAGGCCCCATGGCCGTGGATGCCGACTACCGCCACCCGTGGCATTGACACTATTTGAGTTCTCCGCTGATCTCGTCCAGCATCGCCTTCGCTGCCTTGTCGGCCGGCTGGCGGCCGAACAGCACCTCGGTCGTGTAGCGCTGGACGATCTTCTCCGCCTGACCGCCACCGACCGGCGGCGCCGGCGACGGTTCGCCGAGTTCCTTGCCGATGTCCTGGATGAACTTCGCCGAGGTCGCGTCGGCGGGCTGGAGCTTCGACGCCACCGCGGTCCGGATCTCGGTGTTCGGCGGTACCCCGCGCTCGGCCAGCAGGATGTTGCCGGCGCCGCTCGCGTTGGCCAGGTAGTTGACGAACTCGGCCGCTTCCTTCTGGTGCTTGGAGCGCGACGAGATCGACCAGAACATGGATCCCTTGTAGTACGAGCCGTTGTCGGCCGCCTTGCCGTCGCTGCTCGGGATCCGGAGCAGCTTCATCTGCTGGCCGGACGCCTTGTCCATCGCCAGCAACTGGTTGCTCCAGATGAAGCTCATCGCCAGCTTGCCGGTCGCCATCATCGACTGGTCGAGCGGCGCGTTCAGGTCCTGCGAGACCGCCTCGGCCGACGGCAGCGCCTTCGCGTCGCGCAGCTTCAGGACGTACTGGAAGAAGGAGTTCGCCTTGTCCTCAGAGACGCCGAGCTTGCCGTCCTTGGTCCACAGCGACTCACCGTTCTGCCGCGCCCACAGGTTCAGCCCTGCCTCGTTCTGGCCGAGCGTCCCGGTGCCCCAGCCCTTGCCGTTCAGCTTCGAGGAGATCTCCGCGGAGATCCGGGCGTAGTCGTCCCAGGTCCACTTGGTGTCGTCCGGCAGCGCGACGCCGGCGGCCTTGAAGACGGCCGGGTTCGCGATCACGGCGAACGAGTTGATCCCGGCGTTCAGCCCGTACAGTCCGCCGTCGAACTCGCCGGCCGCCAAGGTGTCCGGCTCGAACTTGCCGGTGTCGAGGCCGTCGGCCTTCTTCAGGTCGAGCAGCGCGCCGCGATCGGCGTACTCACGCAGGTACTTCTCGTCCATCTGAATGATGTCCGGCGCGTTGTTGGCCGCGACCGTGGTGGCGAGCTTGTCCCAGTAGCCGGACCACTCGCCGAACTCACCCTTGATGGTGACGTCCGGATGATCCTTCTGGTACGCGTCGATGGCCTGCTGGGTGAGCTTGGTCCGGGTGTCCGATCCCCACCAGGTGAACCGGAGCGTGGTCTTGCCGCCTTCGGAGGACGACGACGGGCCACCGGAGTCACCGCCACAGGCACTGGCGGCCAGCAGGACGGTGGCGAGCGCGGCGGCGGCCACGGTCCGTGGGATGTGCAGCCTCATGATGTGCACCTTTCGGAGGGGTTACTTGATGCCGGTGGTCGCGATGCCCTTGATCAGGAACCGCTGGCCGAGCAGGAAGGCGAGGAAGATCGGGATCAGGGAGACGACCGACATCGCGAACATCGATCCCCAGGACGTGCTCGTGGTGGCGTCGACGAACGAGCGCAGCGCGACCGGGACGGTGTACATCTTCGGATCGGTCAGGTAGATCAGCTGGCTGAAGAAGTCGTTCCAGGTCCAGATGAAGGTGAAGATCGCCGTGGTCGCCAGGGCCGGCACCATCAGCGGCAGGATCACCCGGAGGAAGATCCCAGCCCGGCCGCAGCCGTCGATCCGGGCCGCCTCGTCCAGCTCGCGCGGGATGCCGCGGATGAACTGCACCATCAAGAAGACGAAGAACGCGTCGGTGGCCAGCAGCTTCGGCACGATCAGCGGCAGGAACGTGTTGATCCAGCCGGCCCGCGAGAACAAGATGTACTGCGGCACGATCACCACGTGGATCGGCAGCATGATGCTGAGCAGCATGATCGCGAACCAGAGCTTCTTCGCGGTGAACTCCAGCCGGGCGAACGCGTACGCCGCCATCGAGCAGGACACCAGGTTGCCGACGATCGCGCCGAGCACCACCACGGCCGAGTTCAGCAGGTACCGGGTGAACGGCTCGGTCAGCGCGTTCCAGCCGACCCGGTAGTTCTCGATCTTCAGGTCCTTCACCAGGATGCCGGGATCGCGGAAGATCTCGTTGCCCGGCCGCAGCGAGCTGACCACCATCCAGATCACCGGATAGAGCATCAGCAGGGCCGACCCGGCCAGGACGATGTGGATGACCAGCGGCCGGACCCGCGCCCAGCTCAGGCCGGACTGCCGTCGCGCGGCCACTGACGTTCGGAGCGTCTCAGTCGTCATAGAACACCCAGTACTTCGAGGCGAAGAAGTTGGCCGCGGTGAAGATGCCGATGATGACCAGCAGGAACCACGCCATCGCCGACGCGTAGCCCATGTCGAAATTGCCGAAGCCGCGGTCGTACAGGTAGAGCGTGAAGAACATCGTCGAGTCCGACGGCCCGCCGCTGCCGCCCGAGACGACGAACGCCTGGGTGAACGACTGGAACGCGTGGATGATCTGCAGCACCAGGTTGAAGAAGATGATCGGGGTGAGCAGCGGCAGCGTGATGCTGAAGAACCGGCGCAGCACCCCGGCTCCGTCGACCGACGCGGCTTCGTAGTACATCGCGGGGATCTGCCGCAGGCCGGCCAGGAAGATCACCATCGGCGAACCGAACGTCCAGACGTTCAGCACGATGAGGGTGCCCAGCGCCGTACTCGGATCGGAGATCCAGCCTTTGCCCTCGATGCCGATCACCGACAGCGCCTGGTTGAACAGGCCCTCGGTGCCGAACACCTGGCGCCACAGGACCGCGATCGCGACACTCGAGCCGAGCAGCGACGGCAGGTAGAAGATCGAACGGTAGAAGGCCATCCCACGGACGCCGCGATCGAGCACGACGGCGAGCAGCAGGGCGATCGTGAGTTGCAGCGGCACCGAGACGAACACGTAGGTGAAGGTCACCCGCAGCGAGTTGTGCAGCCGCTCGTCGGACAGCATCCGGGTGAAGTTCTCCAGCCCGATCCACTCCGGCGCCTGGATCAGGTTGTAGTCGGTGAAGGCGAGATAGAGCGAGGCCAGCATCGGCCCGATCGTGATCGCGAACAGCCCGAGCAGCCAGGGCGCCAGGAACAGATAGGCCGCGAGATTGTCTTTCTTCTGCCCCGGCGGTTTCTTCCGCCCGAGCGTGCCCAGCTCACTCAGCGCGCTCATTCTTTCGCGCCTCCAGTTGCCTCGAGGTCAGTGGAAAGCGTTTGCCCAGTCCGCCTGAAGTTAGTTGACCGAACCGGTTCAGACAAGACCTTTCCGGGATTTACCACGGCCGGTTCCGGACGGCTGCGAAGTCTTGACGACGGCTCGCTGCGCAGGGACAGTACTGGGCATTTGGGAACCGCTTTCCCCGCCTGTGGAGGCTCGCATGCAGCGTCGGACGTTCTTGGCCGGATCTCTCGGAGCACTGTCGGCGGGCGCCCTGCCGGCCGGATCGGCGGCGGCGTCCGGCGGTACCGACGAGACATTCCTCACCCTGCTGACGACCAGGAACGAGGCGCAGATTCCACTCGTTCTGGACAGCTACCGAAATACCGCTGACAGCGTCCGGACGAACGCCCGGAAAGCCAGGCGGCTGGTCTCCGGCTATGTCTGGGAACGGTCCGCACGGCACCACGACGGCGCCCTGATCGAACCGCTGGAGTTCCTGGTCGAGCGGCTCGCGACGCTGCAGCACGACGACGGCACCTACGACATCGGCAACCTTCACTCGCCACCCGACAGCGCATTCGCAGTGCAGGACCTCTGCCTCATCTGGGCCTTGCTCGATGCCGACGACCAGGCTGCGACCGAGCCGTCCCGGGTCGCCCTCGGACGGATCATCCGCAAGGCCGGTCCCGCGCTCGCCGCCGGCGGAGTACACACTCCCAACCACCGTTGGGAGGTGTCGGCGGCGCTCGCCCGGGTCAATCACCTGTTCCCCGACCGCCGGTACGTCGCCCGCATCGACGACTGGCTCGATGAAGGGATCGACGCGACCCCGGACGGGATCTACAGCGAACGAAGCGCCACCTACGCCTCCGAAGTGACGAACCCGTCGCTGCTGACGATCGCCTGGTTGCGGCACAAGCCGGAGCTGATCCCCTTCGTTCGCAGGAATCTCGCCGCCACCTTGTTCCTGCTCGAGCCCAACGGCGAGGTGGACACGATCGCGTCGCGGCGGCAGGACCAGACCAGGGTCCGCGACAGCTGGTGGTACCTGACCCAGTTCCGCGAGCTCGCCCTGCACGATCAGGACGGGCGGTTCGCGACTGTCGCGAAGGAGATCGAACGCAGCGGCGCCGGCGAGCTGGGCGACTTCCTCGCCGAGGTGCTCGAACGCCCCGACCTCGCGGCTCGACTCCCGGCCGCCGCGCCGGCACCGGCGGACTTCGTCCACGAGTTCCCGGCCCAGCAACTCGCTCGCATCCGGCGGGGTTCCCGGACGGCGACGCTGTTCGGCGGTACCGACTTCCACGACATCCCCGTGATCGCGTCCGGTCTGTCGACCAATCCCACCTTCTTCAAGTTCCGCACCGGCGCCGCGATCCTCGACTCGGTCCGGCTGTCGCCGCAGTTCTTCAGCACCGGGCACTTCCGCAGCGACGGTCTGCACAGGTCCGGTGATCGGAGCTTCCGGCTCGCCGACGAGGTGAAAGTCCCGTACCATCTGCCGCTGACGAAGCGGTACCGGCGCAGCGACGGCGCCTACGCGTTGACCGGCGAAGGCCGCTTCTACGCCTCGATGGACTTCCCGCACCGGCCGAAGCAGTACCGCACGCTCCGCACCGCCGTCACCGTGACGGAGGCCGGCGCAGGGTTCGATCTGACCTTCGACCTGTCCGGCTCCGAGGTTCCGTTCGCGATCGAGCTGTGCTTCCGGCCGGGCGGAACGCTCACCGGGGTCGAGCAGCTCGATGCTGCCGGCAACTACCAGCTCGTCGACGGCACCGGCGCCTACACGGTCGGCGCCGACCGGATCGAGTTCGGCCCCGGCAACGGGTCCGCTCGCGTCACCATGGACCCGGGCGAGCGCTACACCCAACTCAACGGCAGCCTGACCCCGGACGGCCTGCGCGTGTACCTCACCGGCCGCTCCCCCGCCCGCTACACCCTTCACCTGCGAGCAAGCTGAAGTCCCCTGCTAATTCGTATTACTAAGTCGACTCACCCTTGACGATGGCAAACCTGCCGGTCTAGCGTCCGGACCAGCAGGTTTGCCAATACGTATTACCCAAGGGTGGCGGCTGGATGAGCGAGCGGTTGACGCAGCGGGACATCGCGCGGCTGGCGCGGGTCAGCCAGACGACCGTCTCGCTGGTGCTGAACAACCGCACGGCCGCGTCGGCGCGGATCCCGATGGAGACGCGGGACCGGGTGCTGAAGGTGATCCGGGAGACCGGGTACGTCGCGGACCCGCTCGCACGGAGGTTACTGCAGCAGCGCAACCAGATCCTCGGGGTGTTCACCTACGAGTCGGTGTTCCCGAGCGCGAGCGCCGATTTCTACCACCCGTTCCTGAGCGGCATCGAGGAAAGCGCCGAAGAACTCGGCTGCGACCTCCTCCTCTTCACCAGCGCGCCAGTCACCGACGGCCGCCGCCTCGTCTTCCACGACAACAACCGCCTCCGCATCGCCGACGGCTCCCTCCTCCTAGGCCGCCGCATCCCCGCCTCCGAACTGAGCCGCCTGGTAGCCGAGAACTACCCCTTCGTCTCAGTAGGCCGCCGCGACAACCCCCTCCTACCGGACGGCACCCCCGCGGTCATCCCCTACGTAGGCGCCGACTACACGACAGCCACCGCAACCGTCGCCGCCCGCGCGTTGCAGCTAGGCCACGAGAAGGTCGCCTTCGTTGGCCCGGGTGAGGGCGCAGAGTCATCGGCCGACCGCCTCACAGGCTTCCGACAGGTAGCCCCACGAGGCCTTCATCTGCAGGGCGGTGAAGTGCTTGAGGAGTTGCTGGCTCGCGGGATTACTGCGGTGTTCGTGGAGGATCTGGCGGACGCAGCTGCGCTCGCGACAGCGGCTCGGGCGCGCGGGTTGGACGTACCGGGGGATTTGTCGGTGGTTGCGCTTGGTGATGCGAGTCGGCCGGTGGAGGGGGATGGGGAGTACTCGGGGTTTCACATTCCTCGGAAGGAGATGGGGCGGCGGGCGGTCGGGTTGCTGGAGGCGATCTTGTCCGGGGATGTGGACGACCCGCAGCAGCTCCTGCCGTGTGAGCTCGTCGATGGAAGCACGCTCGCTCAGGCGAAAGGGTTTTGATGGAGACGGATGTGCTGGTGATCGGTGGCGGGCTCGGTGGGGTTGCTGCGGCGCTGGGGGCCTTGCGGGGTGGGCGGTCGGTGGTGATGACCGAGGAGTACGACTGGTTGGGTGGGCAGTTGACCAGCCAGGCGGTACCACCGGACGAGCACACGTGGGTCGAACAGTTCGGGGTCACCGCGTCGTACCGGGCACTCCGGGACGGGATCCGCGACTACTACCGCCAGTACTACCCACTCACTGCCGAGTCGAGAGCAGCAGCGGAGCTCAACCCCGGCGCCGGCTACGTATCCAAGCTCTGCCACGAACCGCGAGTCGCCGTAGCCGTGCTGGAGTCGATGCTCGCGCCGTACCGCGCCAGCCGCCGGCTGCAGATTCTCCAACCGTACAAGCCGATCGCGGCCACCACCGACGGCGACCGGGTGACCTCGGTGACCGTCCAGCACCGGGACAGCGCAGACCAACTCACCCTGACCGCGCCGTACATCCTCGACGCCACCGAGACCGGAGAGCTCCTCCCCCTCACCGGCACCGAGTACGTGACCGGCTTCGAGTCCCAGGCGACCACCGGTGAGCCCAGCGCACCAGCAGAAGCCCAACCGCTCAACATGCAAGCAGTGTCGTTCTGCTTCGCGGTGGACCACGTCGACGGCAACCAGGTTGGCGACAAGCCGGCCAACTACGCGTACTGGCGCAACTACCAGCCACCGTTCTGGGGCGACCGCATGCTCTCCTGGAACGCCCCTGACCCACGCACTCTCGCCCCCTCGCGCCGGACCTTCACCCCCAATCCGGACGACGACCCACTCGCAGTAGTGGCCGACCAGCGGCGTACCGGCGGTGATACCAACCTCTGGACCTTCCGGCGGATCGCTGCGCGCAGGCACTTCACCCCTGGCGCCTACGAGTCCGACATCTGCCTGGTGAACTGGCCGATGATCGACTACCTCGACGGCCCGGTGTTCGACGTACCAGACGCTGCCAAGCACCTGGCGAGCGCTAAGGAGCTCTCGCAGGCTGTCTTCTACTGGCTCCAGACTGAAGCGCCCCGGCCTGACGGCGGTACCGGCTTCCAGGGGCTTCGGCTCCGCGGCGACCTCCTGGACTCAGCAGACGGCCTGGCGCAGGCCCCGTACATCAGGGAGTCGCGGCGCATCGCAGCGGAGTACACGGTCGTCGAGCAGGACCTGTCAGTCGCAGTACGCGGGGCGAAGGGCGCAGCGGAGTACGGCGACAGTGTGGGCGTCGGGATGTACCGGATCGACCTGCACCCGTCCACGGGTGGCGACAACTACATCGACGTGGCCAGCAGTCCGTTCCGGATCCCACTCGGGGCATTGATCCCGCAGCGGGTCGAGAACCTGCTGCCGGCCAGTAAGAACCTAGGCACCACCCACATCACCAACGGCTGCTACCGGCTGCACCCGGTCGAGTGGAACATCGGCGAGGCCGCGGGGCTGCTCGCTGCCTTCTGCCTGGACCGTCGCGTCAGCCCGCGCGCGGTCCGCAACTCCCCTGCTCTGCTCAGCGACTTCCAGGCAGTACTGGTCGCCCAGGGCCTCGAACTGAGCTGGCCGGACGTCTCCGGCTACTGATGGAGGAATGACAGTATGAAACTCCGACTCCTCACAGCAGCGGTCTCAGCCGCAGCGCTGCTGGCCTTGGCCGGCTGTGGCGGCTCCGACAGCGACGGCGCGGCAGCGTCCGGACCGATCGACCTGCGGATGACGATCTGGAGCGCGAATGCCAAGCACACCGCGCTGTTCGACCAGCTCGCCACCGCCTACAAGAAGGATCACCCGGAGATCGGCAAGATCTCCTTCGAGTCGATCCCGTTCGACAGCTACACGACCGCGCTGACCACCCAGATCGGCGGCGGCAACGCTCCCGACCTGGCCTGGATCCTGGAGAGCACCGCGCCGGACTTCGTCACCTCGGGCGCGCTGGAACCGATCGACAAGGATCCAGACCTGTTGCCCAGCGCAACAGCCACCTGGGAGCAGGACGGCAAGCTGTTCGCCTATCCCTTCTCTACTTCGCCGCTGGGGGTCTTCGTCAACACCGATCTGGTGACGGCGGCCGGACGACCGACCCCTGCACAGCAGATCGCGGCCGGTACGTGGACCTGGGACCAGGCGGTCGCCACCGGCGCCGCAGTACAGGCGAAGACCGGCAAGGGCGGCATCGTGGTCGGCGACTTCGACTACAAAGGCTGGGACACGCTGAACACGATCTGGGCCGGCTGGGGCGCGCGGCCGTGGAGCGAAGACGGCAAGAGCTGCGGGTTCGACCAGCAGCCGATGGTGGACGCGATGACCTTTGTCCACAAGACCATCTTCACCGACAAGGCGATGCCCGGCCCGGGTCGGACGACGGACTTCTTCGCGGGCGACGCATCGATGGTACTGACCCAGATCAGCCGCGCGGCCCTGCTGGAGAAGGCGAAGTTCAAGTGGGATCTGGTACCACTACCGAAGGGCCCGGCCGGTGAGTACTCGGTGGTCGGGCAGGCCGGGATCGGCGTGATGAAACGCGGCAAGCACGCCGACGAGGCGAAGAAGTTCCTTGCCTACTTCACCAATCAGGAGAACTCAGCCAAGCTCGCGCAGTTCTTCCCGCCGCCCCGCAAGTCGCAGCTCACCACCTCGCTGCTGGCGAAGGCCAATCCCCTGCTCAAGCCCGAGCAGCTGCAGAGTGTCGTGATCGACGGCATCGAGCGCGGCGACATCAAGACCAGCCACACCGGGTACGCCGAACTGCAGCAGACCGTCCGCGCTGCCCTCGACCCGCTCTGGAAGCCGGACGCCGACGTCAAGGCTGTGCTCTCGAGTGTGTGCTCGAAGATCAACCCGCTGTTGAGCAAATGACCCTACTTGTCGACAAGCCGGTGACTGCGACGTCGAAGCCGGCCCGGGCACCGTACTGGAACATGCGAAGGCGTGATGAGCTGGCCGGCTGGTTGTTCATCACGCCGCAGCTGATCGGGATCGTTGCCTTCGTCATCGTTCCGCTCGGGCTGGTGGTCTGGTACAGCCTGCACGAGTGGAACGTGCTGGCCGGCACCTTCGACTTCGTTGGCGCCGGCAACTACAAGGCGCTGGCCGACGATGCCCGGCTGGGTCCGGCGCTGCGGGCGACCGGGATGTTCTCCCTCGGGCTGGTGGTGCTCAACCTCAGCCTCGCGTTGTTCCTCGCAGTACTGCTCAACCAGAAGCTGCGCGGGACCGTCTTCTTCCGGACGCTGTTCTTCTCGCCCGTTGTCGTCACGCTGGTCGCCTGGACGATCGTCTGGGGTTTCCTGCTGCAGGACAACGGCGGGATCAACGGCTTCCTGAACACGCTGGGAATCGATGGGCCCAACTGGCTGCGGGGTGACGCGACGGCGATGATCTCGGTGATCGTCGTGCAGCTCTTCAAGGGCGTCGGGCTCAACATGGTGCTGTTTCTCGCTGCCCTGCAAGGCGTTCCGGCCGAGCTCTACGAGGCCGCGCGCATCGACGGCGCCTCGGCCTGGGCGCGGTTCCGCCGGGTGACGGTGCCGCTGATCAGCCCGACGATCCTGCTGACGTCGATCCTGACGGTGGTCGGTTCGCTGCAGGTGTTCGCGCAGATCGCAGTACTGACGCAAGGCGGGCCGGGGACATCGACGACCGTGCTCGTCTACTACCTGTACCAGCAGGCCTTCCAGTTCCATCACTTCGGGTACGGCGCGACGATCTCGTTGTTGCTCTTCGTCATCGTGCTCGCGCTGACCTTCCTGCAGTGGCGAATGCGCCGGAAGTGGGCCTTCTATGAAAACCAATAGAGCCATGAGTCGTAAAGGCAAGCTTCTCCTGTACGGCGTACTGCTGGTCTGCTGCGTGCCTTTCGTCTTCCCCACCTGGTGGATGGCGACGGCATCGCTGAAGCCGGTCAACGAGATCTTCGCCTTCACACTGTTCCCCCACGCGCCGACGCTGGATGCGTACCGGCAGGTGTTCGAACTGCAGCCGTTCGGCCGGCAGTACCTGAACAGCTGCTACATCGCCGTGATCGTCACCCTCGGCACGCTGGTCGTCTCGTCACTGGCGGGCTATGCCTTCGCCCGGATCAAGTTCCGCGGCGCCGGCGTCGTCTTCCTGGTCGTACTGGCCGGCCTGCTCGTCCCGAACGAGGTGACGATCATCCCGCTGTACCGGATGTTCGACTCGCTCGGCCTGGTCAACACCCATTGGCCACTGATCTTGATCCCGATGCTCGGCGCCCCCAGCGTCCTGGCCACCTTCATCATGCGCCAGTTCTTCATCACCCTCCCCCGCGAACTCGAGGAGGCCGGCCGGATGGACGGGCTGGGCCGCCTGGGCCTGTTCTGGCAGGTCTCCCTCCCCCTGGCCCGCCCGGCGATCGGCGCGGTCGCCATCTTCACCTTCTTACACAGCTGGAACCTCTACCTAGAACCGATCGTTTTCCTCTCCAGCAAGGACCGTTTCACCATCCCCCAAGCCCTCACCCAGTACGTCGACGCCTACGGCGGCGCCATGTGGAACGTCCAACTGGCCGCCGCCACCCTCTCCGCCCTCCCCGTCCTCATCATCTTCGTCCTGGCCCAACGCCAATTCGTCGAAGGCCTGGCCCAAACCGGCCTGAAGGGCTGACCGGAATACATCCGGTACGCCGGAAGCTGTCCTCAGGCATGACCAAGATCCTGATCACCGGCGCGACCGGCAACGTCGGGCGTGAGCTGACTGCGCAGCTACCAGCCGACGCGATCCGGCTGCTCTCTCGCAATCCCGGCGCTGACCAGAGCCGGCCGGGGCTAGTCGGTGGGCCTGAGGTGGTGGGTGGGGATCTTGGGCTGCCGGATGGTTTGGGGACGGCGCTGGAGGGGGTCGACACGGTCTTCTTGATCTGGCCGTTCTTGAGCGCGGACGCTGCGGACGGAGTACTGGCTGAGATCGGGCGGCGGCGGGTCGTCTATCTGTCGTCATCTGGGGTGTCGGAGGGGCATGACGATCCGATCAACCGGATGCATGCGGAGCTGGAGCGGCTGGTGGCGGCGCATGCCGCTGAGTGGACGATTCTGCGGTCGAACACGATTGCTTCGAACGCTCGGGGGTGGGCCGGGCAGATTCGTAGTACGGGGGTCGTCCGGGGGCCGGACATTCCCGCGACCGCCGTCGTCCATGAGCGTGATGTTGCCTCGGTTGCTGCTCGTGCGTTGACGTCGGACGGGCTCAACGGTGAGCGACTGGTGGTGACCGGGCCTGCCGTGATCAGCCGGGCCGAGCAGGTTGCGGCGATCGGGGCCGCGATCGGGCGGGAGTTGCGGTTCGAGGCGGTGGCGGCTGACGATGCCCGCGCGCAGATGCTTGCCGATGGGCGTCCGGCGGCCCTGGTGGAGGCGTTGCTTGCCAATGTCGGGAGGCCGGCGTCCGGGCTGGTCACGACTACGGTCGCGGGGCTTACCGGCGTACCGGCGCGGTCGTTCGGGGCGTGGGCCGAGGAGCGGGCCGGCGAATTCCGCTGAGACCCTCTGAATTCGGTGTTGCCGCCGGTCGCAGGCTGTACAAAAGGAGGGTGACGTTTCATGCCGCGGTTTTCATTGCGACCAGCCTCGACGGATTCATCGCGCGCCCGGACGGGTCGATCGACTGGCTCACCGAGCGGGGTGAGCAGGCCGGCGACACCGGGTACGACGAGTTCATGGCGGCGGTGGACACCGTCGTCGTAGGCCGCAACACCTACGAGAAGGCGCTCACCTTCGACTTCTGGCCGTACGAGGGCAAGCAGGTCGAGGTGCTCAGCACGACGCTGCCCGCCGACGCGGACGAGCGCATCATCGTGCACCGCACCCTCGACGGCCTGGTCCAGACCCTCGAGGACCGCGGCGCCAAGCGCGTCTACACCGACGGCGGCCGCGTCATCCAGACCTTCCTCCGAGCCGGCCTCCTGAACGAACTGACCATCACCGTCGTCCCAATCCTCCTAGGCACCGGCCTCCCCCTCTTCGCCGACCTCGACCACGACATCCCCCTAACCCACAACGCCACCCGCACCCTCGGCGCCGGCCTCACCCAGTCCGACTACACCGTCAAGCGCTGACGTACCGCGACGCCGAGCAGGGTGGTCGCGTCGTAGTAGCCGACGGTGCGGGAGTCGTGGCTGGCGCTGTCGTTGTCGCCGAGGATGACCAGCCGGTTGGGCGGTACTACTTGCTCCGGGACGTCGCGGAGGGCTGGGACGGTGTCGCGAGGGATCGGGTCGCCGGGGAGGGCTGTCAGGCGCTTCACCAGCCAGGGTGGGTCGTCGGGGGCTGGTGAGGAGTTGGCCAGTACGACGATCTGGCCGTGGCGGAGGTTCGCCACGGTGGTTCGGCGGACGATGATTCGTTCGCCGGGCCGGAGGGTGGGGGTCATGCTCGTCCCCACTACCTGGACGCTGAGGTAGCGATGTCGTAGTACGAGGACGACGGCGGTGGTCGCGGCCAGGGCGAGCGCGAGGCGGCGCATCAGGCGGTGGCGGGGTCGGGTTGGTAGCCCTCGGACTGGAGGGTGAAGAGGCGGGCGTACTCGCCGTCCGTCGAGATCAGTTCAAGGTGGGTGCCTTGCTCGATGATCTGGCCGTCGGAGAGTACGACGATGCGGTCGGCGTCACGGATCGCGCCGAGCCGGTGGGAGATCAGGACGCTCGTCGCGCCGGTGCGATGGTCCCGAAGTCCTCGGTGGATCTGGTGTTCTGCCTCGGCGTCGAGGCCCGAGCTCGGTTCGTCGAGGATCAGCAGGTCCCGGCGGTCCCGCATGAAGGCGCGGGCCAGCGCGAGCCGCTGGCTCTGGCCACCGGACAGCATCGATCCGCTGGTGGGGTCGGCGTCGCCATCGGTGTCTGGGTCTGCGTCCGACAGGAACGAGCGCGACAGCAGGGTTTGGTAGCCGCGCGGAAGGGCGTGGATCGTGGGATCGAGGCCGGCCCGGCTGGCGGCGGCGTGGATCCTGGCTTCGTCGGTCCGGGCCGGCAGGTCGCCCACTCCGATGTTGTCGGCGACGCTCAGTTCGTAGGTCATGTAGTCCTGGAAGACCGCGCCGATCCGTTCGCGCAGGCTCGTCACCGACAGTCGGCGCAGGTCCTCGCCGTCCCAGGTGATCGTGCCGCGGTCGGGGTCGTAGAAGCGGCAGAGGAGCTTCACCAAGGTGCTCTTGCCCGCGCCGTTGAGACCGACCAGCGCAAGGGATTCGCCGGCCCGGATCGTCAGGTCCACACCACGCAGTACCCACGGGTGGTCGGGGCCGTAGCGGAACCAGACGTCGCGCAGGACGATGGCGGTTCGTAGTACCGGGACCGGCGGAGGGTCGGGCGGCGACTCCAGGTCGGGTTGGACGGCGAGCACCGCGCGGTAGTGCTCGTGGCTGATCAGCGACTGGTTGAGATAGGCGAGCTGACCGACCAGGACGCCGGTACCGGCGAGCACTCCGGTCAGCCCTGCGATGAAGGCGGACACATCGCCGACACTCAGCCGGCCGTTGCCTGCAGCAATGATCGCCCAGGTGATCCCGGCGCCGCTGACCAGGGCGGACAGGATGCCCAGCAGCAGTTGGGCGCGCAGCTCGCGCCGGTCCAGCTTGCGGCGCTCGATGTCGGCCTTGCCGAGCTCGCTGAGCATCCGGAGCCGGAAGAACTCGCCCAGGTCGAGCAGCCGCAGCTCTTTCGCGGCCGGTAGTTCGGTCTGCAGCTCCGCATAGAAGAACTCGCGGCGCTCGACCGGACTGAGTTGCCACATCACCCGGGCGCGGGTGCGGCTCAACCGAAGCTGGGCAACCAGGGAAGGCAGTCCGCCGACCACGGCCACCGCCGCCAGTACCGGACTGACCGCTACCAGCACGGCGAACAGCCCGATCAGGGTGATCAGGCTCTGACCGACCGCCAGCACTCCGTCCACGGTTTGCGTCGGGCCCGACCGCCCCGCTTGCTGTGCCATTCTCAGCCGGTCGCGGAAGACCGGATCCTCCATCCGGGCCAGGCCGAACAGCCTCCCGGTCGCCAGGTAAAGATCGGACAACGCCCGGCGACCGGTACGTCTGCCGACCTCGTTGTGCAGATAGCGCTGTGCCGGCGACATACCGATGGCCACGAACCCCAGTGCCACCAGGCCGATTCCACTCCAGGGAAGTCCGCCGCCACCTCGGCTGACGTGGTCGAGCAATCCCTTGAGGAGCCAGACCGACGCCACCGGGACGACCGCGCTCATCACGGTGACCCCGAGATAGGCGACCAACCGATGGCCCGAAGCCCACCAGGCCAGCCTGTACGCCGTACCGATGGCCCGGATCGAGTCGAAGCGCCGGGGCCCTTCGTCGGTCACGGTCGGTCCGGCAATGCCGAGACCTGGAAATCGGAGCCGTGCAGCACACCGTCGTCGAGGATCGTGAACGCCGGGAACCCCATGATCCCGAACGCCTTCTGGATCGGCCCGTCCTCCTGTTCCCGGACGATGAGCACCTCCGACCGGCCGCTGAGCAACTCTGCGAGGTAGGGCGCGGCTTCCTCGTCGGTACCGCCGACGACCGCCAGCACCTGTACGCCGGCCGGCTGCCGCTCGGCAGTGACGACGAACGGGATGAGCTGCTCCTTGCAGCTCGAGCAGGTCGCGGAGAAGAAGCCGACGAAGCTCGGGCCGGCGAACGGCAGCTCGACCGTTCGGCCGTCGATCGTGACGGCATCGACGGCGACCACCCGTTCGCCGTCCTCGAGCGTAGTTGGCCGGATGGTCGGCTTCGGCCGGCTGGAGTGCGCGTGCTGGTCGGTCGCCTGGGCCCGGAGCCGGCGGATGATGCCGAACGACAGCACCAAGTTCAGCAGGCCGATCAGGCCGACGAGCACGACGGCGGCGGACAGTACAGACACCTTGGCCTCCTCAGGCTGGGGCAGGGAAGAACAGGTCGGCCAGATCCTCGAGCCGGATGATCAGCGCCGCACCGACTACTCCGGCCACGGCTCCGACCACCAGCGCTCCCGCCGACGCCGATCGGTCGCCGGTGGCGAGCAGGGCCAGCACCGCAATGATCAACAGGGTCGCGTTTCGCACGACATGCAACCGGCCCAGTGGCCGGGTGCTGGCACCGAAACAAGCGCATGATGCTTTGGTACGGCGAGCGACCGCTGTCGCGACGCCGACAGTGAGGACGAACAGCACGGCAATCGCGCCGGCTGCGGCCCAGCGGGCGATGGCCAGCACGCCATCGAGCTTCGCGAATCCGCCCAGAACGCCTGCCAGCAAGGCGATCGCCAACGCCAGCTCGACCGCCGGCAAGACGATGGCGGCAGGGCGGAGCAACCGCTCCGGGACCAGCCCAAGCGGTTTCAGCGAGGACATGAACGACTGCCACGCGGTCGTACTGCGAACCTTCCCGTACGCCGATGCCGCGAAAACCGTGCACAGCAAGGCCAGCAGGGCCATCGCCGGGCCGGTCACGCGTCGGTCCGCAGTACGACCGAGGTGTCCGAGGGACACATCGCGAGACCTCGGGTCAGCAGCTCACGCAGCCGATGAGGGTGGTTTTGCTGCAGTCGCAGTTGGTCCGGAACAGGCCTTTCTTGCCCGGGCATTCGCGGTTGCAGTACCCGGTGTACGTGTCGTTGCACGGACAGGCGCCCGCCGTCGTCTTCGGCAGTACCGAGCTCACCAGTCGGTCGGCCAGCCGCTGCACTGTAGTGCGCATCTGATCTCTCCTCCCTGAACCCACCGATCTGGCGGGGTCCCGGCGACGGTCTCACAAGTAACCGGATCGCAACAGACCGTGACCCCTCAGGCTCAACACCTTGCCGGTTCCTGCAACGCGGGATTAAATCCGGTTGCCGGGTGGTAGGCGTCGGGCGAGAATCAGCGTTTGTGCCTGGGCCTGGGTTGTTCGCCGATGTGACGCCGTTGCGGGAGTCGGTGGGCTTTCGGTGGTTGTGGGCGGGGCAGTCGCTGTCGTCGATCGGTAGCTTCATGACGATGGTCGCGGTGGCGATTCAGACGTACGAGCTGACGGGGTCGTCGGTGGCGGTCGGGGCGATCAGTCTGGCCTCGCTGGTGCCGACGTTGCTGCTCGGGCTGTTCGGTGGGTCGCTGGCGGATGCGGTGGATCGGCGGCGGCTGGTTTTGCTGACCGGGTGTGGGTTGATGGTCGTCTCGTTGGTCTTCGCCCTGCAGGCGTTGCTCGACTGGCGGCAGGTCTGGCTCCTGTACTTGCTCACGGCAACGGCTGCGGCGCTGGCCGCGATCGACACGCCTGCTCGTCGTACGTTCATACCGCGAGTGCTGCCGTTGGAACGGCTGCAGGCTGCCGCTGCGTTGTCGCAGTTGTCGTTCCAGGTGGCGGTGATTGCTGCGCCGGTGCTGGCCGGAGTACTCATCGCGGCGGCGGGGCTCGAAGCGGCGTACGGGGTGGATGCGTTGACCTTCGTCGCGGTGCTGGTGAGCGTACGGCGGCTGCCTCCGATGCCGCCCGACGGTGGCGGATCGAAGCTCGGCCTGCGGTCGGTACTGGAAGGCGTGAAATACGCCGCAACCCACAAGCTGATCGGGATGATCTTCCTGATCGACCTCAACGCCACCGTGCTCGCGATGCCGACCGCGCTCTTCCCCGCCCTCGCCGCCACCCGCTTCGGCGGCGGCCCGCAAACGGTCGGCTACCTGTTCGCCGCCATCGGCATCGGCGGTCTGATCGCCGCCGTCCTCTCCGGCCCGCTCGCGCGCTTACGCCACCAAGGCCGCGCAATGCTCATCTCCGTGGCGATCTGGGGCGCCGGCATCGGCTCGGTCGGCCTCACCCACAACCTCTGGCTGGCCGTCCTTTTCCTAGCCACGGCCGGCGCCGCCGACATCATCACCACGGTCTTCCGGGCCACCATCCTGCAAACCAAAACCCCCGACGACCTCCGCGGCCGCCTCAACTCGCTCGACTTCATCATCGGCCTGGGCGGCCCCAACCTCGGCAACGTCCGAGCAGGCGCAATAGCAGGCCTGGCCGGCCCAACAGCCAGCATCCTCACCGGCGGCCTGGCCTGCGTACTAGGCGTCCTACTCCTAGCCACCAACAAAACCTTCCGCCGGTACGACGCGAAGGCTCCTACCGAATGAGGGCGGCTGCCTCGGCGGCCCAGTAGGTGAGGATTGTGTCGGCGCCGGCGCGGCGGATCGAGTTGAGGGTTTCGAGGATGGCTCGTTCGCGGTCGATCCAGCCGTTCGCGGCGGCGGCTTCGACCATCGCGTACTCGCCGGAGATGTTGTACGCCGCGACGGGGACGGTCACGTGGTCGCGGACCTGGCGGATGATGTCCAGGTAGGCGAGGGCCGGCTTCACCATCACGATGTCGGCGCCCTCGGCGATGTCCAGGTCGACCTCACGGATCGCGTCGCGGGCGTTCGCGGGGTCCTGCTGGTAGGTCTTGCGGTCGCCCTGGAGGGACGAGTCGACGGCCTCGCGGAAGGGGCCGTAGAAGGCTGAGGCGTACTTCACGGCGTACGCGAGGATGACCGTGTCCTGGAAACCGGCGCCGTCCAGCGCGGTCCGGATCGCGCCGACCTGGCCGTCCATCATCCCGGACGGGCCGACGACATGGGCGCCGGCGGAGGCCTGCGCGATCCCCATCTCGGCGTAGATCTTCAAGGTCGCGTCGTTGTCCACCCGGCCGGCAGAGTCAAGTACGCCGCAATGCCCGTGATCCGTGAATTCGTCCAGGCACAGGTCCGACATCACCAGCAGGTCGTCGCCCGCCTCGGACACCGCGTCCCGGATCGCCACATTCAGAATGCCGTCCGGATCAAGCGCCCCGGAGCCAACGGCATCCTTTGTCGATGGCACCCCGAAGAGCATCACGCCGCCGAGCCCGAGCGACGCGGCCTCAGCCACAGCCTTCCGGGCCGTGTCCCGCGTGTGCTGGTAGACGCCCGGCATCGAGCTGATCGCGATCGGCTCGCGCGCGCCTTCCCGGACGAACATCGGCAGGATCAGCTGCCGCGGCTCGATCGTCGTCTCGGCGACCAGCCGACGAACCGCTGCCGACGACCTCAGCCGCCGCGGACGAACCTCCGGGAAACCAGCCATCGCGAAACCTAGCTCTTCCTGCGAGAACCCGAGCGGCGCTCGGACGGGCGGGTGACCGGCTCCCCGGCCTCAAGCATCGTGTCACGCCGATCCGCGCCGAAGCGAGCGAGCGCGTCGGCCAGCTCCTCGGCGGACGGGGCCTCGGCCATCGCGTCGACCCGCAGGCCGTGCTCCTCGGCGGTCTTCAGGGTCGCCGGGCCGATCACCGCGATCACCGTCGACGCGTGCGGCTTGCCGGCGATACCGACCAGGTTGCGCACGGTCGAGGACGAGGTGAAGACGACCGCGTCGAACTTGCCCGACTTGATCGCCTCACGCGTCGGGGCTGGCGGCGGCGCCGCCCGGACGGTCCGGTACGCCGTGACGTCGTCGACCTCCCAGCCGAGATCGGTCAGGCCGGCCACCAGGGTCTCGGTGGCGATGTCCGCGCGCGGCAGGAAGACCCGGTTGATCGGGTCCAGCACCTCGTCGAACGGCGGCCAGTCCTCGACCAGCCCGGCGGCGGACTGCTCACCCGATGGCAGCAGGTCCGGCCGGATGCCCCAGGCGCTGATCGCCTCGGCGGTCTTCTCACCGACGGCGGCGATCTTCAGCCCGGAGAACGCCCGCGCGTCCAGACCGTACTCGTCGAACTTCTCGCGAACCGCCTTGACCGCGTTCACCGAGGTGAAGGCGACCCACTCGTAGCGGCCCTCGACCAGACCACGGATGGCCTTGTCCATCTGCTGCGGGTTGCGCGGCGGCTCGACCGAGATGGTCGGTACCTCCTCCGGCATCGCGCCGTAGCGACGCAGCCGGTCCATCAGCGGGCCGGCCTGGTCCTTGGTGCGCGGCACCAGGATCCGCCAGCCGAACAGCGGCTTGGTCTCGAACCAGGACAGCGACTCACGCTGCTCGACGACCGAGCCGACCACGATCACGGCCTCGCCGAGCAGCTTGGCCGCCCGCAGGTCCGCCACGATCGTGCCGAGCGTTCCGACGACCGACGTCTGCGCGGTCGTAGTACCGCCGACAGTCGCGGCCACTGGCGTCGAAGCGTCGAAGCCGGACTCGATCAGCGCGGCGGTGGTGTCCTTCAGAACCTCGGTCGCGTTCAGCAGTACCAGCGTCTGCTTCGGGTGCAGCCGGCTGAAGTCGAGCTTGGCCTCGGCCAGGTCGAGCACCGTGACCTCGCGGTCGCTCTTCATCGTCAGCGGGATTCCCGCGTACGCCGGAACGGCACTGACCTCGCTGACCCCGGGAACCACGTTGAAGCTGATGCCGGCCTTGCGGCAGGCGGACGCCTCCTCGGCCCCACTGGAGAAGGTGAACGGGTCACCGGTCAGCAGCCGGACCACGTTCGACGAGGTCTTGGCGGTCTTCACCACCAGCCGCGAGCGGGCCGCGACCCGCAGTGCCCGGCTGCCCTCGGCGCCGGAGCCGTCGATGATCTCGACGCCCGGCTTGCAGTACGCCAGGAAGGCGTCGTGCTCGGGACCCTCGACCACGACGGCGTCGGCGTTCGCCAGCACGTCGCGGCCGGCGATCGTCAGCAGGCTGGGATCACCCGGGCCGACGCCGACGAACGTGACATGGCCGAGTGGCCTGGTCTGCTTGGCGGTCGTGGTGCTGGCGGCGATCTTGGCCGGCACCTTCTGGGGTGCCGGGGTGGCCGCTGTCTTCGCGCTGCTCACGTCTGCTGTCGCCTTTGCCCTTGTCCTGCTCGTCTTCGTGCTCGTACCCGTACTCGTGCTCGCTTGCGTCGTTCCCCGTGCCGGTGTCATGTCTGCTCCAGCAATTCGTTCGCGAGCCGCCGGCCCAGGGCCTGCGGGTCGTCCACCGGCCCGTTGGCCGACAGCCGCCGTACGCCGCCGTCCTGGCCCAGCGCTCCCCGGAGCCACAGCTCCGGCCCGTCCTCACCATCGACCACCTCGGCGAGCGCCCCGACCGGAGCCGTGCACCCTGCCTCGAGCGTGGCCAGCATCTGCCGTTCGGCGGTCACCGCGGCGCGTACCGCAGGATCCTCCAACGGCGCAAGGGCTTCGAGCACCGCGACGTCGTCGTCGCGGCATTCGATGCCCAGGGCACCTTGTCCCGGTGCCGGAAGCACCTGGATCGGATCCAGCGTCTCGGTGACCTCCGAAAGCCGGCCCAACCGGGCCAACCCTGCCCTTGCAAGTACCACCGCGTCCAATTTGCCATCCGTGACCATCGCGATCCGGGTGTCCACGTTGCCGCGGATCCCGGTCAGCTCCAGGCCCAGTCCGAGCGCCTCCAGCTGGGCCTGCCGCCGGGCCGAACCGGTGCCCACCAGGGCGCCGGTCGGCAGCTCGCCGAGGCTCAGCCCGTCGCGGGCGACCAGCACGTCACGCGAGTCCTCGCGCTCCGGGATCGCACCCAGCGTCAGCCCCTTCTCGGGGTAGGTCGGCAGGTCCTTCAGCGAGTGCACCGCGATATCGATCTCACCGGCGAGCAGCGCGTCACGCAGCGCGCTGACGAAGATGCCGGTACCGCCGATCTGCTCGACCGGCGCCCGGTTGGTGTCGCCGGTGGTGGTGATGAGGACGATCTCGACCTCGTGGCCGAGGGCCCGCAGCTTGTCGGCGATGTGGTTCGCCTGGACTGTCGCGAGCGCCGACCTGCGCGTTCCGAGCCTGATCATGCGGGATCACCTCCGGTTGCCTGCGAAGTCTTGGGAGCGGTGACCGCGTCCACGGTGGCCGGGTCCAGCGCGAACAGTTCGCGCAGCGCGTCGGCGTAGGTCGGGCCGCCCGGATCGGCGGCCAGTTCCTTCACCCGTACGGTCGGCGTGTGCAGCACCTTGTCGACCACCCGCCGGATGGTCCGGGCCACCTCGCTGCGCTGGATCTCGTCCAGCCCGGGCAGCCTGCGGTCCAGCCTGGCCAGCTCGGCGTCGACCAGCTCGCTGGCCATCGTCCGCAAGGCGACCACGGTCGGCAGTACCGACGCGGCGCGCCGGGTGGCCTCGAAGGCACCCGTCTCCTCGTGGACGATCCGGCGTACCTCGTCGATGTCGTCCGCGCTGCCACCCGCGGTACCGGCCAGATCGGCCAGCGTCACCAGGGTGACGCCGTCGATCCGCGCGGCGGCGGGATCGACATCCCGGGGCAGCGCGATGTCCAGTACGCCGAACGGCCGCCCGTCAGCGGCGTCGCGAACCATCTCCTCGGTCAGCACCACACCCCGGGCGCCGGTACACGAGACGATCAGGTCGGCCTCGCGCATCGCACCGGGGACGTCGGCGAGCTTGATCGCAGTACCGCCGATCCGGTCGGCCAGCGCGACGGCGCGGTCGTAGTTGCGGTTGGCGATCGTCACGCTCTTCGCACCGCCGTTGAGCAGTGTCTGGGCTGCCAGCGAAGCCATCGAACCGGCTCCGACGACCAGCGCGCGGCGGCCTTCGTAGCCACCCACGGCCTCGAGTCCGGCGGAGACCACCGACCGGCCGGCCGCGTCGATGCCGGTCTCGGTGCGGGCCCGCTTGCCGACCCGCAAAGCCTGCTGGAACAGGGGGTTCAGGGCCGAACCGATCGTCTCCAGGTCCTGGCCGATCCGCAGCGTGTCCTTCAGCTGGCCGAGGATCTGGCTCTCGCCGACGATCATCGAGTCCAGCCCAACGCCGACCTGGAACAGGTGCGCGACGGCGCCTTCCTCGAAGTGCACGTAGAGGTGCTCGGCCAGGTCGAGCAGCGGTACGCCGGTGACGTCGGAGAGGATCGCGGTGACCTCGTCCATCCCGGCGTGGAAGCGGTCGACGTTCGCGTAGACCTCGGTGCGGTTGCAGGTGGCCAGCACGGCCGACTCGGTCACCGCCGGGGTGTGCTGGACCGCGAGCGCGAGCTTGGTCGCCGCGTCCGGATCCAGGGCCACCCGCTCGAGTACAGAGATGTCAGCGGACCGGTGCGAGATGCCGACGACCAGGTAGCTCATGCGCGTCCTCGCTTCGCTCCGGACGCGCATGAGCTACCTGATGACAGGCTGTGCTCAATGGCGAACTCGCTGCGCTCGTCCGGCGTCACGCGCCGACACCTCCACCCACGCTGGGCAGATCAGTGACCACGCCGTTCATCGCTGGCAGTTCGGGCACCTCGGGGAGCGCCGCCTCTCCGGACTTTCGTTGTTCGTGGTACGCCAGGATCTGCAACTCGATCGAGAGGTCCACCTTGCGGATGTCCACGCCGGTCGGCACGGTCAGTACCACCGGTGCGAAGTTGAGGATGCTGGTCACCCCGGCTGATACAAGCCGGTCGCAGACCTCCTGGGCCGGACCGGCCGGAGTGGTGATGACACCGATCGAGACCCGGTCGGCGGCGACGATCTCCTCCAGCTCGGCGAAGTCCCGGACGATCATGTCGCCGATCTGCTCGCCGACCAGGTTCGGGTCCGCGTCCAGCAGCGCGACGATCCGGAAGCCGCGGGTGCCGAAGCCGGAGTAGTTGGCCAGCGCGTGGCCCAGGTTTCCGATCCCGACGATGACGACGGCCCAGTCCTGGGTGACGCCGATCTCGCGGGCGATCTGGTAGCGCAGGTACTCGACGTCGTAGCCGACCCCGCGGGTGCCGTAGGACCCCAGGTAGGACAGGTCCTTGCGCAGCTTGGCCGAGTTGACCCCGGCCGCGGTCGCCAGATCCTCGCTCGACGCGGTGGCGATGCCACTGTCCGACAAGGCGGTCAGGGCCCGCAGGTACACCGGCAAGCGCGCGACAGTGGCCTCGGGAATGCCGCGTTCGGTTCTCGTCGGCGCGCCGGGGCGACGGCTGCGGGCAGGCGTCACAATTCTCCTGGCTCGGATTGTCGCTTGGGGTGGTTCGCGAGTCACCGCCTCACGGCTGGCGACGACCCCACTCTAGGAGCTTGTGAACGTGAGAACAAAATCGAGAAGCTGGCAAGTGGTCAAGAGCACTAAGTTGTCAAGGCCCTCTTGAGGCGGACCGGGTCGACTCGCCAGAAGTCGTGCTGGCGGCCGTCGACGAAGGTGACCGGGATCTGCTCGCCGTACTCCTTGAAGAGCTGCTCGTCCTGGGTGATGTCGATCTCGTTCCAGCCGACGCCGAGCTCGGCGCAGACCTGGGTCACGATCGCCCGGGCGTCGTCGCAGAGGTGACAGCCCGGCTTGCCGTAGAGGGTCACCCGGTCGGCGCTCACCGGTCCGCCTCGCGCAGCCGGCCCTTCGCCACCTTGCCGGTGACCGAGTGCGGCAGGTGGTCGACGACCTCGATCTCGACCGGGCACTTGAACCGGGCGAGCCGCGTACCGGCGTACTCGCCGATCTCGGCCGGGTCGAGCGCAGCACCGGTCTCCGGTACTACGAAAGCCTTGACCGCCTCGCCGGTGTCGTCGGACGGTACGCCGATGACCGCCGCCTCCCGTACCCCCGGAGCCTGGACGAGGACCTCCTCGACCTCGCTCGGGAACACGTTGAAGCCGGAGACGATGATCAGCTCGCGGAGGCGGTCGACCAGGAACAGGTCACCGTCGGCGTCCAGGAAGCCGACATCGCCGGTGCGGTACCAGCCCTCGCCGTCCGGGCCGTCGACGCCGTCCGGCCAGTAGCCCGAGAACAGGTTCTTGCCGCGGATCAGGATCTCGCCCGGGTCGTCGCCCTCGACTTCCTCACCCTGCTCGTCGGCGATCCGCAGGTCGACCCCCGGCAGCGGCCGGCCGACGGAGCCCGGCTTGGGGTTGTGCTCGCCGAGCGTCGTGGTGACGCCGGGCGAGGCCTCGGTCAGGCCGTAGCCCTGATGCACGAACAGTCCGCTGGCCTGCTCGAACCGGTCCGCGAGTCCGCGGTCGAGGGTCGACGCGCCGGTGAGTACGACCTTGACCGTACCGAGCGCTTCCTTGAGGTCCGGGCGGGCGATGAACGCGTTCAGGGCCGGGGGCGCGAGCGGGAGGCGCGTCACGGCGTACCGGCGGACCAGATCGATGGTGGCGGTCGAGTCGAAGCGTGCCTCGATGATCAGTTGTGCCCCGGTCGCGACGGCCCAGCCGAGCACCGCATTGAGGCCGAACGCGTGGAACATCGGCAACACGCAGAGCACCACGTCCTCGGGGCCCATCCGGTCCTCGCCGAGGTCGGCCAGATTCCGGACATTCGCGCCGAGCGCCCGGTGGGTCAGCATCGCCGCGCGCGGGTCGCCGCTCGTACCGGACGTGTAGAGCAGGACCGCGAGGGCCTCCGGGTCGGTCTGCGGCGTAAGCGGAGCGTGACCGTTGAGCTCGCCGGCCCGGACCACTCTGATGCCCTCGGCCTTGTCCGCGAGGTCCCCGTCGGCGACCGCCAGCCGGGCTCCGGAGTGCGCGATCACGTTGCTGATCTCGCCCTTGGTCAGGCCCGTGTTCAGCGGTACGGCGACCAGCCCGGCGCGAAGACATCCCAGGTAGGAGGTCACAAACTCGATACTGTTCGCCATCAGCAGCACCACCCGGTACCCCGGCACCAGACCCGCGGCCGAGTACCCCCGGGCGGCCGCGTCAACGGCCGCGTCGAGCTGGCTCCAGGTCAGTCGCCGGTCACCGTCGACCAGCGCCGGACGTTCGCCGTGACGTTGCGCTGTGTCACGAAGAACATCCGCGAAGTTGAAGTTCACCAGGCGAGTCTGTCACGAGACCGCTAGGGTCCTTTCTGTGACTCGACCTACGACGCGTGATCTGCGCGCCCGGTCGGTACTGGCCGGTGAGGCGAGTGCCGCCGCGGCCGAGCTGGAGGCGGCGCTGCAGACCCCGCCGGTGACGCATGCGGCCGCGTTCTTCGACCTGGACAACACGATGCTGCAGGGCGCCTCGGTGTACCACCTGGCCAGAGGTCTGTACCGGCGCAAGTTCTTCACCGGCGCCGAGATCGCCCGCAAGGCGGTCGACCAGCTCCGCTTCCGGCTGCAGGGCGAAACGCCCGAATCGGTCGCGAACGCGCGCTCGTCCGCGCTCTCGTTCATCGCCGGGCACCGGGTGGCCGAAGTACAGATTCTGGTCGAGGAGATCTTCGACGAGCTGATGGCCGACAAGATCTGGCCGGGCACCAAAGCCTTCGCCCAGCAGCACCTGGACGCGGGCGAACGGGTCTGGCTGGTGACCGCCTCGCCGGTCGAGGTCGCCCGCCTGATGGCGCGCCGGCTCGGCCTGACCGGAGCACTGGGAACGATTGCAGAAACGCGTGACGGGGTCTATACAGGGCGTTTGGTCGGCGATATCTTGCATGGTCCGGCGAAGGCGGAGGCGGTCCGCGCGCTGGCGGCGCACGAGGGGCTTCACCTGGCCGATTGTGCGGCCTACTCGGATTCGGTCAACGATCTGCCGATGCTCGAGTTGGTGGGCCATCCGTGCGCGATCAACCCCGATTCCAGGCTCCGCCGGCATGCCGAAGTGGCGGGCTGGAAGGTGCGCGATTATCGGACCGGACGGAAGGCGGCACGCCGCGCGCTGTTGACAGCGGGTGCTTCAGGCGTAACGCTCGGTGCTGTCTCAGCCGCTGTGGCCATACGCGGCAGTGTCTTACAAAGACGTGTCAGACGCAGACGTGTCAGTTGAACGGGGAGAGAACTTGACGACGCCGGAGCCAAGCCCGGACGGGATGAGACGCGCAGAGCTCGTCGATCGCGCCCAGGCAGGGGACGTCGGTGCGTTCGGCGAGCTGTACGACGAGTACTCGCTGACCGTGTATCGCTACATCTACGCCCGGGTGTCGTCATCGGCGCTCGCGGAGGACCTGACCAGCGAGACGTTCGTCCGGGCGCTGCGCGCGCTGGACTCGTTCCGCTGGCAGGGCCGGGACTTCGGCGCCTGGCTGGTGACGATCGCCCGGAACCTGATCACCGACCACTACAAGTCGGGCCGGGTCCGGCTCGAGGTGGTCACCGACGAGATCGAGACGCACGACCGGCAGACCGAGGGGCCGGAGGTCGATGTACTGGCCGCAGCCACCGCGGAGGTCCTGCGAGACGCTGTGGCGGCGCTGCCCGAGGAGCAGCGCGACTGCCTGACGATGCGATTCTTCGCCGGTCTTTCGATCGCGGAGACGGCCAAGGCGCTGGAGAAATCCGAGGGCGCCGTCAAGCAACTGCAACTGAGGGCCGTCCGGCACTTGGCGAAGGTTATCCCCAAGGACTTGAGGTGAGGAGGATGACAACGAATGTCTTTCGTAACCCGTCAGGGAGTTTCCTCGTTTGCCTGTGTGAGGACCTTTCGGTGACCCCGATCGGCCATTGAGGAGAACGAGAACTCATGAGTGACCTACACAGGGCTCGAGCGCGCGCGGAGACCTTCGCGCACGCCGTCGATCACGGGCCCCGTCACTCTTCGCGACTGAGCGATGACCCTGAGCTGATGGATGCTGTGGAGCTGGTCGGACGGCTGAGGACCGCCGGCGCAGTGACACCGCGACCGGAGTTCGCTGCCGAGCTGAGGCACCGCCTCCTCGAGCAGGCCGCGGCGCGAGCCGCGACGAACACTCCGACCGTGGTACCCAGCATTCCGGAGAACTCGGACGATCCGCCCGAGCGCGAGGACGACGACGCGTCCGTGACAGATATCCGCCATCGTCACGGCCGGCGGATCCGGCTGGTGGCCAGTACCGCCGCGCTGGTCCTGCTCGGAGGTGGCATCGGTTCTGCCGCCGCCGCTCAGCAGGCGATGCCCGGCGACGCGCTGTACGGGATGAAGCGCGGCATCGAGAACGTCTCCACCAACGTCAGCGTCGGGGACGACTCCCGGGGCCGGCGCGAGCTCGAGCACGCGAAGACCCGACTCGCCGAGATCCAGGCGCTGGTGAACAACGGTGGCGACGTGGCCACCATCAACAGCACCCTGGCCGATTTCACCGACCAGGCCCGCAAGGGCATCACCAGACTGGTCGCGTCGTACCAGCAGGACGGCGACCCGGCCTCCGTCGCGGAGGTCACCGCGTTCATCACCAGCGCCCGCCAGGCCATCGGTGAGCTCGCTCCGAAGCTGCCGCCCGAGTCGCTCAAACCAGCGGTCGAGGCACTGTCGATGCTGGAGAAGCAGGCCGGCGTCACGGCGCGGGCATGCCCGAAGTGCGACAAGCCGAAGCCGGCCAAGAACAGCGGCCCGGCCCCGGCGATCAACCCCGGCACGGAGCCGAGCACGCCGATCAAGGCGGGCCAGTCCCCGACCGGCAAGCCCACGACAGCACCGTCGACCAAGCCGAGCACCGGCGTGACGACGGCTCCGTCCCAGACGGTGGACACCACCATCGTCGAGCAGCCGACCACCCGGCCGACCGACCTGAAGACACCACCCAGGCCGTCGACCAAGCCGAGCTCGACACCGTCGGGACCGACCGTCCCCACGCTGCCCACCCCCGGCACCCCCAGCTGGCCCTGGCCCTTTCCGACGCTGAACCTCCCAACAATCAACCTCCCGGGCGTCCTCCAAACGCTCCTACCCCCCTGGAACTGATCACCCCGAAGAGCCCGGCTTCCCTCGGAAGCCGGGCTTTCCGCATCCCCCCGCACCGCATCCCCACGCGCCGCACCGCATCCCGGCCACACCGCACCGCATCCCCACCGCACGCATCCCCACCACACCGCACCGCATCCGCACGCGCCGCATCCCCACCGGCTCCCGGTCCAGCCCGTCGCCCGCCGGGCTCGCCCGCGCCTCATTTGAGGGGTTAACCCCTGAGGCGGTGGGTTGCCCCCTCAGAATCCCATGGGGCAACCCACCATTTGAGGGGTTAACCCCTCAAATGGCACGTGAGGGAGCCATGGGAGGTGGGGGTGGGGAGCGGTGGGGGTGGGGGTGGGGGTTAGAAGAAGACGCTGCGGCGTTGCATGAGGAGGGTGTAGAGGGTCTGCTGGATGGTTTCGCGGACCTGGTCGGTGACGTTGAAGACCAGCATCGGGTCGTCGGCGGCGCCGTCGGGGAAGTCGTCGGTGCGGATCGGCTCGCCGAACTCAATCAGCCACTTCGACGGGAGCGGGATCAGGCCGAGCGGTCCCAGCAGCGGGAAGAACGGGGTGACCGGGATGTACGGCACCCCGACCAACCGGGCCAGCGACGCCATGTTGCCGACCAGCGGGTAGATCTCCTCGGCGCCGACGATCGAGCACGGCACGATCGGTACGCCGGTCCGCATGGCCGCGCTGACGAAGCCGCCGCGACCGAACCGCTGCAGCTTGTACCGCTCACTGAACGGCTTGCCGAGTCCCTTGAAGCCCTCCGGCCAGACCCCGACCAGGTTGCCCTGCCGGAGCAGCCGCTCGGCATCGTCGTTGCTCGCCAGCGTCGCGCCACCCTTGCGGGCGAACTCGCCGACGAACGGCGTCTTGAACACCAGGTCGGCCGCCAGCGTGCGCAGCGGCCGGTTCGTGTGGTCCGCGATGATCAGCTGGGTGATCAGCCCGTCGATCGGCATCGTGCCGGAGTGGTTCGCGACGATCAGCGCGCTGCCGGTCTCGGGGATGTTCTCGATCCCGCGCACCTCGACCCGGAACCACTTCTCCGCGAGCGGCCGCAGGAACTTCAGCATCACCTGATCGGTCAGGTCCTCGTCGAAGCCGAACTCGTCGACCTCGTACTCCCCCGACAACCGCCGCCGCAGGAACGCCAGGAACTCGGCGACCTGCCGCTCCCCGTCGACCCCGAGCGTGTCCCGCACGATCTTCTCGAACGCCGCGAAATCCTTCAGACCAGTCGGCTGGGCTTCGGGCGCCACGCTGAAATCGTCGACGGAGTCAGCCGCACCGACCACCTGCGGCTCTGGCGCCTGGCCTTTGCCTTTCGCCGCGCGCTTCTTGGCAGCCCGGGCCTTGACGGCGTCGGGGCCTGCGAGGGCGCGCGCCGCAGCCGAGGGCGTAGTACGACGTCCGCTGCCGCGGCCTGGGCGGCCGCCCGATCCGATCGGGATGACGTCGGCGTCAGCCACGCAGTGCTCCCAGTCCAGCGGTGAGCAGGCGCGAGGCCTGCGTGACGGCACCGGCGCCGAGGTGGGCGCGGAAGTCGTCGAAGGCCCCAGCGGTCGTGTACTCCGGTTCGAAACCGAACTCGCTCCGCATCCGGGTCGTGTCCACCGCGCGGCCGTACGTCAGGAAGGTGATCTGGTCCGGCGAGAAGTCGGCCAGCCGCGCGCGCCGTACGACGGCCGCAGTACTGGCCGCTGTGAAGGACGGGAGCCGGAAGACGGGTCGGCCGAGGCGGCGGATCGCCTGGGACAGCGAGAGCACGCCATCGCCGGCCAGGTTGAAGGTGCCGGGCAGCTCGTTCGCGGTCGCGTGGTGGATCGCCTCGACGCCGTCGCTCTCGTGCAGGAACTGCAGCCGGGCGTCGAAACCGAAAACGGTCGGTACCACCGGCATCGCGAAGTACCGGGTGATCGGGGAGTCGGTCTGCGGACCGATCCAGTTGGCCATCCGCAGCGTGGTGACGCAGACGTCGGGGCGGCGCCGGGCGAACCCGCGCACGTAACCCTCGACCTCGACCGCGTCCTTGCTCAACCCGGTCTGATGGATCGCCCGCGGCGCCATCTCCTCGGTGAACATCGCGGGGTCGCGCGGACCGGCGCCGTACACCGTGGTCGACGACTTGACCACGAGCTTGCGCACGCCGGGCGCCTTCTGGCACGCGGCGAGCAGTTGCATGGTGCCGATGACGTTGATCTCTTTCATCGACGACCGTCCCCCGGCGCTGCCAGGGGTCGCCACGACGCCCGTGTGGACGACCGTGTCGACGTCCTCACCGGCGATGACCTTCGCGATGACGGGGTTGCGGATGTCGGCCCGGACGAACCGGACCCGACCGAGCTCGGCCCTTGGCGGCACCACATCGATGCCGATCACGGTGTCGATCTCAGGGTCGGCTGCAAGTCTCCGGGCACAGCGAGCACCGGCATCTCGAGAGACGCCGGTAACCATCACTACGTGTGCCACGAGTGACCCCCAGCCAGACAGCAACAACTCCGTCAACGCCGCCCTGGACCCCAGGACGGCGGGAACTGCTACTACTTGCCGAGCTTGCGGCGCTGTACCCGCGTCTTCTTCAGCAGCTTGCGGTGCTTCTTCTTCGCCATACGCTTACGGCGCTTCTTGATAACAGAACCCACAGTGGAACCATCCAAACTTAAAGAGAGCGTCAGGAAAGACTACCTGTAGGTCACCTCCCTGACCTAAGTGAGCCTGCTCCCCCGCCTGGATAGGATGGTTTCTCGTCGACTGGGGAGGCCTCGATGGGCGCTCGCTACAACGGTTTGGCCGACTGGTACGACGCCCGGTTCGTGGCCGGCGCACCCCGCCATCAGCCCGGTCTGCTGGAGCTGCTCGGCCCGGGTTCGGGCCCATGCCTCGACCTTGGCTGCGGTACCGGGCGGAACTTCGACACCATCCGCGACAGCGGCCGCACGGTGGTCGGGGTGGATCGCTCCTCCGACCAGCTCCGGCTGGCCCGCACGAGAACCGACGGCCCGCTGATCGAGTCGGACGCCGCCGTGCTCCCGTTCGCCGACGGCTCCTTCGACACCGTGATCGCGATGTGGATCTCCACCGACCTGGACGACTTCCCAGGCGCCTTGGGCGAAGTCGTCCGCGTACTACGTCCTGGCGGGTTGCTGGTCTGCTACGGAGTCCACCCCGCCTTCAACGGCCCCCACGTCGAGTGGAACGAGGACGGCAGCCGCCTGGTCCACCCGTCGTACCGGACGCCGGGTTGGCAGGACGAATCCGCGTACTGGGCCGACGACGGCATCCGACGCCGCGTAGGCATGCGCCACCTCCCGCTGCCCGACCTCCTCAACGCCTTCCTCCGCCCAGAGCTGACCCTCGAACACATCGAAGAACCCGGCGACATCCCGGTCCCCCACGCATTGGCCCTCAAAGCCCGCCGGAACTAGGCCGCCGCTCAGGCGAGGTGCTCCCAGGTGTACAGCAGAAGGTCGCGCCCCTTCTCGGTGACCGGCGAGGGCTCAGCGTCGGTCAACTTGTAGCCGGCCCCACGGGCGACCGCCTTGCTGGCCTCGTTCTCGGCCTCGATCTCCAGGAGCACTCGTGGCATTCCCGCGACCTCGTGGGCGTAGGTGGTGATCAGCTTCACGGCCCGTACTGCGAGGCCTTGTCCGCGGAACTCCGAGCCGACGGAGTACCCGACGCTCAACGTCTTCGGCATCAGCAGTACCTCACCAAGCGGCCGGTCGCCGTCCGTGGTGATCGCCAACTGGATCCTCCCGTTGTCCGCCTGTGCCACCTCGAGATAGGCCTTGGCAGCCTGCTCGTCGAACGGGCTCACCAGCGGCGTCCAGTACGCCACCGCAGGCTCGTCGAACAACTCGATCATCGCCGGCAGGTCCGCCTCTACCCACTCCCGCAGAATCAGCCCATCACCAGCCAGCCGCACCCCACTCACGTCGCTCATGCCGTCATCCTCCACTACTGGTCCGGCCACGGACGAGGCATTTCCATCCGCTGGGGCACGAGCGGGCTATCGTGCTGTCACCTGAGCCGGACGGCGTCCGTCGCGGCCTGCGATCGTCCCTTCGGAGGTGGGTGTGCAGAGCGATCCGTCGCCGCGGGAGCCGGTTGACTCTGATGTTGATCTGCGGCACCCGGCGGGCGTAGTACCGCTTCGGCGGGGTGACGGTGCTGTGCTCGGGGTGATCGCCGCTGGTGGGGCGATCGGGGCGTCGGCGCGTTATGGCGTTGGGCTTGCATGGCCGGCCGGGGCCGGATCGTGGCCTTGGGCAACGATGGTGATCAACGTGGCGGGATGCGCGCTGATCGGGGTGCTGATGGTGCTGGTCTCCGAGGTGTGGATCGGGCAGCGGCTGCTGCGGCCGTTCGTGGGGACCGGGATATTGGGTGGGTTCACGACCTTCTCGACGTACGCCGTCGACCTCCAGCGGCTGCTCGCCGATGGGCATCCGGTGACAGCGCTGGGGTACATGTTCGCGACCGTGATCGGCGCGATCGCCGCGGTCTTCGCCGGTACTCACGTCACGCGCGCGCTCGTCCGCCGGAGCCGTCGATGAAGGTCCTGTTCGTCATCGCCGGCGCCATGGTCGGTGCTCCGCTGCGGTATCTGACCGACCGCGCCGTCCAGTCACGGCACGACAGCGACTTCCCCTGGGGCACGTTCACCGTCAACGTCATCGGCTCGGTGATCCTGGGCTTCGTCGTGGGTGCGAGCAGTGCGGGGGATGCTCCGCACTGGGTCCAGCTCCTGGTCGGTACCGGCTTCTGCGGCGCCCTCACCACATACTCGACCTTCTCCTACGAAACGCTCCGCCTCTGGGAACAGAACGCCAAACTCGCAGCCATCGCCAACGTCACCGCCAGCATCCTCGCCGCCCTCGGCGCTGCTGCTCTTGGCCTGGCCCTCAGCGAGAGCATCTGGCGCTGACTCAATGCCCCGCGCCCGGAAGGACGGTCAGCCTGAACCTTCCGGCCAGGTCACCATCAACGCGCATCAACTCACGCAGCACGGCGTCACCCAGTGCTCCTCGTACTTCCTCCGGCGACGCGAGTGTGCGCTCCGCAAGAGCCGCAACGGTGGTCTGCTCCGCGCCGCCCCACAGCGCGATCGTCATCAGGTCGGAGGTGAAGGAGGTGTACTTGGTCCTGCTCTGAAACACCTCGAGCGTGGTCAACGTCTCCGCCGGAATCCGCAGTACGTCCTGAGGCAACGGCGAGTCCGGTGATCGGCGGTAGCGGCTGCCATCGAAGGTGAGACAGCCGAGTGCCGTGAACAGCGGCGGCAACATCCGCCGGGTGATCGGCTCCACTCGGTCGAGCTGTTCGGCGACGGCTGCCAGCGTCATCAGCTGATAGCCGTGGTCAGCCAGAGTCAGTGGCTGGTCAAGCCAGTCATCACCCCACGAGTGCGCAGAGGCCCACTCGGCCAGCTCTTCCAAGGACGTCCCGCCGTCGCGTCCTCTGATGTACTCGAGGCTGGTGATCACCCCGGCTGCCTCATACCCGAGCAGGTAGCCCCATCCCTGGTCCCCTGCCGGTACAGCCGGCTTGCTCCGCCGGAGCCAGCGCGGTGGCTCCACCTCGGTAACCGGCCAATAGTCCAACTGCCACAGGCTCCAAGGTCCTATCCGCTCACCTGCCTCATCCGTCGCACTCGGTTGAGGCAGCTCTTGGTGGGCGACACGGACCCGGTACTGTCCGGGTCGGCCGAGCTGGAGGTGCTCCTCAGGCCATGAGCCCGTCGCTGCCGTCAGGCCGACCACACCGGTGGCGCTTCGATACGGAAGCTCGACCACATCCACCCATTCGACCAACTCGCCATCCCCGGCCGGGCTGTCGTGCACCCGGATGCCGACGAGGCACGGCAGGTCGCCCGAGGCTGCTTCGAGCCAGCCTGCGCCCGTGCGGGCGATCGTCCCGCAGGGCTGGGCATCCGTGGCGTGCTGCTCCAGCAGCCCGGCGTCGACGTACTCGGTGTACCCGCTGTACGCGTCGCGCACCGTCAACGTGCCGAACTCCGGCAAGTAGTCGTCGTCCTCGAACGTTCCCAGCACCGCCATCCATCCACGCTAGCTGTAGTCAGCTCGGCGGTGTGATGCCGCGATGCGGCCGGCTTGTGCGTTTCCTTCGGCGGCTAATGCCTCCAGGATCGGAAGTACCGCTACGTACCGCGTGAGCTCCCAGATTTCCGATTCACCGCGTGACTCGGCCTCGACCACTTCGACGAGCACCCGAACGGCCGTGTCGGCGTCGCCGGTTACCTTGAACCAGGCTTTGGCTGCCAGGAGCCGGAGGTCGATCCGTGGGCTCGGGTCCACCTCGGACAGCAGCGTCTGCAGTACCGGCTCCGCGGCCCGCGCGGCTGGGCCCAGCATTTCGATCCAACGCAGCGCCATGTAGTCGAGGACTCCTCCGCCGGCCCCGCGGGACGGCTGGTTCGGCGGTACCTTCGTCGACCGGCTGGGATGGTCGGTGATCACCGAGACCAGGATCGGCACCAGCTCGGCGGCCGGGTGCTCGAGCACCATCAAGGCCCGGGCAGCCCAGGTCCGCGACTCCAGGTCACCGCCGAAACCCACCTCTCGAAGGGCAGACCGCACCGCCGGATCGGTGCCACCGACCCGTCCGAGTTCCTCGCAGATCATCACCATCACCTCGATGACGTCCGGGTCGCGAGTGGTCCGGCCTTCGCTGAGCCGCAGCAGCGCGAGCAGCTTCTCGACCAGCTCGGGAATTACCGCGCGCTTGTCCGGGAAGGCCTGCACCAAGTACTTGAGTTGGTCGAGCTGCTCCTCCTGCCGGAACCGGGCGGCCAGGAGTGGAGTCAGCGCGGCCGCGTGCCCAGTCGCCGACGAGAGAAGTTCACTCGACTTCTGCCCGAGCCGCTGGCCGACCAGCTCGAGCAGGAGTGGCTCCACCCGGGCATGCCCGGCCACGGCGAGGATCATGCGCAGGCCGAGCGTGGGTGTCCGGTCGTACAGGTTCGCCAGCTGATCGAGCAGGACGACCAACCGCCGATCGCTCCGGTCCCAGGGCAGCGGGCCGTCGGGTCCCGGCCGATTCTTGAACCAGGGCATCAGGTCCGGTACGCCGATCGAGACGATCCCCAGGTCGGTCGTCGCCACCAGATCGATGATCCGCGGTACCAGCTCGATCGCCAGCTCCGGGTGGGCCTGGTAGAGGTGCGTGGCCATCAGGACGAGTGAGCCTGGATTCCCGAACAGCGTCGGGTCGGTCGCCCACGGGAGGTCGAGCATGCGCTGCAGCCAGTACCGCAAGGCGGTCGGGAACAGTGTCGGCTGGACTGCCCAGAGCGCCCACGAGCCGCCACCTTCAGCCCACGGCAGCTCCATCGTCATCGTCCGGCCGGCCGGACCGGCGCAGAGCACCAGCGCATCGAGCACCTGCTCGGGGATCTGCGAGCCACCCTCGGTCTGCCGGATCAGCAACGCATACTCGGCCTCTGGCGGCCGCGACGTCAGATCGATCTGCCGATGCCGCAACGTCAGCCCGTACGCCGCGCCGAGCCGGTCCGTGTCGGAGTTGCCCGGCTCCGTGAAGGCCAGTACCCGGTCAGCATCCCGGTCGGCGAGGCTGACCAGGAGCGCCATCCGGGTGGCCGGGTCCGCTTCGTCCGCCAGCGCGTCCAGCAGTTGGTTCGTGATGTCGTCGTCGACATAGGTGAGCAGGTAGACGGTGATCCGCCGCACTGCCGGATCGGGATGCCGCAGACAGCCCAGCAGCGGCTCGATGCCGACCGAGTACACGGACTCGAGCTGATGTTCCCACTGCTCTCCAGCGGCGTGCTGGAGCTTCCCCCCGAGAGCCGCCTTCAGTCGCCCCAGTGCGCTGTGGTTGAGCGGACCAGGCTCGCCGTACTCGTCGAAGTCGTCATCCAAATCCGCTGCCAACTTCCGCCGGTCGAATCCCATCCTGCCGCTCATCTCGGACTCGGGTAGGACGCCGCGATCCGCTCAGCCTGCGTATTTCCTCCGGCAGCGAGCGCGTCCAGGATCGGAAGTACCGCTACGACCCGCGAGATCCGCCGGATCTCCGCTTCACCTCTCGACCTGACCCCGACCTCGTCGACCAGCACCCGGACGGCCGTCTCGGCATCGCCGGTCACCGCGAACCATGCTTCGGCCGCGAACACCCGCACCTCGTTCCACGGGTCCGGATCGATCTCGTCGAGCAGCGGCCGCAGTACCGGCTCGGCGGCTCGCGCGGCCGGCCCCAACCGGCCGAGGTAGGGCAGCGCTCCGCTGTCGGTCCCCCGGCTGTAGCGGTCGACGGCCGGCTGGTTCGGGGGCACCTTCGTCGAGCGACGTGGATGGTCGGTGATCAGCGAGACCAGGATCGGCACCAGCTCGTCGGCCGGGTGACCGAGTTCGGTCAAGGCGCGCGCGCCTCCCAGCCGTACCTCCAGGTCGTCGTCACCGCACACCTTCAGGAGCGCGGCCCGGACGTCCGGATCGGCGCCACCGGCCTTGCCGAGCTCGTGACAGATCGACGCCATCGCCTTGACGGCGGCCAGGCTGCGAGTGGCCTGCCCCTGATGGAAATGCAGCACCCTCAGCAGCCTCCTGGACAGCTCGGGGAGCACCGCCCGCTTGTCCGGAAACGCGCTCGCCAGCCACTCGACCTGCTCGAGATCGGTCTCCGTCCGCAACCGCGCGGCCAGCGCGGAGGTCAACTCCTGCGTCGTCACCGTCGCCGAGCCGATCAGCTCTCCGGTGTCTTCGGTGAAGTACAGGCACGCCAGGTCCTGCAAACGCACGTCCCCACGCCCGTCTTCCGTCGAGACCACGGTCTTGCCGATCGTCGAGACCGGCTCCGGTGTCCCGAGTGACTGCTCGATCAGTTCCCCGACCCGCGGCTCGATCTCGAGCAGTCTGCTCAGCCAACGCTGCAGCGCGAGCGCCGGCAGCTTCGGCTTGATCACCCAGTACGCCGCCGAGCCGCTGTCGCCCGCCCAGGACAGGTCCATCAGCCTCTCGCCGGCTGGGGTGGCGGCAAGCGCCAGGGCGTCGAGTATTTCGTCGGGGATCTCCGGCGAGGTCTGCTGGTGTCTCAGCAGTAGGCCGAAGGCGGCGCCGAGGCGGTCGGTCGGGGAGTTTCTGGGCTCGATGAAGGTCAGCACGAGCGGCTGGTCCCGGTCCGCGAGGCTGATCAGCAACGCCATCCGGCTCGCGGCGTCCTGCTCGATCTCCAGTCGCTTCAGCAGTACCGGAGTGATGTCGTCATCGACATAGGTGAGGACGTAGGCGGCCATCCGGCGTACCACCGGATCGGTATGCCGCAGGCAGTCGAGCAGAGCCGTCAGTCCCGCTGCGTACAGCGACTCGATCTCCCAGGCCCACACTTCTTCCATCGGGGGCTCGACCTGTGGCATCGCCGGTCCGAGGGCTTCCTTGAACCGTCGGAGCCGATGCACGTCGGACCGGCTGGGCCAGCCATCCTCGTCATAGTCGTCGGCGTGGTCGGCCGACAGCTTCCGGAGGTCGAATCCCATGTCCTGCTCCCCACCTCGGCAAGGGTGCCGATAATACGGGCTATCAGGAGCAGTCGGTCAGCTGTTGTGGAGGCGGACGGGCATCAGGATGTAGCGGAAGTTGGTTTGGGGGGCTTCTTCCAGGTCGGTGGCGCCGGTGAGTTCGGCGGGTTTGGTGGGGTGGGTGAAGGCTAGGTGGGCCACTGGGGTGCCGATGGCGTGCAGGCCGTCCAGTAGGTACGTCGGGTTGAAGCCGACTGTCACGGGCTCGCCGGTCAGGTGAGTCTCGATCGTTTCCGAGGCTTGGGCTTCCTCGCCGTTGCCGGCGTCGAGGGTTGCCCCCTCGGCGGTGAAGGTGACTCGGATGGGGGCGTTGCGCTCTGCTACCAGGGCAACGCGTTTGACTGCTTCGACCAGGGTTGCTGTGTTGATGCGGACCCGGGTTTGGACTGCGGCGGCGGCCGGGATCAGGTTGCGGACCTTGGGGAAGCTTCCGTCCAGCAGGCGCGTTGTCGTCCAGCGTTCGCCGCCGGAGACCTCGCCGGCAAAGCCGGCTAGCCCGTCCCCACCAGCAGCATCCTGGTCGAGCGAAAGGGTCAGCTCCGATCCCGTCATCGCCTTGGCAGTATCCGAAAGCACCCGCGCCGGAATCAGAATCGTTGCTGCCAACGGGTCCGGGGTGGCGGGGTGCCACTCGAGTTCTCGGATGGCTAGGCGGTAGCGGTCGGTGGCCAAGAGGGTGATGGTGGAGGCTTCGATCTCCATCCGGATGCCAGTGAAGACGGGCATGGTGTCGTCGCGGCTAGCGGAGCCTGCGACCTGGCCGACCGCCTGGGCGAAGACGTCGCTGCGGATGGTGCCGCTGGCAGACGGTTGGGGCGGTAGCTCTGGGTACTCATCGACGGGAAGCGTCTGCAAGGTGAAGCGTGCCGTGCCACACACCAGCAGGACCTTCGCGCCGTCAACGCTGAAGTCGATCGCCTGGTGGGGCAGGCTTTTCACGATGTCCGCGACCAGCCGGCCGGAGACCAGACAGCGCCCCGGATCAGCCACCTGCGCCGGCAACGTCACCCGGTGCGACGTCTCGTAGTCGAACCCGGACAGCGTCAGCTGCCCCTCCGACGCCTCCATCAGCAACCCCGCCAGAATCGGCACACTCGGCCTGCTGGGCAGACTCTTACCCACCCACGCCACCGACTCCACCAGCAGATCCCGCTCCACCCGTACCTTCATGCCGACCGCCTCCCAGCTTCCTCACTGGGTCCCACTCAACCACCCGCCACCGACAGTTTCCGCAGCTCGCGAAGCGGCCGCCAAAACGAAGTACGAGCGCGACCACCCTGCTGCTAGCCTGAATGGCATGAACAGCTTCCCGTCGCAGCAGATGATGCCCCGCTAGCCGGGGTTCAGCGACGGACGTTCCAATCGATCCGAGGCCCCGAGTCGGGGCCTCGTTCGCGTTCCACCGGGCGGCGTCGTCCCGGCTCTCCTCCCCATCCAGCAGGAGATTCCGATGACGCGTACCTATCTGACCACCACCATCCCGTTCGTCAACGCCCGCCCACATCTTGGGTTCGCCCTCGAGCTGGTCCAGGCCGACGTACTCGCCCGGCATTGCCGCCGCCGAGGCGACGAGGTCCGTTTCCTCACCGGTACGGACGAGAACTCCCTCAAGAACGTGCTCGCCGCCGAGGCGGAGGGCATCGCAGTACAGGAGCTGGTCGATCGCAACGCCGCGGCGTTCGAAGGCCTCCGCACCCCACTCGACCTGTCCTTCGACGACTTCATCAGGACCAGCAGCGATCCACGGCATCGAGCCGGCGTCGAGCGATTGTGGCAACGCTGCGCCGACGCCGGCGACCTCTACCGGAAGCACTACGAGGGCCTGTACTGCGTCGGCTGCGAACAGTTCTACCAACCCGAGGACCTCGCCGACGGCCGCTGCCCCGACCACGGCACCGAGCCGCAACTCGTCGCCGAGAAGAACTGGTTCTTCCGCCTCTCCCGGTACGCCGAACAGCTCCGCGAACTCATCACGAGCGGCAAAATCAACATCCAACCGGCCACCCGGCGTAACGAAGTACTGGCGTTGATCGACAGCGGGCTACACGACTTCTCCATCTCGCGCTCGCAGCGTCGCGCGCGAGGTTGGGGCATCCCGGTCCCCGGCGATCCCGATCAGGTCGTCTACGTCTGGTGGGACGCCCTGGTCAACTACGTGTCAAGCCTCGGCTACGGCATTGGCAGCAACGATCTGGAGCACTGGTGGCAGCGATCCGACAACCGGATTCACCTGCTGGGCAAGGGAGTTGTCCGCTTCCACGCGGTCTACTGGCCCGCGATCCTGCTCTCGGCCGACCTGGCGCTGCCGACCGAGATCCTCGTCCACGACTACCTCACCGTCGACGGCCGGAAGATCAGCAAGTCCGCCGGTACGCCGATCGACCCGGCCGAACTCGTCGACGAGGTCGGCGCCGATGCCGTTCGCTGGTGGCTGCTCCGGGACGTCCCGAGGATCGGCGACGCGGACTTCACCCGCGATCGCCTGATCGCTCGCAGCAACTCCGACCTCGCCGGCGGCCTCGGCAATCTCGTCAACCGCGTCGTCTCCCTCATCCACCGGTACTACGCCGGCCGGGTGCCCGCACTCCTACCAGCCCCCGGAGAACTCCGAACGGCCGTCACCAACGCACCCGGCCAGATCGAGACTGCCCTCGCGAACTACGACTTCCGCAAAGCGGCCACCGCTCTGTGGGACATCGTCGAGTCCGCCAACCGCTACATCGAGACCACCGAGCCATGGCAGCTCGCCAAAACCCAGGATCCCTTGCTGACAAAGGTCCTGGCCACTCTCCACCACGCCTGCCTGGCGCTGGCAGGGGAGCTGTCCCCCTTCCTCCCGAGCGCAGCCGCCCGCATCACTACGCAATGCACCCCGATCGACGGCATCCTTCCACCGGCGACCCCGTTGTTCCCCAGGCTCACCTGAGTTTGCGCAACGGCGAGAGCAGAAACGTCAACGGCGAAAGACAAAGCCCCAGGGCAGCCAGCAACAGAGCCGAGCGATTCCCGAGGTGGGCGGCCAGCACGCCGCCCACCAAGGACCCGATCGGCATCAGCCCGAGTCCAAGGAAGTTAAGGGTAGCCACGACCCGCCCCTGTAGCTCCAGCGGCGTCACCGTCTGCCGGATGGCCATCGTCGCGATATCGACAGTCTGGCTGAACGTGCCGTACAGAAAGTTGAGCACCATCAGTAAGACCACCGAACCATCGAGCGCAGGCACACACAGCATCGCGACATCCGAGATCAGCGCAGCCACGATCAGTACCCGCCCGTAGCCGAAACGCCTCGGCAAGCTGGCGGAGAAGTACGAGCCCAGCAACGCCCCCGGCCCCGACGCTGCCAGCACCAGGCCGAGCTCCGCGCCGGACAGGTGCAGCGTGCGCGAGAGGAACAGCAGGTACGCCGTGATCAGTGCCGCGTAGGAGAACTGGTAAACGCAGGAAGCAATCGCGATCGTACGCAAAGTGACATTCCCAAAGACCAACGTCACCCCGGCCCGGATCTGCCGGAGCATCCCGCCGACCCTCTCAGCGGGCGGTGGCGCGTCGGATCGCCGGATCCTTTGCAGGGAAAGGAACGACACGACGAAGAAGGCCGCTGTCCCCAAGGCCGCGATCGGTGCCGTAAGCAACGACATCATGCCGCCACCCAGAGCCGGGCCGCAGATCCAGGACGCCGACCTGCTGCCCTCCAGCAGGCTGTTGCCTTGCGGCAGCTGCTCACGACCGATCAGCCGGGGCAGTGATGCCTGGTAGGCCACGTCGAAGGACACCATCAGGATCCCGGTGACGAAGGCGACGGCATAGAGCCACGGCAGCCCGAAGACGTCCAGCAGGAAAGCGATCGGGATCAGCCCGAGCACGAGTGCCCGGCCGAGGTCGGACAGCACCATCAGCCGGCGAGCGCGGGAGCGGTCGGCCAGCGCCCCGAAGTACAGGGAGAAGAGCAGGATCGGGGCCTGCTGGACGGCGCGCAGCAGGCCTAGCTGAGCGGCGCTCGCGCCGAGGGTGGTGACTGCGATGAGCGGCAGCGTGACCTGACTGGCCTGCGCGCCGAGCTGGGAAGCGGTCTGGCCGATCCAGAAACGAACGAAATCACGATCGGCCCACAAGGTGGGTGGCACGGAGGAATCCCTCGAGAAGCCCCGCCCGAGGGCAGGGAGAAAGGCTCACGGTGCCACCACAGGCAGCACGCGATGACTGACGTGCGTCAACGCGTGCGCGAACGACCGGGAATGTCCAACACCTCCTGGATCACCCTCCGCACACTAACCGCCACCCCTGACACCGGCAACCGATTTCACCCGGCCGCGCGGCTGGGCAGCGCGAAGCGGCCGGTCCCTTGCGGGGTTTCCGGCCGCTGTCGCTTCTCGTGGTTATCCGGCTTGGAAGAACGCGCCTTTGAGGTAGTCGTGCACGGCATCCTCAGACACCCGGAACGACCGACCCACCCGCACCGCGGGCAGCTCTCCGGAGTGCACCAATCGGTACACCGTCATCTTGGAGACGCGCATGGCCGTGGCAACCTCTGCCACGGTCAGAAACTTCACCTCGGCGAGCGGGGACTCACCACCGGACTTCTTTGATGCCATAACGCACCGCACTTCCAGCACGGGTCGTGCGCCGGCTTCCCCTCCGGCACCTCCGCCCGTGCATGAACAGAGCGTAGTGGCTGTTGGTGCGAATGGGAAAGAGGGTGCCTGGTGTGACTGGATGGTTCACCCGAATCAGAGTGTCGCAGCAGCCTGATCCGGGCTGGGTCTAGTACGTCGGATCGAGCCCGAGGAGCGGGAAGCTGATGTCCCGGGTCGCCTTGATCGAGCGATCCAGCCAGGTGTCGGGGTTGTACCCGGTCGACCAGTCCGCGTACGTCGGAGCGCGCCCGTCCGTCATCCGCATCGGCGCCACCCGGCCGTACCGGATCTGGATGTCCTCGCGCCACGACTCCGGTACCGCCGTCTCGGGATCGATCGGCTCGCCGGCCACGATCGCCAGCAGATGGGTCCAGGCGCGCGGTACGACGTCGATGATCGCGTAGCCGCCACCACCGGTCGACACCCACTTGCCGTCGCAGACCTGGTGGGCTAGGTCGTGCAAGGCCAGGTACGCCGCCCGCTGCCCGTCGACCGTCTTGGTGAGGTGCGCCAGCGGGTCCTCCGCGTGGGAGTCGCAGCCGTGCTGGGTGACGAGCACCGACGGCTTGAACGCCTTCACCACGTCCGGCACGATCGCGTGGAACGCCCGCAGCCAGCCAGCGTCCCCGGTACCAGGCGGCAGCGGGATGTTGACCGCACTACCCTCCGCATCCGGCCCACCGGTCTCCCCTGCCCCACCAGTGCCCGGGAACAGGGTCGTCGGCGACTCGTGCAGGCTCACGGTGAGTACACGCGGGTTGTTGTAGAACACGGTCTGTACGCCGTCCCCGTGGTGGACGTCCACGTCGACGTACGCGACCCGCTCAGCGCCATGGTCGAGCAGCCACTGGATCGCGACGGCCGGGTCGTTGTAGACGCAGAAGCCGCTGGCCATCCCCGGCATCGCGTGGTGCAGCCCGCCGGAGATGTTGGCGGCGTGCAGCACGTCGCCCTCCCAGACGGCCCGGGCAGCCTCGACGGACGCACCGACCACATGTGCCGACGCCTCGTGCATCTGCGGGAAGCAGTACGTGTCGTCGGTGCCGAGCCCGTGCTCCGGGTCCGGGTGATCCGGATCCGCCCCGGCCCGCTTCACGGCCGCGATGTACTCGGCTGTGTGCACGGTCCGCAGCAGCGCGTCATCCGCGACCGGCGCGGGCACCACCTTCAGCTGATCCAGTACGCCGAGCGCCCGCGCCAGCCGAATCGTCAGATCCACCCGGATCGGACTCATCGGATGCCCATGCCCGAAGTCGTACGCCGTCAGCCCCTCATCGAAGACCAGCATCGCCTCACCGCTCATGCCCCCGACCTTAGCCCGCAAGCGCCGCACGGTCCTCCGCTCAGCCGATCGCCGGTGTCTATCTCGTCCACGCTCAGCCGGCCGGTGGATTGGCCCGGCCCCACCGGGTGTTCAGCCGGTAAGCCCCACCGCGCGCATGGAACAAGGCCATCCCCAGTACGCCGACCGCCCCCGCAACCCAACCCACCACCTCATGCCGGCCAACTCCCGACCAGGCGACCAGCAGTGCCGCGATCACCAGCGCCGCCCAGCCGCCGATCACATTCCGGACGGCCGAGTTGCCGGTGACGTTGGGGTATTGCTGGGCGGTGATGCCGCGGACGAAGTGCGGGATGCCGTTGGCGCCGACCACCCCGGCCAGGAACGTCAGCAGGATCGCGTGGATCATCGCGACCAACTCCTTTCGGTCTACGTGTGTTGACTGAAAGGTAGCCCTCACCGAGCACTTCGGTCAACACACGTAGACTGAGGAGATGCAGCAGACAAGCAGGGCGGCGCAGCGGGAGCAGACCAAGGCCCGGATCCTGGCCGCGGCCCGGCAGTTGTTCGGCGAGCACGGCTACGACCGGACGACGATCCGTTCGATCGCGGCCGCGGCCGGCAGCGACCCTGGCCTGGTGATGCGGTACTTCGAGTCGAAGGAGAACCTCTTCGCCCAGGTGGCGACGATCCCCGCCGACGGCCCGATCGAGGGCGACACAGACCGGATCGCCGAACTGCTGACCGCCGCCCTGGGCAGCAAACTGGCCGACGAACCGGCGGCCGGACTCGCAGCACTCCGTGCGATGTTCAGCCATCCCGAGGCAGCCAAAGAAGTCCGCACCGCGATGATCGGCCAGCAACGCCAGATCGCGGCACTGATGCCCGGCGAGGACGCCGTACTACGAGCAGGCGTGATCGGCGCCCTGACCATCGGCACCGTGATCGCCCGCCACCTCCTCCAGCTCGACGGCCTCGCCGACGCCTCCCCCGACGAGATCACCCAGCTGGTCGGCCCACTCATCGACACTCTGGTCACCGGCACCGCTTGACCTCAGCTGCAGCAGAGGTTGCAGGCCGAGCCGCCGGGATGTCGTGTCCTGACGGCGGCGGTGGGTGGCGGGGCGGGCGTAGTACGGGCTATGGTTTTGGGGTGAACACGTTCAGGTTGCAGGAGTGGTGGGCCGCTTAGGCGGACCCTCCTGCGTTCACGCGCATCCACAAGGCCGCCTCGCCGAGGCGGCCTTTTTGTGTGTCCGTCGGTTGGTGGGGCTCGATCGACAAAGGACAAGACCATGACCTCGCTTTCTGGAATCACCCCGTCCGGCCGGCTCACGCTGGGCAACCACCTCGGCGCCCTGCGGCGGTTCACGGATCCGGATGGGTTCTACTTCGTTGCCAATCAGCACGCGATGACGACCAAGCACGATCCACAGCGGTTGCGCGTTCTGACCCGGGAGATGGCGACGCTGATGCTTGCCGCCGGGTTGCCGCCCGGGACGGTGTTCGTGCAGTCCGACGTACCGGCGCACGCTCAGCTTGCGTACCTGCTCGAGTGCACCTCGTACGTCGGGGAGCTGTCGCGGATGATCCAGTACAAGGAAAAGGGCCGGGGCAGACCGATGACTCGCGCCTCGCTCTTCACCTATCCGTGCCTGATGGCGGCGGACATCCTGCTCTACGGCACCGATCGGGTGCCGGTCGGTGGCGACCAGGACCAGCACGTCGAGCTGGCCCGCGATGTCGCGATCCGGTTCAACCGGGAGTACGGCGAGACGTTCGTCGTACCGGAGTTGCAGAAGGCCGCGCTGGCGATGCGGATCAAGGATCTGTCCAACCCGACCGCGAAGATGAGCAAGTCCGACGAGGACAACGCCGTCGGTACGATCCGGCTGCTCGACCCGCCGGATGTGATCCGCCGCCAGGTCATGCGCGCGGTGACCGACTCGGACGGGGAGGTCCGGCACGACGAGGAGAACAAGCCGGGCATCACCAACCTGCTGGAGATCCTGGCCGCCTGCACCGACGGCGATCCGGTCGAACTCGCCAGTTCGTACGAGACGTACGGCGCCCTGAAGACCGACGTGGCGGACGCCGTGCTGGCGGTGATCGAGCCGCTGCAGAAGGAGTACGCGCGGCTGGCGTCCGACCCCGGGTCCGTCGACGCGGTGCTCGCGCAAGGACGCGACCGGGCGATCGAGGCAAGCGCACCGCGACTCCGGGCGGCGACCGTCGCGATGGGTTTGGCAGGATCGTCTGCGTGAAGCTGAGAGTGGCGACGTTCAACATCCGGAACTCCTCGGCGCCCGACGGCGACGACTCGTGGGTACTGCGACGCGAGGCGACCGCGGCTGCGATCGAGGAGTTGGCGGCCGACGTGGTCGGGCTGCAGGAAGTGCTGCCCGACCAGTTGGAGTATCTGCGCGAGCGGTTCGCGGAGTACGAGATCGTCGGAGCCGGACGGGATGACGGCGTCCACGCGGGCGAGCACTCGGTGGTGATGATCCGGCTAGGTGATTGGCGGGTCGAGTCGCACGAAACGCGGTGGTTGTCGACGACGCCGTCGACGCCGGGGTCGGTCGGGTGGGATGCGGATCTCACCCGGATCGCCACGCTGGTACGGATCGCTCACGCCGACGGCACGCGGGCCGGGATCGCCAACACGCACTACGACCACCTCGGCGAGGTCGCGCAACTGGAGTCGTCCAAGTTGCTCAACCAGTGGATGTCGGCCGAGCCGGATCTCCACTGGGTCCTGCTCGGTGACCTGAACGTCGAGCCTGGTTCGGCGCCATTGAAGCTGCTGCTCGACGCGGGCTGGCTGGACGCAGTACCGGCCGAGGCCGGCGGCACCTTCCACGACTTCGGTCGCGCCACACAACAAGGCCGGATCGACCACATCCTGATCGGCAGGGGCTGGCGGGTCGTCGACGCCGAGGTCTCCCACTACCGGCCAGATGGTCGCCTTCCGAGCGACCACTGGCCGGTCGTCGCGACCCTAGATCTTGTTGAAGACCTCTTCGCGCAGTAGCTCGAGAGCGTCGAAGCGACGGTTGCCGGTGCCCAGGAAACCGTCGGGGACCAGGAACTCGTCGATGCCGGCCGCGGGATAGCGGGACACCACGTCCAGGACGTACTCCGCCGAGCCCATGATCGTCGGGCGGCCGGCGGCGATCAGCCGGTCCCGCCGTTCCTCCGCCTCGGTGTCGCCCGGCGCGATGATCTCGATCAGCGTCTGGGTCGAGCGGCGGACCACCGACGGGTCACGGCCGATCTTCTCGCAGTGCTCCCGGAACACCTTGCCCTTGTGCTCGGCCACGTCCGGCAGTCCCCAGTGGTTCCACTCGTCCGCGTACTTCGCAACGATGCCCAAGGCAACCTTTTCACCCGAGGCGCCGATCAGCAGCGGAACCTTGGCCGGCTTGGGCTCCAGTGGCGCACCGGTCAGCTGGTAGTACTTGCCTTCGAAGGTCGTCCGCTCCTGGGTGAGCAGCCCGGTGAAGACCTGACAGGCCTCCTCGAACCGGGCCAGCAGCTCCTTCACCGGCGGCAGCTCGATCCCGTAGACCTCGTGCTCGTTCACCTGCCAGCCGGCGCCGATACCGAGGACGAACCGCCCGCCACTCATCTGGTCCAGAGTCGCGGCGGCGTTAGCCACGACCGCGGGATGCCGATACGTGTTGCCGAGCACCATCGAGCCGATCCGGACGCGCTCGGTCTTCACCGCAAGCCCGGCCAGCAAGGCCAGGCACTCGTTCATCGGTAGCGAGAGGTCACCATTGTTGACCATGAAATGGTCGGCCATCCACACGCCGTGCCAACCGGTTCTCTCGGCGTACTCCGCGCCGTCGAGTACTTCCTGCCAGGTCCGGCCCGCACTGGGCCACAAGGAGAAGTCCATGGGACCGAGCTTATGCACTCTCCTGAGCGGCCAGGACAGCATCCCCGTTGACAGCGGCCCAGGTGGTCAGCATCCGGATCGGCTCCATCAGGGTCTTGCCCAGCTCCGTCAGGTCGTAGTCGACCCTGGGCGGTACGCCGCCGAAGTCCTCCCGCGTCACCAGCCCGTTGGCCTGCAGCCGGCGCAGCGTCTGGGTGAGGACCTTCTTCGAGATCCCACCGATCAGCTCGACCAGCTCACCGTGCCTCCGCGGCCCTTCGCTGAGCCCCCACAACACCACGACCGCCCATTTGTCCGCGATCACCTCGACCGCGAGCCGCGCTGGGCAGTCCGCCAGGAATACGTCACCGATCCCATCCACAGACCCAAGGGTACTTAGGGGTTCCCGTTGCGCTGTCTAGCGTCAGCAGCATGATCCCTTTGCCGGAAAGCACTCATCGGCTCTTCGCCACCGACAACCACGCCGTCCTCGTCACCGTCGACGCAGACGGTTCACCGCAGGCATCACTGGTCTGGGCCGAGCGCGACGGCGACCAGGTGCTGATCGGGATGGAGGGTTACCAGCGCAAGGCCGCGAACCTTCGTCGCGATCCGCGCGTCACAGTGATCATCGAGGACGACCAGCCGAGCCGGCGTGGCCTGTCCCAGTACCTGGTGATTCGCGGGCGCGCCGAGATCAGCGGGCCGGAGATCGGGGCGGAATGGACGGCGTTGATGGACAAGCAGTCCCAGCGGTACCTGGGCAAGGACTACCCGTTCGAGAACCGGTACTCCGAGACCGCGGTGATCGCTCGCGTCACGCCGGAGAAGATCACCGGCGAGGGTCCCTGGGCAGCGCGCGGCTGACCCCGGCGCAGGGGTTAGAGCAGGTGCCAGCGGAGGAGGAACGCGCCGACCGCGAGCACCAGGTAGGCCAGGACGAACACGACGCCGATGCCGGGACGCGGGCGGGAGCGGCGTACCGGCTGGTCGTCGGCCGCGTCGCGGATCGACCGCATGACGGCCGCGGCGTGCGCGGTCTGCCCCTTGGCGATGCCGTTGATCTCGTTCTCGTCCTTGCCGCTGGTCAGCACGACGGAGTCGTCGACGATCTCGATGTCGTCGACGTCCTGCCAGGCGAGGCTGCGGACGAGCAGGCTGGTGCGGGCCTTCAGCGCGGTCGCGGTGATCTCGACCCGGTACAGCACCACGCCGCCCGCGACCCGCACGACCGAGGCGCCGATGATCGTGAACAGGCCGACCGCGAGGAAGTCGCGAGCACCCATCCACAGCCAGGAGTTCAGCGCCGGGACGGCGATGAAGGGCACGATGAACAAGGCCCAGGCCCACCACGGCGCCGGATCCAGCGGGAGCCGCCATGGCAGCGGTGGTAGCGCGACGTCGGCACCGGCCTGTACGTCGGTATCAGGGCGCGCGGCAGCGTCATCGGTGCCGCTCGAACGATTTCCCATGGGCGGGACCCTAGACCCCTCAGCTCGAATTAGCTGATCCGACATCGACTTACCCCTTGATCAACGCCCAGGCGGTGACGGCGATGACCGCCACGACCGCAGGCAGAAAGACCACGGCGCCCCAGGATAACGACACCCGGTAACTGGTCAACGCCGAGGTGTTGTTACCGCGCAGCCGCTCCACCACACCGGCCACCTGATCGGCGGTCGGCCGGCCGTTGAGACCGTCGTAGCTGAGGGTTCGCGTGCCCCGGTGGCCGAGGTCGATGACCACCTTCTTCGGGCCGCGCCGCTGCACACCGTCGACCGCTTTCCAGCTGTACCGACGGCGGAGCAGCGGTCCTCGGAGTACGAGCTCGTTCGTCCGTACTGTCAGCCGGTGGTACCAGCGATGCTTCAGCCGTGGTGACCAGGGCAGGGGTGGGACCGACTTGGGTGGGACTGGGGTGACGCGGGCGGGCGCCTTCGGATCGCGCTCGCCCGGGTTACTCGGCGGCAAGGTCCCGGGAACGGTTGCGGGCGGCTTCGATGGCCGACAGGAACGCGGCCCGGACCTTGTGGTCCTCGAGTTCACGGACCGCGGCGGCCGTCGTACCGCCCGGGGAGGTGACGCGCTCCCGCAGTACGGTCGGGTGTTCGCCGGTCTCGCGGAGCAGCTTGGCCGAGCCGAAGAGCGTCTGGACGACCAGGTCGGTCGCGGTCGAGCGGGGCAGGCCCATGTGCACGCCCGCCTCGATCATCGACTCGACCACGAAGAAGATGTACGCCGGACCCGAACCCGAGATCGCGGTCACCGCGTCCTGCTGCTTCTCAGGAACGCGGATGACCCGCCCGGTCGCGGCCAGTAGGCCCTCGGCCAGTACCAGGTGGCTCTCGTCGCAGTGCGCGCCACGGGAGATCGCTGCCATCCCCTCGTCGACCAGGGCCGGCGTGTTCGGCATTACCCGGACGACGGCGACGCCCTCGGGCAACCGGGACTCGATGAACGTGGTGGTGATGCCGGCCGCCAGCGAGACGATCGTCTGGCTCGACCGAATCGCCGGAGCGATCTCGGCGAGCAGGTCGGGCATGTCCTGCGGCTTGACCACCAGGACCAGGGTGTCCGCCTTGGCCGCGGCCTCCACGTTCGTCACCACGTCCACGCCGTACCGCTCGCGCAGCTCGGTCGCGCGCTCCTCGCGCCGCTCGGTGATCAGCAGCTCGCCCGGTCGTCGGCCGGCGCGCAGCAGCCCGGACAACAACGTCTCACCCATCACACCGGCGCCGAGAATGGCCACCTGCCCGTTCTGACTCATGGCTTCAGGTTAGCGGTGCGGCTGTTCGACTTCGTTCGAATTCCGCGACCCGGTCGATCGCCGCGCTACATGCTCCTTCGGCAACCGCCCCGGCCGAAAGGACTTCCCCATGCCCGCAGCGAGCAACTCCCCCGGATCCGACACCGGTTGGGGGATCACCGTCAACTTCTTCCGTCGTACGTTCGCAGTCCTCGCCGGTGCCCTCGTTCTGATCGCCGGCGGGGTGACCGCGGCGTCCGCTTCCACGACCGGCGCCCCGCCGGCATCGGGCACCACATCGAAGGCAAGTGCGTCCGCTTCATGCTGTACGAGTTGAAGGACGGCGTGACGCGCAATCCCACCATCTGGAGCGCCTGGATCGGCACGGAGTACGGGTCCCCCTGCTAGGTGATCCGGGCGAGGGCTGCCTCGGCGCGCTGTAGTTCGTAGCGGTCCTCGATGCGTTCGGCGTCCTCCAGCGCAATGCGGTGCTGTTCAGCCGCCTCAGCGACTCGGCCGGCTGCTGTCAGGGCATGGCCGTAGTCGTTGCGCACTTCGATGGTGAACGGCCTGCTGCCGAGCCGGTCGGCCAGATCGAGCGCCTGCTCGTGGAGCTCGATCGCATCGTCGATCCGGCCGGCTGCCCGGTGCAGCCGGCCGAGGCAGTTCAGGCAGTCGCTCTCACAGTTCACGAACGCGATCCGGCGAGACAGCTCCAGCGCCTCTTCGAACCCCTGCCACGCCTGGTCAACGCGGCCCAGCGCCTCGCAAGCGACGGCCACGTTGTTGAGGGCGAACGCCTCCTCGAAGGTGTCCGTGCCCAGCTTCCGGCTGATCATGAGCCCCTGCTCGAACAGCTCCAGGGCGATCCCGGGTCGGTCGAGCCGTAGCTGCGGCCAGCCTTGGCCGGCCAGCGTCGTGGTCATCCCGGTCAGGTTGCCCTCTGCCTCGAACAGCCCGTACGCCTCCCGCTGACCGTCGATCGCCTGCGCGTAGGCGCCGAGCCGATAGTGGCCGAGGGCAACATTCGACAACCCGCTCGCCTCGCCGAGCCGGTTGCCCGCCAGCCGGGCATAGTCCAGCGCCTGTTGATAGGCCGCGCGGCCGTCGGCGTACCGGCCGAGTCGCCAGTACAGGCCGCCGAGACTGTTGTACGACCGGCCGCGCACCTTGTCGGTCTTCGCGCAGCGGATCGCCGTCAGGTGCAGTACCTCCGCGCCACTGAACAGGCTTGCGGTGCCGAGGTAGTACATCAAGGTCGCCGACACCCCGGTCGCGTACTCCGGGCGCCCGTGGTCGGCCGCATACAACGCGGTGGCGATCAGGTTGGACCGCTCGGCCTCGAGCCAGTCCCGCCCCGCGTCCCGGTCGGCGAACTCCAGCGCGAACCGCCCGGGATGCTCGACGATCCATTGCTTCTCGGTCAGCTCGATCCGCTCGCGGTCCTGTGGCGCATAGGCCACGGCGGCGGCCGCGACCGTCTTGCGGTAGTAGTCGAAGAGGCCGTCGAGGGCGGCCCGGCGTACCGACGCGGGGTCGTCGTCCCGGCCCTGGTCGGAGGCGAGCAGGCGGATCAGATCGTGCAGCTCGTAGCGGCCGGATCGCTCCTCCAGGAGATTCATCTGGACCAGCTTGGCCAGCTGCTCGCGGGCCGGCTCGATGGTCAGATCCGCGAGGGCGGCAGCGGCGTACGCGTCGAAATCGCGGCCCGGATGGAGGGCTAGCAGGCGGAGCATTCGGCGTACCGGGGGCTGTAATGCCTGGTAGGACAGGGAAAGCGAGGCTGCGACGCCGTCGTCGAGCCGGAGCCGCGCAGTGTGTTCCTGGAGGCGTTCGAGGTGGTCGGCGAGGGTCCAGTCGGGCTGCGCGCTGATGCGTCCGGCCAGGACCGCGAGAGCGAGCGGGAGGTGGCCGACCAACTCGGTGATCCGGGTGGCCGCGACCGGCTCGCGATCGACCTTGTCCCCGGCCGCTCGCCGGAGCAGTACCGCCGACTCGGCCGGGTCGAACACCTCCAGACCGATCCGGTGAGCGTTGGTCATCCGGCGGCGACTCGTGATCAGGGTGAACGCATTCTTCGCGGTGAGCGGCTGCACCTGGTCGTCGGAGGCCGCGTTGTCGAGCAGTACGACGGTCCGGCGGCCCTCGATGATCTGGTCGAACAGCTGCGAGCGCGCCGACAGGTCCAGCCCGTGGATCCGGCTCCCGGAGACGCCGAGCCGTCGCAGGAAGCCGTCGAGCACGGCCGCCGGATCGGCGGGTGGCCGTACCGGGTCGTACCCGCGGAGGTTCACGGAGAACTCAAGCTCGACGTCAGCCAGCCTGTTGACGACCCGGCTGGCCAGCGTGGTCTTGCCGACTCCAGGCATCCCGTCGATGCAGACGAGCCGATGCGTCTCCAACGCAGTGGCCGCCGCCAGTACGGTGGATGCCCGCCCGACGAAGGCATCCCCATCGGACTCCACTCGGCCGCCGACCTGCACCACCGAGGCGTCCGCGGCCAGCCCGGACACCACCTGATGCGCCTGCCGCCACTCTGCCGCGCGCGACTCGTCGCCCAGGACGACGCGGGCGATGTCGACCACCAGCTCGACGTCGAGCCTGGTCCGCCCCGGCGACAGACACCGGTACGTCGTGTTGAACGCAGGCAGCTCGGCGATCCCCCGCTCCTGCCGGGACCGCACCACCCGCCGATGGATCTCCCGATAGGACAACCCCGACCAGACCTGCAAGGCCCGCAACCGGGCCCCGAGCTCATCAACCGTACGCACACCACCCGGCTCCGGCGCCCGACCCTCCACCAATCGCCTCCCCAGATGCGAAGGCTCAACCCTAGAGCTCATTGGGGACCAATTCACCTGGTTCGAAGGAATTCCCTTGCGATCGGGCCGCGGCCGTTAATTAATTGCCGGGCGCTGGGCGGCACCGGATGATGCAGCCAACAGGTTCGGGGGCGACGACAACCCGTGAGGTGGACCGAATGAGACGACGTGTTCGTGGAGTGACCGGCGCCGCGGCGGCGGCCGCCCTGGTGGTGGGGGCACTGGTTGCCACCGCGCCGGTGGCCGCGCAGGCGCAGGGCGTGAAACCAACCTTCGTGAACGGCTTGGCACAAGATGTCTTCTCGACCAACCCGGCCGACTGGTACAGCGGCGAGGTCTGGGTGCAGGCGCCCTTCGACTCCGACGGGGACGGTCGCGCCGACCGGATCCACGCGGACTTCACCGCCCCCGGCGAGGTGCTGACCGACGGCCTGAAGGTGCCGGTCATCTTCGAGGACAGCCCGTACTACGCCGGCCTCAACGACGCTGCGAACTGGGGAGTCGACCACCCCCTCGGCCAGCCGCCGGCATCGCGGGTGACCACGCCCTTCCAGGAGGGCCGCGAGACCAGCCCGGTGATCAGCACCATCTACGAGTCCCGTTGGGTGCCCCGGGGATTCGCGGTCGTCCACGCGGAGTCGCCCGGCACCGGCCACTCGGACGGTTGCCCGACCTCGGGCGGTAGCAACGAGACGCTGGCCGGCAAGGCGGTGATCGACTGGCTCAACGGTCGCGCCCCGGCGTACACGACTCAAGACGGTGACACCCCGGCGGTCGCATCCTGGACGACCGGCAAGGTCGGGATGATGGGGACGTCCTACAACGGGACGATTCCTGAGGCGGTCGCGACTACCGGCGTACAGGGTCTGGAGGCGATCGTTCCGATCTCGGCGATCTCCGACTGGTACGACTACTACCGCGCCAACGGCATGGTCCGGGCGCCGGGCACGTACCAGGGCGAGGACCTCGACGTCCTCGCCGACGCGGTGTACTCGCGGCTGGACGAGCACACGCAGCGGACGATCTGCCAGCCGGTGCTCGACGAGCTGAAGGCGAAGCAGGACCGGGCCACCGGCGATCGCAGCGCCTTCTGGCAGGAACGCAACTACATGAAGGACGTGCACAACGTGCACGCCGCCGCGTTGGTTGCGCACGGCAACAACGACTTCAACGTGATGACGAAGAACGCGGCCCAGTTCTACGACGCCTTGAAGAAGCAGGGCGTGCCGCACATGTTCTACTTCCACCAGGGCGGGCACGGCGGAGCGCCGCCGGACGTGCTGATCAACTACTGGTTCACGCGGTACCTGTTCGGCGTGGAGAACGGTGTCGAGCAACTGCCGCGCTCCTGGGTCGTCCGTGAGCCGGCATCCTGCCCGGCCCGGCAGAGCACGGTGACCGGCGACCAGGCGAACACCGCCACGTTGACGGTCGCGGACACCAGCGCGTTCCGGATCGGGTTCACCCTGACGGTCCCGCAGACCAACGCCAACGGGACGATCACGAACACGACGCGACTGATCTCCAACATCCCTGACGCGACCCACTTGGTGCTGTCCTCGGCCGTCGCGACCGGCACCGGCCAGAAGGTTGCCGGAGGCACCATCGTCAACCTGGTCTGCAACACCGCCAACCCCACCCCGTACGCCGAATGGCCCGACCCCGCCACCTCGGGCGTCGACCTCCGCTTCACCCCGGGCGGCAACGCTCGCGGCGGTCTCACCGTCGGCAAGGACGGAAGCGTCCGGGAGACCCTGGTCGACAACGTCGCGATCAGTGCGACCGCGTCAGCCAACGCGGCCTCGTCCGCCGAACGCCTGATCTACCAGACCGGCCCGCTGACCAAGCCCGTCCGGATCAGCGGTACCCCGACCGTCTCACTCAAGGTCGCCTTCAGCGCTGCCAAGGCAAACCTGTCGGTGGCGTTGGTCAGCTATGCCCCGAACGGCACGGCCACGATCCTCACTCGCGGCTGGCGCGATCCCTCCAACACCGAGTCCGACTGGTTCGAGACGCCGATCCGGATCGGCGCCACCGACCGGGTCGACGTCGACCTGCAGCCGAAGGACAGCGTCGTACCGGCCGGCAACCGCCTCGCCCTGATGGTGCTGTCCAGCGACCAGGAGTTCACCATCCGGCCACCGGCGGGCACGCAGGTCACGCTGAACCTGCACGGCAGTTCGTTCAACCTCCCGGTCGTAGGTGGCCGCGCGGCGTTCGTCGCTGCGACCTCCTAGTACTCAGGCGGTTCTCCGGGAACGGAGGATGCCCCAGGCAACAAGTGCGGCCGCGACGGCGGTGATGGCAAGCCCCGCAACCATCACCGCCCCGCGGAACTGGCTGGTCTGCTGGGCGCTCCAGTGCGAAGTGGCGATGCTGCCGGTGAATAGTGCGGCGAGGATGGTGCCGGTGATCGCGATACCGGCACCAGAGGTGACCTCACCGGCGGTGTCGACCAAGGCCGCGCCGATCGTGGTCCGGTTCTCCGGCAGGCCGCGGAGCACGTTGGTACCGGCGACCAGTCCGACCACTCGCATACCGGCGGCTACGAGCACGAGGGCCAGTGCGATCCACGGGTAGCCGTTCCTGCCCAGCAGTGCATAGACGACGAGTCCGGCGACGACTGCTCCGGCGCTGAGCCGGGCCGCCCAGTCGAGACCGACCAGCTTCACGAACGGGTTGACGAACGCGCTGCCGGCCAGCAACACGATGACCTGCGGCAACATACCGATCGCTGCGAGAGCGGGCGACCATCCCCAGTCGAGCTGCAGTTGCAGTGTCACCAGGTAGCTGAGGCCGGAGACCGCGAGCGCGGAGGCGGCCTTGAACGCCAGGCCGCTGGAGACGAGCGGGTGGGCGACGAGCTTCGGGTCGAGCAGCGGATAGCGCGCCGATCGCTCGCGGAGGTAGTACGCGATGGCGCTCATGGCAGCGGCCGCCGCGACGGCCCAGGGGAGCCACGAGTTGGCGCCCTCGTTGACGAACAGGGTCGGCGCGATGAGGGCGAGCACGATCGCCGCCGTACCGAGCAGCGCGCCCGTGACGTCGAGCGGGTCGCGATGCAGGTCAGCCGGTTTGTCGGCGGCGATACCGGTCCGTACGCCGATGATCGCGAGCGCTGCGATCGGTACGTTCACCAGCAGCAGTACCTGCCAGGGCGCGATCGCGAGGACGAAGCCGCCGGTGGTCGGCCCGATCGCGAGCCCGATCATGCCCACGGTCGAGATCAGGTTCAGCGCGCGGAGCCGGAGCCCGTCGTCGCCGAACAGCCGGAAGGCCAGCGCCATCGATCCGGGCGTCGTCATCGCGGCCGCGATTCCCATCGCCACTCGGACGGCGATCAGCTGCTCCGCAGTACTGACGAAGGCGGTCGCCAGACTCGCGAGGCCGAGCAGGACCAGGCCGATCAGCATGATCCGGCGCCGGCCGAGCCGGTCGGCGATCGCGCCGGCCGCGAGCATCAGGCCGCCGAACACCACCGCGTAGGCGCCGGTCGCCCATTGCAGCGCCGTCGTCGAGGCGCGCAACTCGCGGCCGATGGTGGGCAGCGCGACATTCAGGATCGAGTTGTCGAGCATCTCGAAGAGAAACACCGCGGCGAGCCCGGCCAGGGCCACCCAGGCCTCTCGTAGCGATCGAGGCTCGCGGACGACAATGGTGGACTCTTGAGATGACATGCCACTAGGTTATGTCACTAAGTTTAGTTACACAAGAAAGTGAGGATGCATGCCTCGGACCAGTGCGCGCGGCGGCCCCCAGACACGGGCGCGAATCCTGTCGGTCGCGGCCGGCCTTTTCCTCGAGCGCGGGTACGACCAGGTGACGATCGCTGAGATCGCGCGCGAGTCAGGCGTCTCGAGCGTCACGGTCTTCAACCACTTCCCCCGCAAGGAAGACCTCTTCCTGGACCGGGTGGACGACGCCCACGAGTTCCTGCGCTCGGCGGTCCGCGCGCCCGGCGTCGACGTACTGGACTCCCTGCAAGCCCTGACCTCCCAACTGGCCGACGACCACCACCCCTTGTCCGGCCTCAACAAGCGCTCCCTCTCGTTCTTCCGCACGGTGGCCGGCTCCCCCGCCCTGATCGCCCGCGCCCGAGAACTGGCCGCTGACCTCCAGCAAACCCTCACCGAAGAACTGGCCCAGACCTTCAAAGGCGACCCGGCGCTGCTGGCCGCATTCTTCATGGCCGGCTACACCACGGTCCTGCTAGAAACAGCCCGTCAGCGCCTGGCCGAGTCCCCCGGAGCCACCGTGGAAGCCGACCACCGCACTCGCCTGGACCACCTCTTCACAGCCCTCCGACAGGGAGTCGCATCGTGAAGCTTCTCCTCACCTCCGGAGGCGTCACGAACGACAGCATCCGCGACGCCCTGGAGGACCTGCTAGGCAAACCGATCCCCGAATCCCATGCCCTCTACATCCCCACGGCCCAGTGGGGCCACCCGATGTTGGGCCCCGCCTCAGTGCGAAGCTCCATCGCCAGCGAGCCACCGTTCCACCTGCTGACCAGCCTCGGCTGGGCGTCCCTAGGCGTCCTAGAACTCACCGCCCTACCCAGCATCGGCAAGGACCGCTGGGCGCCGTCTGCCAAGAGGCCGAGGTCCTCCTGGCAGACGGCGGCGAAACGACATACCCGTACCACTGGATGCGAGAGTCCGGCCTAGCCGATCTGCTGCCGTCACTACCCGACACAGTCTGGGTAGGCCTGAGCGCCGGCAGCATGGCGCTGACCCCACGAACCGGCCCCGACTTCGTCCACTGGCCCTCCGCCCCCGACGACCGCGCCCTCGGCCTCGTCGACTTCTCGATCTACCCCCACCTCGACCACGAACAAATGCCCAGCAACACCATGGCCGACGCAGAACGCTGGGCCGCCGACCTAGCCGCGCCCGCCTACGCCATAGACGACCAAACCGCCATCAAGGTCACCAACAGCACCGTAGAAATCATCTCCGAAGGCCACTGGAAAGCCTTCCCCGCCTAGCCCCCGACTGTCTTGCAGCTACCTGCAAAACCATTGTCCGAACCGGTCAACACCAGATCTCCTGCCAGTAGCCCCTTCACCCCAGGAGACCTCATGACCGCACTCCGCAAGACAATCACCCAACTCCTCGCCGCCGCGGCAATCCTCACCCCACTCGCCCTGTCCGTGAGCTCCATAACCCCGGCCCACACCCCACAAGCCAGCGACTGGCCAAGCGGCGGCAGCTGGTCGCAGGGCAGCTAGCCAGGCCACGAGGCCGGCCGACCATTTCCGGGCGGTCTCCGAGCCCAGCCCCGCGCGGAGATTGCCCCCTCACCTCCACGCGGGCTCGGACACCTCACACGCCGCACCCCCGACGCAGGACCAACCCGGCGCCTGTGCGGCGGCCGGCCTCCACGCAGGCGCATGCCGCCCACCTCGCAACCCGGCCGGCCAACTCAGTGGTCGAACCGCGCGACGCAGGCACGCCAACTACGAGGGCGGCCAACCGGCGCCTTGGCTGGTAAACACGCCTCCGCAAGCACCTTCAGCTGGTTGCAGAAAGCGAAGAAGAGAAATCGCAATATGGAGTTGGCGAACTACTCATAGTGATCCAAATAGGCAGCGATGCGACTGAATGTAGCTATTCTTTGGTGCCGACACCCCTGTTAAGCGATCCCCGTTGACGCGTTTAAACGTTTGTTCTTGAAAAGGTTGCGGAAAGTATTCATTGACAACGATGCACTTGCCCCCGAGGGCGAGATCTAGGGAGCAAGCGTGAGAGAATCATGAATGCATGTAGATGACTCCGGGCGGGGCGTTCCGAACCGAGCAAGAGTCAGAAGCTGACGGAGTTCATACGCGGCGCGCCCTGGTGGCATGCAGCTCGACCTCCCACCTGCAGCCATCGGGGTCTACGACCTGGTATTCACCGATGGGTTGCAGATGATTCGTTGGCAGTGCCGAGTGTTAGGAGGGCCCGAGATGCGGGCAAACGCGCCGCCGGCAAATCCGGTACTTACCCCCGTCGACTCCAAGTTTCACGGCCGAGGTAGCGGCTGGTGACCGGCGTAGACGAGCTCACTCCTTCACCCCTAACAGTCATCCCGTTATTGGGGACCAGGGAGGGAGCACAGGGCGAGCCGACTGCAGAAATCGAGGAGCACTGCGAGCCGCAAGAGGGACATGAAGTCCCTCACCTCGGCTTGTATCTTCGAGGTGATGGCAGCTGGGTGTTCGTCCTGTAGGCGCACCACGGATTCGTCATGGCTTAGGTGCTTCGACCAGGTGGTCGAAGCACCTAAGTCATTTATACGCCCAGTTGAGCGCATAAAGGAAAAAATAGTGACCCCAAGATGAATCTTGGGGTCACTAGGTTCCCAAAAGCGGGTACGCGAGAGATCTTTCAGCCGACCAGCGAAACGCTGGTTTCTTGGCCTTCTTGGGTGACGAGTTTCAAGGTTTTATTGCCGTCTACAACTTCATCCTCAATGAACTTGTAGACAGATACAGCACGCCGGACGATCTCAGTCACTGTCGTCTGGCGACGATCGGCCAGTTGCCGCAAGGCCTCTGCTGTCTCGTCGTTGATGTTGACGTTCAGCCTGGTGGTCATAAGCGACGGCTCCTACGGATTGTCGCGCTGCTGGGTCTTCCCCCGACTCAGCTGACACTGAGCCCAGCCGGCGCGGCGGGTGCAAGTGGGTAGGCGGGGAGGACGGGTCCCCTATGGCGAGCGGTCTCGCAGAAGAAGTACGCATAGACGGTCCCCAGTCGACCGTCATACGGCTTCCCCATGGCAGCGAGGCTAGCAAATTTCTATGCAAATAGTCAACATCACAGCAACATGGCGTGCGCGCTTCATGCAGATGATGTCCTCATCATACCCGCATGTGATGTTGCTGCAACGCAGACGTAGTGGTTACACTCCTGTCATTTGTAGTTGGTACTTTGCCGGGCACCCCCATCCCGAGGGTGGCCCATCAGCTGTGCGCGTCCCCCGAGGACGTTGTGCCCCTGCAGCTCAGGAGGCCCTTCGTGGACCAACCTGTCGAGGCCCGCCGTGAATGGCGGTGGGTCTTGTTCATCCGCCTGCTTCGCAAGGCGAAAAAAGTGGAGGTAACCGACGTTCGAGTGATCCCCGCGCAGGATCTCTGGCTTGGAGATCCGGTCGACGAGTCGCTAGAGACCACTACGGGAGAGCAGATCGACGTCGTTCAGGACTCCATCGACATCGTGCCGCTGAGAGGACTATCGGTCCCTCATCTCGGCCTGCACTATGAAGACCAAATCTGGACCGTGAGGGATTAAGGGCAGATGGCAGACGAACCGCACGACGAGGGGAAGTCAGAGCCCGCCGGCATGGGCCAAGCGCCCGCGGACTCCACCAACGAGTTGATCGAGGGCCACAACCCAAAACCGCGCGGAAACGAGATCGTCGAGAGCGTGCCCGTACCGAACGGGCTCCCGGAAATCCTGCGAGAACGTTCACCCAAGGACCCAGACCGCAACGTTCGGACGGGCCTCGCGTGGGCATTGACTCTCCTACTCGTCGCACTGGCGCTCGTAGCCGCTGGTGGCTGGCTCCTGGGAAGCAAGAAACTCGAGGACCTACAGGCCTACCTCTTGGTGATGTCGCCTATCGTCACGCTGACCGGCACCATTCTGGGCTTCTACTTCTCCGCCGATCGTAGCCAGCCCAAGAACTGATCACGGACTAGAGACGGGCGCCATACGAGGGGTCCCGCGTCAGCCAGCAGATCGGTCAGCGTCTGCATCCGTCAATTCCAGAACTGGCATCCCTGAGGTGCTCCTGGCACTTCCCCCAGGAGCACCGGATGGTCACAATCGCTGGGTGATCGTTCTCCGAGGGCTGCGTGCTGGTCTCCTGGCGCTGTCAGGTGCCGTTGTAACTCTCGCGCAACTGAACCTGCCTAAGGACTTCTGGGCTAAATACACCGAGGTTCAGTGGGCTAGCGTCGTGATTCTTGCCCTGCTCATCGGCCTCGACACGGTCCACGAATTCAACTACTTCATCCGAGTTCGGCAGATACAGGGGTATGAACAGGATTTGCGAGCTGTGCTGAGTGCAGCAATCAGCGGCATCGTGACCGCAACAGGAGTTCCATGGGACGGCGTAGCTGTGCGGTACTACCGACTGAGGGGACCTGCCTATCGCCGTCGTCTCGTACCAGTCACCGCAGTCATGGCTGGTGCTGATCTAGAGGAGGCCCGTCGCGAAATTCGCAAGGGGGCAGGGCTTGTGGGTGTGGCCTTCAGAGAACAGGAGATTCTGGCGGAGGAGTGGAACGAGTTTGTCAGGGTTGCCACTCTCCAAGGCCGAAAAGCTTGGGAACAGCGATCGGAAGATGCTCGCTTTGGGCTCAGCTGGGGTGAGGTGAGAAGCTCCCTGCGAGCCGACGGAATGGTGGCCAGTCCAACCTTCGCCAGCGCGAACGGAAAGCCAGACGGCTGCATATTGGTGAGCGGAATCCTTAATCTGGCCGAGCTTAAGAGCGATGAAACCCGCCGCGTCCTCGACGACCTAGCGACCGTTCTGGATCGCCTAGGACCGCCACCTCCGGGATGGTGGAGTGCATATGAACGACGCTGACAAGGGAGCCGAGAGGCAACCTGCCGCACGAGCGGGTCAAGTCTCTCCAGCCTTCATCGACTTGATCGAGCAGTATGGGGCCTCACCTCGGTTGTTGCGTAGGGTCCGCTCGGTGATGTCCGATCACCCACGGCGACTCTCACCGCCAGGTACTGGAGACAGCATGGCTCCGGAATCTGCAGAGGCCCCGGTGCCGGAGGACACTGTTCCTCGGAGGCGCGACTCAGGCGACCCGGCAGTAACCGGGTTCGCTGGACTGCTACGCGGGTTCCGGCTCAGTGCTGGCTTCTCGCAAGAGGAACTCGCTAGGCGTGCCGGTTTCAGTGTCGATGCAGTCGTCGCATTGGAACGAGGCCGACGGCGCGCACCCCGAACAGGCACCTTGTTCAAGCTCGCTGACGCGCTGCTACTAGGAAGCGAGGAACGTGTGCAGCTAATCGCCGCTGCTCGTGGCGAAACGCGAGCGAGCCGGAGGCCAAAACCACCTCCGGCGCATGGAGTTGAGGAGGGCGCACGTGGAGAGGCCGAAGCCAGAGACGTCAAGGTCAACGTTCTTGTAGCCGGGGGGATCTTGTTGGGGGCACCAGTCGATTCGCTGGATAACGAGATAGTTATGCAGGCTTCTGAGGACCGCGAGTTCCGGGAAGACGTTGTACCGGCGCCCGGTCTGTCCGTACCGGACCTCGATCTCGTATACGTGAACGGCGGTTGGATCTTCGTAGAGGCGAAGTAGCTCCGATCCCGCAGCCCGCTTGTAGCGCCGAGCAGAGGTTCGCTAGGTCCCCTACTCGACCGATGGGACGAGCATCTGGGAACCCGTTCTTTTCTCCAAGCGGTCTAGTGCTGAATTCAGCCTCTTCGCCTCGATAACCCAAGTCTGAACACCTGGCTACTACCTGTTGATCGATACACCGTCAGGCGGATCCGCCTGACCACTACCAGGGATCCCAATGCAGGACGCTTCCCTAAAGCCGAAGGCCTTAGGGGTACACGCCACGCGCACGTTTGCCGCTCGGCCAGCTCAGTGGTCGCATCGCGCGACGCAGGAGCGCAGACACGGGCGGGCGGGAGCGCCCAGAGCCCGAGCGACGCAGGAGCGAGCGCGGCGGGCGCGTGGGGCAACTCCACCCGCCGCAGCTACGTAATCCGGCCAGCCAGCTCAGTGGTCGCACCGCGCGACGTAGGAGCGCACACCACGGGCGGGTGGGAGCGTCCAGAGCTGGAGCGACGGAGGAGTGGAAGCGGCGGGCGCGTGGGGATCTCCCGCGTGGGTTACTTCTTGCTGATGAGGGAGCGGGCGAAGAATTGGAGGTTGGCGGGGCGTTCGGCCAAGCGGCGTACCAGGTAGCCGTACCAGTCTTCGCCGTAGGGGATGTAGACGCGGACGGTTTGACCGTCGCGGGCCAGGCGGAGCTGCTCTTCCGGGCGGATGCCGAAGAGCATCTGGTACTCGTACGAGCCGCGCTCGCGACCCGCGCGATCCGCAAGTGAGCCGGCGATGGCGATCAGGCGCGGGTCGTGGGAGGCGATCATCGGGTAGCCGGCGCCGTTCATCAGCACCTTCATCGCCCGGACGTACGCCTTGTCGACGGAGCGCTTGTCCTGGAAGGCGACCGACTCAGGCTCCTTGTACGCACCCTTGCAGAGCCGGACGCGGGAGCCGGCCGTAGCCAGGTCGACGCAGTCGGACTCGGTCCGGCGCAGGTAGGCCTGCAGCACCGCGCCCGTCTCGGGGAAGTCCTGACGCAGTTCGCGCAGGATGCCGAGGGTGGAGTCGGTGGTGGTGTGGTCTTCCATGTCCAGCGTCACCGTCGTACCGGCGTTGCGGGCCGCGTGGCAGATGGACCGGGCGTTCTCCAGCGCGATCTTCTCGCCATCGCCTGGCAGCGCCTGGCCGACGGCGGACAGCTTGACCGAGACCTCCGCGTTGGCGGTCAGGCCGGCGGCGGACAGCTGCTTGAGCAGGGTGAGGTAGGCGTCGGCCGTCGCGGTGGCGGCGGCGATGTCGGTGACGTCCTCGCCGAGGTGGTCGAGGGTGACGTTCAGGCCGTTGCTGACCAGCTTCTCGGTGGCCAGGACGGCCTCCGGAGCGGTCTCGCCGGCTACGAACCGTGCCACGATGCCGCTGGAGACGGGCATCGCCGAGACGGCCTTCTTGATCTGGGGGCTGCGGGACACGCCCAGCAGGACTCGCCGAAGCACTTCGCGTTCCTCCTCGTTTCCCGTCCCACCCGGCCCCATGCCGCGCGATGAATCAGGGGTGTCAGCAGGCTACGCGCCTGAACCAGGCCCTCCCTAACGGTCGCGCTCAATCCGGCCGGGAGTGTGGCCAGGACCACACCAGTACGCCGAGTGGTCCTGGCTGCGAGCCTACGGCCTGAACCACCGCAAGCACGGCCAGGAGCACGCCGACGACGCGGCGTGGTTTCGCTTGGACTGGGTCCGAGAGAGGATGCGGCCATGCCATTGTTTCGGCGGCGCAAGGCCGCGACCGGTGATCCGATCGGCGAGTTCTGGTCCTGGTGGACCGAGACCGGCGCCGACGCGGTGGCGAAAGCGGTCGCGAACCAGGATCCGAACTCGACCGCCGAGGAGCTGTCCCGCCGCGTCTCGCGGATCCACGGCAACCTCGACTGGGAGCTCGGCCCCGGCCTGCACGCCGCCCACGTCCTCGTGGTGACCGCCGCCGGCGACCCCGGTACCCGCGCCTTCGCCCGCCGCTGGCTGCGGGCGGCGCCGCCGTCGGACCAGACCTGGGAGTACGCCGACATGCGCCGCCCCGCGCCCGACGTCACCATCCGGTTCGAGGGCATGCCGCCGGTCCAGATCGACGCCGCGCTCGTCACGATCGAGGTCGACACCCGCGAGGCCGCGCTGCATGTCGGCGTCCACCACCCGACCTTCAGCGAGCTGCCCGAGGACCTGCAGAAGCGCGTGACGTTCCTCCTGCTCGACCTGGTACTCGGCGAGGAGCTCGTCGAAACCTGGGTCGGCGCGATCGAGACCGCCGTCGAGCGCCCGGCGGACGCAGTACCGATCGCAGAGTTGCTGCCTGCCGTCGCGAAGTTCGCTGCTGATCATGTCGCCGAGGACGGCGGACCGAGCTGGCGATTGATGGAGGGTACGACGGCCGCCGGGCACAGGCTGGTCGCGACGGCGATGGTTCCGCTCCGCTCGGTGCAGCTGCCGCATCTCGACACGCACGTGGCCGTATCGGTTCCGTACAAGGCGGCTCGCGAGGACGGGCTGCCGCTGGACGAGACGCTCAGCCACCTGCGCGACTTCGAGGATCACCTGACCGACCGGCTCGGCGACTCCGGCCGCCTCCTCGCCCACGAGACCGCCGCCGGCCACCGGATCCTGCACTACTACGTCGACGGTACGACGCCAGCCGCCGCCCAACTCGAAGCGGCCGTCACCGGCTGGCCCGACGGCCGGGTAGCGATCGACGTCTCCCCCGACGCCGGCTGGGAAGGCGTCCGCCACCTCAGCTGAAGGCAACCTTCGACGGCCGGCGAACAGCTAGGCCGTACGTCGTTTGAGGGTGGCGGCGCCCAGTGCGAGGGCGCCGAGGATGAAGGCGAGGACGATCAACGCGTCCACCCCCGCACCGCTGCCGAAACCGTTGCCGCTAGCAACTTCCGAGACGGCGTCGACCGCGTAGGAGAGGGGTAGTACAGAGCTCACTGCATGTAGTACGTCGGGGAGCTGGTCGCGCGGGATGAATAGGCCACAGAGCAGGATCTGCGGGATCATCACGGCCGGCATCATCTGCACCGCCTGGAACTCGGTCGCCGCGAAGGCACTGGCGAACAGGCCCAGCGCAGTACCGAGAACACCGTCGAGAACAGCCACCACACCGAGCTGCCAGGCGGCGCCGCGGATGTCCAGATCCAAGGCATACAAGGAGATCGAGACCACCACGACCGCCTGGACGACGGCGATCAGCGCGAAGGCGAGCGCATAGCCGAGCAGGAAGTCGAGCTTGCCCATCGGCATCGTGAACAGCCGGGCCAGCGTGCCGCTGGACCGTTCGCGCAGCGTCGCGACCGAGGTGACGATGAACATGATGATCGCCGGGAACACCGCGAGCAGCGGCCCGCCGACCCGGTCGAAGGTGTTCGGGCTGTCGTGGAACATCCACCACATCAGGCTGACCAGCAGGGCCGGCAGCACGATCAGCATCGCGACCGTACGGTGGTCCCGGCGCAGCTGCGCGACTACGCGGGCCGCGACGGCGAAGGTGACTCGTGGGGTCATCGGACATCCGCCTTCTGGTCGATCAGCGTGAGGAACGCTTGCTCGATGTCCTCGGTCCCGGCCGCTTCGAGGAGTGCGGCAGGGGTCTCGTCGGCGAGCAGCTCTCCGTCGCGCATCAGGAGCAACCGGTCGCAGCGGACCGCCTCGTCCATCACGTGACTGGACACCAAAAGGGTCGCGCCGTCGGCGGCCAGCCGGTGGAAGAGTTCCCACAGGTCTCGGCGTAGTACCGGATCAAGGCCGACAGTCGGTTCGTCGAGGACGAGCAGCTCGGGGTTGCCGAGCAGGGCGGCCGCAAGCGAGGCACGGGACCGCTGACCGCCGGACAGGCGATCGACCCGGGCGTCGGCATGGCTGCGGAGGTCGACGGCGTCGATGACCCGGTCGATGTCAGCGGCCGCTACGCCCAGTACGGCGGCGAAGAAGCGCAGGTTCTCCGTGACGGTCAGATCGCCGTACACGCTCGGCTCCTGGGTGACGTAGCCGATCCGGCCGCGGAGCTTCGGTGCCCCGGCGGGGAGGCCGAGCACCTGGACGGTGCCGGTGACCTTGGCCTGCAGGCCGGCGATCGCCCGGATCAGCGTGGTCTTGCCGCAACCGGACGGACCGAGCAGACCCGTCACCGACCCGGCCTTGAGGTCGAACCCGACCCCGTGCAGGACCTCGCGATCCCCCCGCACCACCACGACGTCCCGGCAGGACACCGCCACCGCATTATTCATCATGTGATGAATTTAGCGAGAGGAGAACCTCCTGGCAATAGCTGGGGGTGGGTCAGGCGGGGAGTTCGGGTTCGCCGTAGCGATCGACGAGTTCGGCGAACCGGGCAGCCTTGGCGGCGCCGAAGCGCAGTACGGAGGCCTGGTACGCCGCGGCCGTGACGAAGGCCGGCGGGCTGGACTTGCTGTGGAACTTGTCGGCGTACATCACCAGCTCCTCCTCGACCGTCTCAGCGAGGTAGTCGCCGGGCGGGATCGGGAGCTGCTGCTCGGCGATGTCCGCACGAGTCAGCCCGACACCGGTGTGATGCGAGCAGAACCGGCTGAGAACCTCGGGAAAATCCAGCGAACGCAACAGCTCGTACCCGAGTACGCCGTGCCGGATGTAGGCAGAACCGTCGAGGCGGTGGACGCCGATGTCGTGCAGGAGAGCGCCGGCGCGGACCAGATCGCCATCGACCTGCAGGTTGTTGGTCTTGATCACCTGCTCGGCGAGCTCGCAGACGATCTGGCAATGGCTGTGGACGACCTCGAAGGCCGCCCGGGTCGGCGCGTACTGCGCGTGCAGGTCGCGGATCTCCCGGTCGGTCGGGAGCTTCACTCGGTGAGGTAGTACTGGAGGACCGGGGCCATCCGGTCGATCAGCTCGGACATCTCGGCGGAGGCGAGCGGCTCGAGGCCGATCAGGTAGCGGGTCAGCGCCATCCCGATCAGCTGGGTGGCGACGAGGGACACCCGTAGCGGTGCATCCGGTACGCCGAGAGCCTGGGCCACCGGTTGCATGATCAGCTCGGTGATGCCCTCCCGCATCATCCGGGCGACGTCGTCGCTGCTGACCACGCTGCGCAGGACCGCCTTCATCCGCTGCTGGCCGTCGGGCGACTCCCAGACGCTGAGGAAGACGGTGATGATCCGCCGGCCGAGCTCGTCGCGCGGACCGTCGAGCACGTGCGCCGCCACCTCACGCGGGTCGATCGGCAGCGCCATCGACTCGACGAACAACTCGTCTTTGCTGTCGAAATAGTGGTGGATCAGCGCCGCATCCACACCAGCTTCTCTGGCGACCGCTCGAAGCGAGGTGGCTGTAAACCCCTTACCAGCAAAGGATTCCCGGGCGGCTCGCAGGATGTCTCCCCGAGTATCCGGTCCGCCGGGCCGACGGCCAGGGGTGCGAGCCTTCGGCGTACCGGGGGTCACGAGTCGAGCTCCGACACCTCACCGGAACTGGAGACAGCGAAGGCGGAGCGGCGGCCGACGGCGGCGTCGGCGGTACGGACGAAGTGCTTGCGGGTGAACTCGAGCGACTCGATCAGGTCGACCTCGCGCTCGGACCGGCTGGTGGCGCGCCGGGTGTTGATCTCGATGATGATGTGGCCGTCGAACTCCTGGTTGGCGAGCACCTGCAGCAGGTCGCCCGCACGCTGGGTACCGCGGCCCGGTACCAGGTGTTCGTCCTTCGCCGAGCCCGTGCCGTCGGTCAGGTGGATGTGCCGCAGCGTGCTGCCCATCGTCGCGGCCAGCTCGACGCAGTCCTGCTCGGCGGTCGAGGCGTGCGACAGGTCGAGCGTGGTGTGCGCGTAGGTCTGCTCGGTCGGGTCCCAGCTCGGCGCGTACGCCTGCAGGCCCTTGCCAGGCGCGCGCCAGGGGTACATGTTCTCGACCGCGAAGATGATCCCGGACTCCGCCTCGAGCCGTGCGATGCCCTCGACGAACCCGCGCGCGTAGTCGCGCTGCCACCGGAACGGCGGATGCACGACGACCACGTCGGCGCCCAGCTCCTTCGCCGCCTCCGCGCTGCGCTCGAGCTTGCCCCACGGGTCGGTACCCCAGACCCGCTGGGTGATCAGCAGACAGGGCGCGTGGATCGCCAGCACCGGCAGCTGGTGGTAGTCGACCAGCCGCTGGATCGCATCGATCTGGGTGCTCAGCGGGTCGATACCGACCATCACCTCGACCCCGTCGTACCCGAGCCGGGCCGCCAGCTCGAAGCAGCTGGCGGTCGACTCCGGGTACACCGAAGCGTTGGAGAGGCCGATCTTCACGGTGTCGCGGGTCATCAGTACTTGCCTTCGTGGTAGTTCATCGGGGCTGCAACTGGTCGAGGCGGGACAGGATCACGCCTTCGCGCAAAGCCCACGGGCAGACCTCGAGCGAGGTCAGGTCGAAAAGGTCCATCACGGCGTCGGCGACCAGCGCGCCCGCGACCACCTGGCTCGATCGGCCCGCCGAGACGCCCGGCAGCTCCCCGCGCTCATGAGCGGTCATCGCGATCAGCTTCGGCAGCCACTCGGTCAGGGCGTCGCGATTGAGCGAGCGCGGCACGTAGGGCCCGTCGTCGGACGGGGCCGCGCCGGTGATCCTCGCCAGGGAGCGGAAGGTTTTGCTCGTCGCAACGGCACGCTGGGGCTTGCCTGCCCGGAGTACGTCGCCGGCGACCGCGGCCATCTCGATCCGGATCCGGCGGCGCAACGCCTTGACCTCGTCCTTGTCCGGCGGGTCCTGGGTCAGCGACTCCCGGGTCAGCCGGCCGGCGCCCAGCGGCACGGACACGGCGACCGTCGGCTCCTCGTCGGACCCGGCCGCGATCTCCAGTGAGCCGCCACCGATGTCGAAGACGGCCAGCCGGCCGGACGACCAGCCGAACCACCGGCGGACGGCGAGGAACGTCAGCCGCGCCTCGTCCTGGCCGGTCAGCACCTGGAGGTCGACCTCGGTCTGGGCCCGGACCCGGTCGAGCACCTTCTCACCGTTCGGCGCCTCACGGAGCGCGGAGGTGGCGAACGCCATCACCGACTCGCAGCCCTTGTCGGCGGCCAGCTCGGCCGCCTCGGAGATGAACGAGACCAGCTCGTCCGACCCGGACTGGGCGATCCGGCCGTCCTTCTCGAGGTGCTCGGCGAGCCTCAGCTCGGTCTTGTGCGAGTACGCCGGCAGCGGCGCGGCACCACGATGTGCGTCCACCACGAGAAGGTGGACGGTATTGGATCCCACGTCGAGTACACCGAGGCGCATACCCTCCACGCTACTTGACTCCGGGAGTTCATCTGGTCGGCCTGGTGCTGTCTTCCCCGAGATTTGATTCAGGCGCGGCTTACGCAGTACTGGTTTCGATGACCGGGTATCGCGGCGGGAAGCGTACTCTTTCGGGGTGCCTGAGGTATCTCTTGACTTTCCCCGAGCCTATGTCGAGTTCGTCGACCCCGAGGACGCCGATCAGGTGTTCCGGTGCGACCTGACCTGGCTGACCTCCAACTGGACCTGCATCTTCGGCGGTGGCTGCAAGGGCATCTACAAGGGCCGCCCGAACGACGGCTGCTGCACGCTCGGCGCGCACTTCTCCGACGAGGACGACGAGAAGCGGGTCAAGGGCTACGTCAAGCAGCTCGGCAACGAGGACTGGCAGTTCCGCAAAGAGGGCAAGAAGAACGGCTGGGTCGAGACCGACGACGAGGGCGACCGCAAGACCCGCGTCTGGGAAGGTGCCTGCATCTTCCTGAACCGGCCGGACTTCCCCGCTGGTGGCGGCTGCGCACTGCACGGGCTCGCCCTCAAGCAGGGTGTGCACTTCGTCGAGACGAAGCCGGATGTCTGCTGGCAGCTGCCGATCCGGCGGACCTTCCGCGAGGTCGAGCGGCCGGACGGCACGTCGTACACAGAGGTCGGGATCGGCGAGTACGACCGGCGCGGCTGGGGGCCGGGTGGGCATGACCTGGACTGGTACTGCACCGGCAACACCGAGGCGCACATCGCGGTCGAGGCGGTCTTCGAGTCGAGCAAGGTCGAGCTCCAGACGCTGATGGGGCTGAAGGCTTACGACGTACTCGCGGAGTACTGCCGGCAGCACCTGGAAGCAGTCCGTCCGTTGCTTCCGCACCCGGCTTCCTTGCCTCTGATCAACTAACCCCCACCACTGCTTTTTGCTTGTTCTTTTGTAGTTAGGGTTGCCTTTCTTCGACACCCCGGATCTGCGGGGTCGGTCGTCGGCGGACAGAATGATCGGCATGCGCCTGGATCATCTGTCTTACGCGGCCGGACCCGACGGGTACAAGGCAACGGTCGAGCGGCTGTCCGCCGTGCTCGGCGCGGAGTTCGTCGACGGTGGCGTGCACCCGCGCTTCGGCACGGTGAACCACATCCTGCCGCTGGAGAACGACCGCTACATCGAGGTCGTCGACGTGCTCGACCACCCGTCCTCGGACAAGGCGCCGTTCGGGCAGGCGGTACGGGCTCGCAAGGAGCTCGGCGGCGGCTGGCTCGGCTGGGTGGTCGCCGTCCGCGACATGGCCCGGATGGAGCAGCGCCTCGGGCGTGACGCCGTCCCCGGCAACCGGCACCGGCCGGACGGGGCTAACATCACCTGGCGCCAGATCGGCGTCAAGGGACTCATGGCCGACCCGCAACTGCCGTTCTTCATCCACTGGGACGACCTGACCCAACACCCCTCCGTCGGCGGCAAGGGCATCAAGCTGACCGGCCTCGAGATCGCCGGCGACCCGACCCGGGTCACCGACTGGATCGGCCACCCGGCCGACCACCTGCTCGACGACCTCGACGTCGCCTGGGTCGGCCCCAACGGTCAGCCCGGTCTGGTCGCTGCCGTCTTCCAGACCCCGGACGGCATCGTCCGGCTCTGAGCACGCCCCGATGAGCGCATCGCAGATCTTCGCGATCTCTGGGATCCTCACCGGAGATCGCTCGCGCACCCGCGATCTGATCTCGTACGCCGTATCGCTCGCCGCCGTCGAAGACCGCCCGACCCGCTTCTGCTTCATCCCGACCGCAGAAGGCGACAACCCCTATGTGGTCGAGTGGTTCGAAGGTGCCTTCGGCAACGACCCGACCGTCGAAGCCAGCACCCTGACCCTCTTCACCCGCCCCAACGTGCCGGACGTCCGCAAACACCTGCTGGCCCAGGATGTCCTCTGGGTCGGCGGCGGCAGCGTCGTCAACCTGATGGCGGTCTGGCGAGCGCATGGCCTCCCCGAGATCCTCCACGAGTGCTGGCAGAACGGCGTCGTGATGGCCGGCCAGAGCGCCGGCAGCCTCTGCTGGCACATCGGCGGACCGACCGATTCGTTCAGCGGGTCATTGGATGCCTTCAGCAACGGCCTCGGCTGGCTCCCGTGGAGCAACGGCGTCCACGACGACCTCGCCGACCAGCCCCGGCGTACGACGTACCGGCGCTTGGTCGCCTCGGGTGAACTTCCGCCCGGCTACGCAACCGAGGACGGCGTCGGGCTCCACTACCTCGACGGCGCTTTCCACGAGGCCGTCTCGGTGAAGCCCGACGCCCGCGCCTGGTACGTCGAAGCCGACCGGGAGACCGAGATCGTGCCCCGACTGCTGTGATGGATCATCTCGTCTACGCGACACCGGACCTGGCGGCGACCGTTGCCGCCTTCACGGCAGCGACCGGGCTGACTCCAATGCCAGGTGGCGTGCATGTCGGCCGCGGAACTCGCAACGAGTTGGTCGGGCTCGGCCCTGGGCGCTATCTGGAGATCATCGGGCCTGATCTGGGGCAGCCGGATCCTGAGTCGCCACGGCCGTTCGGGATCGATGAGTTGGCGCAGCCGCGGGTGGTTACCTGGGCGATCGGGTCGACGGATCTGGATGCTGCTGTTGCGGCGGCTCGGGCCGCTGGGTTCGATCCGGGTGAGCCGGAGGGGATGTCGCGGAGTACGCCGGAAGGGGACCTGCTGGAGTGGCGGCTGACGTCGGCGTTCACTGAGCCGACGGGGTTGGTGCCGTTCCTGATCGACTGGGGGCGGACGGTCCACCCGAGTAGTCGGGGGCTGCCTCAGGCGGAGCTGGTTTCGTTCATGGGGTTTGCGCCGCAGCCGGGCGAGGTCGCTTGGATGCTCGATGCGGTGGGGGCGGAGCTGGCTTTGGCTGCTGGGGAGGCGGGGCTGAGCGTAGTACTGGGGACGCCTCGTGGAGTGGTTCGGTTAGAGGAGCTCTAGCTCGGCCAGCGATGTCTCCAGATGCGCCAGCAGGCGTTGGAGGTGGGGGACGGTGCGGCGGCAGCCGACCAGGCCGAAATGGAGTTGGTGGTCGTAGCTGGTGACGCTGATGTTGAGGGCCTGGCCGTTGAGGACGATCGACGCCGGGTAGGTGCCGAGGAGGCGGGAGCGGTTCCAGTAGAGGGGACTGTCCGACGGGCCTGGGATGTTGGAGATGACCAGGTTGTACGGCGGTGGGGTGCGGCCGGCCAATCCCGGGATGACGGCGGCGGGGCCGGCCGAGCCTAGGCCGAGCGCGCCGATCATCAGGTTCTGCATCGGGCTGAGTTGGGACAGGACGCCCTTGCCGTAGGTGGTCGAGTCCATGATCCGGCGAATGCGTTGCTCGGGGTCGATCTCGTCCGTCGCCAGGTCCGCGATCAGCGTGGCGAGCGAGTTCCCACCACCCGTACCGTTGCCGTCGGCACCACGCAGTGACACCGGCACCATCGCCGTCAAACCCTTGTCCGGAAGGGCTCTGAGGTCGATCAAGTAGTTGCGCAAGGCCCCTGAACACATCGCGAGCATCACGTCGTTGAGGGTCGCGCCGGTCATCGCGCGCACCTTCTCCAACCGCTCCATCGGCCACGACTGCGCCGCGAACCGTCGCGCCGCGCTGATCGGCTGGTTGAAGACCGTCTGCGGCGCCTTGAAGGCCACCGACGAATGCTCGTGCTGCAGAGCTCGCAGCGCACTCCTGAACCCGACCGGCGACAGCCCGGCGACATCCGCCAGCAGCCGCCCGACTCCCCCGACCGCCTTGCCGGCCTCACCCGGCAACCGCCCGACCGCGGAGAACAACTCAGCCGCCGTCGGCAGCCCACCAGCAAGACCAGACGCCACCGGCTCGCCAACAGAAGAACTGCTGGGCTGGTCCGCGAGCACACGATCCGGCAGCGCGTAAGTGGCCGGCATCTCCGTCTGGGTCGGATCAGCGGTCAGCGTGTTCTGCATCCACTTCAGCGCGGTGACCCCGTCGATCAGCGAGTGGTGGATCTTGCTGTACACGGCGAAGCGACGCCCCTGGACCCCCTCGATGAGGTGCATCTCCCAGAGCGGGCGGTGGCGGTCCAGCAGGGTGCCGTGGAGGCGACTGGTCAGCTCGAAGAGCTCCCGGTACCGGCCGGGCCGGGCCAACCCGGAGAGCCTCACGTGGTACTCGAGATCGATGTCCCGATCCTGGTCCCAGGACCAGTAGCCGAGGTCGAGCGCGCGGTGCCGGACCCGGCGGGTGAAGAGCGGATTGATCGTCTGGTTCTGGGTGATGTCCTCGTACAGCCGCGCCACGTAATCCCGGGTGCCGTCGGGAAAGACCTGGTCCCGGGCGCCCTCGGGCAACTCGAAGAGCATCAGTCCGCCGACGTGCATCGCCTGTTCGCGCGTCTCACCGAGCAAGAACATCGCGTCCAGCGGTCCCACTGCGGTCATCCGTCCTCCGCCCCGACCCGAAAGTCGCCTCAGGCTGTTACTCGTGCTAACCAGCCTGAGGCGACTTTAGTTACCCCCGCAGTATCTGCAAGGTCAGGGACCAGGCTCAGTCGAGCGGACGGTAGGTCAATCCGAGAGCCTCGATGCGGGTCAGGTGCGGCCGCAGCCGGTCCAGGAACTCGTCGTACGAGGTCTTCGGCGACCCCCAAGCGCGCTCGGCGAAGGCCGACAGTCGCGGCAGCAGCATGTAGCCGACGCGCTCCGGGCCCTCCATGTACTCCGTCCAGACCTGGCACTGGGTCCCGACGATCCGGGCCTCCTCCTCAGCGGTCAGGCCGGGCGGGATCACCTCGAAGTCGTAGACCTTCTCCAGCGGCGTGAAGTGCCCGATCGCCAGCGGCTCGGTCTCCGGGTCGCCCTGGTAGTAGTCGAAGTACACCGACTGGTTCGGCGCCATCACCACGTCGTGGCCGGCCTTCGCCGCCACCTCACCACGGTCCGGCCCACGCCACGCCATGATCACGGCGCTCTTCGGGCAGTCCGTCTCGACCATCTCGTCCCAGCCGACCAGGCGCCGGCCATCCTCGGTCAGTACCGCCGAGACCTGCTCGGTGAACCACCCCTGCAGCTGCCCCGCATCCGTGAGCCCCAGCTCAGCCTGCCGCGCCTGCGCCGCCTCGGACGTCCGCCACTGGACATCGGGGCACTCGTCGCCGCCCAGGTGGATGTACGGACCGGGGAAGATGTCGAGCACCTCCCGCAGTACCGTCCGGACGAAGTCGACCGTCGCGTCATTGACGTTCAGCACGTCGTCGCTGATGCCCCAGACCTGCCGGACGCCGAGCTGCTGGTCCGGGTTGTTGCCGAGCTCCGGGTACGCCGCGATGGCCGCCTGCATGTGACCGGGCAGGTCGATCTCCGGTACGACGGTGATGCCCCGCTCACCCGCGTACGCGACGATCTCGCGCAGGTCATCCTTCGTGTAGAAGCCGCCGTGCCGCGTCCCGTCGTAGGTGAACTCCGTCTGGCCGTGCGACATCTTGCCGACCATGGTCTCGGGCCGCCAGGCGCCGACCTCGGTGAGCTTCGGGAACGCGTCGATCTGGACCCGCCAGCCCTGGTCGTCGGTCAGGTGCAGGTGCAGCACGTTCATCCTGTGCAGCTCGATCGCGTCGATCACCCGCAGCACGAACTCCTTCGGCATGAAGTGCCGGCTGACGTCCAGCATCATGCCGCGCCAGCCGAACCGCGGCGCGTCGGCGATGTGCACGGCCGGCACGGCGAGCCCGCCGTCGACCTCGGTCGCCGCGTCGAGCAGCTGCTTGTAGGTCTGCTCGGCGTACCGCAGCGACTCCTCGGAGCCAGCCGACAGCCGGGCGCCATCGGGCGTCACATCGATCCGGTACTCCGTAGCGCCGAGGTTCTCTACGACGGTACGGACGGCGTCGCCGGCCGGGTCGGCGCTGACCCACTGGCCGTCGGCGACGACGAGCTCTCGGGGGGCGGGGACGATCGCGATCTGTTCGGACATCCGGACTCCAAGTGAGGGCAACGGGTACTAACGAAAGCTGGCGACGAAAAGCCGCTGACCGCGACCCTACCCGAGCTGCCGAAGCTCCTTTTGAGTGAGAAGGTGAGCGGGTGCCCGCCGACCCCATCGACCCTGCTCTGCCCGCGCAGGACGTAGTACCGGCTACTGCAGCCTCTCTGCAGCGGGGGACGTTGCGCGTGCTGGTCGCGAGCAACGTGCTGGGTGGAGTGGCTGTCGCCAGCGGGTTCGCGGTGTCGGGGTTGCTCGCGGAGAACATCTCGGGGTCGACCTCGATGGCGGGGTTCGCCGCCACCTCGACGACACTCGGTGCCGCGATCCTCGCCGTGCCGTTGGCCAAACTGGCTCGCTCGCAGGGGCGGCGCAGCTCGCTGACCGCGGGCTACCTGATCGCCACCGCGGGCGCGCTGCTCAGCATCGTCGCTGCGCAGATCGACTCGCTGGCGCTGCTGCTCTTCGCAGGCTGCCTGTTCGGCAGTGGCTCGGCAGCGAACCTGCAATCCCGGTACGCCGCGACCGACGCAGCCGACCCCAAACACGTCGCCAGCTCGCTGTCGCTGGTCGTCTGGGCCACCACCATCGGCGTCATCGTCGGCCCCAACCTGACCGGCGTCGGCGGCTCGGTCGGCACCTCGCTCGGCGTACTCGCCCTGGCCGGCCCCTACGTCTTCTCCGTCGCGGCCTTCGGCCTGGCCCTGGCCACCGTCTGGTTCGGCCTGCGCCGCCTCCAACAGGTCACCGTCAGAACCACTCTCGAACGCCAGCCACTCGCCTCCACCTTCCGCACCGTGATGGCGATCCCGCACGCGAGACTCGGCCTGATCGCGATCGCCTCCGCGCACGCGGTGATGGTCGGCGTGATGTCGATGACGTCGGTTCACCTACGCCACCACGGCGCCTCGCTCACCATCGTCGGCTTCGTGATCAGCGGCCACGTCGCCGGTATGTACGCCCTGTCTCCCGTGATGGGCTACCTCGCCGACCGGATCGGCCGGATCCCGACCATCGCCATCGGCCTGACCATCCTGGCCGGCGCGATGACGGTCGCGGCCCTCGCGCCGGACGACGCCCACGGCCTGACGGCGATCGCTCTCTTCCTGCTCGGCCTCGGCTGGTCCGCCTGCCTGGTGGCCGGCTCGACCCTGCTCTCCCGCTCGGTCCCGGACGAGATCCGTACCTCCGCGCAGGGCCTGTCCGACCTCACGATGGGCATCTTCGCCTCCCTCGCCGGCACCAGTGCGGGCCCGATCCTGGCTCAGCTCGGCTTCCACTGGCTCGCAGTACTGTGCGGCCTTCTGCTGGTACCGGTCGCTCTGCTCACGCTCACGACCAGAACTGTCCGTACTGCGAGTTAGCGTGACTCGTATGACTGAGGTGAGCCTGCGGCAGATCACGCCCGACGACCTGCCGGCTCTGTTCGAGAACCAGTACGACCCGGCCAGCGCGGCGATGGCCGGCGTACCGAGCAAAGAGGAAGCCGACTTCTACGCCCACCGCGAGCGGGTCCAGGCGAACCCGGCGAACGAGCTGCGGGCGATCATCGTCGACGGCGAGGTGGCCGGTGACGTGGTCAGCTGGGCCGACGAGGGCGGCCGGCACGTCGGCTACCGGATCGCCCAACGATTCTGGGGCCGTGGGATCGCGACCGCCGCACTGCAGCTGTTGCTGAAGGAGATCACCGAGCGTCCGCTGAACGCCGACCTGCTGCAGAGCAACGTCGGCTCCCGGCGCGTGCTGGAGAAGAACGGTTTCCGGCTCCTCGGCCCGGACGAGCAACCCGCCGAGGCCGAGCCGGACTGCCACTACTTCCGCCTCGACTAATTGCTCTTAGCAACATAGTTGACGGTTCGCAGCCCGGGCCGGAAGCCGATGCTCTGGTAGAGCTTGGCCGGAATCGGGTATCCGTCGTCACCCCGCGGACAAACCCGCGCCTCGACCCCGCCGAGCTCCTTCAGCGCATGCAACGCGCCAAGGTTCACCGCCTGCCCCAACCCGAGCCGCCGGTACTCCGGCGCGCAACCGACAGGCTCGACCAGGCCCGCCCGGTGCTGCTCGTCGAGCCAGATCAGCGCGCTGGCCACGAACTCACCATCGGAGTTCTCGACCACCCAGTCGAGCTCCGGCCGATACGGCCAGCTGCTCATCACGGCTGCCATCGCGTCGGCGGTCATCTTGGACGGCGCGACGTCCGACCAGGCGGCCCGATGAACAGCGGCCCGCTTCTCGATCTCGTCGGCACGGGCGTGGCGCAAGGTGAAGCCGGGCGGGACTTCCGGCGTACCGAGATTGTCGAGGCCGAGGTTGTGGTGGGTGTAGTAGGCGCGGCCCTCCTCAACGCTGAAGCCGGCCGTCTCCAGGGCGGCGATCAGGTGGGTCTCGCTCTCCAGCACGCTGCAGAGGAGTTCGCCGGGGCCGACCAGTTCGCGGAACCAGTCGAAGACCTCGTCGGCCACCTCAGGCCGCGCCGGATCGACGACGAGCAGCATCCCGTTGCCCTCGATCCAGCCCCACGCGACGTCCTGGTCCCCGTCGTTCCACAGCGCGATCCGCCAGCCGGCCCGCCGCTCCGGCGACACCGAGGCCAGCTCCCACGCGATATCGCCGATGTGGAAGCGCGATCCGGCTCCGTAGATCCGCTGGACAAGGTCCTGCATCGCCCGGTCGTCAGCTGATCCTGCATGGTCGCGACGCTGCACGAGATCCTCCGGACGGCCCGCTGCGGGCGGTTGTTTAGGGTTGCGGCGTGGCGAACATAGCGGAGGGTGGGATCCCCAGTCCCAACATTTGGCACCATCCCGCCGTGTACGAGGTGGAGAACCATGCGGTCGATCCGGACGGTGTGATCGAGCCTGCGATGCGGGCAATCCGCGACTGGGCCGGGGCGACCGTGCTGGACCTCGGCTGTGGGACCGGCTTCCACCTGCCGATGTTCGCGGCTACGGCAGGACGGGTGATCGGGGTCGAGCCACACGGTGAGCTTGCGGCGATCGCGCGTCGGCGTACCAAGGACCTGGCGAATGTCGAGGTGCGGCAGGGGACGGCGCAGAAGGTACCGGTGCCGGACGCGTCGATCGACGTGATGCATGCGCGCTGGGCGTACTTCTTCGGGCCGGGCAGCGAGCCGGGGCTGGCCGAGCTGGACCGGGTGATGCGCCGGGGCGGGACCGCGTTCGTGATCGACAACGATGGCTCGCGGTCGACCTTCGGGCGCTGGTTCAGCGAGAGCTATCCGATGATCAAACCGGCTGAGGTGGAACGCTTCTGGCTCACCCGCGGTTGGCAACGGACGCCGTTGGACATGGGCTGGCGGTTCGAGCGCCGCGAAGACCTGGAGGCCGTGATCCGGATCGAGTTCAAGCCCGCCGACGCCGAGCGCTACATCGCCTCGCACACCGGCGTCGAGGTCGACTACGCGATCAACCTGTGGAGCAAGACTTACTGAACACGCACTGAGCTGCGGTGAACCTGAGCCTCCACTACGGTGAGCAATCGCACCCCGACGTAGGAGGCGCCAAGCCGGAATGGACGGACTGCTGCTCGACAGGCTGCCCGGGGTGCCACAGCGGCTCCAGCTTGTCAGAGGTGAGCAGCGAGCCCTGGTAGTGCCGGATGCGACTACCGCCCGCCGGTTGGCCGATCTGGTCAGCGGACTCGAGGAGCCGTCGCCGGGCGCGACCATCGAGCGCAGCGGCGCCGTCCGCCTCGTACCGGCCGAAGGTGGTCTCCTCCCCCACCTCACTGTGCTCGAGAACGTCGTCCACGGCCACACGGTCACCCACCGCGTCACCCGTCGCGCAGCAGAGGAAGAGAGCCGGGTCACCGCACAACGCTGTGGACTGGAAGACGTACTGAAGAGCTACCCCCACGAGATCACCTCCGGTCGTCGCCGCCTGGCCGGAGTCGCTCGTGCGCTTCGTGCTCACCCCGCTGCGATCGTGCTGGAGGATGCGGCAGGCCTGCCTACCTGGGGATCGCTTCTGTGGTTCGACAACCCCGAGCTGTGGTTCCCGGTGCTCCTGCTCATCACTACCGACCAGGCCCGTACTACGGGATTCCACTATGCCGACTAGCCGCCGGGCCTTCCTCGGCGCCTCCGCCGCACTCCTGGCCACCGGCTGCTCCGGTACTGCGGATGTCCTCGGCCTCCGCCGAGCCGTGCGGATCGCAGTGAGCTGGAGCGGTCAGGAGCTGCGCGCCTTCCACTCCGTCCTCGACGGGCTCGGGCAACTGGATTACCCGGTCGAGGTGTTACCGCTCGGCGACGACATCTCCACCGCCTTCGGACCGCGCTCTGCTCGCCGGCCGGACCTGGTGATGCTCCCGCAGCCGGGGCTCGTCCCACCTCACCAGAAGGATCTGGAATCGATGCCGGACGACCTGGCCGCTCGGGGCCGCGCGCGGCTCTGGGACGAGCTACTGGTGGTCGACGGCACGACGTACGGGCTGCCGTTCAAGACGGCTCACAAGTCCGCGGTCTGGTACCGGCCATCGGTACTGCGTCAGGTAGGGCTCAAGCCGCCCACTCAGTGGAGCGAGTGGCTCTACTTGAACAGGACGTTGTCGCTTAGTGGCATCAGGCCGTTGGCACTGGCGGCTGGCGACGGCTGGGTGCTCACCGACTTCCTGGAGAACGTACTGCTGGGTTCCTCGCCCTCTACGTACCGGGCCTTGGCCACGGCGGCCCATCCTCGGCCATCCGAGCAGCCGGGCGTTGCTGCGGCTCTGCGTCTTCTGGGGACGATGTGGTCGGCACCTGGAGCGCTGGCGGGCGGAGTGGAGCGATCACTCGTGCAGCAGTTCCCCGATGCGATCGTGGAGGTCTTCGGGCATCGCCGGGCGGCCATGGTGCTCGCATCCGACTTCGCCGAACCCGTGGTGCGATCCTTCGCCGCGGATCCTGATGACATCGGCATGTTCACCTTCCCGCCGATCAGTCCTGGCGCAGCGGCGCCCGTGGTGGTCGGTGGCGACGTGATGGTGCTGCCCAAGCCGACCAGCGACGACGCCCGCGACCTCGTACGCCGTTTGGCCGCGCCCGCCGCTGTCGAGCCGTGGATCGCGGAGGGTGGCTTCCTGGCGGACGGTGTGACCAGTGGGTACTCCCCCGAGCTCACCCGGCTCGCCCTGCAGTTGGTGACGCCTGGTGCGTCGCTGCAGTTCGACCTGTCCGACCGGCTCGGGCCACTGGGCGACATCAACGGGCTGTGGCGCGTACTCACCGACTTCCTCGTCCGGATCGGCGGCCGCGGGACCGACGTCGTACCGGAGGCCGTTGAAGCTGCTCTGGCCGAGCTGAAGAAGGTGGAGGGCTGATGGGGCTGCAGAGCAACGGCCTGTCGCTCGAGATCGTCGGGCGTGAGATCAGTGGCCGTCCTGTGCCGGGCAAGCCGCGACGGCCTACAGGCCCTTATTTACTTGGCCTTCCGGCGCTGCTGCTGAGCTGCGTGCTGCTCATCCCCATCGCGGTGACCGTGGTGGCCGCCTTCAAGCGTCCGGACGGATCCTTCGGGCTCGGGAACTTTGCGGTGATGGGCGACCCGGCCGCCTTGCATGCTGTCGGCAACAGCCTGGCGTGGATCGCAGTGGCGCTCGGACTGGTCGTGGTCGGATTCCTGCTGGCGCTGGTCAGCTATCGGCTGCCGGGGTTGTCGACGTTTCTCCAGCCGGCGTTGGTGATTCCGTTCGCTGTCTCGGTGCTGGTGTCGGGGGCGACGTTCCGGCTCATCTATGACGCGACACCCGAGCGTGGCACGGTGACGGCGATCTGGACCGAGCTGTTCGGCTCCAGCCCGGTCTGGCTCGGGCCTGGGCTGTTCTGGCTGGTACTGGTGTCGGCGTTCGGCTGGACCTGGCTCGGGTACGTCGTTTCGCTGTTCCGGGCAGGGCTGGATGCGATCCCGGATGACGTGAGCCGGACCCTGACGACTGAGGGCGTCACCGGGTGGCGACGGCTGCTGGCGTTGGAGTTGCCGTTGCTCAGGCCGATCACCGGGGTGGTGACGCTGACTCTGGTGATCGCGGCGGTCCGGGTGTTCGACCTGGTGCTCATAGTCGTCCCTGGGCCGATGCAGCGCGATGCAGACGTACTCGGGCTGAACTGGTGGCGGGCCACCAGCACCGGCGAGCCTGCGGGCCGTACGGCGGCTATGGGTGTGGTGCTGTTCGCGATAGTGGCCGCTGTGGCGGTGATCGGCGTCCGTGGATTGCGACGGCGCCGGTGGGCGATGCCGGTAAGTGTGGTGCCGGTGAGCGTGGTCCGGCCTTCCGTCGCCAGATCGAGGCCTAGCCGGCGGGCACGGCGGATCGGCTGGACGGTTGGTTTTGCAGTGGGCTTGATCTGGATCCTGCCCGCTCTCGTACTGGTGGCTACTGCGCTGCACTCGCCGCGGGAGGCGGGGCTGCGGGGGTGGTGGTCTCTCCACGGGATCGGGCTGGAGTCCTTTGCGGCTGCCGCCAATGCGGGCTTGTTGCGGGCGCTGCTATCGACACTGTTGATCTCTGCGGTCGCAACCCTTGTTTTATTGGTGATTGCGGTTCCTACTGCCTACCTGGTGGCCTGGGGTGGGTTGCCGCATTGGCTGGGGCGAGTGGTCACCTCGGCCTTTGTGGTGCTCGCGGTGACGCCGGTGCAGATGTATGCGGCGCCACTGCGGGATGCGATCGGCACGGCGGGCCTGGCTGGATCGCGGGTTGCTTTGGCGCTGGTACATGCGGCGGCTGGGTTGCCGTTCGCAGTACTGCTGCTGCGGTCGGCGTTTGCTTCGGCGTCGCCCGTGTTGGTGGCCGAGGCGTTGCAGGGGCCGGCTCGACAGAGCGCAGTACTGGCTACTGTGCAGCGTCGCTACCGGCCTGCTCTGGTGGCTGTTGCCGTGCTGGAGTTCGCTCTGGTGTGGAACGACTTCATCGTCGGGTTCCTGATCAGCGGGCCCGGTACTACGCCGTTGTCGCTGGTCTTGTGGGGAGAGGCCCGGCAGTTCTCGGCATCTAGCGGGACTGTTGCCGCTGCGGCCGTGGTGGCATCGATCGTGCCGGTGGTGTTGCTGCTGTCGTTCTGGCCGACCGTGGTGCGCGGGCTGACTGTGGGGAGCAAGCCGTGACAGCGCCTGAGCCGGATAAGCCCGAGAAGCCCGAGCCTCGGCGGCGGGGCGACATCCTGGGGATCAGTGCCCTCGCGGCCGGGCTGTTGTCCGGGCTGGCCGGCGACAAGCTTTCGCAGAGCATTGACGCCAGCGGCTGGATCAAGGTGGCGGGGATCAGCCTGACGATCGTGCTGGCGCTGATCTGGGCGATCTACAACGCTCCCGTGGGGTTGCGCCGGTATCGACGCTGGCGTTCCCGGACGCCCCGGCAGCCCACTGAGCTGCATGCGGCCGCGGAGGAGGCTGAGCAGTGGCTGGTGTCGCTTGGCTCCGATGCGGGCGGGTTGGCTGCGGCGGAGTGGTTCCAGCAGGAGGAGCCGCGGTTGCGGGAGTTGCTGGTCGCGGAGAAGCCGCAGGAGGCCAATGCGGATGACATCGGCCGGATCTGCGATGCACTGGAGGCTTGGTACCTCCGGCGGCAGGACGGTCGGGGGTTGCTGGAGATCAGTGAGTTGCTGGCGGCGGTGGGTGATGCCTGTGGTCGGCGCGACCTGACAGAACTCGCGGCGGCGCGGGCGGCTACGGCGTACCGGCTTCTTGGGGATCTGGAGGCGGCGAGTACGCGGCTCGGGGTTTCGTCCAATGTGGCGACGCGGGGTCGGACTGCTGCGGCTCTGACCACGCGTCGGCAGGTCGAGCGGGCGCTGCTGCACCTTGCGCGGGCGGAGCAGGCACCGGCTGGGAACGACCGGGATGAGGCGGTACTGAACGCGCGGGACCGGTTGGACGACGCACGGCTTCGGAGGCCAGGGCCGGATCTCGCTGGTGAGATCGCCATCCAGCTCAACCTCGCGATCGTTCACCTCTATCAGCAGGATCCGGAGAGCGCGCTGGATCAACTGCGGCCCGCGGCCGCGCGGGCATCGGTCGCCGGCGATGCCAGCGCGCACGCCCACGCCCTCGAACTGCACGGCGTCGCCGCCTGGATGCAACGAAGCCCCAAAGAAGCCATGCGCTGGTGGCGCCAAGCCGCCCACCTGTACTCCGAGGTCGACGAACCCGAAGGCCGCGCCCGCTGCCTCCAACACCTCGGCTCAGCAGAGGTAGTCGCCCAACGCCTCGACAACGCCCGCGCCTACCTCGAACAAAGCGCAGCCCTCCGAGGCACCGAAACAGGCCACCCCCTCCTAACCCGCTACCTAAAAGCAGCCCGCACCTCCGGCGAACCCTCACCCACACCCGAGGACCCACCCAACAGATCCACCACCAACTGGCTCCGCCAAAAACTCACCCGCTGGCTCCGCTGAACAACCTGTGGATGGGGAACCTCGGTTTGTCGGTGGGGTCAATTAGGTTGTCAGCATGGTGAAGGCAGCGGGGTCGACCAGGTCGAAGGCGGCGGGCAAGTCGCCGTTCGCGTGTAGCGAGTGTGGCTGGACGACGGCTCGCTGGATCGGGCGATGTGGTGAGTGCCAAGCGTGGGGGACGGTCGCCGAGGTCGGCGCCCCCAAGGCTGCCCGGATCACCGCTGGCCCGGTGTCTTCTCCAGCGATGCCGATCAGCAAAGTGTCCGCGGTCGAGGCCGAGTCGCGCCCAACCGGGATCGGCGAACTCGACCGGGTGCTCGGCGGCGGGGTCGTCCCAGGCGCCGTCATCCTGCTCGCAGGCGAGCCCGGCGTCGGCAAGTCGACGCTCCTGCTGGAGGTCGCGGCACAGTCGGCCCGCCGAGGACAACGCACGTTGTACGTCTCCGGCGAAGAGTCAGCCGCGCAGGTCCGGCTTAGGGCGGGCCGCACAGACGCGTTGGTGGACGAGCTGTTCCTAGCGGCCGAGACAGACCTCGGAGCCGTCGTCGGCCAGGTGGATGCGGTCGACCCGAGCTTCCTGGTGATCGACTCCGTACAAACGATGGCCCACCCCGAGGTCGACGGCGCTCCGGGCGGCGTCACCCAGGTCCGCGAGGTGACGGGCGCCCTGGTCCGACTGGCGAAGGAACGCAACATCGCCGTCGTGCTCGTCGGCCACGTCACCAAGGACGGCGCGATCGCCGGCCCGCGGATGCTCGAGCACCTGGTCGACGTCGTGCTCGCGTTCGACGGCGACCGGCACTCCGGCTTCCGGATGGTGCGCGCGACCAAGAACCGCTTCGGCCCATCCGATGAGGTCGGCTGCTTCGACATGGTCGACACCGGCATCGTCGAGGTGAGCGACCCGACCGGCCTGTTCGTGTCCGAGCACGCCGAGCCCGTCGCGGGGACGTGTGTGACCGTGATGATGGAAGGACGCCGGCCGTTGCTGGCCGAAGTACAGGCTCTGGTCGGGCCGTCGGCGGCGCCACAACCTCGGCGTACGACGTCAGGCTTGGAGTCGTCGCGGGTCGCGATGGTGCTGGCCGTGCTGGGCAATCGCGCGGGGCTGAAGCTGACCGACCAAGAGGTGTACGTCGCGACCGTGGGCGGGGTGAAGATCACCGAGCCCGTCGCGGATCTCGCGGTCGCCATCTCGGTCGCGTCGTCGGTGATGGACAAGCCGATCCATCCCGGCCTGATCGCGATCGGTGAGGTCGGCCTCGCGGGCGAGGTGCGTCGCGTCGGCGGCCTGGAGAAACGGCTGGCCGAGGCCGCCCGGCTCGGCTTCACCAAGGCGATCATCCCGGCCGACGTCCCGAACCGGTCCAAGGACTCCAAGCCGATGGACATCGAGGCCAAGTACGGCCTGCGCACCTTCGCAGCCGGTGACATCCGCGCCGCCCTCACCGCCGCCGGCCTCACCTGAGCGGCAGAGCTGGACCCTGTGGTCCAATTCACAGCCGCGGTGTGACGGTGAGACGGGTATCTACGCGCCAGTAGTAAGGAACGTATTCTGAGGGTGCCCCCAAACAACGGCCACCCGACCCAGGCCGTCCCCCTCCCGGAGGAGCACGCGAGATGACCGGTTCCAGAGTTGTCGCCCTCGGCCATTACCAGCCCGAGCGGGTGCTCACCAACGCCGAACTGTCCACCATGGTCGAGACCAACGACGAGTGGATCCAGAGCCGGGTCGGGATCAAGGAGCGCCGGATCGCGGCGCCGGACGAGCAGGTCGACGAGATGGCCTGGCGGGCCGCCGAGAAGGCCGTCGCCAATGCCGGCATCGACACCGCCGAGATCGACCTGGTCGTCGTCGCAACCTGTACTGCGCTCGACCGCTCCCCCAACATCGCCGCCCGGGTGGCCGCCCGGCTCGGTCTGGGCAGCCCGGCCGCGCTCGACGTGAACACCGCCTGCTCCGGGTTCAGCCACGCGCTGGCGACGGCCGACCACGCGATCCGCGCGGGTGCCGCCTCCAAGGCGCTGGTGATCGGCGTCGAGAAGCTGAGCGACTTCACCGACTGGACCGACCGGACCACCTGCGTGCTGATCGGCGACGGCGCCGGCGCGGCGGTCCTGGTCGCCAGCGATGAGCCGGAGGTCGGCCCGGTCGTCTGGGGCTCGGTGCCGGAGATGTCCGACGCGGTCCGGATCGAGGGCCGCAACGGCACGTTCGCCCAGGAGGGTCAGAGCGTCTTCCGCTGGACCACCACCCAGCTGCCGGTGATCGCCCGGCAGGTCTGCGAGAAGGGTGGCGTCACGCCCGAGGAGCTCGGCGGCGTCGTGCTGCACCAGGCCAACCTGCGGATCATCGAGCCGCTGGCCAAGCGGCTCGGCGCGGTCAACGCGGTGATCGCCCGCGACGTGATCGAGTCCGGCAACACCTCGGCCGCGAGCATCCCGATCGCCTTGTCCAAGCTAGTCGAGCGGCGCGAGATTCCGGTCGGGGCGCCGGTGCTGCTGTTCGGGTTCGGCGGCGGCCTGTCGTACGCCGGACAGATCATCCGCTGCCCGTAGTACGGGCCTGGACCCCGGAGCTGCCAGCCTGAGCGCATGAGTCAGTTCGAGCTGGAGACCCGGTACCACCTGCACTCGCCGGGTGGAGCGGTGCAGTTGGCGATGTACCGCTGTGCGGCGTACGCGACCGTGGTCGGGCTGTTCGTGCTGCTCGGCTCCAACTGGCTGGACCGCAGGATCATCACCAGGTCGGCGACCGGGGTGACCCAGGAGCACCTGCATCGCACCGGGCTCGACCTCTACGTCCAGGAGCCGCTGGCGCTCGTGCCGTACCTGGCCGCACTGGTGTTGGCCGTCGCGCGGCCGCCCCAACGGCTCTCCTCGTTGGGCGCCGCGATCGCCGGTCTCGCGGTCGTCGTCCTGACCCTTCCGCTCGCGATCGAAGACCACACGAGCGGCGACACGCGGTACGACGACAGTTGGTCACCTGTTATCGGATTGGTGATCGTGTTGTGGCTGGTGCTGGCCGGAATCGCCGTCCAGGCCCGCCGGGTGGCCAAATAGCGCTCAGCCCGGACCTGCACGATGCGGTTGCACGATGCGATGCACGTGCGTTTGCAAACGCGACCGGATCGCCGCAGCCGCTGCGGCCGCAAAGCCGGTGGTGCGGTCACGCCGGGGCCGCGCGCCGCATAGACTCAGGGACCGTGGCCCCGAATTCCGACAAGAACAGCACCAACGCCCGGATGCGTGCGACCCTCGCCGCGGTGGCGCCTGGTACCGAACTGCGTGAAGGCCTGGAACGGATCCTGCGGGGCCGGACCGGCGCCCTGCTGGTGCTCGGCCAGGACAAGGTGGTCGACTCCATCTCCACCGGCGGCTTCGAGATCGAGGTCGAGTTCACCGCGACCGGCCTGCGTGAGCTGAGCAAGATGGACGGCGCGATCATCCTCGACCGCGACATGTCCCGGATGCTGCGCGCCGCCGTGCACCTGATGCCGGACCCGTCGATCCACACCGAGGAGACCGGCACCCGGCACCGCACCGCCGACCGGGTCGCCCGGCAGACCGGCTTCCCGGTCATCTCGGTCTCCCAGTCGATGCACATCATCGCCCTGTACGTCGACGACCAGCGCTACGTGCTCGAGGACTCCGGCGCGATCCTGTCCCGGGCGAACCAGGCACTGGCCACTCTCGAGCGCTACAAGCTGCGCCTCGACGAGGTGTCCGGCACGCTGTCCGCGCTCGAGATCGAGGACCTGGTCACGGTTCGCGATGTCGCCGCCGTCGCCCAGCGGCTGGAGATGGTCCGCCGGATCGCCACCGAGATCGACGGGTACGTCGTCGAGCTCGGCACCGACGGCCGGCTGCTCACCCTGCAGCTCAACGAGCTCGTCGCCGGTGTCGCCGGTGAGCGCGAACTCGTCGTCCGCGACTACCTGCCGCCCGCGGCCGGCCGTCGCCCGAAGACGGCCGAGGACGTCCTGCTCGAGCTCGACGCCGTCAGCCCGACCGATCTGCTCGACATCGGCCAGGTCGCCCGCGCCCTGCAGCTCGGTGGCGCCGAGCAGCTCGACGCGGCCGTCACCCCGCGCGGCTACCGCCTGCTGGCCAAGGTGCCGCGCCTGCCCGGCGCTGTCATCGACCGCCTGATCGAGCACTTCGGCCACCTGCAGAAGCTGCTCGCCGCGAGCATCGACGACCTGCAGACGGTCGACGGCGTCGGTGAGAACCGCGCCCGCACGGTCCGCGAGGGCCTGTCCCGCCTCGCCGAGTCCAGCATTCTCGAGCGCTACGTCTAGAACTCCCCGTACTACGCAGCGCGGCGCCGGCTGACCTTTGTCAGCCGGCGCCGCGTTTCTTTGCGCCGGGACTTGCCGGGACTTGCCTGGTCTGCCGTCGAAGAGTAATACTCCAGATGGAATAGTTCGTACGGAATGATCGGAGTGGGTGATTTGGCCGCCTTGACGCCACTGGCGATCGCGGTCCTGGCGTTGCTGGCCGAGCGGCAGATGCACGCGTACGAGATGTACCAAGTGCTGCTGCAGCGGCGGAACGACCGGCTGGTCAAGGTCAAGCCCGGCTCGCTCTACCACACGGTCGAGCGGCTGACCGGCCAGGAACTCGTCCGCGCGACCGGCACCGAACGGGCCGGCAACCGCCCCGAGCGGACGACGTACGAGATCACCACCGCCGGCCGGGCGGCGCTCGAGGAGCGCGTACAGGCCGGGATCGAGAGCTACGAGTACGAGTACCCGCTGTTCCCCGTCGCCCTGAGCGAGGCGCACAACCTCGAGGTGATGGACGCGGCCGAGCGCTTCCGTCGCCGGCTGTGCGATCTCGACGAGGAGCTCGCCGAGGTCGAGACCACGATCGCGGACGTGACCGAGCGGCACGTGCCGGAGCCGTTCTGGCTCGCCGCTGGTTACAACCGGGCCATCCTGGCCGCCGAGCGCGACTGGCTGACGACCCTCCTTCAACGGATCGAGAGCAAGGATCTTTCATGGCAACACCGCAAGAACAAGTGACACCCGACGTCCGGCCCTGGCCGGCGTTGTGGGCCCTGGTGCTGGGCTTCTTCATGATCCTGGTCGACTCCACCATCGTCTCGGTGGCGACGCCCTCGATCCTCACCGACCTGCACACCGACGTCGGCAACGTCGTCTGGGTGACGAGCGCGTACCTGCTCGCGTACGCCGTACCGCTGCTGATCACCGGCCGCCTGGGTGACCGGATCGGCCCGAAGAAGCTCTACCTGGCCGGCCTGACCCTGTTCACGATCGCGTCGGTCTGGTGCGGGCTGACCAACTCGATCGAGATGCTGATCATCGCGCGGGTCTTCCAGGGCCTGGGCGCGTCGATGATGACGCCGCAGACGATGGCCGTGATCACCCGGATCTTCCCGGCCAACGAGCGTGGCAAGGCGATGAGCCTCTGGGGCGCCACCGCCGGCGTCGCGACCCTGGTCGGCCCGATCCTCGGCGGCGTGCTCGTCGACGGGCTCGGCTGGCAGTGGATCTTCTTCATCAACGCCCCGGTCGGCGTGGTCGGCTTCGTCCTGGCCTGGCGGCTCGTTCCGGACCTGCCGACGCACGACCACAAGTTCGACCTGGTCGGCGTCGCGCTCTCCTCGATCGGCCTGTTCTGCCTGGTGTTCGGCATCCAGGAAGGGCAGAAGTACGACTGGGGCCAGATCAGCGGACCGATCTCGGTCTGGGGCCTGATCATCGTCGGCCTGGTGGTGATCGGGATCTTCCTGTTCTGGCAGGCGAAGAACAAGGGCGAGCCGCTGCTGCCGCTGTCGCTGTTCAAGGACCGCAACTTCTCGCTGGCCAACACGGCGATCACCACGGTCGGCTTCGCGATCACCGCGATGACGTTCCCGCTGATGCTGTACGCCCAAAGCGTTCGCGGGCTGACGCCGACCCGGTCGGCGTTGCTGTTAGTGCCGATGGCGGTCATCTCCGGCATGCTCGCGCCGTTCGTCGGGCGGCTGACCGACCGGGTGCACCCGCGGTACCTGGCCGGCTTCGGGCTGGCCTGCTGCTCGATCTCGCTGTTCTGGCTCAGCCAGGTGATCGAGCCGACCGTCGCGATCTGGAAGCTGCTGCTGCCGATCGCGTTGCTCGGTGTCGCCAACGGCTTCATGTGGGCACCACTGGGCAGTACTGCGACCCGCAACCTCCCGATGCACCAAGCCGGCGCGGGCGCGGGCGTCTACAATACCACGCGGCAGGTCGGTGCGGTACTGGGCAGCGCGGGCATCGCCGTACTGATGGAGTCGCGGCTGGCCACCAATCTCCCCGCAATGCAAGGGACCGTGGGCGAAGGCGGCGTCGGCAAACTGCCGGAGGCACTGCAGCAAGGCTTCAGCGACTCGATGGCGCAGGCGATCGTGCTACCGGCAGCCGTCTTGCTGATCGGCTTCGTCGCGGCATTGTTCTTCGTCAAGCCGGCATTCATGAACAAGCCGGCCAACATCCCTGCTACCACAGGGGTTGTGGAGAACTAGACAATCATGAAGGCCTGGAGGGTCGAGGCGTGTCCGTCGTAGACCGCCTTGGCCACATAGGTTCCCGGCTTCGCCTGTAGCTGTCCGGGCAGGCAGCCGGGGCGCGACCGGCGGCCGTCCCACGGGATGGTCGTGGTCGATTGCTTGCTCTTGGCAAGGATCAGGGTGGCGCGCGGAACGACCTTCTCGCAGTGTTCCGTGGTCCAGATCTGGTCCTTGCCCGAGGTGATCGTCAGCGACAGCACGGTCGGGTCGACGGCGACCCGGCACTCGTCCCGGACGGCACTCAGCTGGATCACCAGGTTCATCGAGTTGCCCGCGGCGAGCCGCCGGGTCGCCGGTACGACGTCGATCTTCACGTCCTTGCCGGTGCAGTCGACGTCCTTCGGTGTTCCGGTGCTGGTCGGCGCCGAGGTCTTCGTCGTCTTGGTCCCCGAGGTCTTCGCGCCGGGTGTCGGCGTGGGCACGACGGTCGGGGCGGTCGAGGGGTCCTGCCCGGGGTCGCTGGCCGCGGAGTTCTTCGGGTCGTCGCCACCGCCGCCGAGCACCCGGATCAGGACGAAGAGCAGTGCCACCAGTACGACGAGCACAAGTGCGCGCCGGAACCAGTACACGCTGGCGGGCAGATGCCCGACCGGTCGGAGCAGGCTGCTCATGCTCGCACCTTAATGTCAGGATTGTGCTCGACATGTCAGACTCGCCGCTCCTCCCCCCATCAGGCCCAGCATCGGCGCTGCACGAGCCGATCCTCGACTGGTACGCCGAGAACGCCCGCACCCTGCCTTGGCGGGAGCCCGACGCGGGCGCATGGGCGGTGATGGTCAGCGAGTTCATGCTGCAGCAGACACCGGTCGCGCGGGTGCTCCCGGCGTACGAGGTGTGGATGCGGCGCTGGCCCAAGCCGGCTGACCTGGCTGCGGAGGCTCCAGGTGAGGCTGTGCGGGCTTGGGACCGTCTGGGGTACCCCCGCCGTGCGCTGCGGCTCCATGCGGCGGCTAGGGCGATTGTGGAGGAGCACGGCGGCGTAGTACCGGATGACCACGCGGCACTGCTCGCACTGCCGGGCGTGGGGACGTACACGGCGGCTGCGATCGCGTCATTCGCCTACGGCCAGCGGCACGCGGTAGTAGACACCAATGTGCGCCGAGTCTTCGCCCGAGCCCTCACTGGAGCGGCTCAGCCGAGCATCTCGCCCACAGCCGGGGACCTGCGCCTGGCTGTCTCCGCGCTACCCGCAGACGAGTCCACTGCAGCCCGCTGGGCTGTAGCGACGATGGAGCTAGGCGCCCTCATCTGCACCGCCCGCACCCCACGCTGCGCCGACTGCCCGATCCGCGCCCAATGTGCCTGGGTCCAAGCCGGCAGCTCGCCCTACGACGGCCCACCCCGCAAAGGCCAAACCTACGAAGGCACAGACCGCCAGGTCCGCGGCCGCCTACTCGCAGTACTACGAGCCGCCCACGGCCCGGTCGCCAAGAGCGAACTGGACGCCTGCTGGCCGGAGCAGATCCAACGCGAACGAGCCCTCGACGGCTTGGTCGCCGACGGCCTCGTAGACCCAGTAGACAAAAACAGCTACCGCCTACCGGCCTGACCGGCCGGCCCGGACACGGCAACAGCCCGAGCGGCGAGCCGGTCGGGTGGGGTGGTGCGGCCGACCCGGGGAGCGGGCGGGGTGCTGGGGGCCGGCCCGGGATCGGGCCGGCCTCAGCGGGTCGTACGGGTGGTGATCAGTTCTTCTTGCTGCTGTTCGCCGTCGCCTCGTCGGCGTCGTCGGTGAGCAGGTCCAGCGGCATCGCCGGGCTGCCGGACAACGTGGCCAGCATCTGCCGGACGTTGGTCAGCTGCGCGTTGATGCTGTCGCGACGCTGGGTCGCGGCGGCCAGCTCGCGCTCGGACTCGGCGCGGATCCGCTCCGACTTGTCCTTCGCGGCCGCGACGATCTCCTGCGCCTGACGGTTGGCGTCGGCCAGCTGCTGCTGGGCCAGGCGCTCCGCCTCGGAACGGGACCGGTCGGCCTCGCGCTGCACCTGGGCCGCACGGTCGGTGACCGCCGCCAGCTGCTGCTCGGCCAGCGCCGTACGGGCCGCGAACTCCTGCTCGACCTTGCCCCGGCGCTCGGCCAGGGTGGTCTCGAAGGCAGCCGCCGCCTGAGCGGACTTGGCGCGCTCCTGCTCGTACAGAGCCTGGGCCTCGCTGCGGCGCGCGGTCGCGTCGCGCTCGGCTTCGTCACGCATGTCGTCGGCCTGGGTACGCGCCTCCTCGAGGATGCGGGCAGCCTCGGCGTCGACCTCGCTCTTCCAGTCCAGGGAGTACTGCTCGGCCTCCTTGCGGACCTTCTTGGCGTGCACGTCGGCGTCGGCGACGATCGCGTCGGCGTCGGTACGGGCCCGGGTGACCAGGTCGCGGGCCTCGTCGTCGGCCAGCGACAGGATCTTGGCGACCCGCTCACCGAACTCGGTGAAGGTGGGCGTGCGGTCCTTGTTGTCCTCCTGGGCGGTGATGACGGCCGACTCGGCCGCATCCGTCCGGGACTGCAGCTCCTGAACGTGGCGCTGCAGCTGCTCCGACTGCTGCTGCAGTGCGGTCAGCGAGGTGGTCAGCTCACGAACGTGCTGGTCCACCTGGGCAGGCTCATAGCCACGCAGAACGGTGCGGAACGGGGTTGGGGATTCACTGCTCATGTCTTCTGATGCTCACTTCGGTGGGTGGGTGGATCACACATTGTCACTGACAAGGATCTGACTGTCACGTCCTCATCCTGATTCCCCCGTGGAACCCTCGCTACCGGACATTCCACCACCTGCGCGGAACCCCGGTACAGCGAGTGCCTCGATCACACCCGAAAGCTGGGTGAGCTCCTTGGTGATCTCGTCCCTGCGCTGGTTCAGCGCAGCGACCCTCGCCTCGGCGTCGGCGAGAAGTTTTCGGGCCTGCGCGCGCAGCTCGTCGGAGTGCTCGCGGGCCTGCGCCTCGAGGCCCTGGGCCTCGGCGCGTGCCTTGCGGATCAGCTCGTGCGACTGGCGCTGGGCATTGGCCAGATCGTTCGCAGCCTGCTCGCGCAGTACCTGGGTGCTGACCTTGGCCTCGGCCTCGCGGCGGTTGGCCCGGGTGATGATCTCCTGGGCCTCCACCTCGGCGTTGGCCTTCAGCCGGTCGGCCTTCGCCTGCGCCTGCGAGGTCACCTTGTCGGCCTGCTGGGTGATCGAGGCCAATGTCGTCTCAGCCTGCTCGTTGGCCGAGGCCAGCGTCTTCTCGGCGAGCGCGGTCAGCTCCGCGTTCTCCTTGGCGATCGTGGTCTGGGTCTCCTTGAGCCGGCTGGTCGAGCGGCTGACCACGCGGCGCAGGTGCGCACGCTTGGCCCGGGCCAGCTCGGCGACCTCGATCGCGGCCCGGTCGCGGATCCCGCGGGCCTCCTGCTCGGCCGTGGCGACCAGGTCGTCGACGGTCTTCTTGCTCCAGGCGGTCTGCTTCTCGGCCTCGGCGAGCGCCGTCTCGGCCGCCTTGTTCGCATCCTCGACGATCCGCTGCGCCTCCGCGGCCGCCGTACGCCGGTCTGCCTCGATGCTGTCGACGACGAGCTTGGCCTGCGCCCGCGCGTCGGCCATCAGCCGCTCGTTCGCCTGCTCGGTCTCGGCCTTCCGGGCGGCGATCTCCTCGACCGCGGCGGCCCGGAGCTTGTCGATCTCGAGCGAGATGGCGGCGAGCTTGGCGCGCTCGGTCTCCTCGAGCTCAGCCGTCCGGCGCTCGAGCTCGCTCCGGTTCTCACCCCGCAGGCGCTCGATCTCGGCGTGCGCGGCGGCGATCTGGGCGCGGGACTTCTCCCGGGCCGTCTCCGCCTCGCGTTCGACGGTGGTCCGCAGCTCGATCGCCTCGGACTCGGCGCGGGCGATCAGCTCGGCCTCGTTGCGTACCGCGGCCTGCGAGACGAGTGCTGCCTGCTCGCCGGCGTCGGCGACCAGCAACTGGGCCTCACGGCTCGCCCGGTCCACTGCCTGCGCGGCTGCCTCGCGGGCCTGCTTGGCCTCTTCGACGAGATCGTCGGCTTCTTCCTTCAGCTGCGCGGCCTCGGCCTCCGCCGCGGCGATCCGCCGATCGGCCGCTGCCTGCGACTCCTCTCGCAACCGGTCTGCCGTCGCGTGCGAGTCGCTGTGCAACTGCTCAGCAGCCGCCTCGACCTCACTGCGTCGCTTCGCCACCTCGGCATCGACCGCGCTGCGCAACTCCTCAGCAGCGCTCTCCGACTCAGCCTTCAACCGCTCGGCCATCGCGGTCGCCTCGGACCGGACCCGCTCGGCCTCAGCAGTCGACTCGGCCCGCAACCGCTCGGCCGCCTCGGTTGACTCGGCCGTCAGTCGCTCGGCCGCCTCCTGGGCCTCATTGCGAACCCGCTCGGCCTCGGCCGTCGAATCGCCACGGAGCTTCTCGGCAGCGACGGTCGACTCGTGCTGCAAGCGCTCGGCTTCGGCGCGGGCTTCGGAAAGTACTCGGTGAGCCTCATTCTCGGACTCACTGCGAAGCTGCTCGGCCGCGTGCTCGGCATCGCTGAGCAGTCGCTGGGCGCCGGCTTGGGCATCGGCGCGCAGCTTCTGGACCGCTTGCTCGGCCTCCGCACGCAGCGCCTGCGTCTCTTCCTCGGCCGCCGCGCGCAACTCCTGCGCATGCCGCTCAGCCTCAGCCTGCAGCCGCTCGGACTCGGCGCGGATCCGCTCCGCCTCTTCCAGCGCGTTGTCGTTCTCGTACTCCGCCTGCTCGCGCAGGGTGTCCGCGATCCGCTGCGCCCGCTCCAGCACACCGCCCGCTTGCCGCACGCCAAAGGAACCGGCGTCGGGGACCGGTTCCTGGGTCAGCGGCAGACGCTGTGCGTCCATGCGACGAGATGATTCCATCTCCGGCCCCCTCTCCAACAGTCCGGGTCCCAAAGCCGTGGTCACGTAGCTACAACGAGCGAGTTCAGGTGACGGGTAACTTCTTTTCATGCCGCTGCGCGATCTTCCCACTGAATCGAAGGCCGCGGCGGCCCTGCTCCGGACAGAGGAGCTGGGACACCGAAGGACCTTACGACGAACCCAGTGGCAAGGTGTAACCCTCGCGTGTCTCTCGGTGGTCTCCGCGGTGGCCATCCTGTTGCCAGGCAGCGCGAGCACAGGCTGTTACCTCTGGCGGGCAACAACCCAGCCCGTGAGCGGCCGCGGCGCGGCTCTCCTACTACCCCTCACGCTGATCGCCCTGGTACTCGCGGATCGCTTGTCTGCGGACAGAATCGCGCTTCGCCGGCAGGTGCGCGGTTGGGGTGCGGTAGCGGTCGTACTCGTCGCCGCGACCGCATGGACCGGCCTTGCCTGGCAAGGGCGATCAGGCTGCGCGACCTCACCGGCTGTGATCGGTTTCGTCGTCTCGGGCGGGCTGGCAGCGGTCATCGCCACCTATTGGGCGACCAGGTTGCCGACTGTTTCACCGCTGCTCGGCGACTCCTCGGCGGCGGAAAATTCTTCGAAAGAAAGTCTCGATCAGTCCGAATTGCGAGCAATCTTCCTCGAATTGGTCGCATCAACCGAGCGGCCGGCGATCTCGCGCCCGGTCGTCGTCCCCGTTCTGGCCGGCTCGCTCGCCGCGATGCTCCTGCTTTCAACTGTTCTCCCCTGGCGCGAACTCCGCGACCCGGTATCCCTCGGCCCGGCCGGCGCAGAGGCCGGCCTGATCCGCGTCCAACTCTGGGAACTCCCGTACGCCGAGACCTGGGCTGTACTGCTCGCCCTAGCCGCCATCGCCGTGCTCTGCGCAGCTGTCGCTCGGTTGATGCCAGTGCTGCGACCTGCATCCGTACTGGCCGGCACTCTCGTAATAGCAGGCGTTCTCTCGGCACTGGTCCAATTGCCGGACCAGCTGTCCGATGGCGTCGGCTACCGACCGGGGATCGGCGCCTGGCTCGCACTGGGACTCGGCGTCGCGTTGCTCGGCCTCGGGTTGCTCGATGTCGGGTTGCTCGGCGTCGGTGTTGCTCGCGGACGCCAACTGCTTGCGGCCTTACTGGCTGGGGTTGTCGGCGCAACGGCCGGAGCGTTCGCACCTTCCGCTGCAGGTGCGAAGTACGAGCCTCTAGTGGTTGCAGGGGTTCCGCATCGGCTGCTGGATCTGCAGAGCGGGCAACTGGTCGACAGGTTCGGCATGCGCGTCGCAATCGGCACGTCGGACCCGCTGGACTCGATCGCCGGGCGACTGGACGGTTCGCCGGGCCAGTGGCTTCTCGGGCGTACTGGTTCGGAAGGGTCGACTCTGTTCGAGTACCGCGACGGGGTGGCGCTCCCGCGGGTCACCTTGGGGCATGGCGTGACACCACCTGCCCTGCTCGGTGTCGAGGACAACAAGATGGTCATGCTCGCCGGTGGAGCCGGCAGCCGCCCCTGGGCGATCCTGGCCGTCCCACTGACGCTCGTGACGGCCGACGTCAGCCTGAGCCACAAGAACCCCGATAACACGTACTACGTGACGCCCGACGTGGATGTACTTGCTACCGGCCAAGGCCCGGCTCTCACGCATCGCAATGCGGACCGGTCGGTCGTCATCTGGGGAGGCGCAACCACGTGGCAGATCCCGGCCGATCGCTTGCGGCCTGGCCTGGACCTCAGTGCCTACGTGGTGGACCCGGGGCCGGGTGCACCGGGCAATGCGGTCTCTAGCGGGCCGGACGGCACTACTGCTTGGCGAACCAGTCGTACTGGGCTGGCTCTGCTCCGGCCGGGCTCCAAGCCGCAGCAGCTCACCGGGATCGCACCGGCTGGCTGTTCGCTGAGCAGAGACGCTGCTAGCTCGTCGCTGACGGTCGACGCCTTCGCTGTCGACGTACACGGCAACGTGTGGCTCGGGGGTAGCTCCCCGACTGCAGTCGTCACACCAGATGGCGTACTGCGTGAGCTGCCGGGCGGAGCCGCTGGGGTGGACAGCATCGAGGCGCGGCCGGATGGGTCGGTGTTGGTGGGGACGTCGCCTGGTGGTGGCGACCAGGTGCTTGAGATCGCGGGTGCTGCCGATGCGGCCTCGTCATACCCTGCTGCGCCCGAGCCGGACGCACGGTGTGATCGCCGGACGCCGGCTGGTGGGAGTACGGAGTACAGGGCGACTGTGTTGCCGGTGGTGCCTGCTGTGGATCCGCCGGGGAAGGTAGCGGCCGGTACTGCGACTCAGCTCGGGCTGGACGGGACTGGGCGGCTGGTGCAGGTCCGCTTGCCCAATGCGGCGCATGTATGGGCTCCGGACGGTCTGGGCGGTGTCTGGTGGACTGTGAGCGGACCGGGTAAGGCGTCCAACGAAGTCGGTGTCCATCTGGTGGGTGGCTCGACCACGGTCGTACGGGATCCTGCGCCTGGACTGCCTAGCCAGCGGGGCGAGTTCGCGGCTGCTGCTGGGGATCGGCTCGTTACTGCGATCGGTGGGAACCTCTACAACTTCTATGGGCCAGGTGCGCAGGTCAGGCGGGTCCAGGTGGCGGGCGGGCTGCGGCCGGACGGCCTTGTCCAGTTGAGTTCTGGGGATGCGGCGATGGTGCTCGATGAGCGGCTTGTGCTGGTGGGCCGGAACGGGCGGACCACTCCGCTCTTCGGTGGGGCCGCCACCGGCTGGCCGATTTCGTCGACCAGCGTCGCGCCGAGTCAGTGGACGACGGACGGCAGCTGGTCCGCCGGGCCAGACGGCAAGCTCTGGGGGTACGACGGCAGCAACCTGGTCCGCGTCGAGGGTCCTGGACGGATCACCACGATCGGCGGTCCGGCCCAAGGAGTACCGCAAGCAGCCGACGAAGTCACCGTCATCGGCAAGACTCTTTTCTTTGCCTTAGGCAACGACATCGTCCGGCTGGACCCGCGATGACCGAACTGCCACCCGACGAACAACTCCCGGTGAAGCTCGACGCCCTCGAGCAGGAGCTGGCTACTCAACAGCACCGATGGTTCGCCCTCGCGATGCTGCTGGCGGCCGTCGCAACCGGACTCACATTGCTGCTCCCGTGGACCTTCAGCCGCCGCCTGGGCCTGTCCGTCTGGCAACTAGGCATAGAAATCCACCCCACCCTCGCCCTCACCTGGGCAGCCGCCCTCATCACCACCATCCTCACCCTCGCGCTACCTCCCGGCCCCAAATCCCAAGCCAGCGCAGCAACCACCGCCGTCATCACCCTCATCCACCTAGCCACCTGCTGGCAGTCCGAGGCCCTCCCCCTCACCGACACCTGGCCAGGCCCAGGCCCCACCCTCGCCCTTATCACCACCACCATCTGGCTCCTAACCACCACAGCCCACCTCCTAACCACCCACCTCCACCCCCAACCCCCAACCCCCGACTCCCTAACCACCGCCCACTCCCGCCTCCGCCACCTCCACCGCCCCATCTCGCCCACCCCGCCCGGCGCCCCGAACTTGCCGAGCCGAGCCGGCCCACCCGGCGCCCCGAACTTGCCGAACCGAGCCGGCCCACCCGGCGGCCCACCGAACCGAGGAGGCTAATAGCCCGATCCGGGCGTACAACCCACCCCAAAGCCGGCCAGAAACCTCCCCGACCCCACACCCACCCGCTCCCCAAACGGGCGGGCCCCGCCCAACCCCACCACTGGCGACCTCGGACCCCCACCGGCCACCTCGGACACCCCGTGACGACCTCGGACAAGCAATAACTTGTTCAAGGTCCCCAGTTGGTGTCCGAGCCCACCACTGGCGGGCTCGGACAACCACTGGCCACCTCGGACATCCAGTGGCTACCTCGGACATCCAGTGGCTACCTCGGACATCCAGTGGCTACCTCGGACATCCAGTGGCTACCTCGGACAGGCAATAACTTGTTCAAGGTGCCTAGTTGGTGTCCGAGGTCGCCAGTTGTGGGGCGGTGTGGGGCAGGGCGCTTTCTGGGGGGCGTGGCGGGTTTGGGTCGCTCGGTGGAGGGAGGGGGTCCCTCGCGGGGTTGAGGTGGTGGGGGTTGGGGTGCGGGAAGGTGGAGGGGTGAGCCTCATCGCTGTCCGCCGGATGCGGGTGTGGTTGCCCGTGGTGGTGGCTTGCCTGTCGCTGGGGCTCGGGGGCTATGGGGTCGTCGGGCTGTTCGGCGGAGTCGGCGGGGTGTTCGGCGGAGTCGGCGGGGTGTTCGGCGGAGTCGGCGGGGTGTTCGGCGGTGGTCCGGTCGGCATCGGAGGGTTGGCTGGGGTGTTCGGGGCTGATGGGCTCGGCTTCCTGCCGGGGCGGGTGGGTGCGGGGGCCGTGGCAGTGCTGGGGTTGAGCGGAGTACCGGCTGCTGTTGGGCATGGGCGGACTGAGTGGAGTCCGGCGGCGTACCGGCCGTTGTTGTGGTTTACCGGGCTGCAGGTGGTGGGGGCTGCGGGAGTGTTGGTGGCGTCCGGGGCCGGCCCTGGGATGCGGGTGTACGCGGTCGTGCTGGGTGCGGGCTGGGCGGCGCTGGGGGTCCGAGGGCTTCGGGGACTTCGGTACAGCCGCATGAACAGCCACACGATCAGTCGTACGAACTGATGGGGACAGCGAAGGGCCCCGCGGACGTGGCGTCCGCGGGGCCCTTCGGTGCTACTAGGGGACTCAGGTGTCCTGGAGGCCCGAGGTGCCGCCGCCGGCGATCTCGGTGAGTTCCAGGTCCGGGTCCGCAGCGGTGCTCTTCTGAGCGCCGGTGAAGGTGAAGAACTCCGGTACGCCGTCCTCGCTGACGGTGCCCTCGGGGGCGACGTCGACAAGCACGATCTGGCCGGGACGCAGTTCCCCGAACAGGATCTTCTCGGCGAGCACGTCCTCCACGTCACGCTGCAGCGCGCGACGCAGCGGGCGGGCGCCCAGGATCGGGTCGAAGCCACGCTCGGCGACCAGTGCCTTCGCCGCCGGGGTGAGCTCGATGCCCATGTCCTTGTCCTTCAGCCGCTCTTCCACCTGCGCGACCATCAGGTCGACGATCTGCACGATCTCTTCCTTGCCGTGCTGGTGGAAGACCACGATCTCGTCGACGCGGTTCAGGAACTCGGGACGGAAGTGCTGCTTCAGCTCGTCCGTCACCTTCGCCTTCATCTTGTCGTACGACCCGACCACGTCGTTGGCTCGCTGGAAGCCGGTGCTGACCGACTTGGCGATGTCCCGGGTGCCCAGGTTCGTGGTCATGATGATCACGGTGTTCTTGAAGTCGACCACGCGGCCCTGGGCGTCGGTCAGACGACCCTCGTCCAGGATCTGCAGCAGCGAGTTGAAGATGTCCGGGTGGGCCTTCTCCACCTCGTCGAACAGCACCACGCTGAACGGCTTGCGGCGGACCTTCTCGGTCAGCTGGCCGCCCTCTTCGTAGCCGACGTACCCGGGAGGCGAACCGAACAGCCGCGAGGCCGTGTGCTTCTCGGAGTACTCCGACATGTCGAGGCTGATCAGCGACTTCTCGTCACCGAACAGGAACTCGGTCAGTGCCTTGGACAGCTCGGTCTTACCGACACCGGACGGGCCGGCGAAGATGAACGAGCCGCTCGGCCGGCGCGGGTCCTTCAGACCCGCACGGGTCCGCCGGATCGACCGGGACAGCGCCTTCACGGCGTCGACCTGACCGATGTACCGCTTGGCCAGCTCCTCCTCCATCTTCAGCAGTCGCGAGGACTCCTCCTCGGTCAGCTGGAAGACGGGGATGCCGGTCGCGGTGCTGAGCACCTCGGCGATCAGCTCCTCGTCGACCTCGGCGACGACGTCCATGTCGCCGGCCTTCCACTGCTTCTCCCGCTCGGCCTTCGCGTTGATCAGCTTCTTCTCGTCATCACGAAGAGAGGCCGCCCGCTCGAAGTCCTGGGCGTCGATCGCCGACTCCTTCTCCCGGCGCACGTTCGCGATCTTCTCGTCGAACTCGCGCAGGTCCGGCGGAGCGGTCATCCGGCGGATCCGCAACCGGGAACCGGCCTCGTCGATCAGGTCGATCGCCTTGTCCGGGAGGAAGCGGTCCGAGATGTACCGGTCGGCCATCTGCGCCGAGGCGACCAGGGCCGGGTCGGTGATGGTGACCCGGTGGTGCGCCTCGTAGCGGTCCCGCAGACCCTTGAGGATCTCGATCGTGTGTGCGATCGAGGGCTCGGCCACCTGGATCGGCTGGAAGCGGCGCTCCAGCGCGGCGTCCTTCTCGACGTACTTGCGGTACTCGTCGAGGGTGGTGGCGCCGATGGTCTGCAGCTCGCCACGGGCCAGCATCGGCTTCAGGATGCTGGCCGCGTCGATCGCGCCCTCGGCGGCACCCGCACCCACCAGGGTGTGGATCTCGTCGATGAACAGCACGATGTCGCCGCGGGTGCGGATCTCCTTGAGGACCTTCTTCAGCCGCTCCTCGAAGTCACCGCGATAGCGCGACCCGGCCACCAGCGCGCCGAGGTCGAGCGTGTAGATCTGCTTGTCCTTCAGGGTCTCGGGCACGTCGCCACGCACGATCGCCTGGGCCAGGCCCTCGACGATCGCGGTCTTGCCGACGCCCGGCTCACCGATCAGGACCGGGTTGTTCTTGGTCCGCCGGGACAGCACCTGCATGACCCGCTCGATCTCCTTCTCGCGCCCGATCACCGGGTCGAGCTTGGACTCGCGGGCGGCCTGGGTGAGGTTCCGGCCGAACTGGTCGAGCACCAGAGAGCTGCTCGGGGCACCTTCGGTGGCCCCGGAGCCGGCGGTCGCCGTCTCCTTGCCCTGGTATCCCGAAAGCAGCTGGATGACCTGCTGCCGGACCTTGTTCAGGTCCGCTCCGAGCTTGACCAGGACCTGCGCGGCGACACCCTCACCCTCGCGGATGAGGCCGAGCAGGATGTGCTCGGTGCCGATGTAGTTGTGGCCCAACTGCAGGGCCTCACGCAGGGAGAGCTCCAGTACCTTCTTGGCGCGAGGGGTGAACGGGATGTGGCCGCTCGGAGCCTGCTGTCCCTGGCCGATGATTTCCTCGACCTGAGAACGGACAGCCTCCAGCGAGATACCAAGGCTCTCCAGAGCCTTGGCGGCGACACCCTCACCCTCGTGGATCAGGCCGAGCAGGATGTGCTCGGTCCCGATGTAGTTGTGGCTGAGCATCCTGGCCTCTTCCTGGGCCAGGACGACTACCCGACGGGCGCGGTCCGTAAATCGTTCAAACATCGCCAAAGCGCTCCTTGCCTCAGAGGAGTCGGACGTGCCGTGTAGGCCGACCCCCGTACATGCATGCTAGTCCCCGGCACCGACGGGCTCGCTCTCAGCGAACAAGCGAAGTCCTCCGGTACGGCCGCGAAGTGGGGATCACAAGGGAACAACCCCGCTCAGCGCCCCGGTGTTCCCGGCGCGCCCGGTGTTCGCCACCAGCGAATTCATCCGCATTGCTGCCCGGTCAGGGACCGGCTCGCGCCGACCCGCCCGGATCTGTCCACACTGTGAAACGGCCGGAATGCGGACGGTCCCGGCGCCTTCAACAGGCACCGGGACCGGCAAAGTCCGGAAAAAACTACTTCGCGTCGTTGTAGGCCGCGCGGACCTCGGCCGAGATCCGGCCGCGCTCGCTGACCTCGTAGCCGTTGTCCTTGGCCCACGCGCGGATGTCCGCGGAGTCGGTCGCGGACCGGCCGCGGCCGCGGGTCCGGCCGGCGCTACCCCGGCGGCCGGAGACCCGGCGCCCGGCGCCGACATAGCCGGCCAGGGCGTCGCGCAGCTTGGCCGCATTCTTTTTCGACAGGTCGATCTCGTACGTCGAACCGTCCAGTCCGAAGGTCACGGTCTCGTCGGCCTTACCGCCGTCGAGATCGTCCTCGAGAACCACCTGAACCCTTTGCGCCATCTTGTGACAGTCCTTTCCGCGCCCGCCACCGGGCACAATCCCCCTGCCGAATTTCTTGTTACTGATTTCTACAGCACAAACCGGCAACTTGTCATTCAACAGGCGGAATGGGCAGGAAAGATGTGACTAAAGCCTCCGAACCCGCCGACGCAGCGCATCCGTCGTGACGATGGGTATTCATCGCGCTCACCCGCCGGATCGTGGAAAGAATCGGACCCGGGAATGGATTTGGCCGTTGGTTGTGCTATGCAACGGCCGGGTGCCGATTCAGAAAGTCGGCCGGCCGGCCGGGCCCGGCAACGGCTGTGCTACCAGGCGTTCACGCCGGATCACCGGATCGTTCAGCTCCGGATAGTCACCGATAGCCGGCCGAATCCTAATCGCCGATAGCCTGGTGACCGACCGCCACCGGCAACGAATCCTTTGCCCGTACTACGTCCCTCCGGGCCACCAGAACACCCGTAACCACTGCGCAGCCGACGGCGAGCACCCCGGCGACGACGAAGGTGGCCCGAGGCCCGAGCAGCGAACCGGTGACGCCACCCAGGAGTAGAGCCACCAACGAGCACGCGCGCGCAGTACCGGTTAATGCAGCCACTACCCGGCCACGGAGAGCATCGAGCGAGCGGGTCACTACCAAGGTGCTCGTTGCGGCATTGAGCATCCCTCCACCGAAACCCACTGTTACCGCCCCGATCACCAGCGGAACCACTCCACCGGCCAGGCCCATGAGTACACAGGAGGCGCCAATGGCCGCAGTACCGGCCAAAACTGCCCGGGTGCGAGTCAGATCGCTCTTCAACCGGCCCGTGAACCAGGCCCCGGCGATGGCACCTGCTCCCTGGGCGGCCAGTACCAGTCCGTAGCCGGTCGGGCCGAGACCTATCTCGTTCCTGATCAGCAGGACCTCGACCACATTCACCGCCTCCCCGACCAGGATGAACACCCACAGGGCAGGTACGAGCACCTGCAGCAGCTTGTCGGCGAAGAGGCTGCGTAGACCGGCCGTCATGGCCCCACGCTCCTTCGGTGCTCCCGGCAACGGAGTACGGCGGGTCCGAACCAGCTGGGCGATGACGGCCAGCCCGAGGAAGGTCGAGGCATCGACCAGGAGAGCGACCCGGTCACCTGTGAGCCCGACCAGTACGCCGCCCGCGGCCGACCCAACCAGAGTCGCTGCACCGATCAGAGCCTGGCTGGCCCCGGTGGCCCGGCCCACCAGCTCGTCGCCGACGATCCGTGGGATCAGCGCTGCCCAGGCCGGTCCTGCGACCGCTTGGCCGACCTGCAGCAAGCAGACCAGCGCCAAGGTGGCCGCCAGGCCGTGACTGAGGGCGAGCCCGATACCGGCCGCCGCCTGGAGCAACGACGCCAACACCAGTACGCGACGCGAGTCGTACGCATCCACGATCCGGCCCGCGAACGGGATCATCACCACGGTCGGCACGGCGAAGGCCAGCAGCAACGCGGTGATCGCCGCCGTCGAGCCAGTGCCGTCGGAGACCCGGAGCATCAACGCCACCAGGGCGATCGAGTCCCCGGCGTACGAGACCGCGCGGGCCGGCAGGACCAGCCGGATGTCGCGGTGCGACCAGAGCGGAGCCGCTGCCGTAGTACCGGAAGTGTGAAGTGGTTGCTTCATAACTCTGAAGCTAATGCTTCAGATATCGGATCGTCAAGGGACCGGCTACGCTGTCGGGCGTGGCCGCGAAGAAGAAGCGCGTGGTGCTGACCGACCCGCGAGCGATCCGCGCCCTGGCGCACCCGGCCCGGCAGCGGATCATCGACGAGCTGTACTCCGGCCGCGTGCTGACCGCGACCGAATGCGCCGAGCTGGCCGGGCTGACCCCGTCGGCGACCAGCTATCACCTGCGCGCACTCGAGCGCTGGGGCATCATCGAGCGGGCCGAGAGTTCGACCGACGGGCGCGAACGGCCCTGGAAGGCGCCCGCCACCAGCCTGGTGGTGCCGAACCAGCCCAACGGCGCCGGCCGGCTGGCCAGTCAGGCGATCATGCGCAGCAACGTCGACCGGATGATGGAGCAGTTCGAGGAGCTGCCCAGCGACGACCCCTGGGACGGCGTCAGCGCGCTGAACCGCAGCCGGCTGTGGCTCACCAAGGCCGAGACCAAGCAACTCGACAAGGACCTGCTCGAGGTGCTCGACCGCTACCGTCGCGGCCGCTCGGCCGCCAATCACCCGGCCGGCACCCGGCAGGTCAGCACCTTGCTGGCAATTATCCCCACCGGCAAGCCGCCGGCCGACGACTGAACGTCACGGACCGTCACCGAACGATTCAGCCGAAGAAACCCTGAAATTCCCCCGGAATAGCTCCCAGATCAGCTATTCGCTTGCCTCGCGGTGCCAGGATGGGGGTATGGGGGCAACGACATTACATGCGCTGGCGATCGCGATCCCGACCGGTGGGGTGGCGATCCTCGCCTATCTGGTGGTCGGCCTGGTGATCGGGGTCGAGTCGATGGGTGTGCCACTGCCCGGCGAGACGACGCTGATCGCCGCCGCGCTGCTGGCGTCGCAGCACGACCTGAACATCGTCTTCGTGATCGCCGCGGCCGCGGCCGGCGCGATCATCGGCGACTCGATCGGGTACTTCATCGGCCGGAAGGCGGGTCGCGGGCTGTTCGAGCGGCTCGGCCGGCGGTTCCACCACTTCTCCGAGGAACGGATCGTGAAGGCGGAGAGGTACTTCCACAAGTACGGCGTCTGGACGGTCTTCTTCGGCCGGTTCGTCGCACTGCTGCGGATCTTCGCCGGCCCGATGGCGGGCATGCTGCGGATGCACTACCCACGGTTCCTGGCCGCCAACGCGGCCGGCGGTATCGCCTGGTCGACCACGATCGGCGTGGTCGCGTACAAGGTCGGGGACAACGCCGACAAGATCTTCGGCGAGGTGTCGGTCTGGGCCCTGGTCGCGATCGGCGCCGCGCTCGTGGTGGCGTACGCGGTCTACAAGATCCGCAAGCGGCGCCACGCGGTACCGGCGGTCACGGAACCCGCGGCCGACGCGGGCGCAGTACCCGCTGAGTCAGCGGACGCTTAGGGCCAGGGTCTGGGTCGTCTTGCCGAGCATCGGGCGGCCCAGCGACATCGCGGCGGGGACCACGAACCGGTAGGCGAAGATGCCGGGCTGGGTGACCTTGAAGGCGATCACTGCCTGTCCCCTGCGCATCGGGACCCGCAGGCTGACCCAGTGCCTGGACTGCTTGTTCCAGGACTGGAAGGTGACCACCGTGTTCATGGCCGGCCTGACCACGACGATCGCGGTGACCGTCTCGCCGCGCTTCTTCATCGCGCCGCCGAGGAAGCCGGTCGTCTGGATCCGGACGACCGTGCGAGTCAGCCGCGCCTTGCTCGTCGACTGCGAGGCGACCGAGCCGACCTCGCTGTAGTCCTCGGTCATCACCTTGTATGGCCGGCTGGCGCTCGTCACGACCGGGATCTCGTAGTGCCCGCCCGAAGTGGTCTTGCCACGCCCGGCCGGTGTCCAGCGCCCACGGGGAGTCACCTGGGTCAGTACCACGACGGGCAGCCCGGCGGACGTCGTACGTTGCTGCACGCAGCTACCTTCGTCGGCGCAGACAACCTGCTGGAGGATCGACCGGCCGCGGATCTTGATCGGCAGCCCGTACTGCGCGACGGCGGGGATCGAGGCCTCGGTGGTACTGGTCCGGGCCGTGATCTGGCCGCCGACGGCCGTCGACCACTCGTTCTGGGCGCGCAGCTGGAAGAGGTACGGCGGCTTCAGGTTCTTGACCACCTGCCGCGTCGAGGTGGTGCCCGGGCCGGCGCTGCGCAGCGGTTGGCCAGGGCGGCCGACGACGGGGACGTACAGCTGGGTCTGGGCGGCCACGTCGAGCGGGTCGTTCAGGGTGAAGTCCTCCGGCTGGGGCGGTACCGTCCAGCGGATCAGGACGTCGCTCTTGCCGGTCGGGGTCGCCGACGCGCCGTTCGGCCGGACGGGTCCGCTCGTGTCGAAGACCGGTGAGCTGGCGAGCTTGCTGGTCATCCCGCCGGTCGAGGTGCCGATGCCGACGGAGACCTTGTAGCTGCCGTCCGGCGGGAAGGCCGACGCCGGGATCGCCCAGGTGTTGGGGGCGTCGGCGGCGATGAACTTCACGTACGACGGGCTGGTGCTGAGCACGCCCTCGATGGTGATGCGGTTCGGGGCGCTGGAGTCGTCCCAGCTGACCTTGACCTCTTGCCGGGTGCTGTCGGCCCAGGCGATCGTCACCTTGGTCGGGATGGGATCCGACGAACAAGCGGTCAGCAGGGTCGCGCCGATCGCGGTCGCCAGGGCGGCCGATACGACGCTGCGGAACCTCACCATCTGGCCTCACCCAAACTCGCGGACGGTCGCGTAGACCATACCTACCGGCCCCAACCCGGATCCCGGCTAGGGTCGGCAGCGTGCGACTGACTGCGGACACCTGCCGCGAACGGTTCACCGCGGCCGACCATGCCTACCTCGCCAGTATCAGCCCGGGCGACCCACTCCGGCCGCATCTCGTCCCGGTTGTCTTCGCCCTCTCGGCCGACGTGATCGTGATCGCCGTCGATCAGAAGCCCAAGTCGACCACCGACCTGCGACGACTCCGCAACATCGCCGCCAACCCCCAGGTCGCTCTGCTCTGCGACCGGTACGACGCCGACTGGCGGCAACTCTGGTGGGTCCGAGCCGACGGCACCGCCCGGGTGGACGCGGAGAACCCGGCCGCGATCGAACTGCTCGCGGCCAAGTACCCGCAGTACGTCGCCGATCCCCCACGCGGCCCGGTGATCACCGTCGCGATCGAGACCTGGTCCGGCTGGTCCTTCAGCTAACTTGGTAAGTCAGCTCCGAGGGGGAATCTCAGATGGCATTCATCAGTCCGTCCACACCACCACCCGGCTTCCTGGACGACAACCGCGCTGCCGCCGGCCACATCCCGAACTTCGTCGCGATGTTCGCTTCCCGCCCCGACGTCTACGAGGCCTGGAAGCAACTCAACGGCGCGGTGAAGGCCAACATGGACCTCCGCCGCTACGAACTCGCCACCCTGGCCGCCGCCACCGCCCTGAAATCCAGCTACTGCACCCTCGCCCACGGCCAGGTCCTGGCCGACACCTTCCATGAAGACGTCGCAGCCCTGGTCGACTCCCCTGCCCCGGACCCCGTCGACCGCGCCGTGATGGCCTTCGCCCGCAAGGTAGCCCTGGCCGCCGACACCGTGACCCAGACCGACGTCGACGAACTACGCTCCCTCGGCCTCTCCGACGACGACGTCCTCGACGTCTCCCTGGCAGCCGCCGCCCGCTCCTTCTTCTCCAAAACCCTCGACGCCACCGGCACCACCCCGGACCCAGCCTTCAAAACGCAACTCCCCGCCACCCTCGTGGAAAAGCTCTCGGTAGGCCGCGCGATCGAGTGACTACTCCGGCCGGTTGTGGCTGGAGCCGTCGAGGCGGTACGGGGTGGTTACTCCTTCGTACATGAGGTGGGTGATCAGGCCTTGGGCTGCGTGGGGGAGGTTGTGGCAGTGGTCCATCCAGATGCCGGGGTTGTCGGCTACGAAGGCGACTTCGTAGGTTTCGTTGTCTTCTACGTTGAGGGAGTCGGTCCACCAGGGGCTGCCGGTGGCGGGGGTGCCGTTGCGGCTGAGGACGACTACGTGGTGGCCGTGGAGGTGCATGGGGTGGACCTGGCCTGAGGTGTTTTTGATGGTCATCGTGACTACGTTGCCTTCGGCAACCATGAACATGGGGACGTCGGGGTACTGGTGGCCGTTGATCGTCCACCAGAGACCGGGTTTGCCGTTGAAGAAGCCGATGCGGCGGCCGATTCGGTAGTCGAAGTGGCGGTCCGCTTTCGACGGATCGAAGGGTAGGGCGGCGGGCTTTCCGTAGGTCAGGAGGTCTACGCGATCCTTGGGCTCGGTGGCGGTCGGTGCGTCACCGTCGCCGATCACCAGCGTGGTGGGGCCACCGCCCAGGCCGATCCGGACGGCCTTGCCGGGCGGGAGGGTGAGCTCTAGGTCAATGCGGCCGCCTGCTGTCACCAGTACGGACTTCCCCTCGACAGCGGTCGGTCCGTTCACCGCAGTACCGTCCACTGCGAGCACGCGGTAGCCGGTGCCGTTTACCCAGGCCGCCATTGGGCCGTTGTCCGTGTTGATCAGTCGCAGCCGCACGGTGCCGGTCGCTGCGACTCTGCGCTCGCCGTAGCCGCCGTTGACCGTTCGGAGCTTGTCGTAGGTGTGCACGGCGGCCACCAGGTCCGTAGTACCGGGTGAGATGACGAGTACGCCGTACAGGCCCTTCTTCACCTGTTCATGCGACTGCTGGTGCGAGTGGTACCAGTACGTCCCCGCGTCGACCGCCACGAATCGGTAGGTGAACGTCTGGCCCGGCTGCACCGCGTCCTGCGTGACACCGGCGACCCCGTCCTCGGCAGCCGGTACGTCGACGCCGTGCCAGTGCAGGGTCATCCCGTCCGGCACGGACTCGTTGACCAGGGTCACCTCGACCAGATCGCCTTGCCGAGCGTTGATCTGCGGGCCCGGCGAGGTGTGGTTGAGCGTGTACCCCTCCATCGACCCGCGGCCGGCGATGTCGAAGCGTTCCTTGCGCGCAACCAGCCGCACCGAGACGTCGGCGGCCCGATCGGCGGCCGGCTTGAGCTCCGCCACGCTGCTGCCGTGGTGATGCCCAGCCGGCATCGCCGGTCCGCCGCCGTAGTCGGCGTACCCCATGTCCATCGCCGACAGGCCGTCCGGCACCAGGCTCTGCTGCCAGAACCAGCCGATCGGGGCGAGCACCACCAACGTGGCCGCGATCGCGGTCACGGTGCGGCGATGCTTCATCTAGATGGCCGCCTCCGTCCCGGCCTGGACCTGTTGTCGGGCAGGAGCCGCGCGTCTCGCGGCGATCCCCGCGACCCCGGCCAGCGCTACCGCGTTGGCGGCGTGGAGCGCTCCGATCACCGGCAGCGCGAAGGATGCGAAGGCCAGCGCGATCTGCAAAACGACCAGGCCGAACACGATCAGCGCCCATTTGATCCCGCCGTCCACCCGGGCGAAGAACGACACGATCAGCAACAGGATCGCCAGCAGCGGGATCACCGCCGTGCCGACGACGCTGTGCAGCTGGTGGCCGAAGTTGCCGTCGTAGTTCTTGTCGATCACCAGGCCGTCGTCCACGTCCTTGAGGGCGGTGAACCAGGCCAGCCCGATCGCCATGACCTGAACCAGGACACCTACAGCGATCAGGTTCGCGAGTGCGCGATAGATGGATTTCATGATCCTCCCCCGGACCACGCGACCCGCGCGCTGCGACCACAGGACCAGCCCGTGGCCCCGGACCTCCCCGCCCGGGGGTCGCTCACCTCATCGTGATCCTGTGACGCGCTGTGCACAAGACCGCGAGCCGGTGAGACCGGACGAACCGAGAGTGACCGTCAGTTGTTGCGGGTGAAGGCGTAATGCAGGCCTTGCAGGGTGAGGAAAGGCTCGTGGTGCTGGATCTGGCTCGACTCGTCCACGACCAGCGAGGCCAAGGCGCCGGTGGCCACCACGGTGACCTGTTCGAAGCCCTGCTCGGCGATGATCCGGGTGATCAGTCCGTCGACGAGCGACGCGAACCCGAAGATCGCGCCCGACTGCAGGGCCTCGACGGTGTTCTTCGCAACGACCGAGCGCGGACGGACGAGCTCGATCCGGCGCAGTTGTGCCGCTGAGGCACCGAGGGCGTCGACGGCGGTTTCGATGCCCGGGGCGATCGCGCCGCCGATGAAGGCGCCGTTGGCGTTGACCACGTCGACGGTGGTCGCGGTGCCGAAGTCGGCGACGATGCAGGGGGCGCCATACCGGTTGACGGCGGCCAGCGCGTTGGCGATGCGGTCGGTACCGACCTCACGCGGGTTGTCGACGAGCACCGGCAGGCCGGTCTTCACACCGGGCTCGACGACGACACTCGGTACTTCGCGGTAGTACCGAGCAACAACATCCCGCAACTCGTGCAGCACATGCGGTACTGCGGAACACACCGCGACCCCCGACACCGGGGACTCGCCGGCGAGCAGCCCGTCGAGCAGGACGGCCCACTCATCCGCAGTACGGCGTGGATCCGTCCCCACCCACCAGTGGCGCTTGACCGTGCCCTCGAAGATCAGGCCGACCAGGGTCCTGGTGTTCTCAACGGCGACGGCGAGCAGCATCAGGCAGCCTGGAGATCCATCGCGATGTCGAGCACGGGTGCCGAGTGTGTGAGCGCGCCGACCGCGAGGAAGTCCACGCCGGTCTCGGCGACCTCGCGGGCCACCTCGAGCGTCAACCCGCCTGAGGCCTCCAGGCGAGCCCGGCCGGCCACTTTCTCGACGGCCTCACGCAGCATTGGGACCGCCATGTTGTCCAGCAGAATCAGCTCAGCACCGGACTCGACGGCAATCAGAGCGTCCTCGACACTGTCCACCTCGACCTCGACGGACAGGTCCGGGTAAGCCTTGCGGACCAGCCGGAACGCCTCCGCGACGCCACCAGCGGCGATCACGTGATTGTCCTTGATCAGCGCAGCGTCGGACAGTGCCATCCGGTGGTTGCGCCCGCCACCACAGCGGACCGCGTACTTCTCCAGCTGGCGCAGCAGCGGCATCGTCTTGCGGGTGTCGCGGATGACCGCCCCGGTCCCCTCGACGGCCTGGACCCAGCGACTGGTCAGCGTGGCGACGCCGGAGAGGTGACAGAGCAGGTTGAGCGCCGTGCGCTCGGCCGTGAGCAGCTGCCGGGTCTTGCCGCGCACAGTCATCAGCACCGCGCCCGCCTTGACCTGTGCGCCGTCGGCGACGGAGTGCTCGATCTCGACCTCGTCCTTGCCCGCGATCAGCCGCACCACCAGTTCGGCGATCTCCAGGCCGGCCACGACACCGTCGGCGCGGGCCACGAACTCGGCGACCGAGACCTGGTCCGCCTCGACCGTCGCGGTGGTGGTCACGTCGACCCCGCCGGCCAGGTCCTCCTCGATGGTGGCCCGGACGAGGTCCTCGACCCATTGCTTGTCGAGCGTGTCATCCATTACTTGTTCCCCTCAGGTGTTGCTTGCGCCACGAACTTCGCGGCAGGCCGTGCCGAATCATCCTCGGAAGGCAGCGTCAGGTCCAGACTGCCCGACCAGTGCTCGTCGTCGCGATCCGGGTAGTCCTCCCGCCAGTGCGAGCCGCGGCTCTCCTCCCGGGTGGTCGCCGCCTCGATCAGCGCGGACGCCACGGTGGCCAGGTTCGTCGCCTCCCAATCGGGTGTTCCGGGCTGCTCGGCCGGCTGCTCGATCAGCTTGGCGAGTCTGTCACCAGCCTCCGACAGTCCGCTGGCGCTCCGGATCACCCCGGCACCGACCGTCATCACGCGTTGCAGCTCCGGTACTACGTCCGCCGCCACGAGCCCTGGCACGCGATGGTCGGGGGCGGGCTCCCGTAGTACCGGCAGGTCGGCCGCCAGGGTTGCAGCGATCCGGCGGGCGAAGACGAGGCCCTCGAGGAGCGAGTTGGAGGCGAGCCGGTTCGCACCGTGTACGCCGGTGCACGCGACCTCTCCACAGGCGTACAACCCGGGCACGGAGGTCTGGCCCTGCAGATCCGTCCAGACCCCACCGGACGAGTAGTGGCAGGCCGGCGCGACCGGGATCAGCTCGTGCACCGGGTCGATGCCGTGCGAGCGGCAGGAGGCGAGGATGGTCGGGAAGCGCACCCGCCACTTCTCGTCGCCGAAGCCACGGGCGTCGAGGAACATGTGATCCTTGCCTGAGGCAAGCATCTGGCGCATGATCGCCTTCGCCACGATGTCGCGCGGGGCCAGGTCGGCCAGCTCGTGCTGACCCTGCATGAACCGCTTGCCCTCGTGGTCGACCAGGAAGGCGCCCTCGCCGCGGACGGCCTCGGACACCAATGGCTGCTGGCCTTTGGCACCCTTACCGAGCCACAGCACGGTCGGGTGGAACTGGATGAACTCGAGATCGCGCACCTTCGCACCGGCCCGCAACGCGAGCGCCATCCCGTCACCGGTCGAGACGCTCGGGTTGGTCGTCGCGGCGTACAGCTGGCCGAGTCCGCCCGAGGCGAGGATCACCGCGCGGCTGCGGATCGCGCCGACGCCGTCCAGCTGTCCCTCACCCATGACGTGCAGGGTCACGCCGGCAACCGCGCCATCTTCAGCTTTGAGCAAGTCGAGCACCAGTGCGTGCTCGATGATCCGGATGTCGGGCGCCCGCTTCACCGCGGCGACCAGAGCCCGCTCGATCTCAGCACCGGTGGCGTCACCGCCCGCATGCGCGATCCGGTTGCGGTGGTGGCCGCCTTCACGGGTCAGCGACAGGTCTCCCCCGGCGACCTTGTCGAACACGGCGCCAAGCTCGATCAGGTCGCGTACTGCGTCTGGCCCCTCGGTCACGAGCACTCGAACGGCCTCTGGGTCCGACAGCCCGGCCCCGGCGACCAGGGTGTCCTTCAAGTGGTCCTCAGGCGAGTCCTCCGGGCTGAGCGCCGCAGCGATCCCACCCTGGGCCCACTGCGTCGACCCGGAGGCCACGACGTCCTTGGTCACCACCAGTACCGAACCGAGCTCACGAGCCCTCAGGGCGGCCGTCAGCCCCGCTATCCCCGAGCCGATCACCACCACGTCGACCGTGTCGGTCCAGCCAGGTTCAGGCGCAGCCAGCCGCTGCGGCACAGCAGGAGCAGTCATCCCGCGACGGTATCAATCGATTTCACCGGAGGGTTATGGAAATGTTGTCAATGAGACGAGTACTACCTACTCGGGCCGCTATGAGCATCCTGGCCTCGCCGGGGCCGATCACTGGGCCCAGGTCGGGGGCTCTGAGGGCCAGGTAGTCGATCTGCACCGACGGGACGGCCTCCAGTTCCGCGTGGGCCGCAGCAAGTACTGCGTCCGGCCCGTTCATCCCGGCCTTCGCACCGGCAGTCAGGGCGCGGTACAGGACCAGTGCCTCGTCACGCTCGGTCTCATTGAGGTAGCGGTTGCGTGAGGACAGCGCCAGGCCGTCGGGCTCACGGACGGTCTGCACCGGTACTACGTCCACATCCATGTCGAGGTCGCAGACCATCTCGCGGATGAGGGTGAGCTGCTGGTAGTCCTTCTCCCCGAACAGCGCCAGGTCAGGCTGAGTCAGGTGCAGCATCTTCGACACCACCGTCAGCACCCCGGTGAAGTGCCCCGGCCGGACCTGTCCCTCAAGCTCGTCGGCCAGTGGGCCGGGATGCACGGTGATGGACGGCTCGTTCGGGTAGAGCTCGTCGCGGGACGGGTTGAAGACCAGGTCGACGCCCTCGTTCTTGGCGATCGCGAGGTCGCTGGCGAGCGTCCGCGGGTACCGGTCGAAGTCCTCGGACGGCCCGAACTGCAAGGGGTTCACGAAGATCGTCAGCACCACGCTGCCGTCCGGCCCGACGCGTTCGCGAGCCTCGGCGAGCAACGCCGCATGGCCCTCGTGCAGCGCGCCCATCGTCATCACGACCGCACGCGGCCGGATCGCCGCGGCCGCCCGCAGCTCGGCCTTGGTCTGGGTGAGTCTCACCGTGGTGCCTCCCCTGTTCGATCCCGCTCAAGCACAGGTTGCGCTGCCAGTACTTCGTAGAACCGCTCGGCCGTACTGCGCTCCAGCCGGCCGTCCGCCGCCGCCAGGTCCACCGTCGCCCGGGCCAGCTCGGCGTACGTGCTCGCGGTGCGCCCTCGTAGTACCGCCAAGTGGGCTGCCACCGTCTCGACATCGCCGCGCGCAATCGGCCCAGTGAGCGCATCATGACCGGACCGCAGCGTGTTGTCGAGCGTTGCGGACAGCAAGGGTCGCAGAGTCGCCGCTGGGTCGGTGATGCCGGCATCTCGTAGTACGGCGAAAGCCTGTGCGAGCAGGGTGGTCAGGTGGTTGGCGCCGTGCACCACACCCGCGTGGTAGCGGGCGCGCTGGTCCTCGGCGACCCACTGGAGATCAGCCCCTAGTGCCTTGACCAGACGCTCCACTACTGGCCTTGCCCTTTCGGGCGCAGTTGCGGTGAAGGTGATGGCGCTGAGGTCGGGGCGGTCGCCGGTGAAGGTCATGGGCGGGTGCAGCGCTACAGGGATCGCCACTGTCGGTTGCAGGACGGCTAGGCCATGTGCGCCGGACAGGTGGACGACGTATTGCTCTGCTGTCAGCGGGAGACTCCGGGCGACCTCACTGATCGCACTGTCCGGTACTGCGACCAGCACGACGTCTGCCCGAGCCGTCACCTCGTCGGCCGCCAGGACCGGGACGTCCGGAAGGAGTCTCGCGGCGCGATCCAACGATGCCTGCGAGCGTGCCGTGACGCCGGTGACGGGATGCCCGGCCGACGCCAAGGCTGCTCCCAAGGCGCTGCCGGCCCGGCCGGAGCCGATGATGCCGATGCGTTCCATATCCACTCTCGTACGTTCCAGTCCCCTGCCGGGGTACCAGACGAATTGATGCGGTTCAGGACAGCGTAGTGCTCATTTGTCGCCTTGGGTCGAGTGCTCCGTCACAAGTGGGACGATGGGTCGGTGAGTGGACAACCTGACCCCTGGGCGGCGCGGACAGGACTGACTGCGATCTTGATCACGGTCCCCGAGCTGACCGACTTCACCGATCGATGGCGCTCCGTCTCGTACTCGTCTGCGCGCCCGACGGCCGCCCTCACCGAGCTCATCCCGCCGCACGTGACAGTGCTCGTGCCCTGGCTGCAGGACCCGTCGCCGGAGGACGTCCAGCGGCTGCAGGACGCCGTCGTCGACATCGAGCCGTTCGACCTCTGCTTCAAGACCGCTGGGCAGTTCCCCAACGGCACGACCTGGCTGCGGCCAGAGCCGTTCGAGCAGGTACGCGAGCTGGTGGCGACCGTACTGGCGACCTTCCCCGAGTGCCCGCCCTATGGCGGTCAGTTCCCGGATCCGCATCCGCACCTGACGATCTCGTCGTCGGACCAGGGCGGCCCCGGCCTGGTCGCCGAGGCCCAGGCCGCGTTGGCGGGCGAGGAGGTCCCCGCCGTCCGCCTCGACGACCTGACCATCTGGCGCGAGGGCGACGACGGCATCTGGCAACTCACCGGCTCTGTCCCACTGGGCGGGGACCCTGCGCAGTGAGGTTCCGCCAGGCCTGGGATGCGGCGCTGTACGGCCCGTCCGGCTTCTACCGGCGTGAACGCCCCGCCGCCCACTTCCGCACCTCCGTGCACGCGTCACCGCTGTTCGGTCAAGCAATAGCCCGACTGGCCGAGCAGGTGGGCGCCACGCAGGTGAGCGACATCGGCGCCGGCGAAGGCGAACTAGGCCGCGTACTACGAGCCGCCGGCCTCACGGTGGTCGACGTGGAACTGGACGACGACCTACCGCCCCACCTCACCGGACTCGTCATCGCCAACGAGTGGCTCGACAACCTCCCCTGCGAGGTCGCCGAGCTGGATGAGGCCGGAGTACCCCGCTACCTGCTGGCCGACCAGACCCTGGGTGATGTTGTCGAAGGCAACGACCTGACCTGGCTGGACAAGTGGTGGCCCCTGGCCGACCCCGGCGACCGAGCCGAGATCGGCCTACTCCGCGACGAGGCCTGGGCCAACGTAGTCAGCCGCCTGGACGACGGCGTCGCCATAGCGATCGACTACGGCCATGTACTACCCGAGCGACCGCCGTACGGGACGCTGACCGGCTTCCGCGCCGGCCACGAATGCGAGGTCACCCTGGACGGCTCCTGCGACATCACTGCCCACGTAGCCCTCGACTCCCTGGCTGCAGCTGTCGGCGGCGAGCTGACGACCCAGCGCGACGCACTGAAAGCACTGGGCGTCTCCGCCGGCCGGCCCAGCCAGGAGCTCGCCCGCACCGAGCCCCTGCGCTACCTCGCCGAGCTGTCGTCTGCAGGCGAGGCAGCCGAGTTGTTGAACCCGTCCGGGCTCGGCTCGTTCGGCTGGGTCTGGGCGGGCACTGAGTCCGCAGCACGGCGTGCTTCTCGTGCCCTGACGGCCTGAGCCTGTACTAGCGCCGCAGCCTCCTCCTGGTCGCGATGGAGGGCGATAGCGTCCGTCGGACCCTCAGGGGTGTCTACATGGACGTTGGCGAGGCGTAGGCGCCGCTGGAGCGGTCCCTGGTGCAGACGGACCGACTGGGTCTTGTGGTGAAGCACGATGGACGTACGGCGGCTCACCCAGCCTCTAGTAGTCACCAGTACCTGGTCGTCGAAGCCATAGGCCAGATAGCGCCAGCCAACCGGCCGCAGCCACTTCGCTCGCGCCGGTGCCTGATGCATCGCGACAGCGGACAGGTTGAAGCCAGGCAGTACCCGCGAGAGCACCCCGATCACTTCCTGGTGCGGACCAACGGGCAGCAGTTGGGCACCTTCGTTCTCGTCCTCGCCGTCCCCCTTGGAGCCGGCCACCCCAGCGATGTCCAGGTCGACCCGGGACCAGCCGAGCAACCGCCAGATCAACGGCTCGGTGATCAGCAGCCCCTGCACGCGCCCCGGCGGTACGGTCTGCCGCTGTACGTCGAACAGACCGCGCTTGGTGCGCAGACCCTCATGCGTCTCCGAGAGCGTGAACCCGTGGTTGCCGACGACCTGCTTCCAGATCGGCTGCACAACACCGAGCAGGAGCGGCAGACCGGCGAACAGACCGGCATGAGCATCCAGCACGGTGACCGACACGATCAGTACGACCAGACCACCGGCACTGGCGAGCACTGTCGACGACAGCAGGGTCGCACCGAGCAGGCGTCCGGTCGGGACGACCAGTAGCGGCTCGGGCTGGACCTCATCAGCCGGGTGCTGCTGGATGGCGTGCTCACCCTTGGCCCGGACCAGCAGGGTTGCCCGCAGCTTCTGCGCTTCGTCGTACGTGAAGTAGCTCAGCCGCCCGTCGTTCTTGCCGCCGCCCGCCACGTCCATCCGCAGCTCGGCCATCCCGAACAGTCGCGCGACGAACGGCTGCGCGACGTCGATGGTCTGGATCCGGTCGAACCGGATGATCCGGGTCCGCCGGAACAGGAAGCCGCTGTCGACCCGGATCGCGTCGCCGGTGAGCTGCCACTTGGTGAACCACCACGACAGCGCGCCGAGCAGGATGCCGCCGACGAGCACGCCGGCCAGGCCGATGCCGGCGATCTTCAGGTTGGTCCGCAGGCCCTCGTTGTTGGCCATCGCGAACGCCGCGACGACGAAGTACCCCCAGCCCTTCACGAAGGGCGTCAACGGATGCAGCCGCGCGCCCAAGACTTCTTCGGCGATCGGCGGCGCCTGGAGCTGGTCCTGGCGTTGGGGCGGCTCGGTCACAGGCCCCACGCCTGTGCTTGGCCGAGCGCGGACAGGCGGTCACGCAACCGGCTCGCCTCGTCGGGATGCAGCCCGGGGATCTTCGCGTCGGTGGCAGGGGTGGCCGTGTGCAGCTCGACCGTGGCGACCCCGAAGGAACGCTCCAGCGGACCGGCCGCGACATCCACGAACTGCATCCGCCCGTACGGCACCACGACCAGCTGGCGGAACATGATCCCGTGGCTGACCAGCAGCTCGTCCTCGCGCTCGGCGTACTTCCAGGACCGCTGATTCCGCCCGATGAGCACCCATGCCCACCCGTAGCCGAGCACGACGAGCACCGCCGCCAGTACGCCGTACACCCAGTCCAGCAGCATCCCTAGCAACAGGAGCCCGGCGATGGCCAGTACGCCGAACATGACTGCCGCGCTGACCCGGCGTACCGCCGCAAGCTTGGGCGAGACCGGCGTCCAGCTGACATCGGAAGGAGCAAAGAGGTCGTCCACCCTCTTAGCCTGTCACGATAGGGGTCATGAGTACGGAACGCGTGGTGGGAATCGGGGCCGGTGCCGCTGCCTTCGAGCGGGGCGGGACCGATCCGGGGTCCGAGCTGCCCACCACCGACATGGTGCTCAACATCGGGCCGCAGCATCCCGCGACGCACGGCGTACTGCGGTTGCGGCTGACCCTGGACGGTGAGCGGATCGTCGGTTGCGAGCCGATCATCGGCTACATGCACCGGGGCGCGGAGAAGCTGTTCGAGGTCCGCGACTACCGGCAGATCATCGTGCTGGCGAACCGGCACGACTGGCTGTCCGCGTTCTCCAACGAGCTCGGCGTGGTGATGTCGGTCGAGCGGATGATGGGCCTGGAGGTCCCGGTCCGCGCGGTCTGGCTGCGCACGCTGCTGACCGAGCTCAACCGGATCCTGAACCATCTGATGTTCCTCGGCTCCTACCCGCTCGAGCTGGGCGCGATCACGCCGGTCTTCTACGCGTTCCGCGAGCGCGAGACGATCCAGGCGGTGATGGAGGAGCTGTCCGGCGGTCGGATGCACTACATGTTCAACCGGGTCGGCGGGCTGAAGGAAGATCTGCCCTACGGCTGGCTGGATCGGGCGGGGGCGGCGAGTTCCGCAGTACGGCGCCGGCTGCCCGATATCGAGAACCTTGTCCTGGGCAACGAGATCTTCCGGGCCCGGACGGTCGGGGTCGGCCGGCTCTCACCGGAGCTGATCGCGGCGTACGGGGTCTCCGGCCCGATCGCCCGCGCCTCCGGTGTCGACGCCGACCTGCGACGCGACGAGCCGTACCTCGCGTACGAGGAGCTCGCGCGCGACGGCGTACTCCGCGTAGTCACCCGCACCGACGGCGACTGCTTCTCCCGCTTCTCCGTCCTGCTGGAACAGGTGAAGGTCTCCCTGGACCTGGTGGACGCCTGCCTGGACCGCCTCCGCACCATGCCCGCCGGCCCGGTCAACGTCCGCCTCCCCAAGATCCTCAAGGTCCCCGAAGGCCAGACCTACACCTGGACCGAGAACCCGCTGGGCATCAACGGCTACTACCTGGTCTCCCGGGGCGACAAAACCCCCTGGCGCCTGAAGCTCCGCTCCGCCAGCTTCAACAACATCTCGGTCCTCCCCGAGATGCTCCCCAACACGATCATCGCCGACATGATCGCCATCCTCGGCAGCATGTTCTTCGTCGTCGGCGACATCGACAAGTAACCGGTACTCCGCGGCTGCGCCGCCCAAAGGCTCAGCTCCGGCCGGTGCGCCGTCGCCAGGCGGCTGCGGCGGCCACTGCTCCGATGGCGAGTAGCCCGCCTCCCACCACCTGCCCGCCCTTCCGGGCGCAGCCGACGTTGGCGCAGTCGGGCGGTGTGTACGGAACGCCCGGATTCAACTCATGCGTCTCGTCCGCCGACACATAGGCCGTCGTAGCCGGAAAGTCCCAGCCCTCCGCATTCAGCAGCCGATACCAGTACGCGTCGTCCCACGCCTTCGTCCGGCAGACCACGTTCACCGACGGCGACTGATACGGCGACGGCCCCAGATGCCCGATCGGCACATGGTCCTGGTTGTAGACGGTGACCGTGCCCTGCGGGTCGTTCATCGTCACTGCCGGGAAATTCGCGTCCAACCCCATGAGAACCCCTCCCCTTCCCAGCAGTATGGGAGGCAGGTCAGGAAGCTGCCAGACCTCGCAGCTTGAGGTCCACGACGGTGGGGGCGTCGGCCTGCGAGTGCTTGTCGCCGGCAGCGACCACGGTGGCGACTTCCTCGTCGATCTTGTCGAGGCGCTGGTCGATCTTGTCGAGGCGGCGCTGCATCAGGTCGACGAACTCGGCGTTCTCGACGACCCGGGCGCTGGTGATGCGGGAGTACTCCTGGGCCACCTGGGCGCGGTCGTCGCTGTGGGCGAGGCGCTCGATCAGGAGCTGGTGGCGGGTCAGGACGGAGGCGCCGATCGCGACCGCCACGGCGGCGACTGCGGCCGCGCGCAGAATCCACTGGTTCTGGGAGAACAGGGAGACGCTGACCCCGACGCAGATCACGACGAGCAGCACGTTGGCGACCACGAGAACCGTGGCCCTGGTACGACGGCGGCTACCCCTTGACCCCATGGACCGACATGTTAGGGGGTCTCGTCGGGGTCATCGGGGATCCGACACGCCCGTTCGAGCATCAATCCGGCCGTGACGACCAGCACTGAGATCACCGCCGCAGCACCGGCTGTGATCACGCGGTTGCGCGGACCCGAGGAGCTCACCGCGCCCAGGAAGGATAACGCGAACCCTGCGTAAACACCGGTGCACAACGCGCCGACGAACGCGCTCGCTTTTCCGATCAGCAGCAGGAAGACCGCGCGCGACGCCTCGACCCGTTCACGCCGGACCTGGATCCGCTGATGGGTGTTCCGGGCCGCGACGAACAGCAGCGCGGCCAGGAAGCTCCAGGCGACCAGCGTGAGCCACGACACCATCGGCGCGACGCCGCCGCCGGACTCGATCGCCTTGACCAGCGTCCAGCCGATCGCCGCCCCGAGGACGACGATCGCGACCAGCAGCCGACGTGAGGTCGGCCGGACCGTACCGGGCGGCGGCTCCTGGCCGGCTCCCGGCGCCCGGTCCGGACCGGGACCGCCTGACACCACTACTGCAGCTCGATGGTGAGGTCGTCGAGCTTCTTCACCCCGTCGCTGCCCACCTTGGCGAGCAAGTCGGCCACCGGGCCAACCCCGGGCAGGACCGCGTCGGGCTCGATGTCCAGCCAGGGCGCGAGCACGAAGGCGCGCTCTTGGGCGCGCGGGTGCGGCACCGTCAGCTCCTCGGTCTCGATCGTCTTCTTACCGAAGGTGATCAGGTCGACGTCCAGAGTCCGGGGCGCACCAGGTGCCTCGTACTCCCGGCCGAAGGCCTGCTCGACGGCGTGCGCGCGGTCCAGCAACGTGTCGACCGACAGGGTCGTGTCGGCCAGCAGCACGATGTTCAGGTACGGGCCGGACTCCTCCGGACCGATCGGCTGGGTCTCGTAGACCGGCGACACGTCGACGACGACCACGTCCGGGGTGTCCCGCAGCGCGTCGACGCCGCCCTGCAGATTGGCTTCCCGATCACCGAGATTGCTACCGAGCGACAGGATCACCTGCCGGATCGGCTTGAGGCCACCGCTCAGGGTGTCCGCGTCGATCACATAGGGACTAGGGGTCTCAGTCACGAGGATTCTCCGGCTCTGCGCTGCACGGTCAGGACAACGTCGTCGAACGGCACCGAGATCGGCGCCGAAGGTTTGTGGATGGTCACCGCGGTACCAGTCACCCGCCGGTCGGCGAGGCACAGGTCCGCGATCCGTTGTGCCAGTGTCTCAATCAGGTCCACCGGGTCGCTCTCGATGGCCGCGTGCACCTGCTCGGCCACCAGACCGTAGTTCACGGTGTCCGCCAGTTTGTCGGAGGCCGCCGCGGGCCGGGTGTCCAACTCGAGCCGGACGTCCACGACGAATTCCTGCCCGTCGGCCCGCTCGTGCTCGAACACCCCGTGCCGGCCGAATCCCCGGATGCCACGGATCTCGATCACATCAGGCGCGAGGAGATCAGGACCGCTCACTCTGCCTCCTCCTGTCGACCCCCAGACGACAGTACCGGGGAGGCGTGGTGGATCCACAACCGCCAGCCGGAAGTCGTCTTGCGGAAGACGTTGGTGGCCAGCGCCTTGCCACCGGCGAAACCCTCCTCCGGCGCCCCTTCACCGGACGACAGGACATTCTCCGTACACGTGACGTAAGCCACGTCTTCATCCACTCTTACCTGCACGTCGGTCAGGAAGAACTGGATGTACGGCGTGTTCGCGAAGATCATCGCCCAGGCCCGCATCATCTCCGGGTAGCCGTAGATCGCCGCGTTGCCCGGATGGATGCAGACCGGATCGGGTTCCGGCAGCCAGACCGCCGCCATCAGGTCCAGGTCGCCCGCCTCGAACGCGTTGTAGAACGCGGTGTTCGCGTTCAGCACCACGGTCTCCGCGGTCGCGGTACCTCGGCGCGTACCGTCCGGCTCTTCGCTCATACCGCTCCCCACCGGCGCGCAACCCGTACCGCATCCGCACTCGGCGCCACCGCGTGAGCCCGGACACACCAGGCTCCGGCCGCGGCGGCGAGGGCGGAGACAGCCGCGCTCGCGTCGTCTCGTCGTACGGCCGGTCTAGGCTCACCGGTCTCCTCGTCGGCGAGCAGCCTACCCAGGAACGCCTTGCGCGAGGCACCGATCAGCAACGGCCTTTCCAGTACGCCGAACTCGCGCAGCCGGCCCAGTACCTCCCAGTTGTGGTCCGCGTTCTTCGCGAACCCGATCCCGGGGTCGACCGCGACCCGGTTCAAGTCCACTCCAGCCGCATCGATCGCCTCCAGCCGCGCGGCCAGTTCGGCGACCACCTCGGCCACCACGTCCTGGTACTGCGCCCGCTTCTGCATCTCTGCCGAGTGCCCACGCCAATGCATGCACACGTACGGCGTACTACGATCCGCCACCAGCCCGAGCATCTCGGGGTCGGCCAGCCCGCCCGACACGTCATTGACCATCACCGCACCGGCGTCCAGCGCCAAAGCGGCCACGTCAGCGCGCATCGTGTCGATCGAGATGAGCGCGCCCTCGGCGGCCAGCGTCTCGATCACCGGCAGCACCCGGCGGATCTCCTCGGCGGGCGCCGGCCGCTCGGCACCTGGCCGGGTCGACTCACCGCCGACGTCCAGCAGGTCGGCACCCTCGGCCATCAACTCGCGGCCGTGCTTGATCGCGGCCGACGGCTCGAACCACTCACCGCCGTCGGAGAACGAGTCCGGGGTCACGTTGACGACGCCCATCACCAGACAGCGATCGGGTCTGGGCAGGCCTTCGACATGATTCGGTGGGGCAGTTCGCACCCGACCACCGTAGTGGCCGCGCCCGAACTACCCCACCTAGGTACCAGGCCCCCATCGGCTCCGGGCTCCCGCCCGGGGCCGCTAACCCAGTACCAGCGAGGCGCCGCTAGCGGACAGCGCCTCACCGATCGGTTGTGAGTAGGACTCGTTCTGCTGGCCGTGCTTGTCGAGGCACTGCCCGCTGATCAGGGCGGCGCCGCTGGTGATTCCCTGCGCGTAGTCACCGGTCATGTTGGCGCCGCCGGAGTCACCGGCCTCGACGCACGCGGTGTGCTCGATGAGTCCGCGCACGACCTTGTTGTTGCCGTAGTTCACCGTGACGTTGCGGGCGACGATCTTGCCGCAGGTCCAACCGGTGCTCTTTCCAGACTTGCACAGATCCGAGCCCACCATCGCGTCGGCCGTGCCGCGGACCTGGACGTCGGTCGCGCCCCATCGCTCGACCCGGCCCTGCTGGTCCCAGCCCTCGATCACGCTGACCGTGCCGAAGTCGTTGCCGGGGAAGCTGGAGCTGCGGGTGTTGCCGATGATGTAGCCGTTGCGGGAGAAGGACGGCTTGCCCGCCGTACAGTGCCCCGCGGTCACGAAGATCCGGGCGCCGTCGCTGGTGGTGGCGTTGAAGCCGAGCGAGCAGGTGTAGCCGGTGTTCTTGTCGACCTGGTAGCCGCCCAGCAGCCCGAACTGCTCGTCGGTGGTGGTGACCCGGCCGGGCGACCGGCGCAGCGTCACCTTGCCGCCGTTGGCGAGCGCCTTGCGCAGGAACCGCTTGGTGATCGAGTCCTGGACGCCGGTGGGCACGCTGACGACGACGGTGCCGGTGATCGGGTCGACGTACCAGGACTTGACCTGGCCCGCCGTCGAGCCGAGCGCGATGTGGTCGAGCTGCGCCTGTACTGCGAACAGCTGCTCGGCCGTGTAGCGGACGAGCTTGGGGACAGCCCCGGCCTGACGGACGAGTGCCGCGGTCGCCGCATCCGAGACCGCGACCACGAGAGCCCCGGTGTCGTCGACGTAGCTGCCGATCGCGCGCGAGCCGAGCCGGCCGTCGAGCGCTTGCGCCCGGTCCTGGATCTGGAGCACGTGCTGGTCGGCCGTGGGGAGCTTGGCGACTCCCACTGGGACGTCCGCGGCGCCACCGTCAGCCTGGGCGCCGTTCGCCGCGATCAGTCCGGCAGCCGTCAGTACGACGATCCCGGTGAGTGCGGCGCCGACCCGAAAACGCCCTGACATACCTAATCCTCCTCACGCCGGCACCCTGCACCCGAGTCAGAACGCCACTACGGACCGTAGGCGTTCGGACACGGAATGTCCATGGGTTACGGCTTCGGAAGTTCAACGAGCCTGCGGCCGGTGGGGCTACGCGATACCGGAAACTTCCTGCCCAAGCAGGGAGTCAGCCGACGATCAGGCTCATCGCCTCGGCCCGGGTGACCGGGTTGCGGAGCTGGCCGCGGACCGCGGAGGTGATCGTCTTGGCGCCCGGTTTCCGGACGCCGCGCATCGTCATGCACAGGTGCTCGCACTCGATCACCACGATCACGCCACGGGGCCGGAGGATCTCCACCAGGGACTCGGCGACCTGGGTGGTCAGCCGTTCCTGCACCTGCGGCCGCTTGGCGAAGACGTCGACCAGCCGGGCCAGCTTCGACAGCCCGGTGATCCGCCCATCCGTACCGGGGATGTAGCCGACGTGGGCCACCCCGGTGAACGGCACCAGGTGGTGCTCACACATCGACCAGACCTCGATGTCCTTGACCAGGATCAGCTCGTCGTGGCCGAGGTTGAAGGTCGTGGTCAGTACGTCCTCGGCGGTCTGCCCGAGGCCGGCCGTGATCTCGGCGTACGAGCGGGCCACCCGGGCCGGGGTGTCCCGCAGACCCTCGCGATCGGGGTCCTCGCCGATGGCGATCAGCAGTTCGCGAACGGCGGCCGCGGCCCGCGCATGATCGAAGGTCGGCGAAGTCACCCGGCCAACATAAGCGATGCCCCGGGATCCGTTGGGATCCCGGGGCATCGTCTCAGCTGGGTGTCACTCGACCGGCGGGGTCGGGCCTCCGCCGTAGTTCGGGCCCTTGGCCGCCTCGTCCGGTCCGATCGATCCGCCCGGGATGACGTCCTGGAGCGAGCCGTTCTGCTCGGCCCGCGGCAGCGGCATCACCGGCGGCTGCTCGGACGGGATCCGGGTCGAGGACCCGGTCCAGGCCGGCCGCAGCTCGCGCTTCTGGATCGGCTCGAACACCCGGGCGATCTCGGCCTTGTCCAGGGTCTCCTTCTCGAGGAGCTCCTCGACCAGGGCATCGAGCACGGCGCGGTTCTCGACCAGGATGTCGAACGCCTCCTGGTGCGCGTTCAGGATCAGCTTGCCGACCTCTTCGTCGACCGCCGCGGCGATCTCCTCGGAGTAGTTGCGCTGGCTGCCCAGGTCGCGGCCCAGGAACGGCTCGCCGGAGTCCTGACCGAACTTGATCGCACCCAGCCGCTCGGTCATGCCGTACTGCGTGACCATCGCGCGGGCGAGTGCGGTCGCCTTCTCGATGTCGTTGCTGGCACCCGTGGTCGGGTCGTGGAAGACCATCTCCTCGGCGGCCCGGCCACCGAGCATGTAGGCCAGCTTGTCGAGCATCTCCGACCGGGTGGTCGAGTACTTGTCCTCGTCCGGCAGCACCATCGTGTAGCCCAGCGCGCGACCGCGCGGCAGGATCGTCACCTTGTGCACCGGGTCGGAGTGCGGCAGCGCGGCAGCCACCAGAGCGTGGCCGCCCTCGTGGTACGCCGTCAGCACCTTCTCCTTGTCGGACATCAACCGGGTCCGGCGCTGCGGTCCGGCGATCACGCGGTCGATCGCCTCGTCGAGCGCGTTCTTGTCGATCTGCTGCTTGTTCAGCCGGGCGGTGAGCAGCGCGGCCTCGTTCAGCACGTTGGCCAGGTCGGCGCCGGTGAAGCCCGGCGTACGACGAGCGACCGCGCGCAGGTCGGCGTTGTCCGACATCGGCTTGCCGCGGGCGTGCACCTTCAGGATCTTCTCGCGACCCGGCAGGTCCGGCGCGTCGACCGCGATCTGGCGGTCGAAGCGGCCCGGGCGCAGCAGCGCCGGGTCGAGCACGTCCGGCCGGTTCGTCGCGGCGATCAGGATCACGCCGCCGCGGACGTCGAAGCCGTCCATCTCGACCAGCAGCTGGTTCAGCGTCTGCTCGCGCTCGTCGTGCCCACCACCGAGGCCGGCGCCACGGTGCCGGCCGACGGCGTCGATCTCGTCGATGAAGACGATCGCCGGCGCGTTGGTCTTGGCGGTCTCGAACAGGTCGCGGACCCGGGAGGCGCCGACACCGACGAACATCTCGACGAAGTCCGAACCGGAGATCGAGTAGAACGGCACGCCGGCCTCACCGGCGACCGCCCGGGCGAGCAGGGTCTTACCGGTACCCGGCTGGCCGTAGAGCAGGACGCCCTTAGGGATCTTGGCGCCGACTGCCTGGAACTTCCCGGGTTCCTGCAGGAACTCCTTGATCTCGCCGAGCTCCTCGATCGCCTCGTCACACCCGGCCACGTCCGCGAAGGTGGTCTTCGGGGTGTCCTTGGTGATCAGCTTGGCCTTCGACTTGGCGAAACTCATCACCCGCGAGCCGCCACCCTGCATCGAGTTCATCAAGAAGATGAAGACGACCGCGATCAGCAGGAACGGGATCAGCGTCGAGAAGACCTGGCCGATGAAGCTCGGCTTCGGGTTCTCCACGTCGTACTTCTCGATCTTGCCGTCCTGGAACAGCTTCTGCAGGTCGGTGCCCAGCGTCGTGCCCTGACCGTCGACCCAGTGCGCCCGGACCTTGGTCCCGTCGGTCTTCTCGACCCGGATCTCCTGGTCGGGATCGATCAGGGTGACGGACTTGATCGACTTGTCGCTCGACGCCGTGGCCTGCTGGATCAGTTGCACGACCTGGCCCGTGGGCTGGGTCTTGAACCCGGTCGAGCCGGTCAGGAGCTGTCCGATCACCAACACGCCCAAGAAGGCGATGACGATCCAGAACAGGGGTCCGCGGAAGATGCGCTTCACGTCCATGATCAGGGCAGGCGCCCCGTCCCTCCTAGCTCAGCAGGCCCGGGATAACGGGCTTGTGACGGTAATACCAGCTCAAGTGTCTCGTGTCGGGCAAGCGTGCCCACCACGAGGGTCACCGAACGACGGTACGACCCTGTCTACAGCCTGTCACCAAGTCCCCGTCTCGAGGTCCTTGACGGGTCAGCATGCCAGGGTTGCGCGGGACGTCAGGAGTAGACGTGCGGGGCGAGCGTCGCCACGCAGCGCAGGTTGCGGTACTTCTCCGCGTAGTCGAGCCCGTAGCCGACGACGAACTCGTCCGGCAGCTCCAGTCCGACGTACTTCACCGGGACGGCCATCTTGGCCGCATCCGGCTTGCGGAACGCGGTGCAGATCTCGACCGAGGCGGGCTGGCGGGACTGCAGGTTGCTGACCAGCCAGGTCAGCGTCAGCCCGGTGTCGATGATGTCCTCGACGATCAGCACGTGCCGGTTGGTGATGTCGGTGTCCAGGTCCTTCTGGATCCGCACCACACCCGACGACTTGGTCCCCGAGCCGTACGAGGAGACCGCCATCCAGTCCATCTCGACGTGCCGGCTGAACGAGCGGGCGAGGTCGGCCATCACCATCACGGCACCGCGCAGGACGCCGACGAGCAGCAGGTCCTTGCCCTCGTAGTCCTGCTCGATCCGACCGGCCAGCTCCCGGAGCTTCTCCTGGATCTGTTCCTCGGTGAAGTGAATCTGGGCCAGGTCCTTCTCGATGTCCGACGCATCCACGATGCTCAGCCTGTCATACCTTTTGCCAGGATGAGGAATCCGCCCTTTCTTGCTGCTTTGACAGCTTGTGGGAGGTCGATCCAGCGTTGGCCTCGCCAGTCGGTGATGAGGGCGTCGACGGCCGCGATGTGGCCGGCGGTGAGGTCGTTGGCGCGGCAACCGGCTTCCAGCGCAGCTTGTCTGAGCACCCGGGTGCGGAGCGCTGAGGGCTCCACCTCCAGTACCGAGACCTCGCAGAGCACTTCCCCCTCCGCGTGCTGCACGGCGGTCTCTGCCAGGTCAGCAGCCAGTACGTCGAGCGCGTCCGCGTCGGCACGCAGCAGCCCCGCAGTACGGGCCAGGGCCTCTGTCACGCCCGGGCCCAGCGCTTCCTCGAGCACAGGCAGTACTTCGTGACGCACCCGGACCCGCCTGTACTGCGGATCGTCGTTGTGCGGGTCGTGCCACGGGCGCAGACCCGATGCGATGCAGGCGGCGGCCGTAGTGCTCCTAGGCACCTCCAGCAGCGGCCGCCGGAGCGGGCCTGCGGTTGGAGCCATGCCCGCTAGCGAGCGGGCGCCGGAGCCTCTGGCCAGGCCCAGTAGGACGGTCTCTGCCTGGTCGTCGCGGGTGTGGGCTAGCAGGACGACATCCGCGCCTAACTCGTCGGCCGCGTCCCGCAGGGCGTCGTACCGGGCAGTCCTGGCCGCGCCTTCGGGTCCACCCTCGGTACCGACCTCCACTGCCCGCACGACCACGGGCTCGAGGCCCAGCCCGCGACACTGCTCGGCTGCTGTCTCCGCAGTCTTGTCAGACCCGTCCTGCAGCCCGTGGTCAACAACCACAGCTCCAGCCGTCAGACCCAGCTTCGGTGCCTCGAACGCAGTAGCCGCAGCCAGTGCCAAGGAGTCGGCCCCGCCGGAGCAGGCGACCAGCACGGTTGTCCCGCGAGGAAGCTCAGCCAAGGCAACCCGCGTCGCCTCCCGCACCCTCGCGACGGCGGGGTGAAGGCGGGGGCGGCCGGGTGCCCGCTCCTCCGGTGTCGGCTGGCCCATGCCGGCTTGGCGGTCAGCCGTGGAGTCTGGTGACCCAGGCATCGGGGTTGGCGATCTCGTTCTTGGTGGGGAGGGTGTTGGGGCCGGTCCAGACGCGGTTGAAGCCGTCCATGCCGACCCGGTCGACGACATGCCGGACGAAGGCTGCGCCGTCCTGGTACTGGCGCATCTTGGCGTCCAGGCCGAGCAGCTTCTTCAGCAGCTGGTCGAGCGGGTTGCCACCGGTCCGACGCGAGGTGAACTTGGACCTGATCGCGTCGACGGTCGGGATCACGCTCGGCCCGACACCGTCCATCACGAAGTCCGCGTGCCCTTCCAGCAACGACATCACCGCGGTCAGCCGGTCCAGTACCGCGCGCTGCTCCGGCGACTGCATCAGGTCGACCAGGCTCAGCTCCGCCTCACCCTTCACCGACCGCCCGAGCCGCTGAAGTGCCTCACGGAACATCGCCGCGTACGCCGACGCGTCCAGCTCCGCCTGGTCGAGGAACAGCGCGATCTCCGACCGCAGGTGATCCCGCAGCCAAGGCACAGCCGTGAACTGCACCCGGTGGGTCTCCTCGTGCAGGCACACCCACAACCGGAAGTCCCGCGGCACTACGCCCAGCTCGGACTCCACATGCATCACATTGGGCGCGACCAGCAGCAGCCGCCCGGTCAGATCGGGTCGAGCCGGGTCGGGCTCGGCCGGGTAGAACGGGTCGAACTGCCCGAGCACCCGAGAAGAGAGGAAGGCCAGCAGTGCCCCCGCCTCGATGGCGGTGACCCGGGAGCCGACACTGGCGGACAGCCCGCCCATGCGCTCCTGCTTCTCGCGCAGCTTGTCGGCCAGCGGCTGCAGTACCGTCCTGAAGCCGTCCGCGTTCGCCTGCACCCAGCCCGGCCGGTCCACGATGACCACGGGAGCCGTGGCCGAAGTCGCCTGCAGCCCGGTGAAGTCACGCACGTGATGCTCCGAGTCGGCAGCGAACTGCCGCAGCTCGGCGACCACCTGGTCCGCCTCGGCCCGACTGACCGCAGGCCCCGGCCGGAGCAGCTTGCGAGCCACCCCGATCGCCAGCTGCCAGTCGACCATCTCAGTCGCGGTACTACCTTCAGCCGTACTCATACATCGACCCTAGTGGCATGTTCCAACATGCGCTCGCTGTCAGCAGCCGCAGGCGGCCAGCGCTGAGGTCACCCGGTCCAGGGCAGCGCGGGCGTCCAGGGCCTTGGCAGGCGGCGCACTGTCGGTAGCTACGGCGAAGACCAGCAACGTCCCCGACTTGTCCCGTGCATACCCGGCCAGTGAGTGGACGCTGGTGAGAGTGCCCGTCTTGGCCCGGACCATGCCGGTACCAGTGGCCGTCCCCGGTCCGGCGAAGCGCTCCTTGAGGCTCCCGGTGAACCCGGCGATGGGCAGCCCGGTCAGCAGGTGGCGTAGCTGCGGGTTGTCCTCAGAAGCAGCCACCCGGACAGCACCGGCCAGCACCTCCAGCGGCACCTGGTTGGTACGGGACAGCCCGCTCCCGTCCTCGATCCGCGCCCCGCTGACGTCCAGCCCCAGCTTGGTCAGCGTCGCCCGCACCCCGGCCACACCACCGGTATAGGAGCCACCGTTCTTGGTCGCCAGTCCCACCTGCCGCAGCAGGACCTCGGCGCCGTCGTTGTCACTGTGCAGGTTGATGTACTCGACGATGTCGCCCAGCGTCGGCGAATCCACCTGAGCGAGAGCCTTGGCGCCCGCGGGCGCTACTGCCGGCTTCATCCCGGTCGCCTTGATCCCTACCTTCGCCAGCTGGGCAGCGAACGCAGTGGCGGCCGCTGCGGCCGGAGAGTCGGCCCGCTTGGCCATGCCGGCCGACAGCCGCCCCTCGTTCACCCAGAGCGCTGAGGTCCGGGCAGCGATGCCCTCGGTGAGGTAGTTCGGTTCCCACTTCGGGTTGGCGGCCGGCCCGGTGAACAGGCTGGCGTCGTACCCGAACGTGACGTTGGACACCCCATCCGCCTTGAGCGCCTTCGCAGTACTGGCGGCCAGGTCCTGCAGAGTCGCCCGGGCCGGGAAGTCCAGGGGGTCGGTCTGCCGCTTGGCGACCAGCAGCGGGTCACCACCACCGACCAGGATGATCGAGCTGCCGGAACGCACGACCTTGGTCGCGAACCGGTGCTCGGGGCCTAGCGTCTCCAGGGCCGAGACCGTGGTCAGGAGCTTCATGGTCGAGGCGGGGACGTACGGCTTCGCAGTACCGAGCGAGTAGAGCTCCTTGCCGCGGGACGCGTCGTACACGTAGACCCCGTGGTGCTTGCCCAGCGACGGGTCGGCCAGGGCGGCCGCCACTGCCTTCGCGATTCCGGCTGCGGTGGGTGCAGCGCCCTCCGTCTTGGCGGGGGCGAGTACCGGCGGCGCCGCCGTAGTACCGGCTGCTTTCTGCGATGCTCCCGGCACTGCTTGTGCACTAGTGACCAGTCCGGCCAAAACACCAGCGGTCAGCAGCGTGACGAAGACCGCACGGGAAGGACGGGCCACCTGGCTACTCCTGTCATTGCATCGGTCGGAACCGTGACAGTATCTGCCGTATGGAGTTCGACGTCTTCATCGAGATCCCCAAGGGCACCCGCAACAAGTACGAGCTGGACCACAAGACGAACCGGCTGCGGCTCGACCGCACCCTGTTCACGTCCACTCAGTACCCCTCCGACTATGGGTTCATCGAGGACACCCTGGGGCAGGACGGCGACCCCCTGGACGCACTGGTCCTGCTGCCGGAGCCGACCTTCCCCGGTTGCCTGATCAGGGCCCGGGCGATCGGCATGTTCCGGATGACGGACGAGAAGGGGCCGGACGACAAGGTCCTCTGCGTCCCGGCCGGCGACCCGCGCCAGGAGCACCTGCGCGACATCCACCACGTGCCGGAGTTCGACCGGCTCGAGATCCAGCACTTCTTCGAGGTCTACAAGGACCTGGAGCCGGGCAAGTCCGTCGAGGGCGCCAGCTGGGTCGGCCGCGCGGACGCCGAGGCCGAGGTCACCGCCTCCTTCGAGCGCCTGAAGAACGAAGGCCACTGAACCACCGTCGCCTTTCGAACGCCTGAAGAACAAAGGCACTGAACACCGTCGACCCATCAGCCCCGGCCACCGGCCGGGGCTGAGCTGTTTCCCCCGCAGGTTCAGTCTTCGGCCAGGCGGCTCAGTAGGCCCAGCAGCGTCTTCCGCTCGGCTGCGCTGAGGGGCTCGAGCCAGCGCGCCTCCGCAGCCAGTACGAGCTGGTGCAGCTCGCCCAACAGCTTCTCGCCGGCCGGCGTGATGGCGACGATCTTGCGCCGCCGGTCCGTCGGATCGGTCTGCCGCACGACATGACCCAGCCGCTCCAGCTCGTCGAGCACCGAGACGAGATCGCTGCGGTCAAAGGAGATCCGGTCAGCCAGCGCCGCCTGTGCCGCGGCGCCGTCATCGGCCAGGCTCGCGAGCACGTGGTAGTACTGCGTCCGCACGTTCGCCGCCTGCAGCTCGCGCCGGGCCAACCGCTGCCACTGCTGGCTGGCCCTGGCCAACTGCCAGACGACCCGATCGCCGAGGCGGTGCTGGGACGACTTCACCCTGCTCACTCTAGAGCTGACCCCGCCGATCCCTTATCGTAGGAACATCCCATTATTTACAACTCCCACGATTTGGAGCCGGCAGATGCGCGCGATCCGGTACTACGAGCACGGCGGCCCGGAAGTCCTCCAAGTGGCCGACGTCCCCATCCCCGAGCCCACCGACGGCCAGGTGCTGATCGAGGTCAAGGCGGTCGGCGCGAACGCGATCGACACCACGTTCCGCAGCGGCAACACCCCTTGGCCCCGGCCGCTTCCCGGCGCGCTCACCGGTGATGTGGTCGGCCGCATCACCCGAGTTGGGTCGGACGTACGTACCGGCGTACAGGTTGGTCAGCGAGTGGCGGCCTTGTCGGAGGACGCCTTCGCCGAGCAGGTGGTCGTCGACGCCGAGTGGTTGGCGCCGATCCCCGACGATGTCGACGCCGGGCAGGCGACCACACTCTCGATGCCCGCTCCCCTGGCGCTTCGGCTGCTCAAGGCGGGGCAGCTCCAGCGCGGCGAGACCGTCCTCATCCAGTCGGCAGCGGGCGGCATCGGGCATCTGGCGGTCCAGTTGGCCCGTGCACTCGGGGCAGGAACAGTCATCGGTACTGCGTCCTCGGCCAGCAAGCTCGACTTCATCCGTGAGCAGGGCGCTGACCTGGCCGTCGACCTCAGCGACGGCGACTGGACGGAGCAACTGCCGCCGGTCGACCTCGTCCTGGACTCGGTCGGCGGCAAGACCTTCGATCAAGGCCTGAAGGCACTCGCACCGCTCGGCCGGATGGTGACGTACGGCGCGATCAGCGGCGAACTTCCCACCGTCCACGCCAGCAGCCTCTTCAACCTGGTCTCCGTCACCGGCGTCGCCCTGCTCGCCTGGCGATCCGCCCGGCCGGCCGAGGCGCGCGCCGACATCACCGAAGTCACCCGCCTCCTGCAGTCGGGCGACCTCCGCCCCGTCACCAGCACCCACTTCCCTCTCACCGAGGTCAGGAGCCTCCACCAAGCCCTCGACGCTCGCACCAACCTCGGCCGCCTGATCGCGACGCTCTGAAGCGGACCAGCGCCGAGACCGACGAGGCAGTCGCTACCAGCCGATCAGCGAGTACGACATCGGGGCCGTGCGATCGGCGATCGAGTTCAGCTCGCTCGGCGCGTCGGAGCCGCCACGCGTCGACGGCGGCTCCACGACTCCGAGCTGATGGTCCGTCGCCGTCCGAGCCGCCGACCTCGCACCGGCTCGCCGCCGGTTAGCCGGCCGGACCACCGACATCGCAGCCGCGATCATCGAGCTGCTGCGCAATGACTTCATCACTGGCACCTGTCCCGCACGCCGACGGCGGAGATCGGCTGGTCTAGTCGTTCAGGAACTGAAGCGCCTCACGCTTACTGCCCCACGCCGGAAACCTCAGGGGCGGCCGAAGAAGTCCGGGGCTTCCCAGTAGTAGATGCTGTCCGTGGTCACCGGCCGGCCGGGCCGCGGCGCGTGGATCATCCGGCCACCACCGAGATACATGGCCACATGGAAGATCGTGCCGGGGTCGTTCGAGTCCTCGGCCCAGAAGATCAGGTCGCCGGGCCTAAGGTCGTCCTCGGAGATGTGCTTGATCTGCTCGTACTGCGCGACGCTGTAGTGCGGCAGTTGCACACCGGCCTTCTTCCAGGCGCCCATCGTCAGCCCCGAGCAGTCCCACGAGCTCGGACCGGCGGCCGCCCAGATGTAGGGCTCACCCAGCTGCGCGAGCGCGAAGTCGATTGCAGCTCGGGCACCGCGCGAGTTGTGCCCGGAGCCACCATCGTGCTTCTTGCCGCCGCCACCCTTGCTCGGCTTGTGCCTCTTCGGGGGCTTCTTCTCGTCTTGCTTGTTGTTGTTCCGCTCTTCGCGAGCCTTCCGCGCCGCTTCCTCGCGAGCCGCCCGAGCCTCGGCCGCCTCCCGCGCGGCGATCCGCCGACGCAGTTCCTCAGCCTTCTTCGCGGCCAGCGCCGCAGCCCGCTGCCGGGCCAGCTCTTCCAGCCCGCGCTGACGCTGATTGGCCACCTGCACCGAGGTGTTCCGCAGTACGGCGAGCTGAGCAATCTGCTGCCGACGCTGCGTGCCGATCGACGCGACCGCCGACCGCTGCTCGGCCTCGGCCGCCTCAGCCGCCTGCTTGGCCTTGGCTGCCTCGTCGCTCGCGGCCTTCACCTTGGTGACGGCCGCGTCCTTCTGCAGCTTGAACGCGTTGGTGACCACCTGGCTCGCGGTGTACCGGAGGTACGAGCCCTGCATCGCCTGCGACACCGAGCGCGCGGCGCCGGCGGAGTCGAGCAGCTGCTGCGGACCATCAGCGGTGAACAGCGGCCCGAGCTTCGCCAGATCACCACCGCCCTGGTACGACGCTGCCGCGAACCGGCCGATCTGCTGCCGCTGAACCGCGAGCGTCTTCTCGGCCTTGTCGGCGCGATCCCCAGCCGCCTTCGCCTCGGCCTGCGCCTGCTGCAGCCGGTACATCGCGCCGTTGTAGAGCTCACCGGCCTTGGCCGCCTGGACGCCGAGCTGCTCGAGCCTGGCGCCGGCACTCGCGAGCTGCTGCTCGATGGCGGCGACCTGCCCGGCCTTCGCGGCGGCCGCCTTCTTCGCGGCGTCGACAGTGGATTGCGACGGAATGACCGGCGGCTTGGGATCAGCCTGAGCCGGTACCGCGATCAACCCCATGGTTCCCACCAGGGAGACCGCCAGCACCCCCGAGATCGTTCGCATCGGGTCTTCCTTCCGCCGAGCCCAATTGGTCCATCTGGACCCAATACGTGACACTAGTTGCCTCTAGCCCCATTGGGAACACTAATCCCACTAATAACTTTGTTGCACCTGCGTGTCGGCTTGACAAACTACAAGCTTGTAATTCACGCGCAGCAAAATCGGCGCCCACCTGCGCAGGTGGACGCCGACTTGTTGAGCCGAAAGCTACTTGAGCGTGAAGGTGCCCACGACCGGCAGGTGATCGGAGCCGTTGGTGGTGATCACCGCGGACGCCAGCGGCTCGACGCCCTGGCGGGTGTGCAGCAGGTAGTCGATCCGCGCGGTCGGGTTGTCCGCCTCGATCGTGTAGCCGGGACCGACCCCGACCTCGGTCCAGGTGTCGCGCCAGACCTTGGTGAGGGTGGTGATCTCCGGCGAGGTCGGCCGCGCGTTCAGGTCGCCGACCAGGATGGTCGGGATCTTCGAGTCGTCCAGCAGCTCGACGACCTTCTTCGCCTGCTCGAGCCGCTCGGCGTTGTTGTTCGAGGTCAGGTGGGTGTTCGCGAGGCGCAGGTAGACGCCGCGGATCTTGATCGCCGCCACCGACAGCCCGCGCTGCTCACCCGTCGGGTACAGCGGCAACAGGGTGTTCTTGAAGTCCTTGATCGGATTCTTCGACAGCACCGCGGTCCCGTACTGCCGACGCGGCTCACCCGGGTTCAGCGGCGGCAGATCGAGGTTGGCCGCATAGGCATAGTGCATCTTCAGCCGGGCGGCGAACCACGCCGCCTGGTCCACCCAGTTGCTGCGCTCACTCCAGTGGTTGTCGACCTCCTGCAACCCGACCAGGTCGGCGCCGGAGTCCTCGATCACCTTGGCGATCCGCTCGAGATCCAGTACGCCGTCCGTCCCGGCGCCATGGTGGATGTTGTACGTCAGCACCTTCAGCGGCTGGCCGGGCTTGTCCGCTCGGTCGCTGCCCTGCGTGTTCGCGGCGGCCGCCGACGGCAGCACCATCAGCAGCCCCGCGAAGGTGGCGAGCAACCGGGTAGGAAGTTTTCGCATGACCCCATCCTGGCCGTCAACAGGCGACACCCGCGCGAAGTACGGGTGTCGCCACGCTGAACTATCTAGCGGCCAACGGCCAGTCGTGCGACCCGGCCGTCCTTGCCGGAGCCCCAGCAGCCGGCCTTGGCGCCGTGTCCCGCGCACTCCACGCTGTCGAAGTACCCGTCGTCGAACTGCGTCCAGCTCCGCCCACCGTCCAGGCTCACGTCACTGCCCGTCGGCCCGACAGCGACGAAGGTCGCCGCCGACCACGGCACGAAGGCCGACCCGCTGCGGTACTTCTTCGGCGCCTTGTCCGCCGGAACCAGCTTCCAGCTCCGCCCGCCGTCAGACGTGTACGAGGCAGCCTTCACCGCGTCGCCGGTCGTCCCGAAGTCGCCACCGACTGCAACCCCGTGCAGCTGACCACGGAAGGAGAGGCTGAAGATGCCGGCCGCCTCGCCACTGGCCATCGGCGAGTCGGTCACCTTCCAGCTCCGCCCGCCGTCGACGGTCCGGAACACCCGCGGCACCGCACCGCCACCGGTAGCGAACCACGCCGTCCGGCCGGCACCAGCCACCAGACAGGTCCCGCTGGCCGCGAAGGCGAACTCGCCCGGCAGCGCCGCCGGCATGCCCTTGGTCGACTGCACCTTCCACGACTTGCCACCGTCGGCGGTCGCCGCGATCCGGAACTTGCCGTCCACCGGGTCGCTCAACGCGAGTCCGTGCCGGGAGTTGTTGAAGTCGAGGCAGTCGTAGAACGCAGTCGGCTCGGTGTTGCGGAACGCCTCCGACCAGTGCTTGCCACCATCGGCGGTCCGGTAGATCCGCGAGTCCTCACCAACCCCGATCGCCAGGATCACGGCGTGCTGCGCATCGAACGCCTCGACGTCGCGGAACAACAGCGTCTGTCCGGGCGGGCTCACGTTCTGCCACTTACGGCCGCCGTCGACAGTCCGCAGTACCTGCCCCGCACTCCCCGCAACCCACGCCACATTCTTGTCCACCGCGGCCAGCCCGCGAAATTGCGCGGCACTCCCCGTAGGTTTCAAATCCCACTTGTACTTGGGCCCGTGGTGCCCGACCGCTTGAGCCGGCACCAACTGGGACATCGCGAGCAGGACTCCAGCCGCAAGCGCGGCAATGCGCAGGGTCTTCATGTCGGGAAACGTAATACACCGACCCGACAGAACAGAAGGTCCGGACTTGCGAACGGTGTTTCAGTGGCTGTCGGTTGCCAGGGGTCGACGGTTGGTCACGTAAGTGTGGTGTTTGTTGCGGGTTGCTGAGGTGACTGTGATTCGCGGTCTCCGCTGATCCCGCGGAGAGGTATGAGCCGATCAGTCACCTTGACAAAGGTTGTCGAGGGCAACGGGTGGCGACGGGTGCACCCACAACTCGCCGGGGCAAGCACTTACTCCCGCATGTCGGAGCGGATCCTGGAGGTTGTGCCACTGGCGTGATGCTTGACGCCAGCGGCCCGAAACCTGCTGTTGGCCCAGCCCGTCAGGGCCGGGCGACGCGATCCACAGTCCTCACCAGCAGCAACCCCGATTCCACAACACGGAAGCATTGCGCCCGAAGTACCGGAAAGCTCCGGTACTTCGGACGCAGCGCGTAATCGGTCAGCTCAGTTTGAAGGACTGGGTGGCGCCGCCGTTGCAGGTCAGCTGGACCAGTTGGGTGCTGTCGGCGGTGGATCCGCCGGGGACGGTCAGGCACTTGCTGCTGAGGCGGCTGACGAAGTGGAAGTAGCCGCTGCCTTCCGAGACCGCCTGCCATTGCTGGTTGGTGCCGTTGCTGTAGGTCCACAATTGCAGGCCGGCGTTATCGGCTGCCGACACACCCGTCACGTCGATCACCTTGGTGGCGTCGCTGTGGTTGTTGACGCGGGTGAAGCCGCCCGAGGTCGGCTGGAACTGGAACTGCTGGGCCAGGGTGCCGTTGCAGGTGTACTGCTGGATGACGGTGCCGTTCGCGGTACCGGCCGCGCGGGCGTCGATGCACTTGCCGTTGCCCTTGTTGGCCGCGGTGTACCACGCGTTGGCGTCCGGCTGGTCGACCGGCGGGACGGTCGTACCGCCGCCACCGAGCCACTTGATGGAGTCCATCAGGAACTGGTTCTGCGCCGGGCTGTCGAAGGTCGACGAGGTCCGGGTGTTGGTGTCGTAGTTCATCGCGTTGTGGCCGAAGTTGGCGTAGATCACCTTGTAGTTCTTGTTCGTCCACACGATCGGGTAGTAGCCACTCGTCCAGACCTGCGTCGTACCGACCGGGAAGCTGGACGGGTCGATCGACGCCAGTACCTGGATGTTCGGGTTGTTGCGCAGGTCGTTCTGCCAGCTGTACCACTCACTGACCGACGAGCGGAACGTCGCCGGGGTGTTCGCCAGCGCCGGGTGCGACCGGTTCTCGGCCTTCAGTGTGACGGCGGTCGGCAGCCACGTGTTGCTGACGAATCGGCCGGTGCCCAGCAGGGTGTTGTTGAACCACGGCCAGCCACCGCTGGAGTCGTTGTAGTTCGAGACGTGGAAGCCCAGGAAGCCACCACCGTTCTCGATGTAGCGCTGGAACCCGGTCCGCTGCGCGTCGCTGTGCGGCGAGTCGTCCAGGAACATCACCACCGCGGCCTGCGCGGTGGTCAGGGAGTTCAGCCGGTCCCAGTTGTTCGTCTGCTCGTAGGTGAAGCCGTTCTGAGCACCAAACTGCGGGAACCGGACCGCCGCCTCCTTCTCGAAGTCGATGTGCGCGGCGTCGAAGGTGCCGCTGTAGAACGCGAGCACCTTGAAGGTCGCGTCGGTCTTGTCGGGTGCGGCCACCCGGGCGAACGCGCTGGCTGAGGTCAGGCTCAGACAGGCGACCACCAGGAGGGCCAGTAGTCGGGCGATAGTGCTCTTGCGGACCATGTGCATGGGGGCGGGTCCTTCCGTGAATTACTACTTCAATGGGCGATAACGAAGTCCGTATCCGAACGGAAACAGCGGCGTCTGCCCGTCGCCGACGTTGATGGGTTGTTGCGCGGCGCTCTTCATCCACGTCACCGGCAGCTGCCCGGTCGGGTTGTAGTCGCCGAACAGGACGTCAGCGACGCCCTGGCCTTCCGTACCCGGCAGCCAGGCGGCGATCAGCCCGGCCCAGTCGGGCAGCTGCGCTGCGATGTCGAGCGGCCGCCCGGAGATCAGTACGACGACCACCGGTACGCCGGTTGCCTTCAAGCGGGCCAACACGTCCAGATCCGCCTGGTCGAGTCCCATGGCAGCCGGCCGGTCACCCTTGTCCTCGGCGTACGGGGTCTCGCCGATCACCGCGACCGCGACGTCGTACGAGTCGTCGACGCCCGTCGCATCCTTGCTGTAAGCAACGGTCGTCGACGGTGCCGCCGAGTGCCGGATCCCTTCCAGGATGGTGGTTCCGGGCGTGACCGGGCCGCTCGCGCCTTGCCAGCCGACGGTCCAGCCGCCGGCCTGGTTGCCGATGTCGTCGGCGTTCTTGCCGGCCACGAAGATCTTCTGGCCGGCCTTGGCGAGCGGGAGCACCCGGCCGGTGTTCTTCAGCAGTACCTGCGATTCGCGGACCGCCTGGCGGGCCAGGTCGCGGTGCTCCTTGCTGCCGATGGTGTCCAGGAAGCTGCGATCGGTCAGCGGGTGCTCGAACAGCCCGAGCTCGAACTTCTTGGTCAGGATCCGCCGGTTCGCGTCGTCGATCCGGGCCTGCGGAATCCGGCCGGCCAGTACTTCGGCGCGCAGCGTGTCGATGAACTGCTTCCACGCGAACGGCACCATCACCATGTCCATGCCCGCGTTGATCGACGCGGTCACCTCGGCCGGCGTGAACCCGGCCTGGCCGTCGATCTTGTCGATCCCGTTGTAGTCCGAGACGACGATGCCGTCGAAGCCCAGCTCGCCCTTCAGCACGTCGTTGATCAGGTAGCTGTTCGCGTGCATCTTGACCGAGTTGACGCTGCTGTAGGAGATCATCACCGAGCCGACGCCACGACGGACGGCCTCCTTGAACGGCGGCAGGTGGATCGCGCGCAGCTCGGCCTCGCTGATGTTCGTCTCGCCCTGATCCTTGCCACCGTCGGTACCGCCGTCGCCGACGTAGTGCTTGGCGGTCGCGAGCACCGAGCCCGGATCGGACAGGGACTTGCCCTGCATACCGTTGATGATCGGGGCCATCGTCCGGGCGAGCATCGGCAGCTCACCGAACGACTCGTACGTCCGCCCCCACCGGTCGTTGCGCGCCACACACAGGCACGGCGCGAAGTTCCAGTCGATGCCGGTACCGGAGACCTCCTCGGCCGTCGCCCGGCCGATCTTCTCGGCGAGCACTCCGTCGCGGGTGGCGCCGAGGCCGATGTTGTGCGGGAAGATCGTCGCGCCCTTGACCCCGTTGTGCCCGTGCACCGCGTCGACCCCGTAGATCAACGGGATCCCGAGCGGCGACGACAACGCGGTCCGCTGGAACCCGTCGTACATGTCGGCCCAGGTCTCCGGCGTGTTCGGCGTCGGCTGGGAGCTCCCGCCGGACAGCAACGACCCGAGCCGGTACGTCGCCACGTCCGCCGGATTGGTGATGCCCAGCCGCTCGGCCTGGATCATCTGGCCGAGCTTGTCGTCCAGCGTCATCCGCGCCATCAGGTCCTGCACCCGGACCTTCACCGGCTGGGTGGCGTCCTTGTAGGTGGGTACGGCGTCCGCAACCGGCGAGGCCGGCGCAGGCGCGGGAACAGCCAGGACGAGCGCTCCAGTGAGGAGGCCGACGAGGGCAGGCAACAGCTTCCGAGCGGGCATTGGGCGGATCCCCTCAGCGAGCATGGTGTTACGTAGGGTTCAGAAATTCAGGGCTTAAATTAACCCACGGCCGAACCCTGGTAAAGACTTCGGCAAGCCTTTTCCGAAAAGATCTTCAGTTTTCCGCGCCGAGCAGCCGCTGGCTGCCGAGAACGGAGAGCAGTTCGAGCCGCTCGGCGCTCACACTGCCCGGCTGCGCGGTGAAAACCAGCAACGTTTGCTGCTGCTCCAGGTCGTCGAGAAGCTGACAGTGCAGCTCCAGCTCGCCGACGCTCGGATGCAGGAACCGCTTGACCCCCACATGCCTGATCCCGACCTCGTGCACGTCCCAGAGCCGGCGGAACTCCTCGCTGCCCTCCAGCAGAGCCCGCACGATGCTGCCGGCCTGCGACTTGTCTCCGTCGGTGGCATAGACGGACCTCAGCCCCGACACCATGACGCGGCTGTGGTTGGCGCGCGTCTCCTCCTCGGCGTACAGGTCCCGGCTGCCCTCGCTCAGGAACCATCGATGGGCAGCGCTTCGATCGAGTCCCTCGAAGTTCGTCAGGTCGCCCTCGAAGGCGATGTCGAGCGGCGTCTGCAGCAACGTCTCGCCGAGCCGGTTCATCACCTGGGCAGGAGTGTCGCCGAGGCGGTCCATGATCCGCAGCAGGCCGGGGTTCACGTGGTTGCCGCCGCTGGTTCGTGGTGGCACGCCATGGCCCGCGAGCACGTAGAGGTGGTCGCGCTCGTCCAAGGTCAACCGGAGTGCGCGCGCTATCGCGGCCAGCATCTCGGTCGACGGTTGGGGGCCGCGGCCGCCTTCGAGCCGGCTGTAGTAGTCCGTGGACATCACGGCGAGCGCAGCGACCTCTTCGCGCCGCAGGCCCGGAGTACGGCGTCGGCGGCCGCGTGGCAGGCCGATGTCCTCTGGCTGCAACGCCTCGCGGCGCTTGCGCAGGAAGTCCGACAGTTCCCCGTAGTCCATGACTCCATTGTTCAGCAGCTGGGCGCGTTAGCCACTGCTTGTCGAGCAGTGGCTGAACCGGGCCTGGTTGCCCGGCCTTCGAACCTGAAGGCTGGAGCCATGAAAACCACAGGGAACACGATCTTCATCACCGGCGGTACTTCGGGACTCGGGCTGGGCCTGGCGCTGCGCTGGCACGCCCTCGGCAACCACGTGATCATCGGCGGCCGCCGCAAGGAGCTGCTCGACCAGATCGCGACCCAGCACCCCGGCATCGACACGGTCGTCCTCGACGTCGACGACCCGGCCTCGATCCAGTCGGCGTACGACGAGGTCACCACGCGCTACCCCGACCTGAACGCCCTGCTCACGATGTCCGGCATCATGCGGGCCGAGAACCTGCTCGACCCCGCGCACGTGGAGACGGCCGAGGCGATCATCACCACCAACCTGCTCGGCACGATCCGTACCATCGCGACCTTCACACCGTTCCTGGTGACGAAGCCCGACGCGACGATCCTCACGGTGTCGTCGGGGCTGGCGTTCACCCCGCTCGCGCTGACGCCGGCGTACAACGCGACCAAGGCCGCCATCCACAGCTACAGCCAGAGCTTGCGACTGCAGCTGGCCGGCACCGGCGTACAGGTGATCGAGCTGATCCCGCCGGCGGTACAGACCACGCTGATGCCAGGTCAGGAGACCAGCGAGCACGCGATGCCGCTGGACGAGTACCTGACCGAGACGATGGACCTGCTCGCCGCGCAGCCCGACGCCGAGGAGATCACCGTCCAACGGGTCGGCTTCCTCCGCGACGCGGAACGCGAGAACCGGCTGCCCGAAGCGATCGCGGCCCTCAACAGCCACTGACCTCGCGGCGCAGCACTAGTCGGCCAGCGCTTGCTCGATCCGTTCGACCTTGGCGGTGAGCTGCCCTGTGAACCCAGGCCGAATATCAGCCTTCAACACCAAACTGACCCGAGGCGACACAGCAGCAACAGCCTCCACAGCCTGCTTCACCACCGCCATCACCTCGTCCCACTCCCCCTCGATGTTGGTGAACATCGCGTTGGTCTCGTTCGGCAGCCCGGAGGCGCGAACGACGCGGACCGCCTCAGCGACCGCCTCGCTCACGCCCCCGGTCTCGTCCCCACCGGCCGGGCTGATGCTGAATGCAACGATCATGCAGCCCAGCCTAGATGTCGTCCTGCAATCTGCCGGCTGCTTCCTCCTCGGCCCGGCGCTCGGCGCCCGACGTGGTCAGCAGCACCTTCTCCTTGATGAACAGGACAGCGATCAACGCGAGTACCGCGAACGGGACCGACATCATGAACAGGTCGGCGGTTGCGTCGCCGTAGGCGTTCTCGACTACTGTGCGCGCCTGCTCGGGGAGGTCGGCGATGTTGGGGACGGTGCCGCCGCCGGAGGAGGAGCCGCCTGGGTTCAGGGTTTCGGTGACCTTGTTGGCGAGGATCGCGCCCAGGACGCTGACGCCGATCGTGCCGCCCATGCTGCGGAAGAAGCTGACCGCCGACGTGGCCGCACCGAGCTCACGCGCCGGTACGTCGTTCTGCGCGGCGAGTACCAGGTTCTGCATCACCAGTCCGATGCCGACCCCGAGCACCACCATGAACGCCCACAGCATGTACTTCGAGGTGTGCGCGTCGATCGTGCCGAACAGCGCCAGCCCGATCGGCAGCAGCACGCTGCCGATCACCAGGTAGATCTTCCACTTCCCGTACTTCGTGATCAGGCCACCCGCGATCGTGGAGGCGACCATCATGCCGAGGATCAGCGGCAGGCTCATCAGCCCGGCCTTGGTCGGCGAGTAGCCCTGCGCGATCTGGAAGTACTGCGCCAGGAACACCGATCCGCCGAACATCGCCAGACCGACCAGCGCGCTGGCGATGATCGACAACGTCACCGTGCGGTTGCGGAACAGGTCCATCGGGATGATCGGCTCCGGGTGCCGGCGCTCGACCAGAACGGCCGCCACCAAGGCCACCACGGCCACGCCCACCAGCAGGAAACTCCAGCCGGAGGCCCACTCGAACTTGTTGCCCGCGAACGACGACCACACGAGCAGCGTGCTCACCCCGGCGGTGATCAGGAACGCACCCCACCAGTCGATCTTCACCTCACGCCGCACGGTCGGCAGCTTCAGCGTGCGCTGCAGCAACACGATCGCGGCCAGTACGAACGGCACGCCGACCAGGAAGCAGGCCCGCCACCCCAAGGGCGAGTCGACCAGAAAGCCACCGAGGAGCGGTCCACCGACAGTCGCCGAAGCGAAGATGGCGCCGAAGATTCCGGAGTACCGGCCGAGCTCGCGCGGCGGGATGATCGCCGCCATCACGATCTGCACCAACGCGGTCAGACCGCCGGCGCCGAGACCCTGCAGGACCCGGCTGCCCAGCAGCACTTCGATGTTCGGGGCGAAGCCGGCCACCAGCGAGCCGACCACGAAGAAGCTCAGCGACAACTGGACCAGCAGCTTGTTGTTGTAGAGGTCGGCGAGCTTGCCCCACAACGGCACGGTGGCCGTCATCGTGAGCAGCTCGAGGGTGACCACCCAGGTGTACGACGACTGGCTCGCGCCGAGGTCGTGGATGATCCGCGGCAGCGCGGTCGAGACGACCGTACCGGCCAGGATCGCGACGAACATGCCCATCATCAGGCCCGAGATGGCCTGGATCGTCTGGCGCGGGGTGAGCTGGGCGGCCGGGGCGTCGATGACATCCGCCCCGGCCGGGTCCGGCGAGGGCGAAGAGGTCGTTGTCATGCTTGACCTTTCTGATCGGTACGGGAATCTCGGGTCGGGTCGTAGTGCGGATCGAGGCCGGTCGCCAGCAGGCTGAAGCCCTCGTCGACGAGGGCTCTGATCGAGCGGTCCGAGCCGGCCTTGCGCTGCTCGACCGCCACCCGGACGGCCATCGAGGTCGCACTGACGATCAAGGCCGGGAGCGGCGAACCGAGCGGCTCGCCCATCTGGTCGCCCAGCGCCGCCGCGAGGTCGCGCTCGTCCTCGCTGCCGAGCACCACGAACTGGGCCAGCAGGTTGGGCGACTCGGTGATCAGCCGGATCCGCTGCGCCAGCGCGGTCTCCTGGTCCTCGATCGACTCCAGGTCGTCGAGCACCCGGGCCACGATCGCCCGCATCGTGGCGAACGGCGACTCACCGGCCGGCGCCTCGCGGATCCGGCGCAGCGCCAGCTCGAGGTCGTCCGGGTCGCGGCCGAGGATGGCGTGTTCCTTGTGCGAGAAGTAGTTGAAGAAGGTCCGCACCGAGACGTCGGCCGCCTCGCTGATCTCCTCGACCGTGACGTTGTCCGGCCCCTTCTCCAGCGCCAGCCGGAGCGCCGCGGCGGTCAGCGCCGCCCGGGTCTCCCGCTTCTTGCGCTCCCGCCGGCCAGGCGCGGCAGTCTCCTCGATCTCCATCACGGATCCACGGTACTCAAATTTGCAGTCACTGCAAATTGTTATTGCTGCAATTTTGCAGAACTGCACAATCGGGCACGTGACGCTGGTCACCAGCACTGCTACTCCAAGCGTTCGACCCGCTACGGTGCGTCGATGCGCCTTTTGGAGACTGACCCGTCCGTTATGTCCCGCCGCCGGTTCGCCGGCCTGACCGCGTTCACCTCCGCGGCCGCCCTCGGCCTCACCCAGATCAGTACTGCCCGCGCGACCACCTCGTCGCCCAAGCGCGATTTCGTCCCCGCTGTCGTGATCGGCACCGGCTACGGCTCAGCCGTCACCGCCCTCCGTCTGGGCGAGGCGGGGATCACCACGACGATGCTCGAGATGGGCCAACTCTGGAACAAGCAGGGCTTGGACGGCAAAGTCTTTTGCTCGACCCTCAACCCCGACTCCCGCTCGATGTGGTTCAACCGCCGCACCAAGGCGCCGCTCGACACGTTCCTCTGGCTCGACGTGGTCAACCGCGACATCGGTACGCCGTACGCCGGCGTGCTCGACCGGATCGACTTCCCCAATATGGGCGTCTACGTCGGCCGCGGCGTCGGCGGCGGATCACTCGTCAACGGTGGCATGGCGCCGACCCCGAAGCGTTCGTACTTCGAGAAGATGCTGCCGCACGTCGACGCGGAGCAGATGTACAAGCGGTACTTCCCGCTCGCCAACAAGATGCTCGGTGTGAACACGATCGACCCGCGCTATCTCGAGCAGACCCCGGTCTACCGGTACGCCCGGGTGTCGCGCCGGCACGCGCACCAGGCCGGCTTCAAGACGACCGTCATCCCGAACGTCTACGATTTCCGCTATCTGCAACGGGAAGAGCGTATGCAGGTGCCCCGGTCGGCGCTCGCCGGTGAGGTCATCTACGGCAACAACCACGGCAAGCAGAGCCTCGACAAGACCTACCTCGCGGATGCGGTCGGCACCGGCAAGGTGACGATCCAGACCCTCACCCGGGTCACCGCGATCCGCCAGGACAAGACCGGCTACGTCCTGACGCTCGAGCGGATCGATGCCTCAGGCAAGGTTGCCCGCCGCAGCGAGCTGGGCTGCAAGCACCTCTTCCTCGGGGCCGGCAGCGTCGGTACCACCGAACTGTTGCTCAGGGCCCGCGAAACCGATGCCCTGCCCAACCTTTCCGCGACGATCGGCACCGGCTGGGGCAGCAACGGCAACGTGATGACGTCACGCGCCAACCACCTGTGGGATCCGACCGGCTTCCTCCAGTCGACGATCCCGACGCTTGCCATCGACAACTGGGACGACCCGATCCACCCCGCCTTCGCGGAGATCGCGCCCTTGCCAGTCGGCATCGAGACGTGGGCGAGCCTCTACCTGGCGATCACGGCCAGCCCCGAGCGCGGCCGGTTCAGCTACAACTCTTCCACGGATCGAGCCGAGCTGCTTTGGGGCGCGACGCAGAGCAACCCGTCCATTGCGACCGCCCGGGCGCTGTTCGATCGGATCAATCGCGCGATCGGTACGACGTACCGGCGGGATCTGTTCGGTGGGAACCGGGAGTTCGCGGCGGACTTCTGCTACCACCCGCTCGGTGGTTGCGTGCTGGGCAAGGCGACCGACGACTACGGCCGGGTGCGCGGCTACCGCAATCTCTACGTGACGGACGGATCACTCATCCCGGGCTCGATCGGCGTGAACCCGTTCGTCACCATCACAGCCCTTGCCGAACGCAACATCGCCCGAGTGATCGCCACCGACCTTCGGACCTGACGCAGGGCAGTATTGCCTCATGACTTCTGTCGCCACGGACCTGGCCCCTACTGGTGTACTGCGCGCCTCGATCAACCTGGGCAATCCAGTGCTTGCCCAGGGCACCCCATCGGAGCCGACTGGAATCACGGTCGACCTCGCCCGGGAGATCGCGGCGCGGCTCGGCGTGGAGGTGGAGTTCCTCTGCTTCGACGCGGCACGCAAGTCGTTCGAGGCGATGACGTCCGGTGCGGCTGACCTCTGCTTCCTCGCGATCGACCCGGCGCGGGAGGCAGAGGTCGCCTTCACGGCCCCGTACGTCGTGATCGAAGGCGTCTACGCCGTGCCGCAGGACTCGCCGCTCACGACTGTGGCGTCGGTGGACAGCCCGGGAGTGCGGATCGGTGTGAAGCAGGGGTCCGCGTACGACCTGTACCTGACTCGCACCCTGCAGCACGCGACGGTGGTCCGCGGCACCGAAGGTACGGATGCCTTCCGGGCGGAGTCGTTGGAAGCGGCCGCGGGCATTCGTCAGCCGATCACGGCCTTCGTCGCGGCGAATGACGATGTCCGGCTGATCGACGAGCGGTTCATGCAGATCCAGCAGGCGGTCGGGACGACGAAGGACCGGCAGCCGGAGACCGTTCAGTTTCTCAGCGAGTTGGTCGAGGAGTTGAAGGCGAGCGGGTTCGTGGCCGAGTCGCTCAAGCGGGCCGGTCAGTCGGACGCCACGGTCGCGCCCTAGGGATCCACGCTGGGACAGCTTTGCAGTACTCGTCGTATTGCGAGGCGTAGCGCTGGCGGAGTACGGGTTCTTCGTACCAGCGCACGAAGGACGCCATCGTCGTCCAAGCTAGGGCCGCGTAGGCGAGCAGCCACGGGTCAAGGAAGAGCAGTGCCTGGGCCAGGATGATCGCCAGCACGCCGACGTACATGGGGTTGCGGACGAAGCGGAAGTCGCCGCCGATCACCAGGCGCTCGGTCGGTGCGATCGGCGCCGGGGTGCCGCGGCCTTCACGGACGAAGCGGATGAAGGCGCGCACCACGACGAGCAGGCCGGCGATGATCAACAGGGCTGCCGGCCAGAACCTCGGGTCGGCCCAGCCGCTGATCCACCACGGGATCACGCCGGCGACCACGCAGGGCGCCGCGAAGAAGAAGAGCGTGCTGCCGAGGGCTGCCTTAATCATTGGCGAGCCGGGCGATGACGCGGTCGGAGAGGTTGCAGAAGGTTTCGAGCTCAGCCGGGGTGAGATCGGCGAACCAGTCGGCGACGGCCGCGTAGTCGCCTGCGTCTCGTTCCTTCCAGAAGGACGCGCTGTGGTTTGTTGCTGAGAGCAACTTGCGGCGCCTGTCGGCCGGATCCGGCTCGACCTGCAGGAGATCCTTGCGGACCAAAGCGGCGACGATCTGGGCCACATTCTGGTGAGTACTGCCGAGAGCGGCCGCCGCTTCGGCCAGCGACGGGTTGCCGGCTGCCACGACGACGGTGATCAGCGCAGCCTGCTGAGTGGTCAGGCCGTCCTCGCGGAGCCGCTCGTCCATCGCGTAGCGCAGTCGTTGGGCCAGCGTGAGCGTGGTCCGGAACGCCCGGATGGACGGCTCCAGCGCCGACTCAGGGCCGATCCCCAGCAAGTCTTCGGTCTTGTCCCGCGGTGACATAGGCAATATATTACCTATCATCGTCGGAGGGGGCAAGATCGTGATCTGCTTACTGCCACACTGCGCCTACCTGTCCGAGACCTCGCGGATGCTCGAGCTCCACCGCGCCCTGACCGAGCTCGGCCTGCCGGTCCGCGTCGCCACCCATGGCGGTCCGCACGAGCGGCTGTTGGCCGGCATCGCGTACGACGTACTGGGGCCTGGCCTTTCGCCGGCGCGGGCTGCGCGGTTCGTCGGTTCGGCCATCGGGCTGGGCGATCCGGGGCAGAGCATGTACGACGATGAGGAGATCCGTTCGTATGTGCAGGCGGAGGCGGAGTACTTCCGCGCTCATGGCGTCACCGTGGCGGTCACTGGCTTCACACTGACCGCATTGCTGTCGTCGCGGCTGGCCAAAGTACGGGTGGTGACCGAGCATGCGGGGAGTTTCGTGCCGCCGGTCTTCGAGCGGTTTCTCCCGCCGGATCGGAAGCCCGGGCGGATGGACGCCTATTGCTCGGGCTTCAACCGGGTCGCCGATTCCCTTGGTACAGAAGGGATTCCCAGCCTTGCGGCGTTGCTTTTGGGTGATCTCTCGCTGGTACCGGAGGTCGCCGAGGTCTTGGGTGTCTCCGCTCTTGAGCTGGCCGCGTGGAATCCGGACGGTGATCCCGGCTATCGGGCGGGCTCGCGACTCAAAGCCGTCGGCCCCCTCTTCGCGCACCTCGACCTTCCGCTCCCCGATCGGGTCCAGAAGTTCCTCAACCGGCCCGGTCCGACCATCTACCTCGCCATGACATCGACCCCAGCCGCCCAGATCCGCGCCGCCATCGCCTCGCTCAGCACCCTCGATACCCGCATCCTGGTCGCGGGGACCATCCACGATCTGTCCGACCTGGCGACCGACCGCATCCTGATCGAAGGCACTCTCCCCAGCCATCTCGTCATGCCCCAGGTCGACCTCGCCATCACCACCGCCGGCCAAGGCAGCGTGCAGACCGCGATGGCCAGCGGCACACCCCTCCTCGGCATCCCCCTGCATCCCGAGCAGGACCTCAACATCGCCTTGGTCGAGCAGCTCGGCGCTGCACTGAAAGCTTCGGCCGACAATCTCGTCGCCCAGGCAACGCAGATGCTCGACAACAGGTCTTTCGGGGCTGCGGCAGAACGCATCCAGAAGCTCTACGCCGCCGTCGACGGACCAGCCGAGGCCGCCGGGATCATCGCCTCCGTGAGCTGACTCACCCGCTCTGGATATACATAGCATTCCTATGTATAGTCGTCTTACGTGATCGCTTCGACAGATCTTTCTCAGCTCGGGGTCGACGTCGTCGTCGCCTCGGCGCGGTTGACCCGGCTCGCCAGCCGGGATGTGAGCGCGTTGCCGCATGCGGCGATGCGACTGATGGGCCGGCTCGACGAGCTCGGGCCGACCCGGATCAGCGAGCTCGCCAAGGCGGACCGGTGTTCGCAGCCGACGATGTCCAACCTGGTCCAGCGCCAGGAGGAGAACGGCTTCGTACTCCGTGAGCCCGATCCCGCCGATTCCCGGGCCAGCCTGATCAGCCTCACCCCGGCCGGCCGCGACGAACTCGAGCGCGCCCGGCACGAAGCGGGCGAGGCCATCGCCGCGCGACTCCAACTCCTGTCGCCGGAAGACATCGAAACCCTGCAGGCCGCGGTCACGGTCATCCACCGAATTCTCAAGCCCTTGGAGGAGAGCAACCGGTGAGCAGCAACTCGTTCCTGAAGCAACCCAAGTCCGTCTGGGCGGTCGCCTTCGCGTGTGTGATCGCGTTCATGGGCATCGGCCTGGTCGATCCGATCCTCAAGCCGATCGCCGAGCAACTGCACGCGAGCCCGTCCCAGGTGTCGCTGCTGTTCACCAGCTACATGGCCGTGATCGGCGTCGCGATGCTGATCACCGGCGCGGTCTCCAGCCGGATCGGCGCCAAGCGCACGCTGCTGATCGGCCTGGCCATCATCGTCGTCTTCAGCGCACTCGCCGGCCTGTCCAACTCGATCGGCATGATCGTCGCCTTCCGGGCCGGCTGGGGTCTGGGCAACGCGCTCTTCATCGCCACCGCACTGGCCACGATCGTCAACTCTGCCAGCGGATCCGTCGCTCAAGCGATCATCCTGTACGAAGCGGCGCTCGGCGTCGGTATCGCGGCCGGCCCGCTGGTCGGCGGTGAGCTCGGCACGATCTCCTGGCGTGGCCCGTTCTTCGGCGTCGCGGTGCTGATGACGATCGCGCTCGCCGCCACCGCGTTCCTGCTCCCCGCTTCGCCGCCCGCTCCCCGGCGTACGTCGATCATCGAACCACTGAAGGCCCTCCGGCACCGGTCGCTCGCCACCGTCGCGGTCACCGCACTGCTCTACAACTTCGGCTTCTTCACCCTGCTCGCCTTCACCCCGTTCCCACTGGGCATGTCGGCCCGGCAGATCGGCCTGATCTTCTTCGGCTGGGGCATCGGCCTGGCCCTCACGTCGGTCTTCGCCGCCCCCCGCCTCCAACGCCGCTTCGGCACCCTGCCTGTCGTGATGACGTCGCTCCTGCTGTTCGCCGCCGACCTGGCCCTGATGGGCGTCTACGCCCACCACCCGCCGGTACTAGCCGTAGGCGTGATCGTCGCCGGCCTCTTCCTGGGCGTGAACAACACCCTCATCACCGAAGCAGTCATGGCCGCCGCCCCGGTCGAACGCGGCACCGCCTCCGCCGCCTACAGCTTCGTCCGCTTCTCCGGCGGCGCAGTAGCCCCCTGGCTAGCCGGCAAACTAGGCGAAGAAATCAACGTCCAGGTCCCCTTCTGGGTAGGCGCCTTCGCAGTACTACTAGGTGTAGGCGTCCTAGCCACCGGCTGGAAACCCCTAGCCCACCTCCGCACCCCAGTAGCCCACTCCCAAACCGAAGCCACCACCCTCACCGCCGCCGACGCCTGAACCCAATACACCTCAGCAGCCTGGCGCCCTAGGCTGCTGAGGCATGACGAGCGCTGCGGACGAGTGGTTTCTGGACGGCCGCTACTACACAACAACCGTCTTCAGCGAGGGCTCTACCCGGGACGGCCTCGGCTGGGAACTGGAAGACATCGCGCCCGCACCGGGCCGAGGCAAGGCGATGGAGGTCTTCCGCTACGACTCCGCCGCGGTCCCGATCATCAGCTGCAGCACCTTCCTGCCGGTGCCACCAGAGGCCGTCGACCAACTCACCCGGAAGGCCGTCCCCGACCTGCTGTACGACGTTCTCAGCCAGGAGCGGACCAGCCGGTTGGCGCCGGACATAGCCCAGGCGCTGGCGCTGACCGGCCGCACCGTACTCCGGTGGAGCGACCCGGAGTGGCCGATCGTCGAGGCTGTGGATTCACAGCAGCCGCATCACGACGGTGAGCTCCCCACCGGGCTGATCGAGTGGGTCAAGGTCGTCGTGAATGACGACCCGGTCCCGGGCGAGGTGACCCTGGGCATCGGTGATCGACCGGTGGCGTTTCAGCTGAAGTGGTCGGAGTAGCTACGTCATACCAAACAGTATGGTATGTTTTTGGCATGGTGACTACCAAGGCCGATTGGCTTGATGCTGGGTTGAAGGTGCTGGCCGGTGAGGGGTCGCCTGCGTTGACGATTGAGCGGTTGACTGCTGAGTTGGGGTTGAGCAAGGGGTCGTATTACCACCATTTCAAAGGGGCTGGTGGGTTTCGGACTGCTTTGCTTGAGCATTTTGAGAAGAGGTTTACTACTCGGCTGATTGACACCGTCGAGGAGCAACCCGAGGCTGCGGCCGCTAGCAAGCTGACTCAGTTGATGGAGTTGGTGCTGGCTGATGCGGATCATGTGCGGTTGGAGATCGCGGTACGGGCCTGGGCTTTGCAGGATCCGGAGGCGCGAGCTGCGCAGGAGCGGGTTGACCACGCGAGAACCGCTTATTTACAAGAGCTTTGCCGTGGGATCGACTCGGTTGAGGAGCCGGAGCATTTGGCTCGGTTGCTCTATCTGATCCTGATCGGCGCTGAACAGGTCGTACCACCGGTGCCGGCCGCCGAGTTGCGTGCGCTCTACGCGACGACGCTGACCCTGGCCACCGGCAAACCGTTCCTCAGTTGAGGTTGAGAAGGAGCCCGCCATGCCCACCTACGCCGATCTTCCCGAACTAGCCGATCTCCTGCCGTCCGCCGACGTCATCGACGTGAAGACCGTGACTGGTCCCGTCAGCCTCCGGGAGTTCGTGGCCGGTGCCCTGGGCAACAGTTCCGCGGCCGGACGTTTCCTCTTCGCCCTTCGCGTACCAGTGGCCAAGCTGCTCGGCCTGGGGATGGCCGGGATGCCACCCAAGACCAAGCTCACCCCGGAGGACGTCAGCTTCACCCCGGGCGACCACTTGTCCTTCTTCACCGTCGACCGCGGCGAGGAGGAGCACTACCTGCTGCTGAAGGTCACCGACAACCACCTGATCGGCTACCTGGCGATCATCGTCGACGACTCCGGCCCGATCCGCGCCTTCAAGGCCGTCACCCTGGTGAACTACCTCCGCCCGGCGGGCCGCTTCTACTACAACCTGATCCGCCCGTTCCATCACCTCGTCATCCGGGCGATGTGCCACGCCGGCGTTACTCGCGGCCGCCGAGCAAGCTGATCGGTTGCGACTTGGTCGCCACCCAGGCGGTACCGGCGGCGGTGGCTCCGACGACGATCAGGGAGCTGCCGAGGATCAGGGCGAGCAGGCGCCAGGGGATTGCGACGACTACGACGCCGTACGTGCTCGCAGTACCGGTGGCGATGCCGGCCAGGGCGGCGGCTGCCACGATGCAGCCGAGCAGGACGCCGATGAAGACGACGGTCAGCGACTCGACCAGGGCGACCAGAACGACTTGTGCCCTGGTCAGGCCGGCCATCCTTGCGAGTGCGAACTCGCGTCGTCGCTCGGCCGCCGCCATCACGATCGCATTCACGACGGCGACCGCGGCGTAGACACCGGCCAACCCCATCAGTACCGCGAAGATGGCCGTATTGCCGCGCTGCTGCGCCTCGCCCCGGCTCTCCGCCCAGTCGGCCACCGTACGACCACCAAGCCGATGCTTTGCCGCCGTCTGGTCGGCGCCGTCGGCGAACTTGACCAACGTCTCCGTCCGGCCGGTCGGCGTCAGAGCGCGCGGGACGAAGAAGTTGTCACCGATGTCCAGCGTCTCGGGCAGGATCGCGACCACCTTCAGCTTGACCTGGCGCCCGTCAATGGTTGCCGCTAGCACCGAATTGAGTTTGTAGCCCTCGGCGCTCATGCCCGGACCGATCGCGATCGTCCCGCCGGTCAGCCGGTCGAGCGATCCCTTGCGGGGAAGGAGTTTGTGGGTACGCCGCCAGGCAGTCGGGTCGATGCCGATCGCCTCGGAGTACACGGTGGAGCGGTTGCGCCGGACCGTGATCGCCACAGTCGTTTGCGGTGAGGCGACGGCGATGTCGGTGGCGGGCGGGACAGTGCCGCTCACCACCAGATCGGCAGTGACGAGTTGGCGTTGCTCCTCGCCGACCGCTTTGGCCAGCGAGCCGAAGGTCCCCCATAGACCGAGCAGCAGGCCGACCAGCACGATCAACGGAGCGGCTGTCGCGGCGCTGCGGCGTACTGCGTGAAGCACGTTGGCGCGAGCCAGGCCGGCGACGAGACTGCCGCGCAATACGAGCGCGGGGAGCCGTCCGGCGAGCGGTACGGCGATCGGGCTCAGCTGGCTCAGGGCGACCGAGCCGCTGACCATCACCAGCAACGCGATCATCAGTCCGGCGACCAGATCACTCGCCGCTTGAGCGACGACGACGAACAGGACGGTCACGCCGACGGCCGACAGACCCCAGAACCATCGCCACCCCGTCATGACGCGCTGGTTGCTCGGCGCATCCGACAATGCTTCGAGTGCGGTGATCCGTGAGGCACGCCAGGCAGCCGCGAAGACTCCGACGAGCGCGGTCGAGACGCCGACCACGGCCGCGGCCGACAGGGCTCCGGGATCCCAGGGCGCTTTGAACCAGTGCGGCAGCATTCCCAACGAGACAAGGAGTTTCGACTGCGCGAGCGTGCCCAGTACGCCGAGCGGTACGCCGACTGCCGTTCCCAGCAAGCCCAGCAGGAGAGCCTCGCCGAGCAGCATCAGCCGGAGGCTGCCGCGTTGCGCTCCGATCAAGCGGAGCAACGCCAGCTCCCGCCGCCGTTGCGCGACGGTGAAGCCGAACGTCGTACTGACGATGAACACGGTCAGGAAGACGGCGAGCATCACCGCCATTCCCAGCAGGGTCGCGGCGCCCGCGTAGCCGTCGCGGATGTGCGCTCGCTCAGCTCCTGAGAGCCCGGCCGGTAGTACGGGTCGGTCTGTCGCCGCCATCACCTGCAGCGCGGACTGCACCAACCCCACTCCGAGCGCCACCGCAACCACCGCACCGGCGAACAGTTGCCACCGGTCGCGGAGCGCCCCCACAGAAATCCTCAGCATGCCCACCAGCCAACCGGCCGGATCGCTTGCACGCCCTACCCCCAACGCCCGTCGTCGGTAGCGCTGAAGCTACCGACGACGACGGAGTGGGCTACTGCTCGAGGGCTACGTCCAGGGTGATGTCGACGCCGGTGAGGGCCTTGCTGATGGGGCAGGTGGCCTTGGCGTCTGCAGCGGCCTTGGCGAAGCCGTCGGCGTCCAGGCCGTCTACCTCGCCGCGGACCGTGAGCTTGATGCCGGTCAGCTTGAAGCCGCCGTCCGGGTCCGGGCCGAGGGTGACGTCGTCCTGGATCTCCAGCGCGATCGGGGTACCACCGGCCTCTGCGATCAGCGCCGAGAACTGCATCGCGAAGCAAGCCGAGTGGGCCGCCGCGATCAGTTCCTCCGGGCTGGTGGTGCCGTTCGCGCCCTCGGCCGCCCGCTTGGGGAAGGAGACCTCGTAGGTGCCGATCTTGGAGCTGGTCAGCTCGACCTGGCCGGACCCCTCCTGCAAGGTGCCGTTCCAGGCGGTACGAGCAGTACGTGTGGGCATGTCTGTCTCCCTAGAAGTTCGACTGAGAACACAGGTAGACTAACTAGTCACTCTTGCTGAGGTCAATCAAGCGGGCCCGCCGAAGATGGGATAGTGACGGAGATGACAGAGGACACCAGCGCCCCCGAGCGCACCGTCCCCGTGCGGGACCGGCTGATCGAGTGCGCGAGCGAACTGTTCTACGGCGAAGGCATCCGGGCGATCAGCGCCGACCGGATCATCGCCGGCGTCGGCACCACGAAGGCGACGTTCTACCGTCACTTCCCCACCAAGGACGACCTGGTACTCGCGTACCTCGAGCGCCGGGCCGACTGGGAGCGGATCGCGGTGACCACCGCCGCCCGGGACGACGACCCGCGCCGCGCGATGGCCGCGGTCGCCAAGCTGCTGGCCGACTCGAGTTGCCAGCCGGGCTTCCGCGGTTGCCCGTTCATCAACGCCGGCGCCGAGTACGCCGATCCCACGCATCCGATCCGGCGACTGGTCGACGAGCAGCGCAGCTGGTGGTGGACCTTCTTCCGGTCGCTGGCGACCCGGCTGGGCACCCCGGCGGGCAAGCCGTCTTACGCCGTCGCCGACCAGATGCTGATGCTCCGCGACGGCGCGCTGATCGCCGGCTACCTCGGCGACTCCACCCGGGTCGGGGACCGGCTGACCACGGCCCTCAACGCAATCGTCGACGCCGCCCTCTGAGCTGAGTCAGCAGCCCTTCAAGATCAACCAGCAGCGCGGAGCGGGCAGCCAGTACCAGCGCGATTCTCAAGGTCGGCCCGAATCGCGGCCAGCTCAGCCATCCGGTCATCGACGACCTGGATCTTCGCCGCGAACAACGCGGACAACGCCGCCGCCTGATCCGGTACGTCGCTCAACTCGGCGCCATGCCGGCCGATCTCCGCCAGCGAGAACCCCAGCGTCTGCGCAGTGCGGATGTACCGCACCCACTCCACCATCCCAGGCCCGAAATCCCGGTACCCGTTGGCCAGCCGATCGCCGCTGACCAGCCCGACCTTCTCGTAGAACCGGATGGTGTCCTTGCTGGTCCCCGTCCGCGCGGCCAACTCCCCGATACGCATGATCCTCCGCCGGAATCTCGACTTGACCTTGGACAGTACTCCACTGTTTACGGTCACCTCATGAACCGTCCCAGCTACCTTCGCCTCGTCCGGACCAGCGCCTGGTACGACCTCGTCGTCACCGCCGGATTCGCCACCCCGTGGACCTATCGGCTGCTGCACGACCTGATGTCGTCACTGGGCGCCGGCGAGCTTCCCGCGCTCGATCCGATCCAGGTCCTGTACGCGAACCTGATGGGTTCACTCGTGGTCGTCTGGTCCGTCCTCCGCATCGTCAGAGCCCTGCCGGTCTACGGCCTGTACGACGGAATCGCACGTGTGCTGTTCGCGACCTGGCAGGCCTACGCGCTCGGCCAGGGAGCCTTCCGACTCCTGTGGATCTTCCTCGCCTTCGAGGTCGCCTTCGGCATCGCCCAGCTCGCTCCCTGGCTGACGCGGGTCCGCGCCGCTAGCGGAGATGGGTCAGCAGTGCGGTGAAGTCCGCGTGATCATAGGGCCGGGCGCCGATCAGGGACTGGAGCAGGATGCCGTCCAGCGCTGCGACCAGGAGGCTTGCCTTCTGGGGGTCCGTAGTGAAGTTCCGGGCGATCTGGGTGAGCGGTTCGAGCCAAGCGGCGGCGGCTTCACGGAGCGCGGGCCGGCGAGCTGCCAGCAGATACAGCTCGTACTCCGCGAGCGTGCGGCCGCGCCGATAGACCAAGCAGTGTTCGATCAGCCGAGCAAGCTCATCGGCTGGGCGGGCGCCCATCTCGTTGACGCGCTCATGCAACTCGGCCGCCAGGTCATCGGCTGCCCAGGTCAGCGCCGCCACGAGCAGGTCATCCAACGAGCTGAAGTGGTAGGTCGTCGACGCCAAGGAGACCCCAGCCTCGGCCGCCACCGCTCGGTGGCTGACTCCGGCGACACCGTCCCGCTCGATCACGGCCAGCGTCGCCGTCAGGAGCTCCACCCGACGCAACCGACCGCGCGCACGACGCCCATCGACGGCCTTGCCCGCCACCTCATCACCGCCCTCACCACCGGCTCGTCAACCCGCCTGACCTGCGCGAATGGCAAAGTACCAGGACAGACGTACTGATTGTTTTTGCCCCCTGGAATCGGCTGGATCCACTCCGGAGGCGGCCTACGCTTCTTGTCGTGACTGACCCCCAGCAGCCCCCAGCCACTCCCCCGAACGCCCCGATCAGTACCGCCATGCGGCGCGCGCTGAAGCGGGCCGACGACGGCAAGACGCTCGACCCGGCAGAGGTCGAGGTACTGCTGTCCGCCTCCGGCTCCGCGCTCGAACAGCTGATGTCGACCGCAGCCCGGGTGCGTGACCAAGGACTGGCCGACGCGGGCCGGAGTGGGATCATCACCTACTCCAAGAAGGTGTTCATCCCGCTGACCCGGTTGTGCCGGGACCGCTGCCACTACTGCACGTTCGCGACCACGCCCGGCCGCGTGCACTCGCCGTACCTGAGCCCGGACGAGGTGCTGGAGATCGCCCGCCAGGGTGCCGCCCTCGGTTGCAAGGAAGCGCTCTTCACCCTCGGCGACGCCCCCGAGGATCGGTGGGACGCGGCCAAGAAGTGGCTCGAGGAGGCCGGATACGACAGCACCCTCGACTACGTGCGCGCCATGTCGATCCGCGTGCTCGAGGAGACCGGCCTGCTGCCGCATCTCAACCCGGGCGTCATGTCGTGGCAGAACCTTCAGCGGCTGAAGCCGGTCGCGCCGAGCATGGGCATGATGCTCGAGACCACCTCGCGGCGGCTGTTCGAGGAGAAGGGCCAGCCGCACTACGGTTCGCCCGACAAGGACCCGGCGATCCGGCTGCGGGTGCTGGAGGATGCGGGCCGTTCCAACGTGCCGTTCACCAGCGGGCTGCTGATCGGCATCGGGGAGAACCTCGAGGAGCGGGCCGACTCGATCTTCGCGCTGCGCAAGATCGCCCGGCAGTACGGCGGGATCCAGGAAGTCATCATCCAGGGCTTCCGGGTGAAGCCGGACACGGCGATGCGCAACGACGCCGACGTACCGCTGGAGGAGTGGCTCGCCGCGATCGCCGTCACCCGTGTCGTGCTCGGACCGCGGATGCGGGTCCAGGCGCCGCCGAACCTGGTCGACCTGGCCGAGGCGCGGTTGCTGCTCGATGCGGGTGTCGACGACTTCGGTGGGGTCTCGCCGTTGACGCCGGATCACGTGAACCCCGAGCGCCCGTGGCCGCAGATCGACGACCTGGCCAAGGTCACCGCCGACGCCGGTTTCACCTTGCGCGAAAGGCTTACCGCGCACCCGGAGTACCTGCGTGAACCCTGGCTCGACCCGCGCCTGATCTCACACGTCGAGGCTTTGGTCGACCCCGAGACCGGCCTAGCCAACGAGTCCGCGTTCCCGAAGGGCCTCCCCTGGCAGGAACCCGACGGCGGCTGGGACAGCGTCGGCCGCACTGACCTCCACACCGCCATCGACACCGAAGGCCGTCGTACGGAAACGCGCTCGGACTTCGACGCGGCCTACGGCGACTGGGACGTACTCCGCGAAGACGTCAAGAACCGGGTAGCACCAGAACGAATTCAAGGTGACGTCAAAGAAGCCCTGGCGGCTGCTGAACGGGATCCGGCGGGGCTTTCCGATGCGCAAGCGTTGACGTTGATGACGGCAACGGGTCCGGCGCTCGATCAGCTGGCCAAGATCGCCGATGATCTACGCAAGGCAGTCGTCGGCGATGACGTCACCTACGTCGTCAACCGGAACATCAACTTCACCAACGTCTGTTACACCGGTTGCCGGTTCTGTGCGTTTGCTCAGCGACGGACCGACGCCGACGCCTACTCGCTCTCGATGGACGAGGTCGCCCAGCGGGCCGAGGAAGCCTGGGTGATCGGTGCGACCGAGGTCTGCATGCAGGGCGGCATCCACCCCGACCTCCCCGGTACGGCGTACGCGGACCTCGTCCGGGCGATCAAAGAGCGCGTCCCGGAGATGCACGTCCACGCGTACTCCCCGATGGAGATCGTCAACGGCTCGGTCCGTACCGGCCTGTCGATCGAGGACTTCCTGATCTCCGTCAAGGAGGCCGGCCTGGGCAGCATCCCCGGTACCGCCGCCGAGATCCTCGACGACGACGTGCGCTGGATCCTCACCAAGGGAAAGTTGCCCACGGCAAGCTGGATCGAGGTGATCACGACGGCGCACAAGGTCGGTCTGCCGTCGAGCTCGACGATGATGTACGGCCACGTCGACGCCCCGCACCACTGGGTCCAGCACCTGCGCACGATCGCCGCCGTCCAGGACCAGACCGGCGGCTTCACCGAGTTCGTACTGCTGCCGTTCATCCACACCAACTCGCCGATCTACCTGGCCGGCGTGGCCCGCCCCGGCCCGACGTACGACGAGAACCGCGCGGTGCACGCGATGTCGCGGATCATGCTGCACGGCCGGATCGACAACATCCAGTGCTCCTGGGTGAAGCTCGGCACCGACGGCTGCGTCGACGTCCTGAACGGCGGCGTCAACGACATCGGCGGCACCCTGATGGAGGAGACCATCAGCCGGATGGCCGGCTCCAAGCACGGCTCCCGCAAGTCCATCGAAGAGCTCACCCAGATGGCGACGGCCGCCGGACGTCCGGCCCGCCAGCGCACCACGACGTACGGCGAGGTCCCGCAGACCTCGCACACGGCGCTCGAACTGGCCTGAAAAACAAGCGTTTCCCGAAGTACTGGTCCCCAGATTCACAACCAGTACTTCGGGAAAAAGAAACGCCGACCGTGTCGGGCGTCGGTCACCACCTCACTGGCGACCGGCGCCCCGGCGACACGGCCGGCGTCCTGCTTTGCCCCGAGAGGGCGGTTCGGCCCGAAGGAGGGAGGAACCGCGGACTCATTCCGTGACCGGCAGGGGAGGTACAGTCCGGTCGCGGACGGGAGTCGCGGTGCCACCTGGAGCCTTTTCGTCAGCGACCCGTCCGTCGCCGACAACTGAACGTTGTCACGGGGTAGCAGACCGCCGCCATGAGCACGGTCAAACATTTGCATTGATCTAGCGCAGGGCGACGCTGCGTATATACGGCGTCGCTTTCCGTACCCGTCAGTAGACAAGTTGCCTACCGCAACAACAATCCAGCGCTCAACCACCCCGACCGGTCTGGTCCGGTTAGGGGGTCGAGGCAACGATCAGTACGGGTAGGTGTCGTCCCGGCGGGTCGGGTCCAGGTCCCAGAGGGAGAACTGGACGACCTTGTGCGACTCCTCGCCACCGGCCGGGGTGAGGCCGACGGTGTCGTAGTCCTTGGAGCCGAGGCCGTCGAGGTAGCCGAGCAGCTCGAAGGCCGACCGGGCGTCCTCGATGTCGTCGATCACCTCGTCGTTCTGGGCCTCGTCCGCGCGGCTGCGGACGTAGGCGACGAACGCCTCGGGATCGGTCACCACGAAGTCGTACCGGGCCTGGTAGCTGAGCCGGATCCCGTTCTCCGGGACGATCGCCTCGTCCAGGTCGTCCAGGTCGCCGCGCTCGACCATCTCGCGGTAGTCGTCGGGGTCGTCGAAGTCGTCCGGACCCAGCGGCAGGTCGTCCAGCTCGTCGGGGTCGTACGAGTCGATGCCGAGGAAGATGTCTCCCCAGCCGCGCTCGTGCACCGCGTCGGCGAGGACCCGGGCCTGGACCCGGACGTTCTCGATCGCCGTGGTGGCCCGCAGATCGTGCAGGTCCAGGGCGTCGGCTTGCTCCAGCAGCACCTTCGCCAGTTCGCGGGCGGCCTCGGCGGCCGATGCGGGCTCAATCGGCTCACTCATGCTGAGACGGTACAACCATGGGCACATCCACCGCCGCGCCCGGTACGCCGAACGCGTCCACCAGCTCCCCGGCGTACGGGCGAACAGCCGCGCAAAGCTCGTTCACCAGGGCCGTGATCGCCTTCGACCGGCCGCCCGACAACCGCCCGTGCTCGATGTACCAGGCCCGCTCCGCCTCGATCGTCACGAGCGCGTGCAGGTCGTAGAGATCGCGCAGCCGCTCCCGCGGAGTACCTTCCGGCGCAGCCTGTACTGCGGCCAGGAACGCCTCCGACACCACCCGCTCCACATGCGCCCGGCCGGCCGCGATGACGTGATCCTGGCACCGGTTGAACACCTCGAACGCCTCGACTCCATCATCGATCCCGCGCTTGAGCCGTCGAGCCACCCCCGCCAGCATGTGCTCCTCCCGGAAGCGCAGCATGCCGGAGTGGTACGCGTCGTCCCGCAACCCGGCATCCGGGTCGGCCGAGTCGTTGCGGTTCGGCACCACGTCGCGCAGGCGCTCGATCAGCGTCCGCAGCGCCGTCTTCTCCACCGCGATCTCGACCGCCTGCGCCGCGATGAACCGGGCCGTCCCGAGCGGGTCGAGCTTGCCGAACGACTCCCGGTAGTTGGTCAGCAGCCCCTTCGCGACGAGCTGCAGCAACACCGTGTTGTCGCCTTCGAAGGTGGTGAAGACGTCGGTGTCCGCCTTCAGGGTTGCCAGACGGTTCTCCGCCAGGTACCCGGCCCCTCCACACGCCTCGCGGCACATCTGGATGGTCTCGGTCGCATGCCAGGTCCCCAGCGCCTTCGTACCGGCCGCCTGCGCTTCCAATGCGCGCTGGTCATGGTCGTTCTTTTCACCGTCGCCACCGAACAGGCGGACGAACTCCTCCACCAGCTCGGCTTGGGCGAAGTGGAGCGCATACGTCCGGGCGAGTAGCGGCAGGAGCCGGCGCTGATGCATGCGGTAGTCGAGCAGCAGAGCCTCGTCCGCGCTGCCGGGGGCGCCGAACTGGCGGCGGCGATCGGCGTACCGGATGGCGATGGTCAGGGCGACCTTGCTTGCGTTGATCGCGGCGCCGCCGACCGAGACTCGGCCCTGGACGAGAGTGCCGAGCATGGTGAAGAAGCGGCGGTCCGGGTTCTCGATCTCGCTGGAGTAGTTGCCTTCCGCATCGACCTGCGCGTAGCGGTCGAGCAGCGCGGTCCGCGGGACCCGGACCTGGTCGAAGACGATTCGGCCGTTGTCGACGCCGTTCAGGCCGAGCTTGGCACCACAGTCGGAGAGCGTGACGCCGGGCAGCGGGTCGCCGTCCTTTGTACGGATCGGGACGAGCAGGCAGTGCACGCCGTGCGTCTCGCCGCCGACCACGAGTTGCGCGAAGACGGCGGCCATCCGGCCGTGGCGGGCCGCGTTGCCGATGTAGTCCTTGCGCGCGGCGGCGGTCGGGGTGTGGATGACGAATTCCTCGGTCGCGGGGTCGTACGTCGCCGTAGTACCGAGTGCTTGGACGTTGGAGCCGTGACCGGTCTCGGTCATCGCGAAGCAGCCGAGCAGGCGGCCCTCGATCGCGTCGGTGAGGTACTCGTCGTGGTGCCGGGTCGTGCCGAGGTGCAGGATCGCGCCCGCGAACAGACCGAACTGCACACCTGCCTTCACCATCAGCGACAGGTCGCCGAACGCGAGCGTCTCGAACCCGGCGATGAAGCCGCCCAGATCGCCCTGCCCGCCGAACTCCTTCGGGAAGCCGCGGCCGGTGTGCCCCTCGGCGGTGATCTGCTGCATCACCGCTAGCACTTTGTCCCGGTACTCCGACCGGCTCAGCTCGAGTCCAGCGTCCAGCAGTTCGGCGTTCGCCGCCAGCCCGTCGCGGACCAGATCCCTTGCCGCTTTGTGCGGCCCGTCCAGATATTCGCGCAGCCCCGTGCTCATGGTGACAACCTAATCCGCGGGCTCAGCGGGCGCTGTGACGACGCTCGCGTTCGTGGCCGGTAACCGAAAATGGCATACAGAATGCGCAAATGCGGCGATAAGATGCCGTTCATGCCGAATTTGCGGATCAGTGAGGCTGCTGCGCTGCTCGGAGTCAGTGATGACACCGTGCGCCGGTGGGTCGACCAGGGGCGGTTGCCGGCCGTTCAGGACGGTGGCCGGATGGCCGTCGAGGGTGCGGCGCTGGCCGCCTTCGCGCAGGAGCTGGCGGAGTCGCCCGAGCCGGGTGCCACCACGGCCGCGTCGGCCCGCAACCGCATGCGCGGCATCGTCACGCGCGTCGTCAAGGACGGCGTGATGGCTCAGGTGGAGCTGCAGGCCGGCCCGTTCCGGGTCGTGTCGCTGATGAGCCGGGAAGCGGCGGACGAGCTCGGCCTGGAGCCGGGCGTGATCGCTGTCGCGTCCATCAAATCCACCCATGTCGTCGTCGAGATCCCGGAGGCCTGATGTTCCGCCGCACCCTTGCAACCGCCGTCACTGCCGTTGCTGCCCTGACCTTGGTGAGCTGCGGGGACGACACCCCGGCGGCCTCGTCCCCGAGCAGCAGCTCCAGCAGTACTGCGAGCCTCTCGGGCACGATCAACGTATTCGCGGCGGCATCGCTGACCGGGACCTTCACCCAGCTCGGCAAGGACTTCGAGGCCGCGCACCCCGGCGTCAAGGTGGTCTTCAACTTCGCCGGCAGCTCCGCGCTCGCCGAGCAGATCAACCAGGGCGCGCCCGCTGACGTCTTCGCCTCGGCCGCCCCGAAGAACATGGACCAGGTGACCGACAAGGGCACCCCGACCACGTTCGTCAAGAACGAGCTGGAGATCGCCGTCCCCAAGGGCAACCCCGGCAAGATCACCGGCCTTAAGGACTTCACCGACAAGAACCGCAAGATCGCCCTCTGCGCCGTCGAGGTCCCCTGCGGCGCCGCCGCCGACAAGGTCTTCAAGGCAGCCGGCCTCACTCCCCAGCCCGACACCTTGGAGAAGGACGTCAAGGCAGCCCTCACCAAGGTCAGCCTGGACGAGGTAGACGCCGCCCTCGTCTACAAGACGGATGTCCTCGCCGCCAAGGACAAGGTAGAAGGCATCGAATTCCCCGAGGCGTCCAAGGCGATCAACGAATACCCCATCGCCACCCTCACCAACTCCAAGACTCCCGACACCGCCAAGGCCTTCGTCGACTACGTCCTCTCCCCAGCCGGCACCAAGCTCCTAACCGCCGCCGGCTTCGAAGCCCCTTAACCAACCCCGCCCCACACCCGGCCCGAGACCACGGTGCCCCTCCACCCCGCCCCCGCCCCACACCCGGCCCGAGGCCCGTGCCCCCCTCCACCTCGTCCCCATCTCAGGGGTTAACCCCCCACGTTGTGGGTTGCCACCCCATTTTCGCGGGTGGCAACCCACGATTTCGGGGGTTAACCCCCGAAATGGGGACGGGGTGGGTGGGCCGGGGGGCGCGGAGGGATGGGTCGTGGGGTCTACCGAGGGGTGGGTTCGTGGGGGGCTCCACTCTCCTGGCGACTGGTCTGCGTGGAGCGCGGGGCGGCGGGTTCTGGGAGGTGAGGTGAGATCTTGGGTGGCGTGAAGAGGCGGCGGCAGCGGGTTGGTGGGCGGTTGCCTGCTGTGTTGCTGCTGCCTGCGCTGCTCGGGTTGGCCTTTCTCCTAGTACCGCTGGTTGGACTACTGGCTCAGGCGCCTTGGTCGACGTTGCCGGAGCGGTTGTTCAGTGCTGCGGTTGGGGAGGCGCTGAAGCTTTCGTTGATCTGCGCGACGAGTGCGACGGTGATCTGTTTGGTTTTTGGGGTGCCCCTGGCTTGGTTGCTTGCGCGGGCGGAGCTTCCTGGGCGGGGGATCATCCGGGCGTTGGTGACTGTGCCGTTGGTGTTGCCGCCGGTGGTTGGTGGGGTGGCGTTGCTGCTGGTGCTCGGGCGGCGCGGGCTGGTGGGTGAGCGGCTGGATCTGTGGTTCGGGTTCACGTTGCCGTTCACGACCGCCGGGGTGATCGTCGCCGAGGCGTTCGTGGCGATGCCGTTTCTGGTCATCTCGGTGGAGGGCGCGTTGCGAGCCGCCGATCCGCGGTACGAGGAAGCGGCGGCCACGTTGGGCGCCAGTCGGTGGCTGACGTTCAGGAGGGTCACGTTGCCGTCGATCGCGCCGGGCATCGTGGCGGGTGCGGTGCTGTGCTGGGCCCGTGCCCTCGGTGAGTTCGGCGCGACGATCACCTTCGCCGGCAACCTCCCCGGCCGTACGACGACGATGCCCCTCGCCGTCTACCTCGCATTGGAGTCCGACCCCGACGTCGCCGTAGTACTCAGCATCGTGCTCCTGGCGGTCTCGGTCGTCGTACTGGCCTGCCTGCGCGAGCGTTGGATCAGTGGTCTCCGATGACCCTGTACGCCGATCTGCACGTGACCCGCGACGCCTTCCGACTCGACCTCGACCTAGCCGTCGAGCCGGGCGAGGTCGTCGCCCTGCTCGGCCCCAACGGCGCCGGCAAGACCACGGCCCTCCGCGCGATCGCCGGCCTGCTCCCGATCACCGACGGCAGCATCCGCCTCGACGACACCCTCTGGGACGAACCGCCGAAGACCTTCCGCTCGGCCGACCACCGCCCGATCGGAGTCGTCTTCCAGGACTACCTGCTCTTCAACCACCTGAGCGCCCTCGAGAATGTCGCCTTCGGCCTCCGCGCCCGCGGCACCGACAAACGCACAGCCCGCGCCGTGGCGGCCCGCTGGCTCGAGACGGTCGGCCTCACGGAGTACGCGAAAACCCGCCCACGCGCCCTCTCCGGCGGCCAAGCCCAACGCGTAGCCCTGGCCCGCGCCCTGGCCACCTCCCCCGACCTACTACTACTCGACGAGCCCCTCGCAGCCCTCGACGCGAGCACCACCCTCCACATCCGCGCCGAGCTGGGCCAGCACCTCCAGCGGTACGAAGGCCGCACCCTCCTCGTCACCCACGACCCCCTCGACGCGATGGTCCTCGCCGACCGCCTGGTCATCGTCGAGCACGGCAAGATCGTCCAAGAGGGCCCACCCACCGAGATCGCCCGCCGCCCGCGCACGGAGTACGTAGCACAACTCGTAGGCCTCAACCTCTACCGAGGCACGGCAGCCGGTACCACCGTCACCCTCACCGACGGCGGCACCCTCACCATCGCGACTCCCTCCGAGGGCAAGGTCTTCGTCGCCTTCCCACCCTCAGCCGTCAGCCTCTACCCGGAACCCCCGACCGGCACCCCACGCAACACCTGGCCCATGCAGGTAGCCGGCATCGAGCAACACGCCCACACCGTCCGCGTCCGCCTGACCCCTCACAACTCCCCCGCCCCCGCAACCCTCCTCGCCGACATCACCACCGCAGCAGTAGCCGACCTCCACCTCGCTCCCGGCCAAAAACTCCACGCCACCCTCAAGGCCACCGAGGTCCAGACGTACCCGGCATAAGTTCATCTGTCGGTTGCCTGGTGCAACATTCGGGAGGGCGGATACTGGGTGGGACCGCTGGATCCACCCGATGGGAGAAGCCGTGGCCGAGCCGAGTACCGACTGGCGTGAAGTGATCGACCCCGGGGAGGCCGCGCGGCACGAGGCGCAGGGCAAGGCCTTCGCCGAGATGCAGGGGCGGAAGGACGAGAAGTTCGGGACCGGCCGGGCGCTGCACCGCAAACAGCTCGCGGCCATGCGGGCGACGCTGGAGGTACCGGGCGATCTGCCCGCGCACGCCAAGCAGGGCATCTTCTCCATCCAGAACAAGTACGACACCTGGCTCCGGCTCTCCAACGGCGGCTTCAACCGGGCACCGGACAGTACTCCGGACATCCGCGGCTTCTCCATCAAGGTGCTCGGCGTCTCCGGCAAGGGCGCGCTCGGCGGCGAGGCGACCTCGCAGGACTTCGCGCTGATCAACCACGAACGGTTCAGCTCGCCGACCAGCGAGGACTTCACCACAGTCGTCACCACCGGCGGCAGTACCCCGGGCAAGCTCCTGCTGCGGGTGCTCAAGAACCCCGGAATGATCCCCCAGCTGAAACTCGTCCAGACCGCGCTGAAAGAGCCCTTCAGCGGTTTCGCCACGAACGACTTCTTCAGCGCCGCCCCGGTCTCCTTCGGCCCGTACGCCGTCCGGGTGAAGCTGGCCGCTGCGTCCGACCAGGTCAACGCTCAAGCGAGTGAGGACTGGGCCGCCGACCTCTACCAGCGGCTCGACCAGGGGCCGCTGAGCTACGACTTCCAGGTGCAGTTCTTCACCGACGAGCAGCACACCCCGATCGAGGACGCCTCGAAGGTCTGGGACGCGCCGTACCTGACCGTCGGCAAGCTGACGATCTTCCGGCAGCACCCCGACCCGGACTTCGGCGCGGAGGTCGAGTCGGCCAAGTTCGACCCCTGGAACGCACTCGTCGAGCACCGCCCGCTGGGCGAGGTGATGCGCGCCCGAAAGGTCGCCTACTTCGCCAGCCAGCAGCACCGGTCGGCCGAGTAAGACCTCGCACGAGGAAAGTCGCGACAAGTTACGCCCTGTTACGTCACCGCCACTGAATGGCATCATGTAACAGCGTTTTCACCGCTCAAAGTGATCGCGACGTAACAAAGAGTGGTTACTTACCCACTCGTAGGGTGTGAGTTCTTCACGGTCTAGTCGTGACGTCATGCACTACGCCAGCCCTCCTCCCGTTGCCCAAGATGTGCCGGGCACACCAACGAGAGGGGGGATGAATCGTCATGGAAAGTTACGAGCTCTACTGCTTGGCCGACCGGCGGTTCTACGACTCCCCGACCAACCGTGGTGCCGAGCACCCTGACTTCGCGCTCTGTGCGCGGCCGGTCCCGGCCGGCTGGAGCCACGTCCCCGGCGAGACCTGGATGCACTACGCGCCGGACGGTCTCGAGCTGCCGGCCCAGGGCTGGAAGATCCATGTCTCCTCCGGGCTCGAGGACGCCGAGAAGACACTCGCCGTGGTGTGGGACTACTGCGTCCCCCGCGGCATCGCGTTCAAGTTCCTGCGCAACGAGCCCGTGATGGTGATGGTCAACTCGAAGTCCGCCCCGCGCGGTTCGAGCGGCAAGCTCGTCACGATCTACCCGACCGACGAGGCCCAGCTGGAGCTCGTCCTCAAGGAGCTCGACGGCCTCCTGCAGGGCGTCCGCGGGCCGTACATCCTGAGCGACCTCCGGTACGCCGAAGGCCCGCTCTTCGTCCGGTACGGCGCTTTCGTCAGCCGGTACTGCCTCAACGAAGGCGGCGAGCGCGTGCTCGCCCTCTCCGATGACTCCGGCGGACTGGTCCCGGACCATCGCGGCCCGACCTTCTCGATGCCGCCGTGGATCGCCCTGCCGCCTTTCCTGCAAGAGCATCTGGACGCGCGCAACTCGGTCACCACGAACGAGCTGGCGTACACGATCGAAGGCGTCATCCAGTTCTCCAACGGCGGCGGCGTGTACCTCGGCCACCACAACGAGACCGGCGCGAAGGTCGTACTGAAGGAGGGCCGGCCGCTCGCCGGGCTGGACATGAGCGGCCGCGACGCGGTCGCCCGGGTCGGCCACGAGCGCGACATCCTGCAGCGCCTCGAGGGCCTCGACGTGGTCCCGAAGGTGCACGACTACTTCGAGCTGGGCGAGCACCACTTCCTGGTCCAGGAGTTCGTCGACGCGAACCCGCTCCAGCGCGAACTGGTCCGCCGCTACCCGCTGACCCACCCCGACGCGACCGAGGCCGAGCTGGCGGAGTACGCCGAATGGGCCGCGCGCATCGTCACCGACGTCCAGGCCGCTGTCGCTCAGCTGCACGGGCGAGGTGTCGTCTTCTGCGACCTGCACCCCGACAACGTCTTGCTCAGCAACGGTGAGCGGATGGTGCTGATCGACTTCGAGGTCGCGACGCTCGTCGAGGAGCAGGCCCGGTCGGCGCTCGCCCATCCCGGGTACGCCGCTCCCGGCGACCGGCAGGGCCCGGACGTCGACCTCTACGCACTGGCCTGCATCACGCTCGGCCTGTTCGCGCCGCAGACGACGATGCTGCTGAATCTCCATCCCAGCAAGGCTTTCCAGCTCGCCGACATGATCGCCGAGACCTTTTCGGTGCCTCGCCAGACGCTCGATCAGGCAGTCCGCACGATCGTCGGTCCCGAGCTGACCAGCGACCCCGAGATGGAGTCGCTCGCGCTGCCGGGTCGCGCCGAGTGGGTCGATGTGCGAGCGGCGCTCGCCAAGGCGATCGTGGCCAGCGCCACTCCCGAGCGCGACGACAGGTTGTTCCCTGGCGACATCGCCCAGTTCCAGCCCGGCGGGGGGACCAACCTTGCCACTGGTGCAGCGGGGGTGCTTTATGCCCTTGCTCAGACTGGGGGCGGGCGCTTCCCGGAGTACGAGGACTGGCTGCGCAAGCACGCCTTGACCAGCGAGATGGGCCCGGGCCTGTACGACGGGCTGCACGGTATCGCGCATGTCCTCAACGACCTCGGTCATGAGCAGGACGCGCTGGACCTGGTCGAGCGCACGCTGGCCGACGAGCTCGCGACGCGTGAGCTCGGACTGCACAGCGGCCTGGCCGGTATCGGTCTCAACCTGCTGCACTTCACCGGCGAGCCAGTCCTGCGGGCCAAGGCGATCCATGTGGTCGACCTGGTGGCAGACCGACTCGGCGACGTCACCGACGTACCGGAGACCAGCGGTGGGGACAAGCCGCGGGCCGGGCTGATGTACGGCTCGTCCGGACCGGCGCTGCTCTTCCTCGAGGCTTACGAGCTGACCGGCGACACCGGACTGCTGGATCTGGCCGAGATCGCCATCCGGCAGGATCTGCGGCGCTGTCTCCAGACGCCCGACGGCACTCTCCAGGTGAACCAGGGCTGGCGCACACTTCCTTATCTGGAAGAGGGTTCGGCCGGTATCGCCCTCGTGCTGCAACGGTTCCTGGGGCTCCGGCCCGACTCGGAGCTGGCGCCGCAGCTCGAACCCCTGCGACGGGTCGCCCGTTGCTCCTACTACGTCCAGCCAGGCCTGTTCATGGGTCGCGCCGGTCTCCTCCTCGCCGCTCCGGCGCTGGGTGTCGAGACCACCGACCTGGTGCGCGGACTCGGCTGGCACGCGATGCCGTTCGAAGGCGGCCTCGCGTACCCCGGCAACCAGTTGCTCCGTCTCTCGATGGACCTGGCGACCGGATCGGCCGGCGTCCTGCTGGCCCTGGGTGCGGCGCTGCACGAGCAGCGCGTCACCCTCCCGTTCCTCGGACCTCCCCAGTGGTCCGAGTCCCCATCCCTACTCACCTCGAAGGAGGTGTAAACAAATGGCACTTCTCGACCTTCAGGGTCTGGAGACCCCGGGCTACGGTCACGGCGGGCACGGCCACGGTGGCTCCACGCTCACCGTGCTGGGCTGTGGTTCCCAGCGTCCGAGCAACCTGAGCCTTCTGCTCTGCCACTGATCGGGCCACGGGGCCGCGCCGCCGGACGTCGAGTGATGACGAAGGCGGTGTGACCCTCAGGTTCCGGGGGCCCTGGGTGGGCAGCATTCCCACCCAGGGCCGAACCTGTTTTCCCCCAACGGGAGGAGGCACCCGTGCAAGACTTCGACCTGAGCTACCCCGACGCCGAGCGTCTGCCGCTCGTCGATCACCTGCACGGCCACGCGATCCCCGATCCGTATCGCTGGCTGGAAGACGCCGCCACGCCGCAAACCCAAGCCTGGCAGGCGATCCAGGACCAGCTCTGGCTGAACCAGGCGACCACGCTCCCCGGGCGGTACCAGCTCCGCAACCGGGTCCGAGCACTGTCCAGCGTCGGCTCGGTCTCCACTCCCGTCTGGCGCGGCGACCGCTGCTTCGTCCTCCGCCGCTCCGCCGCGCAGGAACATCCGGTCCTGTACGTCGATGACGCGGTCCTGCTCGATCCCCAGCAACTCGACCCGACCGGCCTCACCACGCTCGACAGCTGGCAGCCCTCCCCCGACGGAGCCCTGCTCGCTTTCCAGGTCTCCCGTGGCGGCTCCGAACAGTCGATCCTTCACGTCCTCGACGTCGCCTCCGGCGTCATGGTCGACGGTCCGCTCGATGGTTGCCGCTACTCCCCTATTGCTTGGCTCCCCGATGGGAAGTCCTTCTATTACGTACGATTCCGGCAGGTGCTGCGCCATGTCGTCGGCCGGTCCGACGACGAGCGGGTGCTTCCCGGCGAAGCGTCGTACGGGCTGGATCTCAGTGCCGACGGCCGCTGGCTGACGATCTCGGCGGCGCGCGGTACTGCGAACGATCTGTGGCTCGCCGATCTCACTTCGGACCAGCCGCCGGCCGTCGTCCAGCAAGGCGTCGACGCGATCACCGTCATGTCGGTGTGCCGCGAGGGACGCCTGTACGTCGTGACGACCCGCGATGCGCCGACCGGCAAGATCTGTGTCGGCGATCCCGAGGACCCGACGGTCTGGCGCGACTACGTCCCGGCGGATCCTTCAGCGCCGTTGAGCAGTCTGGCGATTCTCGACAAGGTGGTCCTGGTCGGGCGGACCAGGAACGCGGTCGGCGAGATCGCGATCCACGACCTCGTCACCGGGCGGTACCTGGGCGACGTACCGCTGCCGGGCGTCGGCTCGATCGGTTCACTGGTGAGCCGGCCGGAAGGCGACAACCAGGTCTGGTTCTCCTACACGGACAGCGTCACGCCGGCGGCGGTCTACCAATACGACGTGACCTCGGGTCGTACGACGCTGTGGTCGCCGCCGCCCGGCGCGATCGGCGCCGCGGATGCCGAGTCGTGGCAGGTCGACTTCGCCTCCGCGGACGGCACCGAGCTGCAACTGCTCGTCGTCGGCAAGCCGGGCGAGCACGGCCCACGACCGGCGATCCTTTATGGGTATGGGGGTTTCGGGCAGTCGCTCACCCCGACGTACTCCGCCTTCGCGCTCGCTTGGGTCGCGGCCGGCGGCATCTTCGTCACGGCCACCCTGCGTGGCGGCGGGGAGCGCGGCGACGACTGGCACAGGGCAGGCATGCTCGACCAGAAGCAGAACGTCTTCGACGACTACTTAGCCGCCGCCGAAACGCTGATCGCCGAAGGCTGGACCACGCCCGACCAGTTGGCCCTCTGCGGCGAATCCAACGGCGGCCTCTTGGTCGGCGCCGCCATCACCCAACGCCCAGAACTCTTCGCCGCCGCCGTCTGCTCAGCACCGCTGCTGGACATGGTCCGCTACGAACACTCCGGCCTGGGCGCCAGCTGGGTACCCGAGTTCGGCTCGGCCTCCAACCCGGCTGAGTTGGCGACGTTGCTCTCCTACTCCCCGTACCACCGAGTCCAGCCAGGCGTGAAGTATCCGGCGGTCCTCTTCACCGTCTTCGGCGGTGACACCCGAGTAGACCCCTTACACGCTAGAAAAATGTGCGCCGCCCTCCAACACGCCACCGACGGCGACCGCCCCGTCCTCCTGCGCCTCGAGCCAGACTCCGGCCACGCGGGCGGCTCCGCCAGCAAAGGCATCGGCCTGGCCGCAGACATGCTCGCCTTCCTAGCCCACCACACCGGGCTCATCAAATGACTCCCACCAGCTTTGGCGCTGTCGCCCGGCATGGGGGCTGGTGGTTGCCGGTGATCGCCGTGACCGCATTGGCTGGTAGTGGGGTGGCGCTCGCTTTGCCTTCTGTGCTTGGGCATTCGGTTGATGCGATCGTCGCCGGGGTTGGCTACGGCAAGTGGTTCGCCATCGCCGCCGCATTGATTGCCACCGGCATCATCTGTAGCTTGATCGACGTTTTCGCCGGTACGGCGTGTGTCGCCGGTACGACCGCCTGGCTGCGTCACCGCCTGGTCAGCCACGTCGTCAACGGCGGCCCGGAAGGGACCCGCGAGTTCGACCCCGGCGACCTGGTCAGCCGCGTCTCCGGGAACACCTCCGACGCCGCCCAAGCAGGCCCGGCAGCCGTCACCACAGTCGCCGCGATGGCTCCCCCGATCGGCAGCCTCGTCCTGCTCGCGCTCATCGACCCCTGGCTGGCCGTCGCTTTCTTCGGCGGTGTCATCCTCGTCGTCGGCGTACTTTTCGTCTTCGCCCGCCGCACCGCCGAGCTCAGCCTCGCCTACCAAGAAACCCAAGGCCGCATCTCCGCCCTCCTCACCGAGGCAGTCGCCGGCCTCCGCACCATCTCCGCCGCCGGCACCACGGGCCGCGAGGAACGTCGCATCCTCGGCTTCCTCCCCGACCTCCACAAACACGGCCTCGAGACCTGGAAGGTCCTAGCCCGCTCCGGCGCCCAAGCCGCGATCGTCGGCCCACTGGTCCTCGTCGCCGTCCTCGCCGTCGGCGGCCTCCAACTAGTCGACGGCCGCATCACCGCCGGCGAACTCTTCGCCGCCAGCCAGTACGCCGTACTAGGCGCGGGACTCGGCAGCCTCACCGGCGTCATCGGCGAGATCGCCCGAGCCCGCGCAGGCATCCACCGCGCAGCCGAGGTCTTCGCCATCACCCCCGTCGCCCACGGCCTACTCCACCTGCCGCCCGGCCCCGGCCGCCTGACCTTCGACGGCGTCACCGTCTTCGGCGAAGAATCCGCCCTGCTCCAAAACATCCACCTGGACCTCCCCGGCGGCGCAACCGTGGCCGTGGTCGGCCCCAGCGGCGCCGGTAAGTCCGTCCTCGCCGGGCTGGCCGCGCGCCTCCGCGACCCCCACTTCGGGCAGGTCCTGCTGGACGGCGTACCGCTCCAAGCCCTCAACCGCCAAGCCCTCCGTACTGCGGTCGGCTGCGCCTTCGAGCGCCCGACCCTCGTCGGCACGACCGTCGGCGACGCCATCTCCCACGACGCCATCGGCCCCGTCCGAACCTTGGCCGCAGCCCGTGCCACCCACGCGCACGACTTCGTCAGCCGCCTCCCCGACGGCTACTTCACCCCGTTGCCCAAGGCCCCTATGTCAGGTGGCGAGCGCCAACGCCTCGGCCTGGCCCGTGCCTGGCCAGCGAATCGCCTGCTGGTGCTGGACGATGCGACCTCCAGCCTCGACACCGCGACCGAGATGCAGATCAGCAAGACCCTCACCGAGGACCGACACCACCGGACCCGCCTGATCGTCACCCACCGAACCGCGACCGCAGCCCGAGCCGACCTCGTCGTCTGGCTCGACGGCGGCCGCGTCCGGGCAGTCGGCGAACACCAGGAGCTGTGGCAGGACGAGTCCTACCGCGAGGTCTTCGGATGAGGCGCGAACTCGCTTACGGCGCCGCCGCCCTGCGCAAACGATCGACGGTCAAGCTCGCACTCTGGTCGATCCCGGACATTCTCCCGACGGCCATCTACGGTGTCGCCGTCGCCCACGCCACCGACAACTTCCTCGACGGCCACGCCTGGCAAGGCATCGCCTGGCTCGGCGGGCTGATCGCAGCGGCCTGCTTCGGCGCCGCCGGTTCCCACCAGGTCTACGGCCGCCTCGGCCACCTCGTCGAACCCTTGCGAGACGACCTCGTACGCCGGGTTGTCGGTGGCGCCCTGCGAACCGGTGACGAGGCAGCGGTGGCCCGCTTGAACCGCCAAGTCGAGATCGTCCGCGACACGTTCGCCGGCCTCGTGCTGGTGATTCGCAACTTCGCCGTCACGCTGCTCGGAGTACTGGTCGGGCTGTTGTCGTTGGCGCCTTTGGTCGCGGCGTTCGTCGTACCGCCGTTCCTGGTCGGCTTTGCGTTGTCGCTGGGCGTGCTCGGGATGGCTGCCGATCGGGTGCGTGCCTCGTTGCAGGCCGACGAGGAGTTGGCGACGGCCGCTGGGATGACGTTCAGCGGAGTACGGGATATCGCGGCTACTGGGGCTGAGGAGTTCGCGGAAGGCCTTGTGGGGAAGCCGATCGAGGCGCAGGCGGCAGCCGAGCGATCGCTCGCGAAGGTGGCGGCCCTGCGGACGTTGTGCTTTGCAGTCGGTGGTTGGATGCCGTTGCTGATCCTGATGGCAGTAGGCCCGTGGTTGGTTGGGCGCGGGATCAGCACCGGCACGCTGCTCGGTGGTCTTACCTATGTACTTGTCGGGCTCCAGCCGGCTTTGAGCACCGTGATGGGCGCGCTCGGCGAGAGTGGGCTGCGGTACGTCATCACGCTCGGGCGCATCCTCGATTCGGCGGCCCCGACACCGGCGCCGCGTCCTGTCGATGAGGTGAACGGGTACCAGCTTCGCCTGCGCGGCCTGACCTTCGCCTACGGACCTGCCGCGGATCCCGTGCTCGAGGACCTCGACCTGACCGTGGCTGAAGGCGAGCACCTGGCCGTGGTCGGGCCGAGTGGCATCGGCAAGTCCACTCTCGCCGGACTCGTCTGCGGCATGCTCGCACCGACGAGCGGGCGGCTGTCGCTCGGCGGCGTACCGCCCAGCGAAGTACCGGTCGAGCGGCTGGCCGCGACGCGGGTACTGATCCCGCAGGAGGCGTACGTCTTCAGCGGGCCGTTGATGGAGAACCTCACCTACTTGCTTCCGGACGCGACGATCTCCGAGGTCATGCAGGCCGTCGAAGCCATCGGTGCTGAGCGATTGGTCGAACGACTCGGTGGCTACGGCGCTCGGGTACGACCGAGCGACCTGTCCGCCGGCGAGCGTCAGCTGATCGCGCTCACCCGTGCCTACCTGTCACCGGCGCCGCTGGTCGTCCTCGACGAGGCGACCTGCTTCCTCGATCCGGAGACCGAGCGACGCGCGGAGGAGGCGTTCGCCAGGCGCGGCGGCACGTTGATCGTGATCGCCCACCGGATCAGCTCCGCTCTGCGCGCCCGCCGCATCCTCGTCCTGGATGGCAGCAAGGCCGCGATCGGCACCCACCACACGCTGATGCGGAGCTCACCGCTCTACCGCGAACTCCTCGGCCACTGGCAGCCGACCGCCCATCAGATGCAGGGCGAGCGGGATCAGATCCAGCCCGCGTCCTGAGCCTTGCGGATCGCCTCGATCCGGCTGCGCGCCCCGGTCTTCGCGAGGATCCGGGACAGGTAGTTCCGCACGGTGCCGGCGCTCAGGCTGAGGGTCCGGGCGATCTCCTGCGCGGTCGCGCCGGTCGTCACCTGCCGCAGCACCTCACACTCGCGATCGGTGAGCGGATTGTCACCTGCCTTGAGTGCGGCGACCGCGAGCCGGACGTCGACCACCGGCAGTCCCTTGGCGACATCGCGCACCGCCTCGACCAGCTGGTCGGTCGACGAGTCGGTCGCGATCAGCCCGATCCGGGGCGCCTGCTTGACCAGTGCGAGGCTGGTCGCGGCGATCGCCTCGTGGTCGATCAGCACCAGCACGCCACGGCCGGTCAGTTTGCGGCACAGGTCCTCGATCCCGACCTTGCCAGGCAGTTGGGGATCGAGCAGCACGACGTGCGGCCGGCGGCCGATCGCGATCATCACCTCGTCCGAGGACTCCACCTCGGCCACCACGTCCAGGTCGTTCTCTCGGGACAACACCGCGGCCAGTGCACCTCGCACCATCGTGCCGCGGTGGCCGAGGAGTACTCGGATCACCGCACGCCCCCATCACGTCGATTGCCTCAGCACGGCACCGCCCAGGCGTTGGCCGGGTGCCGTCCTTCCCTCAACGAGCGAACTCCGAAGAGGGCACGCGTGAATCCGGTCGGGTGCCTGAAGCAAGCGCTTGTCCACAAGCTGAGAAGACCGGCCTGAAACCGATCTGTTTCAGGCGGGAAACCGTTCTGTTGTTGGGTTTTCGGGATCTTCGGAGTCTGCGAAATCTTCTGCGGATCTACTCATCCCTCTTGCGTTCCGGGATTCCTTCGAGCACGATGGGCCGATCACGTCGTTACCGATGCGTGATCATTCGGACGCTGTCTCGTGATCTGCCCGGATGCCCGTCCCCTGCACCCCGAAGGGAGTGGTACCTCACCAGACTGCGGAGCCCGGTACGGCCGTTCGAGCTCGGACGGCCGGTGATCCGAGCCTCACGCACCCAGGTGACGTCCACCTTCACCACCCTCCGGCCGCACTTGCCCGGAGTTCTGGTTCTCGGGGCAAGTGCGCACGCGGCTGAATCATCCGGGCAAGAGAAAACTCACCATGCCCACAGCTCATGAGGAGCAGACCCCTGATGTCCAAAGCTCGACATGCCCGCCCCCGGCGAAGTACCCGCCGGGTAGTCCGGACCCTCTCGATCGCCGGCCTCGGTGCCGGGATCACCGCCGCAGGAGCGGGTGGCGCGTTCGCCGCCGACTACAAGGTGAAGGCCGGTGACACGCTGTCGGAGATCGCCCAGGCCAACGGCGCCGACTGGCACCAGCTCGCGAAGCTGAACAATCTGAGCAACCCGAACCTGATCCTGATCGGTCAGACCCTCAAGCTCGACGGCGTGAGCGCGACCGCCGTCCGGCAGACCGAGAAGAAGAAGCGGGTCGCCCCCAAGACCCGGACGGTCAAGAAGTCCACGGTCCACAAGAAGACGTACAAGGCTCGCCCGACCCGCTCGAACGATCGCCCCTCGACCGGCAGCGGCAATGCGAACCTGAGTGGTGCCTGGGCCAAGGTGGCCAACTGCGAGTCCAGCGGCAACCCCAAGGCCGTGAACCCGGCGGGCTACTACGGCCTGTTCCAGTTCGACCTGCAGACCTGGCGCAGTGTCGGCGGCTCCGGCAACCCGACCAAGGCGTCGGCGGCCGAGCAGCTGATGCGCGCGAAGAAGCTGTACGCCCAGCGTGGCGCCTCCCCGTGGCCGGTTTGCGGGAAGTACCTGCGCTGACGCGCCACTGCGGCCCGCGGGCGGACCCCCAACCCCTCGCCCGCGGCCGCAGTTCTTCTTACTTGCTCAGTACCAGCATCTGATCCGCGCCGACCTGGAACTCGTACGGCACCTTGCGGATCTCGGATCGCACCGGGCGTAGGTCTTCGAGCAGCTCCGGTAGATACGAAACCTCCTCGCCCGCTCCCTGCTGCACGAGCGGGAAGATCCGTACCTCCGAACGGCTGACCCGGACAAGTTCCCGCAGCGCGGCGAGATGCCAGTCGCGGTCGTACTTGTCGGCCCAGGTGAAGAGCAGGTGCGAACACAGCACCAGGTCGAACCGCCCGTCCTCGAACGGCAACTCGGGCAGGCTGCCCGCGACGTACCGCTCGGGCGCCGTCATCACATCCTGCAGAAAGCGATCGGCTGCCTCGATCCGCAGGTCGTCCTTCCGGCCGGGATCCCCGTACCAGTGCCAGACGAAACTGGCTGCGTGCTCATCGACGATCTGCGCGCCGGCCGGCAGGCTGCGGCGTACCGTGTCGACGAGGTCCGGCGTCGGCAGCTCGTAGGCCTGGTCGACCGCGACGGCGTCGACGCCCCGAGCGGCCGCCTCGGCGGTGAAGCTCGACCCGCCGGCACAGCAGTCGAGGATCGAATCGGGCAACTCGGTCAAGTCGAACATCGCCTCGTACTCGGCGTACGAGCGAGATGTCACCAACACGGGGAACTACCTCTCGACGGTCTGTCTGCTGAGTCGGCGGTCGAGAAGGGTGGCCCCGGCTGCCAGAGCGAGGAACAGTAGCGCGACGAACAGACAGTTCAACAGGACCTGGCCGTAGCCGTGCAGGCTGACGTCGATGAACGGGTACGGATAGAAGCCGGTGCCCTCGCCGCGGATCAGCGTGAACGCCACCCAGAGCAGCGGATAGACCACCGACCAGGCGACGATCCTGCTGTCGGTCTGCCCGCGCGGTCCGGTCAGCAACCACCCCAGTACGCCGAGCAGCGGAGTGGCCGTGTGGACCAGCAGGTTCGCGACCCACGCCCAGCCGGACAAGCTGTCGCTGCCGGCGAGCACCAGGTGGTACACGATCCCGGTGACCGCGATGCAGAGCACGCCGTTGAGCCGAAGCGTCTTGAAGAGCGTGCCATCACCTGCTTTGCCGAGCGCGAGAAGCAGACAGGTCCCACCGAGCAACAGGTTGGACTGGATCGTGAAGTAGGCGAAGACGTTGAGAACCCGCTCGGGATTCTCCTTGTAGAACCCCTCACCGCCGGCGGACGTCGCCGTCACGAGGCACTGCATGACGACACCCACTGCGACCACCAGCGCCGTCACACCGGCCCAGACCCGCCCCGCCTTTGTCATGCTGAGCAATCTACGGCTTGGGAGCGGGTCTGGCCGGGAGGTCAGGCGGCTTGCTCGACCTTCTTCTTCTCGTCCTCGTCGGCGTCCACCTTGAAGCTGAACGAGACGAACCAGTCGATCACGAGCACGATCGTCCAGGTCCCCGCCGGGCCGAGCAAGGCGTCGAAACCTCTGCCGGACAGCAGGCCGAGAGCGATCATCACGGCTACACCGACGGCGTACGCGAGCAAGTGGCGGTACCAGCCGCGACGCTCGTGCTGCGCCTTCTCGCGAGACCCCTTCTTCAGCTTCCGCGGCCGCGGCCCACCGGCCAGCTTGTACGCCGCCCAGCCGTCTGCCCACTTCAAGCTCTGGTGGCCGAAGCCGACGCTGACCCCGATGAAGATCGCAGCCAGCGAATGCCTGAACGCCGGCTCACCACCGGACCGGATGTCGATCACGCTGGCGACCAGCATCACCACGTCCACCAGCGGCACCATCGCGAGCAACACCATGCCTACCTTCGGCAGGCGCAGCAGGTAGCGCGTCACCATCCCGGCGGCGAGCAGGACCCAGAAGCCGATCTCACAGCCTGCGATCACAGCGAGCAGCACGGAACTCAGCCCTCCATTGATTTCGTACGCTTGTGTTTATACAGCGACTCTAACACGATTGTGCTAAAAAGGGCAGATGCCGAAGATCGTCGACCACGACACCCGCCGCGAGGAGATCGCCCAGGCGCTCTGGCGGGTGGTCCGCCGCGACGGCATCCGCGCCGCCTCGGTCCGCTCCGTCGCTGCCGAGGCAGGATGGTCCGCCGGCGCCGTCCGCTACTACTTCCCCGACCAGGCGGGCCTGGTCGCCTTCGCGATGGACCTGGTCTCCCGCCGGGTCGGCGACCGGATCAGAGCACTCGACACCACCGGCCCGCTGACCGACGTCGTACTGCGCTTCCTCGAAGAGGTGATCCCGCTCGATCCCGAACGGCAGGCAGAGTTCGACATCTGGCTCTCCTTCATCGCCCAGGCCCAGGCCGAGTCCGGCGCCGGCGGCCTGCGCGAAGTACTCACCCCGGTCCACCAAGGCCTCCGCGACCTCTGCAAATCGCTGCTCCACTCGCTGTCCCAGGCCGACGCCCTCCGCCCGGATCTCCACCTCGACCTCGAGACCGATCGCCTCCATGCCCTCATCGACGGCCTCTCCCTGCACGCGGCCTTGCAGCCCACGGCCAGCACCCCGGAACGGGTCCGCGAGATCCTTCGCGCCCACCTGATGGACCTACAACCGTTGCGGCCCTGAAGAATATGGATCAGCCCTGACTAAAAGGCTCTCCCACGTGGCACGATCACCCACATGGAGACCGAGGGGGTGATCGTCATCAGCGGGATCATGGCGGCCGGCAAATCCACCGTCTCCCAACTTCTCGCCGAACGATTCCAATACGGCGTCCATCTGCACGGTGACGTCTTCCGCCGGATGATCGTGAGTGGTAGGGCGTCGGCCGCGACCGACAACGGCGACGAGGCGCAGAAGCAGCTCAAGCTTCGCTACCGGCTGGCCTGCCTGGTGGCCGACGGCTATGCGCAGGGCGGCTTCACGGTAGTACTCGAGGACGTCGTGATCGGCGAGCTGCTGCGGGAGTTCCTCGACGGCATCGAGACCCGCCCGCGCTACCTCGTCGTACTCACTCCACGGCCGGACGTGATCCACGACCGGCTCGGCTACGGCCACGAGCATTCGATCGACGAGCTCGACTACGAGCTGCACGCCTTCAGCCCGCGCCGCGGCCTCTGGCTGGACAACTCCGACCTCTCCCCGCACGAGACCGTCGACGCCATTCTCGGCCGACTCGACGAGGCGAAGTTCGAGTAGTCGGCATGGCTACTCCAGAGTAGGTTGGCTGGATGGCGACCGTACGGCGTACTTCGTGCAATCTGTGTGAGGCCATCTGCGGCGTGCTCGTGACCGTCGAGAACGGCCGCGTCACCGACATCCGCGGCGACGAGGCGGATCCGTTGTCCCGTGGACACATCTGCCCGAAAGCCGTCGCCCTGCGCGATCTCCAGGAGGACCCCGACCGCCTCACCCAGCCGGTACGCCGTACTGCCACCGGCTGGCAAGAGCTCGGCTGGGACGAGGCGTTCACGTACGTCGCCACCCGGCTGCGAGAAGTCCAGCAGGCATCCGGCCGGAACTCGATCGGCGTCTACCTCGGCAACCCGAACGTGCACAGCGTCGGCGCGATGACGCACATGCCGACCGTGGTCCGGCTTTTGAAGACCCGCAACCGGTTCAGCGCGACGTCGGTCGACCAGCTGCCGCACATGCTCGCGGTCCATCTGCTCTACGGGCATCAGCTGATGGTCCCGGTCGCGGACATCGACCGGACGTCGTACCTGCTGATGCTCGGCGCGAATCCGCTCGCGTCGAACGGCAGCATGATGACGGCGCCCGGCTTCGGGCGGCGGCTCAAGGAAGTACAGAAGCGTGGTGGTCGGGTCGTGGTGATCGATCCGCGGCGGACCGAGACGGCCGCGGTCGCCGACGAGCATCAGTTCGTGAAGCCGGGTACGGATGCTGCGTTTTTGTTGGCGTTGATTCACGTCATCTTGGCTGACGGGGTTGTTGCGGTGCCTTCTTATGTCGATGGGTTGTCGACTATTGAGGAGGTGACGCGGGAGTGGACGCCGGAGCGGGCGGCTTCGGTGACCGGGATTGCGGCGGAGGACATCCGGCGGCTGGCGCGGGAGTTCGCGGCTGCCGACAAGGCTGCTTGTTATGGGCGGCTCGGGGTGTCGACCCAACAGTTCGGGGCGATCTGCCAGTGGGCTGTGCAGGTGCTCAACATCATCACCGGCAATCTCGATCGGCCGGGTGGGTCGATGTTCCCGCGGCCGGCGGTCGATACCTTGCGTGGAATCGGGCGGGGGCATATCGGGGCGTGGACTAGCCGGGTACGGTCGCTGCCGGAGTTCGGGGGCGAGTTGCCGGCGTCGGTGATGGCCGAGGAAATTCTGACGCCTGGTGACGGACAGATCCGCGCGATGGTGACGATCGCGGGCAACCCGGTGCTGTCGACCCCCAACGGACGGCGGCTGGACGAGGCGCTGCCGACGCTGGACTTCATGGTGTCGGTCGATCCGTACATCAACGAGACGACGCGGCATGCTGACGTGATCCTGCCGCCTACTCCGCCGTTGGAACGGGAGCACTACGACTTGGCTTTCCACCAACTCGCAGTACGGAACACTGCTCGGTGGAATGACGCCGTACTGCCCCGGCCGTCCGAGTCTCGGCACGACTGGGAGATCTTCCGCGGGCTGGGGCTTGCTCTCCTCGGCCCTGTTGGGCGGAACCGCAAGAAGCTGATCACCTCCCTGCGACTGCGCTTGTCGCCTCGTCGGATCGTCGATCTGGGGCTGCGGATCGGGCCTTACCGTTTGTCCGTCCGTAAGCTGCGGAAGTCTGTCGGTGGGGTGGATCTCGGACCGCTACAGCCTTGTTTGCCGGGGCGGCTGTACACGAAGACGAAGCGGATCGATCTCGCGCCGACGATGATCCTCGACGATCTGCCTCGGGCTTTCACTGCATTGTTCTCTGGTACTTCATCTGGCGCTTCCGAGGATGGGCTGTTGCTGATCGGGCGGCGGCACCTGCGCAGCAACAACTCGTGGATGCACAACTCGGCCCGCCTGGTGAAGGGCAAGCCGCGCCACCAATTGCTGATGAACCCGTCCGACCTGCTGTCCCGCGAGCTCGTCGACGGCCAGTTGGTCGAGATCACCTCGGCGGCCGGCTCCATCTCGGTAGAGGTTGCCTCTAGCAACGACATGATGCCGGGCGTGGTCAGCCTGCCGCACGGCTTCGGGCATGGGCGGCCGGGCGCAAAGCTGTCGGTGGCCAACGGGGTCGCGGGCGCTAGTTCCAACGACATCACCGACCCGCTTTTCACTGACCCCATCGCGGGTACTGCCGCGCTCAACGGCGTACCGGTGAAGGTGACGGCTGCTCGCTGAATCAGGCGGGTGGCGGCCCCGAGCTGCCGCGCACGACCAGCGCGGGGGTGGAGTAGAGGTGCGACTGCGGCATCGCGCCCTCGAGCAGATCGAACAGCCGGTGGGCGACTTCGGCGCCGTAGGCAACGATGTTGTGGCTCATCGCGGTCAGCGTCGGATGGGTCAGCCGGCACAGCGTCGAGTCGTCCCAGGCGACCAGCGTGACGTCATCCGGCGACTTCAAGCCCAGACCGTTGACCACCGACAGACCGGCCACGGCCATCAGGTCGTTGTCGTAGATGATCGCCGTCGGCCTTCCCTTGCTCGCCATCAGCTCCCTGGTCGCGACGGCGCCTTCCTCACCGGAGAAGTCGGTGTGCACGACCCGAGCCTCCAGCCCGAGCCGCCGGCTCATCGCCGCGAAGGCCTGGTCGCGGATCCAGACATGACCGTGCTCCGGCGGCCCGGCCACCCGGGCGATCTCCCGATGACCGAGAGCCGCGACATGCTCGACGGCGGCGGACATCGCCGACGTACCGTCGGTCCAGACGCAGGCCAGCCCGTCCGCGAGCGCTGGATCCCCGACCAGCACCGCGGGCAGCTCGAGCTTGCGCAGCAACGGGATCCGCGGATCGTCGACCCGCAGGTCGACGACGAGCACACCATCCACCCGGCGTTCGGCGGCCCACTTGCGGTAGGTCGCCATCTCGTCGACCAGGTCCGGTACGACCTGGAGGGCGAGCGCGTACGACCGGTCACTCAGCACGGACTCGACGCCACCGACGAAGCCCATGTAGAACGGTTCCTCACTCAGGGTCTTGGCGGTCCGGGCCAGCACCAGCCCGAACGTCTCACTCCGCGCCGCCGACAACTGCCGCGCCGCCCGGTTGGGCACCCACTCCAGCTCCTCGGCGACCTTCAGCACACGAGCCCGGGTGGCCTCACTGACCCCCGGCTGGTTGTTCAGCGCGTACGACACCGCACCTTTGGAGACGCCGGCCCGTCGGGCAATCTCCTTGATCGTGATTCGGGGCACGATGGCCTCCTTCGAACGGGCGGTCCGAACCGTGACGGGCGGTCCGGTAAGCCCCCATTCTGCGACCCCCGTGTACTCCCTGTCTCCAGGTAAACGCTCTCCACCACCCTCCGCAATCATTTGATCAAACATCCAACGTACGACCACGAAACGTAGTCAATCGACTACAACAGCACAGAGCCAACCAACAACCACCAGAGAGAAGAGCAAAACAGAAAGGAAAAGACCTTCAAAACAAGCTAGAGACGGGACCAACGCTCACCCCAAGACCGCGCCCCGCCTCAGTTCGAAGACCCCTGACAAACAAGAACTTCAGAGAGAAGAAGAGTCGGCGACTACCTGGGCTCCTCGCCGCCGGTCCATTCGAAGACGCCTGCTTGCCGGATCTCGGTGCGGGATTCGCCGCCGGACCTGAGGACCAGGTGATACCCCGGGGGCGAACACCAACCGCACATTGCCGCTCTTGAAGACAACACCTGAGACCAGCTTGGTGCCGATCACTAGCCGCAGGTCTTCGATCGGCAGAGGTAACGCCGTGGCGAGGCTGGCTTGGGTCGTGTCCGTCAGTTCGGGTGCCGCATTGCTTGTGACGGTGACACCGCCAGTCAGCTCCAATGTGCAACCGTCAACGGATGCCGAGGCCCGGACGACCTGCTCACCGCGCAACTGCAGGATCCGGCGGTCGTCAAGCTCACTGGGCATCGTCATCAGGAGGTGACTCGGGTGGGCCAGGTGCCGACGAAGAAGTACTCGATCTGGCGGGCGGTTGGAGATTCCATTTTCAGGCCGAGGTCTTCTGTCAGGGACAGGAGCATGTGCACGATGCGGACGAAGGCGTGGAAGTCCGTCCGGAGTACCTGGTCGAAGTCCTCCAAGAGGATGGCGAGGGGCTGCTTGTTCTCGCCTGTCAGTACGTCCCACAGACGATCACTGAAGGCGCCCCAATGGCCGGCGCCCAGGGGCGAGAAGGACAGCGCCTTGCTCAGCACGATGAGGACAGACTCTTCGAGGTCTGGGCCGAGCTCGCCCGCATCTACCCTCACCACCTGAAACTCCAGGGATTCAAGGCTGTCGACGGTCCTGGTGAGCTGGTTCTTCGACAACAGGTACGGGCTGGTGGTGAGCCAATCCATGGCACCTCGGATGTCCACCCACGGGTTGAAGTCCCGTGGAAAGTAAGAGCCCACAGATCATTTTCCCTTGTTCTCGGGAGCCGGGGCCCAGTCGGCGGATGGGGAGGCGCTGGTTTCTAAGGCGTGACTACTTCGAGGCCGGCGGTGTGTTGGAGGTGGGTGTCGGTGATGGTTACGCGGGTGCGCATGCCGCCGGCGTAGCCGCGGGCGCCGGCTGTGTTGGCGGGGAGGGCGGCGAAGAAGGCGGCTGTTTCGGGGGCGCCTAGTTTTTCGAGGATGGCTTGTTGGGCTGCTACTGCGGTGGGTAGGGCGTTGTCTTTCAGGCCGGTGTCGGCGCTGAGGTACAGGCGGCCGATCGAGTCGGGCTTCGAGCCCTTTTCGGCGAACAGGTTGAGTTTGTCCTTTGTGCAGGACAGGCCGGACGAGGTCGGGAGCTCGCAGGAGAAGCCGAGTTGGGTGGCGATCTGTTCGAGTTGCGCGAGCGAGCCTGCCAGCGGCGGTACGGGGCTGGCGGATGGGTTCCAGTCGGCACGCCGGAGAGCGAGCTGGCTGTTCGAGACGGTCGGCCTGCTCATGGTCCCGGTCCCCCAATCGAGAGTCAGGTCCCGGTCGTGCGGGCCGCGGGCCGCCAGGTTCTCAGACACCGTCACCAGGTCGGCCGCCTCGAGTCCCGCCGCCTTGACGACGTCCCCGACCAGTACTTCGAACTCCTCACGCGCGCCATCCTCGTGCCCACCGAGGTAGGCGACCGAGATCGCGATCCTGCCGATCGTGCCGTCGCCCGACGCCTCGAACTCGGTGAGGACATCGTGGTCGAAGTCAGTCCGGTAGCACCCACGACGCAGGCCCAGGCGCTCATCGGCGTACAGGTCCGAGCAGGTCATACCGCGCGCCCGCAGCGCCTCGGTCAACGCACTCGCCTGTCCCTTGGCCGGGCCGGCGGTGTCCGGCATCGGTGCGTACCGGCTCTCCTCGGGCTGAAAGGTCCACCGCACCCCCAGCCAGCCGGCGACGACGACCGCGATCACCACGAGCCCGATCAGCAGGCTACGACTCGGGCGCTTGGGCGCAGGCGACCGCGGCAGGGACGGGGCGGTTGTCATGGCGGCATCATGCCAGTTCGCAGGCTCTCCACCCAGGCGCTGGGTAAGCGCTTGCCTTCAGGGGGTGAAGGCGGCTCGACTGGTGGTTATGGGGTGGTCTGGGGGCGGTTCGCTGGGATAGGCTGCGGCGAGTTACTTAACCGGTTCGGCTAGTCCAGTCCGGGGGCTTCCATGGGCAGCGGGAGTCGCCGAAGACGAGGAGAGAAAAACATGGTCGCAGTGGACAATCTGTCCCTACAGCTCTACACGGTCCGGTACAAGCTGGAGGAGGACTTCGACGCCACGCTCGCCCGGATCGCTGAGATCGGGTACCGCAAGGTGGAGCCCTTCGGTGTCGTCGGCCTGGCCGACCAGCTGGCCGAGGCGCTGCCCAAGTACGGTCTGTCGGCTCCCACGACGCACGCGGGGCTGCTCCGCGACGAGAGCGACCCGATCTTCGAGGTGGCCAAGAAGCTCGGTATCAGCACCGTCATCGACCCGTTCGTCGACCCGGCGCGCTGGCAGTCCGCCGATGACATCAAGGCGACGGCCGCGGCGCTGAACGAGGCTGCCAAAGAGGCGGCCGACCACGGCATCACTATCGGGTACCACAACCACCACTTCGAGCTGGAGTCGGTGATCGACGGAGTGCACGGCCTGGAGATCCTGGCCGACAACCTGTCCGACGACGTCATCCTCGAGCTCGACACGTACTGGGCTGCCGTCGGCGGCGCGGACGTACCGGCTCTGCTCGGCCGGCTCGGCGACCGGGTGAAGGCACTGCACGTCAAGGACGGCGACGGCACCCTGAACAACAAGGCGCAGGTCGCGGTCGGCGCCGGCTCGATCGCCGTCAACGACATCCTCAAGGCGTCGCCGGGCACGCTCCGCGTCGTCGAGCTCGACGACTTCGAGGGCGACATCTTCGACGCGGTAGAGGGCAGCTTCGCCTACCTCACCGGGGAGGACGTTGCATGAGTGCTGTCGGCGTAGGTGTGATCGGCGCCGGAACCATTTCCGACGCCTATATCAAGAGCATGCAGAGCTTCCCCGACCTCAAGGTGGTCGCGATCGGCGACCTGCGCCCGGAGGCCGCGGAGGCGAAGGCAGCGGAGTACGGGATCGAGGCCCACGGCGGCCCCGAGGCCGTGCTCGGCCACCCCGACGTGGAGATCGTGGTCAACCTGACCATCCCGATCGCGCACGTCGAGGTCGCCCTGGCAGCCGTTGCCGCAGGCAAGCATGTGTGGAGTGAGAAGCCGTTCTCGCTCGATCAGGACAGCGGCCTCAAGCTGCTCGCGAGCGCTCAGGACGCGGGACTCCGGCTGGGTTGCGCCCCTGACACCATCCTCGGCCCGGGTCTGCAGCAGTCGCGCCGGATCATCGAGCGCGGCGACATCGGCCAGCCGCTGACCGCGCTGACCCTGATGCAGTCCCCCGGCCCGGAGTCCTGGCACCCGAACCCGGCTTTCCTTTTCCAGGAAGGCGCGGGGCCGCTGTGGGACATCGGCCCGTACTACCTGACGACCCTCGTGCAGCTGTTCGGCCCGGTCGCGGCAGTCGCCGGGCTCGGGTCGAAGTCGCGGGAGAAGCGCACGATCGGATCGGGCCCGCTGGAGGGCACCGACTTCGACGTGACGGTTCCGACGCATGTCAGCGCGATCGCGCGGTTCGAGTCGGGGCAGTCGTCGCAGAGCATCTTCAGCTTCGACTCGCCGCTGTCGCGGGGCGGGTTCGTGGAGATCACCGGCGCCGACGCGACGCTCGCCGTACCGGATCCGAACCGGTTCGACGGTGAGATCAAGATCCGTCGCCGCGGTGACGAGGACTGGGAGGTCCTCGAGACCACCGAGGCGACGGCCGAGCGTGGTACCGGCGTACTGGAGATGGCGCGCGCGATCCGCGAGGACCGCCCGCACCGGGCCACCGGCGCGCTCGCGTTCCATGTCGTCGACGTGATGGCCTCCATCACCGAGTCGATCGACACCGGCTCCTTCGTCGACGTCACCAGCACCGTCGAGGTCCCGCCCGTCCTGCCGGACGACTGGGACGTGCAGGCCTCGACCATCTGATGAACCATGCATTCCTGGATCCCCGGCGGACCATCGTGTTCGCCGGGGACTCCGTCACCGACTGCGGCCGCCGGGACGACCCGGCCGGCCTCGGCGACGGCTACGTGAAGAACCTGTACGACGAGTTGGGCCCGGACCGTCCGCGGATCGTCAATGTCGGCATCTCCGGGAACCGGGCGGTCGACCTCGTCGCCCGCTGGCAGACGGACGTACTCGCGTACGCGCCGGACGTCGTCTCGATCCTGATCGGCATCAACGACACCTGGCGCCGGTACGACAAAGACGACCCAACCTCGACCGAGTCCTTCGAGCACTCGTACCGCGCGATGCTGGACGGGCTGCAGGCCGAGCTCGTCCTGGTGGAGCCGTTCCTGCTGCCGGTAAAGGAAGAGCAGCACACCTGGCGTGAGGACCTAGACCCCAAGATCGACGTCGTACGCCGCCTCGCTGCCGAGTACGACGCCCTCCTCGTCCCAGCCGACGTCGAGTTCAACCGCCAAGCGGCAACAGTCGGCGCGACCACACTGGCCGACGACGGTGTGCATCCGACCGCGGCCGGGCACGCGTTCCTGGCCGACCTCTGGCGCAGGACAGTCCGGGCTTGATCAGCGCCGTCACCTGGGCGGGGTCAGGCGGCCGGCCGGAGCAGGTCGGCGACCCGGCGCATGCGTTCGCGGACCGTGTCGATGTCGGCGGTCGCGTCGACCTCATGATGGATGCCACGGCCGGCGTACAGGGCGACCAGCGGAGCAGTCTGGTCGTCGTACACCTGGAAGCGACGGCGAATGACGTCCTCGGTGTCGTCCGAGCGGTGCTCGATCTCGGCCCGCCGGAGCAGGCGCTTGAGCAGGTCTTCGGGGTCCACCCGCAGGACGACAGCCGCGTCGAGGGACCGGCCCTGGGCGACCAGGATCTCGTCCAGTACGGCCGCCTGATCGAGCGTCCGAGGATAGCCGTCGAGGAGGAAGCCGGCGCGGGTGTCGCCGGCGGCCAGCCGCTCGCGGACCATCGCGTTGGTGACCTCGTCGGGGACGTACTCACCGGCGTCGAGGAAGCGCTGCGCGGTCCGGCCGAGTTCGGTCGCGGCGGCGACCTGGGCACGGAAGATGTCGCCGGTGGAGACCACGGGCACGCCGAGCCGTTCGGCGAGGTGGCCGGCATGCGTTCCCTTGCCGGCTCCCGGCGGTCCCATCAGGACGACAGTCGTCACGGCGGTCTCCCCACTATCGGTAAGTCCCCCAGACTATGGACGCTGCCGCCCGGGCGATACGGCGAACGTCACTCCGGCACTGTGACCTAGAATTTCTTTTGCTCGTCAAGTAATCCGTCCGAAAGAGAGAACCGGCTGTGACATCGACGCTCAGGACTGTTTTGCTGACCACCGCGGGTGGCGCGGCGTGGACCGTGCAGGCGACGGAGGGGCCGGTACCGGAGGGGAGCAGTGCGTTGCTCGCGGCGCCGGTGGCGGCGACTGTTCCCGGGGAGGTCTACAGCGATCTGCTGGCGGCCGGGGTGATTCCGGATCCGTTCGACGGGGACAACGAGGGCAAGCTGCACTGGATCGGGAAGACCGATTGGAGCTACCGGACGGAGTTCGACTGGGAGCCGGACGAGCACGCCGTTCAGGAGATCGTCGCGGAAGGTCTCGACACGGCAGCGCGGGTCGTACTCAACGGCATCGAGATCGGGCAGACCTGCAACCAGCACCGTTCGTACCGATTCGCAGTGACCGGTCTACTGATTGCCGGACGCAACGAGCTGATCGTCGAGTTCGCGTCACCCGTTGCCACCGCCAACCGGTTGCGCGAAGAGTCGGGAATGTGGCCGCACACGAACCTCCATCCCTACAACGCGATCCGCAAGATGGCGAGCAACTTCGGCTGGGACTGGGGCATCGACGTCGCGACGGCCGGGATCTGGCGGCCGCTCCGGATCGAGTCTTGGACCGGCATCCGGATCGACTCGGTCCGGCCGCTCGCCGGGCTTGACGGCGACCGCGGCGTCCTGGACAGCAAAGTCTCCCTGGCATGGTCGGAAGGCGCGACCGATGACGCGACCGTCACCGTCGAGGTCGGCGGTACCACCACCGAGATGACCGTTGCCGCAGGCACCCAAGAGGTCGGCGTCACGTCGACGATCGACGCCGTTGACCGTTGGTGGCCGCGTGGCCACGGCGAGCAGCCCTTGTACGACGTCACAATCTCGGTGGCCGCAGGCAACCACAGCGACGAGCGCCAGACCCGAGTTGGCTTCCGGACAGTCACGATGAACGTTGCCCCTGACAAGGACGGCGGTCCGTTCATCCTGTCGGTCAACGACAAGCCGATCTACATCCACGGCGCCAACTGGATCCCCGACGACGCCCTGTTCACCCGGCAGACCCGCGAGACCTACGCCCGTAGCATCCAGGACGCGGTCGACGCCAACATGAACCTGCTCCGGGTCTGGGGCGGCGGCCTGTACGAGAGCGAAGACTTCTACGACATCTGCGACGAGGAGGGCGTGCTCGTCTGGCAGGACTTCCTCTTCGCCTGCGCGGCGTACTCCGAGGACGAACCGCTCTGGAGCGAGGTCGAGGCGGAGGCCCGCGAGGCCGTCACCCGGCTGAGCAGCCACGCCAGCCTCGCGCTCTGGAACGGCAACAACGAGAACATCTGGGGGTACGTCGAGTGGGGCTGGCGCAAGCCGCTGGCCGGCCGGGCGTGGGGTGAGGGCTACTACATGGACCTCCTCCCCCGCATCGTCGCCGAGCTCGACCCGCGTACGCCGTACTCGGCCGGCAGCCCGTTCTCGTACGACCGCTACATCCACCCGAACGACGAGCGCAACGGCACGATGCACATCTGGGACGTGTGGAATCAGGTCGACTACTCGACGTACCGCAAGTACAAGCCGCGGTTCGTCTCCGAGTTCGGCTTCCAGGGACCGCCCGCCTGGTCGACCCTCACGAGTGTCGTGCACGACGAGCCGCTCGACCCGTACGGCGAGCAGATGCTCGTGCACCAGAAGGCTTTCGAGGGCAACCTCAAGCTGGAGAAGGGGCTCGGCGATCACCTGCCGATGTGGAAGACGATGGACGACTGGCACTGGACCACGCAGCTCAACCAGGCGCGTGCGATTGCCTATGGCATCGAACACTTCCGCAGCCTGTTCCCGTTGAACACCGGCGCGATCGTCTGGCAGCTCAACGACAACTGGCCGGTCGTTTCGTGGGCCGCGGTCGATGGGCTCGGCGTGCGGAAGCCCCTGTGGCACACGTTGAAGCGCGTGTACGCCGATCGCCTGCTGTCCGTGCAACCGCGCGAAGATGGACTGGTGGTGGCTGCGCACAACGACACGGACGTTGCCTGGAGCACCGAGGTGACGGTCGCGCGACGCAGTACGGCGAAGGGTGGCGAGGTGCTCGCCAGCGAGACCTTCGTACTCGAGGTCGGAGCGCGGGACGGAGTGATCAACTCGTTGCCGGAGTCGGTGGCGACGGCCGGTGACGCGGCGGGTGAGTACATCGAGGTGCGGGCGGCTGGTGGCGGTACGGCGTACTGGTACTTCGTCGAGGACACACAACTGCAGGTCGTCGGCGACGCCTATACGTCCGAGGTCACCGCGACCCGCGACGGGTACGACGTGACCGTGACGGCGATCGCGCTGGCCAAGGACCTCGCGCTGTTCCCGGACCGGCTGGAGAAGGACGCCAAGGTCGACAGCTGCCTGATCACCCTCAGCGCGGGCGAGTCGCACACCTTCCACGTCACCAACGCCTCGGCTCCGGTGACGCCGATCGGCAAGCCGGTACTCCGCTCCGCCAACGACCTCATCGCGGAGTAAGCGCCTCGAGGTGTGAGTGCAGTAGCCGCAGCAGGCGTTTGTGGGTGAAGGTTTTCGGGTCGAAGAGGGCTTGTACTACGAGGCCGTGAGTGAAGGCGGCTAGGGCTGCCACCAGGTCGTCGGGGTTGTCTGGTGGTAGGTCGCCGTCGGCTTGGGCTTGTTCGACGAGGGGCTTCAGGCGGGCTCTCCAGCGGCGATAGCGGGCCTTCTCCATGGCGTGGAGTTCGGGGTTGGCCAGGGCAGCGTCCCAGGAGCTGACCCAGACTCGGTTGATCTCGATGCCCTCGGGAGTGAGCGGCAGTACTGCGGTCAGGGCCTGGCGGAGTGCCTCCAGACCGCCGGCCGCATCGACGACGGGGGCCCGCGATCGGGTGCTCGCCTCCGCCAACTCCAGCGCGTGCACGATGAGCGCCTGTTTGGAGGGGAAGTAGTGCGTGACCAGGCCTGTGGTCGCGTTCAGCTCTGTTGCGACGGCACGCAGAGTCAGGCCGCCGAAGCCTTCGGCGGCCAGCACCCGCCAGACGGCGGCGGAGACGTCTCGTCGTCGGGCCTCGTGATCCAGCTTTGCCGGCATCGTCCTATAGTAGGTACATAACAGTTGATATGTACTCCGGGGAGGCAGCATGTTGTTCGGGTCGAAGCTCACCGAGGGCGCCGAACTGAGGGCGCTCGAGCCGTGGCAGGCTGCCGAGTTTCTCGCGCATATCGACAAGGCGAGGGTCAATATCGAGCCGTATGTCTCCTTCGTCGATGTGGTCGTCGACGAGCAGGGTGCGCGTGAGTTTCTGCAGCGGTACGCCGATCGGCAGGCCGGCGACAGCGGGCGGCTTTACGGGATCTGGTTGGACGGCGAGCTGGTCGGCGGGCTGCTGTTCCGGACCTTCGAGCCGCGGACGGGGTGCTGCGAGATCGGGGCCTGGCTCTCCGCCGAGGCCGAGGGGCGCGGCCTGATCACCCGGGCGGTCCAGCAGTTGATCGACTACGCGATCGGTGTCCGCGGCATGAATCGGGTCGAGTGGCGCTGCTTCACCACCAACACCCGCAGCGTGGCGGTCGCCAAGCGGCTCGGGATGACGCACGAGGGCACCCTGCGGCAGGACTTCCCGTACCGCGGCCAGGTCCACGACAGTGAGGTCTGGGCGATGATCCGCGACGACTGGGAGCACCGCACCTGGGCGTGACCGGCGCGCGAGGCATACTCGGACCTCGTGACTGTTCACTGGGGGATCAGGATCGCCGCGCTCGCCGCGGTCGCGTCCGTAGTACTGGCCGGCTGTGGCGACACCCCGGCCACACCAGGAACAGCAGCCGGTACGCCGACGCTCGGCGACCCAGTCCGGACGACGACACCAACACCGCCCACCACCCCGACCACCGGCGCGAGCACCCCGCCAAAGCCGAGCAGCCCGAGCCAACAGCCCAGCGGACCAACCAGTAGCCCGCCGAGCACCACAGCGCGGCCAGGTGAGTCGCACCAGACCAACCTGATGCCGGTGATCCAGCACGGGCCGCGGGGCAAGAAGTGGGTCGCGCTGACCTTCGACGCCGACCTCACCGCCCTCATGCGCAAGCGCCTCCAGCACGGCAAGGTCAAGTCGTACTACAACGAAGCCCTGATCACGAAGCTGCGCCACGACCACGTCCCGGCCACCCTGTTCCTCACCGGCATGTGGATGGAGCAGTACCCCGACCGTGTCCGCGAACTGGCCGCCGACCCGCTCTTCGAGCTAGGCACGCACACCTACGACCACAAGGGCTTCACCAAGCACTGCTACACCCTCGGCACGGTCCCCAAGGCAGACATGCTGCAAGACGTCCGCCAGGCCATAAGCCTGCTCGACCAGCTCGACAGCCACGCCACCAGGTGGTTCCGCTTCCCCGGCGGCTGCTACGACAGCACAGCCTTGCATGAGCTAGGCCCTGCCGGCGTCACCGCGGTAGGCCTCGACGTACCCGGCGCCGACGGCTTCGCCAAGTCCCCGAAGCCGATCGTCAGGCAGGTGCTCACCCACGTCCAGAACGGCTCCATCGTCGTCCTCCACATGCACGGCGGCGACAACGCGCCGTACACGGACGAGGCGATCACCCCGATCATCGCCGGGCTGCGGCACCGCGGCTTCCGCTTCGTCACGGTGACCCAACTGATGAACGGCTGACGACAGCGCCTCACGCCAAGCGGACCGCCGGGGTGGCACCCTGGGGGGACGATGACGACGACAGCTGATTCGCGGTCCCGTGGGCGGAGCCTGCGACGGGACGCACTGGGGTTGGGTACGTCCACCGCGATCGGGATCTCCTCCTCCGCGCCGGCGTACTCGCTGGCCGTAGCGGTCGGACTACTGGTCGCGTACGTCGGTACGGCGGCTCCCATGGTCCTGGCGCTCTCGGCGGTGCCGGTCGTCCTGGTCACGCTCTGCTTCCGGGAGCTGAACAGGGCCGAGCCTGACTGCGGTACGACGTTCCCGTGGACCGAGAAGGCGTTCGGCCTAGGTGTCGGCCGCATGGTCGGCTGGACCACGGTCATGGCCTGTGTGCTCGTCATGAGCAACCTGGCTCAGGTCGCGTCGGTCTACACCTACGTACTGTTCGGCCTGGACGGCGCAGCCGACTCCCGAGTGGCCCAGGCCGGCCTGGGCGCCGTGTTCATCATCGTGATGGCACTGCTCGCCTACCGCGGCATCCAGATCGCCGCCTGGACCCAGGCGATCCTGCTGACGGTAGAGGTCGTCGCACTGCTCTGGTTCGCCATCAATGCGTTCCGGGAGGCGGGCACCCTCAGCCTCCCGACGGACACCGGCGAGGGCAAGTGGGCGACCGGCCTACTGGTCGCAGTGTTCCTCTACTGGGGCTGGGACTCGTCCTTCAGCGTCAACGAGGAGACCCGCGACCCACGCCGCACCCCTGCCATCGCAGCACTCATCGCCAACGGCTTCCTGGTCATCCTGTACGTCGTAGTCGCCTGGTCCGCCGTCGCCTACGCAGGGGTTGGCCCACTAGCCGACATAGCCGACGACGACTTCTTCTCCGTCCTCAGCAACGACCTACTCGGTACTGCGGGCGGCAAGCTCCTCATCGGCGCAGTACTCGTCTCCGCCCTCGCCTCCACCCAGACGACCATCCTGCCGACCGCCCGGACGATGTTGTCGATGGCCCGGCGGGACGCGTTCCCAGGACAGTTCGCGCGGATCTCCACTCGCTTCCACACCCCCAGCGTCTCCACCTTGGTCTTCGCCGTGGCCAGCCTGGTCATCTACGTGACGCTGGTGCTCACCTCGGACGCAGTACTGGCCGATGCCGTCGGGGCCGTCTCTGTGCTCGTGTCGATCTACTACCTGGCCACTGCGATCGCAGTACCGGTGTACTTCACCGGGGCGATCAGGGGCCGGGTACTGCAGCGGGTAGTCGTCCCCTTGCTGGCGGCGGCGTCGTTCGTCGTAGTACTCGTCCTGGCCGTCTCTGAGGTCGGTACCGGGCCCCTGGTTGTCGTGGGTGTAACCATGGTGGTCGGCGCGCTGATCATGTTCTCGATGAAACCGCCGGCCGAGGGGGAAGGCAGGGCATGACGCAACAACCATCAGACAAAGCGCGGAGAAGGATGCGCAGCGCGGGCATCACGCTCGGGCTGACCGCGCTGGTCGCCGCGTCGCTCACCGGGTGCAGCAGCGGTGACGACGAGAAGGCGGACTACGCCGCGATCTGCGTCGACCCGGAGACCCAGCAGCGCACCGACGACGACAAGTGCAAGGACGACCGCGAGTACCACGGCTCCGGGGCCGGCTTCTTCTGGTTCTACATGGCCACCCGCGGCGGCTTCCTTGTACCACCGGTCGGCGGCCGCTACAACGCCGGCGACGGCAGCTACACCAGCTCGAACCTGCGCAACTCCTCCGGCGGTACGGCGACGATCCAGCGTGGCGGGCTGTCCACCAAGGGCGGCAACATCGGCACCATCGCCCGCGGCGGCTTCGGCAAGGCGAGCAAAGGGAGTCACGGCGGCTGATGTGGCGGCACTCGATCAAGCCCCGCCCGGGCTGGAAGGACAAGGTCGTCGAGCAGGGGCTGGTGTTCCCGATGACGGACCTGCCCGACGGCAGCCAGACCCCGTACTGGAACGAGAGCGCCTGGTACGAGGTGACCATGGACGAGGTGCTGCACCTCGAACGGGTCACCGAGGAGCTCTACGAGATGTGCAAGCACGCCGCCTCGGTGATGGCCTCGGGTGACCGCTTCAGCGACGCCCAGCTCGGCCTGGCGTCCGGCACGCTGCCGATGGTCCGGGAGTCGCTGAAGCGCGACGACCCGTCGGTCTACGCGCGGTTCGACCTGGTCTGGAACGGGGTCGAGCCGAAGATGCTGGAGATCAACGGCGACACCCCGACCGGGCTGGTGGAGTCGGCGGTGATCCAGTGGAACTGGCTGGAGGACGTCTTCCCCGACGCCGACCAGTGGAACTCGGTGCACGACCGGCTGGTCAAGTGGTGGGGCGACCATCGGGCGGCCGGTACGTTCCCGGGCAACGAGGCGCACTTCTTCAACTCGGCCGCCGAGACCACCGGCGAAGAGGCGATGACAGTCGCCTACATGCGCGACACCGCCGCGATGGCCGGCCTGGCGACGTACGGGCACGAGATCGAGGACCTCGGCTGGGAGTCGGAGCAGCGTGCGTTCGTCGACTGGGGCGGGCGCAAGATCCACACCGCGTTCAAGCTCTACCCGTGGGAGGACATGCTCGACGAGGAGTTCGGCAAGTACATCCTGTCCGGGCTCGAGCGGGAGCCGGTGCGCTGGATCGAGCCGATCTGGAAGACGATGCTGTCCACCAAGGCGATCCTGCCGATCCTCTGGGAGCTCTACCCCGACCACCCGAACCTGCTCCCCGCGTACTTCGGTACGCCCGGCGATCTGCTCGAGTGGGTGGCCAAACCGCTGCACGGCCGGGAGGGCAGCAACATCCGGATCCACACCATCACCTCGACCGAGGACGATGTGCACGACGGGCCGTACGACACCGACACGATGGTCTACCAGGAGTGGAGCCCGCTGCCGTCGTACGAGGGCAACCGGGCCGTGATCGGCAGCTGGATCGTCGACGGCGTCGCGGCCGGCATGATGGTCCGCGAGTCCGACGGGCCGGTCACCGACTACTACGCGCGGTTCGTCCCGCACGCGATCGGCACCGAGGCCCGCCCGGACGAGGAGACCATCCAGAAATGGCTCGTGGAGTAATCAGTCCACGGCGACCGCGACGTACTTGATCTCCAGGTACTCGTCGATGCCGACGGTGCCGCCCTCACGGCCGAGGCCGGACTGCTTGACGCCGCCGAACGGTGCCGCCGGGTTGGAGACGATGCCCTGGTTGAGGCCGATCATGCCGGTCTCGAGCCGTTCGCTGACCCGCAGCGCGCGGCTGATGTCGTTGGTGAACAGGTACGAGACCAGGCCGAAGTCGGTGTCGTTGGCCATCGCGACCGCCTCGTCCTCCGTCTCGAAGGCAGTCAGCGGGGCGACCGGGCCGAAGATCTCCTCCTTCTGCAGCCGGGCGGACTTCGGTACGCCGGCCAGCACGGTCGGCGGGTAGAAGTAACCGTTGCCCTCGGCAATCGTCGCGCCGGTCAGCACCTCGGCACCCTGGGCCACCGCGTTGTCGACCAGGTCCTTCACCTTGTCCCGCTGCTTGGCGTCGATCAGCGGGCCGAGGTCCACCCCGTCCTCGGTACCGCGGCCGACCTTCAGCGCGGACATCCGCTCGGTCAGCTTGGCGGCGAACGCTTGCATCACGGACGACTGCACATAGATCCGGTTGGCCGCCGTGCAGGCCTCGCCGCCGTTGCGCATCTTGGCCAGCATCGCGCCGTCGACGGCCTTGTCCAGGTCGGCGTCCTCGAAGACCAGGAAGGGCGCGTTGCCGCCGAGCTCCATGCTGGTCTTGAGGACCTTCTCGGCGGCCTGCTCGATGAGCTTCACCCCGACCGGGGTCGAGCCGGTGAAGGACAGCTTGCGAGCTCGGCCGTCGCGGATCAGCGGCTCCATCACGCCGCCCGAGTCTTGGGTGGTGACGACGTTGAGTACTCCCGCCGGCAGACCCGCCTCGGTCATCAGCTCGGCCAGCTTGAGCATCGACAGCGGCGTCTGCGAGGCCGGCTTGATCACCATCGTGCAGCCGGCGGCGACGGCTGGGCCGATCTTGCGAGCACCCATCGCGGCTGGGAAGTTCCATGGCGTGATGAGCAGGCAGGGTCCGACCGGCTGGCGCATCACCAGCAGCCGGCCCTTGCCGTTCGGGGCGACCTGGTAGCCGCCGTCGATCCGGACCGCTTCCTCGGCGAACCAGCGGAAGAATTCGGCGGCGTACGCGATCTCGCCCTTGGACTCCGCGACCGGCTTGCCCATCTCGAGCGTCATCAGCAGGGCCAGGTCGTCGGCCCGTTCGGTCATCAGCTCATACGTGCGTCGGAGGATCTCGCCGCGCTCCCGGGGGGCCGTGGCAGCCCATTCGGCCTGGGCCGCGACGGCGGAGTCCAGGGCGGCCAGTCCGTCGGCAGGACTTGCGTCGGCGACCTGGCACAGCCTCGTACCGGTGGCTGGGTCTTCTACCGCGAGGGTCTTGCCGCCCTCGGCCGGTCGCCACTTGCCTGCGATGAAGAGTTCGGTCGGACAAGCCTCGACGACTTCCTGCTCCCGCGACATCAGCCAGCCTTTCAGTAGTGGACATCGCCCACTTTAGGCCGGGAGGCTCAGGCAGTCGCCACGAAGTGGGGAGTGTGGCGGGGGACGCTGCGGATGGCTCGGGTGAGGCCTGCGGCGACAGTACGGAGGATGGCCGACCGTACGAGGCTGTCGAAGGCCAGTGGGACCAGCATGAGCTCGTCGGCGCCAGTACTGGCTGCAACCGTCGCCAGACCCGCTGCAACACCAGAGCGGGTGCCGACGACGTACCCGGGCTCGTTCAGCAGCCGCTCGGCCTTGAGCCGCTCGCGCCCGGTGATCGGCGGCTCCAGCAGCTCCATGAGCTCCGCCGGCGTCGCCCTGTTGGCCGCAGTCTTCAGCCGCGACTTCACTCGCACGTACTCCCCCAGCCGCGCGACTGCGTCCTCGTCGGTGTCCGCGGCCACCACTGCCACGGTCACCCCGACGTACGACTTCCCTGTCGGCCCAGTCGGCTCGAAGTTGTCCCGGTACGCCGCTGCCGACGCCAGCGTCCCCGCAGGTGCGCTGTGATGCCCCAGGAAGAGCGGAAGCCCCCGTACTGCGGCCACCTGCGCGCTGGCTGGGTTATCGGTCATCACGAAGACAGGCGGCGGCAGTCCGGCCAAGGCGAGCCGTACGTCGCCAACAGGTGCACGCCCCGGCAGACCGTCCCGGAGGAATCGGCAGAGCTCATCCAGTCGCTGAGGGAAGCTATCCCAGCCCTTCTCGGTCAGACCAAGCGCAGCCGCAGTACTGGGCGGAACAGCCGGCGCCCGGCCGACACCTAGGTCGATCCGGCTCGGGTACGCCGCAGCCAGCGCCGCGAACTGTTCAGCGACTACCAGCGGCCGGTGGTTCGTCAGCAGCACACTGCCCGAGCCCAACCGGATCCGGTCGGTCCTAGCGGCCAGTACCGCGGCCAACACGGCAGGGCTTGCGCCACCGGCACCCCGGACGCCATGCTGCTCTGCAACCCAGAACCTCCGGTAGCCAAGGTCATCGGCGGTCTGAGCCACCTCCACGGTCTCGCGAAGCGCCGCCGCGGCAGACTGGCCAGGCAGCTGCGGCACCACATCGAGTACCGAGTGGGCTGAGACCGGGAGTCCGGGCGTCGCGAGGCTATACACCCGCTCACCGTCGCAGCCCGACCGGCTTTGCGCATGGGGGCTCGGCACCCATGTTCTCGTCCACCCGCCCCCACGCTCCCGGGCCGTCGGCCGGGCGCGAAATTGGGTATCCGAAGCCCTTCCTGACCACTCTGCCCGTCGGGCATCGTTCTCGGCGTCGGCAGTTCGGCAGCACCCAGTGGCCGAACGGCCGACAAAACCACCGGTTCCTGCGCCGTACGGCCTTCCACCAAAGGACGTCCGGCACAGGCGATGCTGGACCGCGGGATGGCTACCCCCAGTCGACATCCCGCGGTACAGCACCCTTTTCTGCCCGTCACCAACTCGTTACCGGCCTCGTACGGAATATGGGGGATCCGTACCCATGCCAGAACCCACGCCGCGATGGCACTCTGAGCGCGTGCTCAACTCCGCAACCGCCGGGACCTCCCGGACCGACCAGTCGACAGCCTGGTGGTCTGCCGGGATAGGTCCCCATGAGCAGGGCCTCTCCATGCCTGCCTGGGCGGAGTACGTCGAACGCAGTACGGCCATGCCGGTCAGTAGGGAATCGATGACACAGGGTTGGCAGCAAGCCCTGGTCCGCTGCCTCGAACCTCTGCTGGCAACGGCGCGGCAAGACCTTACCGCGGCCGGGCAGGACGGCGTACTGACCGAGGAGTTCCTGGACCGGCTGGGGCTGCGCCTGGTACGGCTGGCCTCGCGGACCCTGGTGCTGGAACTCTCCCGGGCCCGCAACCGTGGCGAACTGGCCGGCGCGACACCGGCCGAGCGTTTTCTCGACTTCACCCACCGGCTCGTCGGAGGGAGCGAGCTGGCGGAGTTCCTGGCCGCATACCCGGTGCTGGCCCGGGTCCTGGGCGAGGCGTGCCGACAGGCCGTCGAGGGTCACCTCGAACTGCTGGCCCGCCTCGCCGAGGACCGCGAGCAACTCATCACCGAGCTCCTGTCAGGTACCGACCCAGGCCCCCTGCTGAGCATCGACCCCGGCGGCGACCCCCACCGAGGCGGCCGCTCCACCGCCACCCTCACCTTCACCAACGGCCGGCAACTCATCTACAAACCAAGACCCCTGGACCTCCACGCCCACTTCAACGACCTGGTCCACTGGCTCAACGACAAGACGGCGCTGGACCTCCGTACCGTCGCAGTGCTCCGCCGGCCCGGCTACGGCTGGCTCGAGTACATCCCCCACACCCCTTGCCAGGACCTGTCCGAAGTACGCCGCTTCTACCACCGCCAGGGCGCCCTGCTCGCCTTGCTGTACGTCCTCGACGGAACAGACATGCACTACGAGAACCTGATCGCCAACGGCGACCAACCAGTCCTCGTGGACGTAGAAACCTTGTTCCACCCGAGCAACCCGGTCCATGGTGTGCTCAGCCAGGATCCAGCCCACGCGGCCTTGAGCAGCTCGGTGTATCGCACAGCCCTGCTGCCACTGCTGTTCACCGGCGAACACGGCGTCACCGACATCTCCGGTCTCGGCGGCGACGAAGGCGTGGTCTCACCCACGAACCTGGTGGACTGGGCCGACCCCGGTCTCGACTCCATGCATCTGGTCCGGCGGCCAGGCAAGACCCCGGGCGGACGTAACCGGCCAAGGCTCGACAAGACCGTGGCCGAGCCCCGAGACCACGAAATCGCTTTGATTACTGGGTTCCGGGCCGCGTATGAGGCGATCGCCCGGCACCGCGAGGACCTGCTCGGCCAGGACGGTCTGCTCGCCCGCTGTGCCACCGACGAGATCCGGTACGTCGCCAGGCCGACCCAGACCTACGTAGCCCTGCTCGACGAGTCGACCCACCCCGACGCGCTGCGCGCCGCCGACGGCCGGAGCGCCTTGCTGGACCTGCTGTGGGATGCGGATGCGAGCCTGCACCGGCTCGTACCGTTCGAGCTGGCCGACCTGTGGTCAGGCGACGTTCCACTGTTCACCGCTCGCCCGGCCAGCCGGGACGTCTGGGCAGCCGACGGCACCCGGGTCCCGCAAGTCCTCGCCGCCGAAGGGCTCGCAGCGGTCGAGGCCAAGATCGTGGCGATGGGCGAGATCGACCAGCACCGACAGGAGTGGCTCATCTCGGCCTGCCTGGCCACCCGCCCCGAGCCAGTGGTCCATGCCAGTACTACGAAGCGCCTCGGCCCCGGCGCCGTCGAAGCCGACCCGGAGCACCTGCTCGCCGCCGCGACCGACATCGCCGACGAGATCACCGCCCACGTAGTCGGCAACAGCGGCGGCCCGGCGAACTGGCTCGGCCTTGAACTCATCGACGAGCACCACTGGGCAGTCATGCCGATGGGCGCCGGACTGTCCAACGGGTACGTCGGTACTGCGGTGTTCCTGGCCCAGATCGGCGCGCTGACCGGCGCTGAGAAGTACAGCGAGCTCGCCCGCGACTCGATCCGCAGAATCCCTTCCCTGCTTGACGCTCTGGCCTCCGACCTCGACTCCGCCCAGGCCGTCGGTTCCGGCCTCTACGGGCTCGGTGGAATCAACTACGGCCTCAGCAGGCTGAGCCAGTTGCTGGACGACTCAGAGATCGCCAGCTGGCTCACCACCTCACTTGAACTCTCCGCCAGGCTCCCCGTCACCGACGAGTTCCCGAGCTACACCGAGGGCGCCGCCGGTGGGCTGACCGCCATGATGGCGATCTCCGACCATCCACTCGCGACCCAATTGGCCACCCGGTACGCCGGCGAGCTGCTGCGGGCCGTCGAGGCCGGAGTACACCGCGGCCGGCTGGAGCCCGAGGCGGGTTTCGCCCGCGGGTACAAGGGAATCGCCTGGGCGCTGGGGCGGTACGGCGTACCGGGTAACAAGTACAAGAACGCGGCAGCGGTCGCGATCGACCTCGACCGGCAGAGCGGTCCCGCCAACCCTGGTTGGTGTTCAGGCGATGCCGGTACCGCGCTGGCGCAGCTGACCGCGACTGCCCCGACCGACCTCGAGACCTATCTCAAGGTCGCCACAGAACGTCCGGTGCTCGCCGACATGAGTCTCTGTCATGGCGAGCTCGGCGCGGTCGAGCCACTACTGTGGCTGACCGAACGCGAACACCCAGCGATTGAGGCGGTCCGGCGTCGCCGGGCCGGGCTGGTGCTCGCCGCAGTACAGCAGTACGGACCGCAATGTGGTACGCCGAGGGGGGTGACCTCGCCCGGCCTGCTGACCGGTCTGGCGGGTGTCGGCTACGGGCTACTGCGTCTCGGGTTCGGGAGTCGCATCCCATCCGTCCTGCTGCTCGAACCGAAGACGGGTACCGAGCACAGCACCGGTACCGGCCCGAACATCATCGACAGGGGAAATCATGACCGCCCAGCACACGCATGACGATCAACTGGAACCTCAGCACCAGCCTGATGGCGCCGAGTCCGGCACCGATCCGGTGGGTCCGATCCATCTTCCGCTCCGCTCCCGTCTGGGCAGCCGGGCGAACGCGCTGGTCGGTGTCGTCGGCGTCGCCGCCTTCGGCATCGTGATGGCCACTGACGGCTGCAGCACCTGGCCGACCATCAGCAAGCCCTGACTAGGACAGAGGATCGTCATGACCGCCCAGAACCTTCCGAACGAAGACCTTCCCGAAGCCGAGGCCGGAGCCGAAACCGACCCGCTCGGCCCGATCGTGGTACCGGCCCGCTCCCGGATCGGTAGCCGCGCGCTGGCCCTGGTGGGCACCGTCGGTCTCACCGCGCTCGGCCTCGCCAGCGTCCTCGACGGCCCCAGCACCTGGCCGACCATCAATCACCTGTGAGCTCACCGGCTCGCTGATTGCCGGAGACAACGATCAACCAGCGGCCATCCCGGACCCGGCGCCCATCCACAGCGCCGGCTCCGGGTGGTCCACCTCTGACAAAGGACCCCTGCCATGAACACCCAGCCCAACCTGAACGCTCCGACCGACAAGCAGCCCGAGACCGACCCGATCGGCCCGATCATGGTCCCGGTGCGCTCCACCATCGGCGCCCGCGCCCTGGCCCTGGTCGGCACCGTCGGCTTCGCCGCCCTCGCCGTCGCCGTCGCCGACACCTGCAGCACCTGGCCGACCATCAGTGTCAACTGACCGTTCTGCCGGGCCGGCGGACCAGACCAGATCCACCGGCCCGGCAGAACGAACGTTTGACCCAGTCCCGGTCTGGAACATCACGAGGCAGGACCAACGTGCCGATATGACTGCGACGGCAACAAGTCGTCGTTAGAGTAAGCAGGCATGCAGACCCATGCGCCCAAAGTGGTCGGCAGAGCCGGGGAGATCGCTGATCTCGACCGGCTGCTGACCGAGGCTCGTGCCGGTCGTGGGGGTGCGGTTTTCCTGCTCGGCGAGCCTGGCATCGGCAAGAGCAGGCTGGCCGCCGTCAGTACCACCATCGCTCTCGACACCGGGATGGCCACGCTACGCGGCCGAGTAGGTGCAGTGGGCAACATGGTCGCCTTCCGGCCGTTCACCGAGGCGCTGCTGTCGTTGATCCGGCGCGGTGAGATGCCACAGTCGGAGGGGCTCGGACCGTACCGGCAAGTGCTCGGCCGGCTGGTCCCCGACTGGGATGACGGGACGGCCCACGAGACCGCGAGTTCTGCCGTCGTCCTGGGCGAGGGCATCCTCCGGCTGCTGACGCTGGTCGGCAAGGACCGCGGCTGCCTGCTGGTCCTCGAGGACCTGCACGGCTCCGACCCGGAGACGCTGGCAGTGGTCGAGTACCTGCTCGACAACCTCGCCGAGCAACCGATCGCGCTGGTCGCGACCGTGCGCTCCGAGCGCTGCGCAGCTCAGGAGCTGGCAACGCTGTCAGCCCAACGCGGCACCGCCGAGTTGATCGATCTGCAGCCGTTGCGCCGGGACGAGGTCGGCGAGCTCGCGGCGGGGTGTCTCGAGGTACCGGCGGCCGGCGTACCGGATCAGCTGACCGGCCAGCTCTGGCGGGACAGTGCCGGAATCCCTTTCATCGTTGAGGAACTGCTGCAGGAGTTCAGCCGGTCGGGGCAGCTGCTGTCGGCTCCGGACGGCAGCATCCAGCTCGTCGAAGGACTGCAGACCAACGTGCCCGCCGCGGTCATCCGCAGCATCAGCAGCCGGACCAACCAGCTGGGCCCGCAGTCGCGCGACCTGCTGATCCTGGCGGCAGTCATCGGGCATCGCTTTCCCCTGAGCGTGGTCCGTAAGGCGACGGGCACCGACGAGCGTCTGCTGCTCGCGACCCTGCGAGCCGGGCTGGCGGCGCAGCTGGTCGGCCCGGACGAGCCGGTACCAGACTGGTACGCGTTCCGGCACCCGTTGACCGCAGATGCGCTGCTGGCCGGGCTCACGCCGACCGAGCGGGCGATGCTCGCTCGCCGCTGCGCCGACGCGATCGAGGAGCTGCACCCCGGCCTGCCTGGCGAGTGGTGCCAGATGGTCGCCAAGCTTGCCGAGACCGGTGGGGACATGGCTCGGGCGGGGCGACTGTTCGCCACCGCCGGCCGGAGGTCCTTCGACGACGGCTCGATGGGCTCGGCGGTGAACCTGCTCGAGCGGGCCACCACGCTGCTGTCCGACGACCCCGACACCAGCTACCGGGCCGAAGTACTGGGCTCTCTGCTGATCGCGCTCAGCGAGACCGGCTTGTTCGACGAGACCGGCCGGCATGCGGAGACCATCGAGGAGATGGCTGACCGCAACCTGGACAGCCGCAAGGTCGCCGCACTGCACATCCAGCTGGCCAACCTCGAACACATGGCCGGCCACTGGTCTACAGCGATGACCCAGGTCGCGACTGCCCGCTCCTTGCTCGGCCCGGCGGGCAGCGACGCGGACCTGGCGCCGCTGGACGCCATCGCCGCCCACCTCGAGCTGGCCCGGCCCAGCCCTGGTCGGCTCCGCTCGGCCACCGAGCTGGCCACCCGTGCAGCCGAGGCCGCCGAGCGCGCCAAGCTGCCTGCGGTCGCCTGCGACGCGCTGCAGTTGCTCGGCATCCTGTCGCGCGAGCACGACCTGGCAAAGTCGATCGAGTACTTCCACCGCGCCCGGCAGGTCGCCGAAGAGCACAACATGACCTTCCAGCGGGTCTGCTCGCACCTGTTCCAGGCCGGCACCATCTGCCTCACCAACGGGAGCATCGTCGAGCTGGAACGGGCCCAGCAGCAGGCGCTGCGGATCGGTGCCATCCCGCTCGCGTACGAGGTCGACGGCATCCTCGGTCAGCAGGCGATCCTGCGCGCGGAGTACGACAAGGCCGCGGTGATCCTGGAGGAGTGCCTGGAGGTGACCACCCGACTCAAGCTCGGCCGCGGCGCCACCTACATCTTGGTGACCAAGGCGATCATGTACGCCCACCAGGGCCGCCGTGGACTGATGGAGCAGACCCTCCAGGAAGCCGCCGGCTGGGGCGAACGCGGCTCGACCGAGCTCCCCTACTCCTACGGCCTGGCCAGGACGTTCTGCGCCCTTCTCGAGGAGAACCGGGAACTCGCCGACTCGGAGATGGCCCAGGCGCTCGCGTACGACGCCCAGAACCCGACCACCTTCCACACCTCCGGCAAAAACGGTCTCGGCCTGCTGCTCGGTGTACTGGCGAAGCGGCACAGCTGGCCGCACCTCGAAGCGGTGACCGCCACCGCGGCGAGCGGGATGCGCTGGAACCAGCAGTTCGTCCAGTTGGCCCACGCCGTGCTGCTCGGCCGCGACGAACAGTTCGCCGAGGCAGAGGCGATGGTCGCGGAGGCACTGGAGACTTCGTCGCTGTACCCGATGGCTCAGCACCTTGGTCTGCGGCTGGTTGCGGAGGCTGCGGCTGAGGACGGGTGGGGGGAGCCGGTGGTTTGGTTGCGGCAGGCGGAGGATTACTTCCATAACGCTGAGGTGCCGGCGGTGGCTAGTGCTTGTCGGAGTATGTTGCGGCAGTTGGGGGCTACCGTTTCGCAGCGGCGTACTGGGTCTGATCAGGTGCCGGCTCATCTCAGGCAGCTGGGGATCACTACGCGGGAGTTCGAAGTTGTGCAACTGCTGGTGGATCGGATCGGGAACAAGTCGATCGCTTCGCGGTTGCACATCTCGCCGCGGACGGTGGAGAAGCATGTCGCGAGCTTGATGACCAAGACTCAGCAGCCGGATCGGGAGGCGTTGAGCAGCTTTGCGCGGACGGTGCTGCAAGACTGAAGTTGCAGGACTGATCCCGGGCCGGGCGCGTGTGCTGGGCCGCGGGACGTGGTTCGGGTGATAGTTGTCGACTCACGGAAATTCCGGGCGACCGCCCGCCCTGGAAACTCCGGCGGCACACGCGCAACTGGCCGGATAATTTATGAACGCTCGCTTTATATATAGGATGGGCGAGTGGCAGGCAAGGGGTCGGACATGGGCAAGGGAACGGTCGGCGGCGGCGGTACGACGATGCTGCGGCGGATCAACGTCGCCGCAGTGCTGGACGCGGTCCGCCGCTCGGCACCGGCACCGCTGCGCGTCGCAGAACTGGTCGAACGGACCGGACTGGCCAGGCCGACGGTGGCCCAGGCCGTCGACGAACTGCTGGACGCCGGCTGGCTGCAGCAGCACGGTCCTGACTCCGCGGACCGCTCGCTGGGCCGCCCGGCCATCCGGGTCTCCCTTCGCGGGCGCGCGGCGCCGGTGCTCGGGCTGGACGTCGGCCCGCACCGCGTCACGGTCGGAGTCTCCGACCTGGCCGGCCGCAAGCTCTCCCTGGTACGCCGGTCCGGCCCGGGCTGGACGGCCCAGGAGCTGCTGGGCGTCATCAGCGAGGTGATTACCGAGGCACTGGCCGAGGCAGAGGTCCCCGCTGAGGACATCGCGGCAGCCGTCGCAGCCAGCCCCGGCATCGTGGACGAGCACACTGGCCGGGTCCAGCTGGTCCCGTCCGTACCGGGCTGGTCCGCGATCGACCTGACCAAGCACGTCCGCAGCCTGCTCGACTGCCCGGTCATGCTGGACAACGACGCCAACCTGGCCGCGTTGGCCATTGCCGCGGCCCGCGGCGGTACGGGCACTCTCCTGGCTGTTCAGTGGGGTGAGCGGCTCGGTGCCGGCATCGTGATCGACGGCCGGCTCCACCGCGGTACGGGTGCGGCCGGTGAGATCGGCTTCATCGCCACCGCTCCGGACGACGTGATCAACCCCGAGGACAGCCGCGGCCCGCTGGAGCGGGCTGTCGGTTCCGAGGCCATTGCCGAGCTGGGCCGTCAGGCTGCGCTCGCCAACCCGGACTCCCGGCTGGCCGAGCTTGGTCGCGACCAGCTCGACACGGCGGACGTGTTCGCCGCAGCGGCAGAGCGCGACCCGGTGGCGCAGGCAGTGGTCCAGCAGGTCGCCCGGGACTTCGCCCGCGCGCTGGCGCCTGCAGTACTGGTCCTCGACCCCACTGCCGTCGTCATCGGTGGCGGTGTCGCTCGGGCCGGAGCAGTACTGCTCGACGCCATCTCCGACCAGCTCCGGCTGCTCACCCTCAACCACCCCAAGCTGGAGCTCTCCGCCCTGGCCGAGGACGCAGTAGTCACCGGCGCGATGCGGATGGCCCTCGACGAGGTCTGGCAGCGCAAGCTCCCCACCCCCGCCCTCACCACACCTGCCTAAAAGCCTGCGATGGCCTTGGCGATGGCGTCGGGCCGGTCCAGGTGGACCAGGTGCGCCGAGTCAGGCAGTACTTCGACAGTGGCGTTCAGCTTGGCGGCCAGTGCTCGTTGACCGGCCACCCAGCCGTTCGCTGTAAAGCGGGAGCTGCCCCCGGTCGCCACCAGGACGACAGTGGGCGGCAGTACCGCCGGTGGAGACTCCAGTAGCCGGGCAACCTCGGCCGCGAGCTCCCAACTGCCAGTCAGCTCGTCCCAGAACAGCAACCACGAGTCAGCAGCGCCGTACCGGAGCCGGGCCGTCGCGGCCGACAGCAAGTCTTTGTTCCGCGTGCTGCCAACCCGGATGAACAATCGCCGCGCAGTAGTACCAAGCAGCTGCGGTACTCCGAACCGCCCCATCCCCCGCAACACCGCCCTCACCACGCGGTCCCCCACCGTCCCCGGGTAAAGCCACCGCCATCCGGTCTCCGACGTAAGACTCGAGTCGATCAACACCACCCGGTCAACTTCCCCCGGATGCGTGAGCACCCACCGCAACACCGCCAGCCCGCCGATCGAATGCCCGAGCAACCCGACGGGAAGCGTCAGGCCCCGGCGCAACTCCGATACCGGTGCCGTGATCGGCGTGAGCCACGGGTCGAGCACGTGCAGCTCACTGCCGGACAGCATGGAGCGGACCTCGCCGAACTCCTCAGGAGCCTCCGCCAGTCCCGGCACCATCACCCAGCTGCTACTCATCGAGTGAGAGTCTCCCGCAGACCGGGCATCACTGTTGCGAGCATCAGGCAGACCAGTACCACCGACGCGCGTTGGAGGATCCCAGGCGGGTGCGCGTCGTCGCCGTTCAACTCCTGGATGCCGATCGCGACAGTGAGCCAGATCTGGCTGACAAGCGCCGCTCCGGCCATCACTGCGGCGGTCCGGCCGCGCAGCCTGCCCCAGCCCACACGCCGCAGTATCAGAAGAACGAAGACCGCCATCGCCACGCAACCGACCCCGGCGACGGTCGACAGCGTCGCGTGGAGGAACAAGGCCAGACCGGCCCGGCCGCTGTCCTCCGATTCCAGGCAGGCTTGGCTCACCGACGGCGCACAGTCCAACGGGAGGAACACAGTGCCGACCGTCCCGACACCGAAGAGCGCGGTGCTGATCAGGAGCCCAGCGACGTCACGGTGCATGCGGGCGGCCGAGCGGGCCAGCACGGCCGCGAGCACCAGCAAGATCCCGGTAGCCAGGTCCATCGCTCGCGCATAGACACTGGTGGGCTGATCCAGCGCCCCCAGTTCACTGAGCATCGAATACCGGAGACCGAGCGGAAAGCCGGCCGCCAGTTCCAGTAGCAGGCTGCAGTAGAGCACTGCCGCGGCGACCATCAGGCCCCGGATCAACCGGTAGGGAAACAGGGCGGGGACGACCATCATGACCGAAGAGTCGCATATGAGACCAAAGTCAACACCGGAGGATGGGATGATCGCTGGGTGTCGTCGGAACGTGTCATCCCGCAGTGGCAACAGCGCGCGGCCGTCTGGGTCGGGCGGGTCGTCGTGTTCGCCTCGATCTGGTCGTTCCTCGCGATCCCGTTGCACCTGTTCGCGCCCGCCTATGTGAAACGGGTCGACCAGGCCTTCGACTTCTTCGGCATCCCCGCCGGCCACACGTTCTTCTCGGCCGTCTACCTCGCCGTCGTCGGCAGCGCGCTGTTGCGTGGCAAGCGCGCGGCGCTGCTCTGGGTCCTGTGGGTCTTCGAGGCGCTGTGGCTGCTCACCGCGGTCGCAGCGGTGGGGCTGGCCAGCGTCCGGCTGGCGAATCCGCGGGACCAGGACCTGATCAACGAGTTCGGCGAGGCCAAGCCGCAGGACCTCGAGCTGGCCATCGTCCAGGTGATCGTGGTGGCCGCGCTGGTGCTGCTGCTGTGGAAGATCCGCGCCGCCTTCCCGGCCCGGCTCGCGCCCGGTACCCGCCGGCTCGCGGTCGGCGCGCTGATCGGTGGCCTGCTGATCTCGATCACGGTCAGCATCATGCTGACCCAGGCCTTCCCCCGGACGCTGACCGGCCAGCGGGAGAAGGTCGGCTGGGCGGTGATCGCCGCCCTCGGCCAGAGCCGCAGCAAGATGGGCGAGGGGCACGAGGGCCACGGCTGGGTCGGCCTGACCGTCGGCGCGATCTCCGCGGCCTCGCTGGTGTTCGCCTTCGCAATCTTTCTCCGGTCGGTACGCCGGGTCCGCTACCTCAGCCAGGCCGAGGAGCTGCAGGTACGCCGGCTGTTGCTCGAGTACGGCGAACGCGACTCGCTCGGCTACTTCGCCACCCGGCGGGACAAGGCCGTCGTCTTCGCGCCCGACAACCAGGCAGCGATCGCCTACCGCGTCGTCAACGGCGTCAGTCTCGCCAGCGGCGACCCGATCGGCGATCCAGCGGCCTGGCCCGGCGCGATCCAGCGCTGGCTGGCCGAAGCCCAGAACTACGGCTGGTCCCCTGCCGTGCTGTCTGCGAGCGAGGAGGCCGCGCACGCGTATGTCGACGCCGGTCTGCGCGCGCTCGCGATGGGCGACGAGGCGATCATCGACGTCGCGGACTTCACACTCGAGGGCCGGACGATGCGCCCGGTCCGCCAGGCGGTCACCCGGGCACAGCGGGCCGGCTACCACGCCGAGGTGCGGCGTCATGGCGACCTTTCCCCCGAGGCACTCGCGGAGTACGTGAAGCTCGCCGAGAAGTGGCGTGGCGCGCAGACCGAGCGGGGTTTCTCGATGGCGCTCGGGCGGCTCGGCGATCCCGCCGACGCCCGCTGCGTGATGGTCGTCGCGCGCGACTCCGACGGTGCGGTCCGGGGTCTGCTCTCGTTCGCTCCCTGGGGACTGCGCGGGGTGTCGCTGGACCTGATGCGGCGCGATCCCGAGTCCGTGAACGGCCTGATGGAGTTCATGGTCAACGCCCTGGTCGAGGCCTGTGGCGATCTGGGCGTGCACCACATCTCGCTGAACTTCGCGATGTTCCGGGAGATCTTCAGCGACGCCGAGCGCGTCGGCGCCGGGCCGGTGCTGAGGCTCACCAACGCCTTACTGACCGCCGCGTCGAGGTTCTGGCAGCTGGAGAGCCTGTACCAGTCCAACGAGAAGTATCTGCCGCGCTGGTCACCGCGGCTGATCTGCTACTCGCGTGGCGCCTCGCTCGCCCAAGTACTGCTGGCCGCTGGTACTGCGGAAGGCTTCCTGCCCGCACCCCGGCCGTGGACCCGGGTCGACAGCGCCGAGACCGCCGAGCGGCACGCGATCATGGCTGCCGACGGCGGGCAGTTCGCGGCCGCCGTACGGGAGCAGGAGCGAGAGCTGCTGCGGCCGGTACTGCCGGATCGCAAGCTCACCGAGCAGGAGCAGATCCGGCGTGCCAAGCTCGCCAAACTCGTTGCCAAGGGCATCGAACCGTACCCGGTCACGGTGCCGCGAACCGAGACGCTGGAACGGATCCGGGCGCTGCACCAGAACCTGCCGCCCGACCACCACACCGGTCACGAGGTCTCGATCACCGGCCGGGTGCTGCGGATGCGCGACCATGGCGCAATGTCGTTCGCCTTGTTGCAGGACGGTCTGTCCAGCCTGCAGGTGATGCTGTCGAGCGGCGCGGCCGGCGCGGAGTCGGTCGAGAACTGGCGGCGCCTGGTCGACATCGGTGACCACGTCAGCGTCACCGGTGAGGTCGTCACCAGCCGCCGGGGCGAGTTGTCGATCGCCGCGACCGAGTGGTTGATGGCGGCCAAGTGCCTGCATCCCCTGCCCGACAAGCGAAAGGGCTTCACCGACCCGGAGGCGCGGGTGCGGCAACGGCACCTCGACCTGGTGATGAACCCCGACTCGCTGCAGATGATGCAGCAGCGCAGTACGGCGGTCCGGGCGTTGCGGAACGGGTTCGAGACCCGCGGCTTCATCGAGGTCGAGACGCCGATGCTGCAGGCGGTGCACGGTGGCGCCAACGCGCGGCCGTTCGTCACGCACATCAACGCGTACGACACCGACCTGTTCCTGCGGATCGCGCCCGAGCTGTTCCTCAAGCGGCTCAGCGTCGGCGGGATGGGCAAGATCTTCGAGCTCAACCGCAACTTCCGCAACGAGGGCGCGGACGCCACGCACAACCCCGAGTTCACCTCGGTCGAGGCCTACCAGCCGTACGCCGACTACAACGTGATGCGCGAGTTGACCCGTGAACTGCTGATCGAGGCCGCGACGGCGGTGTTCGGCAAGCCGGTGGTGCAACGGCCCGACGGCGAGGTCGACATCTCCGGCGACTGGCCGGTGATCACCGTGCACGACGCGGTCGGTCGCGCGACCGGTGTACCGGTCGATTCATCCACCCCGATCGAGCGTTTGCGTGAGCTGTGCGCGGAGCATGGCGTGCATGTCGGTTTCGACATGTCCGCAGGCGAACTCGTGCTCGAGCTGTACGACGAACTGGTCGAGCCGACGACGACCCTGCCGACCTTCTACACCGACTTCCCGCTCGAGACGTCGCCGTTGACCCGCACCCATCGCAACGACCCGCGGCTGGCCGAGCGCTGGGACCTGGTCGCCTTCGGTGCAGAGATCGGTACGGCGTACTCCGAGCTCGTCGACCCGGTCGAGCAACGGCGGCGGCTCACCGAGCAGTCCCTCAAGGCGGCCGCGGGTGACCCCGAGGCGATGTCGCTGGACGAGGACTTCCTCAGCGCGCTCGAGTACGCGATGCCCCCGACCGGCGGGCTCGGCATCGGCGTCGACCGGGTGATGATGATGCTGACCGGCCAGAACATCCGCGCCACCCTCGCCTTCCCGTTCGTCCGGCCCACTCCGCGCAACTGAAGTGGAACCGGTCCTCGCGTTCTTACGTCTGACCTGCTCTATTGCTGACCTAAAGGGGCCGCTGGGCTCGCGGGGAATCCCTTTGCCACTTAGGGTTTGCTGACAAGGGGAACATCGAGGACCTGGGGGCATTCATGCGCAGAACTCTGTCCATTTCCGCCGGCATCGCCGCGCTGGCGCTGGCGGCAGGATGCGGCGGTTCGGACGACGGTGCGAAGACGCTGGCGAGCGTCGACCCGACGACCAGTACGTCGTCCACCGAACCGACGACCGCACCGACGTCGGCGCCCACTTCGGCACCGGTCTCGACCGCGCCGCCGAAGCCGGCCGGGCCGTTGACGCAGGTGCAGTACCAGGGTGAGCTGCTCGGGATCGACAAGCGGCTGGCCAACGACATCAACGCGCTGGGCCGGGTGAAGACCGAGGACAGCCTCGATACCGCGATGCAGAACCTCACCCAGACGCTGAACGCCGAATCGCTCAAGGTGGGATCGATCAAGCCACCGGCCCGCGCAGTCGCCGCGAACCGGGTCCTGCAACTGCGGTTGAAGAACGCGGCCACCTCGCTGTCGAACGGCGACACCAGCGACATCGGCTGCGGCGGGCTCGCGTACGTCTCGCAGGCAATCCAGCGCCAACTCACCGCGACGCTGTCGCCCGCGGCCGTGCAACTGCGGTCCATCGGGCTGATCTTCGGCCGGACGCTGCCCGACCTCGGCCCGGAGCCGACCGACAACCGCCCGTCGAACGGTGACGTCATCGTCCGCAGCGGCAAGGGCGGCTCCGGCGCGCTGCGGGTCAAGAACGGGTCGTCCACCGATGTGGCGGTCTCGATCGTCACCACCGGCAAGGCGCCGAGCAAGCCGCACATCATGCTGTACGTCCAAGCGAAGAAGACCGCGACCGTCTACCGGATCGGCGGCGGGTACCAGCTGTACGTGAAGAGCGGCAAGGACTGGAACCCGAAGCGGCGCCAGTTCAGCTCCGACTGCTCGTTCAAGAAGTTCGACCAGCCGTTCAGCAAGAACCAGGGCTGGGAGGTCCAGCTGCAGGCCTCGGTGCTGGGCAACGCGTCGTCGAGTGAGGTCGACCCGTACTAGATCTTCTCAGCTATGTGACATCGGCCATGTCACGATGACAGCGATCCACCCCGGGGTCACCATGAGTTCATGAGCGCTACTGCGACCGTGACCGTGGCCGGTGTTCCCGGGGTGGAGATCGCGTACGACCGCAAGGGCGCCGGCCCGCCGCTGGTGCTCCTGCACGGCATCGGCCACCACCGGCAGGCGTGGGACCCGGTGATCGAGCAGCTGGCCGAGTCGCGGGACGTGATCGCGCTGGACTTCCCGGGTTTCGGCGAGTCTCCCGACGTACCGGCCGGCATCCCCGACGAGGTCGACTCCTTCGCCCACGCGGTCGAGGCGTTCTGTACTGCGCTCGACCTCGGCAAACCCGACGTAGCGGGCAACTCGATGGGTGGCCTGGTCGCCCTCCGCCTCGGCCAACTCGGCTCGGTCCGCTCCGTCACGGCACTGTCCCCGGCCGGCTTCTGGACTCCTCGCGAACGTTCCTGGGCCCTCAACGTCCTGACCAACATGCGCCGCGTGGCTCAACGCACCCCCGACGCGACCATCCGCAGAATGGCCCGTACTACGGCCGGCCGGCGCGTGATGACAGGCATGATCTACAACCGCCCGGCCCAACGCAGCCCCGAAGCCGTGGTCGCCGAAACCTTCGCCATGCGCACCGCCCCAGCCTTCGACCGAGTAGCCCGCCTGGCCAAATCCGGCACCACCTTCGAAGGCGACGTACCGGACATCCCAGTCACCATCGCCTGGGGCACCCACGACCGAATCCTCCTCCCCCGCCAAGCCGCCCGAGCCCACCTCCAACTCCCCCAGGCCCGAATGATCCCCCTCTACGCCTGCGGCCACGTCCCCATGAACGACGCCCCAGCCCTAGTAGCCCAAACCATCCTCAACACCGCCCCCTGAGCGAGCCCTCCGTGGCGGGCTTGAACACCAAACGTTGGGCTTGAACATGCTGTGCCCTGTTCAAGGTCACCGTTAGGTGTCCGAGCCCACCACTGGTGGGCTCGCGGGGGACGCGGTGGGCTCGGACACGCAATGGTGGGCTTGAACAGGCAACGGTGGGCTTGAACAGGCAATGGTGGGCTTGGACACGTTATTTCTTGTCCTCAGGCACCGTTTGGTGTTCAAGGTCGCCACAACAACCTCGGGTGGCAGGCCGTTGAGGATCAGCGTTCGCCAGCGCGACGCGCAACTGCCTTGCGGACCTCGTCCTTGGTCGCAGGTTCGCCGCTCCCGTCGAGGTTCGGCCAATCGAGCGTCTCGTCCTCCTCGTCAGTCAGGGCTTGCAGGCCCAGGACTGAGAGGAGGCGGAGTTTTTCGGCGGCTTCGGTGTCGGGGGCGGCTGTATAGACGACCAGGCGGAGGTCGCTGCCGGGGGCGGTGAGGACATCGCAGTCCAGTTGCATCGGGCCTAGTTCGGGGTGGTTGATCGTTTTGACGTTGGACTCGTGGAAGCCGACCACGTGGTCGTCCCACATGCGGGCGAACTTGGGGCTGCCGGTGCGAAGTTCCTGGATCAGGGCGCGGAGGTCGCCGTCGTTGGGGTAGCGCGCGGTGGCTGCCCTCAGGTCGGTGACCATCGCCCGCGTGAAGTCGGCGGCCTGCTCCGGGGTTTGGGCGACGCGGTTGAATCCCACGGTCCCGCCCAGCATGAAGTGCCGCCAGATGATGTTGCGCTCGCGACCCCGTAGTACGGACGGGTCACCGATCAGTGCCGACCAGAGCGGGTTCCAGGTGATCATCGTCCAGGAAGCGGCGCACACGCAGATCGGCGCACCTCCGAGCTGGCTGATCAGCCGCTGCACCCCGGGCGGGATGTACGTCGAGATCGCACCGGGCCGCGGTGGCGTCTGACCGGCCAGGACGAACAAGTGGTCGCGCTCTGAGTCAGTCAGGCGGAGCGCCCGGGCCAGCGCCGTCAGCACCTGGGTCGACGGCGCGGATGACCGGCCCTGCTCGAGCCGGAGGATGTAGTCCACCGACAACCCAGCGAGCAGCGCCAGCTCTTCGCGCCGGAGCCCCGGCGCCCGCCGCCGCCCACCCGCGGGCAGGCCGGCCTCGGCGGGAGTCACGCGATCTCGCCAGGCGTGCAGGGTCTTGCCGAGTTCAGACACGACTCCAGTATCCCCCGCAGCGCCCGGGACAGCCTGGGTACTGCCAGTCCCCAGGACAAAGCGTGCACTACCTGCAACACCGCCCAGCGACGAGATTGGAGCCATGACCACAACATTGATCACCGGGGCCAACAAGAGCCTCGGCTACGAAACAGCCCGTCAACTCGTTGCCCTCGGCCACACCGTGTACGTCGCCGCGCGCGACCCCGAGCGTGGACAGAAAGCGGCCGACGAGCTGGGCGCCCGCTTCGTCCAGCTGGACGTGACGGATGACGAGTCGGTCCAGAACGCCGCCAAGCACGTCCAGGCCGAGGCCGGCCATCTCGACGTACTGGTCAACAACGCCGGTATCTCCGGACCGTTCAGGCCCGCGGACGAGCTGACCGCCGACGACTTCCAGGCCGTCTACAACGTCAACGTCTTCGGCGTCTTCCGGGTCCTGCACGCCTTCCTGCCGTTGCTCAAGGCAAGCGACAACCCGGTCGTCGTCAACGTGAGCAGCGGTCTCGGCTCGATCGGGATGGCCACCGATCCCACCGTCCGCGAGTCCGCCTGGATCCCGACCCCGATCTACAGCTCCTCGAAGTCCGCCCTCAACATGCTCACCGCCCAGTACGCCCACCTCAACCCGGAGATGCGGATCAACTCGGTCGACCCCGGCTACACCGCCACCGACTTCAACGGCCACCGAGGCCACCAGTCCATCCCCGAAGGCGCCGCCAGCATCGTCCGCCTGGCCACCATCGACAAGACCGGCCCCACGGCGACGTACCAGCGCAACGCCGGCATCGTCCCCTGGTGATGGCAGCCAAGGTGGCAACGCGCCTGTCATGACAACGGGTCAGGGACGCAGGGTTTCCAGCAGGGCGACCAGCGCTTCCGCGATCGTCGTCGGGCGCGGGCGCTCCGGCGGGCCGCTCGGGGTGACCGGCGGCTGCCCCGGCGTACTCGGAATGCCAGGCGTGCCAGGAGTGCCAGGCGGTTGGGTGGCCGGTGGCCGGGGTGGCGTTTTAGTTGCCGGAGGCATCGAAGGCAGCGGCCGCTCGGCCACACTCGGCACCGGCTTCAAGGGATGACGCGTACCACCCGTCGGCCCCGAAGTCGGCCCGGCGGTCGCTCTCGGCTCCTCCGGTGAACCATCGGTCGGCGCCTTAGTCGGACCACCCACCGGCGGCTTCGCCGCACGGCAAGCCTGATCCGGCCCCGGCAGGCACGGCAGCTCAGTCTCGCGAGGCGAAACCGGTGGCGTCTGCCCCACTGGCACCGGCGGCAGCGGCTGCCCCGGCTCCCCGGACCTCATCGGCCCAGCAACCGGCTCCGCCGCTTCCGGCCCACCCCCACCCGGCAACGGAATCAGCGGCGCCCCGATCCGCGGCCCACCCAGCACACTCACCAGGAACAAAACGGCATAGACGCCCACCGGCACGGCGACAACAACGGCAACTCGGCGGGGCATCCTCACAAGACCCGCACCGTACCGTTCAAAGGAGTGTTTAAAACACCCCTTGGCCGCATCTTTCCTCGCCAGCGCAGACTATTTCTGAGAACCTGGCCCGCATGTCATCGCTCGTGTTGCTGCATGGACTGGGAGCTACCGGTCGGGTTTGGGATGGGTGGGCGCAGCCGCGGGTTGCGCCGGACCTTCCGGGGCACGGGAGTGCGCCCACGCTTCCGCAGTACACGTTCGGGTCGATGGCTGCCGCTGTTGCCGACGCGTTGCCGGCACGACGTGGGGTGGTCGTCGTCGGGCATTCGCTTGGCGGGGTCATTGCGCTCGAGCTGGCCAGTGGGCGGTACGGCGTACAGGTGGATCGGGTTGTTGCGTTGGGGGTGAAGGTGACCTGGTCGGCGGATGACCTCGGGCGGGCCGGTGCGTTGGCGCAGAAGCCGATCGGGTGGTTCGACAGTCGCGACGAGGCGGCTGCCCGATTCCTCAAGGTCTCCGGACTGCAAGGGCTGGTCGACCCCGCGAGCAACTCCGTCGACCACGGGCTCAAAGAGGTCGACGGCCGCTGGCGGCTCGCCATGGACCCGGGCACCTGGGGAGTAGGCGCTCCGAAGATGGCTGAGTTGATCGCAGCGAGCCAGGCGGACGTCGTACTGGCCAGGGGTGAGCTCGACCCGATGAACACCGATGCCGAACTGACCGCGTTAAGCGGTCCGGTGCTCACCCTGACAGGTCTCGGGCACAACGCTCATGTGGAGGATCCGTCAGCACTCGATCACGTTCACGGCCAGGCCGCCTCGTGACGTCTCCTTGTACTTGATCTTCATGTCGGCGCCGGTCTCGCGCATCGTCTTGATCACCTTGTCGAGCGAGACGACGTGCACGCCGTCGCCGTGCATCGCCATCCGGGCCGCGTTGATCGCCTTCATCGATGCCATCGCGTTGCGCTCGATACACGGGATCTGAACCAGCCCGCCGACCGGGTCGCAGGTCAGGCCGAGGTTGTGCTCCATCGCGATCTCGGCCGCGTTCTCGACCTGCTCCGGAGTTCCACCCAGTACTTCGCACAGCCCGGCGGCCGCCATCGAGCAGGCCGAGCCGACCTCACCCTGGCAGCCGACCTCGGCCCCGGAGATGGACGCGTTCTCCTTGTACAGAACGCCGATCGCCGCCGCGGCCAGCAGGAACCGGACCACACCGTCTTCCGTTGCCCCCGGCACGAATCGCCGGTAGTAGTGCAGTACGGCGGGAATGATGCCCGCGGCACCATTCGTCGGCGCGGTGACGATCCGCCCGCCGGACGCGTTCTGCTCGTTCACCGCGAGCGCGAACAGGTTGACCCAGTCCATCACCTTCAGCGGGTCCACCGAGTACTTGTCGCTGCTCAGCTTGGCGTGCAGCGCGTGGGCCCGGCGCGGCACCTTCAGCCCGCCCGGCAGCGTGCCCTCGGTCTCGCAGCCCTCCTCGACGCAGTCCTGCATCACCTGCCAGATGTGCAGCAGGCCCTCGCGGATCTCGGGCTCGGTCCGCCAGGCCAGCTCGTTGGCGAGCATCACCTCGCTGATCGGCAGCCCCGACTCCTGGCAGCGGACGAGCAGCTCGTTGCCGGACAGGAACGGGTACTTGAGCGGAGTACGGTCCGCGACGATCCGGTCGCCGGCCGCGGCGTTCTCGTCGACCACGAAGCCGCCGCCGACCGAGTAGTACGTCCGCTCGCGCAAACAGGATCCGTCGGCGGCCCGGGCCACGAAGGTCATCCCGTTGGGGTGGTACGGCAGCGCCTTGCGCCGGTGCATGATGAGCTGGTTGTTCTCGTCGAAGACGATCTCCCGCTGCCCGGCGAGCCGCAGCCGGCCGGCCGAGCGGATCGCGGCGACCCGGCTCTCGACCGTACGGGTGTCGACCGTCTCCGGGTCCTCACCCTCCAGGCCAAGGATGACGGCCTTGTTGCTGCCGTGGCCGTGACCGGTGGCGCCGAGCGAGCCGAAGAGTTGCGACTCGACGGCGGTCGTACGGTCGAGTAACCCGTCCGCGACCAGGCCGAGAGCGAAGGTGCGGGCGGCTCGCATCGGTCCCACGGTGTGGGAGCTCGACGGGCCGATCCCGATGCTGAACAGGTCGAACACGCTGATCGCCATGCTGGAGGCCTCCTGGTCGTCATTGACCGATTGGTATGCCTCCCCGCTCTGTCAGGCAGTGTGCCTTCCAGAGGTGCCTCGCCCGTACGGTGAAGGTGCCTGAGAGATTCTTGGGGAGAGTTGCTCCTACGGCGCCCGGGTCTGGCCCGGGTCTCTCCCGCACGGGTTCATGCGGCTGCTGATTTCAGTACTCGCCGCGACGGTACGGCGGACCGGCCGGGCGCGTCAATCCGGCAGCGGGTGAACTCAGGACAACCGGTTGGTGCGCTGCGCCCAGAGCTCGAAGAACCAGGTGAACAGCGGCGGGATGCTGGCCGCCAGCGCGGCCAGCGTGACCGGGACGGTCCAGCGCAGCGGCTTGCGGACCGTCAGCACCGTGATCACGTACGCGATGAAGATCGTGCCGTGCACCGGGCCGAAGATCTTCACGCCGATCTCGTTGTCGGACAGCACGTACTTGAACAGCATGCCGATCAGCAGGCCGGTCCAGGAGATCGCCTCGGCGATCGCCACCGCCCGAAAGACGGTGGCGTGCTTCGATCCGGCTGGGCCTCTATCAGCAGATGCAGTTGCAGCGGTCGTCGTCTCAGTCATCAGGTCAATGACCCTAACAAGTCCCCCAAGGCCGGCCAGGGGTTCGGGTCGGGTCCGTCCCTGATGTGCACTGGAAGACGTTTACCGAGGATCGGGGGATGAAGCTCATCACCTGGGGTGCGGTCGTCGGCGTCATGTTCGCCGGCCTGACCGCGGTACCGGCAACAGCCGTGCAGTCCAAGGCCTTGCAGTGGTCGCAGTGCGAGGTCAAACCCAAAGAAGATCCCAACGTCGTGGCCGGCTCCGAATGCGCGACCCTGCAGGTCCCCGTGGACTGGAACGACCCGAACGGTCCCACCTTCGGCCTGGCCATTGCCCGGCGTACTACTAAAGACCCGATCGGCACGCTCGTGTTCGGCCCGGGCGGTCCCGGCGACTCGGGCGTCGACCGGATCCGGACCGGGATGAGCCGGTTCAGCGATGCGCTGGAGGACAAGTTCGACATCGTCAGTTTCGATCCGCGTGGGATCGCCCGCAGCAACCCCGTCGTCTGTTCGGCCGCGCTACTCGCCAAGCAGCCCTCGCCGCAGATCACCAGCCGGGCCGGGTTCGACCGGACGATCCGCTACAACCGCGAGCTGGCCGAGGACTGCCGCGCCCACACCGGGCCGGTGTACGACCACATCGACACCCTGCAGACGGTCCGCGACGTCGACGCGATCCGCGCGGCGCTGGGTGAGACGAAGATCAGCTTCCACGGCAGTTCGTACGGGACGTTGCTGGGTGAGCTGTACGCCGAGAAGTACCCGCAGCGCCTGCGCGCGCTTGTCCTGGAGAGTGTCTTCAACCATGGCGACCAGACGACCAGCGAGTTCCTCGACGCCCAGGCGGCGACCGCGCAGGACTCGTTCAGCGAGTTCGTGAAGTGGTGTGCTGAGGCGACCGCGTGTTCGCTGCACGACCGCGATATCCATGCACTGTGGGCGGATCTGCTCGCCCGAGCCGGTCGCGGCGAGTTGCCGGATCCACGGCAGGCGAGCGTCAAGGCGACGCCGTACACGCTGACCTTCGGGGTGTTCCGGATGCTCTACGAACCGCAGTGGGCCGCGCTCGCCGACACCCTGAAACGGCTGGAGACGAGCCAGCCACCGACGGGTGAACCGCCGGTACCGACCGGGTTGGCGCCGAATACGCTCGCGCCGTTTTGCCAGGACCTCAGTCTGCCGGTGCGTTCGTACGGCGAGTTCTCGGCGCTCGTACGGCGGCTCGCCCGGAACAACCAGGACCTGAAGATCCCGCCGACGCTGCTCGCGGTGACCAACTGCCTGGGCCTGCCGAAGGCGGCGAATCCCCAGCAGGACTTGAGAATCCACGGTTTGCGGACGCCCGCTCTGCTCGCGAACGCGCTGCACGATCCGGCCACCGGCTACAGCTGGGCAGCCGACGTTGCCCGCCAGTTCGGCCGGCAGGGCGTGCTGCTCACCTACCAGGGCTGGGGTCACGGCAGCTACACCAAGAGTCCTTGCGTCGGGCAAGCAATCGACAACTACCTGATCTCGCTGACCGTCCCACGCCGCGGCACCAGCTGTCCCGCAGTACCGCCGACAGCCTGAGCAGTTGAAACGACGGTCCCCCCGCCGGGCATGGCGAGGGGACCGTTGCTTGGTTCAGACGCAGACCAGGTGCGCTTCCTGTACGCGGGTCAGCGACCCGCTGCGCAGCACCTCGGTGGACAGCTCGAGCAGTCGGGCGCAGGCGCGCTCGAGAGCTTCGGACTGTGACCTGCAGCGGTCGACGAACCAGTAAGGATCGTCGGGCTGCAGATCATCCGTGTCATCGATGTCGGCGTACCAGTGGTGGTCGCCGGCGCACGTACAGTGCACTACCCGCACTCGCAGGTTCATCATGTAAATCCCCCCGTGCCGTAAATCCCTGGGATCCCCCCCGGGTTCCCAGTCGGGGCCAGCTCGGCCGGTGCGCAGCCGCGGCCCCCCACTACCGCGCACCAGGCCGAGATTGACCCTCCCCCGCTCCTTACATCGTGCAGGAAGCCCCGGCGTTACCACTCATAGCTGAATTATTTTAAGTGATTGCTTGACTACCCACAGTCGCTGCTTTGACCACGTTCTGCGAGAACACCAGCAACACGAACCACACCAGCGCCACGAACGCCAGCCCGACCGACAAGAAGCTCAGCAACCCGACGACTTCGCCGATCCGATCGCCACCCGACACCACGACCTGCCGCTGCCCGATCAGCAGGCTCAGCACCACCGAGACCGCCTCCACACCCCGCAACCATCGCGCGCGCTGCTCCAACGATCGATCCCCGGCCTTGTCGGCCGCCCGCATCAATCCGGTGCAGGTCAGGATGATCACCATCCCACCGACCACGGTCAGCAGCACCAGCCGGATCTCGCCACCGAACACGGGCCGGCCGCCCAGCAGCGGGAGCAGCTCGGGCAAGGAGGCGACGGCGCCGACGAAGGCGAAGCCGCAGGCCACCCGGAAGGCGTTGTCGAGTCGCCAGAGGCGGCGCAGCCCGAAGTACAGCATGAGCCAGCCGGCCAGGTCGACGACAACGTCGACGCCTCCGTACCTGAAGTCGAGCAGGACGACCAGCATCCCCCAGCCGATCAGCTTCATGCCATCACGGTACGCAACACCTAGGTCACTTTGGGAGGTGGGATTGGGTCCAGGTTTCGAGGCCGTCGGTGGTGATGGGGAGGGCTTCGGTGAGGATTTCGAGGCGGTCGGAGTGGACGACCACGTTGTCTTCGATGCGGATGCCGATGCCGCGGAGTTCGGGTGGGATGGTTTCGTCGTTGGGGTGGAAGTAGAGGCCGGGCTCGACAGCCAGGGCCATGCCGACGTCCAGGTCGGCGGCGAAGTAGGTCTCGGGGCGGGCCGCGTCGCAGTCGTGGACGTCCAGGCCGATGTAGTGGCCGAGGCCGCAGACGACGTACCGGCGGTGCTGTTGACCGTCCGGCCCGAGCGCCTCGTCCAGCGAGACGTCGAGGACACCCCAATCCTGGAGTCCCTCGATCAGCACCCGCATCGCCTCGTACTGGAAGGCACGGTACGGCGCACCCGGGCGGACCGCTGCCAGGGCGGCGACCTGAGCCTTATGGACCAGGTCGTGCACCTGCCGCTGAGCCGGCGTGTACTCACCGGTCACCGGGAAGGTCCGGGTCACGTCAGCCGTGTAGAGCGTGCGCGTCTCCACCCCGGCGTCGAGCAGGATGACATCGCCCTCGCGGACGGCGCCGTCGTTGCGGACCCAGTGCAGCACCGGTCCATGGTTGCCAGCAGCAACGATTGACGCATAGCCCGGCCCGTTGCCCGCAGTACGGGCTCGCCGGTCGAAGGTGCCCTCCAGCCAACGCTCGCCACCACCCCGTACGGCCTCAGGCAGCTCCCGAGCCACATCCCCGAACGCCTGCACACTCGCGGCGACCGCCTCGCGCAGCTGATCGAGCTCCCAGTCATCCTTGATCCGCCGCAACTCGGCGAGCACCTGCCGCAGCTCCTGCGTGCCACCACCCCCGACGAACGCGTCCAGCAACGGCTCCACGCCGTACGTCGTGAGCATCGCCGGTACTGCGCCGCGCACGGCAGTAGGCAACTCCTCGATCGGCCGGCACGGCAGCTGCAACGCATCGGACCAGTCCTTCAACCCAGGTACCGGCCCGATCCACAGCTCCCCGTCCCGCGCGTTCGCGAAGAAGTCGGCCTCGCCAGGCCCCGCCGTCTCGCGCAGATAAAGCGTCGCGTCGCCATCACCGGAGATGACCAGCACCGAGCCCTCGGCCTGACAACCAGTGAGCCAGACGAAGTCGCTGTCCGCGCGGAACAGGTAATCCGTGTCGTTCGACCGAACCGGCGCCCGGCCGGCAGCGACCGCGATCCGGCGCCCGGGCAGCGCGGCACTCAGCTTGCGCCGGTGCTCAGCCGCGGCATCGGCGAGCCCGTCCGGCAACACCACCGACCGGTCGACCGGCCCCCAGTCCCGTGCGATCGATGCCCGGAACCCGGCCGCGTCGATCGGCCGGTAGGACTTCCGCTGCTCTTCGGTCCGGTCTTCGGTCATCTGCTGCTCCCTATCAGGGCTCGCGATAAACGGCATCCGGCACGTCGGTCACGAACATGTGCCCAGGGGCGTGGGTGATCGCGAACGGGGGCCTGGAATCCATCAACGCAGCTTGAGGGGTGACTCCGCAAGCCCAATAAACAGGAACATCACCAGACTCCGCATCCACCGGGTCGCCGAAGTCGGGATGCCCCGGGTCCGCGATGCCCAACGCTTCGGGCGAACCCACGTGAACAGGCGCGCCGTGCACCCGAGGCATCCGCGCTGTCACCTGTACCGCGGTCGCCACCAACGCCGCCGGGATGGGCCGCATCGACACCACCAGCGGGCCACTCAACCGTCCCGCCGGACGGCACTCGCGATCGGTCCGGTACATCGACACGTTCCGCCCCTGCTCGATGTTGCGCACCGGGACACCCGCGTCGAGCAGCGCGCGTTCGAAACTGAAACTGCAACCGATCAGGAAGCTCACCAGATCGTCCCGCCACAGATCGACGACGTCAGCCGGCTCGTCGACCAGCTCCCCGTTCCTCCAGACCCGGTACTTCGGAAGATCGGTGCGCAGGTCAGCGCCCGGCGCCAAGACCGTGCTGGTCGACCCCGCATCGGTGACGTCAAGCAGGGGCACGGGCTGCGGGTTGCGCTGGCCGAACAGCAACATGTCGTACGCCCAGTCGCGCGGCAGTACGACGAGGTTCGCCTGCGTGAAGCCAGGCGCGTGGCCCGAGGTCGGCGCGACCAGCCCACCCCGGTACTGCGCTCGCGCGTCGGCCGGGGTCAGCATGCGTCACCTCGCCTTGAAGGCGTCCAGCAGTCCTTGCTCGGAGTCACGGAGATACGTGTCGAGTGCTTCGACGGCCTCGTCGTACTTGTGCTCGGAGAGCAGGTCGAACAGGCCACGGTTGCGCGCGATGTACGGCTCGTGCAGCTCCTGCGGCGTCGCGATGACGTGGAAGAGCAAGCGGAGCTCGGCCAGCAGGCGACCGGTGATGTCGTCGAGGCGACTGCTGTCGGCCAGGCCGATGAGGTGACGGTGGAACTGCATGTTCGCAGTACCGACTGCTGCCCAGCGGTTCGTGAGCGCGGCGGCCTCGGCCGTCTCGACCTCGGCCAGCAATGGCTCGAGTCGTGTGTCGGGAAGCTCCGGGACCCGATCCGCCAGGCCGCGGACGACATCGACCTCGAGGACGCGGCGGAGGCGGTACAGGTCGACCACGTCCTGCTCGTCCAGCTCCGGCACGAAGACGCCGCGGTGCAGCTTGTAGACCAGCAGCCCTTCGTGGGTGAGCAGCCGGAAGGCCTCGCGCAGGGTGTTGCGGCTGACGTCGAGGACCTCGGTGAGCTCGATCTCGGAGAGCTGTGCGCCGGGCTGCAGCGCACCCTCGGTGATGCTGCGGCGGAGGATGTCCGCCGCGCGCTCGGCGGAGCTGCTGCGATCCTGCCGGGCCACGTCCGCGGCGACACCCCGAAGCCAGGCCTGCCGGCCCTCGTCGTCACCGCGCTGACTGATGGACATCTCTGCATCATCGCTCACTCCCCGGTGCGGTGGGAAATTTAGATTCAACAAGAGTCTTGCAGGATTGTTGAACAATCTCTACTCTCAAAATCACTCAAGGCGGTCCAATACCTTCCCCGCCCCACCACCCCAGTCAGACACCTACCGACCGTCTGCAGGAGACCGACCGAAAGCTTTCTGAAGACCCAGGAGCCACCGCCATGTCGAAACCCCCGACCAAGCCCCTCTCCAAGCCGCCCCGCCGCCAGCCGACCCGTAGTACCGGCCATTCGTCCGGCCGGCAGCTGCCTCCGGCCGCCGGCAAGAAGACGCCCGACACCGCGATGAAGGCGAGCACCAAGTCGACTCTGATCGGCGCGATGTTCCTGATGGCCACCTCGGCCATCGGACCCGGGTTCATCACCCAGACGACGACCTTCACGGTCTCCCTCGGCGCCGCGTTCGCGTTCGCGATCGCCATCTCGATCCTGGTCGACATCGCACTGCAGCTGAACGTCTGGCGGGTGATCGGCGTCTCCGGCCGGCGCGCCCAGGAGCTCGGCAACCTGGTCGTTCCCGGGCTCGGCTACGTGATGGCGGCGCTGCTGTTCATCGGTGGCCTGGTCTTCAACATCGGCAATGTGTCCGGCACCGGACTCGGCCTGGACGCGATGCTCGGGCTGGATCCCAAGATCGGCGGCGCGCTCTCCGCATTGATTGCCATCGGCATCTTCTTGTCCAAGCGTGCCGGCCTCGCGATGGACCGGGTCGTCCTGGTGCTCGGCACGCTGATGATCCTGCTCACCACCTACATCGCGGTCACGTCCGGCCCACCGGTCGGTACGGCGCTGAAGAACGTGGTGATGCCCGGCCAGGTTCAGTTCCTGTCCATCACCACGCTGATCGGCGGCACGATCGGCGGCTACATCGTGTACGCCGGAGCGCATCGGCTGCTCGACTCCGGGGTGTCCGGCCCGCAGCATGTCCGCGACATCACCCGCGGCTCGATCACCGGCATCCTGATCACCGGCGTGATGCGGATCGTGCTCTTCCTGGCGATCCTCGGTGTCGTCGCCGGGGGCGAGGCGCTCGACCCGAAGAACCCGGCCGCCTCGGCCTTCCAGCACGCGGCCGGCGAGTTCGGGCTGCGGGCCTTCGGGGTGGTGCTCTGGGCGGCCGCGATCACCAGCGTGATCGGCGCGTCGTACACGACCGTCACCTTCGTGACCTCGCGGACGAAGACGACCGACAAGACCCGGACCATCCTGGTGGTCGCGTTCATCGCGGTCAGCACGGTCATCTTCCTGTCCGTCGGCACCGCTCCGACCCAGCTGCTGGTCTTCGCGGGCGCCTTCAACGGGTTGCTGCTGCCGGTCGGCATCGGTGTGCTTCTCTGGGTGGCATGGCAGCGCAAGGATCTGCTGCGTGGGTACTCGTATCCCCGCTGGCTCCTCGCGCTCGGCGGCGCGGCCTGGTTGCTGACCATCTACCTGGCCGTCCGGTCCGTGAAGCCCGTGTTCGAACTCTTCAGTTAGGGGTGACCTGATGGACCTCAATGCCGATCTGGGTGAGGGCTTCGGCTCGTGGACGATGGGCGACGACGGCGCGTTGCTCGACGTCGTCACCAGCGCCAACGTCGCCTGCGGCTTCCACGCCGGCGACCCGTCGATCATGCGCCGGGTGACCGGCCAGGCGGTCGAGCGGGGCGTCGCGATCGGCGCGCACGTCGGGTACGCCGACAAGCCCGGTTTCGGCCGACGCTTCCTCGACATCGAACCCGCCGTACTGCGCGACGAGGTCGTCTATCAGATCGGCGCGCTGGACGCGTTTGCCCGGATCGCGGGCGATCGCGTCCGGTACGTGAAACCGCACGGGGCGCTCTACAACACGATCGGTACGCACGAGGAGCAGGCGGCGGCCGTGGTCGGCGCGATCGTCGACTACGACTCGTCGTTGCCGGTCCTCGGACTTCCCGGGTCAGCCTGGCTCCGGCTCGCCGCCGAGGCCGGGCTGACCGTGGTCCATGAGGCCTTCGCAGACCGCGCCTACACGCCTGCGGGCACTTTGGTGTCCAGGCGTGAGGCCGGCTCGGTGCTGCATGATGGCGCCGAGATCGCGTTGCGCTGTACTGCGATGGCGACGGGCGGGGTGATCTCGGACAGTACGGGCGGCTCCTTGAGCCTTTCGCCGAGGTCGATATGCGTGCATGGCGACACTCCGGGCGCGGTCGAGATCGCGGTACAGGTCCGCAAGGCGCTGGAGGGAGCGGGTGTCACGTTGACCCCGTTCAGCCGCTGATGCGCATTCTTCCGGCGGGCGACCGCGCAGTACTGGTCGAACTCGAGAGCCTCGACGCAGTTCTCGGGTACTACGCGGCGCTCGCCGACTCTCCACCCGCAGGCGTCATCGACATCGTCCCCGCTGCCCGAACCGTCCTCCTCACCACCGACGGCACCGACCTGACTTCGTTGACCCGAGCGCTGTGGGCCGTCCAGCCGACCGACGGCTCACAGACGGCCGGCGATCTGCTGGAGATCCCAGTCACCTACGACGGCGAAGACCTCCCCGACGTCGCCGCCCACCTCAACTGCTCGATCGACGACGTCATCAAACGCCACACCGCCGAAGACTGGACGGTCGCCTTCTGTGGCTTCTCCCCCGGCTTCGGCTATCTGACCGGCACCGGCTCCTGGGACATCCCCCGACGCAAATCCCCCCGCACCAAAGTCCCCACCGGCGCCGTGGCCCTGGCCGGCGAGTTCAGCGGCGTCTACCCCCGCGAATCCCCCGGCGGCTGGCAACTACTAGGCCACACAACCCTCAAAATCTTCGACCAAATCCGCACCCCCGCAGCCCTCTTCCACCCCGGCCGTCGAGTCCGCTTCGTCAAGGCGGAGAGCTGATGAGCCCAGCGACTGCGGCGATCGCCCGGGGGTGGCGATGACGGGGTTGACCGTGCTGGAGACGGGGCCGCTGGCAACTATCCAGGACCGTGGGCGGGTTGGGCAGGCTGCCCTTGGGATCCCCCGCTCCGGAGCATGCGACCAGCGGTCGTATGAGTTGGCCAATCGGCTGGTTGGCAACGAGCCCGGCGCTGCCGTGATCGAGGTGACCTTTGGTGGACTTGCCCTGCGTGCCGAGACCGAGGTCGTCATCGCCACGACCGGCGCTCCGTGTGCCGGCGCGCCCCTCAACGCACCCAGCACCCTTCGGCCAGGCGATGTTCTGCGCCTCGGCCCACCCAGGAGCGGCCTGCGCACCTACGTCGCCGTCAGAGGCGGTATCGCCGTTCCGACAGTCCTCGGGTCCCGGTCGACCGATCTGCTGTCAGGCCTCGGCCCAGCGCCCTTGCGCGCCGGTGATCTCCTACCCGTCGGCGACGAGTACGCGCCGATGCCCGGTGTCGATCTTGCCGCGGTGGCCGATCCGGCGGCAGGCGAGGTCGTAGTACGGGTGACTGCTGGGCCGCGGGCGGACTGGTTCGCGCCGGATGCTTTGCGCGGGCAGACGTACACCGTCAGCAGCAACAGCAACCGCATCGGCGTACGCCTCGAAGGCCCTGCCCTGCAAAGAGTTCAGGAGGGCGAGCTGCCCAGCGAAGGGATGGCCCTGGGCGCAATCCAAATCCCACCCTCCGGCCTCCCCGTGATCTTCCTCGCCGACCACCCGGTCACCGGCGGCTACCCCGTCATCGCCTACGTAGCCACCGCCGACCTCCCCACCTGCGCCCAACTCCGCCCCGGCCAACCCCTCCGCTTCACAACACAAAGCCCGTAGGGAACGGATCCGTCGGGTCGAGCAGATACTGACCCATCCCGGTGATCCAGGCCCGACCGGTGACAGTCGGCACTACGGCCGGCCGATCGCCGACCGTCGTCTCCTCCAGCAGGCGCCCAGTGAAGCGGGTGCCGATGAACGACTCGTTGACGTAGTCCTGGTTGAGGTTGAGTTCGCCCCGGGCATGCAACTGCGCCATCCGGGCGCACGTGCCGGTGCCACACGGGGAGCGGTCGAACCAGCCCGGGTGGATCGCCATCGCGTTGCGGGAGTCGGCGCCGTCGGTACCGGGCGCGGTGAACTGCACGTGCTTGCAGTCGTTGATCGACGGGTCCAGCGGATGCACCGGCCGGTCGGTCGCGTTGATGGCGTCCATGATGTCCAGCCCGGCCTGCAGGATCCGGTCCTTCTCCGACCGGTCGAACGGGATGCCGAGCTGCTCCAGCGGCAGGATCGCGTAGAAGTTACCGCCGTACGCGAGGTCGTAGGTCACCTCACCCAGGCCATCCACCTTCACCGTGACGTCAAGGGCGTGCGAGTACGCCGGTACGTTCTGGATCGTCACGTGCTCGGCCCGACCGTTGCTGACCGCAACATCCGCGACGACGAGCCCGGCCGGAGTGTCCAGCCGTACCTGCGTGAGCGGCTCGGTCACCTTCACCATGCCCGACTCGACCAGCACCGTGGCGACACCGATGGTCCCGTGCCCGCACATCGGGAGGCAGCCGGACACCTCGATGTAAAGCACACCCCAGTCCGCGTCCGGCCGGGTCGGGGGTTGGAGGATCGCACCGCTCATGGCTGAGTGGCCGCGCGGCTCGTTCATCAGGAAAAGACGCAGGTCGTCGTCGTGCGCCAGGAAGTACTCGCGCCGCTCGGCCATCGTCGTACCGGGGATGACGCCGACGCCACCGGTGATCACCCGCGTCGGCATCCCCTCGGTGTGCGAGTCGATCGCGCTCAAGGTCCGGATCGACCTCATACCAGCGACTCCACTGCCTTCTTCATGTCCTGCTCGAGCTGGGCGAGGTGCTCCGGTACCAGCGGTCCGCGCGGCGGGCGGCAGGGACCGCCGTACCGGCCGACGTAATCCATCCCGTACTTGATCGCCTGCACGAACTCGACCCGCGAGTCCCACCGGAACGCGGCGACCAGCGGCTCGTACAGCGCCCGCGCCTCGGCCAGGTTTCCTTCGAGCGCAAGGTTGTAGAGCCGTACCGACTCAGCTGGGAACACGTTGGGGAACCCGGCGAACCAACCGGTCGCGCCCATCAGCAGCGCTTCGAGCGTGAGGTCGTCCGCGCCAGCGACGACGGTGAGGCTCGGCGCCAGCTCGCGGATCTCCAGGATGCGCCGGACGTCGCCGGTGAACTCCTTGACCGCCACGACGTTCTCGATCTGCGCGAGCTCGGCCAGCAGGTCCGGCGTCAGGTCGACCTTCGTGTCGTGCGGGTTGTTGTAGACCATCACCGGCAGTCCGGCCTTGGCGACCTCGGTGTAGTGGTGGATCACCTCGCCGCGGTTGGCGCGATACATGGTCGGCGGCAGACACAGTACGCCGTCCGCCCCGTCCTCCGCCGCCTTCTCGGCCCACGCCCGCGCCTGATGCGCGCCGGCGCCGTGCACGCCGACCACGACGATCCCGTCGTTGCCCACAGCATCGATCGCGATCTGTGCCACCGTCCGCCGCTCGTCATCGGTCAGCGACGAGTACTCCCCCAGCGACCCGTTGGGCCCGACCCCGCGGCACCCGTTCTCCACCAGCCACCGGCAGTGCTCCGCGTACTTGTCGTAGTCCGGCCGCAATCCCGCCGGCGCCGACGCGTCCTCCGCGTACGGCAACGCGGTAGCAACAATCACACCATCAAGCTTCTCGCTCACAAATCCTCCAGTACGTCCGCATCGGCCAAATCCGTCAAACGCACAGGCACCGCAAGCGGCCGCCTGTACCCATCCTTCACCCCGGTGATCCCAGCGACGTTCCGCCCACAAACGCGCCCCTGACACAGGCCCAGCCCGGCCCGCGACGAAAGCTTCAGGCTCCGCGCCGCCTCCACGTCCCGCGCCCCGACCGCCTCGTCAACCTCGCCCCGCGTCACTTCCTCGCAGCGGCAAACCAGCGTGTCCGCACCGCTCCACTTCAGCCATCCGTCCCGCACGGGATAGGCAGCGTCCAATGCCCGCGCGAACCGCTTGCCCTTGGCAACCGCGCCCCGGTCTACCTCCGCCCCGGCGGCTGCGGCTCCGGCGACGCGACCTTCTGCCGCCGACAGAACTGCGCCACCGATACCGGTGAGCTCGCCCGCGGCCCATACCCCGGGCGTACTGGTTTGCTGGCTTTCATCGACGAGTACCGCCGGCCCGTCGATCAGCTGACAACGGGCCGAAACGGCCAGCTCGAGATTGGGAGTGAAGCCGAAGCCCAGGCAGACCGCGTCCACCTCGATGCGCTCTTCCGTACCAGGGATCGGGACCCAGTCGGCGTCCAGCCGGACCGTGGTGACGGCCTCCACGCGATCGGTGCCGTGGGCTGCGATGACGGTTCGGCCGTGGCGGAAGGGGATTCGGTGGCGGGCCAGAAGAGCCGCGTAGCCGAGGCCTTCGGTGAGTTTGGTGGAGGCCGCCAACGGGTCGGTGCGCCAGCCGCGCACGACGGTGCTCGGTTTGTTGGCTTCGAGCAACGCGACCACCTCGGCTCCGACACCGAGCAACGACTCGGCGACGGGCAAGAGGAACGGTCCGGTACCGGCGACCACGACTCGCTTGCCGATGCTGATCCGCTGACCTTTCGCCAAGGCTTGTGCGGCACCTGCGGTGTAGACGCCTGGCAGATCCCAGCCGGGGAACGGCAGCACCCGGTCGTACGCGCCCGTCGCCAGTACGAGCGCAGGTGTCTCGACAGCCGATACCTTCCGCCCGGCCGAGTCAGCTGCGCCGGTCTGCAACCAGAGCCGCGTGCGTGGCGCAGCGGCATTGGCGGCATTGGCGGCATCGGCGGGGCGCTCAAGAGCCCACACGCTCGTCTCCGTCAGATGCGTGATCCTCGGATCGTCGGCAATCCGGTCCCGCAGCCGGGCAAACGCCGACCACCCGTGCTGCAACTTCTCCGGCCGCTTCGCCCCGAACTCGACCGGCAACTGCCGGTTGAACTGCCCGCCAACACTCGCACCGGCATCAACCAGCAACACCGAGCTCCCAGCATCAGCCGCAGCCACTGCCGCACTCATCCCCGCCGGCCCAGCCCCCACCACAACAACAGGCACCACCTGTACGCCATTGCCCAGGGCACCTTGTGCACCACCTGAGCGTTTGGCCTCCTCCAAAACGCTCACACCGAGCACAAAGTCGTCCTGCCGGGCCGCAGGCGGACCCGCAGACGTCCCGGTGGGTGCTGCGGCGGCCGTTGCCGACGGCAGCACTGCGCCGTGCTGCGTCTCGACCTGGTCGCCGGGCCGCAGCACTCGCTGGCAGGCTCGTACGTCCGGCAGGCCGTTCACGACCACCAGGCAGTCGAAGCAGGAGCCGATGCCGCAGAAGACGCCTCGGGCGCGGTCACCGCTACGCGTCGTGCGCCAGGAGTCCCGGCCGTCGGCCATCAGGGCGGCAGCGACGCTCTGGCCCGGCAGCGCCTTGACCGGCTGGCCGTCGACCGTGATCTCGATCGGCTCGCCGGGCTGTGGCTCAGCTGGATCGCCCTCAGCAGGGCGGAGATACGGGCTCATGAGACACCAAGCAGAGCGGGGCGATCCACGCGGAACGGCAAGGGATCGACGTGTGGCGACAACCCGAGGAACAGTTCGGTGATCAGGCGGCCGGTCGATGCGGCGAGCCCGATGCCGGCGCCTTCATGCCCGGTCGCGTGCCACAAACCCTCGACCCGCGGGTCGGCCCCGATCACTGGCAGATGGTCCGGCGCATAGGGCCGGAACCCGCCGTACGCCCGCATCACCGGCACCTCGCCCAGGAACGGGAACAACCCCACAGCCTTCCGCGCCAACTCCCGCAACACCCGAACCCGCACCGAGTCGTCGAACCCGATCCGCTCCCGGCTAGACCCGATCAGCACCGTCCCGCCCCGCGTCGACTCCACCACCGTCGACGTCTGCAGCTCGGCGTCCCCGCTGCCGACCGCCCCGACGTAGTCAGCGTCATAAACCTTGTGCCGTACGCATTCCGGCAACGGCGCGGTCACCAGGATCATCCCGCGTCGCGGCAGGATCGCCAGCGGCCCACCGGCCGCCTCACTGAACGCCCCGGCCCACGGCCCACACGCATTCACCACAGCCCCACATGCGAAGTCCCCCGCGTCCGTCGACACCCCAACCACGCGCCCAGCGGTTCGGAGTACCGACAAAGCCGTCACGCCACCCCGTACCAAACCACCACGAGCCCGTACTGCGGCCAGCAGCGCCGTCGCCGCCAGTACCGGCTGAAGCTGAGCATCATCCGGGTAATGGACCCCGACGGTCACCGCAGGAGTCAGCAACGGCTCCAACTCCAAAGCATCCGCGGGCTTGAGCACCCGAGCATCCACCCCAGCACCCCGTTGCGCCGCAGCGAAGTCCTCCAACGGCCCAGGCTCGCCAGTCGCGACGACCAGCCCGCCCTTCGGCTCCCACTCGACATCCGCAACCCGCCGAGGCAGCCGATCGAGCACCTTGAGCCACTCGGTCCGCGACGCGATCGCCAGGTCGAGCTCCGGCCCGGGCCCCTTGTCGGAGACGAGGATGTTGCCCTCGCCGGCCGCCGTCGTACCGGACGCAGGCGCCCCGCGATCCAGCACGAGCACCCGGACGCCGGCAGCCGACAGGGCTTCGGCGCAGGCGGCACCCACGATGCCCGCCCCGACCACCACCACGTCGACCTCAGTCATCCGAATCCTCGCAGATCGTTCAGTAAAATGAACGATTCGAGAGTACGTCCGTCACCCGCCCCAGGTCAACGGCCGCAGCGATGGCCCCAGTGACAGCCCCGTGACGGCCTCAGTCCAGATGCAGCCCATCCAGCGCGACCGGCTGCACATCCGGCGGATACTCCAGCAGCAACACCGACCGCACCAGCCCGTCCAGCGCCTCGTACTCATGCGCCCCATGAGCCCGAAAAGCTAGATAGTCCCCGGCCCCCAGCTCGAACTGCTGCCCGTGAGCCCCGATCCGCAACCGCCCAGCCAGTACTACGTGATGCTCCGTCCCCGGATGTCCCGCCGACCGCTGCACCGCCCCCGCCCGGATCTGCTGGTCGTACACCTCCATCAGCGCCCCCGGATGCTCCAGCCGCCGCAACATCCGCAGATCCACCGCGTCACCGGTCAGCACGTCGACATCCGCCGACCGCACATGCACCAGGTCGGACGCCGCCGGCTCGTTCAGCAGCGATGACACCGGCACCCCGAGAGCGTTCGACAGACTGAACACTGTCTCGATCGTCGGATTGCCCGCGCCGGACTCCAGCTGCGACAGCGTGCCCTTGGCGATCCCCGACCGCCGGGCCAGCTCCGACAGCGAGATCCCCTGCTCATCCCGCCGAGCCCGCAGATTGACCCCCAGCACCCGCCCGGCGCCCTGGCCCGACCCTTGACCCACCCGTTGACCCACCACAGCCCGGAGCATGCCACACCCACCCCACCCCCACCCGTGGGCGGCCTGGCCGCATCCGCGCCGACCGACTGCCCCCATTTCGGTGGTTAACCCCTCAAATAGGGGGTTGCCCCCCGGGAATCAGGGGTGACAACCCCCTATTTGAGGGGTTAACCACCGAAATGGGGGTGGGCAGGACCGGGGTAAGGGCGGAGGCGGGAGCGCCGCGGCGCGGGGGCGGGGCGGGAGCACTGGGTGGGGTGGGTCAGGGGATGATCCGGTCCCGGCGCAGCGTCTCGAAGATGCCGAAGAACATCGCCTCGGTGTCGACGTACTCGTGGAAACCGGCCCGCCGCGCCTTCGACCCATCGGCGAAGAAGTCGTAGTCCCAGCCGAAGACGAAGTCCGCGAACGGCCAGGACGAGACATCGGCGTACGGCGTCGCCACCAGCCCATGCCCCGCCTGGAGCTCCTTCCACAGCGGCTCCTTGTCAGCCATCACCGTGGTCAAGGACATCTGCAGAGGCGGCGCCACCTCGAGGTCGAACCACCGGGCGAGCTTCGGCCACAGCTCGTTCCAGCGGAACAGATCGCCGTTCGTGATGTTGAACGCCTGGTTCGCCGCAGCTGGCGCGGTGGCCGCCCAAACGGTTGCCTTCGCCAACAACCCCGCATCCGTCATCTCCAGCAGCGAGGAGTACGCACCGGGCTTGCCGGGGAAGCGCAACGGCACCCCCAAGGCCTTCGAGATCGACGCATAGACCGCGATCCCGACCGCCAGGTTCATCGGGTTGCCCAGGGCCACCCCACCGACGACGGACGGCCGCAACGCCGACCACTCCCAGCCACCCCGAGCCGCCCGCGACTCCAGGAACTGCTGCTGGTCGACGTTGAACTCCGGCGGCAGATGCGGCGGGTCGTCCTCCCGGGCAGGAGTCTTGAACGGCCCGAGGTGTGCGCCGTACACCTTGTACCCCTGCATCAGACTCACGTGCCGCAGGCCGCGCGCGACCGGCTCGATCGCGTCGACGACGTTCACCAGCATCGCGAGGTTCGGCGGGACGAGCTCGGCCCAGGTCGGGCGGTCCTGGTACGCGACGTAGAAGACGTGCGTTACGTCCGTCAGCCCGGACAGCTTCGAGCGGGTGTCGTCGGGGTCCAGCAGATCGACCGCAACGTGCTGCACGCGAGCAGAAGAGACACCGCCTCGCCGGGACAACCCGATCACTCGCCAGTCCGGCAGCGACTCCAAGTGCTCGACCAGATTCGTCCCGATCACTCCGCGCGCACCGACCACCAGCGCGACCTTCGTCTGCTCCATATCCCCAGCCTGTGGCTAACCCTGTGGATAAGTCCAACGCATAGTTCTCACCGATCCCATAAGCTCTGTTCATGGCGACGCTCCGGCAGCTCGAATATCTGGTGGCCGTCGTCGACCTGGGCTCCTTCACCAAGGCCGCCGAGCTCCTGCACGTCACCCAGCCCGCGCTCTCCCACCAGATCCGCGCGCTGGAGCGGTCCACCGGCAGCCCGCTCCTCGAGCGCCTCCCCCGTGCGATCCGCCTGACCCCGACCGGCCGCGCGATGCTTCCGCACGCCAGAGCCGCCCTCGCCGACGCCGAGCGGGCAACGTGCGCCGCGCGCCAGGCCGCTGGTCTGGAGGTCGGCGAGCTACAGATCGCGACCCTCTACTCGATCAGCCTCGGCATCCTGCCGACCGCGCTCAAGGCGTGGCGGCGGACCCACCCCAACGTCGGGATCCGCCTCTTCGAGCACCGGCACACCGACGAGCTGATCGAGGCGATGAGCGCCGGCCAGGCGGACCTCGCGGTCGGCCCCACACCGAAGGACTGGCCAGGCAGCACCCACATCCTCGGCAAGGAGGAGTTGGTCGTGGTCGTCGCCAAGGACGATCCGGTCGCGGGCCGGAAGTCGATCCGGTTGAAGGACCTAGCGGGCCGCAATTGGGTCCACTACATGCCCGGCCACGGATTGGCCGACGTACTCAATCAGGCCTGCGCGAAGGCTGGTTTCGAGCCCAAGGTCGCCGTCCACACCGAGCAGACCGCTGCCGCCCCTGCCTTGGCGGCCGCTGGGCTGGGTCCGGCCCTGGTCCCGTCCAATATCCTCCCGCCCGGATTCGACGGTCAGGTACTACGGACCGAGCCGCCGACTCGCCGGACGCTCACCGCCTACACGCGCGGCAGCCCGGATCCACTCGCGGCGGCGTTCATCGAAGTACTGACTGAGACTTGGGTGTAGTTACTGCTGAGGCCGGTTGCCGACGATGGCGGCGATGGGTGGGATGACCGCTGCGACGGCGCTCATGCCGATGGCGGCCGGGATCGAGAACAGCCGGACGACGAACCAGGCGAGCACGATCAGGCCGATGCAGGTTCCCATCAGCCAGAAGTAGACCTTGCGCTTGTCCCGCTTCGCCACGGTCCCAGTCTCCCACCGAACCGGCGAACCTGAAGCTGCGAACCTGAAGCTGCGAACCTGAAGCTGCGCTGAAGGCCGCGCGTCCGTAGTACGGGCGAAGTGCCCAGCGATGGCACGATGGGCGGATGGTGGCGAGAGTCCTCGTGGTCGAGGACGCGGAGGCGATCCGGACCGCTGTCGGGATCGCCCTGGAAGAGGCCGGCTGCGAGGTGCTGACTCGCGCCGACGGCGAGACGCTCGAACGCGACCTCGCCGCCTTCCGGCCCGATCTCGTCCTGCTCGACGTGATGCTGCCCGGCCGGGACGGGTTCGCCCTGCTGGAGGTCGTCCGCAAGGTCTCGAACGCTGGGATCGTGCTGCTCACCGCTCGGGACGCTGTCGAGGACCGGCTGCACGGCTTGCGGACCGGCGCCGACGACTACGTGGTCAAACCGTTCGTCCTCGCTGAGCTGATCGCGCGCGTCGAGGCGGTACTGCGCCGGATGGGCCGGCTGCGGACGGTACTGGAGATCGGCGACCTGGCGATCGACGTCGAGGCCAGCTCGGTGAGCCGTGCCGGTCGCCAACTTGACCTGACGACGACCGAGCTGAAGCTGCTGACGTTCCTCGCCGGACGCCGGGACAAGGTGGTCGGCAAGGCGCAGATCCTGGCCGCGGTGTGGGGGTACGACGACTACGCCGCGAACCTGGTCGAGGTCCACGTGAGCGCCCTCCGCCGCAAACTCGGTACACCCCCACTGCTCCACACCATCCGCGGCGCGGGCTACATCCTGCGAGCGCCTTCGTGAACACCCTCTCGCTGCGCCGCCGGGTGACGATCACCGCTCTCCTCGTCCTGCTGATCGTCCTCCCCATCACCGGCCTCGCGGTGAAGGCGATCTTCGACGCCCAAGCCGAACGCAACCTCAACACCCTGCTCAACGGCCGCGCCCAGCTAGCTCAGCAACTCGCCCGCCAGAACGTTGCCCCCAACAACCTTGTACGCCGGATCGATGCCGACGGCATCCGTGTCACCCTCACCCTCCGCAACGGCCAGGTCTTCGGTGCGCCTGCTGTTGAGGCCGACAAAGGCACCCGGCAGGTCAAGAGCACCCTGACCGCGGGCCAACGCACCCGCGGCGCCACCCTTCTCCTCTCCGCCGACACCTCCCTGCTCGATGGCGCAAGCCGAACCCTGCAACGCGTTCTGTGGCTAGCCGGCGCCGCAGCCCTCGCCATCACCGCGATTGCCCTGATCCTCGGCATGCGTGTCGCCCTCGCGCCCCTCGACGCGATGACCTCGCTCGCCCGCTCGATCGCCGCCGGCCGCCGTGGTGGCCGACTGCAACCAACTCGCCGCGACACCGAGCTCGGCCGTACCGCCGCCGCCTTCGACGAGATGCTCGACTCGCTCGAAGGCAAGGAGCAGTACATGAGGCAGTTCGTCGCCGACGCCGCCCACGAACTCCGTACTCCCGTCACCGGCCTGCAAACCGCCGCCGAGACCCTCCTCCAACTCGACCCAGACGCCCCGACCGAAAGGCGTGAAGAGCTGGAACTCCTCCTGGTCAGGGAATCCCGCCGCGCCGGCACCCTCGTCGCCGACCTGCTGGAACTCGCCCGCATCGACGCAGGCCTAGTACTACGCAGGCAACCCGTCCTGCTCAAGCACCTCGCCCAGACCCAGGCCGATCGCCTCCACCTGATGGCACCGAGCCACACCATCGAGGTCAACGGCCCGGAGCTCGAAGTCGAGGCCGACCCCGACCGCATCACCCAGATCCTCGCCAACTTGCTCGACAACGCCCGCAACGCCACCGGTGACCAAGGCACGATCGAGGTCCTACTCAGCCAGGAACCTGGCCACGTGCGAGTGGTTGTCCAGGACAACGGTCCCGGGGTTCCACCAGATCACCGGGAGCGCATCTTCCAGCGCCTCGTCCACGGTGAGCGCAGTCGCGGCTCCGGCCTCGGCCTCCCGATCGCCCGGGGTTTCGCCCGCGCCCACGGTGGCGACCTGATCGCCACCGACCGGATCGACGGCAAGCCCGGCGCCGCTTTCGTGCTCACACTTTGAGCAGGCCATCGACGTTCCCCTGGTGCCCGTCGAGGATCTTCTCTCCATCAGCACCCAGTACGTCGCGCAGTACCGTCCCGTAGACGTCGCGGAAATCGGTTGTCGCGACCAGATCACCGTTGGACAGGTCGGTCAGACTCGGTTGCGCTCCGTAGAACCCGCCACGGATCTTGTCGCCCAGCATGAACAGCGGTCCGGCCGTCCCGTGATCCGTCCCGTCGCTCCCGTTCGCATGGACCCGCCGGCCGAACTCGGAGTACACGAGCACGACGACCTGCTTGCCGCGATCGGTCTTCCGCATCCGTTGTACGAAAGGCGTCAGCGCGCCATCGAGTTCGCCGAGCAAACGCTCCTGGGTGCCGCGCTCGTCTGCGTGCGTGTCGAATCCGCCGAGGGAGACGGAGTACGCCCGCGTCGGCACGCCTGCCTCGACGAGTCCGGCGACGAGGTCCAACTGGGCGCCGAGTTGCGACCCGCCGCCGGCTGAGGCTCCCTTGGTGCGAGCTTCGTCCTCGTCGTCTTCACGTTCAGCCTGGTCGTGGACGGCGCCGCCTAGTACGCGGACCGCGTTCTGGAGATCGGCTAGCGACTTTGCCGCGGTGGCCTGCCAGTGCTCCTCGTTGGGGCTGGCTTTGGCTAGCGCAGCGTACGCAGTACCGACTTTGCCCTTGGGAAGCTTCAGGCCACGGACGGGTAGTGACGCTGCCGCCGTCGTTGCCCCTGCTAGCAACGGCGGCAGCGTCGGCTCTACCGAGACGGCGTGCAGCGGATCGGCACCGGCCACATCGAGCCAGCGCCCGAGCCAACCCGTCGGCACCGGTGTCTTCGGGGACGCGGTCTGCCAGATCGCCATCGACCGGAAGTGGCTCCGGTCCGGTTGCGGGTAGCCGACCCCGCGCACGATGGCGAGCGCATGGTCGTCCCACAACCCCTTCAGGCCTTTGAGTCCTGGGTTGAGCCCGAGGCCGTCGCCGAGGTCGAGCACCTCGTTTTGCTCGTAGGCGAGGTCCGGCCGGGCTTTCTGGTACTCCGGGTCGCCGGCCGGTACGACGGTGTTGAGCCCGTCGTTGCCGCCGTACAAGGTGACGACGACGAGTACGGAATCCTCACTGTGCAAGGGATTCTCGACCGCCGCGCTCATCAGATCGGACCAGCTCACCTGGGTCGCACCCACCGCGAGCGCTCCGGCGGCGGTGACTCCGCTCATGGTCAGGAACCGGCGTCGGGTCAGGTTGTCCATGATTCTCCTCAGCCACTCACTACGTATTCGGGTGCGCAGGCCGCGACCGCGACCAGCTGCTCGGGATCCGTCAATCCTGCAAGGGCATTCCGCGTCCGCTCAGTCCAGGCGTCGACACCCAGCAGAACCCGTACGCCGTCGACGCGCGCACTCGATTTCGCCAACTGCCCGAGCTCAGCTTCTTTGGCCAACAATTGCGCCAACTGCAAACGGGCTACCCCGGCGGAGGTGGTCAACCAACTCGCCCCCGACGGCCAGCCACCAACGCTCGGTGGCCGGAACGGAACCTGCCCCATCCCCTTCAGCCCAGCAAGCACCTTCAACTTCGTCTTGTCATCAAGCGCCGACGGCCTGATGCCGAGGGCTCGCATCAACCCGACCGCCCACTCCACCGGCTGCTTCACCATCGCCGAAGCACTGTCCCGAAAGGCCGGCTCAGCCGCGATCGCCTTCAACACCGCCTGGATATCGCGCCCACTCCCGTACGCCGCAACCAACCGCGTCAGCGTCGCAGAGGTCGGCGGTGCAGGCGACACAAGCCGGAACCAGAGCCGCCCAACCACAAAGGCCGCCGACTCAGGCTTCGCCAGGGCCAGCTCCGCAAAGCCGGCCGCGTCGATGTCACCGGTCTTACCGAAGATGGTCTTCGGATCCCCGTCATGGCGCTTGGCAACGAAGACCGGCTTCGCCGAAGTACGGCGTACCGTCCAACCGGTCAGCGCCCGCGCACCCTCGAAGACGTCGACCTCGGTGTAGTGCCCGATCCCGAGCGTGAAGAGCTCAAGAAACTCCCGCGCCAGATTCTCGTTGGGCGACCCCTTGCGGTTGTCGTTCCCATCCAGCCACTTGATCAACGCCGCATCCACGATCATCGCCCGCGCCAACCCGGTGAAACTCCCGCGCCCCTGAGCCCGGAAGACCTGATTCTGCGCCAGCATCAACGGCGCACTCCGGACCTTCTGATTACTGGTCGCAAAATGTCCATGCCAGAACCAGGTCAGCCGCTCGGTCGCCCGCTCCCCGGCCACCATCCGATCCAGCCACCAGGCCGAGACCTTCAACTCCTGCCCCGCCCGAGCCTTGTTGGCCGCCTTCTTCGCGTCCTTATCGCCCTTGGCCACCATCCCCAAGCCCGGCAACGCAGGCGCCGCCGCCCCAGCCTCGACCCCAGCACCGAACAACCGCGCCGCAGTCGTCTCGAACCCCATATCCAGCGCCCCAGGCTTCGGCCCAAAGCCAAAGCGATCGTGCAACCGCCGCACAGCAGCGCGCTCCGTGATCTCAGCCATACCCCGATCCTGGCCAGCCCTGCGCCCACTCACCACCCTCCGCCGCCGATCTTCAGCCAACCCACAGCCTGTGGAAATCAAGCGATCCCAGACACCCCATCGGCTTAGACTCCGGCCATGTCACTCGAAGTCGACGCCCGTGCGGTCAACACAGCAGTCGGCCTGGCCCGGGCAGGGCTGGTCGATCGCGAACTGATCGCCGAGGTGGTCGTCCTCTGCGCGGTCGCCGGTGAGCACCTGCTGGTGATCGGCGCACCCGGTACGGCGAAGTCCGAGGCCGTCCGGCGGGTCGCGGCGGAGCTGGGTGGCAGCTACTTCGAGTATCTGCTCGGCCGGTTCACCGAGCCGAACGAGATCTTCGGGCCGGTCGACCTGCGCCGGCTGCGCGAGGGCGTCGTCGAGATCGAGACCGCGGGAATGCTGCCGGAGGCGGAGATCGCGTTCCTGGACGAGGTTTTCCTCGGTTCGACCGCGATCCTGAACACGCTGCTGGGCGTACTGAACGAGCGCACGTTCCGGCGCGGCAGCACGGCACTGACCGTCCCGCTGCGGGTCTGCGTCGGCGCCGCGAACACGCTGCCCGAGGACCACACGCTCGCCGCCTTCGCCGACCGCTTCCTGGCCAGGCTCTTCGTCGAGCCGGTCGCCGACGCCCGCCTGGAGGAGCTCCTCGAAGCCGGCTGGCGCGCCGACCACGCGGTCGCCAAGCCTGGCTCCCACGACCTGCTCGGCTCGGTCGACCGCCTGGCCGCCGCTGCCCAGCAGGCAGACCTCACCCAGGTACGCTCCCTGCTCGGTACTGCGATCAGACGCCTACGCGGAGCCGGTATCGCCCTGAGCGACCGTAGAGCCGTCCGAGCCCAACGCCTGATCGCGGCCGCGACGGTCCTCGACGGTCGATCCGTGGCCTCCGAAGCCGACCTCTGGGTCCTTCCGCTCATCGCCCCGGCCGCCGACACCCAGGTCCTGGCCCGCGAAACCCTCGCCGACCTCCTGACGCGCTCCCGCAACAGCAGCCTCGTCCACTCCGCCGAAGAACTCTCCCGAGGTGCCGATGCAAGAGCGGAACGCCTCCACCAAACAGGCACGGCCTTGCTCGAAGCGCTGGACACCACCCCTGACGCACGTCTCCGCCTGGAGGCCACCCTCCGAGAGATCGACGCAGCCTTCGCCCACACCGACCTCCCGCCCGCCCTCGCAGACCTCCGCACCACCCTCATCACCAAGCTGGAACCGTGATGCCAACCGGGGAGTCCGTCGCCGAGGCGCAGTCCGGATCCGGTGCGCAGGACGTGAAGCCGGTCGAGGTGGTGTGGAGCCGGCGGGAGCCTCCGTTGGAGGTTGTGGGGGTTGCCGCGGGCGGGAACGTGGCCGAATTGTTGCGAGAGGCAACCGTCGCGCGCTTGGCGGAGCAGAGGTACAGGGTTGTGAGTGGGGAGGGGTGGTTGGTGGTGCTCGGGGAGGAGTTGCCTTGGGCTGATGGGGCGATCTACCTCGGCTGGGACAGCGGCGTACTGGTGCCTACTACTGTCGTGCCCAGCCCGCCGGTCGCGTTGCTGCGGAGTGCGTTGCCTGAGGGTGAACTCGTCGTACTGTTGCCGGATCGGGTCCTGGTGGCGGATGCACCGGCACGGGCTGCCGATCCGGCCTTGCTGGGTGGATGAAGCGTGCAGCTCCCTCCTGCCCTTCAACCCTGGGCTGAACCACTCTCCGCCCTCGACGCCGAACTAGCCGTCGCGCTCGGCCCACTCATCCGGCAACTCGATCAGCTCCTCACCCGCCAGGACACCGCCGCCGGCACCCACGGCCCGCTCGACGGGTACGACGGAATCACCCGCCAGGGTTCGCCCACGCGCATGCTCATGTCCGAGTGGGCTCTCGCCGATACCGTCCCCGACGAGTTCCTCCGCCGCGCCGTCAACGCTGAGCTCCTGTACCTCGAACCGGCGTACCAGCAAGACCGCGACCGCGGCTCCGTCGCAGTACTGCTCGACACCGGCCCGGACCAACTCGGCGCGGCCCGGCTCGTCCAGCTAGCCACCCTCATCGTCCTTCTCCGCCGTACCACCGCCCGCGGCCAAGACCTGTCCTTGGGCATCCTCACCTCTCCCCCCGGCACCTGGCACACCGGCGGCCCCAACCACCTCCTCGACAAATGGCTGGCCGCCAGAACTCCCATCGATCCCACCGCTGACTCCGTCGCCACGTGGATCACCGCGGACGCGGAAACCACCTTCGGGGAAGTGTGGGTGCTGGCTGGGCCGCGGCTGGCCAAGGCGTTGCCGGGACAACGGCGAGTGCTGGTGACTCGGGAATGTGCGTGGGACGAAGGTGGAGCGACCGCAGCCGAGGTGCAACTGGCCGGAGATCGCGTCGAGCTTGCGCTGCCTCGGCACGACCTGGCGATCCGCGCCTTGCGTGGCGCCGCCCTCCGCGCTGTCCCCGGCCCCTCGAGCACCCCCACTGGCGCGCACTTCGGGACCTTCACCGGATCCCCTCGCCGACTACTTGCTCGCGGCAACGAACTGAACGAGCTCGTCGCCCTCACCATCACCGGCAGCCCGAACACGAAACCCAAGCGGTACCAGCTCCCCGGCCCCGTCGTCGCCGCTGCCTGCTTCGACCGCCGCACCCTCGCCCTGTACCTACTCGACGACCACTTGCAGATCCGATCGTTCGGCAAGACTCTGGGCCGCCTCACCCAGCTCTCTGTCCCCCTCGACGAGCTCGGACTATCCGTTGCCGACATCAATGACTTCGCCGAACAGGACCTACCACCCCTGTACTTCTCCTCCGGCGCGGTCCTCTTCCACCTGGCCGGCAAATGGTGGCGGCTCTTCCCTGGCGACCCGGCCCAGCCCGCCAACGTCGCAGCCGTAGCCACCGGCAACAAGCTCGACGAGCCGCTCCTGGCCGAGCCTCACAACCATGAACTGGTCCTCTCCCCCAGCTGGGCCAGGCTGGTGAACACCCAGCGAGTGGTCCTCGGCCGGCAGGGCCTCGTCGCCCGCTTCGACGGCCACTCCTGGTGGCTCCGGCAGATTCACCACGCGCAGGACGCCACCGAGCTCCCGCTCGATATCCCGCCCGGCGCGGAACCCTTCGCCGTCCTCGTGCTCGACGAGCATCCGTCGGTCCTCTGCCACACCCCAGCAGACGGCTCGATCCAGCTCTGCACCGACAGCGGCCACCGCACCCTGATCGACCTCCCGAGCGTGCGGCGCACTCCGTCCCTGCATCCCTTCGAGCCTTGGCTGGCCCTTGAGCTCGACCACCGCATCGACGTCATCAACCTCACCGACAACTCGCTGGTCGCCACGCTGCGCGGTGACGAATGACCGCTGACGACCGATCCGCCTTCCGCGGTACTACGCTCGCCCACGCCCTACTCCTCGACGTACCGACGATCGGCATCACCGAAGCCCGTCGGCGAGTCCTAGCAGCCTGGCAATCCGACTCGACGCTCCGAGCCCTCCCCGACGGCACCTGGCTCCTCACCCTGCCCGAGCCACTCGCCGTCCGAGCCGAGTTCGCCCCCGGCCTCCCCCTGATCAAGCACCCCACCGGCTGGACCACCCCTGGCCTCGACCCGATCGAGTCGAGGCCGGCAGGCGAGCTGATCCAGCTCCCGCGGGCAGGCGAAGTCAGGTCGATCCCCATCACGGCGACCACCGAGGTCGAGACCCGCGGCTGGTTCGACCTGTCCGGCCTGCCAGTGCATCGCCTGACCCCGATCGACCGCGCTCCCGAAGAACCCCAGGTCCCGATCGCCGCGACCACACCCCCAACCCCCGACCTTCGCGAAGGTGCCCGCCTAGGCACGCCGTCGTCCGACGCGACCACCTTCCGCAGCGGCCTCACCGAAGCAACCACCAGCCGCACCAGCCGCTTAGGCGGCGCCCCACCCGAGATCCTCCGGCTCCGCTGGATCCTCGCCTCGACAGTGTTCCTAGTCACCGCCGCGGCCGTCCTGATCGCGACCTCCGCTCGTCCCGCATTCCATCTGAAGAGCGTGCTGATCGTCATCGTGGCGAGCACCTTGATCCGGCTCGTCATGGGCGGGAGCTCGGCCGGCGGAGGCAACCGCCGCAGAGCCGCACGAGGTACAGACGCTGGGACCTCAGCCACCCAACCGACCACGCCCCGCGGACCGGGCCTGCTGAACCGACTCTGGTCGGCGCTGGTCTGGCGATCCCCAGCCGGGCATTTCCTCAACCGCAAGCAACAGCGTTACCTGCAGGAGCTGACCCGGAAGTTCGAACGCCGCGAGTTCGACCAGGCCCTCCGCGACGCGATCGGCCTCAACGGCACAGCTCTCAGCAAGCTCGCCTCCCTGCGACTGCCGACCCCACGAACCTCCATCAGGCCCGGCAGTTCGCCACCAGCCACCTCATCGGGCTTCGGCGGCTTCACCAACGCCTACGAGCACCTCAGAGGCTTGTACCTCCAAGCAGCCCGCACCCTCGAGGCTGCAGGCCAGATCGATGAGGCCGCCTTCGTCTACGCGGACCTCCTGGACGACACCCGCGCCGCGGTCGACCTGCTGGAGCGCCATGACCGCCTTGCTCTCGCCGCCCAGCTCGCCGAGAGCAGAGGCCTGGAAGCGCCCCTCGTCGTCCGTCTCTGGTGGCGAGCAGGCGACCGCACGCGCGCCATCGAGGTCGCCCGCAGCCGGGCGGCCTTTGCCACCGGCATCGAACGGCTTCACGCCGTCGATCCGGCCATGGCTCGCGATCTGCGCATCGCCTGGGTCGACTACTGCCGCCAAGCAGGCGACCCGGTGGCAGCAGTGGACGCAGCCTGGCCGGACGCCACCCTGCGCGCGACGGTTGTTCCCGACATCGCCGTCGGCATGGCGATGGGTGGCCCGCGTGCCGCCTACCTGTTTGCTCATCTGGTGACTGAGCACCCGACTCCGGAGAACCTCGACCGGGCCCTGGCCTTGCTCGATTCGGAGGATGCCGAGGCCAGGCAGCGCTTCACTTTCGCCTTGGTGGGCTTACGTAGTACAGATCGAATGCACGACAAACGGCTCGCCACCGCGGCCCTCCGCTCGCTCCTTCGAGACGGCGCGGCCGACCAGCAACCCGTACGCCGAGCTGTCGCGGTACTGCGAGATCGCTGCGACCCCCTCGTCCGCGCAGACCTTCCTCGGCTGCAAGCCAACTCGGCCTCTGTCCCTGGCCAATCGGTGAGCTTCAATCTGGAGGACGAGCCCGGCGCCCTCCCCGTGTACGACGCGGCCGCGTTGCGGGGTGGAGCAGTACTGGTTGCCCACGGCGAGCAAGGAGTACGCCTACTCACCCACGACGGCCGGACCCGGGCGCGATGGGACGTGCCGGTGCACTCGCTCGTGGTCGCTGACCACGGCGGCACCGCGTTGCTGGTGACCAAAAGCGAGTCCCTGCAGACGATCAACCGCCTCGACCTCGCCACCCGGACCGTCCGGCCGTGGACCACCCTGCCCAGTTGGAAGCTGCTGGAGTCCTACGACGGCGGGACGGTAACCGTGATCGACGAGGACGGCCTCTCCTTCGTCGACACCCTGTCAGCGCGCCCCAAAATCCTGTGGCGCGAACTCGACGCCCTGCACGGCATCGTGGCGGTCAACCGTACGCCTGACGTGCTGAGCTTGCTCGCCAACGTGACCTTCGCCGACCGGGTCCTACAGCCCAAGGTCCAGCTTTTCAGCTGGGAGCTCCCGTCGATGACGTTGCGCCATCGACGCAATCTGCCGCCGGAGGGTTTGGGCTGGTCGCAGGCGGTTCTGCCTGATCAGGTGGTCGCCGCCGGCGACGAGCTCACGTCGTACCGGCGGCAGGAGAACCCGGCCACCCGCGAACTGCCGGCGCGCGAGCTGATCAGCAGCGGCAACGCGCTGGGACTGCTCACCGAGGACGGCCGCCTGACCATCGAGTTCGACGGCCGCGAGGTCGCCGCCGTCGACTGCCCGATCCAGCCGCGTCTGCGAGAGCGCGACGGCCTGGTCACGCTCTGGCTCGCAGACGGCCGGATCGCGGTCATCGACCCGGCCGGTCCGACCGTGCTCGCGAACTTCCGCACCAGGCGCGGTAGCTAGACCTTCGCAGTCGGCAAGGCGAGTTGGGCGAGGGCATCTACGAGGGGGGCTAGTTCGGGGAACTCGGCTGCCTTTTGGAGGGCGGTGGTCAGTACTTCGTCGTGGGTTGGCTCGGCCTCGGCGAGGAGGGCGCGGCCGGCCTCGGTGACCTCGGTGTAGATGCCTCGGCGGTCCGTGGGGCAGAGGTACCGCTCGAGCAGGTGCCGGTCTTCGAGGCGGTTCACCAGGCGGGTGGTGGCCGACTGGCTGAGCACGACCGCGTTCGACAGCTGGTTCATCCGCAGGTGGTGCTCGTCCTGGCGGGCGAGGGCGTCGAGGACCGAGTACTCGCTCACGGACAGGCCGTGCTTCTTCTGGAGAGCGCGCTCCAGCTCGTCCTCGATCCGGGCATGCAGGGCCGCCAGCGTCCGCCAGCCCTGGGCGCGCGCCTCGGCCGCGTCGTCTGAATACCCCACAACTCCTCCTCGGATCACCCCGTACGGGGGCCTCGCTTGAGCAATACCGTTGCATGATGCAGTATAGGGCTCATGCAATAGTCCGCGTCTGCAACTATCGCGGACGCCGGTAATAGTCACAAGACTACCTTCAAGGAGAAGAGAAGCCATGCCTGCCGCGTTGCTAGCGCTGGCCATCGGTGCCTTCGGGATCGGCACCACCGAGTTCGTCATCATGGGTCTGCTGCCCGAGGTCGCCACCGACTTCGGCGTCAGCATCCCCTCGGCCGGTCTACTGATCTCCGGCTATGCCCTCGGCGTCGTCGTCGGCGCCCCGCTGCTGACCGCGATCGGGTCCAAGATCTCCCGCAAGACCGTGCTGGTCGCGCTGATGGGCGTCTTCATCGTCGGCAACCTGATCTCCGCGCTCGCGCCGACGTACGGCGTGCTGATGACCGGCCGGATCGTCGCGGCCCTGGCGCACGGAGCGTTCTTCGGCGTCGGCTCGGTGGTCGCCGCCTCGCTCGTCCCGAAGGCCAAGCAGGCCAGCGCGATCGCGTTGATGTTCACCGGCTTGACGGTCGCCAACGTGTTCGGCGTACCGGGTGGTACTGCGCTCGGGCAGGCCTTCGGCTGGCGGTCGACCTTCTGGGCCGTGACCGTGCTCGGCGTGATCGGGCTGCTCGGCATCGTCTTCCTGGTACCTCGGCAAGGGGTGAGCGAGGGGCCGGGGCTGCGCAGCGAGCTGGCCGTCTTCCGCAACCTGCAGGTCTGGCTGGCGCTCGCGATGACCGCGCTCGGGTTCGCCGGGGTGTTCGCGTCCTTCACCTACATCGCGCCGATGATGACCGAGGTGGCCGGCTTCTCGTCCGGCGCTGTCACCTGGCTGCTCGTACTGTTCGGCGGCGGGCTGGTGGTCGGCAACCTGTTCGGCGGCAAGCTGGCCGACCGGTCCCTGATGCCCAGCCTGTACGCGATCCTGGCGACGCTGGCCGTAGTACTGGTGGCCTTTGTCTTCACCGCTCATGGACGGGTACCGGCAGCGGTGACGATCGCGCTGTTCGGCGCGGCCGGCTTCGCGACCGTGGCGCCGTTGCAGAAGCGGGTGATGGACAAGGCGGCCGGAGCACCGGCGCTCGCCTCGGCCGCGAACATCGCGGCCTTCAACCTCGGCAACGCGGTCGGCGCGTACCTCGGCGGCCTCACCATCGAGCGCGGCCTCGGCTACACGGCACCCAACTGGGTCGGCGCCGCCCTGGCCACCGCGGGTCTGGCTGTCGCTCTCACCTCCGGCCTGCTGGACCGCCGCAAGCGCACCGCGGCCACCCCTGAACCCGCTCTTACTACTGTCTAAGAAAGAGATTCTGATGATTCCCACCGTGAAGCTCAACAACGGCGTCGAGATGCCGCAGCTCGGATTCGGCGTCTTCCAGGTGCCCGAGACCGAGACCACCGCGGCGGTCACCACTGCCCTCGAGTCCGGCTACCGCAGCATCGACACCGCTGCCGTGTACCAGAACGAGGCCGGCGTCGGGAAGGCACTCGCCTCCTCCGGCATCGCCCGCGAAGAGCTCTTCATCACCACCAAGCTGTGGAACGCCGATCAGGGATACGAGGAGACGCTCGCCGGCTTCGAGCACAGCCGTGGCCTGCTCGGGCTCGACTACCTCGACCTGTATCTGATCCACTGGCCGGCTCCCGAGCTCGGCAAGTACGCGGACAGTTGGCGCGCGCTGGAGAAGCTGTCCGCCGATGGAGTGGTCCGCGCGATCGGTGTCTCCAACTTCCAGCCGGCTCACCTGAAGCAGCTCGCGGCGGCCTCGTCCGTCGTACCGGCCGTCAACCAGGTCGAGTTGCACCCCTACCTGGTACAGGCCGAAGTACGGGCCTATGGCAACGAGCACGGGATCGCCACCGAGGCGTGGAGCCCGTTGGCCAAGGGCGGCTCGCTGCTGACCGAGACCGCCGTGACGGAGCTGGCCGCGAAGTACGACCGGTCGCCTGCCCAGGTCATACTTCGCTGGCACCTCCAGCTCGGCAACATCGTGATCCCCAAGTCGGTCACGCCGGCCCGGGTTCGGGAGAACTTCGCGGTGTTCGACTTCTCGCTGACCTCCGACGACCTGGCGTCCTTGGACGCGCTCGATCGCGGTGAGCGGACTGGGCCGGACCCGGACACCTTCAACGTCGCCTGAGCGTTCAGCAGGTCGCGTAGAAGTTGCTCACGGCGTGGAAGGACTTCTTCGGTTCCCAGCGGTACTTCGACGCTGGGTCCGAGGAGTTCTGCCGGATCACCTTGCACAGACTGAACGCGGCGATGTCCTCGTCGTACTTGCGTTCTCTTCGGTGGGGGGCATCGGGTGAGATGAACGTGTACGGCGAGGCGCCGAGGAAGCCCTCCTCGGTGAAGACCTCCAGCATGTGCCGCAGATGGTCGGCCTGCTCCTGCTCGTCGCGGTAGTACCTGGGTTTGATCTGGACCGGGTCGACGGTGAAGTCGACGATGTCCCAGCCCATGCCGCCCAGCTCCGGGGCGCCGGTGAAGGTGCAGCAGCCGAACTCCAGGATCATGATCGGCTTCTTCCACCGCTTGAACGGCGCCAGCTCCTTGGTGTGCCCGGCGCGATCCGCGTGGTACGAGTAGTAGTCCAGCCCGACGATGTCGAACAGACTCCAGTCGATCTCCTCCAGATCCGACGCCGCCCCGTAGGTGATCCGCCCCTTGAAGTTGCTCCTGGCAACCTTCACTGCTTTGGCGACGTACACGCTGAGCTTCCGCTGCAGCTCAGCCATGTCGAACTCCTCCTTGGTCAGATACTCGACCCGCTCGAAGAAGTCCGCCCCCGGCACGATCCCCGGCGTGAACAACATGAACTCACACCCGATCACCAAAATCACCTCCGGCCGGTACTTCGTCCGCAACCGCTCCATCTCCCGAGCCGTCTCCCGCAACTGCTCCAACGCGTCAGCTTGCGGCTGATCAAACGCCCGAGGCTGCACCGAAACCTTCAGCCCGGTCTTGAGTGCCTCCTCCGCCGTCTCCCCCAACCGCCGAACGTCGCTCCCATAAACACTCACCCAGTTAGCGTTCAACCGCTCCTTGACAGCCCGAATCTCCTCCCGCATCACCCCCCGACTCCACCGCACCCGACTCTCATCCCCCAAAAACCCAGTCCCCACGTCATAAGCCACCCCCTTGAAAGCCAACCCCCGCCGCCCGCCCCCACCTCCTCCTGCGACCTCCGCGCCTTCCCTTCCCGCGCCCGCCGCCGCGCTATCGGCGGGCGCGGCACCGGCAGCTAGTAGCCCAAGAGCTACTGCTCGAGTGATGAACTGGGCTCTGTTGATGCGCAGGTTTTCCTTCATGGGTTGAGTTTTCGCCGTCCTGACAGCAGATTCATCGATCCTCGGTCGACAGTGCTGCGACTTAAGTCGTGGCACGGGACTGCGCCGTCACCGATGTGCCCGGCGAATTCCTTGCGCTACCCACAGTGAACGCTCGATTGTTCTCTGTATCCGGCCGCATCCGCCCATTCGCGGCCCGAGACAACTCTGGAGTGTGAGGCATGACCGGAAAGCTCAAGTTGCGTGCAGTGCTCGCCATCGGCGTACTCGCCCTCGCGTCGCTCGGCGCGATCGGCACCGCCGAGGCGCGGACCCCACCGGTGACCAACATCGTCGGCGGCAGTACCGAGACGACCGCCAACATCCCGTGGATGATCGCGCTGAACAACAGCCGCTCGTCGTCCCCGGTCGGCCAGTACTGCGGCGCCACCCTGGTCAAGGCGAACAAGATCGTCACCGCGGCGCACTGCGTCACCCAGCCGATCAGCACGTACACCGCGATCCAGGGCCGCGACAACCTGAACTCGAGCACCGGCGGCAAGACCTCGAAGATCTCCAAGATCTGGAAGGACCCGCAGTACGGCCGGGTCGGCGGCCACGACGTCGCCGTCATGACGCTGACCACGCCCTTCACCGGCGTCGCCACCCTCCCGCTGGAGACCAGCCGCGCCAAGGACGCCGTCGGCGCCCAGTCGGTCGTCTACGGCTACGGCGAGACCGAGGGCACCGGCCCGGCGAACCGTCTGCAGAAGGTCCTCGTCCCGGTCCTCGGCGACGCGTACTGCGGTGACGTCTACTCCGGCGAGGGCTACGTCGCCAACGGCGAGATCTGCGCCGGCTACAAGAACGGCGGCAAGGACTCCTGCCAGGGTGACTCCGGCGGCCCGCTGGTCCTGAACGGCCGGCTCTTCGGCGTCGTCTCCTGGGGTCTCGGCTGCGCCGACGCCGGCAACCCAGGCGTGTACGCCGAGGTCGCCTCCTACGCCTCGGCCCTGACCACCCAGATCAACAGCTGACACACCCCCGATCGAATGGCCGGTCCCACGGGGATCGGCCATTCGTTTGCCCGCCACTAAAACGCTGCCTTGCGTGCTGGGACGATGTTTCAGCTAGGATCCGGGGATGGCGCGCGAGGCTGATGAGAAGACTGTGCTCGGGTCGGTCTGGTTGCGGGCCGATCCGGCCGAGACGCGGGCGCCGCTGAGTCGTGAGGACATCATCCGGGCGACGATCGAGATGCTCGACCGGGACGGGCTGGAGAAGCTGTCGATGCGACGGCTCGCGGCCGAGCTCGGTACGGCGGCGACCTCGGCGCTCTACTGGCGAGTGGCGAACAAGGACGATCTGCTCGAGCTGACGGTCGACACCGTCCTGGCGGATGCGCTGGTACCGGCCGACGAGGGCGACTGGCGCGACCGGTTGACGGCGCTGGCGCACGCGGCGTACGACGTACTGGCTGAGCATCCGTGGGCGTCGCAACTGATGGCGAGCCACGCTGGTCTGGGGCCGAACTATCAGGCCTATGCCGAGCGGATGCTGTCGATCCTGAAGTCGGCCGGCTTCAAGGGCGTCTATCTGGACGCGGCGGTTTCTGCTGTCTTCCACTACGTCGTCGGAGCCGCCGTGACGGATGCAGCTTGGAGCGCGACCGTCCGCAGAAGCCGTCTCACAGAAGCCGAATGGGCATCAGCCGCCGGCGATCAGCTCGGAATCGGCGCCGGAACGCTCGCCGCGTACCTCAGCCGAGAGGACTCAGCCGGCCCGGAAGCACGCTTCCAGACCGGCCTCCGAGCCATCTTGATCGGGTTGAGACCCCGTCAGCTGATCTAGAGATCGGCGAGGATCGAGGCCGGCGACTCGAAGGCGTCGGCGACGAAGCGGAGGAAGCCGGCCGCGGTACCGCCGTCGCAGACCCGGTGGTCGAAGACGAGCGAGAGTTGGGTGAGCTTGCGTACCGCGAGCTGACCGTCGACCACCCACGGCCGGTCGATGATCCGGCCGACGCCGAGGATCGCGACCTGCGGATGGTTGATGATCGCCGCGCTCCCGTCGACACCGAAGCTCCCGTAGTTGTTCAACGTGAACGACCCCGCCGATAGCTCCCGCGCGGTCAGCTTCCCGTCCCGGGCCGACGCAGTCAGCCTGCGAATCTCCGCATCCAACCCGCGAGCCGTCAGCAGATGCGCATCAACTACAGCCGGCACGACAAGCCCACGCTCGGTCTGCGCCGCGAGCCCCAGGTTCACTCCGTCGTACTGCACCAACTCTTCACGCTCGGTGTCGACGAACCCGTTCAACTCCGGATACTTCTTCAACCCAGCAACAACAAACCGAGCCATCAACGCCAACAGTCCCGGCCCAGCATCCGTTGCCGTCCGCAACGACTCCCTGACTTCGAGCAGTGCGGTCGCATCCACATCAACCCAGGTAGTAGCCTCCGGAATCTCCCGGCGACTCCGACTCAAGGTCGCCGCCACAGCCTTACGGAACCCACTAACCGGCACCCGCCGAAGCTCAACCAACCCAGTCCGCGACTCAACAGTTTCCTCAACCACAGCAGGCTTTTCGACCTTTGCGGCGATCGCCTGCTCGACGTCTCGCCGGACGATCACGCCGCCAGCGCCGGACCCAGCCAGCGCATGCAGATCAACTCGAGCATCCTTGGCCATCCGCCGTACCAACGGCGAAATCACCAACGGAACGGCTCGCGCCTTCGGAGCCGCTGGAGCGACAGCGACCGCAATACCGCGGGGACGCCGACGGCGGCCGGAAGCTGCTGACTCGGGGGTGCCGTAGCCAATGAGGACGTTGCCGGAGCCGGCCTTTTCCTCTTCGCGGTAGGTTTCGGCGGCGGCCGCCAGTACTCCGACGGTGATCAGCGGTTTGCCGACGTCGATGGTGTCTCCGGCGGCGCCGTGCAGCTCGGCGACGACGCCGGCGTACGGAGTGGGGACCTCGACGATCGACTTGGCTGTTTCGACCTCGGCGACCGGCGCGTCGACAGCGACGACGTCACCGACCTCGACCAGCCAGCGGACGATCTCGCCCTCCGTCAGGCCTTCGCCGAGGTCCGGCAGCAGGAAGGTCTGCGTGTTGCTCACGAGTCCTCCCACTGCAGCGAATCCACCGCGTCGAGGATCCGGTCGACGCCAGGCAGCTGGTGCCGTTCCAGCTTCGGCGGCGGGTACGGAATGTCGAACCCGGTCACCCGCCGAATCGGCGCCGCCAACGAGTGGAAGCACCTCTCGGTGACCCGAGCAACGATCTCCGACGACACACTCGCAAACCCACTAGCCTCGGCAACCACCACAGCCCGGCCCGTACTCCGAACAGCCTCACAAACCGTCGAGTCATCAAACGGCACGATCGACCGCACATCCACAACCTGCAGCGATCGCCCTTCCGCAGCAGCAGCGGAGGCCGCCTCCAACGCAATCGGCACCGACGGCCCATACGCGATCAGCGTCGCGTCCGTCCCCTCGCGCCGCACCACAGCCGTCCCGATCCCCGGCTCCGCGACCCCCAGGTCGACCTCTTCCTTGGCCCAGTACAGCTTCTTGGGCTCCATGAAGATCACCGGGTCGGGGAACTCGATTGCCCTACGCAACAACGTGTACGCATCCGCAACAGTCGACGGGGCAACGACCGTCAACCCCGGCGTGTGCGCGTAGTACGACTCGGAAGAATCGCAGTGGTGCTCGACCCCGCCGATGCCACCGGCGTACGGCATCCGGATCACGATCGGCAGCGACACCTTGCCGCGGGTCCGGTTGCGCATCTTCGCGACATGGCTGACCACCTGCTCGAACGCCGGGTAGCCAAACGCGTCGAACTGCATCTCGACGACCGGCCGCATCCCGTTCATCGCCAGCCCGACCGCCATCCCGACGATGCCGGACTCGGCCAACGGGGTGTCGAAGCAACGATCCTCACCGAACTCCGCGGTCAGCCCGTCGGTGATCCGGAAGACGCCACCCAGCGCGCCGACGTCCTCACCGAACATCAGCACGGTGTCGTCGGCCTTCATCGCGTCCCGCAAGGCCTGGTTCAGCGCCTGCGCCATGGAGAGCTTCTCGTGCGCCATGATCAGGCCTCCTCTCGCGACAGTTCGTCCTGCAGGAAGGCGGCCTGTTCGACCAATTGCGGCGTCGGCGTCGCGTACAGATGCGCGAACAGTTCCGCCGGATCCGGCGACACCTCCTGCATCAACCCGACGCGCAGGTCCTCGGCGACCTTGTCGGCAACGGCAGTCGCCTCACTCCGGTGAGCGTCGTCCAGCAATCCCTCGGTCGTCAGGTACGCGTCCAGCCGCTTCAGCGGATCGCGCTCCAGCCAGGGCTGTACTTCCGCCTCGTTGCGGTAACGCGTCGCGTCGTCGGCATTCGTGTGCGCCTGGACGCGGTACGTGTGTGCCTCGACGAGCTGCGGCCCTTCACCGGCGCGCGCCTTGGCGACGGCTGACCCCAGTACCGACAACAGCCCGGCAAGGTCGTTGCCATCGGCCCGTTCTCCGGGGATGCCGTACCCGATCCCCTTGTGTGCAAGGGATGGCGCGACCGTCTGCCGCGCGAGCGGGACGGAGATCGCGTACTCGTTGTTCTGGATGAAGAACACCACCGGCGCCTTGAACACGGCCGCGAAGTTCAGCGCCTCATGGAAGTCGCCCTCGCTGGTCGCCCCGTCGCCGCAGAGCGCCATCACGACGGTGTCCTCGCCCTTGAGCCGCGCGGCGTGCGCGACCCCGACGGCGTGGATCAGCTGCGTCGCGAGCGGCGTCGACTGCGGCGCCACCTTGCGCTCGTACGGGTCGTAGCCGGAGTGCCAGTCGCCGCGCAGCAGCGTCAGCGTCTCGATCGGGTCGACACCGCGGCTGACGATGGAGACGGTGTCCCGGTACGTCGGGAACAGCCAGTCCTGCTCGCCGAGCACCATCGTGGCGGCGACCTGGCAGGCCTCTTGGCCGTGCGACGACGGGTAGACCGCGAGCCGGCCCTGGCGGACGAGGGCGCTCGCCTGGTCGTTGATCCTGCGGCCCACGACCAACTGTGCGTAGCCGTCGACGAGGGCTTCGACAGGCGGCATCCCGTACTGCGGGTTGTCGTGCCGCTTGCCATGCTCGTCGACAAGCTGGACCGGGTCAGCGGAGGGGAGCAGTTGCTCCTCGACGGTGGTCATGAACCCTCCTGCGCAGGGGAGACGTACGGATGGTTCATGGTCATACTTATGACCATTCGGATCCATAGCTGGGAAAATCCCAGGACGAATGGCTCGCCGAGGCGATGTGGAGGCACAGAATGTCCGATGACGAGAGGGTCCGCGCGACCGAACCTGGACAGATGGTCGTCGCCCCGGCGCTGGACGAGATCGACCGGCAGATCGTGGCCGCGCTGAGCCGTGACGGCCGGCTCTCGATCCGGGCCCTGGCCGACCAGGTGCACATCTCCCGCGCGAACGCCTACGCCCGGGTCGAACGCCTGACCACGACCGGCGTCATCACCGGGTTCACCGCGACTGTCGACCCGCTCAAACTCGGGCTCGCCACCTCGGCGTACGTCACCCTCAGTCTCCGCCAGTCCTCCTGGCGAGCCCTCCGCGAACAACTCCAGGCCATCCCCGAGGTCAAACATATGGCCCTGGTCGGCGGCGACTTCGACGCCATCCTCCTGGTCCGAGCCGCCGACAACGAAGGCCTCCGCCGGGTAGTACTGGAGAAACTCCAGGCCATCCCGGAGGTCCTGGGCACCCGAACAGCGCTCATCTTCGAAGACCTCGGCACCCTCTGACGCTGCCCCTCACCACGACGTACGCTGCCGCATGAACTGGGCGAAGCTGGTCGGGGTGGGGATCGCAGGGTGCCTGCTGGGCGGCCTGACCGGATGCGGGCCGCGCGAGTCGAACGCGCTGGCCGGGATGTCGGTGGACGACCAGGGCAATCCGGTCATCGTGTTGCAGGACTGCGAAGGCGTGATCCAGGAGATCGAGATCTACGACCGCACAAAGACCCGGTCGCATCCGACCACGGGTCCGACCCCTGACTTCGAGTACACCAATGCGCACCCGAAGAAGGCAGTCGTCACGATCCCACTCGCCGGCGACAACGACTGGAAGCCGACCACTGGATCGCCGTCCTGGGAGGCGTCCGGCAACTACAGCATCCAGATCTGGGGCGACCGCCACGAATGGAGGGCCGCCGGAACCGAGTTCACCCTGGCGGACCTCAAGACCTTGAAGCCCGGCCAGGTCCGGTACTTCCCGCCCTTCCGACCGACCGACGACTCACCGACCCCACGCCCGCGTTCCACCGGGCCCGAGCAGCCCGTGGTGACCCCACTCGACGCCTTCACCTCACCCGAATGCCCCTGACCTGTACGCCACGCAGACCGGATCACGCGCCGCGGCGGCGGTGGCGGTCGGCGTAGGAGCGGAGGGCTCGGAGGAAGTCGACCTCGCGGAAGGCCGGCCAGTACGCCTCGCAGAAGTAGAGCTCGGAGTAGGCGCTCTGCCAGAGAAGGAAGTTCGACATCCGTTGCTCGCCGCTCGTCCGGATGATCAGGTCGGGGTCGGGCTGGCCGACGTTGTAGAGGTGCTTGGTGATGTCGTCCGCGTTCAGCGTCTCGGCCAGGCCGTTGAGATCGTTGCCGGAATCCGCCTCGGACTCGAGCAGCGAGCGGACCGCCTCCACCACCTCCTGGCGACCGCCGTACCCGATCGCCAGCGTGATGTGGTTTCCGGTGGCGACGTCCTTGGTCGCGTCGACGGCGTTCTTCAGCGCGTGCGCCGTACTGTCCGGCAGCAGATCGAGCAGCCCGGCGATGTGGACCTGCCAGCGTCCGCCGGGTTGCGCGAGCCGGCCGGCGACGATCTCCTCGACGACCTCCATCAGGTACGCGACCTCGGCGTCGTCGCGCTTGGCGAGATTCTCCGTCGAGCAGAGGAAGACGGTGACATGCGGTACGCCGGCCGTCTCGCACCAGCCGAGCAGGTTCTCGATGTGCTCGGCGCCGCGCCGATGACCGACACTCGGATTGCTGTGCCCCTTACCGCGCGCCCAGCGCCGGTTCCCATCCGTCACCACACCGATGTGCTCGGGCAACGCGCGCCCAGCAAGCTGAGCCCGGAGGCGACGGACGTACAAGGCATACAACGGACTGGTGGCGGGCATGCGGAGTAACTTACTCGTCTCGGTCCGTAACGCACACCTCGTCGACCAGTCCTTGAAACTCCCTTTGCATACTCAACAAACCCACCAGCACAAGGCGTTCTACTCGGCTTCTTTGACCGGTACGTCGCTCAGGATCAGCTTGAGGTCGGCCGACCGGTCGCGACGACGGCGGAAGTAGCCGCGGATCAGCACACCGATCCCGCCGGCGCCGAGCCAGGTGAAGGTGATCGTGCCGCAGAACACCGCCCAGGCGGCGTCGCCGAAACTCAGGTCGCGAACGATCACCCCGATCACACCACCGACCGCCCCCAGGACAAGTCCGCCCCAGAACAGCGGATCCCGCGTCATCGGCTCATCGAATCCCATACCCGCTAGATCGCCTCCAGCGTCCGGGCGTTACGCGGGCTACGTGCCGCGGGTGGCGCGTTGGCGGCGGATCCAGATGAAGAGGACGATGCAAGGGATCAGCAGGCCGCCTAGGCCGAGGACGGCGAAGTCCCAGAAGGCGCCGACGTGGTCGACCAGCCAGCCGAAGTTCTGGCCGAAGAAGCCGGTCACGAAGGTCAGCGGCAGGAAGACGGTCGCGAGGATGGTGAGCTGCTCGATGGTCGCGTTCTGCTGGACGCTGACCTTCGTCTGCTCCACCGAGATCACCGCCATGTTCGCCTCCAGCACGGTCGCGAGCAGGTCGCGTTGGGCGGCGACCTCCTCGTTCACCAGCACGAGGTGGTCGTGGACGTCACGGAAGTACGGCAACAATCCGGTACTCCGCGCTCCGCGTTCGAGCGTCGCCAGTACTGCGAGCAGCGGGTGCACCGCACGGTAGAAGTCGGTCACCTCCCGCCGGAGGAAGTAGATCCGCTCGGTCGGCGCCACGGTTCCGGCGAACACGGTCCGCTCGACCTCCTCGATGTCGCGCTCGAGCTCGGCCACGACCGGCCCGTACGTGTCCACGACCTGGTCGAGGATTGCCCAGAGCACCGAGTTCGTCCCGTTCTCCAACAGCTCGGGGCGTTGCTCGAGCCGGGTCCGGGCGCCGTGCAGCTCGCTGGCGACCCCCTGCCGGACGGTGATCACGAACGACGGTCCGACGAACACGCTGACCTCACCGAAGTCGACTTCCTCGCGCTTGTCGTCGTACCGGGCTGTGCGCAGGATGACGAGCCGGATGTCGCCCTCGTACGGCTCGACCTTCGGCCGCAGATGGAACGTCTGGGCGTCCTCGACAGCGAGCTCGTGCAGCCCGAAGTTCTTGCTGACCTGTGCCAGCTCCTCCGTCGACGGATCGAACAGCCCGAGCCAGACGAACCCGCCCAGCCGGCAATGCGACGCGGCATCCTCCACCGACATCGCCCCGACGTGCTGCCGGCGGCCGTCCCGGTAATAAGCGCAGTCGATGATCATGCTCAGCTCCTCACTGTTCTCCTCCGATGGTGCTCGCCGGTACTACGCCTGCGGTACCCCCAGCCTTGGTGGCTCACGGCTCGGACGGAGGCAACTACAGTGAGGGCTGTGCTTGGCGAGCGGGTGGAATCCTGGGTGCGCTCGCATGAATTAGCTGTCGACGCGGCCTCGGCGGGGTTGCTGCTGAGCGGTTGCTTGCTCTTCGAGGTGATCGCCGGGAGTGACTGGGGATCCTTCGCGCTGACCGTGTTGCTGGTGGTGCCGCTGGTCGTGCGTCGGCGTTCTGCGGTTGTCTGTGCGGCTTTGGTGATGGCGGCTGCGCTGCTCCAGTGGTTGACGGTGCGCGACGGTGCTGGTGCGTTGCCTGCTGATGTCGCCGTACCGATGGCGGTCTACGCCCTGTCGGCGTACGGGCCGCTGTGGGCTGCGCGGGTGGGAGTCGGCTCGGGGCTGGTTGGTGCGGTACTGGGTGGGGTGTCGTGGCCGCAGTTGGCGGTCGGTGCGTCGGCGCATGTGCTGCTGGGTGCGTTCATCGCCAGCACGGTCCTGGCGGCGTGGGCGTTCGGTACGTTGCATCGCGTGCGGTTGGAGCAGTTGGCAGCGCGGGACCGGCTGGCGGTACTGGCCGAGCGCAACCGAATCGCCCGGGAGATGCATGACGTGGTGGCGCACTCCCTCGCAGTACTGATCGCGCAGGCCGACGGTGGTCGCTACGCCGCCGCCCGCTCCCCCGAGGCCGGTACCGCAGCCCTCACCACAATCGCCACCTACGCCCGCCAAGCCCTAACAGAAACCCGCCACATCCTCGGCGTACTACGAGACGCCCCGACCCCGGCTACCCCGCCCCCTCCCGGCCCCGGCCTAGCCGACATCCCCGCCCTCATCACCCAACTCCAAACCAGCGGCCTGCCCGTCACCCTCACCATGCCAGTGGACCCACCCGCCGCCGTCACCAAGCCCGGCCTAGAACTAGCCGCCTACCGAATAGTCCAGGAAGCCCTGACCAACGTGATGAAGCACGCAGCCTCCACCGCCCACGCAGAGGTCTCCCTCCACTGGATCTCCGGCGAACTACAGCTCACCATCACCAACGACGCCGCTCGGACGTCATCCGTCTCCGAGACGCCAACTACCAATGCGGCGCCGGTGCCCGGAGCTGACCCCGACGGGTGGGCCGGAGTGCGCGGTTCCGCGGGCAGCCGGACCGGCCGGGGCGGGTATGGGTTGGTTGGAGTGCGGGAGCGGGCTGAGGCATACGGCGGGACAGTGGAAGCTGGGCCGCGGGCCGAAGGTGGCTGGCGCTTGGAGGTGCGACTTCCGTGGTGACGCCGATTCGGGTGTTGCTGGTGGAGGATCAGGGGTTGGTGCGGGCTGGGTTCCGGATGGTGGTTGAGTCGCAGGATGACCTCACCGTGGTGGGGGAAGCCGGCGACGGGCTCAGTGCGGTGCGGGAGGCTGAGCGGTTGGGGCCGGATGTGGTGGTGATGGATGTTCGGATGCCGGGGATCGACGGGGTTGAGGCGACTCGGCGTACGGTCGCGTTGGAGTGCTCGCCTCGGGTGATCATGCTGACCACGTACGACCTGGATGAGTACGCGCTGGCAGCGATCCGCGCCGGCGCCAGTGGGTTCTTGCTCAAGGATGCGCCGCCGGAAGAGATGCTCGCGGCGATCCGGACCGTACATGCCGGTGATGCAGTACTGGCCGCATCCACCACCCGGCGACTGCTCGAACACCTTGCACCTGGGGAGGACGCGGCCGCAGTACAGGCTGTTGCAGCACTGACCGAGCGGGAGCGAGAGGTGCTGATCGCGATCGCCCGCGGCCGGTCGAATGCCGAGATCGCCGAACAGCTGACCGTCTCGCCCGGCACCGTGAAGACCCATGTCAGCAACCTCCTCGCCAAGCTCGGAATCAGGGACCGAGTCCAAGCGGTAGTAGTCGCCTACGAGGCCGGCCTGGTCCGCCCAGGCCGGCCCTGACCCTGTTAAGCAGGCGGACAGGTGAGGTCGTTCCGTGGCAGCTTGCCTTCGGCGAGGTAGCGGTTGACGGTGTCGTCTACGCAGGAGCTGTAGGGGAAGACGCCGTGGCGGTAGGCGCCGGTGACCGTTAGTTGGCGGGAGCCTTTGAGTGCTCGGTGCATGGCGACCTGTCCGGCGTACGGCGTGGCAGGGTCGCCGCTGGCGCTCACTATCAAGGCCGGCCGGTTGTTGTCGATCACCGTCGGCTGCTCCACCGGAGAGGTCGGCCAGAACGCGCACGGGGTGATGTGCCGAGCCAACGGCCCGTACAGCGGCTCAGCAGCGAGATGCGCCTGGATATCCCGGTAGTAGACCTCCGGATCGCGAGGTGCCGCCCGATCCGCGCACTGGTTGGCATTGGTAGCGCTGAAGCCGAACTCAGGAATCACGTCACCCAGCTCGTACAGCCCGAACCGCTCCTCCTGCATCGCGGTCGGCGTGACCACCAACCCATCAGCCGCATCCCGCAGTACCCGAACCTGCGCGCTGAACTCGCCATACAGCTCATCCGTATCAACCACAGTCAGCAACAGCCCCGGAAGCATCCCCGCATCAACCCGATGCGTACCAACCTGCAGCGGCCGCCGCTTAGCCACCGCCGCGATGTGATCGACCGCCGCAAGCACCCGCGCTTTGGTAGTACCAAGCCCGTACTTCGTATTGCGACGCGCAACCCAACTCGCCCAATCGGCCAGCGCGCCGGCGTCCGCGGACGCCGTCTCACGAGTCCACCGCGGCCCGTAGGAGTCCGGCCCGTGCGAACTGTCGAGGACGAATCGGTCGCTGCGGCCGGGGAACAGCTGGAGGTAGACGGCACCGAGATATGTGCCATATGACCAACCCAGGAAGGAGATCCGCTGCTCGCCGAGCGCCGCGCGGACTCGGTCCATGTCGCGGGCGGTGTTGCGGGTGGATGCGAAGGGGAGCACATCGGCGTACGGGGCACAGCGGTCGGCGAGGTCCTTCGCGAGGGCGACGCTGCGCTTGAACGAGGCGCGATCGGGGGTGCCGAACTGGACGAGGTTCAGGTAGCGGTCGGTCGGCCAGTTGCATTCGAGCGGGGTGCTGCGACCGAAGAAGCGCGGGTCGATGCCGACGAGGTCGAAGGTCGCGGCGACCTGCGGGGAGGCGTCGAGGAAAGCGTTCACTCCCTGCCGTGAGGCTTCGGGGCCGCCGACATTGACGACAAGGGTGCCTTGGCGATGCTTCGTGTCGGTCGCGAGCCGGCGGGCGATGGCGACGGTGATCTGCCGGCCGGCCGGATGGCTGTAGTCGAGTGGAACCTGCAACTCCGCGCACTGCGCGCCCACCGCATCCAGCCGCTGGCCAGTCTCGTCGGCAGGGCCGGTGCTGCACACATGCCAGCCAAGCTTCGGCGCCGCCGTGACTGCGGAGGCCGCTACGGCGGTGTTTGTCGCGACGGAAGTCGCGGCGGTGATGGTCAAGGTTGCGGCGAGGGCCGCTGCCAGGGGTTTTTGCATACCCGAGAACCTAGGAATCCGGGGTGGTCGCGCACATCGCGCCGCGGGACGACCTTCTGGCGGCCGTTCTCTGCCGTCCGGGGGATGGGCCGTCCGTCTCACGGCAGAGGCGGCGAAATAGGGTTGGCGCACGTCCTCGACCCGCGGGAGTTCCGATGTCACGTCCGACTGTGCTGATGCCCGGCCCGATGAACGAGACCGTGCTGACCGGGACCGCGGAGCAGTTCGACGTGATCCGGTTGTGGGAGGCGGACGATCCGGAGGCAGTACTGGCCGAGCGGGCCAAGGACATCACCGCCGTCGCGACCGGTGGTACAGCGATCGACGGCGCGTTCCTCGACCGGCTGCCCGCGGTGCGGATCGTCGCGAGCTTCGGCGTCGGGTACGACAAGATCGACGCGGCAGCGGCTGCGGAACGTGGGGTGATCGTCACCAACACCCCCGGCGTACTGGACGACGAGGTCGCCGACACCGCTATGGGCCTGCTGCTGATGACGGCCCGCGAACTCTCCCGCGCCGAGCGCTATCTCCGCGCCGGCTCGTGGCCCGACGGCGCCTATCCGTTGACCAAGGCAACCTTGAACGGCCGCACGATGGGCATCCTCGGCCTCGGCCGGATCGGCGAGGCGATCGCGAAGCGGGCCCAGGCGTTCGGCATCTCCATCGCGTACCACAACCGCCACCGCAAAGACGTTGCCTACAGCTACTACCCGACCCTGCTGGAATTGGCCGCCGCCGTAGACATCCTGATGATCGTCATCCCCGGCGGCGACGAAACCCGCCACCTGGTCAACGCCGAGATCCTCCAGGCCCTGGGCCCCGACGGCATCCTCATCAACGTCGCCCGCGGCACCGTCGTAGACGAAGAAGCTCTCGCAGAAGCCCTACGCACCAACACAATCCTCAGCGCCGGCCTAGACGTCTTCGAACACGAACCCCAGGTCCACCCAGCCCTCCTGGACCTCCCCAACGCAGTCCTGCTCCCCCACGTAGGCTCCGCCACCATCCCCACCCGCAACGCCATGGGCCAACTCGTCATCGACAACCTCACCAACTGGTTCACCCACGGCACCCCGCTCACCCCTGTCCAGGAATCCGCCGATCTGGTACGAAAGCTGGGTGGCTGACCAGGACGACGTACGCCGGATCGCACTGGCACTCCCAGAGGTCCGCGAGAGCGACGACACCTTCGCCTTCTCCGTGCCCAACAAAGGCAAGGACAAGGGCATCGCCTGGATCTGGATGCGCCGCGACGCCCCGAAGCAGCCGCGCATCCCCGAACCCGAAGTACTCGCGATCCGCGTCAACGGCAACACCGAGAAACAGGCCCTCCTGGCCGCCGACCCCACCAAGTTCTTCACCGAACCCCACTACAACGGCTTCCCCGCCATCCTGGTCCGCCTCCCCACCATCACCCCCGAAGAACTAACAGAACTCCTCACCGAAGCCTGGCGAACCCAAGCCCCGAAAGCCCTGGTCAAAGCCTTCGACGCCTAGCCCCGCCTACTCGTCGGGCAGGTCCCAGATCCTGGCGGTGGACCAGGCGTATTCCCAGGCTTGGATGTCTGGGGGGTCTATGCCGAAGCCGGTGAGGATGGCGCAGATCTGTTCGCGGTGGTGGTTGGCGTGATTCAGGGACTGGGCGATGAAGATGCCGGCGTGGCAGGCGCGGGTGCCGTTGTCGACGATGATGACTCGCTCGACGTCGATCGGTTTGGTGAGGACGTCTTCCCAGAGGAGGCGGGCTTCCTCGGCCCACTCGGCGAGGGTGGCGAAGTCGGCGTCCGGTTTGCTGCCGTCGGCCCACGGGAGCAGGTCGCTGTCCGCCAGCCGGCGCAGGTAGCTGCCGTCGCAGGTGACGATGTGGTGCAGCGTCGCGAGGATGCCGCCGAAGGTGCCGACGCCGGTCACCTCGAGCTGCTCCGCGGTGAAGTTCTGATCCCGGCAGAACGCGATCAGCTGCGCGGTCGCCCAGTTGTTGTGCCGTACCGCGTCGAAGAGCACCTCGTTCACGGCTACTCCAATCTGCCGAGCACCTCGTCCCAGTGGTTGTGCAGACTACCGAGATGCCCCTCCCCCGGACGAACGATTAACGCGGCCTCCGGGATTCGTTCGGCGAGCCACTCACCGTTGCGCACCGACGCATTGGCGTCGAGTTCGCCGTACCAGAGACTCACCGGGCAGCTGATCGCCCCAGGCCGGAAATCCCAACGCCTGAAGGAGATCGCGGCATCGCGCAGATAGCCGGCCGTGTTCACCAGCGCCTCCCGAGTGGCTGCGGCGATCTCCGCAGCAGTCTGCCGACGGACAACCTCAGCATCGAGCGGCCCCAACCCAGCACAGAACCGCCCAGCCAGCGCGTCGTCATCCGGATCCCCAGGCGCGAGCGTCTCGACGTACACCTCGAACTCCGGCCGCATCAGTTCAACCCCCGTCTCCACCGGAAGCTCCGCCAGCGCCTCGAAGAAGTCCTTCTGCTCCGTCGTGAGATCGTCCCGGTGGTACGGCGGATCAAGAGCCGGCACCTCAGCCGGACTCGCCACCACCCCCACCGCCGTCACCCGCTCCGGATGCCTCGCGGCGCACGCCAGCGCATACGGCCCACCGATAGACATCCCCAGTACGCCGTACCGCCCGACGCCCAGCAAGTCAGCCACAGCCGCGACATCATCCGCCACGGACAAATGGCTCGACGCAGCCTCTGTCGACAACCCGTACCCCGGCCGGTTGACCGCGATCAACCGCACGCCCGTACGCCGGGCCGCCACGTCCCCGCAGTACGCCGCGTGCCGTGTGTCCGGGCACCCGTGCAGGAAGAAGACGACCCGCCCATCCGGGTCGCCGCCGCACCAGTACTGCGCCTGCCGTCCATCGGGCAGGCGCAGCAGCTCCGTCGTCAGCTCAGCCCTGTGGTTGGCCGATGTTGATCATCCAGGAGACCCCGAACTTGTCGGCGACCATGCCGAACTCGTCGCCCCACATCTGCTTCTCCAGCGGCATCGTCACCGTGCCGCCCTCGGCGAGCTTGTCGAAGAGCCCGTGCAGCTCGGCACTGTCGTCACCACTCAGGCTGACCGAGATGTTGTTGCCCGGCTGGAAGTCCAGATGCGACGGAGTGTCCGATCCCATCAGCGTGTAGCCCTGCGGCGTCTCCAGCATCGCGTGCATGATCTTGTCGGCGTCCGGAACGTCCGACGCCCCGAACTCGCCGAACGTGTTGAGCGCCAGCTCGCCGCCGAAGACCTCCTTGTAGAACTCGAAGGCCTGCCGCGCGTCCCCGTTGAAGCCGATGTACGGATTGAGTCGTGATGCCATCAGTCTGCCCCTCTTGCCCGAATTTCCCCTGACCGCTCGCACACTAGACCCACCCCCGGACAGTTTTCGAGATCTCCGCCCGGACCGTCAGCGAACGCGATAGAGGGACCCCGCCGGGGTGATTCCGAAGGACGTCTTGACGCCCGCGACGACAAGGTCGACGACGTACGTAGTACCTGACCAGCGGCCCTTGTACTGCACGGATCCAGTGGCCCGTACCGGGGCGATGACCGACAGGATCGAGGCCCGCGTCCCCGAGCGCGCGAACATCAGCGTCGGCGCGGACTTCCGGGTGAAGATGTTCGGGTAGTGCCAGCCCTGGATCGGATTGGTCTGCCCCTGCTTGACCAGGATCGCGCCCCGCGGCAACGGCTGCCGGTACGGGACCTGGAACAGGATGGTCCGAGTCGTGTCACCTGGCTTCATCCCGATCGCCGTCGTGCGCGAGTAGACCGTCGCCTTCTGGTCGGACGGCAGATGCCAGAGCGTCTGGAACTGCTGTGCCTTCGTGGCGCTCGCCCAGTCCAGAGCGACGATCAGATCCGGATTCTTGAGCACCAGCACCCCACGATGCCGGCTGATCCCCGCTCCCGGCACATCGGCGAACTCGTAGAACTCGGAAGTCGGGTTGATCACCGACCGGGTCAACTTGGTGACCGGGCGAGTATCCGCGGCCAACGGAGTCGTCATGGCACTGGCCGCGGCCGGACTGACCACCCAAGTACGCCAGACGTCTCTCTGGTAGCCGGAGTGACCGCCGTCGATCAGGATGTCCCGGCCATGCGACGTGTAGGTGATGGCCGTGTGGTCGCCGTGACCGTGCATGGCCCGCGCCGGCCCGTACCGGATGCTGTACGTCGACTCCTGCGTGAACGGACGCGTCTCGCCCCACCCCGTGCGACCGAATACATAGCCCGCACTGAAGGCACCGATCCGCCGGCTCGGAGGAGTGCCCTCACGGCCGAGGCTCCCCGCGTAAGCCAGCGGCGTACCAGGGTCCGCGCCAGTAGCGACCACTTCCGAGTCGCCGAGCTGGTGCAGTTTGCCGAGGGAGTTGGTAGCGAGCGCAAGCCAGCCGGCCATCAACTTTCGCCGCGCGGTGATCGTCGTACCGGGGTTGGCTCCGCAGGCTGTGAGCGCGGTGACGGCACGGCCCCAGAGGTAGTAGTTGAACTGGGCATAAGCCGTCGACTGCTCGTTGGACGAACCCTGCGAGTCGATCGCGGTGGTGATTCCGGCCGCCAGCCGGTTCTGCGCGGTCGCCTTGTAGTCGTTGCGATTCAGGGTGCAGCCGACGCCGAACAGCGCGATGCTCTCGTCCGTACCGTGGTTCCACGCCCCACTCCAGTTGGCGGTCAGGAACCTGGCGTGGTTGACCAGCGCGACGTCGATCCACTTGTACGCCGCTGGCAACGCTGTGACGCCCAGCCCTGCCATGATGGCTTGGCGCAGGCAGATCAGCACGTTGGTCCGGTGCATCGTCGACTCGTTGGCGCCTACGTCCGCCGTCCAGGAGTACGGATTGTCGGCGACCCAGTCCTTGCTGATCGCGGCGACCCGGGCCATCGCGGTGGTATCCCCCTTGCCGGCTGCGACGATCCCTTGCCCGAGCCAGCGCAGCGAGTGGAACCACATGTACCAGCTGCGGTTCTTGTAGGGATTGAGCCGCCAGTTGATGTTCCCGCTGCCGTTGCCGACCTTGTACGCCGGGTAAGGACCCCACGCGAACTTGTCCGCCTTGAGCATGGCCACAGAGGTCTTGTCATCGACCGTGCTGAAGCCCGTGCAGGTGTAGGTACCAGTCGCGGTCGCCTTGCCTGCCAAACTCTTTACGTCGGCCGCCGGCGGCATGACAGGCGGTACGACGTTGCTCTCGCCCGGCTCGAACTGCGCCACCTCCACCTCGGGCAAGTCGGGCAGCACCGCGATCCCGGGCCTCACCGGCTTGGCAACCGCCATCTCTGGACCAGGCACAAGCGCCCCCAGCGCAAGTGCGAACCCCACCGCGACACTCACAGACCGCCGACCCACCATGACGTCCCCCACCCCGACCGCGGATTTTCCCCGTGCACGAAGCACGATGAGCAAAACGGCCGGAAAGTTACGCCGGGCCCTATTCTAGGCCGGTGCAGCTCGAGTTCAGCGGTGAGATCTGGTTCTGGCGAGGACCCGCGCCCTGGTACTTCGTGACGGTGCCGGAGCCCGAATGCCTCGATCTGCAGGCGTCGTCGGCGTACGTGAGCTACGGCTGGGGGATGATCCCGGTCACCGCCCAGATCGGCGGGACCGAGTGGACGACCTCGCTGTTCCCGAAGGACGGCCAGTACATCGTCCCGCTGAAGACCGCCGTCCGCTCAGCGGAGTCCCTCGACGAGGGCGACACCATCGTCGTCCAGCTGACCGTCGCCGACTGACTTGCGGTCGCCTGCTCCTGCATCCCGGCGGGCCAGCAGGATGAACGGCACAGCGAGGAGCTCGATGCCGGCGCTGACGACATATGCCTGCCCGTAGCTCCACACGTCGGCCGCCCGGCCCAGCGCCGGCTGGATCACCACGCCACCGGCCGAGGCGAGCAGGTTGTCCGACGACAGCACCGTCGCCCGCTGCGCCGACGGGATCAGGCTGTTGAGGAACGCCTGCCGGACGGGCGTGATGGCGGCGAACACAGTCGCCCAGATGGCGAGCAGGACCAGCGCTAGCCAGAAGTTGGAGACCAGGCCGATCAGCACCAGCACGATGGCCGTGACGATCGCGATCAGCAGCAGTACCGAAGTACGGGCTCGGAAGACCCGGCTGACGAGAGGTGCGGTGAAGCCGCTCAGGATCTGCGCTAGGGCGACGATGGCAGCGGACAGCCCTGCAACGGCGTACGAGCTGGTGTTGCCATAGAGCTGCAGGAGGTACGGCTGGGCCGCGTAGAAGCCGTAGAGGCTGACGCCCGCGGTGAAAGGAGCAGCGAGCATCAACCAGCGCACTGGCGGATTGCGAAGCCCGTGGTCGAGCGAGGAGCGCAGGATGTCCCGCATCTCGGCAGTGACCGAGACACGCGGCTTGGGCGCGAATCCGACGTCATGCATCGCCCGCCACGCCACCACGAACGTCAGGACGAGTAATGCCGCGCGTACGAGGTACGGCGTACCCAGGTTGGTCGACTGGGCCAATACGCCGCCAGCGATCGTGCCGCCGACCATCGCGATGCCACCTGCGACCTGCCCCTTGGCGAATGCGGACTCGAGTGACCCCTGGTACCCACTGGCCGCCAGCCCGTCGACCAGCCAGGCCTCAGTCGCCCCACTGAAGAAGGTGAAGCCAAGCCCGAGCAGTGCCGACGCCACCGCCCAGGGCACGAACCCTGCCTTCACCTGCCACAGCAGTAGGTAGAGCAAAGTCGACCCGACCAGCGTGGCCGTGCCCAGCAGGTACGACGCCCGCCGGCCGACCGTGTCCGCGACCACGCCCGTCGGTACCTCGAACAGCACCTGCCCGACGGTGAAGAACGCGTTGGCCGCGAACGCCTGCCCGATGCTCAGCCCGGCGTCCAGCAGGAACAGCGTGTTGATGCCCCAGATCATCGACGAGGCAGCCGTCGACACCACCATAAGCGTCAGGTAAGTCCGTAACAGACGATCTGCCGTCGATCGCATCATCCACCTCTTCCGTAGCCTCACCCGGTACGTCGGAGCGTCCGCACCCATCTCGACGTGGGTTGTCCACAGGCAGCTTCCAGCGTGCTGCCGACGGTCGGCGGAATATGGCACGATCTGTGACATGAGCGGCAAGACGGACGACGACCAGCGACTGCGCGACCTCGCGTTGCTGCGGCGCGTCCGGGACCGGATCGACCGGGAGTACGCGCAACCGCTCGACGTCGAGGCGCTGGCGCGGGGGGTGAACATGTCGGGCGGGCACCTCAGCCGCCAGTTCCGCCTTGCCTACGGAGAGTCACCGTATGCGTATTTGATGACGCGGCGGATCGAGCGGGCGATGTCGCTGTTGCGGCGGGGGGATCTGAGCGTCACGGATGTGTGCTTCGAGGTGGGGTGCTCGTCCTTGGGTACTTTCAGCACCCGGTTCACCGAGCTCGTCGGCGTACCGCCGAGTGTTTATCGCAAACAGGCCGCCGGGGAGCTGGCCGGGATGCCGACGCTGCTGTCGAAACACGTGAGCAGACCGATCAGGAATCGAGAAGCACCCGCCCCCGAGTCACGGCTAGCGTGATGGCCATGGACATCACGATCAGCGCGAGTTTTCTCCCCCACAACGATCCGGATGCCGCGCTCGCGTTCTACCGCGACGCGCTCGGCTTCGAGCTGCGCAACGACGTCGGCTACAACGGCATGCGCTGGCTCACCGTCGGCCCGCCCGGCCAGCCCGGGACCAGCATCGTGCTGCACCCGCCGGCGGTCGACCCCGGCATCACCGAGGACGAGCGCAAGCTCATCACGGAGATGATGGCCAAGGGCACCTTCGCCAGCATCCTGCTCGCCACCCCGGATGTCGATGCCGCCTTCGCCAAGCTGCAGACCACCGACGTGGAGATCGTGCAGGAACCGATCGACCAGCCTTACGGCGTCCGGGACTGTGCCTTCCGGGACCCGTCCGGCAACATGGTCCGGCTCCAGGAAGCGCGCTGACCACGATGGCCACGACACCACATGTTGCTGACAGCCACGACCTGATCCGGGTCCAGGGCGCGCGGGTGAACAACCTGAAGGACGTCAGCATCGAGATCCCGAAGCGCCGGCTGACCGTGTTCACCGGCGTCTCGGGGTCGGGCAAGAGTTCGCTGGTCTTCGGCACCATCGCGGCCGACTCGCAGCGGATGATCAACGAGACCTACAGCACCTTCGTGCAGGGCTTCATGCCGTCGCTCGCGCGGCCGGATGTCGACGTGCTGGAGGGGCTGACGACGGCGATCATCGTCGACCAGGAGCGGATGGGCTCCAACCCGCACTCCACGGTCGGCACCGCGACCGACGCCAACGCGATGCTGCGGATCCTGTTCAGCCGGCTCGGCACACCGCACATCGGCTCGGCGCAGGCGTTCTCCTTCAACGTCGCCTCGATCAGCGGCGCGGGCGCGGTCACCCTGTCGAAGGGCGGCCAGACGACCAAGGAGCGGCGCAGCTTCAGCATCACCGGCGGCATGTGCCCGCGGTGCGAGGGCCGCGGCTCGGTCACCGACTTCGACCTGACCGCCCTGTACGACGCATCGAAGACGATCAACGAAGGCGCGCTGACCATCCCGGGGTACAGCATGGACGGCTGGCAGGGGCGGATCCTGCGTGGCTGTGGCTTCTTCAGCGTCGACAAGCCGATCGCGAAGTTCACCAAGAAGGAACTGCAGGCACTGCTCTACCAGGAGCCGACCAAGATCAAGGTCGAGGGCATCAACCTCACCTACTCCGGCCTGATCCCGCAGATCCAGAAGTCCTTCCTGGCCAAGGATGTGGAGGCGATGCAGCCGCACATCCGCGCCTTCGTGGAGCGGGCGATCACCTTCCAGACCTGCCCCGAGTGCGACGGGACCCGGCTGAACGAGGGCGCCCGGTCGTCCAAGATCAACGGGACCAGCATCGCCGACTGCTGCAAGATGCAGATCAGCGATCTGGCCGACTGGGTCCGCGGGCTGTCCGACAAGTCGGTCGCGCCACTGCTGGAGAAGCTGGAGCACACGCTCGACTCGTTCGTCGAGATCGGGCTCGGCTACCTGTCGCTCGACCGGCCGGCCGGGACGCTGTCGGGTGGTGAGGCGCAGCGGGTCAAGATGATCCGGCACCTCGGGTCCTCGCTCACCGATGTCACGTACGTCTTCGACGAACCGTCGATCGGGCTGCACCCACACGACATCCAGCGGATGAACGAGCTGCTGGTCCGGCTGCGCGACAAGGGCAACACAGTGCTCGTCGTCGAGCACAAGCCGGAGATGATCGCGATCGCCGACCACGTCGTCGACCTCGGGCCGGGCGCCGGCACCGGCGGCGGCACCATCTGCTTCGAGGGCACCCTCGAGGGGCTGCGGGCCAGCGACACGTTGACCGGGCGGCACCTCGACGACCGGGCGTCGCTCAAATCTTCCTTGCGTACTGCTTCCGGGTTCCTGGAGATTCGGGGCGCCAGCTCGCACAACCTGCGGTCCGTCGACGTCGACGTCCCGCTCGGGGTGCTCTGCGTGGTGACCGGTGTCGCGGGGTCGGGCAAGTCATCGCTGATCCATGGGTCGGTACCGCCTTCGGCCGATGTGGTGTCGATCGACCAGACCGGGATCAAGGGGTCACGGCGCAGCAACCCGGCGACGTACACGGGACTGCTCGAGCCGATCCGCAAGGCGTTCGCGAAAGCCAACGGGGTGAAGCCGGCGCTGTTCAGCGCGAACTCCGAGGGCGCCTGCCCGAACTGCAACGGCGCCGGGGTGATCTATACCGACCTGGCGATGATGGCCGGCGTCGCGACTCCTTGCGAGGTGTGCGAGGGCAAGCGGTTCAGGGAAGAGGTGCTGGAGTACAAATTCGGCGGGCGGGACATCAGCGAAGTACTGGCGATGTCGGTCACCGAGGCGGAGAAGTTCTTCGCCGAAGGAGACGCCCGTACGCCGGCCGCGCACAAGATCCTCACGTACCTGGCCGATGTCGGCCTCGGGTACATCAGCCTCGGCCAACCGCTCACGACCCTGTCCGGCGGCGAACGCCAACGACTCAAGCTGGCGACCCACATGGGCGAAAAGGGCGGCATCTACGTCCTCGACGAGCCCACGACCGGCCTCCACCTCGCCGACGTCGAGCAACTCCTCGGCCTGCTCGACCGCCTCGTCGACGCCGGCAAGTCGGTCATCGTCATCGAACACCACCAGGCAGTCATGGCCCACGCCGACTGGATCATCGACCTTGGTCCCGGCGCCGGCCACGACGGCGGCCAGATCGTCTACGAAGGCACCCCCGCCGACCTCATCTCCCAGCAATCCACCCTCACCGGCAAACACCTAGCGGCCTACGTCGCCACCTGATGATCTACACGGCCAACCAAGAGAAGACCTGACCGGCCTGCTCTACTCCTGGAGCATCAGGCGAGGGTCTTCTGGTAGCAGTGGGCCAGTTGGTCGTTGATGTATTTGCCGTACGGCTCGGTCGAGCGGTAGCCGCGGCGTTCGTACAAGGCGATCGCCTCGGGCTGGCGCTCGCCCGTCGCCAACCGGATCGCGCGGTAGCCCTCACCCGCCGCGAGCTCCTCCAACCCACTCAACACAGCCGTCGCGATCCCCCGGCCGCGGAAGGCAGGAGCGACGTACATCCGCTTGAGCTCACCGACGTACGGATCCTCTGTCGGCTGCACCGCGCCACACCCGACTCCTCGCCCGTCCACGGATGCGACCAGGTATCGCGCACCTCCGTGGACGGTTGATCGCCCCTCGCTGCCGTACCGCGCCACCAGCTCTTGGAAAGCTGCCTCCAAGAGCCCGGCCAGCTCCCCGTCCTTGACGTCCCGCTCCTCGATGACCACGCATGAAGGCTATGCGGTCGCGCTTCGGGGCTGGATTTGGGGAGACACACAGCAAGCTCACAGGCTGCGCGGGTCGTGGTCTCAGCAACGCCGTGAACCATCGAGGGAACGTCACTCCGCCCTGCCGATCCTCATCAACGAAACCCTCACCACCCAGTCCGCCACCATCAGCGGCGCCACCGTCACCACCGACGGCTACACCCGCTCCCTACAATCCGCCCTGGACAAAGCCGGCCTCTAACAAGACTGCTCAACCACGAGCAGGTGGTTGTGCTGTTCGTCCTTGAACTCGCCAGCGAGGAAGTCAGTCCAGTCGCCGGCCTCGCGGAGCACCTTGCCGGTCAGATAGGGCTTGATCTCCGCCGAGAAACTCTCGCGGTCCGCCGGAAGTACGTCGCTGGCCTCGTTGGCGTAGACCCGCAGAACCCGCACCTCCGGATCCTTGAGCAACTGTTCAACGCGCTTCCAGGGCATCGATCCATCACCTCGCAACTGCCACCGGACGCCACCCTCGTCGGTGAACTCGCCGTCCACAACCGGCTGACTCCACGCAACTACCGGCCCGCCCGCGCCGCGCGAAGCCTCCACCTCAGCAACGATCGCAGCGAAACTCTTGCCGTGTTCGGCCTTCCGCTTGTGTCCCACCACGCCATCATGGACCCGCCAACGCCGCCAGGTCAGGTGCTTAAGTGCTCGTGGACCATCTGCCAGCGCCCGTCGCGCTTGGCCATGGAATTGGTACCTCGCCCCCGACCCTCGCGCTGCTGCCCGTCGACGAAGCCCACCCAGTGGAACCTGTACCGGACAACGGCGAAGTCGGTGGACGCGTAGACCCAGTGCAGGTCGCTGATCGTGTAGACCTCGTCCCGGATCTGGTCGAAGGTCCGCTGGACGGCGGCCGTGATCGCCTCGATGCCCTCGTACGACCCGTCGGTGAACCAGAAGCTCGCATCGTCCGCGACCAGCTCACGCCAGCGCTCTACGTCGTGCGCGTTGGCCCGCCGGTCGTAGTCCGCCATGAATGCGATGAGTTCAGCGGGCGTCGACTCTGAGTTGTCCACCCGCCCATTCTTGCTGTGAGTTGGCTCATAAGTGGCTGTGGTTCTGGCCTGGGATGTCACGAATCGGGGTGCTGCTCAGTCATCTAGGTAGCCGCGTTTTCGCGGTTGGACTGTGATGGCGAGAGGACCGAGCCGATGGAGCGCTCGTTGAGGATCCTGCGGGGAAGGGTGTTCCCCGACCACTGGTCGTTGCTGTTCGGCCAGATCGCGTTCTACAGCTTCGTCGTCGTGACGATCAGCGGCGTCGTCCTGATGGTGCCGTACGAGCCATCGGTCGACCCAGTCGTCTACGACGGCCCGTACACGCCCCTTCGCGGCCTCTCGATGTCGCGGGCGCTGGACTCGACGCTGGCGATCAGCTTCGAGGATCGCGCCGGCCTGTTGGTACGCCAGGTCCACCACTGGGCGGCGCTCCTGATGGTCGCAGCGATCATGCTGCAACTCCTCCGGCTGTTCTTCACCGGCGGATTCCGTCGCCCCCGGCGGCTGAGCTGGCTGGTCGTCTTCGGGCTGCTCGTCGTCACGCTGGGCGCTGCCATGACCGGTACCTCCCTCCCGGACGACATGCTCTCGGGCTCGAGCCTCGCCGTCCTCGACGGTGTCCTGAAGGCCACCCCGATCGTCGGCCCCGAGCTGTCCGCCCTGCTCTTCGGCGGGGACTTCCCGGGCGACGTGATCACCCGCTTCTACCCCCTGCACGTGTACGTTCTGCCCGCCGTACTCATCGCGCTCTTCATCGCCGGCGCGGTCCTCGCACTCAGGCACGGCCCAGCGCAGTACCCAGGACCCGGTCGTACGAACGACAACATCGTCGGACGTCCGGCGAGGGTGGCCGTGGTCAAGGGCGCCGGCCTGTTCAGCTTCGTGGTCGGTGTCGCGTTGCTGATGGGCGCCACCGCGACCATCAACCCGATCTGGATGTACGGCCCGGCCGACCCGGCGGACGCTTCGGCCGGAATCGGCCCAGCCTGGTACCTCGCGTTCCTCGACGGCGCGCTCCGGCTGATGCCCGGGTGGGAGGTCGTCTGGTGGGGCAGAACCATCAGCTTCGCCATCCTGGTACCGGTCGCCGTCTGCACGCTGTTCCTCGCGCTGTTCGCCGTCTACCCGTTCATCGAAGACTGGATCATCGGCGACCGGACCGACCAGAACCTGCTCGACCGCCCGCACAACAACCCGATCCGAACCGGCATCGGCGCCGCCGGCATCGTCTTCTACGGCACCCTGTGGGCCGCGGCCGGCGCAGACACGATGGCCGTCCAGTTCCACCTCTCGGTCAATGCCCTCATCCACCTCTTCCAGGTACTCCTGGTCCTCGGCCCGCCGATCGCCCTGGCCCTGACCCGCCGCATCTGCATCGGCCTCCAGAACCGCGACCTGGAAATCGCCACCCACGGCTACGAGTCCGGCAAGGTAATCCGCCTCCCCAACGGCGGCTACGTCGAACAGCACAACCCCGTGAACCCCTACCGCCGCTACCGCCTAGCCGGCTACACCCGAGCCACCCCCACCCCGCTCCCCACCACCGACCACCCCATCTCCCCCATCCGCCGCCTCCGCTCCCGCCTCGAAACCCTCCTCGACCAAGACCGCCTAACCCCCTCAACAGACCACCCTCAAAGGCAGCCGATCGATCCATCCCCCAACCACGAGCTGACGAACACCCCCTGAGCCTGGACCCAGCTAGGGTCCTGAGATGCCCACGCCCGCACAGAATCGGCGATGCAACTGGTGGACGGCGATCGGTGTGGTCGTCCTGGTCGTCGTCAACGTGGTCTGGTCCCGGCTCGCAGGCCACTCAGAATGGACTGACTCAGCCATCTACGGCTCCCCCATCGCCGCACTCATCGGAGCGGCGGCCGGATGGGGAGCAGCGGTGCTTGCGGAACGACGTGCCCGTTAGAACGGCCGGCTCGGCGCGTACAGGATGACGAACGGGCAGCGGAAACCTCGTCACGGATATTGACCGGATGCGGGCTGCGCGTCATGATCGTCCGGGAATGATAGGAAAGTTTCCTAACATAGTGCGGCCCAACTCCTAGCGCCCCTAAGGATTGAGGTTCGAGATGCGCTCACGCATGCTCAAGTTCACGACTGCCGCCCTCGCGGCCGGCTCACTGGCCCTCGGTGCGGCAGCCGCCGCCCAGGCCGCTCCCAGCGCGGTACAGGCTGACCCCGCCAGCATCGGCGCGGCGCCGTACCTGTACCTCGGCTGGGGCAACCCGCAGAAGGCGACCGACATCATGAAGGCCGCCGGCAACCAGTGGTTCACGATGGCCTTCGTACTGGCCGACGGCAGCTGTAACCCGAAGTGGGACGGCAACCGCAATCTCACCGGCGGCAACGACCAGTCCGTCATCAACAGCATCCGCGGCGCCGGGGGTGACATCATCCCGTCGTTCGGCGGCTGGGACGGCGACAAGCTCGGTGTGCGATGCACGTCGGCCTCCGCCCTGGCCGGCGCGTACCAGAAGGTGATCAACGCCTTCGGACTGAAGGCCATCGACATCGACATCGAGAACACCGAGTTCCAGAACAACACCGTCCAGCAGCGCGTCGTCGATGCCCTGAAGACGGTACGGGCGAACAACTCCGGGCTGAAGATCTACATCACCATGGGGACCGAGCAGAGTGGCCCGGACTCGTGGGGCAGCGGCCTGATCACCAAGGCGAAGAACTCCGGCTTCACCCCGGACGGCTGGGTACTGATGCCGTTCGACTTCGGCGCGGGATCGGCCAACATGGCCACGTTGACCCAGAAGGCCTCGGAAGGCCTGAAGGGCAAGCTCAAGACGGCTTACGGCTGGAGCGACGACACGGCGTACCGGCACATGGGCATCTCGTCGATGAATGGCAAGACCGACGACGGCGAGACCGTCCGGCTGTCCGACTACCAGGCGATGCTCGGCTACGCGCAGCAGCACCACCTGGCGCGGTTCACCTACTGGGCCATCAACCGCGACCGTCAGTGCGGCAGCGGCGGCGACGCAGGCTCCGACTGCAGCGGGATCTCGCAGAGCGCCTACGCCTTCACGAAGGTCGCCGCCCAGTTCCACGGCTGACACCCCAAAGCGCCCCGGTACCTGCACCGGGGCGCTTTTCGGTAGCTCAGGCGTCGGTCAGCCGGCGACGTGGGCGGTGCTGTCGAGCCAGTGCTGGGCGAGCTCGGTATCACCGTCGATGGTGATACCGACGGCTTCACGGTCGGCGAGCGGGAGCCGCCGGGTCATGGTCAGCAACAGCGCTCCTGCCGGGCCGGTGATCGTCACATCGGCCTGGTGGACGCCAGGCCGCCAGGTTGCCCCGTCGGGCCGCCGCTCGACGAACCACGCGCCCGCGTCACCCTCAGCATCAGTGGCCACCCACTGCAGCGTTTGCCCGGTACCGCGCAGAGCATGAGCCGACTCGGGTCGCCGCATCTCCCAGGTAGGCGAGGTCAGCATCGCGAGGTGATTGCTGATGAGCGCACCCGCAATGTCGGCGTCAACGTCGGTACCGGCGGTTATGCCGGCCGCATTGGCTGTGCCGGTCGCTGTGCTGGCCGCGTTGGCTGCGTCGAAGCCGTGGACGACCGACTCGTTGAGCATGCTGGTCATCCAGAACTCCGTACCCGACCGCTCGTCGCCCGCGGCGTTGAACACCGGCGCCTCGAGCGCATCGTCGGAGCATGCGCCCGCGACTCGCTGCGCCGACTCCGACAGCCACGCCTGCCACTCGCCGGGATCGGCGGGAAGTACCGCCATCTCAGTGGGCAGTTGAGTGGGATCGACGATCCGCCGCTCGATGATCTCCGCAACCCAGTGCTGAGTCTGCCCAACGTGCTCGACCAGCTCGGCAACCGTCCACTCCGGCGCCGTCGGCACAACCGCGTCAGGTCCCGCCGCAACAGCCGATTCCGCCAGCCGCCGAGTGTGCTCGACGATCCCATGCCGGGCCCGTTCCGCAATCAGCTTGCTCATCTGTGTGTCCTCCCAGAGTCATCTTCCGTCTGCCCCAGACTCTGCCGTAGGAGGTTTACGGTTTCTTTCCGGTTCTCTACCGCCCTCGGCAGGTGCCGCAGTTAGCCTTCGATCCATGGACGACGCCGGCGAAGAGACCCAGTGGTCGGATGCAGCGCGCGAGCGGTACATGCGATGCACGGAGGACCTGATCGCCGCGCTCAAGGCGCACTCCGCGCTGACGATCGAGCGCAGCGGTCGCCAGCGCGAGCTCGGGCCGTACTTTTCCTCGAGCGAGGCACTTGAGAAGGCCGCTGAGGCATTCAGCGAGTCCGAGTTCGACTGGTGCGGTTCCTGGCCGTTGAGCCTCACGGACATCGAAGATTCCGACGATGAGGACAACGCGAGGGAGCCTGCGGGACCGGAGCCTGTTCTGTCCGGCCTGTTCCGATGGGACTTCACGGTCACTGACGAGGCCGCCGTCGTCGGGGCCGGAAGGGATGCTTATCGGCGTTCGTGGCCCTCCGACACCGACGAAGACGCTGTCATAGCGGTCCCGGACGTCGTAAGGGCCGCCGCTGAGATCGTTCATGCCGGTGAATGGCCGGAGCTCGAGAACACACCCGGCCTGGAGCACCGTGCAGAGTGGCGGACCTTCGTCTCTCACGACGGCCGCTCCGACACCCCGGACGACGAAGACCCCTTCGCCATCACCCGAGCCCTGCCTCGATGAGGTCCGCTGGGTATCGCGAACCGGTGAGTCTCCCATCAGCCGACCGCGTCGCGACGCTGGGCCTGGGGATCAGCGGTACGCCACCTCGGCGTCCCAGTACGGGGGCAGGTCGGCCGGTTCCCACGATGGATCGGGACGGAAATCCGTGTACCGGCCGTCGAACGGGAACCGGCCGGCCTCGATGTCGCCGATGATGCGCTCGCCGGCCGCGCGGATGCGGTCCGCCTCGGCCGCCGTCCAATACGCCGGATGATCGATCCGCTCGGCCAGCTCGTCCTCGTCCTTTAGCGACCAACTGCGATCGGGCGCGACCACGATGTCGAGCGCGTGATCGAGGATGTCGGTACCGGCCGACCAGCGGCGTACCGGGGACTCCAGGTTCACGTACCAGCCCTCGAACCGCATCTCCAGGTCGAAGAACCACCACACCGAATGGTCCGCCTCGGGTTCGGTACGGATCAGCACGTGCCGGCCTTCCCAATGCCGCGGCCAGAGCATGGACGGCGTACGGTCCCGCTCCGCCAGCGACATCTTCCGGATCAACGCGCCGTCCCGAGTACCACGCAACATGCAGTCCGATCCGGCCGCAGTCCAGGTGACCAACGCCTCCGCGTCGTCACGCACGACGCGCGCGGTCTGCACCGCAGCGATCATCCCGTTGAGATGGACATCGCGACGAGCGATCGACCGACCAGCAGCAAACACCATCGCGCCATGCTACGACTCAGCGCAGTGGGCCGCGTGGGGACAAAAATCCTGGGAATGACAGAACCCCCGGGCGGAGGGAGTGGCCTCTGACCTGGGGGTTTGGGTGGAGCCGCCTGTCGGAATCGAACCGACGACCTTCTCATTACGAGTGAGACGCTCTGCCGACTGAGCTAAGGCGGCGTGGCCCGGGGGCCGATGCAAGAGTGTAGCGGGATGGCGGGCTGATTCCGAATCGGATACCGGGGTGGGGGTGAGCTGGGTGGTGTCGGCGGGCCGGGGGCGGGGCCGGGACGGGTGCGGCGAGGTGGGGAACCGGAGGCGGAAGGGCGGCGTCGTAGCGGCGTACCGGAAGGTGATGGAAATGCCGGGGAATAGATGGTGGGGGAAATGCATTGACTTGGGTTGATGGGATGGGTGAAACTAATGCCCGCAAGGACCGAACAGACTAGGAGAAGCACGTGAGCGGCAAGCAAGAGTTCAGGAAGGCGTGGCGTGAAGAGCGCAACGTCATGCCTGCTTGCCTGCGATCGGTGCTGCGGTATGCCGATATCCACCAGCTCGCAGGGCGCCTGAGCCCGGCGTACGGCGGTCCACCTGACTGATCATCCAGCATCAGTCAGGAGCCGCCAGACCGGGAGAGCCCGGATCTAGGCGGCTCTTTTGTTTTCACCAGACAGCACCAAAGAATGCGCTTTCTGCTGCCCACGGGCAGGCAATTCGAATTATTGACAACTGGATATGCCATTTAGCAATATGCGAGCTGTAGGCCAGCGGCCAGGCCACCTCATTTGGGATGAGGGGATCGGGGGTTCGAGTCCCTCCAGCTCGACCGGGCGCACGCAGAAAGCTCAGCTACCGGCCGAGCGAGCGCCGAACCCTGGGACGTCGGCCGCGATCGGAGGAGGCTCCGAACCGCCACCGCCGCCCACTCACGCGCCCTGCGCCGGAAATCCGAACACTCCGGCGCAGGGCCGGTGAACGCCCGTGGCTCAACTGGAGAGGGCACCTGCCTACGAAGCAGGAGGTTGCAGGTTCGAATCCTGCCGGGCGTACCCAGCGGCTCTAGCCCAATTGGCAGAGGCGCCTGGCTTAGGACCAGGAGGTTCAGGGTTCGAATCCCTGGAGCCGCACCAAGTAGTACCACCCAAGCCGCACCGATAGAGCCGTCCCGGCAACTACCTGTCGGGCACACTGGAGGAGAGGAGGAACCAAGCATGAGCGGTGTCATAGTGCTCAACGCCTCATATGAGCAGCTCCACGTCGTGTCGGTCCAGCACGCCATCCGGATGCTCGTCCGGGAGGTCGCGGTCGTCGAGGAGGCGCACGACGGCGCCAGCATCGGCCCGTTCCCCTTCCCCCGCGTACTGCGCCTGGTCCGGTACGTCGTGACCAAGTGGCGCTACGCGTCCGGCCGACTGCAGTACACCCGGGCCGGCGTACTGAAGCGTGACAAGCACCGCTGTGCGTACTGCGGCCAGGCGGGCGCCACCACGATGGATCACGTCGTACCGCGGTCCCGTGGCGGCCGTGGCGAGTGGCTGAACGCCGTCGCCGCGCACGCACGCTGCAACGAGAAGAAGGGCTGCCGCACGCCCGAGGAAGCCGGTATGCCGCTGCTGTGGCAGCCGTGGATCCCCTCGCGTGCTGAGTTAGCACTCTGACGTAGTACCGACCGGTGCCGCGTCAGAGCGGTGCCAGGTGGGTGACGGCATCCCACCCTCGGTTCTGACCCGAGGTCCCGCAGGTTCGAGCCCTGCCCTGGCAGCTTCGGCATGCCGAAAAACAAGCAGACCAAGTAGAGGAGTGGAGATGAACGTTCAGTACCCGGTTGAGCTGAGTGGGGCGAAGAGCTCCACTCTGATGTGGGCGCAGGAGCATGAGGTCGGGGCGCAGGCGCTGCAGCAGCTACGGAACATCGCTGCGCTGCCGTGGGTGCACGGCGTCCGGGTGATGCCGGATGTGCACCTGGGCAAGGGTGCGACCGTCGGGTCGGTCATTGCGATGTACCAGGCGGTGTCGCCGGCCGCGGTCGGGGTCGACATCGGGTGTGGCATGGAAGGCGTGCTCACCTCGCTGACCGCTTCGGACCTGCCGGACGACCTGGCCGGCATCCGGTCGCGGATCGAGGCGGCGGTACCGGTCGGTTTCCGGGCGCACGAGTACCCGGTCAGCGTGCGGAAGCTCGGGCTCGATCGCGGGTGGGACCGGTTCTGGGGTTCGTTCTCGAGCCTGCACGACGGCGTACAGGATCGCGAGAAGAAGGCACATCAGCAGATGGGGTCGCTGGGTGGCGGCAACCACTTCATCGAGGTCTGCCTCGACGATGACGACCGGGTCTGGCTGATGCTGCATTCGGGTTCGCGCAACATCGGCAAGGAGCTGGCCGAGCGGCACATGCGGATCGCGAAGGCGATGCCGCACAACGCCGACCTGCCGGACCGCGACCTGGCGGTCTTCCTGGCCGGTACGCCGGAGATGGACGCCTACCGTCAGGACCTCACCTGGGCGCAGGAGTACGCCTCGCGCAACCGTGCGGTCATGCTCGCCCTGGTGATGCAGGCGGTTCGGGAGTCGTTCGAGCAGGAGATCACGTTCGAGAAGCCGATCTCGTGCCACCACAACTACGTGGCGGAGGAGACGATCGACGACCTCGATCTGCTCGTCACGCGTAAGGGCGCGATCCGGGCCGGGTTGGGTGACCTCGGTCTGATCCCGGGCTCGATGGGGACGGGCTCGTACGTCGTTCGCGGGCTCGGTTCGGAGCAGTCGTTCTACTCGGCCTCGCACGGGGCAGGCCGGCGAATGAGCCGCAACGAGGCGAAGCGCCGCTACACGGTCGACGACCTGATCGCCCAGACCGCCGGGGTGGAGTCCCGCAAGGACGCCGGCGTACTGGACGAGCTGCCGGCGGCGTACAAGGACATCGAGTCGGTGATCGCGGCCCAGTCCGATCTGGTGGAGGTCGTTGCCCACCTCAAGCAGGTCATCTGCGTCAAGGGCTGATCCTGTCCGCCGTGTTCAGGGGACACGGCGGGCGGATCGGCATACTCAGGAGGATTCAGCATGTCGCTTGCCAGTGCCCTGGACGCGGTGGTCCGGGACCTTCGGAACACCGGTGGGATCAAGCTGCGGATCTCCGAGGAGCCGGCGACCAGCGATCCTGGGTACGAGTCGGTACTGCTGTTGTCCGGTCAGCACTGGTCGACCGGACTGCTGGCGCCGCTCGCGCTGACGGACGACGAGCGGTTGCTCCAGGTCGCCGACCAGGTCCAGGAGTTCGTCTTCGAGGAGCTCCTGCGACTCGAGCTCCCGGTCACCTGGCCGGAGTGCCCGGAGCACCCCGCATCACATCCGCTCACGCCGGTACTGACCTCAGGCCGGCCGTCCTGGCAGTGCCCGAAGTCGGGCGACACCATCGCGCCGATCGGCGCCCTTCAGAAGTAATCAAGTCTTGCCACCGGATTGGCCGGTGGCCTCGGAGAGCCTGGTCGCCGTGGGGGCACGGCGACCGGGCCGAGGTGAGGTCCGCCTGATGGCAAGGGCAGCGGTTTGCTAAACCGTCGACGGGCTCCGGCCCGTCCGTGAGTTCGAATCTCACTCTCACCGCAAGAACACCGAGCAGGAGCGCCACCGTGGGAGAGGTGGGGCGGGCTGTAGACCCGTTGTTCATTCTGAGCAGGTTCGAATCCTGTCTCCTGCACTCCCAGCAAGGGAAACAACAACTAGTCAGAGAGGAGGACCGGCTATGGCCGACCTCAGAAACAAGCGGAGGAAGATTCCCGGCGGTAGGACCGGTGCTCCGGTCCAGCAGGGTCACGCCCTGCGTCGGGTGAGCCTTGCCTGCGGGCACGTTCAGCGCGATCGGATCGCCCACGCGGGCGATCACGTGTGGTGTGAAGCAGACTGCGCCGACTGGGTCCGAGTCGTCTCGGTCGAGGAGTAGCAGAATTCCTGTACGCCGGTCGCATCGACCGGCGTACAGGCGTTTCAGAGGAAGAGCTTGTCGGGGTTGAGCAGGTTGTGCGGGTCGAAGACCGACTTGAGGTTGCGTTGGAGAGCTAGGCCGACTGGGCCTAGTTCTTGGGCCAGCCAGCGGGACTTGAGTTTGCCGATGCCGTGTTCGCCGGTGATGGTGCCGCCCAGCGACAGACCTAGGTTCATCACGGCGCCGAAGGCTTCCAGAGCACGGGCTTCGGCGGCGGGGTCGTCGCGGTCGAAGACGACGGTCGGGTGCATGTTGCCGTCACCTACATGCCCAGGGCAACAAATCAGCACCTCGTACTTCGTACCGATCTCCGCGATCCCCTGCAGCAGCGCCACCAGCTTGCTGCGTGGCACCGCGACGTCGTCGATCAACGTCGCACCAAGCGGCTCCAGCGCCGGATTCACCAATCTGCGGGCCTCCAGCAACATCCTGGACTCCTCCGCATCGGAGGCCTCGGCCACCTCGACGGCCCCGTACTCCGTGCAGATCCGCGCGATCGCGGCCACATCCTCCGCCGCCCGCGGACCACGATCCGACTGCGCGATCAGCAGCGAACCCACATCGGCCGGCAGTCCCATGTCGCGGTAGTCCTGGATCGCCCGCGCCGTCGGCCCGTCGAGGAACTCGAGCAGCGAGGGCCGCAACCCCGAAGCCATCACGGCAGCAGCCGCGGCGATGCCCGCCTCGATCGACAGGAAGGTCGCGGCCGCGGTCAATGCCGCCTCCGGCTCCGGGCGGAGTGCCAGCGTCGCCTCGGTGACGACGCCGAGCGTCCCCTCTGATCCGACGATCAACGAGGTCAGGTCGTAGCCCGCGACTCCCTTCGCCGTCCGCCGACCGGTTCGTACCACCTCACCGGACGCGAGCACGACCTCCAGGCCGCGCACGAAGTCGCCAGTCACGCCGTACTTCACGCAGCACAGGCCACCCGCGTTGGTCGCGATGTTGCCACCGATCGTGGACATCTCCCACGACGACGGGTCCGGCGGGTAGAACAGCCCCTGTGCCAGCACGGCCCGCGAGAGCTCGGCGTTCACGACTCCGGGCTGGACGACGGCGACTTGGTCCTCGACCGAGATCTCCAGGATCCGGTTGAGCCGAGAGGTCGACAACAGCAGGCAACCGTCGAGTGCGTTCGCCGCACCGGACAGCCCGGTCCGCGCACCTTGCGGCACGACCGGTACGCCGTACTCCCCCGCCGCACGCAGTACCTCCTGCACCTCGGCGGTGGACGAAGGCCGCACGAGCACGGCGGGAACCCCGGCCTCGCAGAAGGTCGCGTGGTCATTGCGATGGCTGTCCAGTACGTCGGGGTCGGTGACGACCGCCTTCTCCCCCAACGCGGCGCGCAGCCGCGCGATCAGCAAGTCAGAGCTCATTCCTCATCCTGTTCGGCCAGCAGTCGCAGAATCAGTTCGGCCCGGCGAACCCGTTCGCGCCCGAGCGCCTCGGCCGTCGCGGCCAGGTGAGCGCCGACCGGGTAGATGTTCGGCGCGTTCCGCAAACCCATCTTCAGGTAGACCGGTGCCGCGACGCGGACCACGTCCGGTACGTCGTAGAACCGCACGTGCCCGCCTTGGTCGTCTGGGACCTCGATGTACATGTCGATCGGTACGGTCGTCACCGCGCGGATCTCGGCGAGGACGTTGATCGGGAGGTCCGTCGATACGTTGAGGCTGGTCGCGCCGAGCCGTTCGTAGAGCGCAGCGGTCGATGCGTTAGGCAACGGCATCAGTACGGACGTCTTCAGTACGAGGTCGGCCGGCAGCTCGCCCTCCTTCTTCAACAGTCCAAGGAGTTCCAGTACGCCGAGGTCGCCGACCAGCAAGCTGCGTACACCCAGCTCGACCGCCCGATATGCGTCACACAGCGATGCGGCGACCATCTCATTGCCGCGGGCAACTCCGCCGACGGCGGCTGAGACCTTTGCCTGGCCGCCGATGTCCCAAGCGCCACGCGGGCCGAGGAAGAGGCAGACCTCGACATCGTGATCGGCGCCGAGGGCAAGCATCTCGTCGATCTCGCCATCGGTCAGCATCATCACGCCACTGCCCTGCGAGACGCGATGCACCGTGACACCGCGCGCCGCCGCCTCGTCGAGCACGGTTCGCATCACCGCGGGTCCTTCGCAGCTCGGGATCTCCACCCGGTACTGCGCTCCGTCGCCGAACCGCCCGGTGGAGGTGAAGTCCTGGGCCGGCGTGATCAACCCACGCTCGGCGAGCAACACCCGAGCCTCTCGCAGATTCATGCCTCTCCCCAGCTCATGTCTCTCTCCCGGTTCCCGTCTCTCCGCCGGTTCACGTCTCTCCGCTGGTTCATGTTTCTCCCCAGCCGGTCAGCGACCCCGTCGCGTCGGTCAGGTCTCGCGCTGTGCCGGTGATCTCCAGATCAAACCGCTCCCCCACCTCAGCCAGCAATGCCGGCGTCACCATCAATTCGTTCGGTGACAATGTGTCCGCGATCCTCGCCAGCCGTAGCTCGGACCAGTCGCGCCGGCCGCTCATCGTCACCGCGCCTAGTACTGCGGCCGCATCGTCCTCCAGCACCATCGGCAACCTCGATCGACGTGCTCCGCCTGCGCCGGAGGTCAACGCGTTGACGTAGCTGGCTCGTAGGTCGATCTGTTCGAGCATCGATGCCGGGATGACGTCTGCCAGGCCGAGTCCGGAGGCGTTTCCGTGCGATGCCGCCGACAACCGGTGAACGCTGACGGCGGCGATCGACGGCGACTCGAACTCGGGGATGCCGTAGACCCAGCATCGGCCGAGCACGTTGGTGTCCATCCCGGTGCCGGATTTGTCCTTGCCCATCTCGTCGACGACGAGGACATCCAGGTCATCGAACGGCAGTCTGGCCATCAGGCTGCCTGCTCGCTGCAGCAAGGCGTTCTCGGCTGCGCCCGCGATGCCGTCGGCAACTACCAGCTCGACGGCGGCGGTCTTCTCGTAGGCGTTCTCGATGATCGCCAGGCCGCCCAGGATCTTGCCAGATGCAACTATCGTTCGGGCGGCTGCTTCGATGGAGGAGCCGAGGAGGGGGATGCCGCCGGCGTGGAGGGCGGCGGCGCCCTGGTGGTTTCCGAGTCCGATGGCGAGGATCTTGGCCAGGCCGCTCTCGACCGGGCCGTGGAAGTCGGTATGCGGTTTCACGCGGTTGATGAGGAGGACGCCGTCGGCCTTGGCGGCCAGGGCATCGTGGTGTACCGGCGTACCGTCCGGCAGGTTGCCCAGGACAACCGTCTCCATGGTCGCCTCGATCGGGCAGCCGACCGACTCCGGGGTGACGCCGAGGCCTTCGAGCATCTCACGCTGGCCGTCTGCGGTCGCACCACCGTGCGATCCCATCGCCGGTACTACGAAAGGCTCCGCGCCCTTCGCCCGCAACCAGTCGACGGCCGCCTTCACTACCGTCACCAGGTCGTGGATCCCCCGACTCCCCGCTGTCACCGCAATCCGATCACCAGGTCGGATCGCGGTCGCCAACGGTTCGAGTGCTGCTTGTGCGGCGGCGTACGGGTCGTCTTCGGTGGGCACGTCGTGGAGGATCCGTCGAATGGGAGTGACCTGCGGAAGCACGCCAGTCGGCCTCAAGCCGCGGACAGCTTCGAACGGTCCCCACAATCCAGCCGCGGCAGATGGTGGTGAGGCGGGCGGCTCGGGTGGCGTGGGTGGGGTTGGCATTAGTGGCTCTGGCGGGCTACTGAGGAGCCGGTTCGGCCTATGAGGAAGTCTAGGTCGCAGCCTAGGTTGGCCTGGGTTACGTGGTCTACGTAGAGGCGGGCCCAGCCTCGGTCGGCGCGTACCGATGGGGGTGGGGATGCCTTCCAGTTGGCTCGGCGGGTTGCGAGTTCTTCGTCGGAGACGTCAAGGTGGAGGGTACGGGCGGGGACGTCGAGTTCGATCCAGTCGCCGGTTTGGACCAGAGCGAGCGGGCCGCCTACGGCTGCTTCGGGCGCCACGTGGAGGACGACTGTTCCGTAAGCCGTGCCGCTCATCCGGGCATCCGAGATGCGGACCATGTCGTCGATGCCTTGTTCGGCGAGCTTGCGCGGGATCGTCATGTTGCCGACCTCGGGCATGCCGGGATAGCCGCGTGGGCCGGCGTTCTGGAGCACGAGGACCGTGTCCGCGTCGACATCCAGGTCCATGTCGTCGACGGCGAGGTCGTACTCCTCGATGCTGCTGAACACGAGCGCCTTACCGCGATGCTGCAACAACCTCTCGGACGCCGCGGACTGCTTGACGACGGCACCGTCCGGGGCCAGATTCCCTCTCAGTACTGCGGTTCCGGCGCCGCTGCCGAGCGGGTTGCCGACGGCCCGGATCACGTCGGTATCGACCGTGCGCTCGGTATTCGCAACGTTCTCGCCGATCGTCTTGCCGGTGACCGTGATCGCGTCCGCCTTCAGCAGCGGCAGGATCTCGCGCATGACGGCGGGCAGCCCGCCGGCGTAGTAGAAGTCCTCCATCAGGTACTTCCCCGACGGCTGCAGATCGACCAGCCACGGTACGCCGCGCGCCCACTCATCCATATCGTCCAGCGTCAGGTCGACCCCCACACGACCGGCGATCGCGAGCAGATGGATCACCGCGTTGGTCGAACCACCGATCGCAGCATTCGCCCGTACTGCGTTAGCGAACGCATCACGGGTCAGAATGTCGCTCGGCTTGAGGTCTTCCTCGACCATCTGCACGATCCGCTGACCGGCCTGCTGAGCGATCGCGTACCGGCGGGAGTCGACGGCGGGGATCGCGGCCGACCCGGTCAGCTGGAGACCGAGCGCTTCGGCCATACAGGCCATCGTGGACGCGGTGCCCATCGTCATGCAGTGGCCGTTGCTCCGCGACATGCCCGACTCGGCGGCGGCGTAGTCCTCCTGCGTCATCCGGCCGGCATTGACGTCCTGGGTGAACCGCCACACCGCAGTACCGGAGCCGATGTCGCAGCCGCGGAACTTGCCGTTCAGCATCGGGCCGCCGGTCACCACCAGCGTCGGCAGGTCGACCGAGGCCGCGCCCATGATCGAGCCGGGGGTGGTCTTGTCGCAGCCTGTCAGCAGTACGGCACCGTCGAGCGGGTTGCCGCGCAGCGATTCCTCGACGTCCATGCTGAGCAGGTTGCGGAACAGCATCGCGGTCGGCCGCAACATCGTCTCGCCGAGCGACATCACCGGAAACTCGAGCGGGAAACCACCGGCCTGCCACACACCCCGCTTGACCGACTCGGCCAGGCGGCGCAGGTGCGCGTTGCAAGGCGTCAGCTCCGACCAGGTGTTGCAGATCCCGATGACCGGCCGGCCGTCGAAGACCTCATCGGAGAACCCTTGAGCCCGCATCCACGACCGGTGGATGAAGCCGTTGCGGTCCTTCTCCCCGAACCAGTGATCGAAGCTCCGGCGTCCTGTGTGCTGGACACCGGCGGCTTCGGGCGGTTGCTGCGGGTCAGCGACCGGGGGAAGGTCTTGGTCAATCGGCTTGTCGCTCAAGGGGAACCTCCGCGGTTGTCGGAGTGCGGGGTGGTTAGCGGGGTACTTCGGCGGTGCTGATGGTGCCGTTGATGCGGCGCGGGATGTCGGCGGGGTTGGCGTCTCGCAGCACCTCGGGGAGGACGGCGTCGGGGGTGTCTTGGTAGGCGACCGGGCGTTGGAAGCGGCGGGCAGCGGTGACGCCGACGCTGGTGTGGATGGAGCCGACGGTGGACGGGAAGGGTCCGCCGTGGTGCTGGGCCCAGGAAACGGCTACGCCAGTCGGCCAGCCGTTCCAGAGGACTCGGCCTGCCCGGGCAGTGAGGAGCGGGAGCAGGTTGCGGGCCAGCTCGGTGTCTGCGTCTTCAGCATGGAGGGTTGCGGTGAGGTTGCCCTCGAAGGCCTCGATGGCCGCGGTCAGTTCATCGACGGATGAGTACTCGACGACGATCGAGACCGGGCCGAAGCACTCCTCGAGGATCTCCTCGCGCTGTTCGAGCAGCTCGGCGACCGTCGTACCGAGCAGGGTCGCGGGACCGTCGATCAGTACCCGGAGGCCGTCGACCTTGCGTAGCCGGTCGAGGCCGGACGAGAAGCCGGACGCGATCCGGTCGTTCAGCATCGGCGCTTCGGCGACGCCACCGGTTGCCTCGATCAACTTGTCCTCGAGACCGTGGCCGGCGGGCAGGAAGAGCAGGCCAGGCTTGGTACAGAACTGCCCTACTCCAAGGGTGAACGACCCGACATAACCCGCCGCAATCTCGTTGCCACGGGCATCGATAGCGGCCTGGGTGACGAAAACCGGATTGAGGCTGCCGAGCTCGCCGTAGAACGGGATCGGCTCCGGCCTCGTCACCGCGATCTCATGCAGCGCCTTGCCTGCGGGCACCGAACCGGTGAACCCAGCGGCCGTGATCCGCACGTCCTTCAACGCGGTCACGCCGACGTCGTACCCCTGGATCAAGCCGAGCGTCCCAGCCGGCGCACCAGCGGATCGCAGCGCCTCGATCATCACCTCGGCCGTGCGTACCGACAGGTCCGGGTGACCAGGATGGGCCTTGACGACGACCGGGCAGCCGGCCGCCAGCGCCGATGCGGTGTCGCCGCCGCAGACACTGAACGCGAACGGGAAGTTGCTGGCAGCAAACACCAGTACCGGCCCGAGCGGGACCAGCACCCGACGCAGATCGGGACGTGGTACCGGCTTGGCCTGCGGGTCAGCGGTGTCGATGATGATCTCGAGCAACGACCCCTCGGCGAGCGCGTCCGCGAACATCCGCAACTGGCCGCTACTGCGGGCGACCTCTCCCCGCAGCCGGGGCTCGGGCAGCGACGACTCGCGCATCGCGATCGGCACCAGCTCGTCCGCGGCGGCGTCCAGGGCATCGGCGACCGCGCGGATCCACTCGGCCCGTACTGCGGGCTCCGAGGCAGCGAGCGGACCGGCCGCGGCCGCCGCGTCGCTCAGGGCCTGCTCGAGCTCGGCGGGGGTGGTGTCGGGCGTCATCGGGTCTCCTCCAGAGTGTGCGCTGCCAGGAAGGCGAATGGTTCCCGGCCGACTGCCACCGTATTCGTCAGCGTCCCGACCTCGCTGATCGAGATCACTACCTGGTCACCGGGGCGCAGCGCGAAGTCCAGTTCGGGCACGATTCCGGTACCGGTCGCGAGGATCACGCCGTCGGGGAATTCATTGGCCGCGAACAGTACGTCGATCAGGTCCTGCAACTCACGGACGAGCTGTTTCGTCGACGTCGTACCGGTGAAGACGTCGGCGCCGTCACGGCGGATGACGAGGTCGATGGTCAGGTTCCTGGGGTCCGCGACCTCCCAGGCGGGGCGGATCCCGGTCGCCAGGGCGCAGCCGCCGGCGAAGACCTTGGCCTGCGGGATGTAGAGCGGATTCTCGCCCTCGATCGAGCGGGAGCTCACGTCGTTGCAGATCGTGAAGCCGACGATCTCGCCCCGGCTGTTGGCGACGATCGCGAGCTCGGGCTCCGGTACGTCGTGACCGGAGTCTTCCCGGATACCGATCTCCTCGCCGTCGGTGACGAGTCGCCATGCGGGCGACTTGGGGAAGAGCTCGGGGCGCGGCGCGGAGTACACGCGGTCGTAGACGGACTGCTCCGTGCTCTCCTCCATCCGGGCGCCGCGGGATCGCTCGTACGTGACACCTGCGCACCACACTTCGCCTCGGCCGTCGAGCGGTGGCAGGAGCTTTACGTCGGCCACCGGTACGCCGTCCCCTTGGTGGTCGGTCGCTGTGCGGAGCTCGTCCGCGCTCAGGCGCAGGAGCTCCGCCATCGTGGCGACCCCGTGAACCGGTGCCACTGTGTCACCGGTTCGGACTCCGACTTGGGGTCGTTGTCCAGGGAGCAGGTACCGGACCAAGTGCATGTGGTTCGACCTTTCTGGCTTGTTGGGGTCACATCGAGGTGCCGAGGAGGCCGCGGGTGATCTGGAAACCGACGTTGCCGGACGCAACCGCCTTCGGTACCTGTTGTCTGCTCGCTACCGCGGCCAGGGTCTCGAGTGCGACCGCCGCCTGTTCGCTTGCGTCGCCTGAGGCAACTGCATCCAGGTCGTCGCCGTACTGTGCGACCGTCTCCGGGTCGCTGCTGAACTCGATGACGGGGACGAAGCGCTGGGCCGACAAGGTGCCGCTGGCAACATGTGCGAGTACTTGCTGGACACCGCCGGCGCCGAAGCCGGTGACGGTCTCCATCCAGTCGGTGCCGGGCATCCGCATCACGTGCCAGCCCTTCGCGGCGAACCGCTGGCCGTGGGCGATCGTCGGGCCGACCAGTTCGTGCGAGCCGAAGGCGGCGTACCGGAATCTCTCGTCGTTGAGGAGTGCGCCTCGCGACGAGAGGACTACCGACCCGCCGGCTGTGACGATCTCACGGCCTGTTAGCGCGAGGGCTTTCGCTGTTTCCGGGGTGAGCGGTCCGCGAGCCTCGAGGGCGACGGTGAGCTCAGCGAGGGTGCTCTGTACTTCTTCCGGTGCGGGGAGGTTGAAGCTGCCGAACCAGTCGCGGACTCTGGCGGTGACTGCGTCGAGCCCGCCGTCGGCCTGAATACTCGCCCACCCGAACCGCGACGGATCAGCCCCAGCCTCCACCAGCCGCGACCGGAAGTAGTCGTTATGCGTCTTCTCGCACCCATGCTCAAGCAGCAACGCCATCCGGGTGTTGGGGTGCAGGAGATACCCGAGCATCGTCCGCGCGAAGGTCTCCTCGGACGCACCACCACTCGATCCACAGCCCTCGGTATGAGGCAACGCCACCATCCGAGTCACCGCATCCCCCGCCCACCCCTCCAACTCCCCTTGCCCTGCCAGCCGCAAGGCAATCTGCCCGGAGCACAGACTGGTCGGCAAGATGAGCCCAACAGCCTCGGGAACCACCCGATCATCAACCCGCAACAACCGAACCGCGCCTAGCGGCGCGAGGGCGGGGGAGGCGAGAGCACCGCCGGAGGCAGGCGGTTCGGGGGCGGAGGCGCTCTCCTCCCCACCCTCCTGCGAGCCGGCGTAGCCGGCGAGCTTCAGCGGGGTGCCTGGTAGCGGGGCGTCTCGGGCTTCGGTGGGAAGGTCTTTGAGGTTGCGGGTGGTGCGGCCGTCGGGGGTGATGGAGATGCCGGGGCGGGGGGCGGTTTGGCGCCAGTTGCGCCAAATGGAGACTTGGCTGTGGCCGGCTTGTTCGCCGGCGGAGGGTTCGCCGGATGCGACTCGGATGGTCAGGTCGAGGGTTTCGGTGGTGAGGTCGGCCATCGGCGTACCGGTGAGGTAGCGGCCGGCATCTACGTCCATTTCGGCTGCTAGCAGGTTGTACCGGGTGGTTGTGGTGACGAACTTGATGGTGGGGACGAAGGGGAAGTTGGTGATCGAGCCGTTGCCGGTGGTGAAGAAGATCAGGTTGCAGCCGCTGGCGACCTGGCCGGCGACGGACTCCAGGTCGTTGCCGGGGCTGTCCATGAAGACGAAACCGTGGCCGGGCATGCGTTCGGCATAGTCGATGACGTGATCCAGGCGGACGTCGCGATCCAGTTTGCGGGCGGCGCCGACGGACTTGAGGACGATGTTGTAGAGGCCTCGATAGACGTTGCCACCGGACGGATTGCCTTCGGCGGTGTGCCCGTGCCAGCCGACTCGTTCCTTGAACGATTGGACGGTTCTGAGAAATTTCCTTGCCGTCGGCAAGTCTCTGACGTTCTTGAGAACGTAGCCTTCGGCACCGATCAGTTCGTCGGTCTCAGCCAGTACTGCGATGCCGCCGTGCCGGATCACCTCGCGGGCGACCGCACCTGACAACGGGTTCGCGCTGACACCGGAGAACGCGTCGGATCCTCCACACTGCAAGCCGATCCACAGATCCGCGAGCGGAACCTCCTGCCTCTCCTGCGCGGCAACGATCGGCAACCACGGCTCCACCAACTGCCCGGCGGCCGTGAGATCCGTCTCGAACCCGGCCTTCCTGGTGAAGTATGCATGCGGTACCCGGATCGGCGGATACCCCCGCTCGGCCATGAAGTCCTTGATCGCCTGCCCGGAGACGAGTTCGCCGTCGGTGTCGACGATCAGCACCGCGCCGACATTGGGGTTGAGCGCGAATCCCGCCAAGGTGGCCAGCAGGAACGACAGATTGTTCGGCGTCCCGTCCTCGCCGCCTTCGGTATGAGCAACCGGTACTACGAATCCCTCGCCTTGGTCGAACCGCTTGGCGAGCTCCGTGACGAATCCGCTGCTCCGCGAACTCGTCGCCATCAGTACTACGTGATTGCGCGTACCGGCCGGCCCCTGCTCTCGCGGGTAGCCGAGGAAGGTACCGGGTTGCTCGACGGAGGTGACCTGGCGGCCGAGGTTGAGCGCCGACTCGTCGAGCTCGTACGGGTCGAGTGGCTCGTTCTTGGCGCTGGGCTCGGCGGGGAGGCCTTCGACTCCTCTGGCAGCCACGGCCGCGAGGCTGGTCGGCGTACAGACGTAGTCGCCGATCTCCAGGTCGCGGAGGGCCCGGGCGAACGGGGTGTGCCAGGAGAGCAGCGGCTCGCCGGTGGCGACCGGGCGGGTGACGAAGCGGTGGCCTTCGAGCACGGTGTGCGGCAGCGTCACCGGCGTACCGGAGAAATCGATGACGGTACCGGCCTCGAGGCGGCGCGAGGAGATGGCGACGTTGTCCCCCGGCTCGGGTAGTACGCCGATCTCGTCGAACCTGAGCATCGTTTCCGCCTCCGGCTGGCTGGTCGGGCTGGAATCGTGCATGATGCATGATTACCAGTGCCACCCTGCCGAACTGCGCGGGCTGGGTCAAGGGCACGACCAGTCCCTGGAGAAGGGAGCCCGATGGACCCGACAGTGCGGCCGACGGCGGAGTCGCCTGCTCCCTCGACGATGACGCCCGCCGCGAAGCCGACGGCATCGGCGATGGAACCCGTCGCAGAGGCGCCGGATCGGCGGCTGTTGCGGCGGCAGATGCTGGCCGACGACGTCTACGAGGCGATCAAGACGATGCTGATGGACCACGCGATCCGGCCGGGCGCGCGGATCTCGATCGACGGTCTGGCGCGGGACTTCCAGGTGTCGTCCACGCCGGTCCGCGAGGCGCTCGCGCGGCTGGAGTCGGAGGGGCTGGCGGACAAGGAGCCGCTGAAGGGGTACCGGGCCACTCCCCTGCTTTCGCTGGAAGAGTTCGACGACCTGTACCGCTTCCGCCTGCTGCTCGAGCCCTGGGCAGCACGGCGAGCCGCCGAACTCATCGACGACACCGGCCGCGAACGCCTGACCGCGGAGCTCGCGACCGCGGTCGAACCAACCTCAGTCGACTACGCCGGGTACAAGTCGCTCACCGCGCACGACAACCGCTTCCACACCCTGATCACCGGGTTGTCGGGCAGCGAGCAGGTCCGCCTCGCCTTCCAGCGGACCCACTGCCACCTGCACATCTTCCGTTTGCACTACGACCGCGACACCGGCCCCGAAGTACTGGTCGAACACCGCGAGGTCGTCGAGGCCATCCTGTCCGGCGACCCGGCCGCAGCCGAAGCCGCGATGACCAAGCACCTCGGCAACTCGATGTCAGTCCGCCTCCGCAAGGTCTACGAACAGTAGGTTCCGGTCACGTCGGCGCAGGGCTGGATTCATCTGGCGGGAGTGATCACCAAGGCGTCTCCGACCGGGCGTTCGCCGGTTGCATCCGACGGGGTGTTGAGGACCTTGCTGTTGGCGACCATCGTGGTGGAGCCGCCGCCGTCGAGGTTGATGGCGGATTGGAGGGCGAAGGATTTGGCTACGGCAGCTGCTTCGGCGATGCCGAGACCGAGGCTGTCGACGTTGCGGCCGTCGGCGGTGATGAGGACGGTGCGGCCTTGGGCGTCGACGCCGGCGATGGTGCGGGGGTTTCGCTTGTGGACCCAGCCGTAGTAGAAGTTCGGGTTGTCGGCGGGGGCCATGCCGTCGGCCTTCGGGGTCGCGTTGATGCGGCCGTTGTGGATCAGTTCGGGGCCGCCGTTGACGATTGTCGTGCGGGGTGACAGGCGGACGTCGTGGCCGCGGGTGTCGGTGAGGGAGGCCTTGATTTCAAGGCGTTTGCCGAGCTTGGCGGCCGCCAGGAGTGCGGTGACTTGGGTGCCGGTTGCTTGGATAGTGCGGCCGCCTTCGGGGATCGCACCGCCGCGGGTGGTGGGGCGGATCGCGGTGACGGTGCCGCGGCGGTCGAGGATCACCTCGGCGCCGGGGCCGCTCGGGGTGAGGGCGGCGTAGGTCGAGTCGAAGGCGATCAGTTCGTCGGGGTCGGTACAGGTCACGTCGTGGAGTGGGCTGGAGGTCGGCAGGTCGTCGGCGGTACCGCCGCAGTTGCGGATCAGGCCGGGGATCCGGTTCAGCCCGTCCAGCGGGAGTGGGCGGCCGGCGCCTCTCACCTCACCGTGCCAACGAAAGCGTTCGACGGCGGTACCGCGAGCGTTGTCTGAAATCACCAGGGCAGGGCGGCCGGCGGTCGGCTCGCTGACCAGATGCCCGTCGTAGACCGCCACGCCGGCCGGGTCGCCGGGGGCGCCTGCCTTCGGATCGAGGACGAAGAAGCCGGCGTTGATCGCGGCCGTGGCGCCGGTGAGCGCGGCCAGCGTGGAGGTTGTCTCGCGCGCCTCCAGGTCCAGTCCGTACGACGCGTCGAGGCCGCCGCGGAACTTCTTCGGGTCGATCGTCAGCACCTGGACGTGCCAGGGGCCGGTCGAACCGCTGACGTCGTCGGGCTCGCCGTCCCAGCCGGTGTAGATGCTCGAACCGCCGAGGCCGGCCGCGATGACCTTCGTGCGCAGGGCGTCGGCCTCAGCCTTGGTCGGGAACAAGCCGAGGCGGACGCGGTAGCCGAGTGAGCCGCCGCCGGCGTCCGCGAGCTTGGGAGTTGGGACGTCTTCGACGCGGGGGTCGAGGCCGGCCGTGCGCAGCTTGGCAGCAGCAACCTCAGCCGCCGCCTTGTCGGAGAGGGCGGTGGCGGGCGCGTCCGGGTCGGGTGAACTGGAGGGGATCGCCACCTCGACGGTCCAGAAGGATTGTGCGCCTGCCTGCCCGCGCACGATCGTCGTCAGCGTCACGCCGGGTTGCAGGACCCGGCTCTCACGGGTCTCGGCAAGCGTCGCCGGGCCAAGCGGCAGGGTCGCGGAGGCGCGGGAGGCGGAGGCCTGGGACGGAGACGCTGCGAGGACCGCGTCAACCGACGGCTGGGCGGCCGCAGTACCGGCCAGGGCGGACGCGGCGACTACAGAAGCCGCGACCGCCAGGACCGCAGTACGGGAAGGCAATGCTGGGCGGGAGGTCATAGGACATTCCTATGCCAGTACCTGATCGAAGGGAAGGAAGGAAAGAAGAGGGAGGGGTTGTTAGGCGGGAGCGTCGCCGTGGTCGGGGATCTCCAGTTGGACGCCGCCCTGCAACGCGGACTGGTGGGCGTAGATGCCGGGGAGGGTGTAGCGGGCGGCTACCCAGGCGTTGACCGGCGGGAGCGTCTTGTCGGCTACCGCGCGGACGAAGTCGTCGGCGAGGAAGTGATGGGAGCCCTCGTGGCCGTTGTGCAGGCCGGCGAACTCGGCCGGCAGCCGGTCGCGGTCATGGACGGGCGAGAGACCGGACAGGAAGGCGTCGCGCAGGGCGGGGTCGACGTTGGCGAGGTCGGCGTCGTCGAGCGAGCCGCTTGCCTCGGTCGCCATCAACGACGAGATGTCCTCGGCGCCTTCTTTGGTCTGCCAGACAGTGGTCGTCGCCAGCTGCTCGAAACTGCCCTCCGTACCGAACACACGCAGCCGCGACTCCCGCAGGTGCGACGGGTACCCGACCCGGCGCATCTCGTTGGTCCGCATGATCCCGCCGTCGGCGAGCTTGAACAGCGCGGTCGCGTTGCTGAAGTCGTTGTCGAACTGGCTGATCTCCTTGTCGAACACTCCGTCGCCACGCTCGTCCTTCACACCAATGCAGGAGACATGCGTGGCGTGCTGACCAGTCACCGACAGCACATTGCCGACGGCATGTGTCGGGTAGAGCATGGGCGGGAAGGAAGCGGTCTTCTTCCAGTCCTCGCCACCGCTGTACTGGTACGCCGCGTAGAACCCGAGATCCATGTCGTGGACGTAGTCGCCCTCGGAGTAGAAGACCCGGCCGAAGTCACCCGCGGCCAGCCGCTGACGGCAGTAGACCGACGACGGGTAGTAGAAGCTCGTCTCGCCCATCATGTAGGTCAGGCCGGTCTCCTTGACCAGCTCGATGATCCGGGCGATCTGGTCGGCCTGGATCGCCATCGGCACCGTCGAGTAGACGTGCTTGCCGGCCTCCAGCGCCTGGATCGCCATCTCGCCGTGCAGCCAGCGCTGGGTGAAGATCGCCACCGCGTCGACATCGGAGGCGAGCATCTCCTCGAACGACTGATAGGTGATCGAGACGCCCTGTTTGGCGGCCAGCTCAGCCGTCCGGTCAGGCAGGACGTCGGTCAGCCGGACGTCCCTGACGTCAGGATGCGCCGACCACAACCGCAGGAACGAGGGGGCGAACTGGCCGGCTCCGACCACACCGATGCTGATACTCATGAACCCAGGCAATCACACAATTTCCGATCATGTAAGAACAGTTCCGCACATCAAGACGGAACTACTCCCGTACTCCGGCACGCAACCGCCCGGGATGGTCGGTCGTGATGCCGTCGACCCCGAGCCTCACCGCCTGGGCGTAGACGGCCGGATCGGGCACGGGCCACGCGGTCACCGCGATGTCATGGGCGTGCAGCGTGGCCACAGCCTCGACGGTGAGCCCGGTGATCCCACACAGAGCCCAGCTGGCGGAAGCCGCGCCGACCCGGGCGAGGATCTCGTCCACGCCAGGCGTCAGCCCGAGGATCAACCCGGTCGCGGCCGACGGGACCAGCTGACGTACGGCGAGCAGGATGTCCGCGGAGGACGAGGTGACGAGTACGCGGGTCGCCAAGGCCGGATCTTTCAGAGACTCCGCCAGCAGCGGGACAGCCTCAGGGGCCTTGACCTCGGCCTGGAACCCCACGGAGACGGCCTCGACCGTCTCCGCCCAGGTCGGGACGGCTTCGCCAAGGCCCGCATCAAGAGCGCGCAACTCGGCGAAGGTCAGCGAGGACACCGGACCGTGGCCGTTGGTGGTCCGGTCGACGTCTGCGTCATGCATGACGACGAGTTCGCCGTCGGCGGTGACGCGCAGGTCCAGCTCGATCTCGTCGCACCCGTCGGCGACAGCGCGACGGAAGGACCGCAGCGTGTTCTCCGGTTCGGAGCCGAGAGCCCCGCGATGGCCGGTGATGATCACAGCGAAACGAGGCCAAACGGATCGCGACCGGCCAGCCAGGCGGCGACCGCTTCGGCGGCGATCGAACCGGCTCGCTGGGCGGTCTGCTTGGTCGCGCCCGCCAAGTGCGGCGTCATCACGACATTGGTTGCCGTCAGCAACCGTGACCCGGCCGGGACCGGCTCGATCGGGAAGACGTCGAAGGCGGCGGCGCCCAACTGCCCTGATTCCAGCGCGTCCACAGTCGCGTCGTAGTCGAGCAATCCACCCCGGGCGCTGTTCACCAGTACTGCGCCACGCCGCATCGTCGCGATCTCGGCAGCGCCGATCATCCCGCGCGTCTGGTCGGTCAGGCGGGCGTGCAGGCTGACCACGTCGGACTGCCTCAGCAGGTCCGCCAGCGCGACCACCTCGGTACCGTCCGGTGGCGAGGCCGGATCGAGTACCGGGTCCACCACCAGGACGCGGGCCCCGAAGGCCAGCATCACCCGCGCCACCCGGCGACCGATCGCGCCGTAGCCGACCAGCCCCACGGTCGCGCCGTCGAGCTCCGAGCCACAGTCGTCATAGGCGTAGAGATCGCTGCGCCACTCCCCGTCCTCCAAGGTCTTCTGCAGGCGCGGAAGGTTGCGCAGCGCCGCCAGCATCAGGGCGACCGCATGCTCGGCCGCCGCGACCGCGTTGCGGCCGGGTGTCGACGAGACGGCGATCCCCCGCTTCGTTGCCGCCGGCACGTTGACGTTGACCGGGCCGCCCCGGCAGCAGACCAGGAACCGGAGGTCCGGAGCGGCGTCGAGAACGCGTTCGGTGAACGGTCCCATCTGGGTGATCGCCAGCTCGATACCCGGGAGCGCGGCGATCAGCTGCTCCTCGGCGTCACTGGCCTCGTCCACCTCGGCCACCCGGCCGTACGGCGTGAGCGGCCACGGCAAGGTGACCCGGGTGAAGTCGAACCCGACATCCGGCAGGGCGGACGTCAGCGCCGCTTCGAGCAGGTCGTTGCCGACGAAGTGGTCGCCGGCGAGCAGAGTACGGACGGTTCTCATCGAGCTCCAGAAGGTTGCACAACGGGGGCCGGATCGGCCCAGCGAGGACGGGCCGCTTCGCTGCGGCGCAGGTGGTGCGCGTAGCCCTCGTCGTAGAAAGCTGCGCGGGAAGGATCGGGGTCGATCTGCCGAGTCTCGGCGATCCACTCGGGACCTGCGCCCATCCCGGCTGCGAGCCGCGCGCCGAGCACCGCACCGCGGGCAGCAACCTGGGAGGCCTCGGTGGTGTGGAGCGGGCTGTTCAGGACGTCGGCGAGGATCTGCGTCCACTCCTGGCTGTTCGCACCGCCGCCGCAGACTGTCACCCGGCCTGTCCAGCCCGCTGCCTCGAGGCAGTGCCGAGCGGCGTACGCGATGCCTTCGCAGGTCGCGCGGACCAGGTCGGCCTGGGTGGTCGAGAGCGAGATGCCGTCGATGGTCCCGCGGGCGCGGGTGTCGACGAACGGCGCGCGCTCCCCCGCCTCGGACAGATAGGGCAAGACAGTCACGCCGTTGGCTCCCGCCGGGCTTTCCGCCAGGAGGGCCGGTAGTTGTGCGACCCCTGCACCGACCAGGGCGAGCACTCGATCGAGGGCGGCCGTGCCGACCATCGCGGGCATCGCGCGCAACCAGACGCCAGGAGTCCAGGTGCCGAGGAACAGTCCGGCCGGCTCGCCGTCCACCGGCAGCTCACGGGTGACGACCTGGCAGGCGAGCGTCGTACCGACCGTCAGCAGCGCATCGCCGACCTCGCTCACGCCGGCACCGAGAGCGGCGGCCGGGAGGTCGTACGGTCCGGCGGAGACGCGGGTGCCGAGCGCCAGGCCGAGTGAGGGGTCGCGGAGTTCGCCGATGGGCCCGTCGGCGACGACGGGTGCGAGGAGGTGTGCCCAGTCGGTCAGACCGCAGGCGCTCAAGGCTTCGGCGTCGTACGTGTTGGTGCGCGGGTCGAGGAAGGGTGCCGATCCGTCGGAGACATCGGTGGCGCGCACGCCGGTGAGGCGCTGCATCACCACGTCCTTGCAGTACGCCGCGGTCGCCGCGCTTCGCAACGTATCGGGCTCTTCAGCCAGTACTGCCGCCAGCAGTGGCCCGGACGCACCCGGGAACATCCGGTTGCCGGAACGCCGGAACACCTGCTCCGCAACACCATCGGCCGTCCAGCGCTCGAGAATCCCACTGCTGCGGGCGTCAAGCCACGAGATCGCCGGCCGGACCGGCCGGCCGTCGGAATCGACGAGCCACAACCCATCCCCCTGCGCCGTGATCGCCAGCAAACCCGCGGTAGCACCCACCGACGCCACCAGTTCGCTGACAACTTCATTGACCGAGGCAACTACTTCGGCGGAGTCCTGTTCGAACCGGCCGGGCCCGGGCCGGACCAGCCGGGTAGGCCGGGATGCTTCCGCGATCTGCCGGCCGGCTTCGTCGAAAGCCACCGCTTTCGTGACCGTGGTACCGACGTCCACTCCTACATCCATCCTGGACTCCCTCACTGAAGCCGTCGGGCTAAAGCGGCGCGACCTCCACGGTCGCTCCGTTGTCGCGCAGCGCCGCGATCTGGTCGGCCGGGGTCTTCTCGTCCACCACGACGACGTCGAAACCGGTCAGTGGCGCCAGCCGGTGCAGCGCCGTCCGTTGCAACTTCCCGTGGTCGACGAGCAGCACCTTGGTCCGGGCGGAGCGCAGCATGGCCTGCTTGACCAGCACGATCTCCTCTTCCTGATGGAACGCGTGCGTCGCCGAGACCGCGGAGACGCTGCAGAACAACAGATCCGTGTGCAGGGCCTCGACCGCCTGCGCGCAGGGCATCCCGCCGAACGAGTCGTGGGTCGGCGAGTAGATGCCCCCCAACGCCAGCAGGGTGACGTCCCGCAGCTCGGTCAGCCGGCTGATCGCGGGCAGAAAGTTGGTTGCCACGGTCAACGGAGTGATGTCCTCGAACAGCTCGATCAGGGCGAGCGCGCTGGTCGAGTCGTCGAGCATCACCGACATCCCGGGCTCGATCATCGCGCGGGCATGCCGGGCGAGTGCGGCCTTCTCGGCCTGCGCGGTGTTCAGCCGGTAGGCGACATTGCTCTCGAACACGCTGGTCGGCTGCGCCGTCACCCCGCCGCGGTACTTGCGCACCACGCCCTGACGCTCCAGCTCGTCCAGATCGCGGTGCACCGTCATCACGCTGACGCCGAACGCCTCGACCAGGTCGTTCGCCGAGACCGAGCCGTGCTCGACGACGTACGCGGCGATCTCGGACTGCCGCCGGGCGGGCCGGCTGAGCTCGGACGTGTCGGCCGGGCCAGAACTCATCGGGGGATCTCCGTTCGGACAGCTGGGATGTTGAACGCCTCGAGTCCCACTGTGCCGTCCTGCCAGCGCAACCGCACCAGCGCCGCGGGACCGAGCGCCGGGAGAAGTCTGCGGTACTCCTTCAACTCCAGCCCGAGGACCCGGCAGACGAGCAGCCGGATCAGCGTGTTGTGCGCGACCACCAGCACCTTCCGGCCCTGGTGCTCACGACCGATCTGGTGGAAGGCCTGCTCGACGCGGTCCGCCGCCGCGGCCGGATTCTCGCCGCCGGGGAAATGCGCGCCGACCGGGTCGAGCTCGAATGCTCTGGCGACGGCCGGCGGCAGCTCGCTGAGACTGAGCCCCTCGGCCGACCCGAAGTCGACCTCGCGCAGCCGGTCGTCCACGACGGGAGTCAGCCCCAGCGCCTGGGCCGTCGGCGCGATGGTCTGCCGCGCCCGCAACATCGGCGACGACCAGAGCGTGTCGGGAGCGAAGTCCTCGGCCCATTCCCTCAGGTGCCGCGCCTGCACGTGGCCGACCCCGTCGATCGGCAGATCCGTCGATCCCGTGTACCGGTTGCCCTTGTGCCACTCGGTCCGGCCGTGCCTGGCCAGTACGACGATCGTCCTCATCCGCGGTACCCCCGCCGATCCAGCTCCGCCACGAATTCGCCGTACAGGGTGGTCAGCCGCTCCTGCGGTCGCGGCTCGAGGACCCGGTCGATGCGAACCATCCGCGCAGCGGTCTCCGCCACCGAGGTACCGGTGGATGCCGCGAGCACAGCCATCCCGTACGCCGGGTCCGCGGCCGCGGGGAGCTGGACCGGTACGCCGAGGACGTCGGCGCGGAGCTGGTTCCAGTAGCCGCTGCGCACGGCGCCACCGGTGAGTGAGACGGATCGGACGGGCTCGGCGCCGAGCCGTTCCAGGTGCTCGAACGCGAGCCTCTCGATGAAGGCGACACCCTGCAGGACTCCGCAGTACCGGTGCAGGTCGTCGGGCAGGTCGCCCAGCTCGAATCGCTCGGCAGCCGGAGCGATGAAGGGGAACCGCTCGCCTCGTCCGGTGATCGGGTAGACGGCCGCGTCGATCGCGCCCAGTTCGCGGGCCGCCTGGTCGAGTGCGTCGAGGTCGGCGCCGGGCAGCATCGCGGTGAGCGCGCCGGCGCCGCTGCTGGACGCGCCACCGGGGAGCCAACCGCCGTCGGGGTGACGGTGGCTGTAGACAGCGCCGGTCGGGTCGGTGAGGAGGTCCTTGCTCACTCCCTTGAGGACGAGCGTGGTGCCGAGGACGGAGTTCCAGGCGCCTGGGGCAAGTGCTCCGGCGGCGATCTGGCCCGCGCATCCATCTGTCATGCCGGCGTAGACCGGAGTACCGGCGGGGACCCCGGTGACCTGGGCTTTTGCGGTGTAGACGCGACCCAGCTCGGTGCCAGGGAGGACGACTTCGGGGAGCAACTCAGCGGGGAGACCAAGACTGTCGAAGGCGTCCACCGGCCAGCTGTCGGCGATCAGGTCATAGCCGGTCTTGAGCGCGTGGCTGGTGTCCGTGGCGACGGGACCGCCGATCAGATGGGCGGCGACGACGTCGGCGCTGTGGGCGATCTGACCGGTCTGCTGCTCGAGCAGCCAGAGGACCTTGGGGAGGGCCCAGGTCGGCTGCATCGCGGTGGACCAGCGATCGGGGTCGGCCTTCACGATGCGCTCGAGGTAGCCGGCGGCCCGCGCGTCGTCGTACATGAGAGCCGGCGTGGTCGGTGCACCCGCGTCGTCGGTCAGCAGGACGGTTCCGGAGGTCGAGCAGATGGAGATGCCCTGTACTGCGGGCGTCGCGACCTCGGCGAGCGTGGCATCGACCGCGGCGAGCCAGTCGCGGGGGTCCTGCTCGTGGCGGACGCCGTCGCGAGTGCTGGTCAGCGGCCGGGCGGCGCGGGCGAGGACCTCACCGGCGGCACCCACCAGCACGGAGCGGACGCTCTGCGTCCCCAGATCGACGCCGATCCACGCCGGTTCCAGCACTGGGCGCTCCCCCTCGCGAAGATCCGATGTTAGTTACGTTGATAACATAACATCAGACCGCGATAAGAAGCGTTCAGCCGTTCATCAGGAGCAGCGAGCGATCCGCGGTGGCGAGCTCGACGCGGCCGCAGTCGACGGCGCCGTACGCGCCGATCGGGCCGCTGGCCTTGCGGCCGTGCCGGTTGAGCCAGAAGCCCCAGCCTGCGGGAGCGTCGGGCCACTCAGGGTCGGGCTCCCAACCGAGCGGCGGGCGCCAGGCAGCGGTGGGCGGCTCGGGCCAGCTGGGCGGTGGGTTGAATCTGTGCACGGTGGCCTTCCCCAGTCGATTCGGTGACACGTCCCCAGGAGATCCGATCTTGATCGGCACGTTGTCTGACAACTCAACGACCGGCCCACGCGGAGGTCACGCCTAAATCTTGGTAAAGATTATGGTCTCCACCCTCGTCTTGGCTACTGATGCGGGTAGTGAGCAACCAATTACAGAGCGAGACGATCGGTGACCTCGGCAACCATCGCCGCCGGCCGTCGGCCCTTGACATCGGACGTCTGCGGGCGGACTTTGAATCACAGTCGATCGGCATCATGGGGGGACCATGGATTCTGATCTGTGGAGCAGGTCCTGTACGCCGCGCGAAATCGCGACCGAGGACATCAACGGATTGAGCGCGCGCGGGCTGTACCGCGTCCGGCTCGAGCTGGCCGGCATCGGGTGCGACCCGGTCCGCCTGCGCGAGCTCCAGGTGGCGGTGCAGACCCTGCGCCGACTCGGGATCCTGGTCGAGTACGACCTCGATCTGTTCGAAGGCGGGCCGCCACGATTCGCCAGCGTTCGGGAGAACGTGACGCTGATCCGCGCGATCGTCGCCGACGGCACGACGCCGGCAGCCTTCACGATGAGCCCCGGCACCGGCGTGTGCTCGCCGTGGCTCGACGGCTACCGGGAGCGCGTCACCAGCGCGGTCCAGCCGTGGCTGACCGGATTGTCAGCACGGCTCGCGGAGGCTTGGAGCGAGCTGGTGATCGGCGAGCGCCGGCAGCTCAGGCAGTACGGCGTCGCGGCGTACCGGATCGCGCTGCAGCGGGTGACGCTGCGGAGCAACACGGAGCTGCTGAACCTGGTGGCGGACAGCGCCCGCGAGTACGAGCTGAACGGTGACACCCAGCTCCTCGAGCACGACCTGGTCGCACCCAGGATCGCTTCGCTCACCGAGATATTGGGTGCCCTGAGCAACAAATATGCTCAGGCCGCCATCCTGCCGCTCAAGCGGGCCGGGTAGGCGCCGGCCGCGACCGCCTGGTCGAGGGCGGCGAGCTGGGTGCAGGCGGCGGACAGCGCCTCGGCCTGCGTACGGCAGCCGTCGACGTACCAGTACGGGTCGTCGGGCTGGCGGTCGTCGGCGTCGTCGATGTCGGCGTACCAGCAGTCAACGTCGCCGCGGTGGTAGTGCACCACGCGAACCTTGAGCTTCATGCGAGCTAGGACGTCCCCCATGTTCTCCACGGTTCCACTCCGCGCCGATCCTGGCCAACCATTTTGTTCTGGTGTGAATGGTTCCCAAAGCAACTTCCATCGTTGTAAAACCAACTATGAAGTACATCCGCCCCGCTGTACTCACGGCCGCGCTCGCCGCCGCCGTCCTGCTGACCGGACTACCGGCCACCTCCGCGCCGGTACTGGAGACCACCGTGAAGACGGTCCAATCCCAAACCTTCCGCAACCCCGTCAACGCCGGCGCCGATCCGTCGCTGTTCTACTACGGCGGCCGGTACCACGTGGCGACCACGACCGGCGACCACATCGGCATCTGGTCGTCACCGAGCCTGGCGACGCTGCTGGTCGCGCCGGAGAAGGTGGTCTGGCGCGACACCGATCCGAGCCGCAACACCCAGATGTGGGCGCCGGCGTTCCGGCATGTCGGGAGCCGTTGGTACATCTACTACACCGCTTCCGACGGCGTGGACGCGAACCACAGGATGTACGTGCTCGAGTCGGCCGGCGACGACCCGACTGGGCCGTACAGCTTCAAGGCGAAGCTCGCCGACTTCGGGGAGTACGCGATCGACGGTGAGCCGATCACCCACAACGGCCAGCAGTACTTCGTCTGGACCGGCCCCGGTCGCGGTCAGGGTGGACCGGCCCAGCTCTACATCGTCCGGATGAGCAACCCATGGACGGCAACCGGAGCCCGGGTCGCGATCCCCGCGGACGGTGGCTGTACCGAAGTACGGGAAGGTCCGACGCCGTTGTATCGCAACGGGCGAACGTTCCTCACGTACTCGACCTGTGACACCGGCAAGCCCGACTACCAGTTGTGGATGAAGAGCATCGCGAACGGCGCCGACCCGATGGTCGCGGCGAACTGGGTCCAGCACCCGGGACCGATCTTCTCGCGCAACGACACGACCGGCGTCTGGGGACCGGGGCACCACTCCTTCTTCCAGTCGCCGGACGGTACCGAGGACTGGATCGCGTACCACGGCAAGAACACCAGCACCTACACATACTCCTTCCGGACCGCGCGGGTGCAGAAGATCAGCTGGAACGCGGACGGTACGCCGAACCTCGGCAGCCCACTCGCCGCCGGCGCAACCCAGAACCTGCCGTCCGGCGACCCCGGAGCCGCCACTTCGGTCATCAACGACACCGACGTCGGGACCGGCCAGAACCAGGTCCAGTACGCCGGTACCTGGTCGTCCGGCTCGGGATGCGGGAACCAGTGCTTCTGGGGCAACGACCACTGGAGCAACCAACTCAACGCGTCGGCGACGATCCGCTTCACCGGCACGAAGGTCGCTCTGCTCAGCGTGATGGACACCGGCAACGGCATCGCCGGCATCTCCATCGACGGCGGCGCCGAGCAACGCATCGACTACTACAGCTCCATCCGCGTTGGCGAGCAACTCGCCTACGTCAGCCCGACGCTGCCCGCCGGACCGCACACGCTGAAGGTCCGGGTGACCGGGAGCAAGAACGCCTCGTCGAGCAACACCGTTATCAGTCTGGACCGGGTGGAGGTTTACTAGGGCACCCGGACCGCCAGCACTCACAAAGGTCGTTCGCTGGCAGATGCGGCCGCTCAGGACGACCGCGAAGGTGGCCGTTCGCGGAGGTTTGTGAGTGGCAGCGGTCCGGGCCTGTGGACAAACGCCGACGCTCAGCGTCGGATTTCTGCACCATAAGGTGATGCCTGATGTGGTGGAAGTGCTGGCGCAGCGAGGCGGGAGTGCGGGTTTCGCGGACCTGCGAGCTGTCGTGTCCGCGCGCACTATCCGGAACGCGCTGCAGACCGGCCGGATCCGTCGGGTGGCGAAGGGGGTCTATGCAGTTCCGGAGGCTCCGGCTGCGTTGACCGCGGCTCGGAGCCAGCGCGGGGTCGTTTCTCATCTCAGTGCCGCACAGCACTGGGGGATGAAGATGATCACTTCACCAACGCTGCCTCATGTCACGGTGCCGCGAGGACAGGTCCGGCTGATTACCGGGCAGAAATGTGTACTGCACTGGTCGGCGGCGCCGTCCCTTGACGACGTCACCACCCCGACCCGTACCGTTCTCGACTGCATCAGAAGCCTGCCCCTGGCGGAGGCTCTCGCGATCGCCGATTCCGCTCTGCGCCAGAACATCGTCGACGCCGACGACTTGTTCGCCGCAGCGGCGGCGTTGCGCGGGGCGCATCGGCGGCGCATCCGGGAGGTAGTGGCACTGGCCGACCATCGGGCCGAGTCGGTGCTGGAGTCAGCTTTGCGGGCGATTCTGATCGAGGCCGGCATCGAAGGATTCGAACCGCAGTACGCCGTCCGCGACCGTGACTTCTCAGCGCGCCTCGACCTCGGTCAGCCGAGACTGAGAATCGCTCTCGAGGCTGAGGGGTTCGAGTTTCACGGCACCCGGCAGGCGCTCGTCAAGGACTGCCGCCGGCACGTGAACCTCAGCATCCGCGGCTGGACTCTGCTTCGGTTCAGTTGGGAGGACGTGATGTACGACAAGGACTGGGTGGCCGGGGTGGTTGGTAGGGCGACCGGACTTCCCCCACTCACAAAGCCACTCCGGTTGGCCGGCTGACGACTCCGCTGAGCGTGCCGACGCCCCGAGAACGGCTCTTTGTGAGTGGGGGCGGTCCGGGTTAGTTGCTGTAGGCCTCCAACTCGACGATCCGGGAGTACGTCGGGCCTTCGTTGCTGGCCAGTACGAGTACCCGTACCGCGGTGGCGATGACCGGGGTGAAGGTGGAGCTGACCAGCGGTGCCGTGTTGCCACGGACCTCGGCGACGGTCTGCCAGGCACCGTTGACCTGGACCTGGACGTCCCAGTCCTTCAAGCCGTACCTCGCTGCCGGGTACTGCTTCGAATTCAGGGTGTAGAGGTCCACGCGCCCGACCGTCTGTGGCTGGTCGAAGGTGACTTGCAGCCAGTCGGGGAAGGTGCCTTTGGTGGCGTCGTTCCAGCCGGTGCCCTTGGCCCAGTGCTCCGAGTCACGGTCGCCGTCGACGGCGCCACAGGCCGGGTAGACGGGCAGATGCTCGCTGGACGCGGTCACCGGTACATAGCGAGCGAGGTTGCCGGTGGTGTCGACCGGCGCCTCGCCGACCTCGACCGGCAGGGTGAGCTTCTGGTCACCCGCTCTGATGGTGATCACGTACCGGCCCGGTGCCGTACCGCGAGGTGCGTTGACGTCGATCGGGACCTTGAGCGTGTAGCCGGGAGGCAGGTAGCTCGACACCAGGGAACGCGACAGCGTCAGCGGGGTCGCGGCATCGAGGAACGCGTCGGCGTACACGGCGGTCTTGCCGGTGTTGCCGAAGCGGAGCTCGAAACCCTGCTTGGCACACGGCACCGGGGTCACCGCGACCTGCTCGACATCGGCGGAAAGGCTCAGACCTCTTTGCACAGAACGGTCCGCGACGGCCGGACCGGTGATACCGGCAGCGACGATGCCGGCCAGGACAGCGCCGGCCAGCACGAGCGCGCGGTTTCTCATAGCTCCTCCAGGCCGGGGTTGCCGGCTTCCACCACGAACGAGCGGACGGTCGACACCGGCGCCCCCGGTGCGTCGATGTAGGGCACGACCTTGCAGTCGACCCGGAGTTGCGAGCTGTCGAAGCGCAGCACCGAATAGCCGCGGCGTTCGTCGACGAACTTCAGGTGCGGGTTGCTGTCGAGGAACTTCTGCCCGTTGGCCGACACCGGCACGCCGTTGCCACCGCTGCTGAACGAGGTCGGCACCAGCTCCACGCCGTAGGTCTGCGAGTCGGGGTCGGCGAAGTCGCGCTTCATGTCGAGCGCGTATCCCGCATGCACGTCGCCGGTCAGCACGACCGGGTTGCGGTGGCGGTTGGCAGCGAGTCCGTCGAGCATCACCTTCTGCTCGGCGCCGTACCCGTCCCAGGCGTCCATGTTGTAGAGGTCGGCCGGGGTGGGATCGAGATCCATCCGGCTCATGATCACCTGGTTGGCCAGGACGTTCCAGGTGGCGCGGGAACGGTCCAGGCCTCGCAGGAACCAGTCGGTCTGCTGCTGCCCGGCCAGTACTCGCGCCGGATCGCGGCGGGCATCGGAGTCGGCCTTCCACCCATCACCAGCTGCTTGGTCAGACCTGTACTGGCGAGTGTCCAGCACACTCAGCTCAGCCAGGCGTCCGAAGCTCAGCCGCCGGTAGAGCTGGTAGTTCGGGCCTTGCGGCGCTGGGCCGCGAAGGGGCAGATGCTCCCAGTAGGCGCGGTACGCGTTGGCCCGGCGTACCAGGAAGTCCTCCACTGGCGCGTTGGACTTGGAGACGGTACCGGCGTAGTTGTCCTGTACTTCGTGATCGTCCCAGGTCGTGATCCAGGGGGCATTCTGGTGCGCCGCTTGGAGGTCAGGGTCGGACTTGTAGAGGGCGTACTGGAGCCGGTAGCGATCCAGGGTGTCGGCCTCCGTGCGGAACTGGTTGGGGACCGGTGTGGCGACGTTGCGGAGGCCACCGGCGGCCGCGATGCCGTACTCGTAGATGTAGTCGCCCAGGAACACCACTGCATCCACGTCTTCATCGGCCAGGTGCCGCTGCGCCGTGTAGTAGCCGTCCGGCCAGGACTGGCAGGAGCTCACGCCCAAGGTCAGGTGACCGCCCCGCTGGCCGGGCGCGGGCGCGGTACGAGTTCTGCCTTTCGGGCTGAGGTAGCGATCGGCTCTGAAGCGGTACCAGTAGTGCCGGCCGGGCTGCAGCCCCTGTACGTCGACGTGCACGCTGTGCGCGAACTCCGGACGGGCAGTGGCCCTGCCGGACCGCACGATGCGCTGGAAGAGCTCGTCGGTGGCGACCTGCCACTCGACGCCGATCTCCTTGTAGGGGGCGCCACCGAGTGGCTCATAGGGCTTTGGCGCCAACCGGGTCCAGATGACGACCGCATCCGGCAGCGGGTCGCCGGATGCGATGCCGAGGGTGAACGGGTTGCCGGTGAGTCCACCGGAGCCGCCACTACCGAGCGCTGTGCCCGGCAGGTTGGTTCCGAACGCCACCGCGGTGGCGGCGCCGGTCAGGGTGAGAAATCGGCGCCTGGCCAACCTCACTGCGGGCTTGAGATCTTCGGTCACTTGATCAACCCTTCAGGCCGCTGGCGAAGCCGCGGATGACGTAGCGCTGGAGGATCAGGAAGATGAGCAGGATGGGCAGGGCCGCCAGTACCAGGCCGGCTGCGACGAGGCCGTAGTCGGAGGTGTACTCGTTCACGAAGGCGAACACCCGGACCGGGATGGTCTCCCGGCCGGAGCCGCCCAGATAGAGCAGCGGGGTGAAGAAGTCGTTCCAGATGTGGACGGCGTTGAGGATGAGCACCGTGCCCGTGATCGGCCGCAGCAACGGGAAGATCACGTGCACGAACGCCTGCAGGTGGCTCGCCCCGTCGATCAGCGCCGCATTGGTGTAGTCGGCGGGCAACGACCGGATGAAACCCGTGTAGAGGAAGACCGTGAAGGGCAGCTGGATCCCGGTGTAGAACAGGATCATGCCCTGGTACGTGCCAAGCAGGCCGAGGTTGTTGACGAGCTGGTAGAGCGGGATCATGCCCAGCTGGAACGGCAGGATGATGCCGACCAGGAACAGGATGTAGAGGCTGTAGCTCAGCCTCCCGGCCTTCCTGGCCAGGAAGTACGCCGCGAGCGAGCCGAGCACGATCAGCATCAGCACGCTGGCGACGGTGATCAAGGTGCTGTTGAGCAGAGCGGAGCCGAGCGATGCCGACTGCCAGGCGGTACCGAAGCTGCCCACGGAGGGCGGATCCGGGAGCGACAACGGCTTGTTCGCGATCTGCCCGGGGTCTTTGAAGGCCAGCGTCACGAGCGCGTAGACGGGGAACAGGAAGGCGACGGCGAGCGCCACCATCACGATCTCCAGCAGAGCCGTCCGCGGGCGGTATCTGGTTCTCATGCTGCCGTCTCCCGGGATCGCAGATAGGCGAGCTGGATGAACGAGACGGCGGCGACGAAGAGCGCCAGCACCAGCGCGACCGCCGTGCTGTAGCCGAACTTCCCGAACACGAAGGCCTGCTTGTAGAGCACGGTCGACAACGTGTCGGTGGCGTAGCCCGGACCGCCGTTCGTCATCGCGATGATCTGGGTGAACAAAGTCAGGCCGCCAACGGTCGACAACATGACGTTGATCGTCAGCGCCGGCGCCAGCAACGGCCAGGTGATGTGCCGGAACCTGGCGACGGTACCGGCCCCGTCGACCATCGCCGACTCGTGCAGCTCCTGCGGGATGCCCTCAAGGCCGGCCAGGAAGATCACCATCGAGTAGCCCGCGCACTGCCAGATCACCGTGAACGCGACCGACCAGATCGCGATCGACGGATTGCCCAGCCAGTCCTGCCGCAGCGCGCCGAGCCCGATCGCGTCCAGGGCCGCGTTCAGGCCCGCGTCCGGCGCCGGGTTGTAGACGTACTTCCAGAGGAAGGCCACCATCACCGGACTGACCACCATCGGGGCGAAGAAGATCACCCGCAGGATCATCCGGCTCTTGATCGTGGTGTGGACGCCGAGCGCGAGCAGCAGACCGAGGCTTGTCTGCACCACCACGATCACGACGGTCAGCAGCAGCGTGTTGCGGATCGCGCCGAGCGCCTGGTCGTCGTGCAGCAGCGCCTTGAAGTTCGCCAGTCCCACGAACGAGCGATGCTCACCGACACCTGACCAGTCGGTGAAGGCAGAGCCCGCTCCGGCGATGCTCGGGTAGAGCATCACCAACGCGTAGACCAGCAGGGCCGGGGCCGCGAACAACCAGGGAGGCGCGATCCGGCCTCCCCGGCGGACCCGCTTCACCGGCGCCCGGGGGGCTGCTGCCGGTGGCGAGATGACCGCCGTCACGCGGTCTTCCGGTAGGCCTCGTCCATCTTCTTCAGGGCGCCGTCGACGGTGGTCTTCCCACCCAGCAGTTCCTGTACCACGGCGAAGTGGGTCGGCTGCACCTCGGCGTTGGGCCACCGCTGGTCCATGAACGGAACCGCCTTGTTGCCCGACAGGTAGGGCAGGAACGACTTGAGGACGGGGTCGACCTTCGCCTCGCCGTCGGAGTACAGCGGAACGCAGGCAATGGCCTCGGCCCAGGCGCTGACCATCTCCGGCCGCCCGCAGAACTCGAGGAACTTGCGCGCCTCGTCGGCCTTCTTGCTCTTCGCGTTGACGCCCAGGCCGACGACGATGCCGCCGGGGATCCAGTTGTCGGCCACGACGTCGGTGGCCGGAAGGGGGAACATGCCCAGGTCGTCGGGTGACGGTGCCGCCGCGCGGTAGGCCTGCAGAACGGCGGAGACCTGGACCGCCATCGCCGCCTTGCCGGTGCCGACCATCGAGGTGGCCTGCTCGTACGTCGTACCGTTCGGGTTGTCGTTGAAGAAGCCCCGCTTCTGCAGCTCGAGGTACTTGTTCATCGCGTCGGCCCAGCCGGAGCCGGCGAACGTCGCGGAACCGGCCGCCATCTTGTCGTCGAAGTCGGGTTCCTTGGCGTAGACGGTCCCGGGCACGAGGGCGTAGTTGATCAACTGGGTCACCCACGGGGTCTGTGCGCCGAGTGCGAGCGGGATGATGCCCTTCTTCTTCAAGGCCTCGCAGACCGCCAGCAGCTCACTCCAGGTGGTCGGGATCTCCACCCCGGCCTTGGCGAACGCCGGCTTGTTGTAGATCGCGCCGAGCACGCTCGTCCCTGGCGAGAAGATGTACGTCTTACCGTCCTGCTGGTAGGCGCCCTTGAAACCGGCCGGGATCTTCTGGGTCCAGGCCTGGGCGCTCAGGTCCGCCAAGAGGTTCGCCTTGCTGAGCTGGACCATCGACATCGCGCTGCCGTTGCCCGGGTAGACGGCATGCAGATCCGGGGCGTTGCCCGCTGCGAGCTGGGCCCGGAGCGCGGTCTGCAACTGGTCGGCCGGCGAGAAGGACAGGTTGAACTCGAACGAGCCGTTCGCTTTCTTGTACTCGTCGAGCGCCTTGCGCAGACCGGCCTCCTGGCTGCCCGCGCCGATCACCTTCAACGGGCCGCTGCCGCCGCCACTCGAACCGCCACCGCCGCAGCTCGCCGCGGCGCCCACGGCCGCGGCGCCGCCGATCAACTGCAGGACACGCCGCCGGCTGAGCGGGGTACGGATGATCTCGGATACCACGGTTCCTCCTGAGCCCCGGGGCAGTCGAGCCCGCGGGAAATATCATCCTTGAATGTGAACAAAACGTGAAGAGATGTTAATTTCCCCACTCGGCGTAAGTTACGAAGTCTCGAGTTGGCCTGTCAAGGGTTCGGCGATTGCCGGTTGAAAGGATTCAGTAGGAGTGCGCCGGGCGTTGCCTGAGAAGATGGCGAGATGCCCGAGACCACCCGTGCCCTGCTGACCGCGCAGGCAGCAGCCTGGCAGCGGATCCTGGACCACCCGTTCGTCTCCCGGACCTCCGCCGGTTCGTTGCCCAAGGCCACCTTCGACCGGTGGATCGCCGAGGACTACTTCTTCGTCCAGTCGTTCCACCGGTACCTCGAAGCACTGTCCGCGGCGGCACCCGACGACGAGGCCAGGAAGGTGCTCGCGGGTGGTCTGGCCGCGCTCGTACCAGAGCTCGCGCTGTTCGAGGCGGCTGCTGCCGAGCGTGGTGTCGACCTGACCGCCGAGCCGTCGTTGCTGAACCTGGGCTACTCGGCGTACCTGTTCACCTCGGTGGATGAGGGCTGGCCGGTCGGGATCACCGTGCTCTACGCGGTCGAGAAGGCGTACTACGACGCGTGGGCGTCCGTCCGGGACACGACCGACGCGGACACGCAGTACGCGGGTTTCATCGCGAACTGGTCGTCACCGGAGTTCGCGGCGTACGTCGAACAGCTGGCCGAGCTGGTCGATCGCGAGCCGCTGACCCCGGCGATGACACTGGCCTTCGACCGGGTCCTCCGCTTCGAACTGGCCTTCTGGGACCTGGTGCACGGATGAAGGCTCCGGTCCTGGTGAGCGGCATCGTGCTGCTCGCTCTCCTCGGCGGCGCCGGCGGCTACCTGGGCGGTCAACGGTTCGACGGACGAGTGACGGCCGGCGGGTACGCCGGACCGCTGCCGGCTGATGCCGCGACGTCCCCGCCCCCCGGACCGACCCCATCGGGCACGCCATCGGTCCCGTTGATCCGCAAGACCCCGGAGCCGAACCCGCTCGAGGCCCTGGTCAGCACGAAGATCGACTTCGAGGTGCGCAACTTCACCGTCAGCGGCGAGGTGGCCGGCGAGGTCAAACTGGGGCTCAGAATCCCGGCCGGCTGGCGGTTCACGCCGTCGAAGGACAAGCCGAGCGAGGTCCGGTTCGTCGATCCGAGCGGTGAACGGGCCGTCCGGGTCGAGTCCGCGCTGAACCCCGACAAGTCGGTGAAGCAGGCGATGGAGGACGTGCTGGCCAACGTCCAGTCGAGCCAGCCGTACCAGAACTACGTCCAGACCCTGTTCCAGGGCGCGGGCCAGGTCAAGGACGACGACGGCAAGCTCCGCAACGTGGCGACCCTGGTCTACACCTACATCCCCGGCGCCACCACGCGGTACGTGATCGTCCGTTTCGTCGCGACCGGCGACGGCGACCTGGCCACCATCTCGATGAGCGTCACCGGCCTCCCGAAGGAACAGAAGGCCCTGGAGCGGATCCTCGCCGAGGCGACCGCGTCGGTCCGGATCCGGGACTGATCCACACCGGGATCGGGCGCTGAGAATTCGTTGGCAACCTTTTGCCGGTTTACGGTGTCATAGACGTATCTGGGGCGGACCGTTAGGAGGGGTGGGCGTGGCCGGAAGACGTGTCGGACGCGCGCTGCTCGGTTCTGGCCTGCTCGCAGTCACCCTGCTCGGGGGAGCAGGGGGCTACGGGCTTGGGTTGATGACAACCGACCAGCAGGCATCAGCCGGTACTACGGCAGCTCCGCTGCCCGGGGATTCCGCCGGTATGCCTTCCTCGACACCGTCGTCCACGCCGCCGAAGCACATCGTGCCGGACAACACCGAGCCGCTGCAGGCGGATGACATCCGCTACAAGACGCGAGAATTCACCGTGAGCAGCGTCGTGGAGTCAAGGGTCAGCATGCGGGTTCCCAGCGCCTGGGACATGACGGTGCAGGATCCCCCGAAGTACGTCCGGTTCAATGAGCCGGCCCGGAAGCGATGGATCCGGATCGAGGCCGGCTTCAGCATCACCCGCGCACCCGCCGCGTCGATGGCCGCCAAGATGGCCGAGCTGAAGATCCTCCCGGCAGGTCAGATGCTCACCTTCAAGTCGCAGCACATCGACCCGGAGACCAAGAACGCGACGCTCGTCTACACCTACGTACCGGACCAGTCCGTCCGGTACGTGATGGTTCGCTGGGTGGCCGACCCCGAGGGCCTGTGCATCTTCGAGATCGCCGCCACCGGTCTCCCCCAGGACAAAGCCGCACTGGAAGACATCCTCGACCACGCCACGAACTCGGCGACGCGGTCGGATTCGCCGCTCAACTGACGGCTGGTCGGCTGACGGCGGTCAGCTGACGTCGGCGGGCCAGATGGTGCGGAAGATTGCCGTGCGCAGCCGGTAGAAGCGGCGGCGGCTCGACTGGACCAGGGCAGGGGACGGACGGAGTCGCTCGGCGACGACAACTCTCACGGGGGATCCTTCAGCTGGAAAAGGTGACCGACTCGGCCACCTTGACGGCCTTGTCGCGCTCGGATCCAGGCACCTGAACCTGGATCAGTAACGAGTTGTCACTCCCCGTGCTGACTACTCGCTGGAGCAGCGTAGTACCGTTCCCGCAATTCTCCGAAATCTGCTCCAGGTAGGTCGTCGCGCCCTCGGTCGTGGTGGTCGGAGCGGGGATCGTGGTGCAGCCGTACTTCTTCGGATCCACCAGAATCTTGCTCGGGCTGAAGGGTGTGGCCAGCTGGCCGATGAAGACGCCCGGGGTGTCGTTGTCCGGGGTGTTCCAGTTCGTGTTCTTGCTGACCAGCAGGGCCTGACGTTCCTGCTGGGAGCCCGGCGGATGCCAGGTCGAGGCGGAGACCACGCCCATCCAGTTGCGCGGGGTCTGGACCGAGAAGTGGTCCTGGGTGATCTGCGCGAACCCGCTCGTCGTTTCGAGGTACCTCTGGACGCCGAACCCGGCACCGGCACCCAGCACGAGCGCCAGCACGGCGGCCAGCACCCAACGACCGCGGCGCCGGGGCCGCGAGGCAGACGCTCCGGCGGAGGCTGGGACGGCGTCGGTGGTCCCGGCGGATCCGGCGTCGGTCGTTGCAGCAGCAGCGCCGCCGGCCGTTGCGGCTGTGCGACCCGCGGTTGTGCCTGCTCCGGTGGTTGCGCCTGCTCCGGTGGTTGCCGCGGCGCCTTCGGTAGTTGCCGTTGCGTCCTCGGTGTCGGCGACGGGGTTGCCGGCGGCGTCGGCCAGGACGGTCGTCGCGCCGGGTTTGATGATGGTCGGGGCGTTGGACTCGCTCAGGGCGGTCTTCTCGCCGACCTCGGTCTCGTCCGTGGCTGAGGTCGACCCGGCGGCGGGCGGTGCGACCGGTGCGGTGGTCAGGAGCGCCGCGAAGGCGGCCGGAGTACCGGCTGTTTTTCCGGCGATGAAGCTTTGGGTGGTTTCGTCGAGGCCGCCGACCAGTTCGCGGGTGAACGACTCGATGTCCGGCCAGCGCTTCTCGCGGTCCGGGTCGAGGGCGCGGACGATCGCCGCGTCGACGCGGTCCGGAACGGTGAAGCCCAATGAGCTGGGTGGCGGGGCAGCTTTGACGCGTCCGGCAGCACCCAGGCCGTCGACCTGATGCGGCGACCGGCCGGTCAACGCCGCGTAGGCGACCGCTCCCAGCGAGTACTGGTCTGCGCGCTGGTCGAGCCGCTCCCCCATCGCCTGCTCGGGCGCCACGTACGACGGAGTCCCGCCGGGCATGGTGATTCTCGACACCTCGTCGAGCGACTTGCCGAGCCCCAGGTCGGACAGCACGGCCCGCTCGCCGTCATCGTCGGTACTACGGAACAGCACGTTGGCCGGCTTCACGTCGCGGTGCAGCAACCCACGCCGGTGCAGCGCCTGGAGGCCACGCCCGACCTGGACGATGACCCCGATGGCCGGCTCCAGCGCGAGCGGCTCCTTCTTGAGCCGGTCAGCGAGCGTGCCACGGTCGGCGTACGTGAGTACGAGGAACGGCCTGCCGTCCTCCAGCTCACCCACGTCGTGGACCTGGACGACATGCTCGGACTCGACGCGGCGCAGGAACCGCCCCTCCTCGAGGAAGCGGCGCCGGACCGAGTCGTCATGGGCCCAGTTGTCCGCCAGCACCTTGACCGCCACCTCGGCGTCAAGTTGCTCGTCGTGCGCCAGCCACACCGTGGCGAAACCGCCTGAGCCCAGGCGGCGGCGCACGACGTACCGACCTAGTCTGGAAGGGACCCCCATACAAGGCATTATGGTGCACGCGGAGTCCTACGCTCTGGGGACCATGACAACGAAGGCGCAGATGAGCGAAAGCAGCAGTCCGACCGACGACCTGGCCGTCCTGGCCGAGCGCGCCGCCGGTGGTGACAAGAACGCGATGGACGACCTGCTCAGGCTGGTGCACCCCCGCGTCCTGCGGATCTGCCGCAGCGTGCTGCCGTACTCCGCCGATGCCGAGGACGCGGCCCAGGAGGCACTCCTCAACATCGCCACCAAGATCCACACGTACTCCGGCCGCAGCAGCTTCTCCACCTGGGTGCACTCGGTCGCGGCGAACTCGGCCCGCTCGACGTACCGCAAGCTGAAGCGGACCGCGCAGGCGGCGCACAACCCGGAGCAGATGGACCGGCCGGACCCGCGGACCACCAGCGTGATCGCAGGCACCCGCCTGGACCTGCTGGAGGCCCTGGAGACGCTGGAGCGGGATCGGCCACAGATGGTGACCCCGCTGGTACTCCGTGACGTCTACGGACTCTCCTACGAGGAGATCGCGGCCGAGGTCGGAGCCCCGCTGGGCACGATCAAGTCGCGGATCCACGACGCCCGCGAGGTCGTCCGGCCGCTCCTGCGCCCGAAGGACTGACGAACGGGACCAGGTTCGACCGATGGATGAGACTTTCTGGTCGATCGTCGAGGCGTCTCGCGACGCATCGGACGGTTCGCTGGAGGACCAGGCTGAGCAGTTGGGCGACGCGCTGGTCGACCTCGACGTTGATCAGGTCATCGCGTTCGACGCCGCCTTCACCGAGGCAAGCCGAGGGATCTACAGGTGGGAGCACTGGGGTGCCGCCTCGGTGATGCTCGGCTGGGTCAGCGACGACTCCTTCACCGACTTCCGATCCTGGGTGATCGCGCAGGGCCGTACGACGTACGAGCGTTTCCGGGTCGATCCCGACTCGATCGTCGACGCCGGGCTGGACGACCAGGAGGAGCTGGGCGCCGCCGAGAACTACGCCGCTGTGGCGGCGATGGTGTTCGAGGATCTGTCCGGTGCGGAGATCTGGGACGTCCTGCCGGAGCGTGAAGGGGTCGAGTTCCAGGAGGAGCCGGCCGGAGTCCGGTTCGAGGAGAGTGCCGACGTGATGGCGGAGCGTTATCCGCGATTGACCGCGGTGTACGGTCCGCTCACCCTGGAGCCGAAGGACCCCGTTCGCAACGATCGGTAGGGACTCCCCCAATCGCGTTCCGTGTGCTCAGATGGGCTCATGAAGAAGCTCATCAACGACCCTGCCGATGTTGTGAGTGAAGCGCTGCAAGGAATGGCCGCAGCGCACCCCGATCGCCTCCGGGTGGATCTGGAGAACCGGATCGTCTACCGCAAGGAAGCGCCGAGATCGGGGAAGGTCGGGCTGATCTCCGGCGGTGGGTCGGGACACGAGCCGCTGCACGGTGGGTTCGTCGGGCTCGGGATGCTGGACGCCGCCTGTGCGGGTGAGGTGTTCACCTCGCCGGTGCCCGACCAGATGATGGCCGCGACCAAGGCCGTCGACGCGGGCGCCGGAGTACTGCACATCGTGAAGAACTACACCGGCGACGTGATGAACTTCGAGATGGCCGCCGAACTGGCCGCCGCCGACGCCGGGGTCGAAGTACTGTCCGTCGTCACCGACGACGACGTCGCGGTGCAGGACAGCCTCTACACCGCCGGGCGCCGTGGCGTCGGCGTGACCGTGCTGCTGGAGAAGATCGTCGGCGCCGCGGCCGAGGAAGGCATGCCGCTGCAGCAGGTCGCCGACCTGGCGAAGCGGGTCAACGACAACGGCCGCAGCATGGGCATGGCGCTGACGTCGTGCACCGTACCGGCCGCCGGCAAGCCGACCTTCGAACTGGCCGAGAACGAGATGGAGGTCGGCATCGGCATCCACGGCGAACCCGGCCGGAAACGGTTGCCTTTGGCACCGGCCAAGGACATCGCTGCACTGCTCGTCGACCCGGTGTTGTCGGATCTGCCTTACCAGCAAGGCGATTCGGTGATTGCCTTCGTCAACGGCATGGGCGGTACGCCGCTGCTCGAGCTCTACCTGATGTACAACGAGGTACAGCAGTTGCTGGACCGCGCCGGGATCACCGTCGCGCGCTCGCTGGTCGGCAACTACATCACCTCGCTCGAGATGGCCGGCTGCTCGGTCACCCTGCTGAAAGTGGACGACGAACTGGTACGTCTCTGGGACGCACCGGTGAACACCCCCGGCCTACGCTGGGGAGCGTGAGCATGGGAGTGGAGAACTTCGCGAATTGGTTGCGTGAGGCATCGGGTGTGTTTCATGAGAACGCGGCGTATCTGACCGAGTTGGATTCGGCGATCGGGGATGCGGACCACGGGAGCAACATGGATCGTGGGTTCGCTGCCGTGGTCGCGGTGTTGGACGAGAGCAGCTTCTCTTCAGTTGATGAGCTGATGAAGAAGGCGGGGATGACGCTCGTCAGCAAGGTCGGCGGGGCTAGCGGGCCGTTGTACGGGACGTTCTTCTTGCGTTTCGGGGCGGCGTTGGCTGGTGCTGAGATCACGCCTGCGAGTGTTGGTGACGCTTTGAAGGCCGGTGTTGGCGGGATTCTTGCCCGGGGCAAGGCGGAGTTGGGCGACAAGACCATGTACGACGCTTGGGCGCCGGCGCTGGAGGCGTACGACTCCGCGGTTGCCGGCGGGGCGGATCTTGGCGGGGCGCTCACGGCGGCGGCTGAGGCGGCTGCGAAGGGGCGGGACGCGACTACTCCGTTGGTGGCGCGCAAGGGGCGGGCTAGCTATCTCGGTGAGCGTAGCGCGGGGCATCAGGATCCGGGGGCGACCAGTACGACGTTGTTGCTGGAGTCGGCTGCTCGCACACTTGCATGATCGGGATCGTGGTTGTTTCGCACAGCCGGGCGTTGGCGGATGCGGCGGTCGGGTTGGCTTCGGAGATGGTTGCCGAGGGCGACCGGCCGGTGATCGCGGTGGCGGCTGGGCTGGACGAGACGACGTTCGGGACGGATGCGGCGGCGGTTGCTGAGGCGATCTCGGTTGCGGACAGTGCTGATGGCGTACTAGTTCTGCTTGATCTGGGCAGTGCGGTGATGAGTGCTGAGCTGGCGTTGGAGTTTGTGGATCCTGAGGTTGCTGAGCGGGTGAAATTGTCCAGCGCGCCTTTGGTGGAAGGGCTTGTGGCGGCCGTGGTGACGGCGTCGACCGGGGCGACGCTGGATGCGGTGCTGGCTGAGGCTTCGCGCGGGTTGGCTGGGAAGCAGGATCACCTTGGTGATGCTGTTGCCGTTGAGCCGGTGGTTGCTGAGGGCGACAGTTCCACGGAAGTTGTCGTGAGCAACGAACACGGGTTGCATGCGCGGCCGGCGGCGAAGGTTGTTGGGGTTGCTCAGCGGTTCGATGCGAAGGTGACGCTGACCAATCTGACGACTGGGAAAGGGCCGGTCGACGCGGGCAGCTTGAGCATGGTGGCGACGCTGAATGCCCAGCAGGGGCATCGGTTGCGGATCAGTGCGAGCGGGCCTGAGGCGGATGTGGCGGTGGCGACGCTCAGCGCGTTGGCGGATCGCGGGTTTGATGACTTGCCGTCGGAGGCGGGTACGGCCGACGCGACTCCAGTACGGGCCGGCCGCAGCGGGTCAGGTTTGGATGTGGCGGTCGGGCCGGCGATCGTGGCTGATCAAGACGTTGACTTGAGCGGGTACCAGGCTGGTGATGTCGATGTTGAGCGGCAGCGGGCGAAGGATGGGATGCGGGTCGCTGAGGAGCAGTTGACGGCGCTGCGGGATGAGACGGCGAAGACGGTCGGGGCTGCGGAGGCGTCGATCTTCGATGCGCAGTTGGCTTTGCTCGGCGATGTGATGGTGCAGGATGCGGTCTTCCGGGCGATCACGCAAGGCGAGGACAAGAGCGCGCCGGACGCGTGGAAGGCGGCGTTGGACGCGGTCGCGGCAGACTTCGAGGGGCTTGACGATCCGTACCAGCGTGAGCGCGCCCAGGACGTCCGAAGCGTGCGCGATCGGGTACTACGCGCGCTGGTCGGAACCGCAGCTGGGGGCGACCTTGCGGCGGGCGGCGGTCCTGGCGGAGGGGACCATGCGGCCGCTGGAGTGCTCGTCGTACGGGAGCTTGACGCGGCGACGGCTGCTGGGGTTGATGCTGAGCGGATTGTTGGGATCGCAGTCCGGGCTGCTGGTACGACGGGGCATGGGGTGATCGTGGCTCGGTCGCGGGGGATTCCGGTGATTACTGGGATCGGGGACGTGGTGGTGCCGGCCGGGGCGGTGGTGGGGTTCGATGCTCGGGCGCACGAGTTCGTTGTCGGGCCGGCGGATGGTGGGGAGCGGTTGCGGGCCGTCGTACGGGGGCGGGCGGGTGAGCGGGAAGCGGCGCTGGCGGAGGCTGAGCGGCCTGCGGTGACGTTGGATGGGACGACGATCGCGGTGTTTGCGAACGTCGGGTCGGTGCAGGATGCGGCGGATGCGCGGGGTGCTGACGGGTCTGGGTTGGTGCGGACCGAGGTGCTGTTCGGTGAGCGGCGGGTTGCGCCGACCGTTGAGGAGCAGGTGGAGGTGTTCCGTGCGATTGCGGCTGCCCTTCACGGGAAGTCGATCACGATCCGGACCTGGGATATCGGAGGCGACAAGCCGCTCGCGTTCCTGCCGCAGGAGCGGGAGGCGAATCCGTTCCTGGGTGAGCGTGGGATCCGGGTGTTCCGCCGGCGGCCCGAGCTGCTGCGCGACCAGTTGACGGCGATCTGCCGGGTGGCGGCCGAGACGCCGGTCCAAGTGATGTTCCCGATGGTCACGACGGCCGAGGAGGTCGCGTGGGCGCGCGCGGAACTGGCTGCACTGAAGCCGCCCGAGGGTTTGAAGGTCGGCATCATGATCGAGGTGCCGGCTGCGGCCTTGCGGATCACCACGCTGGCCGCCGGGCTCGACTTCGTCAGCATCGGGAGCAACGACCTCACGCAGTACACGACAGCGACCGATCGCGGGAACAGCGCGGTCGCCGGGCTCGCGGACGGGTTGGATCCGGCGGTGCTGCAGCTGATCGACCGCGTCGTACGCGGAGTGCCGGACGGCGTCGAGGTGGCCGTCTGCGGTGATCTGGCCAGCGATCCGGATGCGGCTGTACTGCTCGCCGGGCTTGGAGTTCACGAGCTGAGCGCTGTCGGTCCGCAGGTACCGGTGATCAAGGCGCGTTTGCGGCAGACCGACCTGGCCGAGGCTGCGACGCATGCCGCCGCATCCCTCGCGATGCCCAGTGCGACCGCTGTGCGAGCTCAGCTGTAGTAGCGGAGCTCCACGACGTTGAAGCCGTTGGTGCGGGACTCCTTCGGCGGGAGGGCGTAGGCGTCGCCGGGCTGGAGGTAGGTGACGTCCGGGCTCTCCAGGTCCAGGTCGACGATCAGGGTCGGGTGTGCGCCGGTGTTCCAGGTGTAGGTCTCGCCGGCGTCGGGAGTGACGTGGATGACCTGTACGTCGGTGTCGTCGACGACCACCTTGGCGGGGATCTCGCCGACTTCGGAGAACCGGCCGACGCCCTCGCCTGGTGCGTACGGCTCGCCGGAGGCTTCCTCGCCGAGGTCGAGGAGTTCGATCAGGCGGTTGAGGTACGGGGAATCGCCGTCGTTGGTGAGCATGTGGACCGGGGACACCGGGCGGTAGACCGAGCCGCCGATGGTCTCGCTGAGTTCGCGGGCCGCGCTGCCGTCGAGCCAGTCCATGTGGCAGGGCGAGGTCGCCAGGCACAGGACGACGTACGGGTTGTGGTGGAGATGCCAGGCCTGGGCCTCACCCGGCGCGAGGGAGACCTCCCAGACACGGACGCGGGTGTTCTCCAGCAGTACCCGGGTACCGATCTCGCCGAGGGTGACCTCGGTACCGTCGGGGGCCTGGACGGTGGTGCCTGCGGTCATCGTTTGTCTCCAAATTGATCAATTGGGCGTTCCATCGCGACCCCGCCCAGCACGACGCCGTCGGGCATCGTCAGCTCGGCGGCCTCGATCTCGGTGAAGCCGAACGACTTGTACAGCGGTACTCCGGGCAGCGTCGACATCAACGCCAACTGGGTGAAGCCGGCGGTGCGTGCAGCGTCAACGCAGGCGGTCAGGATCGCCCGGCCGAGCCCGCGCCGGGTCCAGTCGCCGCGGACGAACATCGCACGGATCCTGGCCGGCTCGGTGGCGGGGTCGAGCAGCCGGTCGTCGGCGCCGGCTGCCGAACCGTTGAAGAGTTTGTTGCGCCGGCTCCAGCCACCGCAGGCGACGATCTCGCCGTTGGCCTCGTGGACGTAGTACGTGCCGTCCTCGATCAGCGCGAGGTCAAGCCCTGCGATGTGTACCTCGGCACTCGCGACCTGTACGTCGTCGTAGTACGCCGGGAAGAGGCTGCGCACGGAGGCCTGCATCAACTCCGTGATGGCAGGCGCGTCCGCGGGCACGGCAAGTCGTTGCAGCGGCTCCACGGGCCCAGGCTATTTCAGCCGCGGGGCGCGTACATGATCAGCCCTACCCCGGCGAGACAGACAGCCGCGCCGGCCACATCCCAACGATCCGGCCGGAACCCGTCGAGCACCATGCCCCAGGCAAGCGACCCGGCCACGAAGACCCCGCCGTACGCCGCCAGAATCCGCCCGAAGTTCGCATCGGGCTGCAACGTCGCCACGAACCCATAGGCGCCCAAGGCAACCATCCCACCGAGCACCCACACCACTCCCCGATGCTCCCGAACCCCTTGCCAGACAAGCCACGCCCCACCGATCTCAGCCACCGCCGCCAACCCGAACAACCCGATCGAACGCAGTACGGTCATGCTCGGAGGTTATGTGATCTGGTTGAGCACCGACACAACCAGAACCACCAGCACCACTACCGCGAAGACCCATCCGGCCGGGGTGATGTGAACCCTGTCGAACTCCTCCGCGTCCGGCTCCATCGCTGGAGGCTCTTCATCCGGCAGCGGCGCGACCGGTTCCGGCGCCATCGGCTTGCGGGCCAGCTCTTGCAGGCCTTCGCTGACTCCGAACAGCTTCTTGCGGCCTGCCACGGTCAGGCAGTACCTCGGGCCGTCGGCGGGCCTGGTCAGCTTGGCGACCATTGACTCCCGGATCGCCTGATCCAGCAGTCGCCCGGTCGCCTGCCCGGACAGTCCCAGGTCCAGGGCCAACTCGGCCCGCGTACGGGAGCCGTCGAGCAGCGCGGCCAGCAGCTTCCGCCGGTCCTGGTGAGAGCCATTAACCACCTGCGCCTTCGCGCGCCGGCGTACCGGTTGTCGTGGTCGCCGCCGGAGCCGCCACGGGGTGATCATCGCCACCTGAAACGACAGTGACGACTCTTGGGAGAACTGCGCGGTGAGTGGCTGTGCGCTTGCCACACCAAGCTCAGTCAGCCCGTACTCCGGTCTGTCACGACCCCCTGGCACCCTCGCCACCAGCGACCGCTGGATCATCGAGTCGATGAGCTCGCCCGCCTGATGCTCGGGGAGTTGCAGCCACGACGCCAGCCGATCACGCGTCGTCAGCCCCGCGGCCAGCACCACCAGCACCACTTGCTCTTCGGGGGTCATCGGCGGCGGGACCTGGACCAGGTGACGTATGTCCCGATCAGCGGGCTGATGGTGAAGATCAAGCCGAACACGGTGTCGGCGACGTTGAACGGTCCGCGGAAGAACGCCAGCCCGCTCACGAAGATCGGTGCCGACAACCCAGCGACGACGAGCCCAAGCGCCGTCGAGCGCCGGGGCGCTGGCGAGCCGTCGCGGGTTCCAGCTGGTGCCGGGACAGCCGGCGCGGCCGACCCGGGTGTTGCCGGGACAGCTGGCGCGGCCGAGCGGACCGACCGGTCCTGGCCGGTCAGCCGGAGCCCTGACGGCCGCAGCTTTCCGGCCGGCTGCTGCACCCGCCGGACTTTTCCGATCGGCTGCCGGAGGCGTCGGCGAGCACCAGGCGAGCGCCGCATCGGTGGTGGCGAACCGGGCGCGATGCTCCGCCGGACCTGCTTCACCCGCTCGTGCAGGTTGTCGCCTGAGTAGTCGGCCGCCTTGATGAGCGCCCGCGCCGCCCCTTGCCCCGTGCGAGTCAGCTCGTACTGCGATTCGCCGCTCAACCACCGCACGCTGCTCACCAGCGAATCGCGGACCAACTCCTCCAGCAACCGCCCAGCCACCTCCTCGCTGACCAGCGCGTCCACCACCACCTGCTCAAGCGTGAGCACCCTCCCCTCGAGAACCACTAACACCGCGTACCGATCCGCGCTCACACCGGCCTCCTGCGAGGCGCGCGTCGGGTACGTCGGTTGGGAGACGACCACCAGAACCAGGCCAAGGAGCTCCAGAGGAGCGCGCTGGCGCAGACGATTGCGCCGCCCCTGAGCTCGCTCTGGCCATCGGGGAACAGCAGATACAGCAGGCCCAGCAGGAAGAACGGCACGGCTACGCCGACCGCCAGCCCGAGTACAACCGAACGCCAGGCTTGTGGCGGCTCGATCGGTAGCTTGGCGGTGGCGAACACCAACCCCGGCAGCCCTTCGAATACCTCGGCCAGGTCAGCGCGGGAGGTAGCGACGTACAAGAGATCGGTACGAGTGATGAGCTCGTCCATCGTCAGCCGCCCGACCGCGTACTGCTGAGCCAGCGCAGCCGAACAGTCCGAACGTTGCTGATCGGTCAGCCGCAACCGTTCCGCCCGCACCCGGGCCACCGGCTGCCGCACCGGCTTGGCAGCGCTCTCGCCCCTCGGTTGCTGGCTCATCGAGGTGGGTTGCTGGTTCGTGAGGAGCGGAGCATGCTGAAGATCGTTCTCAGGGCGGGGTAGGCGAAGAAGATGGAGCCGCCGAGGAACATCGCGGCGCCGAGGAACTCCTCTGGGGTCGAGGCGCCTTTCAGGATTCCGATGCCGGCAAGGAAGAACGGGAGGCAGAAGAGGAGCCTCAGGGCCAGAGAACCGGCCTGGATGGCGGAGCCGACCTGCTGCAACGGGTGCTGCGCAGGCGGCAAGCCCTCGCCATAGAAGGGCGGTGGCCGCAGCCCGTCGAAGACTTCCCGGAGCTGTCCGTGGGTGACCGCCGCCGCCAGCATGCGTTGTCGCCTCATCAACTCGGCCGAGGTGATGAGACGCTGCTCGTGTTGCTGCCTCAGCGAGGCGTCACAGCGGTCCCGATCGTCGTCTGTGAGCGGCACCTCGGCCATCTGTTCGCGGGTGGCGGCGATGCCCGCCTGGTGGTGAGCCGACGACGCCGCCTTCAGGAAGTCGCCCCAGCCGACCGGCCCGTCCTTCGCGAGGCCGCGCATCATCGTCCGCTTGCCGACACCGTGCGGACTCAGCCTGTACTCCGCGCGCCCACCCTGCTCGTACTTCGTGACGTAACCCTCAGCGATGAGCTCCGCCAGCAGCCGCCCGACCTGCTGCCGCTTGACCCCGGAGCTCTCGACCAGCTCCACCAGCGAGTACTGCGTCGTCTCCGACATCGCATTGAGCAGTCGGTACTCAGACTCGGTCGCCTCGGCCATTCGTCCCCCAGCATCCGCCGATCCACCCCAGACCCGCACAGCCAGTAGTTTCCCAGCCCAGACGGTCATCCAGTCGAGAACAGCTCTGCCGGTTGCTGCAATCCGGGTGGGGTGAAATGGGCGGACAGGGTGCCGGACATGTGTGGGGCATGACGCAGACACCGACGAGGGCCCGGCCGGGGCCAGTGAGCGAGGCGGGCGTGGACGACGTACCGCGGGACCGCCGGCAGGAGCGATTCGAACAGTTCTTCGCGGCCAACCGGGAGGCGGTACTCGGGTACCTGCTCCGCCGGACCGGCGACCGGCACGACGCCGCCGACCTGCTCGCCGACACGTTCCTGGTCGCCTGGCGCCGGCTGGACGACGTACCGGCCGGTGACGAGACCAGGCCTTGGCTGTACGGCGTAGCGCGGCGGGCGCTCGCCAACCACCGGCGGGGCCAGGGGCGTCGGCATGCCTTGGCCGACCGGCTCCGCAGTGAGCTGACCGAGGCCGACGGGCCCGCGCCGACCATGCCCGACAACTCCCCCGCAGCCGTCGCCTTCCGCGCTCTGCCCGAGCAGGACAGGGAACTGCTGTCCCTGGTGGCGTGGGAAGAGCTCGACACCGCCCAGATCGCGATCACCCTCGGCATCACCCGCAACGCAGTACGGATCAGGCTGCACCGCGCCCGGAAGCGGTTCGCCAAGTTGCTCACCGCCCCACTGGCCAACCGCCCCCTGGCCACGCTCAGAGAAGAGGCTTCCCATGAAGACGCATGACATCGACGCGGTGACCCGTGGCCTGAACCCCACCCCCCACACCGAGGTCAGCGACGCGGCGTGGACCGAACTGTCCGACGGCATCACAGCGCCCGGCCAGGACAGCACCGGTACGGTCGTGAGCCTGGCCGCTCGCCGTACGCCGGCCCGCCCGCGACTCCTGCTGGCAGCCGCCTGCACTCTGCTGATCGGCGGAGTCGTCGCCGCGACCGTCATCAATCGGCCCGGGCAGGACCTGCCGCAGGCGCTGTCCGTCACCGACCAGGGTGAGTGGCTCACCGTCCGGGTGATCGACGAGAACGCCGATCCGAAGGCCTACAACCAGCAGTTCAAGAAGCTCGGGCTGAACATCAAGGTGATGATGGTGCCGGTCGCGCCGTCGGCCGTCGGCAAGTACGCGACCTTCCAGTACTACAGCGGTAGCGACGGGACGAAGCTCGGCCTGCTCAAGCCAGGTGAGAACTGCCCCGCGACGCTCAACGAGAGCGACCCCGGCTGCCAGTACGGAGTGGAGGTCGGCAAGAAGTTCAAGGGCAGGGCGGAGATCATGTTCGGGCGCGCCGCCAGGCCTGGTGAGCAGTACCAGTACATGCCGGGCGAGGCCAACCGCGCCGGCGAGGAGCTGGCCGGCTTGTCGTACAAAAACAAGCGCGTGGCCGAGGTGCAGAAGCTCATCGCGGCGCGCGGCGTGACCATCGGCGGCTACCTCAACTCGAAGACCGAGATGGTCGACGGCGTCAACACCGCCAAGGACGTCGACCCGGCGCCGGGCGACTGGTACGTCCACGAGGTCTGGCCACGCTCTCCCAGAGTCGTGGAGCTCTGGATCGGTTCGGAGCCGGAGAAGTAGACCTCGACACTGTCCCGCTGGGCCGCTAGGTCCGGCGGGACTTGCGGGTGGGCGCCTTGGCCCAGCGCCACATCACGGCGACCCAGGCCAGAGCCGGTACGCCGAAGACGGCGGCGGCGATCTCGCGGCCGAAGACCAGGAAGACCAAGCCGGTCAGGAAGAACGGCAAGGCGAGCCAGACCGCTCCGACGAAGGCGGCCCAGCGCCAGCGGCCGGGTTGGCGTGGTTTCGGTGCGTAGAGGACTGGTTGTGGGAGTCCGTGGAAGGCCGGTTGGAGGTCGGCGTGGGTGACGGACTCGTTCACGATGTCGACGCGGCGATGCAGCTCGACCTCGTCGAGGCGGCCGATCGCGAACTGCTCGGAGAGCTCGTCGATGGCGACGCGGCGCTCCTCGTCGGTCAGGCGGAGTGGTTGCATCCGGCGGCGCGCGGCGACAGCACGGGCCTCTTGCCCAGCGGCCGCGGCCATCCCGGCCAGGTTGGCCAGATCAGCTTTCGGCCGGCCTTTGTACCGATCGGTCATCCTCACACCCCACTCCTTCCTCCCGAGTGTGCCAGCCATGAGGGCGACACCCAACCGGACGAGCGCGAGATCAGGGACGAGTCAGCCGGTCCCTGAGCTGGTCCAGCTGCTCGAACGTCAGGCCGCTGTTGGTGAGATACCCGGCGACATCGGTCGACCCAAGAAACGCAACCATCGCCAGGCAGTTGTCCGCGCAGTGCTGCTCGAGCGCGTCCGCGGTGAGCGGCGTCTCACCTGCCGCCGGCGTCGCCTCGTAGTACGCGTTGATCGTCCGCAAGCCCAGCTCATAGTCGTCGAGGATGTCGGCGACCGGAGTGCCGACTAGTTGGAGCAGCATCGCGATGACCATGCCGGTACGGTCCCGGCAGGCCTTGCAGTGGACGAGAACGCCACCTTCCGGGGCGTCCGCGATCCGGGCGAATACCGAGGTGACCAGGCCCGGCCAGCGCCGGAGCACCTCGGAGTAGTACGCCGGGCTGTCCAGCCGGTCGCCCCACACCGCCATGAACTCGGAGTCCTGCTGGTCCTCGACCGGATGGTGGTGAATGACATCGAGCACCCGTACTTCGAGCCGCTCGTAGTCGTTCCGCAGGTCGATCACCGTGCTGACGCCCGCATCAGCCAGTTGCTTCCAGCCGGTGTCGGTCAGCAGGTCAGGTCGCGCGGAACGGTAGACCCGGCCCGGCTGGATCGTCCCCGACCCAGCCGGCAGACCGCCGAGATCACGCGCGTTGACCGCGCCCTCCCACTCCAGCTCTCGGCTCACGTCAGCCGAGAGCGTTCGGCAGGGTTGCGCTCCACGTGGTGCGGAGGTCGGTGAGGCTGACCTCGAACTGGTCCTGGACGTCGAGGGACTCGCCGGTCACCACGCCGATCTTGGTGTGGGGGAAGCGGCGGGCGGTGCACATGTCGGTGAAGCGGACCTCTTCGGTGCGCGGGACGGCGACGACCGCGCGGCCGGCCGACTCGGCGAAGAGGAACAGGAACGGGTCCAGGTCGTCCGGCGCCCAGACGCGGGCTCCGACACCACCACGGAGGGCGGACTCGACCAGTACCTGCGCGACGCCGCCGTCGCTGACGTCGTGGGCCGCGTCGATCAGACCGTCGCGGGACGCGTTGATCAGGATGTCGGCGAGCTGCTGCTCGTGAGCCAGGTCGACCGCCGGCGGACGTCCGCCGAGGTGGCCGTGGATGACGTGCGCCCACTCCGAGCCCGACAGTTCCTCCTCGGTCTCACCGAGCAGGTAGAGCTGGTGGCCCTCCATCTCGGCGGTGAAACCGATCGGGGTCCGGCGGGTGACGTCGTCGATGACCCCGAGCACGCCGACCACCGGCGTCGGCAGGATTGGCGTCTCGCCGGTCTGGTTGTAGAACGACACGTTGCCGCCCGTGACCGGGATGCCCAGCTCGATGCAGCCGTCGACCAGGCCACGGATGGCCTCGGTGAACTGCCACATCACACCCGAGTCCTCGGGCGAACCGAAGTTCAGGCAGTCGGTGACCGCGGCCGGCCGAGCACCGGTCGTGGCGACGTTCCGGTACGACTCGGCCAGCGCGAGCTTGGCGCCCGTGTACGGGTCGAGCTTGGCGAACCGGCCGTTGCAGTCGGTGGAGACCGCGACGCCGAGGCCGCTCGTCTCGTCGACCCGGATCATCCCGCTGTCCTCGGGCTGCGCGAGCACCGAGTTGCCGAGCACGTACCGGTCGTACTGGTCCGTGACCCACGACTTGTCGCACAGGTTCGGCGACGCGATCAGCTTGAGCAGCGTGTCCCGCAGCTCAGCGCCAGTGGTTGCCCGCGGCAACTTCTCGGCGCCGTCGGCCTGCAGCTCGTCCTGCCAGGCCGGCCGGGCGTACGGGCGCTCGTAGACCGGGCCGTCGTGCGCGACCGTCCGCGGCGGTACGTCGACGACGCGCTCGCCGTGCCAGTCGATCTGCAGCAGTCCGGTGTCGGTGACCTCACCGATCACATCGGCCTGCACATCCCACTTCGCGCAGATCTTCAAGAACTGCTCGACGTTCTCCGGCGTGACGACCGCCATCATCCGCTCCTGCGACTCGCTCATCAGAATCTCTTCCGGAGCAAGGGAAGCGTCGCGCAGCGGCACCTTGTCGAGCGAGACGTGCATACCGCCGTCACCCGCGCTGGCCAGCTCGGAGGTCGCGCACGAGAGCCCCGCGCCACCGAGGTCCTGGATGCCTTCGACGATCCGGGCCGCGAACAGCTCGAGCGTGCACTCGATCAGCAGCTTCTCCATGAACGGGTCGCCGACCTGTACTGCGGGACGCTTGGTCGGCCCACCATCCGCGAAGGTCTCGGACGCCAGCACCGAGACGCCGCCGATCCCGTCACCACCGGTCTTGGCGCCGTACAGGATGATCTGGTTGCCGACGCCGGTCGCGTTGGCCAGGTGCAGGTCCTCGTGCCGCATGACGCCGACGCAGAGCGCGTTGACCAGCGGGTTACCCAGGTACGTCGCGTCGAACACGACCTCGCCACCGATGTTCGGCAGGCCGAGGCTGTTGCCGTAGCCGCCGACGCCGGACACGATGCCGGGCAGCACGCGCTTGGTGTCCGGCGCGTCCAGCGGACCGAACCGCAGCGGGTCCATCACCGCGACCGGGCGGGCGCCCATCGCCAGGATGTCGCGGACGATGCCACCGACCCCGGTCGCCGCGCCCTGGTACGGCTCGACGTACGACGGGTGGTTGTGCGACTCGACCTTGAAGGTGACCGCGTAGCCCTCGCCGATGTCGATCACGCCGGCGTTCTCGCCGATGCCCGCGAGCATCTTGCCGGCCGGCGTCTCCTGCGGGATCTCACCGAACCGCTTGAGGTGCACCTTGGACGACTTGTACGAGCAGTGCTCGCTCCACATCACCGAGTACATCGCCAGCTCGCAGCTGGTCGGCCGCCGGTCCAGGATGTCGCGGATCCGCTGGTACTCGTCCGGCTTCAGCCCGAGCTCCGCCCACGGCTGCTCCACGTCCGGCGTACTGGTCGCGTTACTGACGGTGTCGGTCGACACTTGATGACTCCTGAACTAGGTGGGACTCGGGTACAACGCTACTGGCCAGCAAGTGGGCCACCAGCAAGGGCAGGGTGAAGCCGGTCATGATCGCGGGCAGGGCGACCCCGGCGTCGTTCAGCAGCATGCCGACCAGACCACAGGTCGACAGCGCCAGCAGAGTCGGCCGGACCATCGGCCGGCTGGCGTAGAAGCGGCGGTACGGCTCAAACGGAACCCGATCCGGCCAGACGCTCGCGTACATGGCCAGCAGGACTCCGGCGAGCATGAACCAGCCCGCGGGCGTGTGGAAGAAGCCCAGCGACATCTGCAGTTTGCGGATCAGGATGTCGCCGACGTCTCCGTCGAGCAGCCGGGCCACGAAGGTGCCGAAGTGGCTGCGCTGGTCCGCGGGCCGGAGGTAGTCGAGGAAGGCGACAGCGGAGACCGCGACCGCTCCCGCGGCGCCGACTCCGACCAGCGCCTTGAAGGAGATGCTGCCGCGCCAGGTCAGCCAGGCCAGCAGCAGTACTGCGGGGGTCAGCGCGATGATGCCGCCGAAGTCGGTCCCCCAGCCGGGCTTGCCGTCCACGATGATCGCGAGCCCGCCGATCGCCAGTACTGCGAGCGCCGCCTGGACGCGGCTCTTCTCGAGCAACTGCTGCGCTGCCCAGCCGGCGATGACGATTGCGGCGACGGCCAGCGTGGCGAAGGTCGAGTTGCCGAAGCCGTAGAAGCGGCCGCCGATCACCGGCCCGTCGGCGAACATGCTGCCGAACTGCAGCGGCGTCCCGAGCACTCCGTCGACCAGCAGGATCAGGTACGCAGCCAGCAGGATGCCCAGCCCGGCCCATTGCTTCAGCACGGCTCTCGCGATCCCTGCGAAGGCCGCGCTGATCGCCAGCACAACGAAGTACAGGGAAAGTCCGGGGGACGGCCAGCGCCACCAGACGGTCGCGGTGGACAGGAAGACCGCGATGAAGAAGCCGCCCTGGGCAAGCATGGTGAATTCACTCGTACTGCGTGCTCGGCGGCTCCGGGTGACCAGGAACCAGCCGAGCGCGATCAGCTGCGCCGCCAGCAAGGTCATCGCGACAGCGATCAGCACTGGGCGCGGGTGCTCGAACCGCTCGTTCGTGTCGAGCCGGTCCTCGATCACCTTGGCCGCATCGGTGTGCCGGTCCCCGCCGAAGCCGATCTCGTTGCCGTCGAGCGGGCCGGGCTGCTCTGCTCCGGCCGGGTCCAACTCCTTCGCCGAGCCGCGGAGGATCGTCGCGGTCACGTCGGTGAGCTGGATCAGGCCGGGTCGGCGGGTGGAGTCGCTGGTCAACCAGCGCGGGCCGTTGTCCGGCGGGAGCTGCATCGCGACCAGCGGCTCCTGGTGCGCGTTGGCCGTCTCCTGGCTGATGCCGACGAGCAGCACCCAGCCGTCGGCCGCGCGGGCCTGCGCGACCAGGTCGGCGATCTTCTTGCGGGCCTCTTCGCGACCTTCACGCAGCGGCAGTGCGCCGGCGTCGATGATCGCGTCACCGCATTGGGTGCTGGCCAGCTTGGCCAGGTCGACCTCGGACTGCCAGTTGGTGACGGTGCCGTCGGTGCGCGCGGTGGCGATCGCGGCGCCGGGGCCGAACCCACAGACGCGGTCACGGCTCTCAGCGAGGCGGCCGAGGGGCGCGCCAGTGTGATGGTCGGCCTGGCGTTTGATGTAGGTCTGCCAGTTGGCGACCTTGCCATCGGTGACAGCGGGCAGGTCGCCACAGGCCTCGTCGGGGACGCTTCCCCAGGCGCGGGTGCCGGCGCTGATGGTCAGCCAGCCGTCGACCGGGCAGGTGTGCGGCCCGGCGGTCTTCACGGTGATCGAGCCGACATGCGACTGATCGACCAGCGCGGTCAGCTCAGGCGACGCCTTCACGTCGTTCCAGCTGAGCCCGGGCACGCCGATCACAACCACCTTCGCCAGCAGGTCCTGCGCGGCCTGCGGCCGGGTGGCTGGTGTGGCGGCCGCGGCGGACGTAGTACCGGCGCAGGCCGCGACCACTGCGGCTAGGAACAGGGTGCGGCGCAGGAGGCGCCGCACCCCACGTGACGTCATCAGGAGGCGACGACGGCCTTCAGGACCGAGGTGAAGAAGCCGAGGCCGTCGGTGCTCGGGCCCGTGAGGGTCTCGACGCAGTGCTCGGGGTGCGGCATCAGGCCGACCACGTTGCCGCGCTCGTTGCTGATCCCGGCGATGTCGCGGTACGAGCCGTTCGGGTTCTCGTCCAGGTAGCGGGCGACGACCAGGCCCTCGCCCTCGAGCCGGTCCAGCGTCGGCTCGTCGGCGACGAACGAACCGTCCTGGTTCTTCAGCACGATGGTGATCTCGTGGTTCGCGTCGTAGTCGCTGGTCCAGGCGGTGCGGTTGTTCTCGATCCGCAGCGGCTGGTCCTTGCAGATGAACTTGCGGCGCTCGTTCTTGATCAGCGCGCCCGGCAGCAGATGCGACTCGCAGAGCACCTGGAAGCCGTTGCAGATGCCGAGTACCGGCATTCCCTCGCCGGCCTTCTTGATGATGGTCTCCATCACCGGGGCGAACCGGGAGATGGCACCGGCCCGCAGGTAGTCGCCGTACGAGAAGCCGCCCGGCAGGACGACCGCGTCGACCCCGTGCAGGTCGGCGTCACCGTGCCAGAGCGCGACCGCCTCGGCACCGGCGACGGCTGCCGCGCGGCGCGCGTCGGCATCGTCGAGCGAGCCGGGGAAGGTGACGACCCCGATCTTCACTGGCCATCCTCAACCGACGGAGTGGCTTCCACGTGGAGGGTGTAGTCCTCGATCACCGGGTTGGCCAGCAGCGTGTCGGCCGCCTTGCGGATCTCGGCCACCTGTTCCTCGGTCGCCTCACCGTCCAGGGTGATCTCGAAGCGCTTGCCCTGACGCACATCGGCCACGCCGTCGAAGCCGAGCCGGCCGAACGCGCCGTGCACCGCCTTGCCCTGCGGGTCGAGGATCTCGGGCTTGAGCATGACGTCGACGACAACGCGAGCCACTGAAACTCCTGGTTCGGACCGGGGATGACGCCTGAATCCTACCGACCACCACCCGATCTGCCCGCATCGGCGACTATTCACTCAGTACATACATCATGTGTATAGTCGTACCCATGGCAACCGCTGAGCTCGTTCTGGGCCTGCTGGCCGATGGCCCGGCACACGGGTACGACGTGAAACGCGGCCACGACGCCTGGTTCCCGGACAACCGGCCGCTGGCGTTCGGGCAGGTCTATACGACGCTCGCCCGGCTGGCCCGCGACGAGCTGGCCGAGGTGGTCGACAAGGGCTCGGAGGGCGGGCCCGAGCGGACCGTCTACGCGATCACCGACAAGGGCCGCAAGCACCTCGACGACTGGCTGCTCGATCCGGTGCCACCCGCCTGGGGCAGCGCCGACGAGATGCTCCGCAAGCTGGTGGCCGCAGTACGGACCGGTGGGGACGCCGCCGAGTTCGTGGCCAGGCAGCGGGCGAGTCACCTGCGCCGGATCCGCGAACTCAACGCCACCCCGGCCGGGGACGACGCCACCTCGCCGCTGGTCCGCGAGTACACGGTGGCTCACCTCGACGCCGACCTGCGCTGGCTCGACAGCGTCATGGAGCGCATCACCGAGCAGAAGGAGACAGGCCGATGACTGCACTGGAGCTGCGCGACGTCGAGTACACCTACCGCCGCAACGTCGCCCTGCGCGGCGTCACCCTCACGGTCGCGCCAGGCGAGGTCGTAGCGATCACGGGCGCCAGTGGCGGCGGCAAGTCGACCCTGCTGCACTGCGCGGCCGGCATCCTCCAGCCCGACAGCGGGACGGTCACCATCGCCGGGCAGGAGCTGTCTGCACTGACGGAGGAGGAGCGCAGCAAGTACCGGCGCAACCACGTCGGTGTAGTGCTGCAGTTCGGTCAGCTCGTCCCTGACCTGTCCCTGGCCGACAACGTCGCACTGCCGCTACTCCTGGACGGCCACGACCGACAGGAGGCCCGAGCGACGGCCATCGAGTGGCTGGACAAGGTGGGTGTCGCCGACGAGGCAGCAGCGACCCCGGCCGAGCTGTCGGGCGGGCAGACCCAGCGAGCTGCTGTCGCCAGGGCGTTGATCACCGGTCCGACCCTCGTACTGGCCGACGAGCCCACCGGGAGCCTGGACAGCCGGGCCGGGCAGGAGCTGCTCGACGTACTGCTGAAGGCGACCCGTGACCGGGGTGCTGCGCTGGTGATGGTCACCCACGACAACGTGATCGCCGCGGTGGCCGACCGTGAGATCCGGCTGCGCGACGGCCTGATCCAGCACGAGGTGAGGCTGTCATGAAGCTCTCCACCGCCATCCACCTCTCCCGATCCCGTACTGCCGCCGACCGCAGCCGGATCCGGCTCACCACCGTGGCAGTCGGCATCTCGGGGGCGCTACTGATCGGTGCGCTCCGGATCAGCCGGCTCGGACCCGGCGACCTGCCGACGGTCAACTACAGCAACTACCTGGCTGAGGAAGATCTTCGGTCCGGCGTCATCACCGTGTTCGTCCTGCTCGCTGCACTAGCCGCAGGTCTTGCTGTTCAGGCTCTTCGGATCGGTGTCGCGGCTCGCGAGCGGCGGCTGAGCGCAGTACGGCTCGCTGGTGGGTCTGCTCGGCAGCTGAAGCAGTTGAGCGCCGCGGACGCTGCACTGGCCGGCCTCACTGGCGGACTGCTGGCTGCACCGATCTACCTGTTCCTGACGCTGGTACTACTGAGCGTCCTCCCCCCGGTGAGCCGGTTGCTGCCCGGACTCGACGCCGCCGACCTGCCAGCCTGGCTGGCCTGCACACTGGTCACCACACTGGCTGGTGCCGTCCTCGGCTGGTCACTGACGAGCGACCGCCGGCCAGACGAACCGGTGTCGGCCTTCGGTGGCCGGAGGCCGGCCATCGTCGTCGCCGTCGCAACGGTCGTCCTGGGCTTCGTCTTGCTCCTCAGCTCGCTGAGCGACGGTGACCTGTTCGTCTTCCTCGCGATGCCGTTCGTCGTCCTGGTCCTGGCACCGCGCTGGACCCGCCGGATCGGGCACCGGCTTACCCGCTCCGGGGCTCCGGTCAACGTGCTCACCGGAGCCCGGCTGGTCACCGACTCCCGGCCGACCGGCCGGATGAGCGCTCTGCTCGCCTGTTGTGGACTGCTGATCGGCTTCCTGGTGAACAGCACGCTGGGTCTCGCGATGGAGAAGCTCCCGGTCGGGGCGGCCGACAGAGCGATGCACCTGACCGGGCTCTCCTTCGGGATCCTCGGGCTGCTGCTGATCGTGGCTACGGCCATCGCCGCCTTGCTGGTCGGTGCCGCCGATCAACTGGTCGACCAGCGACGCCAGTTGGCCTGCTTGACCGCGTTCGGCGTCGACGCCAGGTTCCTGCGCCGCGTGGTCGAGCGGCAGCTGGCCCTCGCGGCGTGCCCCGCCCTGGGGATCGGTCTCTTCCTGGGATGCCTGCTCGGGTTGGGCGCCGGCCGAAGCGCCTTGAGCGACTTCGGGCTCCTGCCGCTGTTCCTGAGCAGTCTCGTACTCGCCGTAGTCGGAGTGGGCCTGGGTCTGCTCGGTGCCCGGCTGGCCGGTTTCCTGCTGCGCAACCAGGTGCACGACGCCCTCGCCCCCGAGAACCTCCGGGCCGCGTGATGGCCGTCGCGCCGATGGTTCTCCACCAGCCCGGACTGCTGCTCGGGCTGCCCAACCGGATCACGCTGGCCCGGACCGTACTGGCGATGCTGATCGCGACGATCGCGTTCCGGACCGGCGATCTGGCCTGGCTGGTCACCGGCTACGCGGCGTACTGGATCGGCGATATCGCCGACGGCGCGGTCGCCCGGCACCGGGACGAGGAGACGATCGCGGGCGCCGTCTTCGACATCGTCTGCGACCGGGCCTGCTGCTTCCTCCTGGCCGCCGCGTTCATGGCCACCTACCCGGCCGTGATCGGGCCGCTGGCGATCTTCCTGATCCAGTTCGGGGTGCTCGACACGATGCTCTCGCTGGCTTTCCTGCTCTGGCCCAGCTGCATCAGCCCGAACTACTTCTACCGGATCGACCGGACGATCTTCCGCTGGAACTGGTCCAAGGTCGCCAAGGCGCTGAACACGGCGGCCGTCGTGGTGTCGCTGCTGATCGACTCCTGGCTCGGCATCGGCTGGCTCCCGTACGGCGTGGCGCTGGCGGGCGTGGTCGTCAAGGTCGGCTCGCTGGGCCGGCTGGTCGCCATCGTGCGCGGGCGGCGGCCGGCAGTACCGGCTGTGGTGTAGATGACAGCGCAGGGTGGTGCTAAGTCCCGTGCCGGGGGCACAGATGGGACATAGCCTCGGGACCATGTGGCTCTGGCAACTGGCGCTGGCGATCGGGTTCGGGATCGGATCCGCCGTCATCCCTGTGCTGAACGCCGAGGTCTACGTGCTGGGGGTCGGTGCCTCCGGCAAGCTCGATCCGGTGGTGGCGGCGATCGGGGTGTCGATCGGGCAGACGATCGGCAAGGTGGCGATGTTCCTGGCGGTGCGGTACCGGCCGGGCTACGCCGCCAAGAAGGGCAAGGAGCCCAAGCCGGTCGACCTCACCACTCGCCGCGGGCGGCTGGTCCAGTGGAACCGCAATGTCAGCAAGCGGCTGCTCGACGCGCTCAGTGACCGGCGCTGGGGCATACCGGTCACCTTGCTGAGCTCCTCGGTCGGCATCCCACCCCTGTACGGGGTGGCGCTGATAGCGGGCGCGAGCCGGATGGGCGTGGTCACCTTCACCCTGTCCGTCCTGGCCGGCCGCGCCGCCCGCTTCATCACCCTTGCTCTGGGTGTCAGCCTCTTCTAGCTACATCTTCTAGCTACAGCGGTAGCTACTCGCCTGCTTGGGATCTCCGTGCCCCCGGTACTTCGAAACGCTCGGGTAAGCACACAGATCGCGGTGCTCAGCGCCGTCCGCGGTTGCCGCCGGCAAGGTCGCGGGTGCCTGCCCCTGCTCGACCCACTTGACCAGCGAGGTGAGCGGATCGGTCGGCGTGATGCCGTCGCCGCAGTGGCCGGCCCCTGGTGCCAGGAAGAGGCGGTAGAAGTCGTTCACCCGAGTACTGCCGCCCAGCTCGCGCTCTACCCGCTTGCGGTAGTCGACAGTGCCCAGCGCCGGGATCAACGGGTCAGACAGCCCGTGCCAGGACAGCAGCTTGCCACCGGAGCGCCGGAAGGCCGACAGGTCCGGAGCGTCGCTACCGATGACCTGGTTGTACTGCGCCTGCGACTGCCGGAACAGCTTGGCGAACTGGCTGTAGGTGAGCTTGTTGGTGTCGTACGCCGGATCCAGCTTCAGGAAGTCACGCACCCAACTGTCCGGTACTACGAACGGCGCCGCCTTCCCATCCTTCGTAGCGGCCAGCCCGTCGAACGACGAACCGCGGGTCAGCCCGTACCAGAGCCCGCGCGGCCCATCCCAGATCTTGCGCACGACCCGGGCGTCCGCGGCCGTGATCTTGACCGGCTTGCCATCGCAGAGCACCGTCTTGCCGATCAGCCGCTCCGGCGCCCACGTGCACTTCTGCGGCTGGTCGATGACGCCGTTGACCACGCCGTCCTTCGCGTCACACGCCTTGACCGCGGCGTTGTTGAACTCGTCGAACACGCACTTGGTCGGGTAGGTGTGCTCCTGGTTCATCACCACGGCCGGCCAGACCGCGGCCACACCCCAGCGATCCCAGTTGACCGCGGGCGACTGGGCGAGGATGCCGTCGAAGTCGTTCGGGTGCTGCTGCGCTTCGATGTAGCCCTGACGGCCACCGGTCGAACAGCCGGTCCAGTAGGAGTAGGCGGCGGCGCGTCCGTAGTACTGGTTGGTGACGGCCTTGCCGACGGTGGCCAGGTCGTGCAGGGAGCGAGAGGCGAAGTTCTGCAGCAGGGCCTGGTTGACCTTGCCGTCCTTGAGCGCCCAGGCGTCCGCGGTGAACGGGGAGGGGCCGACGCCGGCGTCGGTGGAGGCAACGGCGTACCCGGCCTTCACCGCGTTCACCCACGGGATGCCGAACTCACCGGCCTGGTATGCGCTACCGCCGAGCGCCTGGAACCTGCCGTTCCAGCCCGTCGCGGGCAGCCAGACCACCGTCTTGACGTGGTCCCCCGCGCCCGGGTGGCTGAGCTGGACCGTGACCTCGCAGTACGCCGGTACGCCGGTGACCGGGCCACTCGGGAAGGGCGGGTTGGGCGGGATGACCACTGTGCCGCCGGGCTGGTCGACAGAGGTCAGCGAGTCCACATGCGCACCCTGCGGCGCAGCGATGGACAGGTTGGAGCAAGCACTGGCAGTGGACGTGGTCGCTGCCGAACTGCTCGACAGCGGTATCAGCGCGGCCAGCGGGACAACCGCCGCCAGGATGGTCAGGATTCTCTTCATAGGCCAACCACACCAACCAGCGGGAATGGCAACCAGGGATACTTTGTCCTGTGATCCAGCCCACGCTGAACCGGGCCATGCTCGCGGACTTCCTCCGCAGCCGCCGGTTACAGCTCCAGCCGGAGGAGGTCGGCCTGCCGCGCACCCGGCGCCGCAGGTCCGACGGGCTGCGCCGGGAAGAGGTCGCCGAGCTGGCCGGGATCTCCACCGACTACTACAGCCGGATGGAGCAGCAGCGCGGTCCACGGCCGTCGGAACAGCTGCTCAACGCTCTGGCCGAGGCGCTGCGGCTGTCGGCCGACGAACGGGACCACCTGTTCCGGATCGCCGGCTATCCCAACCCACCACAGCACCTGTACGACCGCCCGGCGGCCAACCTGCTCCGGGTCATGCGGCAACTCGAGCACACACCGGCGCAGATCTGCAGCCATCTCGGCCAGACGCTCGTCCAGAACCGGCTGTCGATCGCCGTCTTCGGCGACCACTCACTCTTCCGCGGCTTCGATCGGTACTGGGCCCACCGCTGGTTCCTCGACCCGGCGGAGCGCGAGCTCTACGCGGCGGAGGACCACGCGATCATCGGCCGCGCCATCGTCGCGGAGGTGCTCGCCACCCACGGCGCCGACCCGTCAGCGCCGGAGCCGGGTGCGTTGGTCAACACGCTGCTCGGCAAGAGCCCGGAGTTCTGCGCGATCTGGGCCGAGCATCCGGTCTTCGAGCAGGACTGGCCGCGGTTGCATCTCAACCACCCGGAGGCCGGCCCGCTCGAGCTGAACAGCGACTTCGTCGTCGACGCCGATCGCTCGCAGTTCCTCGCCGTCTACACCGCCGACCCGGACAGCGAGCACGAGCAGAAGCTTCGCCGGTTGGCGAAGGCCAGCGACGACTTCGTCTGGTGAATCAGAACTTCTGGCCGGTAAGGCTTTCATAGGCGTCGATGTACGCCGACCTGGTCCGCTCGATCACCTCGGCCGACAACGGCGGCGGGGCCTCACCCGAGTGCCGGTCCCACCCGGAGTCGAACTGCAGCCAGTCGCGCACGATCTGCTTGTCGTACGACGGCTGCTGCTTGCCCGGAGCCCATTCCGCGGCCGGCCAGAACCGGCTCGAGTCGGGCGTGAGCACCTCGTCGGCGAGCACGATCGTGCCGTCCGCGCGGGTGCCGAACTCGAACTTGGTGTCGGCCAGGATGATCCCGCGCTGCTCGGCGGTCGTGTGCGCCTGCGCGTAGATGTCGAGCGTGAGCTTCCGCAGCGCCTCGGCCAGCTCGGCACCGACGGTCGCCACGACAGCGTCGTACGAGACGTTCTCGTCGTGTTCGCCGATATCGGCCTTGGTGGCCGGGGTGAAGATCGGCTCGTCGAGGCGGGAGCCCTCGACCAGTCCGGCACGCAGCGGGATGCCGCAGACCTCGCCGGTCGCGTTGTAGTCGACCAGGCCGGAGCCGCTCAGGTAGCCGCGGGCGACGCACTCGACCGGCAGCATCTCCAGCTTCTCGCAGACCACCGCACGACCCGCGACCTCGGCCGGTACGTCGGTCGAGATGATGTGGTTCGGCACGCCCAGCTGCTCGAACCACCACAGGCTCATCGCGGTCAGCACCTTGCCCTTGTCCGGGATCGGCGTGTCCAGGATCCAGTCGAACGCGCTCATCCGGTCGCTCGCGACCATCAGCAGGTTGCCCGACTCCAGCTCGTACAGATCCCGGACCTTTCCGGAGTGGAGATGCTTGGCACCGGGGATCTCGACAGCCTGCGGAGGTGTGATCACACCCGTGATTCTTCCACCTTGCGCCGCTTCGCCAGCAATCCGGCCGCTTTGCCGCCTGCGGCGAAGACGGCATCACGGAGTGTGCAGGCGAGTTTGCTGTCCAGTTGGCCGAGTACTCCGATCTGGCGCGACCGCTTGACCAGCTTGGTCGTCGCGGGGCGGCGCTCGGCGTCGTATGCGCTCAGATCCTTGCCTGCGCGCAGTACGCGAGCGAGCGCGCCGGCGTCCTCGATCGCCGAGCAGGCGCCGCGCCCCATGTTCGGCGTCATCGCATGAGCGGCGTCGCCGAGCAGCAGCACGCGCCCGTGGACAAACGGAAGCAACGGCGTCGGTAGATCGTAAGTATCGTTCCGCAGCACGGACGGAGTCGCCGCGAGCAGCGCCGGAATCGGCTCATGCCAGTCCGCAAACAACTCCCGCACGTCATCATCCGCACCGCCCGCCTCACGATTGGACGTCGCATACCAATAGATCCGCCCATCAATCAGCTTCGCAAACCCAAACCGTTGCCCCCGGCCCCAAGTCTCACCCCCGCCATCAGCAACCCCCACCTCAGCAATCCCCCGGTACGCCGTATAGCCGGAGTACCGCGGCCCCTTGTACTCCGGCACCAGCACCCCCCGAACCACCGACCGAATCCCATCAGCCGCCACCACCAACTCAGCCCGGTACTCCGTACCGACCGACGCCGGCCCGCCCGACCCCGCGTCGCCCGACCCCGCATTGCCCGACCTGCCGCCGAATGCCGGCCCGCCTGGCGCAGCGCTTGTTGCCGTGACGGTGACTCCGTCGGCGTCCTGCGTCAGGCCGGTGACGGTCGTGCCGGTGTGGATGGTGACGGCTGGGCCGAGGCGGTCGGTGATCAGTTGGTGTAGTTGTGCGCGATGGAGCATCACCGGCAACTCGATGCCGAGCTCAGCCGCCTCGACGATCCATCGGCCGTCCCACCGACGCATCCCGGCCGCCTCCCCCAGCCGCGCCGCCTTGGCGATCCCCTCGACCCCGAGCTCGTCGAGCACCGCCGCCGCGCCCGGCCAGACCGAGATCCCCGCGCCGACCTCCCCAAGCTCCGCCGCCCGCTCCAACACCGTGACCTGCCAGCCGCACTGCTCCAGCGCGACGGCCGCCGTCACCCCACCGATCCCCGCTCCCACCACGATCGCTGTCCTCATGCCCAAGACTCTACATCTGTAGAGCCATGATGAGTAGAGTGTCCCCGTGACGAAAAAGGTGCCGCTCGGCGAGGACCGCCGAGCAGCCATCGCGGACGCAGCCATCCAACTCGTAGCGACCCGAGGCCTGCGCGGCCTCACCCACCGCGCAGTCGACGAGCAAGCCGGCCTACCCCCCGGCTCCACCTCGTACTACCTACGCACCCGAGGCGCCCTCCTCACCGCCTGCGTCAACCGCATGCTCCAACGAGACCTAGCCCGCGGCGCCGCACCCCCACGCGCAGACCAACCCGGCACCCCATCCGCGGTCCAATCCGGAACGCCGTCCGCCGACCAACCCGGCGAAGCGTTCGCGGACCGCCCTGGCGGCCCACCCCCCGGCCCGCCGACCGACAGCGACCTGCAAGAACTCATGGTCCGCATGGTCGTCGACCTTGCCCGCGACCGCCCTTACGACCTCATCGCGCGTTATGAGCTATCCCTCGAAGCGAGCCGCCAACCAGAGCTGCGCGACGCGATCACCCAAGGCGGCCGCCTACTGCGCGAAGGACTCGCGGATCTTCTAGCCGCCCTGGGTATCCCGGACGCCGACACCATCGCCTGGCCGGTCGCCGCGATGATGGACGGCCTGCTCTACGACCGGGTCGCAGGCGCCAGTACGACACTGTCGCCCGAGGCCTTCGAGCGCTCGGTACACCAGAGCCTGGCGGCCCTTCTGATCGGCCTGCGACACGCGTAGTACCGCCAGCTACTGACACCTTCCGGATCAGAGTCGGTCGGTGAAGGTGATGAAGGTGAAGTAGGCGGTGCCGGCGACCACGCCGAGGTGGCCGAGCAGGGAGAGGCCGGCGCCGCTGCCCCAGGCGTCGGTCGCCTTGTCCCGCGCGTGTTTGCTCGCGCTCGGCAGCCAGCGGGCCAGCAGCAACAACCCGACCAGCGAGAGTAGGTACCAGCCGGCCAGCGCGCCGATCGCGATCTCCTTCCGGCCCGTGACCATGGCAACCACCCAGGCGATCAGCGTCAGCACACCGACCGCGGTGTGCACCTTGACGAAGGTAGCGGAGAAGCTCGCCACGCCGCTGGATCGGCTCGTGCCCTCGGGGTCACCACCCAGCCGGACACGCGTCAGCAGCACGACGACCGCCCCGAGCGCGGTCAGGAACCAGGTGACGTTCGACCATTCCACGCCCGATCCTTACCCGCAATTCAGTCGAACGAACGCTTGAGCGTGTCGTCCGTATCCTGAGACACGGACGACACGCTCAAAGACCACTCAGCTAACTGGTCCGAGTCTGCCCCGGCACAGTGCCCTGCCCCTGCCCAGGCACCGTCCCCTGCTGTCCCTGCCCAGGCACGGTCCCTTGCTGACCCTGACCCTGACCCGGTACGGTCCCCTGCTGACCCTGCCCCGGTGCCTGACCCTGCTGCCCAGGGAACTGCCGGATTCCACCACCGCCCGGCCCGAACTGCGTCGGCGTACTCCCACTAGACCCACCCCAAGCGTGCCCAACAGCCGTCCCACCCAGGAACGCCAACACCGCCAGCAACGACCCAGCCCCGGCCAACACCAGCCCACTAGGCCGACTCCTACCGTCCTTCTCCAGAGCCTGCGGCGCGACCTGCTGCTGACCCTGGTACGACGCCTGACCAGCGCCACCCGGCCCCACCGGCCCACCGGGCCCTGCACCCACGTGCCCGGGAGTTCCCGGCCCCGGCGCAGCGCCCGGGGATGCCGGAGTTCCCCCGCCCGCGTGGGCGGCTCCTCCGACCCAGGACGGGACCGGGTTGTTGGTGTTGGTTGTTTCTGGCATTTGCTTGCTCCCGTTCACTTGCTGGTGAGGTCGTAGATGGTGGTGCCGCCGACGGTCTGCGCCGTGTAGTTCTGGGCGACCCAGGTACTGATCTCGCTCGAGGTACCACCGCGTCCGCCGCCGAAGCCGCCGCCGGAGCTGCCGATGAAGTAGTGGACCTTGCCCTGGGCAACCAATTGCTGGAACTCGGTCAGCGACGGCGCCGGGTCGGTGCCGTTGAAGCCGCCGATCGACATGATCGGGACCTCGGAAGCGATCTGCAGCGGAGCCGCCGCATTCGAGGTGACCGCCGCGGCCGCCCAGGTGTAACCCTTCGCGCCCTGCTGCAGCAACGACACCAGATCACTGGAAACCCCACTGATCCCGCCACCGCCAAGGAAGCCACCCATCCCGCCGCCACCCCGCCCCGGCGCTGCCTGCCCAGTGATGCCCTGCCCGGTCGTGCCCTGACCAGTCGCGCCCTGACCAGTGGTGCCCTGTCCGGTCTGGCCGGGCGGCATACCCATCCGGCCACCGCCGCCGAACCCGCCGCGGCCTCCGGCACCAGCCGGTCCAGCCGTCGGAATCGCACCAGCGTGTGCCGTACTGATCGTCTGCACCGAGTACGCCGCCGGCCCAGCCAGCGCCGTCAACGCGAGCAGCGTCGCCGCGAACAACCCGGTCCGCCGTACCGCCGTCCGATGCAGCTTCAACTCAGGCAGCACCAGCACCAACCCAGCCGCCACCACGCCCAAGATCAGAATCGACCACCGCAACCACGGCATCCACGTCGGCGACGCGTTCAGCAACGAGAAGCTCCACCCGGCCGTCAGCATCGCGCCACCGGCAAGCGTTGCCCGAGGCAACCACTCGGTACGCCGACGCCACAGCACCATCGCCGCCGCACCGATCAACGCACCGATGGCCGGCGCCAACGCGATCATGTAGTAGCTGTGGATGATCCCCTGCATGAAGCTGAAGACCAGCCCGGTCACCACCAGCCAGCCGCCCCACAGAATCGCGAAGGCCCGCGTCCGATTCGTCCGCCCGCCCTTGCCAGCAGCAACAACCAGTACGACGGTCGACAGCAAAGCAGCCGGCAGCAACCAAGCGATCTGACTCCCGAACTCACCGCCGAACAACCGCTGCAGGCCGGTCGCGCCACCCCAACCAGGGTTCCCGACTCCGCCGCCGACCGACCCGGTCTCGTTACCCGTCAACCGCCCGAGCCCGTTGTAGCCAAGAGTCAGCTCAAGAATGCTGTTCGTCGACGATCCACCGACGTACGGTCGCGCCGACGCCGGCAGCAACTCCACGATCGCGATCCACCAACCGGCGCTGACGATCAACGCACCGAGCGCGATCACGCTGTGCACCAACCGCTTCCCCAACGCCGGCTTGCCCGCGATCAGATACGCCAGACCGAAGGCCGGCAGTACCAGGAACGCCTGCAGCATCTTCGTCAGGAAGCCGAAGCCGACCAGAGCACCGGCCAGCGCCATCCAGCGCCACGCGTGCTTCTCCGAGTCGATCGCCCGGGTCACCGCCCACGCGCCCATCACGAGCAGCAGGATCAGCAACGCGTCCGGGTTGTTGAACCGGAACATCAGCACCGCCACCGGCGTCAGCGCCAGCACCGCACCCGCGAGCAACCCGGCGTTGGCCGAGAACCAGCGGCGTACCGACACATAGACGAAGCCGACGCTCGCCACGCCCATCAGGGCCTGCGGAACCAGCATGCTCCAGACGCCGAAGCCGAAGATCCGCCCGGACAGCCCCATCACCCACAGCGAGCCTGGTGTCTTGTCCACCGTGATGAAGCTGGACGAGTCGAAGGCCCCGAAGAACCAGGCCTTCCAGCTCGTCGAGCCGGCCTGGACCGCGGCCGCGTAGTACTCGTTGCCGTAGCCGTTCTTGGAAAGCCCCCACAGGTAGGCGATCGCGGTCAGCGCGAGCAGGCCGCCGTACAGGACCTTGTCGCGGCTGAGCGTGTACGCCGTGACGCGGGTCTGCGCTCTGCCGGGTTTGGCGCGCGACGGCGCCGCTGTCGTCGGTTCGGTCAGGGTGCTCATCAATTACTCCGGGTGCTGTCGAGAACCGCCGTGGGTTCGAGAGTTGGGAAGGTGGGCGCCTCGTCGTCGAAGACCCAGGCCTGGAAGAGGCTGAACCGGACCACCGTCGCGGCCAGGTTGGCGACCGTCAGGACGGTGATCTCGACGCTGTGCGCCGGTACTGCGACCGCCGCGTGCAGCAGCCACAGCGCTGAAGCGGTCAGGGCCCAGCCGATGCCGAAGGTGACGAGTCCACGCAGTTGGTGCTTGGTGCGGTTCTCCACACCCCGGACGCCGAACGTGACGCGACGGTTGAGGGCGGTGTTGCCGACCGCGGTGATCAGCAACGCGAGCACGTTCGCGACCTGGGCCGGCATCGCGTGCCGCAAAGCCAAGTACAGAAGGATGTACGCGAGCGTGCTCACCACGCCGACGCCGGCGAAACGTAGTACGCGAGCAGCCAGTGCCGTCCGCGGGTCAGCGATGGAAGGCCGGCCGAATGCCTGTCGCACGGGCTCCAGCGGGATCCGGCCGCGGCCGAGGTTCTTGCTCAGCCGGGCGATCCCGCGCAGGTCCTCGACGACGGTCTTGGCGATCGCGACCCGCGAGTCGAGGTCGTCGACCCAGTCGACCGGTACCTCGTGGATCCGCAGGCCGGCGCGCTCGGCAAGTACCAGGAGCTCGGTGTCGAAGAACCAGCTGGTGTCCTCGACGAGCGGCAGCAACTCGACGGCGACGTCCCGCCGGATCGCTTTGAAGCCGCACTGCGCATCCGAGAACCTCGCCCCCAAGGTTGCCCGGAGCAACAGGTTGTAGCCGCGCGAGATCGCCTCCCGCTTCGGTCGCCGGACCACCCGCGAACCCCGGGCGAGCCTGGAGCCGATGGCCACATCACTGTGCCCGGCCAGCAGCGGAGCCACCAGCGGAAGCAGCGCGTTGAGATTGGTGGAGAGGTCGACGTCCATGTAGGCCAGGACTTCCGCCTGACCGGACGACCAGACCTGTTTCAGCGCGCGACCACGACCCGGCTGCTCGATCCGGACGATCCGGACGCCCGGCAGCTCGGAGGCCAGCAGCGCCCCGATCTCCCAGGTGGCGTCGGTACTGCCGTTGTCGGCGATGCAGACCTCGGCCGGAAACGGGAACGCACTGTCCAGGAACGCGCGCAGCCGCCGAATATTGGGACCGAGGTCGTACTCCTCATTGCGAACGGGTACGACGATCTCGACCCGAGGATGACCTGATGTCTGCATGTCACCGATGCTGTCCGGTGAACCTTAGCCACTCCCTGTGCCCGGCTGGGAGTTCCCTGGCAGAGTCAGTCCTTGGCTGTGCGACGGAGCCAGAGCAGTCCGAGAATCGGCAGCACCAAGGGGACGTACCCGTAGCCCTGGCCGAAGTGGGACCAGACCGTGGCGTCCGGGAAGTCGTCCGGGACGGCGTAGCTGAAGGCGCCGATGCCGACGACGCCGATCAGCTCGATGATGATCGCGACCGTGGCGACCTTGCGGGAGACGATGGTTGCCTTGGCCAACGCGAAGGTGGCGGCGCAGTAGATGACCGCGGCAAGGGCCGACAGCAGGTAGGCGATCGGGGCATCGGAGAACTGCGTCGCGATCTGTACGACGGCCCGCCCGGTCGCCGACAACGCGAACAACCCGTAGACGGCGATCAGGATCCGGCCCGGACCGTGCCGGGTCGCCGATGCATCCGCCATCTCAGACCGCCCACAGGTCATGGAGCCGCAACTCGAGTACGGGGACCACGATGCAGGCGATCGCCAACGCGCCCGCACCCCAGCGACTGCTCTCGGCCAGCGCCCACAGCGCGCCGATCGGGAGGACCAGCAGCGAGCCGATCAGATAGCCGATGAAGAACGGCCCGGACACGTCGCGATCCGTGCCGATGAGCTGGACGATGCCCACCACCAACTGGCCGACCAGCAAGACCTCGATCACGCCGGTCAGGCCGAGCAACGGCCAGTTGATCCGGCGATCCAGCCCCGCAATCGACAGCGCGAAGATCGTCGCGGCCAGCGACAGAGCCACGAGGGCCAGGGTGAGCGGTTCGTACACGAGCTAGAGGATGTCACCCGGCGTGTAGGCGGCGGCCTCGGGGTAGCGCTTGGCCAGCGTATCGATGCTGGCGACGACCGCGTTGACCTGCGCGACGGCCGCTCCGGTGAACGACAGCGGCTCGCCGACGATGCCGACGATCTGCTCCTCGGTCAGCCCGAGCCGGCCGTCCGTGCCGAGCCGGTGGAACAGGTCGTTCTCCGAGGTGCCCTTGCGCAGGTCGAGCGCCATCGCGACGGCGTGCTCCTTGATCACCTCGTGCGCGGTCTCCCGGCCGACCCCGTTCTTGACCGCGGCCATCAGCACCTTCGTGGTGGTGAGGAACGGCAGGTACCGCTCCAGCTCACGGGCCACGACGGCCGGGTAGACCCCGAATTCGTCCAGCACGGTCAGGAACGTCTCGAACAAGCCGTCCAGCGCGAAGAACGCGTCGGGCAGGGCGACCCGGCGTACGACGGAGCAGAAGACGTCGCCCTCGTTCCACTGGTTGCCGGCCAGCTCGCCGGTCATCGACGCGTAGCCGCGCAGGATGACGGCCAGCCCGTTGACCCGCTCACAGGAACGCGTGTTCATCTTGTGCGGCATCGCGGACGAGCCGACCTGGCCCTCCTTGAAGCCCTCGGTAACCAGCTCGTGCCCGGCCATCAGCCGGATCGTCGTCGCCAGGCTGGACGGCCCGGCGGCGAGCTGGACGAGCGCCGAGACGACGTCGTAGTCGAGCGAACGCGGGTACACCTGGCCGACGCTGGTCAGCACCCGGCGGAAGCCCAGGTGCTGCGCGACCTCGGACTCCAGCCCGGCGAGCAGCTTCTCCTGGCCGTTGAACAGGTCGAGCATGTCCTGCGAAGTACCGACCGGGCCCTTGATGCCACGCAGCGGGTACCGGTCGATCAGGTCCTCGAGCCGGGCGATCGCGACCAGCAGCTCGTCCGCCGCCGAGGCGAACCGCTTGCCGAGCGTGGTCGCCTGGGCCGCGACGTTGTGCGAGCGGCCGGTCATCACCAGCGCCGCGTGGTCGGCCGCCTTCTGGCCGAGCTGGACGACCGTCGCCACCGCGCGATCGCGGACCAGCTCGAGGCCGGCCCGGATCTGCAGCTGCTCGACGTTCTCGGTCAGGTCCCGGCTCGTCATGCCCTTGTGCACGTGCTCGTGCCCGGCCAGCGCGTTGAACTCCTCGATCCGCGCCTTCACGTCATGCCGGGTGACCCGCTCCCGCGCCGCGATCGACTCCAGGTCGACCTGGTCGATCACTCTGCGGTAGTCCTCGATCACCCCGTCCGGTACATCGACGCCGAACTCCTTCTGCGCCCCCAGCACCGCGAGCCACAGCTGCCGCTCCAGCACGATCTTGTACTCCGGCGACCACAGCTGCGCCATCGACGGGCTGGCGTAACGCGCAGCAAGAACGTTCGGGATCCGGGGCTTACCAGTAGTCGGCACGTACCCCATTCTCTCCCAGACTCACCACCCCGCGATCACCAGGGCTCAGCGCCAGAGCCAGCGGAGGTACTGGTCGAAGGGCTCGGGTGGAGTGGGGTGGGTGGGCGGCGGTGGTACGACCGGGCGGGAGTCGCTCGCGGCGAGCTCTTCAACGGCCAGCGTTGTCGGCATACCTAGTACATGTCCTGAAAGGGCAGAAAAGTTGTGCGTGGCGAAAAGTTTCTTCAGATCTCTTCACGCAGAAAACTAGAAACAGCCCACATCAGGAGACGTCGACGGCGATCTTGCCGCTGACCAGACCGTCGACCAGATCGACGATGGCCTGCGGAACGCCCTCGAGCGGGACCACACTGTCGATACTCGGCAGCACCTTGCCCGCGTCGATCAGCTCCGCGAGGACCTTGAGATCGGCGGCATTCTCTTTCGCCAGCAGGCCGGTCAGCCGTTGCCGGACGAACAGCGACAGCAGTTGCGCCCGGAGCTGCCGATCGGTCCCGCCGGAAAGGGCATCGCCACCCTCGCCTCCTGCGATGACGGCGGTCCCGGTCGCGGTGAGTGCCCGGCGCAGTCGCTTGATCGTCGGGGTGCCGGCCATGTCGATGATCAGGTCGAACTGGCGAGTGCCGTCGGCGAAGTCCTCGTGGGTGTAGTCGAGGACATGGTCGGCCCCGAGCTTCTGGACCAGCGCGAGTTTCGGAGTACTGGCGGTGCCGGTGACTTCGGCGCCGAAGGCCTTGGCGAGCTGGACTGCGAAGGTACCGACGCCTCCGGATGCGCCGGTGATCAACACCTTCTGGCCGGCTTGGACCTTGCCTGCATCGCGGAGCGCCTGCAGGGCGGTGGTCCCGGAGATCCCGACCACGGCGGCTTCCGCGAAGCCGAGACCGGCCGGCTTCAAGGCCAGCTTGTCGGCACGCGCGACGGCGTACTGGGCGAAGGCGCCCTCCCCGATGCCGAACACCTCGTCGCCCTCGGCGAACTTGGTCACCCCTTCGCCGAGGGCGACAACGCGACCCGCGAGCTCCCGCCCGAGCACGGGGTTCTTCGGCCGGCGTACGCCGAAGACGAGACGGAGGAGGTACGGCTTGCCGGTCATCAGGTGCCAGGCGCCGCGGTCGAGCCCGGCCGCCTCGACCTGCACCAGCACCTCACCTGCCTTTGGCGTGGGCTTCGGGACCTCGGCGACTCGCAGGACGTCGGCTGTTCCGTAGCTGTCCCGCACGACTGCGCGCATCTTCGTGGTCCCCCCGAGCTTGGTTTCGTACTTAGTATGGCGACCGTACCGTACTTAGTACGAAACTGCTATCGTCCAGTCGATGCCACGTTCACAGGGGACCGCGGAGCGCCCTCAACTCAGCCGCGAGCGGGTACTGCGAGCCGCCGTCGCGGTGGCCGACGGTGGCGGCCTGGCCGGGCTGACGATCCGGTCGCTGGCGACGCAGCTGGACGTCAAGCCGATGTCGGTCTACTACTACGTCGCGAACAAGAACGAGATCCTCGACGGGATCGTCGACCTGGTCTTCGGCGAGATCGAGTTGCCTTCTCCTGGTGGTGATTGGCGTGCGGAGATCAGCAAGCGCGCACACTCCGCCCGGGCGGTGCTGCGACGGCACTCGTGGGCGATCGGGCTGATGGAGTCGCGGACCACCCCCGGGCCGGCGACGTTGCGGCATCACGATGCCAACCTGGGCACTTTTCGCGCGGCGGGGTTCTCGGTGGCGATGACGGCGCACGCCTATGCGTTGCTCGACGCGTTTGTGTACGGCTTCGCAGTACAGGAGGCGTCGTTGCCGTTCGAGGGGTCCGAGGATGCCGCCGAGGTGGCCGGCGCGATGATGGAGCAGTTCAGCTCAGGGCAGTACCCGCACCTGACCGAGCTGGCGACGGAGCACGTCCTCCAGCCCGGTTACGCCTTCGGTGACGAGTTCAGCTTCGGTCTCGACCTGATCCTCGACGGACTTGCTAGGTCGTTGGCTAGCTGACGGGCTCGAGCTCGATCTCGCCGCGGGCTGCCTTGAGGGCGATGTCGGTGCGGTGCTGCGAGCCCTTGATGAGGATCTGGCCGACGCCGGCGTACGCGCGCTGGCGAGCCTCGTCGAGATCCTTGCCGGTGGCGCTGACCGCGAGGACCCGGCCGCCCGACGTCACGACCTCGCCGTCCTCGATCGACGTACCGGCGTGGAAGACGCGGACGCCGCCGGACTCGGCCTGGTCGATACCGCTGATCACGTCACCGCTGCGGGGCTTGGCCGGGTACTTCTTGGCCGCGACCACGACCGCGACCGAGGCGCCGGACTTCCAGCGCAGGGGTTCGGCGTCGGCGAGCTTGCCGGTCGCGGCGGCGTACAGGAGTCCGCCGAGCGGGGTCTGCAGCAACGGGAGCAGGGCCTGCGTCTCCGGGTCGCCGAAGCGGGCGTTGAATTCGATCACCCGGACACCACGGGAGGTCAGCGCCAGGCCGGCGTACAGGAGACCGCTGAACGGAGTACCGCGGCGGCGCAGCTCGTCGATGGTCGGCTGGAGCACCTTCTCGGTGATCTCCTCGACCAAACCTTCCGGTGCCCAAGGCAACGGTGTGTACGCGCCCATGCCACCGGTGTTGGGGCCTTCGTCGTTGTCCGCAAGGCGTTTGAAGTCCTGGGCCGGCTGCATCGGCAGCACGGTGACGCCGTCGGTGATCGCGAACAGCGAGACCTCGGGGCCGTCGAGGAACTCCTCGATCAGCACCTGCTCGCAGCCGGCCGCGTGCTCGAGCGCCTCGGCGCGGTCCGAGGTGACGACGACACCCTTGCCCGCGGCAAGCGCGTCGTCCTTGACCACGTACGGGGGCCCGAACGCATCGATCGCCTCGGCGGCCTGCTCGGGCGTCGTACAGACGTAGGCCCGGCCGGTCGGCACACTCGCCGCCGCCATCACGTCCTTGGCGAAGGCCTTGGACCCCTCGATCTCAGCAGCTTCCTTGGACGGCCCGAACACGGCGATCCCAGCAGCCCTGAGCGGATCAGCCAGCCCCGCAACGAGCGGCGCCTCAGGCCCAACGACCACCAGGTCGGCGCCAACCTCCTGAGCCAGCGCGACGACCGCATCATGATCCGAGATGTCCACCGGACGGCAAACGATCGTTTGCCCGTCGTACGTCGGTTGCAAGGCGTCGATGCCAGGGTTGCCCGGGGCCGCGACGACCTGCTCGACCTCAGGGTCCCGGCTCAGCGCCCAGACGAGTGCGTGTTCACGGCCGCCAGAGCCGATTACGAGAACCTTCACGAGCCATGAGCCTAGTGCACCTTTGCGGGTACCGGTGCGTGGCTTGGGTTGGTGCGGCCCCGGGCGGTGTAAGACTGCGCGTGACTGGAGGTATTCGCTTGACTACGAAATCCATGGTGGCCCGCCCCGGCCGCCGGCCGACACCGGCATCGCTTGCGTCCTGGCTGCTGCTGTTGCCGTGTGTGGTGATCTTCGCCCTGTTCATCGTCTGGCCGCTCGGCAAGTCCGTCTCGCTGTCGCTGCACGGGTCCGACCTGTTCGGCCGCCCCGATGCCTTCGTCGGGTTGCAGCACTACCGGGACATGCTCGGCAGCTCCGAGTTCCGGCACATTCTCTGGGTCACCTTCGCGTTCGTGCTGCTGACGGTGATACCGGGCGTCCTGGGCGGGCTGGCGATCGTGCTGCTGCTCGAACAGCACATCAAGGGGATCCGGATCTTCCGGACCGCCTTCGCGCTGCCGTTCGCGTTCTCGGTGGCCAGCGCTTCGGTGATCTTCGCGACCATCTACAATCCGGCGATCGGGCTGGCCAACGGGATCCTCGGCAAGTTCGGGGTGGACCGGATCGGCTGGCTGACCGACCCGTCGTGGGCACTGGTCAGCGTCGCGATCACCACCGTCTGGATGAGCATCGGCTACAACGTGCTCGTGCTGTCGGCGGGGATCGGCGCGATTCCCACCGAGATCAACGAGGCGGCCACGCTGGACGGCGCCGGCGGCTGGCGGGCGGCCCGGTACATCACCGTGCCGATGCTCGGCCCGCAACTGTTCTTCCTGGTGGTCATCTCGACGATCCAGTCATTGCAGGGGTTCGGGCAGATCAAGATCCTCACCCCTGAAGGCGGCCCCGAGCAGTCGACCAAGACGCTCGTCTACTCGATCTACCACACCGCGTTCGCCAACAACGCCAGCGATTTCGGTGCCGCGTCGGCGCAGGCGATCGTGCTTTTGGTGATCCTCCTGGCGTGTACCGCGATCCAGTTCGGCGTACTCGAGAGGCGGGTGCACTACAAGTGAGGCAACTGACCGTCGGACGGGTGGTCACCTACGCCGTCCTGATCGTGGCCGCGCTCGCGGTGATCTTCCCGGTGTACTACGTGATCGCGGGCTCGGTCATGTCGCCCGGCCAGATCTCGTCGTACCCGCCGGACCTGTTCCCGCACGGGCTCTTCACCGGCAACTACGAGGGCGCCAGTTCGTCCGGTACGCCGATCGGCCGGCAGTACCTGAACTCGATCCTGCAGACCTCGATCATCACGGTGGCCCAACTCGTCACCAGCGTGCTCGCGGCGTACGCGTTCGTCTTCATGAAGATGTGGGGCCGGACCGTACTGTTCGGGCTCTTCCTCGGCACCCTGATGGTGCCGTGGGAGTCGATCGTGCTGCCGAACTACCTGACCATCACCGGCTGGTCGATCGGCGGCGAGCGGCTGACCGCGTCGTACGCCGGAACCATGCTGGCGCTGGTGCTGCCGTTCCTGGCGAACGCGTTCGGGGTGTTCCTGCTGCGGCAGTCGTTCCTGCAGTTCCCGACCGAGTTGCGCGACGCGGCCACCATCGACGGTTGCGGGCACTGGCGGTTCATGCGCCGGATCCTGATCCCGCTGAACAAGCCGGCCCTGATGGCGGTCGGGCTGTACGTCTTCCTGGCCGCCTGGAACCAGTTCTTCTGGCCGTTGCTGATCGGCGACTCCGCGTCGCGGCGCACGCTGCAGATCGGGATCAGCCAGCTCAACGACGCCGAGGCGGCCGACCCCGGCCTGATCCTGGCCGGCGTCACCTTGTCCATCCTTCCGACCCTGGCCATCGTGATCTTCGGCCAGCGTTTCATCGTCCGCGGCCTGACCGCGGGCGCGATCCGTTGATGAGAAAGGCTTTAACGATGCGATCTGTTCGACAACGGCGTACGGCGGCCGCCCTCTCCCTGCTCGCCGTGCTCGCCCTGGTGGCGACCGGCTGCGGCGGCTCTTCCGACAACGGCTCTTCGAGCAGCGGTGGCCAGGAGGCGCCGGGCGCTGACGCGCTGGACAAGGCCAGCGGGGTCACCAAGGTGACGTTCTGGCACGGCATGAAGGGCGCCAACGGTGAGGCCGTCGACAAGCTGGTGAAGGCGTTCAACGCGGCCAACTCCGGCAAGATCGAGGTCACCGCGGTGTACCAGGGCGACTACGACGAGACGATCACGAAGTACAAGACGTCCGTCCAGCAGGGCAGCACGCCCTCTGTGGTGCAGATCTACGACATCGGCTCGCGGTTCATGATCGACTCCAAGCAGACCGTGCCGACGCAGAGCTTCGCCGACAAGGACGGCTACTCGCTCAGTACGATCGAGCCGAACATCGCGAACTACTACTCGATCGACGGCAAGCTCAACTCGATGCCGTTCAACACCTCGATGCCCTTGCTGTACATCAACAAGGAAGCCTTCGTGAAGGCCGGGCTCGACCCGCTGAAGCCGCCGACGAACCTCGACGAGATCATGGAAGCGGCCAAGAAGCTCACCATCAAGCAGGGTGGCAAGACCGTCCAGTACGGCTTCAACGCGGCGATCTACGGCTGGTTCGTCGAGCAGCTGATCGCGCAGTCCGGGACCCAGTACTGCGACAACGACAACGGCCGCAAGGACCTCGCGACGCAGGTGAACTTCGCCGACGCCGAGGGCGTGAAGGTCGCGACCTGGTACCAGCAGATGGTCAAGCAGGGCCTGATGCCGAACACCGGCAAGAAGACCGACGACGCCCAGGCGGTGTTCAAGTCCGGCACCTCGGCGATGCACCTGGAGTCGACCGGCTCGCTGCGCGGCTACCTGGACGCGGCCAAGGGCAAGTTCACCGTCTTGACGGCCCCGTTCCCGAAGCTCTCCGCCGACAGCACCGGCGGCCCGATCATCGGCGGCGCCTCTCTGTGGGTCGATGGCCCGGGTCACTCGGACGCCGAGAAGCGCGCGTCGTGGGAGTTCGTGAAGTTCGCTTCGTCGCCGGAGCAGCAGGCTGCCTGGCACACGGGTACCGGCTACTTCCCGATCAACTCCAAGGCCCTGGACCTGCCGGCCGACAAGGCGTGGGTGGCGCAGTACCCGCAGTTCACCACCGCCATCACCCAACTCCACGACACCAAGCCCTCGAACGCCTCCTCAGGCTGCATCCTCGGCGTCATGCCCCAGGCCCGCAAAGCGGCCGAAGACGGCCTGGAGAAGGCCGTCCTCGGCACCGACCCGGCCAAGGCCATGAAAGACGCCGCCGACTCCATCAAGCCCCAAATCGACCAGTACAACAAAACAGTCAAGAAGTAGCTGTCATCGAGCGGCCGGGTCCCCCGGCCGCTCGAGTACTCCCCACGCGCCCTCCACTTCCGCTCCTACGTCACTCCAGCTCCGGGACGCTCCCACCCACCCGTCCTTGAGAGCCGCGCTGACGCGCGATCTCTGCGCTCCGCTGACGCGCGTCTCCGGCGCTGCCGCGCGTCGTGCGCTGCCGCGCGAATTCGGCGCAGTTGAGCGTCGCGGGCACGCGGCCCCTCGTCAGACAGGGTGCGTCCCGACCGACAGGACATAGTCCGTTGATCAGCCGGCTACTGCGCTCAACTGGTCGGCGCTCCCGACCTCGCGACCGACTATGTCCTGTCAGTCGGCACACACCTTCAGGCTTCTGCGGTGGACGGATGGTGCATCGAGAATTGGCTGAGGAGTACCCGGCCGAGCAACTGCCGATCCGGTGGGCTCACGAGCGAGGGGTTGCTCAGCAGGCGGCTGCGTTGGGGGCGCGGCTTGGTGGGGATGGTGAGGTGTTGGTGGCGGCTGCCTGGTTGCATGACATCGGGTACTCACCGGAGCTGGTCGACACCAGGTTTCATCCTTTGGATGGGGCCAGGTTTCTTCGCAGGAAGGGGATCGACGAGCGGGTCGTCCGCTTGGTGGCGCACCACACGGCGGCGATGCTCGAGGCCGGGGAGCGGGGGCTCGCCGGCGTACTGATCGGTGAGTTCGAGCTTGAGGAGTCGCCGACGGCCGATCTGCTCTGGTACTGCGATCTGACGACTGGGCCGCGGGGACAGCGGCTCACTGTGGTTGAGCGGTTGGCTGAGATCAAGGCACGTTATGGGCCTGAGCATCCCGTCACCAGGTTCATCATGCGTGCTGAGCCGGAGCTACTCGCGGTCGCGGAGCGGGTTGAGGGTGGTCAGTAGTGCCAGTAGTACCTGGCGTCTGCGTTCCAGGCGACAGGGACTGTTGTGTGGTTGGTGAAGGCTGGGCCTTTGCCTCTGGCTATCTCGAGGGTGCGGGAGAGCTGGAGGGAGTACGGGTGGTTGTTGTCGTCCCACCATTGTTCGGACTGGGTGATGCAGGTTTCGGTGGGGAAGTACTGGTTGGAGCAGGGGTGGGGCGGGCTCCACTTTTGGAGGTGGCGGAAGTTCACCGTGGTGGAGTTGTTGGGGGGCTTGATGGTGCCCACGGCATCCAGGCAGTAGCCGGTGGTGGGGATGTTCCACTTCACGTAGTGCTGGCGGCCAGAGGCTGACGGAAGGGGTTGCATACCGGTGCAGGTGGCGGAGCCGATCTTCTCCGAGGTAACTCGTTGGATCTGGGTCAGGGGGCGGCCGGCGCCGTCGTTGTAGCCGTCCAGGAGGACCCAGTCGCCGGAGAGGATGAAGTGTTCGGCGGATTTGGGGGGCCAGGTTTTGGGGTCGCCCCAGGAGATGTCGGAGGTGGTCGCGCTCAGCGGCGTCCAGGCCCACTGGCCGGCAGCGGCGCCGCCTGCCCAGTACTGGCCGGCGGACTTCTCGAACATGAGCGAGTACTGGCCGTAGTTCTCCCCAGCCACCGAAGCAGCGTCCGACGGGCGGGCGAGGGAGAGACCTGTTGCCGCGGCAACGATCGCCGCTGCGCCGAACAGGATCACGAGTTTCTTCCGCATGGGTCTCGACGCTAGCCGTGGAGGGGTGCAACGGGTCTAAGGTGCAGCCAACGAGACCGACCTGAGGAGTTGTCATGCCGGAACCCGTCACCCACACGCTCGCCGTACCGGGCGCGATTCTCACCTACGACGTCCGCGGCGACCTCGCCGATCGCGAGCAGCCGGTACTGCTGATGGTCGGCTGTCCGATGGGCGCGGGCGGCTTCCCGACGCTGGCATCGCACTTCACCGACCGGACCGTGGTGACGTACGACCCGCGCGGCGTCGAGCGCAGTACCCGGACCGACGGCTCCGGCGAGCTCTCCCCGAACGACCACGCCGGCGACCTCGCAGCCCTGATCGAGGCCCTCGATGCCGGACCGGTCGACCTGTTCGCGAGCAGCGGCGGAGCGGTCAACTCGCTCGGCCTGCTGGCCCAGCGTCCCGACCTGGTCAACACGCTGGTCGCGCACGAACCCCCGCTGGCCGCGGTCATCCCGGACAGCGAGGCGGCGCTCAAAGCCTGCGAGGACATCTCCGAGACCTACCAGCGCGACGGCATGGGGCCGGCGATGGCGAAGTTCATCGCGATCGTCGGCTTCGAGGGCGAGATCCCGGCTGACTACACCGAGCAGCCCGCGCCCGACCCGGCGATGTTCGGGCTGCCGGCCGAGGACGACGGCTCCCGCGACGACGCGTTGCTCGGGCAGAACCTGCGCGGCTGTACGTCGTACCAGCCGGACTTCGACGCGCTCGGCGGCGCCACCGGCAAACTGGTGGTCGGAATCGGCGAGGAGTCGGCCAACCAGCTCGCGGCACGCGGCGGGAAGGCGGTTGCCGAGCGGCTCGGACTGACCCCGGCGGTGTTCCCGAGCAACCACGGCGGCTTCCTCGGCGACGAGTACGGAATGCCCGGCAAACCGGCCGAGTTCGCGGCGCGGCTGCGCGAAGTACTGGCCCGCTGACCGATCCGTACCGACCGATCTGGTTAGCTGGAGACATGACTGACAAGCCTGAGATCGAATTTCCGGAGGGGCCGCCGCCGGCGGATCTGGAGATCACCGACATCACCGAGGGCGACGGCGACGAGGCCAAGGCCGGTTCCCGCGTCAACGTGCACTACGTGGGCGTGGCCCACTCCACCGGCGAGGAGTTCGACGCCTCCTACAACCGGGGCGCGCCGCTGGCCTTCCAGCTCGGTGTCGGCCAGGTCATCCAGGGCTGGGACACCGGCGTCCAGGGCATGAAGGTGGGCGGCCGGCGCAAGCTCGTCATCCCGCCGCACCTGGGCTACGGCGACCGCGGTGCGGGCAGCGCGATCAAGCCCGGCGAGACCCTGATCTTCGTGGTCGACCTGATCAGCGTGAGCTGATCCATCCACCGCAGTAACCCACTGGCCCCCGATTGCGTCACAATGACGCGATCGGGGGCTTTCAAGTAGTACTACGCATCCGCGCTGCCGCCCCGGCGAGTTGACTGGGAGGCATGACGACGATGGTTGCCACCACTGCTCCAGCCCGGGCCAAGGCCGACTGGACGAAGTACGCCGCCCTTGTGGCCAAGGTCGCGCTGTTCGCGTTGTTGCTGACAGCAATCATCTGGCCGGACCTCAGCGGCATCAAGGGCAAGGCCTCCGGCGCCCGGCTGGTCGTCTACCCGCTCGGCGCGCTGGTGCTTCCGCTGTGGTGGTTCGCGTACGGACGAACGAAAAGCAAGCTGCACCAGGCATTCCCGTGGCACGCGGACCTGCTGATCACGCTGCCGTGGCTGGTTGACCTGCTCGGCAACCGGCTCAACCTGTTCGACACCATCAACTGGTGGGACGACGCGATGCACTTCATCCTGTGGGCGTTGCTCACGGCAGGAGTCCTCATCGCCTTCGCCCCACCCGAACTCACCCGCGGCCTGACCACCTTCGTCGCCCTCGGCTTCGGCGCCACCGCCGCGGTGATCTGGGAGCTCGGCGAGTACGTCGCCTTCGTCCGCCACTCCCCCGAACTGCAAACCGCCTACACCGACACGCTCGGGGACCTGGCCCTCGGCACCCTAGGCGCCTTCCTGGCCGGCCTGATCGTCTTCCAGGTACGCCGCTCAGCCGCGTAACCCGTCGCCGAGTTGACCGAGCTACCGGCGCCGGCGCCTAGCGGTTGGTCGGCCGGCAGATCCCGTTGGCGGCGGCGGAAGCGGCGAGCGCCTTGGCGGCCGGGTTCTCCGCGGCCGGGTTCTCCGCGGCCGCGACCTGCTCGTTGGCTGCGGGTTGATCGTTGACCGCGAGTTGATGGCCGGCCGAGGGTTGGTCGGTGCGCGTTGTGTGGCGGCCGATCGGGACGACCATCGGGGTGCCGGCGACCGGGTCAGGGATGACCTTGACGGCCAGGCCGAAGACGTCTTGGACGACCTGTTCAGTGATCACCTCGGCCGGGTTGCCTTCAGCAACGATTGCGCCGTCCTTCATCGCGATCAGGTGGTCGCCGAACCGGCAGGCCTGGTTGAGGTCGTGCAGGACGAGCACAATGGTCCGCTGGTCGCGCTTGTTCAGGTCGACGAGCAGATCCAGTACTTCGAACTGATGCGTCAGGTCGAGGAACGTGGTCGGCTCGTCGAGCAGCAGGATGTCGGTCTCCTGGGCGAGCGCCATCGCGATCCAGACTCGTTGCCGCTGGCCACCGGACAGTTCGTCGATCGGCCGGTCGGCGATCTCGAGGACGTCCGTCGAGGTCATCGCGGCGGCGATCGCCTCGTCGTCGCCCTTGGTCCACTGGCGAATCCAGCCCTGCCGGGGGTACCGGCCGCGGCCGACCAGGTCGGCGACGGTGATCCCCTCCGGCGCGGTCGGCGACTGCGGCAGCAACCCGAGCTTCAGCGCCACGGACCGGGTCGGGATCGACTGGATGCTCTTGCCGTCCAGCAGCACGGTGCCGCGGCTCGGCTTGAGCAGCCGGGCCAGCGTCTTCAGCAGGGTCGACTTGCCACACGCGTTCGCGCCGACGATCACGCTGATCTTGCCGGTCGGGATCCGTACCGAGAGGTCGTGGATGATCTCCCGGTGGTCGTAGCCGACGGCAAGGTTCTCCGCGGACAGACTGTGCTCCACGTGTGTCTCCATGTCAGCCACCACTTCCGATCCGGTTGGTCCGGGCCAAGAGGAACATCAGGTACGGCGCGCCGATCACCCCGGTGACGACACCGACCGGCAACTGGGTGTTCCCCAGTGCGTGCTGCGCGACGAGGTCGGACAGCGCCACCACGAGCGCGCCGAGCAACGCTGACGCGACCAGCGCCGGGCCCGGTGAACGGGTCAGCCAGCGAGCGATCGGCGGCGCGACGAAGGCGACGAAACCGATCGGTCCGGCCGCTGCCGTCGCGACCGCGGCCAGCAGGACAGCGACCACGATCAGCCCGAGCCGGGTGCGCTCGACCCGCAGCCCCAGCCCGTACGCCGTTTCGTCGCCGAGCTGGAGGATGCGCAGCCGGTGTACCAGGATCATCGTGATCGGCGCGGACAGTACGAGCATGATCGCCATCGTGCGGACGTGTGACCAGTCCCGCCCGTTCAGGCTGCCGGTCAGCCAGATCAGCGCCTGCTGGGCGATCTCGACCCTGGCCTTGGTCAGCAGGTACGACGTGACGCTGGTCGCCATCGCGCCGATCCCGATCCCGACCAGGATCAGCCGGTAGCTCGACACCCCTCGCCGCCAGGCGAGCAGGTACATGGTGAACGAGGTGATCAGCGCGCCGCAGATCGCGAAGCCGGCCACCGCCCAGCCGGTCAGGCTGAGGGTGACGATCGCGAAGACGGCGAACGCGCTGGCACCGTACGTGACGCCGATGATGTCCGGGCTGGCCAGCGGGTTGCGAGCGATGCTCTGGAAGATCGCGCCGGAGATGCCGAGCGCCGCCCCGACCAGGATCGCGGTCAGCGCGCGCGGCAGCCGGAGCCGGTTGACGATGAACTCGGTCGCCTTGTCGCCGCCGCCGAAGAGCGTCTTGACCACGTCGATGACGGGGATCTTGAAGTCGCCGAGCGACAGCGAGACGCAGAAGATGACGAACACGATGACGGCCAGCACGACAACCACGGCCAGGTTGCGGGCCTGCCGGACTGCCCGCGCCCGGGCGATGACCTGGGCGGGTGAGTGGTCCGCGGTGACGCTGGCCATCAGAGGTCCGCCAGCTTGCGGCGGCGTACCAGGGCGATGAAGAAGGGAGCGCCGATCACGGCGGTGACGATGCCGACCTGGAGCTCGCCGGGCTGGGCGACGACCCGGCCGATCACGTCCGAGCCGAGCAGCAGGATCGGGGCGAGCAGCATCGAGTACGGGAGGATCCAGCGGTAGTCCGGCCCGGTGACGAGGCGGGCCACGTGCGGGATGGTCAGGCCGATGAAACCGATCGGTCCCGCGGCGGCTGTTGCCGCGCCGCAGAGAAGTACGACGGTGATCGCGGTGAAGATCCGGGCCATGCCGACCCGCTGGCCGAGCGAGCGGGCCACGTCGTCGCCGAGCGAGAGGGCGTTCAGGACGCGGCCGGAGACCAGCGCCAGCACGATGCCGATCAGGATGAACGGCGCGACCTGGCCGGCGATGTCCGAGCCGCGGCCGGCCAGCGAACCGACTGCCCAGAACCGGAACTGGTCGAAGGTGTCGACGTCGCCGATCAGCAGCGCGGTCGTGAGCGAGCCGAGCATCGCGGTCAATGCCGCGCCAGCCAGCGCCAGCTTCACCGGGGTCGCGCCTTCTCGCCCGAGGGAGCCGAGGAGATAGACCGCCACGGAGGCGGCGGCCGCGCCAGCGAAGGCGAGCCAGACGTACGAAGTCAGCGAGGTCAGCCCGAACCAGTAGATGCCGGCGACCACGAAGAGGGCCGCGCCGCCGTTGACGCCGAGGATGCCCGGGTCGGCGAGCGGGTTGCGGGTCACGCCCTGCATCAGCGCGCCGGACAGGCCGAGCGCCGCGCCGACCATCAGCCCGATCGCGGTCCTGGGCACCCGCAACGAGCGGATGATCACGTGGTCGGTGTTGCCAGCGTCGTAGTGGCGCAGGGCGTCGATCACGGTCGACAGCGGGATCTGCTTCGAGCCGACGGCGATGCTGAGCAGCGAGACCAGTACCAGCAGCGCGACGCAGACGATCAAACCGATGATCAACGTCGTACGCCGGGCGCGCGGGCGCCGCTGACCGTCAGTCACCACACGGCCGGCAGAGACCGTGGCGGGGACGACCGTGTCGTTTGCTGCGGGCGGGGGCATTGGACTTTGGGATCCTCTTAGGTAAGGCTAACCTCTAGGTGCTTCACCATAACCCGGCTCGATCCCGGCCTGCACCTGAACCCCTGCTTTGTCACTACTTTCCCTGACGGAGACACTGGCATGACGACAGTGCTCGAGCGCCCGATCGACTTCAACGCGGTGCTGGCCACCGTGGCGGCTGTCGACGACCTCAGCCCGCACCTGCGCCGGGTGACCTTCGTGGCCCCGCGGATCGCCGACGTGGTCACGGCCGGCCCGGACCAGCGCATCAAGGTGCTGCTCTCCCCGCCCGACGGCGGCGAGCTGCGGCTGCCCGCCGGCGACAACTGGTACGCCGAATGGTGTGCGGAGCCCGTCGAGGAACGATTCATCATGCGCACGTACACCGTGCGCGCGCTCCGTCCCGAGGTGGCTGAGGTCGACATCGAGTTCGTGCTGCATGGGGTGAACGGGCCCGCGTCGGCTTGGGTCAGCTCGGCCTCCGTCGGCGCTGAGATCGGGCTGATCCTGCCGTTCGCTGTCGACACGACGAGCACCAAGGGCCTGCTGATGTCCGGCGTGGATTACGTGCCCCCGGCAACAAGCGTGAGTCGCGTCCTCGTCGCCGACGAAACCGCGTTGCCCGCCCTGGCCGGCATCCTCGAGCAGTTGCCCGCCGACGTACAGGCGACGGTCTTCGTCGAGGTCCCCGACATCCGCGATATCCGCCCGCTCCCGAGCCCCGGCCGCGTAGACATCACCTGGCTCCCCCACACCGGCGCCCCCGCCGACACCCTCAAGTCGTTGCCAGAGGCCCTGAAATCCGCCACCCTCCCCTTCGATGTCGACTACGCGTGGGTGGCCGGCGAATCCGCCATGATCAAACAAATCCGCCGCCACCTCGTCAACACCGTCGGCCTCCCCAAATCCGCCATCTCCTTCCAGGGCTACTGGAAACGCGGCGAACCGCAGATCTGACGCGCTCTCTCCCGCAATGCGACCTTGAACACCAAACGGCGACCTCGGACAGGTAACAACTTGTCCGAGGTCGCCGCTGGGTGTTCGAGGTAGCTACTCCTGACGGTGGGTCAGCTCGGGTTCTCCGCGTGAGTGAGGGTTTCCCAGGCTACGAAGAGGTCGTTGGTGCCGGCTGGGCGGCGCGACTCGGTCAACGCCTGGGTGTTCGCCATCGCGATGCCCAGGCGGGTGTGCAGAGCGTTGTAGCCGACCTCGGTGATCGGGCCGAGGCCGCGGTTGACGCTGCCACCGCAGAGCCAGGACGGTACTGCCTCGAGGTTGCGCTCCCAGCGGGACTGGAAGCCGAGGGCCTGACGCAGCCGCTCACCGAACTCGGGGTACAGGTCGATGCCCTGGATCCGGGACGTCTCCAGCACGTGCCCGATCGCGGAGATGCCGTACCCGGTGTGGACGAAGTCGCGGCAGGTCTCCTGGGTCAGCCCGGTGACGAAGGTGCCCTGGCCTTGCCAGTAGGCGACGATCTGGGCGCGGGTGGTGAGGTTCTGGCTCGGCTTGGTCTTCGGCAGCGCGCCGTCGGACTCCAGGTACACGAAGGCAGGCACCCGGACCCGGTACAGCGAGATCGCCTTGTCGTAGACGGTCTTGTCCTCGAGGAACACGCCGATGCCCTGGATCGCCTCGGTCATGCTCAACTCCCAGTTGCCGTTGGAGTTCGAGCCGTTGATGATCTCGGGCAGGTAGACGTTGCGCAGCATGGTGCCGAACCGGGCCGAGTTCGGCCAGTTGCCGTAGACGTGCTTGATGATCTCGGCGGCCTTCGGCCACGACGACGCCGACCAGGCGGTCTGCAGCGGCGCGTTGCTGTTGGTGTGGTCCTTGATCGTCGCCGACCAGGCGTCCATCAGCTGGATCGACTTCTGGGCATAGCGATCGTCACGGGTGATGTACCAGATCAGGGCGTCCGTGTACGCCGCGATCGCATCGCCGCGCTCGTCGCGGCAACCGATGTCGGGGTTGGAGTACGGTCCACACTCGACCACCGCGCGGGCCTTCGGCGCCCGGCTCAGCGAGCCGTAGGCGCTGTTCTTGGCCTGGTTGAACGCGTTCGTCCAGGGCTGCGCTCCGGCGTTCACCTTGGCGCGGACGAAATCGAGCTGGGCGGCGCTGACGCCGACACCGGGATGCGTGAAGGTCGCAGGCGCGAGCGGCGCCTGAATCGTCGCCTCGGCCTTCGAAGCCGCGACGGCCGGGCTGGTCAACATGCCGGCGACCAAAGCTGCGCATGCAGCGGCAAGCGCTGGAATAGCTAGTTTCTTTCGCATGGGCGGGTCCTTGCTTGTGGGGGCGGTGCTCTGCGGCTCCCCCCACTACCGCAGAGTCTTTTCGGAAGTTTGACGACAGAGGGTGAAGGCGTCAATATCCAAACCAGCACTAAGTTCACCCTGGAACAAAATTCTGATTTGTCCCATGAAATCTGGAACAAAGTGAGGTCTTGTCCCATGAAACGACGCCACTTCCTGAGCCTCGGAACCGCCGTCATGGCCGCCCCGGCACTACCCTCCGTCACCGCAACCGCTGCTACCGCCGCACCACCTTCGGACATCCTTCCGAGCCGTGCGCAGATCATCACCCTGGTCCGCCGGGTCGCCGATCAATGGATCGCCACCCACGCCGATTCCGGTGACAACGGCTGGGCCCGCGCGACCTTCTTCAGCGGCCTGATGGCCGCCTATCGGCTGACCAACGAGAAGCGCTATCTCGACTACACCCGCAGCTGGGCCGAGAAGCATTCCTACGGAATCATGGGCGGAGTCACCACCCGGCACGCCGACAACCACACGGCCATCCAGCCGTACCTGGATCTCTACGAAATAGAGCCCTCCGCCAACAAGTTGACCGCGGCAACGGACACCTTGAGCCGAATGGTTGCCAGCAGCAAGGTCGACGACTGGTGGTGGGACGACGCACTGCACATGGCGATGCCGCCATTCGCCCGGATCGGCAAGCTGCGTGGCGATCCGGCGTACTGGGCGAAGCTCTACCAGCTCTATCAGGACACCAAGACCAGGCGAGGTCTGTACGTCCCCTCGAGCGGACTCTGGTACCGCGACGACCGATTCCTGCCCGGCAAGATCGTCTCGCCGAACGGCAAGCCGGTGCTCTGGTCGCGTGGCAACGGCTGGGTCGCCGCCGGGCACGTGAAGACGCTGAAGGCATTGCCCGCGACCCAGGGAAATGTCGCCGAGTACCGCAGCACGCTGACGCAACTGGTGGGTGCGTTGAAGCCGATCCAGCGGACCGACGGATTCTGGAACGTCAATCTCGCCGACCCGCAACATCTGCCCGGCCCGGAGACCAGCGGCACGGCATTCTTCACCTACGCGACCGCATATGCGATCAAAACCGGTTTGGTGACAGCCAGTGGCTATCAATCGACCGCGGCCCGCGCCTGGAACGGAATGGTCGCGACCGCCGTCCATACCGACGGATTCCTCGGCTATGTCCAGAAGGTCGGCGACAGGCCGGAATCCAGCCAGCCGATCACCTACGACTCCACCGCCGACTTCGGCGTCGGCGGTTTCCTGCTCGCCGGCTCCGAACTAGCGGGCCTGGCTCGCTAGCTCCGGAGCCTTCACGCCGGCTGCATCGAGCAACGCGGCAGCCATCTTGATTCCGACGCCGTTGAGCGCCTGGGCCCGGACGACGGCCCGGGCGCTCGCGCCGTCGAAGGCCATCGTCAGCTGGACCGCCATCATCTCGGGGTCGTCGACTCCGGCGGCCACCAGCTCGCCGAGGAAGAAGTCGGTCAGCCGCTGCTTGAAGTGCCGCGCGACCACGCTGCCCGGATGCTCCGGGTTCTTCAACTCGACCGCCGTACTGACGAACGGGCACCCGTAGAAGTCGCCGCTGCCGGTCTGCCGGTCCAGCTTCTCGAAGACCGCGAGGATCCGCTCGCGCGGGGTCGACCCGTCCTCGGCCCCCGGCTCCAGCGCGTGCTGGTATCCCGGCCCGACGCTGGCCAGGCTCTCGGCGATCAACTCGTCCTTCGAGCGGAACAGCTGGTACATCGACTTCTTCGAGACGCCGGCCGCCTTGCAGAGCGCGTCCACGCCGATGTTGACGCCGTCTCGGTAGAAGAGTTCGCCCGCCGCGTCCAGCAGCCGCTCGCGGGGTGTCGCCTGGGTGTTCATGAGATCGAGCGTACCGGCTGGATTTGCGTTTGGAAACCGATCGGTTTAGAGTGTGGAAACAGATCGGTTTCCATCCTTCTCTCCCCAGGAGTTCTGACATGACCACCCTCGAAGGCGCCGTCGTTCTCGTCACCGGCGGCCAGCGCGGTATCGGCAAGGCACTCGTCGACGACCTGCTCACCCGCGGCGTCAAGAAGGTCTACGCCACCGCCCGTACGCCGAAGCCGAGCACCGACCCGCGCGTCGTCCCGCTGCCGCTGGAGATCACCGACCAGGCCTCGATCGACGCCCTGCTGCCGCAGGTCCAGGACGTCACCGTGCTGATCAACAATGCCGGCGGCAGCTCACCGGACACCTACCTGGACGTGCCGTTCGAGGCGCTCCGGGAAATCTTCGAGATCAACTTCTTCGGCCCGCTGAACCTGACCCGCGCCCTCGTCCCGGTGATCGAGCGCAACGGCGGCGGCCACATCGTCAACGCGCACTCGGCCCTGTCCTGGGTCGCGCGTCACGGCGCGTACTCCGCCACCAAGGCCGCCCTCTGGCTGGCGACCAACTCCCTGCGGCTCGAGGTGCTGAACCGCGGCATCAACGTGACCGGCCTGCACATGGGCTACACCGAGACCGACATGACGACCGCCGTGACCGACCCGAAGGGCAACCCGGCCGACGTCGCCAAGGCAGCCCTCGACGGCATCGAGACCGACGCGCACGAAGTACTGGCCGATGACACCGCCCGCTGGGCCAAGGCCGCAGTGGCCGGCGACCTCGCCGACGTCTACGCCGAGCTCAAGAAGTAGCCGATCTCAGAGATGACCCAGTAAGAGCACTCGGCGACACGCGCTCGGCATCTTTTCGTAGCCTTCTTGCGTAAAATGGCTGGGGATGATTGATGTCGTTGCGGTGACGCGTCCCGAGGACGTCGTGGTGGACTTCCTCTCCGTTCTCGATCCAGGCTCCGGCCGCGAGGTGCATCTGGTCATCGCCGACCGTGGCGCCTATCTGAAGCTGCCGGCGGGAGTCCCGCTCGCCGGCCGTCTGGCGCCACTGGCCGACCTGCTGCAGACGTCCGGCGAGGGCGCGAAGCCGTTCTCGCCGGGCAGCGCCGCCGACGCGATCGCACTCGAGACCGGCGACGTCGCGGCGACTGTCTGGACGCACTCCCCCGCCGACACCCGGTCAAGCCGTGGGCGGTGGGCGCTCGATCTGGCTTCCGCGGTACGGCGTGCGCCGGTGCGGCATGCGGTGGGCGACGGCCATTGGTTCCAGTGGAAGTCCGATCTCGACGTACGGCTCGAGCGGCCGCTCATCGACGCCAAGCTCGACTTCGTCAACACGCATTGCGCCGACCTGCTCCTCTTGGATGAGGCGGACGAGAACGCCTTGTTGACGCGTCGGATCCACGCGGTCGAGCGGTTCTTCGACGCGGACGCCGACGAGCGCGCCCGGTTGTTCGCGTTGATGGGCAGCATGAGTTCGGACGCGGCGATCGTGCCGGATCCGTGGGAGTTCGCGACTTCGGCGTACGAGCTCGAGCGACTGGACGCGACGGCCTCCTGGGTTCGCCAGCACCTCGATCCCGCCGCCGGCCAGGTCATCGAGGTAGGCGCCTGCGAAGGCGCGCTGACGCGACGTCTCCTGGCCGACGGCTACTCCGTCGAGGCGACCGAGCCCAACCCGATCTTCCTTGCCCGCCTGCACGAAAACGTCGAGGGCGACGTCCGCATCCACCCGCACAGCTTCGAGCAGCTGACGACAACGCGGCGGCTGACAGGTTCGGCGTACCTGCTGATCGAGATGCTGTACTACGGCCAGGACCTGACCCTGCTCGACCGCTTCCCCACCGACCGCCTGTTCGTATCGATGGACCCCGACGTCCTGGCCCAGCAGGTCTGGCCGCCCGCATGGTCAGTGGAACAAGAGCTCACCCTCGCGGCACCACGGGTCGAGACGGTCGTCAACGGACGCGCCTACCTCCGCAAACGAGGCAGCCGCGGAATCCTCTTACGCAGAAGGTGATTCAGCTCTTGTACACGTCCCGGACCCGGGCGTACTCCATCGTCGCCGCGATACCGTCGGCCACCTCGAGCGAGATTTCACGCTCGACGATGTGCAGGGCCAGGTCGATGCCGGCCGTGATGCCGCCGGCGGTGATGAGGTTGCCGTCGTCGACCACTCGGTCTTGTTTGACGTCGGCGCCGAAGGTTTCGAGTTCGTGCCAGGCGCCGCGGTTGGTGGTGGCGGGGCGGCCTTTTACCAGGCCGGCCTCGGCTAGGAGCATCGAGCCGGTACAGACGGAGGCGATCCACTGGGTGTGTGGCGCGACCTCGGCGATCCTTGGGGCCAGTACAGCGCGTTGGGCCCAGGAGCCGCGGTCGGCGCGGTTCATCCAGCCGCCGCCGGGAACGAAGAGGGCGTCGGGGGTGCCGAGTCCTTCTGGTGCCTTGAACTGCAGGCCGTGGAGGCCGGTGATCTCGGCGGGGCCGTCGAGGCCGACCAGTGCCAGCTCGAATTCGGGCCGGCGGGAGGCGTGGCTCCAGACCTCGAACGGGCCCATCACGTCCATCTCGTCCACACCGTCGAAGACCAGGAGCTCGATTCGCATGGGACCACCTCATCGCGACCGCCACCCCGGCGGAAGTGGCTCGATAGACATCGTTCGCTAGATTCCAGCCACCAGGTTCGAACGCCTCCGCACAGAAAGTGGTAGTCACAACCGCTGGGCGCAGGGATCGGACCGCTGGGCGCAGAAAGCTCGCACGAAGGGTGATCGACCCGCTACCCATGGTGGAGACATCCCGCCCATGGAGGTCCGCCCATGCCTCGACGCGTCAACGCCGGCTCGATCGTCACCATCGCCACCACCCTGATCGCCACCACTGCCACCCTGCAGGCGGTGGTCGCACCGGCAGCCGCGACCTTCTCCGGGCAAGCGGCCGCAACCAGCTGCGACACCGCCGCGGTGGGGTTCACGCCGGTCCTGCAACTGGACATCCCACAGCAGGCCGGCTGGCTCAACGAGACCCCGCCGTACAGCCTCGACCGGACCGCCGAGATCGGCCCGAACTTCGACCGGGTCGGGTACTGCGTAGAGCTGAACGGGCCGGACGGACCGCAATGGGTATGGACGGCGATGGAGCCCTTCTCCACCGAGGCGCGACGGATCGGCCTGGCGACGAGGCCTGGTGAACTCGTCCGGCAGCGGGTCAGCGACCTCGACGTCCAGTCCAACGTGCCGAGCGTGACGAGCGGGACCGGCCAGACCGGCTACCTGGAGATGTGGCCGAACCAGTACCAGGAGAGCGCCAGCACACAGGTGTCGAACGCATCGCCGATCACCTTCGACGTCGATGACAACCCGACCTCGCCGCTCGGCTACGGCTCGTTCCAGGTCGCGCAGATCGGCCCCACCCGGCCGTCGAACCTGGCTGCCAAGCAGGTCTTCGCGATCAACACGTTCACCGAGTCGGACAACAGCACGCTGTCCCTCGGCATCGGCACCAACGCTGCAGGCCAGCCGGACTGGACCTTCGCCAACAACGCGAACCGCTACTCCCAACGCAGGTTCACCGCCTACGTCCGTACTGCGGTAGTCGCACTCAGCGAGTCGCCGCAGGACCGGCAGCTGATCCCCCGCGACGCCAAGGGCGGCTCGACGGTACCGGTAGCCGGGCGGGTCACCGACCCCCGAGTACGCCGGGTGCAGCTGCGGGTGAGCAGCAAGGGCCACACCGACACATATAGCTCGACTGGGAGCACCTTCCGCTTCACCCCGAGGATCAAGGCCGGCCTGCAGGAGTACAGCTTCGAGGTACGCGCCACTGGTCCAGGACTCGACCGGGTAGTGGCTCGCCGCGACAGCGTGGTGTCCGGCGACGTCTACGTGGTGCAGGGGCAGTCGAACTCGGAGGCGGCGAAGTACAACGGCGCAGCCAACGTGGAGGAGTCGCCGTATTTGCGTAGCTACGGCTCACCGACCTCGGACGCCAGCATCTCCGGGGCTGACCGGGTCTGGCACTACGCGACCGGCGACGTGACCAACCAGTCCGGCTCGATCGGGCAGTGGGCGATCCGGATGGGCCGGCGCATCGTCGACACCTACAAGGTGCCGGTGGCGCTCATCAACGGAGCACACGGCGGCCAGCCGATCAGCTTCTTCCAGCGCAACGACGCGAACCCCGATGACGTGAACACCAACTACGGGAGGCTTCGGCAGCGACTGACCGGCGCCGGCGTGATCGGCCAGGTCCGGGGTGTGCTCTGGTACCAGGGCGAGTCGGACAACGACAACGCTCCGGTGCATGTCGCTGGGTTCACCGCATTGCTGCAGGACTGGCGGTCCGACTTCGGGACGGCTGCTCGATACTACGTCTACCAAGTGCGCACCTCGCCTTGCGGCAACACGACTGCGATGAGTTTGCGTGAAGCTCAGCGGGAGCTTGGCGACACCGCCGGGGTCACAGTGCTCTCCACCAATGGGTTGTCGGGGCATGACGGGTGCCACTACGCGTACCTGGGCGGGTATCGCGACATGGGCGACCACACGTTCGCAGTGCTGGCCAGGGATCTTTACGGTGGGCCGACTGTTGGGGTGGCACCGCCTAACCCTTCCCGCGTTAGTGCTAGCGGGTCGCAACTCGTAGTACAGCTTCGGTCGACTGATGCGCTGGCTGTTGATGCTGGTGTGGCTGCTGACTTCCGGGTGGATGGTGCTGCGGTCAGCATCACTTCGGTCGCCTACGAGGCGGGCGGCAAGCTCGTGGTCACTCTGACCGGGCCGGCGGCGGGTGTGACCGCTCTGACTTACCAGGGGCACAACGGTGCGGGGCCCTGGATCACCAATGCCACTGGGACCGGGCTGCTCGCCTTCACGTTGCCGGTCACCTAGAAGCCGGGCGCGGTCGGTGCCCTCCGCCCCGAGGCATTGGCCGCGCCAGTACTACTTCGCCTTGTATGCCGCGAGGAACGCCTCGACGCCCGCCTCGGCGAAGTGGGCGAGCTCCTCGGGTGAGTTGGCATCCATCCGGCCGAAGAACATCACCCGGTTGCTCGGGATCCACAGCAGCAGACCGGCCAGGTGGTTGGCGGCGATCGTCGGGTCCTTGATGCTGAGCAGGCCGCGCTCAGCGAGCCTGGCCAGGCAGTCGGCAAGCGTCGGGAGCACGCGGCCGAAGCCACGGTTCCAGTACTCCTCGCCGAGGTCGGGGAAGCGGACCGCCTCGGCGATCACCAGCCGGCGCATCTGCTGGACCGACTCGGTCATGATCCCGCCGACGAAGGCGTCCGCGAGCCGGCGTACGGCTTGGTCGATGTCGTCGGCCTCGGCGACCTCGCGGCCGATCTCGGCGAACGGGTCCTCGACCCGGTCGCTGATCGCGACGATCAGGGCCCGGAACAGGTGTTCCTTGTCGGCGAACTGCTTGTAGACGGTCTGCTTCGACACCGACGCGGTGGCCGCGACCTGGTCCATGCTCGCGCCGACGTAGCCGTTCTCCAGGAACGCCTCGAGCGCGGCGTCCAGGATCTGCTCACGCTTGAGCGCCGCGCGAGTGGTGAGTTCTGCCATCGGTCGTCTCCTTTCGCCAGTACTAGACAGTACCGTACTCGTTTGGGTACGGTACGGTTCAGTACTCAAATCGTGAGGGGAATCCGATGTCCACAGTTCGTTTGTCCGACGGCACCGAGCTCGGCTACTCGCAGGTGGGCTCCGGCCCGGCCGTGATCCTGGTCGACGGCGCCACCGCCTTCCGCGCCTTCAACCCGACCTCGGGCCAGATCGCCGAGTTGCTGTCCGGCTCGTTCACCGTCTACACCTACGACCGCCGCGGCCGGGGCGAGAGCGGCTGGAACGACGCCTCGACCACGCCCGTCGACGACGAGCTCGCCGATCTCGCCGCGATCATCGACGCGGCCGGCGGATCCGCCGCTGTCTGGGGCATCTCTTCGGGCGGGATCCTTGCCCTGGAGGCCGCCCGCGCCGGCCTGCCGATCACCAAGCTGGCCGTCTACGAGCCGCCGTTCATCGTCTCCGACGTCCGCCCGCCGCTGCCGGACGACTACGTCGCGCAGCTGCAGACCGCGGTCGCCGAGGGCCGCCGGGACGACGCCGCGAAGATCTTCCTGACCAAGGCGGTCGGCATGCCCGAGGAGTACCTCGGCGGCATCACCGAGAGCCCGTTCTGGCCGACCATGCTGGAGATCGCGCACACCATCGCCAACGACGGCGCCATCGTCGGCAAGACGATGTCAGGCGACCCCTCCACGCTCGACCGGTACGCCGGGATCGCGGTGGAGACCTTGGTCGCGTACGGGGACGCCACCGACGCCTCCATCATCGAGGGCGACCAGTTGCTCGCCAAGGTGCTGCCGACCGCGACTCTCGAAGTACTGCCCGGTCAGACCCACGACGTCGCCGCCGACGTGATCGCCCCCGTGCTGCAACGGTTCTTCAGCTGAGTCGTTCGTTCGGAGGAGATTCGCCTTTGACGCAACCTGCTGGGGAACGACTGCGTCAAAGGCGGGGAGAAGGGACTCCGTCGCGGGGCAGCGGTTGGGCTGATCCCGACGTACGGTGGATGCCATGTCAGGTACAGGGGGACAGCCTTCGACACCCACGGAGGTGTTGGAGGAGCGGATCGGGCCGTACCGGTTGATCCGGCGACTCGGGCAGGGCGGCATGGGCGTCGTCTACCTGGCGGAAGGGCCTGAACACAAAGAGGTAGCGCTCAAGGTGCTGCGCGCGCACGTCGCGCATGACCCGACCGCACGGGCCCGGTTGCAGCGCGAAGCGACGACGCTGCAGAAGGTGAACCACCCTGGGGTCGCTGGGATCCTCGACCACGACCTGCACAGCGACCGGCCGTACCTGGTGACGCGGTTCGTTCCGGGGCGACCCATGGACGAGCAGGTGGACGAGCGGGGGCCGCTGACCCCGCAGCGCTGGCTACCGGTGGCCGGTTGCCTGGCCGAGTCACTGCAGGCGATTCACCAGGTGGGGGTCATCCACCGCGACCTCAAGCCCGGCAACGTGATGATGTTCAACGGCAAGCCGGTGATGATCGACTTCGGTATCGCCCAGGCCACCGACGACCTCCGCCTCACCCAGACCGGCCTGGTGATCGGTACGCCGGGCTACCTCGCCCCGGAACTCATCGAAGGCGAGATGGTCTCCGAGTCGGCCGACTGGTGGGGTTGGGCGGCCACTGTCGCCTACGCGGCTACCGGTCGCCGCCCGTTCGGCAAGGGCCCCTTCGAGGTGGTCCTGCACCGAGTCCACTCCGGCCAGGCAGACCTGGAAGGCCTGGACCCCCGCCTCAAGCCTCTCCTCGCCGCGGCCCTCTCCCCCGACCGCCGGGACCGCCCCACCCAGACGGAGATCATGGCCGGCCTCAACCGCTACGCCGAAGGCCGCGATGCCCTGATCCCCAACCCCCACACGGCCGCCGAGGCATCCCCCAAGACGGTGCTCGTCAATCCGCCCACTGCGCTGATGACCCGCGTGATGCCGGAAGACGAAGCCTCAGCCGCAGCTACTGCGGACGCCTCGGCCGCGGGCAACCACAACCCTGCTGACGTCGCACAGCTGGTACCACCTGTGATCCCGCCGCTCTCCGCCTTCGCGCCGGCCCGCGACATGCTCCGCGATGTAGCCGCGAAGCAGAAGGCCAAGAAGGCCGCAGGTGGTGCTGCTGGTCTCGGGGCTGGTGCTGCAGTTGCTGGCGCACCTCTTCATCCGGCCACCTACAGCCCTACCCCTAGCGCCGCGGCGCCTGCTGCGTTGCCTGTGAACTACCAGGGCTACCCGCCTCAGGCGTACCAACCGCAGTACCCAGTGCAGCCTCAGTACCCGACGCAGCCGCAGTATCAGCCTCAGTACCAGCCGCAACCTCAACAGCAGCCCCAGCCTCAGGCTTATCGGGGGCAGGAAGTTGCTCGGCGGGACACTGCGGTGCCGGTGGCTCGGGCCGATGTGCCGGCGTCTGGTGACCAGCAGGTGGCTCGTTCTGTGCTGGTGGTCGGGCTCCTGCTGGCGTTGAGCGCGTTGATCGCCTACACGCCGGGCTTCGGGGTGCTGGTGGCCGCGCTGCTCATTGCCCTGGCTCGGACGGTCGATCGCGGCAGTACGGCGATCATGCGCCGCCGTCAGGTCCGCGGGGGTCGTGGCAAGTCCGATGGGCTGGTGGCAGTCGCGGCTAGCCCGATGCATCTGCTGGCGGCCGCTCTGATCACCGTGTTCTGCCTGATCCTGCCGGTCATCATGGGCTTCATCGTCGGCGGCATCGTCACCGCCGGCGCCGCCAACGACCACGGCCTCCAATGGGTGCCGCTGTCCGCGGTCGGCTTCGGCGCGGGTGGCATCGCCGGTCTCCTCACCGCCTGGTGGGGACCTGGCGGTACTTCCCTGCGGCGCGGCTCCAAGATCACCCTGCGCAAGGCCTTCCGCCCCGCCTGGCTGAGCCTGCTCATCGCCGCCATCCTCATCGGTGCGGCGGCACTCACCTTCAAGGACGCAGCGGCGGGCAACGGCGCCAGCTGGGCCCGCCAGCCGATCTCGGCCCCTCAGCTACCCGACCGGCCGGGCCTCGGCGACATCGGCGACTGGCCGATCATCAGGCACCTGCCGGTCATCGGCAACGGCTGACCGGGCTCACACTTCACCGCCTGACAGCTCGCCGCGCAGCACGGAGTACAGGGCAAGCGAACCCCAGCCGATCGACGACCGGCTGGGGTCCACAGGTCAGAAGCGGTTGTCCAGGATGACCATCTGGGAGCGCTCCGGGCCGACGCCGACCGCGGAGATCGGGGCGCCGCTGAGCGCCTCGACCGCCTTCACGTAGGTCTGCGCGTTCTTCGGCAGGTCGTCGAAGGTCCGGCAGCCCGTGATGTCCTCGCTCCAGCCGTCGTACTCCTCGTAGACCGGGGTCGCGTGGTGGAAGTCGGTCTGCGTCATCGGCATCTCGTCGTACCGGACGCCGTTCACCTCGTACGCGACGCAGACCGGGATCTTCTCCCGGCCGGTCAACGTGTCCAGCTTGGTGAGGACGAAGTCGGTGACGCCGTTGATGCGCGCGGCGTACCGGGCGATGACCGCGTCGTACCAGCCACAGCGCCGCGGCCGGCCGGTCGTGGTACCGAACTCGAAGCCTTGCTGCCGCAGCCACTCGCCATCGGCATCCAGCAGCTCGGTCGGGAACGGCCCCTCGCCGACGCGGGTCGTGTACGCCTTCACGACGGCCATCACGCGGTCGATCCGGGTCGGCGGGATGCCCGAGCCCGTGCAGGCGCCGGCCGAGATCGCGTTGGACGACGTGACGAACGGATAGGTGCCGTGGTCGACGTCGAGCAGGGTCGCCTGGCCGGCCTCCATCAGGACCGTCTTGCCCTCGTCGAGGGCGCGGCCGAGCAGCAGCGGAGTGTCCGCGACCATCGGGCGCAGGCGCTCGGCGTACCCGAGCAACTCGTCCATCACCTCGGCGATCTCCACCGCGCGCCGGTTGTAGACCTTCACCAGCAGCTGGTTCTTCTGCTCCAGCGCGCCAGTGACCTTCTGCTCGAGGATCTTCTCGTCGTACAGGTCCTGGACCCGGATGCCGATCCGGTTCATCTTGTCGGCGTACGTCGGGCCGATGCCGCGCCCGGTGGTACCGATCTTCCGGCTGCCGAGGAAGCGCTCGGCGACCTTGTCCAGGGTCCGGTTGTACGGCGGGATCAGGTGCGCGTTCGCGCTGATCAGCAGCCGGGAGGTGTCCACACCCCGGACCTGGAGCGCGTCGAGCTCCTCGAACAGCACGCTGAGGTCGACCACCACCCCGTTGCCGATCACCGGGGTCACACCCGGGGTCAGGATTCCGCTCGGGAGCAGGTGCAGGGCGTACTTCTCGTCCCCGATCACGACCGTGTGGCCGGCGTTGTTGCCGCCGTTGAACTTGACCACGTAGTCGATCTCCGCCCCGGTGTTGCCGAGCAGATCGGTTGCCTTGCCTTTGCCCTCATCGCCCCACTGGGCGCCGACGAGCACGATTGCGGGCATCTCAGCCCTCCTCTTCACGGCGGCGGTCCGGACGGCATCGTCGCCGTGCGGAGCCGGTCGCTAGAAACGGTGAAGCCCGGGCACGGTTCACCAAAGCTTCGCTCAGGTGACGCGTCCAGGCTCTTGCGACCCAACCCTACCGGAACTGCGCATTACCACGTAGTTGCTCGTCGGCGTGGGCAACACGTGACACCGAGCGCGCAATTCACCACGACGGGTTGCCATTTTCCGTGATCACGTGCACACTCTTAGTCAGCGGCCCGCCGAAACTGCCGCAGGGGACGGTTCCGGCGGGCCGCTTTCTTCATGCCTGCAAGGGATTCCGGGTCATTCACAAGCGCTCAAGCTTGTTGCCCCAGGCCTCTGTACTCCGGACCGCCCGGCGGCTCACCGGCGTACCGGCTGGTTGCCCGCGGCGCCGAATCGGGGTGCACCGAGTCCCTGGGATCAATCCGCGTCGAGGCCCTCCGGGTTGGACGCGAGCCACTCCTTGATCCGCCGGTCGGCCTCCTCCGGGGAGACGTCCTCGACCTTGGTCATGATCGCCCAGCGGTGCCCGAACGGATCGATCACCGTGCCGAACCGGTCCCCGGTCATGAACGTCTGGACCGCCTCCACCTGCCGCGCGCCGGCCTCGATCGCCTTCGTGAAGGTCGCGTCCACATCCGGCACGTAGTGCACCAGCGACGAGTGCACCCACTCGCCGGTGGGAGCCTGCAGCCCGATCTGCGGCATCTCGTTGCTCAGCTGCAGCATCGAGTCGCCGAACCTCAGCTCCGCCTGGCCGAGCCGCCCGTCGGGCAGGTCCTGCCGGCTGACCACCTCCGCCCCGAACACGTCCGTGTAGAACTCGATCGCCTTCGGCCCGTCGGACACGGCCAGGTACGGGGTGAGCGAGTGGTAGCCGGGCGGGACGGGGTTCACGTTGTTCGTCGTCATACCGATGATTCTTCGTCGGCGGCGCGGGCCGGGTCTTGTAAGAACGCGACAGCTTTCTGTCGGTCCGCTGCCGTAGGTTTGGAGGGTGTCCAGGCAGCCGTACGACAGCGAGCGCGGCATCCTGCATCCCCGCGAACAGGCCCGGCACCGGAGCCTGAGCCGGCTGCTGCCCAGCCCCGGCATCGACCGGTTCGTGGAGTGGTACTGGATCGTCGAGTGGGACCTTCCTGAGCCGTACGTGGCCGAGGTGCTGCCGTACCCCTGCGTCAACGTGACGTTCGAGGAGCCGGGTGGGGCCTTCGTCAACGGGGTCTGCACCCGCAAGTTCGAGCGCGAACTGGTTGGCCGGGGCCGTGCCTTCGGGGTGAAGTTCTGGGCCGGTGGGTTCGGCGCGATGACCGGGCTCGATGTTGGCTCGTTCCGCGACGAGGTGCTGCCGTTGCGGGAGGTTTTCGACGACGCCGACCGGCTGGCCGACCTGGTCTTCGCGGAGTCGGACGACGTCCGCCGCCGGGCGGTCTTCGAGGCTTTCCTGACCGATCACCTGGTGGCGGCGGACGCGCAGTACGAGCTGGTCCGGCAGGTCATCGCGGCGATGAGCGAGGACCGCGACCTGACCCGGGTCGACCAGGTCACCGAACGCTTCGACCTCCCCATCCGCAAACTCCAACGCCTCTTCCGCCGGTACGTGGGTGTCGGCCCCAAGTGGGTCCTCCGCCGCTACCGCCTCCACGACGGCGCCGACCTCCTCTCCCGCGGCGAACTCACCGACCTGGCCACCCTCTCCACCGCCCTCGGCTACTTCGACCAGGCCCACTTCTCCCACGAATTCAAAGAACAAATAGGCCTAACCCCAGCCGAGTACGCCACCCGAGCCGCCGCCGAATCCCAAATCAGCTACCGCTGACGCACCACGACCGCCATCCCGGTGGCGACCAGCGTCGCGGCAATGGCCAGCCCGAATCCCAGTTGCGGGCCATGCACATCTACCGCCCGCCCAGCCACAGCAGCTCCCATGGCAATGCCGGCCGCACTACCAGAGTTCAACCAGGTAAAGGCTTGCGTCAGTACGGCGGGCTCGACCTCGGACTCGATCAGTACCGACGCCAGTACCTGGATCGGAGCCAGCGCCAAGCCGGGTAAGGCCAGCGCGAGGGCGAGTGCCAGCGGACTGTTGACCACGACCAGGGGCAGGCTGGTGACGAAGAGGATGGCGAAAGCGACGACGTACTGCCGGTGGGCCGGAGTGCGCCAACGCCTTGCTCCATAGGCGATTCCGGCGACCAGACTGATCAGGCTGGTGATGCTGTACAGCGGCCCGGCCAGTGAAGCCGAGTCGCGACTGACCGCGAAAGCCGTGACCGAGACCTGCATGCTTCCGAAGAACAAGCCGATGCCGATCGTGGCGCCGACCAGCGCGAGGAATCTCTTGTGCAGCAGGCGATCTGAGCCATGCTGACGAACCCGCATAGCAGGCGGCGGCGCAGTGCCGCGTTGTGCTGCCAGCGAGAACCCACCCCCGAGCAACAGAGTCGTCGCCAGCACCGAGCCGGCTACTGGGGACACCAAGGCGCTGATGGTTCCGACGAGCGCCGGCCCGACCAGGAAGGCCAGGCTGGTACCCAGAGACTCCAGTGCAAAAGCTGACGAGAGGACCGGGTTGCCGCGTAGGACGTGGGACCAGCGGGCTGCCGTCTGCGCGCCTATCTGTGGGAGAGAGCCACCTGCCAGGACGCCTGCGAGTACCAACATCCACAGGGGTGCTGCTGCGAGGGTCAGGGCAAGTAGTAGGGCCATGGCCGTCGCGTGCAGCAGCAGGGTGATTGGGAGCATGCGGGGTTGGCCGTAGCGGTCTATTAGGCGGGCTACCTGTGGGCCGCCTACCGCTTCGGCTACGGCGAAGCCGCCGGTGACTGCGCCTGCGACGGCGTACGAGTTGGTGGAGCTGTGGACCAGCCAGACGATGCCCAGGCCGGTCATGGCGATGCCGATTCGGGCCGGTGCGGCGGCCAGGTAGAACTTCAACGCTCCCGGGGTGCGCAGGGCGGCTCGGTAGCCGCTCGCTGGCTGCTGCGCGGTCTTCTGCGCCGTCTTCTGGGCAGGGTTTTGGGGCGTGCGGATCCGTCCGGTGAGTGCCGGCACGGTAGTACCTTCCGCTGCCCGGCGGGGCGGTGATCTGACCGTGGGCGTCCTGCTGCGCCGGTCCGTCGTTGCCGCCTACAACCGTCCAAGTTCGGCAGGAAGCGGGGACGCACGCCGCCTGCCGGCTATGTCACCGGGCAGAACCTCGAGGGTTTTGATGACTCGCTGAGTCTACTACCTTGCAACACCGGCACGAGCCCGCTTATGTCCACCTCTGCCGCGATCGTCACATCCCCGGCGAATCCGTACGCCGTGAGCTCCCGCCCGCCGGCGCACTCATGCAGCAGCTCCGGCAGCTCTCCCGCCACCTCCCGGTACGCCGCAACGGCGGCTCGGGCCTCCGGCGACAACGGGCCGACTCCACGGTCGGCCAGCCCTGCCAGGAACCCACCAGCACCCCACAGGTCCTCCACCGCCGGGCGTAGCGAGCCGTCCTTCCACCTCTCACCGGCAGCGATCGCCACCACGGTCAGCGAGGGGTCGTCGGCCAGCTTGCCCGCGGCCCAGTCCGCTGCGGCCTCGCGGTTGCGCAGGGAGACGGCCAGTACGGTCGAGCCGCTGTCGCTGAGCTGCTGGGAGATGGTGGAGCCGTTGGGCGATGGGAGCACCAGTCGCTGCACACCTCGGGCCTGGCGGATGGAGACCGGCGAGAGCGTGATGCCGGGTTGGGAGCGGCCTACGGCTAGTACGGCGTCGTGCTGTTCGGCGTACGCGACTGCTGTCTCGTCGCGCCAGCGGTACGGGTACACGTCGATGCCGAGGTCGACAGCCACCGTGACGGCGGTGGTGAAGGACAGTACGTCCACCACCGCCACAATGCTGCCGGGAACAGCGGCCGCGCCGGCCGGTCCCCAGTCGAAGCCGACGCGGAATCCCTGCTGTGCATAGGGGCTGGTCACCCCCACAACTTACTTAAGCAAGCACCTCGGCCGCGGTGGCCGACGAGTCGCGCAGGAACGTCTTGCAGCGCTCGGCCTCGTCCTTCTCGTCGATGATCGCGGCAGCCTTGCCGAGAACCGCGAGGCAGCGGAGGAAGCCGCGGTTCGGCTCGTGCTCCCACGGGACCGGCCCGTGCCCCTTCCAGCCGTTGCGGCGGAGCGAGTCCAGACCGCGGTGGTACCCGGTCCGTGCATAGGCGTAGGCCTCGATCGTGTGACCCGCCGCGAGGGCCTCCTCGGCGAGCACCGACCAGGCCAGCGAAGAGGTCGGATACTTGGCCGCGAGGTCCACTGCGGCGGCCCCGGCGGCGAGTTCCGCAGCGGCGGGGTCGACGGGGAGTAATGTCTCGGGTGGGCCTGATAGCAGATTGTTCAATTCCATAAAGCACATCTTCGCCGATCACGCCGCCATCCCGGCACGTGACCGTCTGTCGAAATCCGTTGACCGTTCACCTGATGGCCACGGATGCTTGAGACCTTGCGTCGAGACCGCCGTGGTTCCCAGCTACGGCCGGAAGGAGGCACCGGATGAGCGTCATCGTCCTGAACGCGTCATACGAGCCGCTGCACACCGTGTCGATCCAGCACGCCATCCGGATGCTGGTCCGCGAGGTCGCAGTGGTCGAAGAGGCGCATGGTGAACGGACCATCGGTCCCTTCCCGGTGCCACGGGTGCTCCGCTTGGTCCGCTACGTGGTGACGCACTGGCGGTATGCCGCCGGCCGGATGAAGTACAGCAAGCACGGCGTACTGAGGCGGGACAAGTTCCATTGCGCCTACTGCGGTCTGGCCAACGCCGACACGATGGATCACGTCCAACCGAGATCCAGAGGCGGCCGGACGGAGTGGCTGAACGCGGTCGCCGCCCATGCCTCGTGCAACGAGCGCAAAGGCAATCGGACGCCGTCCGAGGCCAATATGCCGCTCCTGTGGCAACCCTGGGTACCAACTCGCGCCGAGCTCGTCATACAGACATGACGGGCTATTTTTATGCCCTCGTCCGGGTTGACTATCCACAGCTTTGAAGTGAGTCGCGGTTCGGGCGGGTGTCCGGTGCACCTTCTTAGGTGTGAACCCACAACTCAGCGTGATGACGCACATCCGTGGCGGGGTGTTCACACGGGCCGATGCGCGCGCGTGTGGCTACCCCGACCCTGACATCGACTCCTATCTGGACACCGGCGGCTGGCGCCGGATCCGGCCGGGCACCTATGCCCCGCACCAGACCCTCACCCTGGTCGACGACGTGGTGCTCCATCTCCGCCGCCTCTTCCAGGTACTACGTCGCGGCGAGCCCGGCCTCATCGCCAGCCACCAATCGGCGATAGCCCTGCACGCCCTCCCCCTCTGGGGCCTAGACCTCACCAACCTCCACCTCACCACCCGCACCGGCGATCCCGGCCTCACCCCCGACGGAATCCACCGCCACCTCCGAGACCCCCTCGGCCCCGGCATCACCCTCTGGAACAAACTCCGCCTAGTAACCCCAGCCCGAGCCGTAGCCGAGGTAGCCGCCACCTCCCCCCTAGCCCCCGCAGTAGCCCTAACCGAAGCCACCTTGTACGCCGGCCTAGCCACCCCCACCACGCTAAAACGCGCCGCCAACCACCTCGTCAGCCAACCTGAGGACCACCCCGGCCGCGGACCTGCCTCCGCCTCTCGCTCCAACGAGTTCACCGAGCGGGCTCACCAGGTGTTTTCTTTGGCCAGTACAGAGTCGGCGTCGGTGGCGGAGTCTCGGCTTCGGCTGATCTTGAGCGAGGCTGGACTGCCGGCGCCGTCGTCTTCGCCACCGCCGATGCCCGATGACTATCCGATCGATCTGGCCTGCGCTCTCTGGTTCCCGGACCAACGGACGGTGGTCGAGTTCGAGCCTCGTTTCCCCTTCTGGAGCGACGAATTCGACGACGGCTCCGGCCAGGCCGCCGACCGCGCATTCGGCGCCACCCCCGCAACAGACCCCGACCCACCCGAGCCGTTGGAGTACTGCTTCATCTCCTGGCAAGACCTCGACTCCCCAACCACAGTCGCGGACCAACTCCGCTCAACCTTCGCCCGAGCCTCCCGCCGAACCGGCGTCCACCTCTTCGACCCCACCCGCTCCCGCCGAACCCCACCACTCATCCGCCGCCCCCACCTCTGCCTCCCCACCGTCCTCCCAGACCAACCCGGCTGACCGGCCTGCCTGACCAACCCGGCTGCCTTTGGCCCTTTGAGGACAACACGCGTCCAGCCGCGGAGTCGCGCTCTACGTTGCCCAGGTGAGAGTTTCCTCGAGGGCAGTCGCCACGCTGACGATGTTCGTCGCAGTCCTCCCCGTCGTCGCCGGCTGCGGTTCCGGAGACGGCCAGAGTGCCCGGTCGCACCCATCAACCTCAGCAACTGCTCCGCCGACGCCGACCGCCTCTTCGCCTGCTACCTCATCGCCGGCCGGGCAACCATCAGCCGGGCAACCCTCGGCCGGGCAATCGTCGAAGGCCGGAGCGGCTTCGACGGCGTTGCCGGGTGAGATGAGCGACGAGCACAAGCAGACTCTGCTGGCCGAACTGGGGACTGCGGCGACAGTCCAGTTATGCGAACCAGCACCAGGGACGCGGGTCGAGTGCGGGCGAGTGTTCGCGGCGGCCAGCCGATTGGTGGCGCAGCTTCAGCTATCGCTCAAGGGCATGCCGAAGACCAAACCGTACGGCGACCTCGCCGGCCAGTTGAGCCTGTTCCAGAAGGCCTATAGCACCTCGAAGAATCTCAGCTGTTTCGGCGCGAAGACACCGAAGAACCCCGACATCTGCCAATCCATCACCAGACTGGCCGCCCTGAGCTACCTGAACATGACCACGACGCTCCTGTACTGACGGCAGATACCGAATCGCGTGCCCAGCCGATAGCACCGGCTGGTCCGGCCGGCGACTCTCACCTGAAGGGGCCCTCGGCAACTATTGCTTCGACATCGGCGCGGGTGGCGCCGGGGTCGATGTCCGTTAGGAGCCAGGAGGCGCCGGCGGCGGCGTACGGTCGCGGGTCGGTGCCGACTGCCAGTGAGACCGCGACGTCGTACGGTGCGGTGGGGTCGGTGCGGAATTCGTGGACGCCAGCGACGGCTTCGGCGAGTTCGTCGGAGGAGGTCAGGTTGACCGGGAAGAAGCCGTCGTAGCGTGCTGCGCGGCGGCGGGGACGCACGTTGCCGGGGAAGCCGGCGATCCAGATCGGGACGCCGTTGTCCTGGGCCGGCTTCGGCAGGAACTCGACATCGTCGACGGTGTAGTGCTCGCCATGATGCCGGACAGCCTCGCCCGACCAGGCCGCCCGCAGGATGTCGAGCGACTCATCCATCATCGCCGCCCGGACCCGATCGTCGGTCTCATCACCGAACCGGCTGAACTCCTCACCGAACCGATCACTGCCCAGCCCCACGCCAAGGGTGAGCCGCCCACGACTCAACACGTCAAGGGACGCGGTCTGCCGGGCGAGCACGGCCGGGCGACGGCGGGCCAACGGCGTCACCATCGGCCCCAGTCGCAGCCTCTCGGTCACCATCGCGGCCGCGGTGAGTGCGACCCACGGGTCGCCAACCTCGCGTACCGGCGCGCGCCACCGCACGTGATCCCACACGAACAACCCGTCCCAGCCCGCTTCCTCTGCGCTCGCGGCCAGCTCGGCGACGACGCGGGCGTCGGCCAGTTCGTCGAACAACGGAAGCCAGATCGCGGATTTCAGTGGGTTCATGCCCTCAACCGTAAGAAGGACAGGGGTCCATGAATAGCGATCATTCCTGATGGCGACGATCAGAATGGGCGATGACTGTCCCCACAGCTAGCCAGTCGCGGGCTTGGTCGGATGGGGTTTGTCGGTGGGTGGATTGTGGGGGACCCGGTAGGCGCCGGCCGTCCGGCTGCCCCCGGCGCGGTTGGGCGGCGACCGGGTCGAGGGTCACCCGAAGCAGCCCGCACCACCCAAAAAGCCGGCAGGGCCCGCCTGACGGCGGGCCCTGCCGGAAAAGCAAGAAGCAAACACCCGAGGTGGGTGCACAGCACCCGGGGTGCGGGTGGTGCACAGCACCCGGAGAGCGGGTGGGTGCTCAGCACCCGGAGAGCGGGTGGGTGCTCAGCACCCGGAGAGCGCGGTGCGGGCCCTCCGGGTGATGGTGGAGTTAGCCGAGCAGGGAAGTGCCCGTGGAGCGGAGGTTTTCGCAGGCTTCTGCTACGCGCTGGGCCATGCCGGCTTCGGCGGCCTTGCCCCAGGCGCGGGGGTCGTAGACCTTCTTGTTGCCGACCTCGCCGTCGATCTTCAGCACGCCGTCGTAGTTGGCGAGCATGTGACCGGCGACCGGGCGGGTGAACGCGTACTGCGTGTCCGTGTCGACGTTCATCTTGATGACGCCGTGGTCGACCGCCGCGCGGATCTCCTCGAGCGTGGAGCCCGAGCCGCCGTGGAAGACCAGGTCGAACGGGCGGTCCTTGCCCACCTTGGCGCCGACCGCGTCCTGGATGTCCTTCAGGATCTCCGGGCGCAGCTTGACCGAGCCGGGCTTGTAGACGCCGTGCACGTTGCCGAAGGTCAGCGCGGTCAGGTAGCGACCGTGCTCGCCGGTGCCGAGCGCCTCGACCGTGGCCAGGCCGTCCTCGACGGTGGTGTACAGCTTGTCGTTGATCTCGTTGGCGACGCCGTCCTCCTCACCGCCGACGACCCCCACCTCGATCTCCAGCACGATCTTCGCCGCCGCGGCCTTGGCCAGCAGCTCCTTGGCGATCTCCAGGTTCTCGTCCAGCGGGACCGCGGAACCGTCCCACATGTGCGACTGGAACAGCGGGTTCTCGCCGCGGGCGACCCGCTCGGCGGAGATCTCCAGCAGCGGCCGGACGAAGCCGTCCAGCTTGTCCTTGGGGCAGTGGTCGGTGTGCAGCGCGATGTTCACGTTGTAGTTCTTCGCGACCTCGTGCGCGTACGCCGCCAGCGCGACCGACCCGGTGACCATGTTCTTGATGGTCGAGCCGGACAGGTACTCCGCGCCGCCGGTGGAGACCTGGACGATGCCGTCCGAGCCCGCCTCGGCGAAACCACGGATCGCGGCGGTCAGCGTCTGCGACGAGCTGACGTTGATCGCCGGGTAGGCGAAGGCGTTCTGCTTCGCCTTGTCCAGCATCTCGGCGTAGACCTCAGGGGTGGCAATAGGCATGTCTCGCGGTACTCCTCACAGCAAAGTTCCATGTGGGTTGAGCTCCAGTATCGCCACCGCGCACCTCGTCGTGCACGGCGGCCCGCCTGCTGAGCCGGTCAGGTGACCGGGGAGCGAACAGCAGGAGAACAGACCAGTTGATGAACAGGACCGATCCAGTTTGTTACGAGAAGCGGGATCAGGCAGCTGAGATGGGCCGGCTGCTTCAAGCCGACCCGGAGCGCGGCCCTCGCGGTGTCAGGGCCATGTGCAGGCGATAACGATCGGCCCGGTACGCCGACCAGGAAAGCTCGACCACCTTGCGGCCGGCGAACGTGGTGCGCTCGAGGACCAGCAGGGGTGCCCGCCGGGCCACTCCGAGCACCCGGGCGACATGACCGTCGGCGTTGTCCGCCCGGACGGTCTGCTCACCCGAGGTGACGACGACGTCGTACTCGCTCGCGAAGACGTCGTACAGGGTGCCGAGCTCGCGGCCGAGCAGACCGGGGAAGAGCGCGGACGGGTAGTAGCCGACCTCGTACGCCATCGGCGACGCGTCGGCCGTGCGGAGCCGCTCGACCCGGATCACCTTGGTGCCCTTGGGCACCCGCAGGCCCTTCGCGGTCTCGTCGGACGCCTCGATCTCGGTCGCCGACAAGACGACCGTGCCGGGCTCCAGACCACGGGCGCGCATCTCCCGCGAGAACGAGGTCAAGTGCAGCTGGGAGTCGACCTGGGGGCCAGTGACGAAGGTCCCCTTGCCATGGACACGCTCCAGCGCGCCCGACTCGACCAGGTCGCTGATCGCCTGCCGCACGGTCACCCGGGAGACGTTCAGCTTGTCCACCAGCGCCCGCTCGGAAGGGATCGGGTCACCCGGGTGCAGCTCGACGTCGATCAGCCGTTCCAGTACCGATCGGACCTGGGCCCGTTTGGTCGCCACCATCGAAACTCGATCCTCCAGACCTCGGCGGTTAACTCGGGGGGTGCCCCGATTCACCGCTCACTGCTATCGTGCGCAGCATACCTGTTAAGACCAGATAGGACCAGTGATCGTCGTGGTGTCAACGCCCGTCCCCGTCCCAGCCACCCAGATGGCACGCGAGATCGCCGAGCAGCCAGCGGCGCTGGCCGCGACGTTCGAGCACGTACTGCCGCTGCGGCACGAGATCACCCGGCTGGCCGCGGGCCGCCGGCACGTGATCTTCGTAGCCCGGGGCTCGTCGGACAACGCCGGCGTGTACGGCCGCTACCTGACCGAGATCCACGCCGGCCGGCAGGCCTCGCTGGCCGCGCCGTCGGTGGCCACCCTGTACGGCGCCAATCTCGACCTGTCGAACTCGCTCGTCGTCGCGGTCAGCCAGTCCGGCGCGACCCAGGAGATCGTCGACACGGCCGAGTGGGCCAAGCGCAACGGCGCCGCGATCGTCGGCATCACCAACGACGGCGACAGCCCGCTGGTCTCGGTGGCCGACGTCGCGCTGATCACCCAGGCGGGCAAGGAGCTGGCCGTCCCGGCGACCAAGACCTACACCACCCAGCTCGCCGCGATCACCGTCGCGGTCGACGCGCTGGCGCAGAAGCCGGGCACGCTGGACGCCGACATCGCCCGCGTACCGGAGGCCGCCGCCAAGATGCTCGAAGGCTCGGTCGACGCCGCCGCCGAGCTGCTCGCCGGCGCCCACGATGTACTGTCCAGCGGCCGCGGCCTGACCTTCGGTACGACGCTCGAGGTCGCCCTCAAGCTCGAGGAGACCTGCCTCCAGCCGGTCCGCGGCCTCTCGTACGCCGACCTGAAGCACGGCCCGATCGCCGTCGTCGACTCCGACCTGGTCACCATCCTGGTCGCCGCCGGCGAAGGCCCCGCACTGCCGGGCATGACCGAGCTCGCCGCGATCGTCCGCGAGAAGGGCAGCAAGATCCTCGGCATCGGCGGCGACGCCCGATTCGCGTCCCTCTGCGACGTCAACCTGGCCGGCCCGGATCTGCCCGAGACCCTCGCCCCGCTGGCCCTGATCATCCCGGCCCAGCGCACGATCGAGGCACTGGCCCGCAAGCTCGGCCTCGACCCCGACGCCCCCCGCGGCCTCCGCAAGGTCACCCAGACCGACTGAGCTTCGTACGCAGAACGCCCGCCACCCCACGAGGGTGGCGGGCGTTTGCCGTTCAGGCGCGGGACTTGTCGTAGGACTCCTGGGCATCGAGGATGCCGGGCATGCTGCTCGTCAGGTAGCCGATCAGGTCGAGGAGCTTGGCGGCCAGTACTTCACCAGTCGGCGTCAGGCTGTACTCCACCTTCAGCGGGAACGTCGACTGGACCTCGCGGTTCACCAGTCCGTCCCGCTCGAGCGCCTGCAGGGACTGCGCCAGCATCTTCTGGCTGACCCCCTCGACCCGCCGGCGCAGCTCGTTGAACCGCATCGGGCCGTCGGCGAGCGCGCCCATCGCGAGCGCGCCCCACCGCCCGGTCACGTCCTCGAGCACCGGCCGGGACGGGCAGGCGGCGCCGAACACGTCGTACTCCACCTCGTCCGCAGCCTTGTCCACAAAGACAGCGTACCTCTGCGGGTACCAGTTACTTGAAGGTTGTAGTACCTTCTGGAGAGCAGTATCTGAAAGTGACTCCAGTTGATCAACCGAAGGATGCGACCCAGATGATCGACCGACGTTCTCTGATCAGGAACAGCAGCGCGGCAGGCTTCGGTGCGCTGGCACTGACCGCGGTGAGCAGTGGTACCGAACTCGCCTATGGCTCCACCGGCCACCCCTCCGGCTTTCCAGAGGGCCTGTCGCGCGGAGAGCGCCGGCATCTGCAGATCTTCGACGAGCTCGACTTCGACGTCTTCACCCACCAGAAGTGGGACCGGCTCGGCGAGAGCCACGCCCGCAACATCCGGGTGCACTGGCCCGACGGGCACTTCACCGACGGCATCGACAAGCACATCGCCGACCTGGCCGCCCTGTTCGTCTGGGCGCCGGACACCCGGATCCGGGAGCACCCGTTCCGCCTCGCCAACGGCCAGCTGACCGCCGTCACCGGCTTCATGAAGGGCACCTTCACCAAGCCGATGCCCGACGGCAAGGGCGGTTTCATCCAGCCGACCGGCAAGGCCTACTCGCTCCCGATGGCCACCGTCGGCATCTGGAACAAGCGCAACACGATGGACGAGGAGTACCTGTTCTGGGACAACCAGACCTTCTACGCCCAGATCGGTCTCGGCTAACTAGACAGGACTAGATCCGCCCGCGCCGGCGCAGCGCAGTACCGATCTGGTCGGCGCAGTCGAGCAGCGGTTCCAGTACTTCGCATTGCAACGACGCGCGGGTGGAGCGGGATGCGTGGGCCGAGACGTTGAGAGCCGCAACGGCTCGGCCACGCGAATCCCTGATCGGTACTGCGATCGACCGCAACCCCAGCTCCAACTCCTGGTCGACCAGCGCATAGCCGTCGACCCCCGCTTGCTTGATCAGCTCCCCCAGCTCATCCACCGACGTCACGGTGTGATCCGTCATCGCTTCCGGCTCCAGAGCTGCCAGGTACGCCGCCACCTCACCCGCGGGCGCATCAGCCAGCAGCACTCGACCCATGGAGGTCACGTACGCCGGTAGGCGCGCACCCACGCCGAGCGCAACCGTCATGATCCGCCTGGTGGGTACGCGGGCGACGTACACGATGTCCGGCAGGTCCAGCGTCGCGATCGAGCAGGACTCGCGGGTCTTGAGGCTGAGCTCCTCCATGAACGGGCCGGCGATATCGCCGAGGTCCAGCGAGGACAGGTAGGCCCAGCCGAGCGCCAGCACTCGCGGTGTCAGCGAGAAGCGCCGGTCGTCGCTCCGGACGTAGCCGAGCTCCTCCAGCGTGAGCAGGATCCGTCGTGCCGTCGCGGGCGTGATGCCGACCTCGCGGGCCACCTCGCTCAAGGTCAGCGTCGGCCGCTCGGCGTCGAACGCCCGGATCACGGCCAGCCCGCGCTCGAGCCCCTGGAGGAACGTGCCACCCGAGCCAGGGGTTGTAGACGCATCACCAACCATGAGCTAGCCTTTTCGTTGAAAGAAGAATCTTTCGCTGAGCGAAATCCTAGCATCAAATATCCCCAGCGGAGTTGCTGATGACAAGTCCAGTGCCCCTCGCCGAGGCGATCGCCGCGCACGTGCACGACGGGGACACGGTCGCGCTGGAGGGATTCACGCACCTGATCCCCTTCGCGGCTGCCCATGAGATCGCCCGCCAGGGCCGTCGCCACCTGACGCTGGTACGGATGACGCCTGACCTCATCTACGACCAGCTGATCGGTCTGGGCTGTGCTGACGAGATCGTCTTCTCGTACGGCGGTAACCCGGGCGTGGGGTCCCTGCACCGGCTGCGCGATGCAGTGGAGAACCACTGGCCGCACCGACTCGTAGTACACGAGCACAGCCATGCAGGGCTCGCCAACGCCTACTCCGCTGGCGCTGCGCGGCTGCCGTTCGCAGTACTGCGGGGCTACCGCGGTACTGACCTCGAGGAGCAGACAGACATCATCAGCCGGGTCACCTGCCCCTTCACCGGCGAGGAGTTGGCCGCGGTGAAGGCGGTGAACCCGGATGTGTCCGTGATTCACGCGCAGCTGGCTGATCGCGAGGGCAACGTGATGCTCTGGGGGATCACGGGAGTGCAGCGGGAGGCAGTGCTCGCTGCCAAGCGGGCCATCGTCACGGTGGAGGAAGTGGTCGACGAGTTCCCGGAGCGTACCGGCGCGGTGATCCTGCCGAACTGGGTGCTGTCGGCGGTGAGCGTCGTACCGAACGGTGCCTGGCCGTCGTACGCCGCTGGGTATTCCGTGCGCGACAACGACTTCTACCAGCAGTGGGACGCGATCTCGCGGGACCGCGACGCCTTCCTCGCCTGGGCTGCCGAGAACGATCTCAAGGAGACCAGCGATGTCTGAGTGGACCAGCGCGGACATGATGAACGTCGCCGCGGCGCGCGAGCTGCTCGACGGGGATGTGTGTCTGGTCGGTGTCGGGCCGCCGAACCTGGCGGCCAACCTGGCCCGGCGTACGCACGCGCCGAACTGCCGGCTGGTCTACGAATCGGGCGCGATCGACGCGAAGCCGAGGAAGCTGCCGCTGTCGATCGGTGATGACGACCTGGCCGCGACGGCGGTGTCGGTGGTGTCGGTACCGGAGATGTTCAACTTCTGGGTCGGGGCCGGGCGGATCGATGTCGGGTTCCTGGGCGCGGCGCAGATCGACCGGTACGGCAACATCAACACGACCGTGATCGGCGACCACGCGAACCCGAAGACCCGGCTGCCGGGCGCGGGCGGGGCGCCGGAGATCGCGGCGGCGGCCGGCCGGGTGATCGTGATCGTGAAGCAGTCGCCGCGGACCTTCGTCGAGCGCGTCGACTTCATCTCGTCCGTCGGCTACGGCCCGACCGGCCGCGAACGGCAGGCGCCAGGTGCGGGACCAACGCTGGTGATCACCGACCACGGGGTGCTGCAGCCGGATCCGGCGACCAACGAGCTGACGATGACGCGCTTGCATCCTGGTGTGACTGTGGATCAGGCTGTCGCTGCTACGGGGTGGGCGTTGAAGGTTGCCGACAGCATCGAGGCTGTTGCTGAGCCGACCGAGGTCGAGCTGACCGCCCTCCGGAAGCTGCGAAACCGGGAGCTCTTCGATGAATGAGTCCTTCACCCACGTCGGACTGGCCAGCCGGGTCGTCCTGGGCGCCGGCTCGCTCGATCGAGTAGCCGACGAGATCGGCCTGCTCGGCATCGACCGAGTGTTGCTGATAGCAACCAAGTCCGCCCGCGACTGGGCCGACCTGGTGGAGCGCTCACTCGGCGACCGCTTCGCCGGCCGGATCGACGAGGTCAGGCAACACGTGCCGAAGGAGAAGGCGGACGCCGCCCGCGCCAAGGCGCTGGAGGTCGAAGCCACGGGCATCGTCGCCATCGGCGGCGGCTCCGCCATCGGCCTCGCCAAAGCCATCGCGCTGACCGCAGAGCTCTCCATCATCGCGGTACCGACCACGTACTCCGGATCGGAGATGACTCCCGTCTGGGGTCAGACCGAGGGCGGAGACAAGACAACCGGTACCGATCTCAAAGTCCTCCCGAAGACCGTCGTCTACGACCCGGTCCTCAGCCACCAGTTGCCGTTGAAGGTGACGGCGGCGAGTGTTGCCAATGCGCTGGCGCATTGTGTGGAAGCCACCTGGACCGAGAAGGCTGATCCGATCACCGATGTCATCGCGGTCGAGGCCGCGCGGGCACTTCGCGAAGGACTCCTGCAGGTGCTGGCGAATCGCACCGACCTAGATGCTAGAAGCAACCTCTTGTACGGCGCGTCGTTGGCCGGCTCGGCGATGGCCAGTGCGGGAACAGGTCTGCACCACAAGCTTTGTCACCTGCTCGGCGGCACCTACAACCTGCCCCACGCGGAAACCCACGCAGCCGTCCTCCCCCAGGTCACCCGGGTCAAGGCGGGCGACGTACCGCACGCGAAGGCAAGGCTCGAGGACGCGTTGGAGACGACCGACCTGGCTGCCGGGCTGTTCGACCTGTTCACCGCAGCCAAGGTGCCGACCAGCCTGCGAGAGCTCGGACTGACCGAAGCCCAGTCGGTTGAAGCGGCAGAACGCTTCCAGGCAACGACCGGCACTGACGTAAGAGACATCTTCGCCCGCGCCTGGGCGGGCGAACGGCCTGAGGGAGCATCATGAGATCCGCCTTTCTGCTGGACGCGGTCCGCACGCCCGTGGGCAAGCTCGGCGGTGCGTTGGCGGGTGGGCGTCCGGATGACTTGGCCGCCGTGGCTCTGCGGGAGTTGCTGGTCAGGCATCCCGGCCTTGATCCCGCGTTGATCGAGGACGTCTTCCTCGGCAATGCCAACGGTGCTGGTGAAGAGAACCGGGACGTAGCGCGGATGGCCGCTCTGCTTGCGGGCTATCCGACCAGTGTTCCCGGTACCACCGTCAACCGCCTCTGCGGATCCGGTCTGGAGGCCGCGATCCAAGCGGCCAGAGCGATCGAGACTGGAGACGCATCCCTCGTCGTGGCCGGTGGCGTCGAGTCCATGAGCCGCGCCCCGTGGGTACTTCCCAAACCAGACAAGGCTTACCCCCACGGCAGCGTGATGGCGGAGTCCACCTCGCTCGGCTGGCGACTCATCAACCCGCGGATGCCGAAGGAGTGGGCCGTCTCACTCGGCGAGGCCACCGAGCAGCTCGCCGACCGGTACCACGTCGGTCGCGAGGCGCAGGATCTCTTCGCCCTCGAGAGCCACGAGAAGGCCGGCAAGGCTTGGGCCGCTGGCAAGTTCGACGCCGAGATCGTCCCCTGGGAACACCTCGCGCCGATCCTCCCGAAGAAGACGACGCCGCTCTCCCGGGACGAGTCCATCCGCGACGGCGGAACCCCGGACATCATGGCGAAGCTCAAGCCCGCCTTCCGCGACGGCGGTACGGTCACCGCGGGCAACGCCTCCACCCTCAACGACGGCGCGTCCGCAGTACTGATCGCCGACGAGGCAACGGCCCAAGGCCTAGGCATCACTCCCCTGGCGCGGATCGCCAGCCGGGCGGTGCACGGGGTCGAACCCCAGTACTTCGGTATCGCCCCCGTCGAGGCCTCACGCAAGGCCCTCGCCAAGGCCGGAATCGGCTGGGACGACCTCACCCTGGTGGAACTCAATGAGGCGTACGCAGCGCAAAGCCTTGCCTGCTTGGGCGAATGGCCCGAGCTGGACCGCGCCAAGGTGAACGTGAACGGCGGAGCGATCGCGCTCGGGCATCCGCTCGGCAGCTCCGGTACGCGCATTCTGACCACGCTGGCGCATGAGCTGCGCCGTCGTGGTGGTGGTTACGGCTTGGCGACCCTCTGCATCGGTGTCGGCCAAGGAATAGCGATGGTCATCGAGGCATGAGGAGCGACATGGATCTGGCTGGGGACGAGCTGACCGATGCGGTCGTGGCGAGTTTCGACGGGAGTACGGACGAGCGCACCAAGACGGTGCTGAGTGCGCTGGTCCGGCATCTGCATGCGTTCGCCCGGGAGGTCGAGCTGACCGAGGAGGAGTGGTTCACCGGGATCGACTTCCTCACCCGGACCGGCCACAAGTCGACCGGCACGCGACAGGAGTTCGTGTTGCTGTCCGACGTACTGGGGTTGTCCATGCTGACCGTTGGCCTGGGCAACAAGAAGCCGGCCGGCGCCACTCAGTCGACCGTGTTCGGGCCGTTCTTCGTCGAGGGTTCGCCGGAGATCAAGCTGGGTGACGACCTGTCCAACGGTGCGCCCGGCCAGCCCTGCCTCGTTTCGGGGCGCGTTCTGGACCTGCAGGGGAACCCCATCAGCAAAGCACTGGTGGAGACCTGGCAGGCGGACGAAGACGGTTTCTACGATGTACAGAAGGACACCGATGGTCCGCAGAATCGCGGGCACCTGACAACCGATGCTGAAGGCAACTACTCGTTCTGGGCGGTACGGCCGGTCGCCTACCCGATCCCGGACGACGGCCCGGTCGGCGAGCTGCTCCGGGCCGGCGGTCGCGGCCCGATGCGCCCGGCCCACATCCACTTCATGGTGACAGCGCCCGGATTCTCCAGGCTGATCACGCATGTCTTCGCCGCCGGTGACGAGCATCTGCACGACGATGCCGTCTTCGGGGTCAAGGACTCGCTGATCGCCGAGTTCACCGAGCACCCGGCCGGTACGGCGCCTGACGGACGCGAACTCGACCAGCCCTACTCGACCGTCCAGTACGACCTGGTGCTCGCCACCATCGAGGAGACCCGATCATTGTGATGGAAACCGATGTGCTCATCGTCGGCACCGGCCCAGCCGGTGGTGCCGCCTCCCTCTTCCTGTCCAGCTACGGGATCGACAACGTAGTACTGACTCGCTACGGCTGGACCGCCAACACCCCGCGGGCCCACATCACCAATCAGCGCACGATCGAGCTGATGCGCGACATGGGTATCGAGGACCAGATCACCGGCAAGGGCACCGAGCATGCGCTGATGGGCCAGACCGCCTTCTGCACAAGCCTTGCCGGCGAGGAGATCGGCCGGATCCGTACCTGGGGAACGCATCCGCAGCGCCTGGCCGACTACACCGAGGCCAGCCCGACACTCCCCTGCGACCTTCCGCAGACGCTGTTCGAGCCGATCCTGGTCAGTACTGCGGCCAGCCGCGGAGCCCGCTTGCGGTTCGACACCGAGTACGTGTCGCTGGAGCAGGATGACGACGGCGTGACCGCGACCGTCCGGGACCGGCTGTCGGGCGAGACGTACCAGATCCGGGCGAAGTACCTGATCGGCGCGGACGGCGGCCGGAGCAAGGTGGCCCAGGACATCGGGCTGCCGATGGCCGGCTCGATGGACATCGAGGGCTCGATGAACATCGTCTTCGAGGCGGACCTGTCGAAGTACGTCGCGCACCGGCCGAGCGTGCTCTATTGGGTACTTCAGCCAGGCGCGCAGATCGGTGGCATCGGCGCCGGCCTGGTAAGGATGGTCCGGCCGTGGAACGAGTGGCTGATCGTCTGGGGCTACGACATCAACCAGCCCGCGCCGGTCGTCGACGAGGCGATGGCGACCGAGATCGTGCACAACCTGGTGGGTGACGACACGATCGACGTGAAGCTGAAGGGCACCTCGGTCTGGAGCGTCAACCACATGTACGCCGAGAAGGCATCGGTCGGCCGGGTGTTCTGCATGGGTGACGCGATCCACCGGCACCCGCCGTCGAACGGGCTCGGGTCGAACACCTCGATCCAGGACGCGTACAACCTGGCCTGGAAGCTGGCGCTCGTCCTCAAGGGTCAGGCGTCGCCGAAGCTGCTCGACACGTACGACGAGGAGCGCACCCCGATCGCGAAGCAGATCGTGGATCGCGCGAACAAGAGCCGCACGCAGTTCGGACAGATCTTCCATGCGCTGGGGATGACTCCGGACGCGCCGGCCGGTCGAACGATCGACTCGCGCAAGGACGACACTCCCGCGGGTGCCGCGCAACGCGAGGAGCTGCGCAAAGCGATCGAGCTCAAGGACTACGAGTTCAACGCCCATGGTGTGGAGCTAGGTCAGCGGTACACCTCGGGTGCGGTCGTTCCGGACGGTACCGACGAACCGGCGTACACCAGGGATCCGGAGCTCTACTACCACCCGACTACCTGGCCGGGCGCGCGGATCCCGCACTGCTGGCTGACCAGTGGCACCGAGACCGTCAGCACGCTGGACGTGGTCGGCAAGGGCCGGTTCACCCTGCTCACCGGGATCGGTGGCGAGGCGTGGGTCAAGGCGGCCCGGGCGATCGCGGAGCAGACCGGCGTGGAGGTGGAGGCGTTCGTGGTCGGCCCTGGCCGGGAGCTGGACGACCTGTACGGCGACTGGGCGCGGCTGCGCGAGATCACCGACAACGGGTGCCTACTGGTCCGGCCGGACGCTCACATCGCCTACCGCTCGCACGAGCTGCCTACCGACCCCACCGCTGCGCTGGGAGACGCGTTCCAGGCTCTGCTCAGCCGGTAGCCAGTACTAGCCAGCCATGCGCCGGTACCAGCAACGGATCCTCCGGTAGGTGACCAGGATCCGACTGCGCTGCAATGACGAGGCCTGCCACTTCCACTGGGAAGCGGTAGGCCTCGTCTCCTACGTTGAGGAGCAGCAGTAGCTGGCCGCCCGCATCGCCGGAGCGCAGCGCGAGGGCCTGGTTGGTCAGGTGGGCAACCTTGGTCCGCGACCGCGTCAACCACGCATTGCGACGCCGTACGCCGATGAGCCGCTGGTGCAGCCGGTACGTCTCCCAATGTGGGTCGACCAGATCGCTTGGCTTGTCGGGGAACTCAGGCCGGACGGCGTCATCCCCACCGACCCTGTCCTCCTTGACGCCCTGCATGGCCTGCTCGTCACCCGCATAGATGCTCGGTATGCCGGCCACTGCGAACAGCACCGCCAGCGCATGCCCAAGGTGCCGTGGATCCTCCAGCTTGCTGGCGATACGCGTCACGTCATGGTTGCCGACGAACGTCTGCGGCACGAGCGGATCGACGAGTTGCTGGTGCCGCTCCAGCGCATACGCCAGCTCGAAGAAGTTCCTGTCGTTGAGCGAACTCCAGATCGCCTTCCACAGCTCGTACTGCGTGATCGAGTCGAGCGTGCTCGTCGCGGCATAGCCGGCGTAGTCGCCGTGGATCAGCTCGCCGACGAACCAGGACTCCGGGAACCGCTCACGGACCTCCGACAACACCGCACGCCAGAACTCCGGCGGCACCGCGTACGCCGCGTCGAGCCGCCAGCCGTCGATGCCCCGCTCGAGCCAATAGCACATCACCTCGATGACGTACTCGCGAACCGCCGGCTCCTCGTGGTTGAGCACGATCAGGTGCTCGTGTCCCTCGAAGCTGGCGATCGAACCGTCGGGCAACTGCTTGAACCATTCGGGCGGCGCCGAGAAGCTCCTGGCCACGTGGTTGAAGACCCCGTCGAGCAGGATCCGCAGCCCGCGTTGCTTGGCGGCGGCAACCAGCGAGTCGAAGTCCTCGTAGTCGCCCAGTCGCGGGTCGATCCGGAAGTGGTCGACGGTGTCGTAGCCGTGCGTCTCCGACTCGAAGATCGGTCCCAGCAGCAGGCCGGAGCAGCCCAGCTCGATCACATAATCGAGCCAGTTCTCCAACCGCCCGAGCCGGGCCGTCCGGAAGCCCGACGGCAGCGCGGCCGGCTCAGCTCCCACGAACCCCAACGGATAGACGTGCCACCAGATCGCGTGATCGGCCCACGGCACCATCTTCTGCACCTCCCAAAGCCTGGAGGACTCACAGTAGACGTCAACTCGCCGCGCTCACCTGCGGCGGGAGCTCGCGGCCGACTTCCTCCACCAACGCGACCACCTCGGCGGTCTCGGCCTCGAGCAGTTTGAGCAGTGCCACTCGCGACTCGTCACTGCGCGCCTCCACGGCGGCGGTGGAGATCGCTTGCACCGTGGCGACCTCGTGGACGAGCGCGCCCCAGATCTCTTCCAGCTGCGCGAGATTCGCCGGTCGCGCGATCTCGACCTGCGCGATCTCGTCGAGCTCCACGGCCCGCCGGACATGCAAATTCGAACTCATGAACTCCCCCACGGTCGTACCTGACCCCGAACCAACGCATGCTGAAGCAGGCGTCGTCCCCGCCCGAGTTGGGACTGACAACACCTCCAACGCAGCTCGCCGGGCCGGGGTTACGGCCCCTGCGCAAACAACTTTCCCGGCAACTTTCTCGCGCTCAACCGCAACAAGACCGGACCGCGGCCGCTCTTACTCCTTCGACAGGCTGTTACCGACGGAAGGGTGATCGTGAGTGCCGACCTCGAGGAGTTCAGCGAATTCGCCGCCGCGCGCGGCACCCAGCTGTTCCGGATGGCGTTCCTGCTGGCCGGCGACCGGCATGCGGCCGAGGACCTGACCCAGACGACGCTCGGCAAGCTCTACGCGTCCTGGTCGAAAGTCAGCCGGGCCGACAACCCGGTCGCGTACAGCAGGACCGTGATGGTCCGCACCTATGTCGACTCCCAGCGCCGGACCCGGCTGGAGCGCCCGACCTCCGAAGTACCGGACAACGGACGGTACGGCGAGGACACCGCGCTGCGGCTGACGCTGTTCGACGCGCTGGCCGAGTTGTCGGGGCGCGACCGGGCGATCGTCGTACTCCGGTACTGGGAGGACCACAGCGTCGAGGACACCGCGGGCATCCTCGGCGTCAGCTCCGGCACCGTCCGGACCCGCAGCCAGCGCGCGCTGCTCAAGCTGCGCGCCCGGCTCGGCACCGATCTCAGCGAGTTGAGCGGGCGATGAACCCGGAACCGGAAGGACCCCTGATGAGCTTCGAGACCGAACTCCGCGACCGGCTGCATGCCGGCGTCGACGACACACCGGCAGACCTCGACCTGCTGCTCACCGGAGGCGTTGCCCACGGCAACAAGTTGGTACGCCGCCGGCGGCTGACCCGGATCTTCGCCGGCGCGGCCACTGTCGCAGTACTGGGTGGAGCCTTCACCTACGCCGGCACGCTCGGCGGCCCCAACAGCATCACTCCCGCGGGGCAGAGCGGGAAGCCCGCTGTAGTACAGGGAAAACAGGGCGCGCTCACCCCACAGGCAGCACTCGGAATCCTGCTCGAACTGCTTCCCGACGCCGAGCTGGCCACCAACCAGCGCGGCGGTTTCGACGGGATGGGCACGGTGCGTGGGGTCTACGCCACCTCCGACTACGACACCACGTCATTGCGGATCGAGGTTCTCAAGAACAAGATCGACGTCCCGCTGCAGTGCTTCGCCACCGACACCTACTGCAAGGTCAGCAAGCTGCCTGACGGCTCCCGGCTTCGACTGCTCGACGTGGGCTATCCCGGCCCGGCCGGGAAGGACGAATACCAACAGCTCCAGGCCAATCTGACCCGCCCGGACGGCCTCAACCTCAACCTGATCGCCGTGAACACCGACCCGGCCCATCCGGTGCTCACCCTCGCGCAACTGAAGGCCATCGCCACCGACGCGCGCTGGCAGCTCAAGGTCGACCAGGCCTTCATCAACCGGAGCGCGAAGCTCTTCACGCCCCGCTTGGTCACCCAGCCGTCAGTACCCCAGCCCATCGGCACACCCCCGACTTCACCTGGAGCAAGCAAATGAGAGCAGCCCTCCTCGCCGGCCTGACCGCCACCACTCTGGTCCTCAGTACCGGGCCCGCGCTCGCGACGCCGTACGAGTGGCACGAGACCCCAACCGGCCTGAAGGGGTTCATCTCGTACGCGATGGACCCCGGCGGCACGTCGCTGTGGACCGTCGGCGCCCTCGACGACGGGCGGAATTTCACCCCGGCCGCGACCGTCTGGGACGGCAAGGCCTGGAAGGCGACACCTCAGCCGGTCACGCTGGGCCGGTTCCTCGACATCGATGCCGTCGGCCCGGGCGATGCCTGGGCCGTCGGGTCTCAGCAGACCCCCGACGACCCCACATTCCAGAGCAAACTGCTGGCTCAGCACTGGAACGGCAAGGCCTGGCAGGTGATTGCGTCACCCACCTTCCACGATGGCAACAGCCGGGAGTTCACCTCGGTCGCGGCGCTCGGCAAGCAGGTCTGGGCGCTCGGCTACGACTCCGGCAGCGAGAGCCAGGCGGCCACCGCCTTCGTCTATCGGTACGACGGGAAGCGATGGACGGCTCTGAACGACGGGGTGATCGGGAACTCGGGCTACCCGTACGACCTGGAGGTGCTGTCCGCGAACAACCTCTGGGTAGCGGATTTCAACGGGATCAAGCATTACGACGGCACGCGCTGGACCCTGGCTAAGCTGCCCGGCCAGGACGCGAACCTGCACCTCACCGATGTGGAGGCCAACAGCCCCAAGGACATCTGGGCGGTCGGGCACCGCGAGGACCCCGAGTTCCGGCGCCGTCCGGTCGCGTTCCACTTCGACGGCAGGAACTGGACCCAGGTGGCCACGCCGGCCGAAGGGGCCGAGCTCAACACGCTCAACCTGGTCAACGGGCAGCCGGTGGCGGTCGGCGAGACGCGGGCCTTCGGTCCGTACATCCTGAAGCTCACCAAGAGTGGCTTCGAGCGGCAGGCCGACCCGGCCGGCGCTGCCGGGCTGTGGGGTTCGACCGTTCTGGCCGGCAAGCTGTGGGTCTCCGGCGCAGGTGACGGATCGGGCTCGTCCGACAGCTACGTCGGGTTCACCCGCGCCAACTGATCGAAGGTGTGGCGGCGGATCCAGGCGTGCATCGCGATGGCCGCCGCCGCGCTGGCGTTGATCGAGCGGGTGGAGCCGAACTGGGCGATCGACAGGACATCGGTGCAGATCTTGTGGGCTTCGTTGGTGAGGCCCGGGCCTTCCTGGCCGAACAGCAGGATGCAGTCGGTGGGTAGCTCGTACGTCTCCAGGGGCACGGAGCCGGGGAGATTGTCGATGCCGATGACGGCCAGCCCGTGCTCCTCGGCGTACGTGGCGAGGTCTGCCAGCTGCGGGTGGTGGCGGACGTGCTGGTAGCGGTCCGTGACCATCGCGCCGCGGCGGTTCCATTTGCGGTTGCCGACGATGTGCACCTCCCTGGCCAGGAAGGCGTTCGCAGTCCGGACGACCGAGCCGATGTTCAGATCGTGCTGCCAGTTCTCGATCGCGACGTGGAACGGGTTCCGCTGGGTGTCCAGGTCGGCGACGATCGCCTCCAGCCGCCAGTACCGGTACTTGTCCACCACGTTGCGCCGATCGCCGGCCGCGAGCAGCTCCGGGTCGTACCGGGAGTCGTCCGGCAGCTGGCCCTGCCACGGGCCGACGCCGACCTCCGCAGTACCGACCATGTCGGCCCCGATGAGGTCAGCGGCGTTGTCACGATTGGCTTCCTGCATGGGTGGGGACGCTACCCTGTCCGCGTGCTCCCAATGATCGCGATGCTGATGCCGAACTGGATGGACCCTGAGTACCTGCTGAACTGGCTGGGCGACTGGTCACTCTGGGGCACCGCCGCGGTCGTCTTCATCGAGTGCGGGCTGCTGTTCCCGATCCTGCCGGGCGACTCGCTGCTGTTCGCGGTCGGCCTGTTCATCGCCCGGGGCAACATCGACGTCCCGCTCTGGCTGGCCTGCGTGATCCTCACCGTGGCCGCGTTCCTGGGCAACGTCTCCGGCTACTACATCGGCCGCGGGCTCGGTACGACGCTGTTCAAGAACCCGAACGCGCGGTTCCTGAAGCCGAAGTACATCGAGCAGACCCACGACTTCTTCGACCGGTACGGTCCGCGCGCGCTGGTCCTGGCCCGGTTCGTCCCGATCGTGCGCACCTTCATCACCGTCGTGGCCGGCGCCGGCCGGATGGACCCGAAGAAGTTCTTCCTCTGGACCGGGATCGGCGCCGTCCTCTGGGCCAGCGGCATCACCCTGCTCGGCCACGCGCTCGGCAAGGTCAAGGTCGTCCACGACCACCTCGAGTCGGCCCTGATCCTGCTGGTCCTGATCTCACTGGTCCCGATGCTGGTCGAGTTCATCCTGGCCAAGCGCCGCGGCCACGGCAAGCTCGCCGACGGCGTCGAGGCCCAGCTCGACCAGCCGGCCAGCCACCGCCGCAAGCACTGAAGCTCAATGCCCAAACGGGCTCAGTGACCAAAGGGAAAGTGCGGGTCTGACCAGACGTAGTCGCCGCTGAGTTCAGCGAGATCCGCGCGATCGACCTGACCGCGCGGCAACGGCCCGACCACCTGACCGGACCCGAGTGAACAAGCCACCCGGATCCGGTCGGCCGCCTGGTACCAGACCAGCGCCCCCCGTGGCGCAGCCCCTTCGTGCAGTAGGGCGTGGTGGTCGAGCCATCGCAACGCGTCTTCCGGATCACGCCAACCGCTGTCCTGCGCGTAGCCGAACGCCATCCGCTGGAACTTCAGCGACCAGTCCTGCCAGGCCGCCGACCCCACCCGTTCCAGTTGCCAGCTCAGCGCGGCATCGGTGTCCCGCGGGTTCGCCGCAAATCCAGCATCGCGGCGCTCCACAACAATCTCCCCCATGGCCGTGCTCCCCCATCCTCCGGCCTTTGCCGTGGTGGTTAGATCTTCACCCGGCCGCATACACCCGCCGTACATTCCTACGGCCGACTACCCACGGCAACGAAAATCGTTGCAGGGTTGAGGAATCAGCCGGCCGCGAGATCGCTGGTCAGCTCGGCCAGCGCCGCGCGGGCCTGGCCGGCCTTGGTGTCGTTGGCAACGAGCTGCCAGACCCGGGCCGCGCGATCGAGGTACCGGCGAGCGAAGTCCACCTTGCCCGCGCTCGCGTAGAGCCGGCCCAGGTCGTACGCCGCCTGGCCCTCGACGCTGCGATCGCCCAGCCGGTGGCCGATCTCGATCGCGTCCAGCAGCATCCGCCGGGCGGCCGCCTCGTCGCCGACACCGACCAGCGCCTGCCCCAGCTCCGCTCGCCCGTACGCCGCGCAGTGGTCGTCCCCCAGGCTGTTGAAGATCGCCAGGGATGCCTGCAACTGCCGTACCGCCTGGTCGTTGCGGCCCTGATGCATCCGCAGCGTCGCGATCCGCCGCCGTACCTTCGCCTCGCGGTGTGAGTCCCCGAGCCGTACCCCAAGCAGGAAGGCCTCGGCCAGGTACCGTCCGGCGATGACCGTGTCGTTGCGGCTCAGCCAGATCGACGCGGCCGCGCTGCGGGCCACCGCCTCCCCGTTCTTGTCGCCGACCTCGACCAGCGCCTCCACAGCACGCTCGTACTGCGCAAGGCTCTCGTCCGGCCGGCCCCGCTCGCGCAGCCAGGTCCCGAGCCCGACCGCGACGATGCCGGCGCCTTGCCGGTCCCCGATCTCCTCGAAGATCGCGGCTCCCTCGGCGAGGTGTTCCCAGGCCACGTCCCAGTCGTCCCGGTAGATCGCGAGCTGGGCCAGGTTGCGCCGCATGATCGCCTCGCCGCGCTGGTCACCGCAGGCGATCGCGCTGATCAGGCCTGGCTGGTGCGACTCGTTCCAGTCGTCGTAGTACGCACGCATATCGAGGTACGGACCCCAGGCGGCCGCGATCCGCCAGGCGTAGTCGTGCAGCCCGTTCTGCGCCGCGGCCCGGATCGCCGGGGCGAAGGTGGATCGCTCGGCGTCGAACCAGGCGATCGCGTCCGACGGGGTGAACGGCTGCGGGTCCGGGGCGAGCAGTGGGCCGGTGTGCTCGAGCACACCGAAGTACCCGAAGGGGAGGGCGGCAGTGGCCCGGCGGACCTTGTGCAGCAGGGAGTCGAAGACAGTGCGCAGGTCCTTGATCGCCTGGGCCTTCTGCTCGTCGTCGCCGACTCCGATGGCGTGCAAGCGGAGCAGGTCGTGCACGCGGTAGCGCGCAGTACCGTTCGCGTCGACCGTGCTGATCTGGACCAGGTTGACCTCGATCAGCCGGTCCATGCTGCGGCGCACCGAGGCAGGCGTGGCGATCGACTCCAGGATGCGGGCGGAGAACTCACCGACCGCGAAGTGCCCGATCAGCCGGTAGAGCCGGGCCTCCTCGGCGCTCAGCGCGTCGTAGCTCAGGTCGGCGCTGGTCCGGACGGCGAGCTCGCCGATGCTCAGCTCGTCCAGCCGGTGCGTCTCGTCGCGCAGCCTGCGGGCCAGCTCGGCCGGGCTGAGGTCGGGACGCTGGGCCAGACGGCTCGCGACGATCCGGATCGCCAGCGGCAGGTTCCCGCAGGCCTGGAGGATCTCGTTGACCGCCGCGGAGTTCGGGTCGACGCGCCCCACGCCCGCGACCCGGCGGAGCAGCTCGGCCGCTTCGCCGTCGTCGAAGGTGTCCAGCGGCGTGCTGTCCGCGCCGGCCAAGTCCATCAGGCGGTTCCGGCTGGTGATGACGACGGCCGACGCCCCAGTTCCCGGCATCAGGGGCACGATCTGGCTCGCCGCGGCCACGTCGTCGAGGATGATCAGCACCCGGCGGCTGGCGAGCTCCGAACGCAATGCAGCCGACCGCCGCTCAGGATCGGGCGGTACCGCCGAATCCGACATGTTGAGGCTCAGCAGCAGGTCGGTCAGCGCGGCCGCCGGATCGCGGGGCTCGGTTGCGCCCCGCATGTCCAGGTAGATCTGCCCGTCAGGGAACGAATCTCGGACCAGGTGGCCGAGCCGGATGGCCAAGGATGTCTTGCCCGTGCCCGGAGCACCCGAGATCACGGCGATCGGCGGACGAACCGGGTCGCGTCCACACACCAGGTCACGCAACTGCTCAAGGTGCTGCTCCCGTCCGCTGAAGTCGGACAGGTCGAGTGGGAGCTGGCTGGGCGGCCGGTGCGGCTCAGTGAGCACTGGCGACGCCATTGGGCCTGCCGGCTCGGGCACTGCACGTTCCGTAGTACGGGTTGCTGCTGGGATGCCTGGGTCTGGCCAGTTGGCCGAGCGGCCGTTCTCTGCTCGGGCGCCGGCGGCTTGGAGCTCTGGGCCGGGCTTGACGTCCAGCTCGTCGGCCAGGGTCTGCACGGCTTTCGTATAGGCGGCTCTGGCCTCGCCGGTGCGCCCGGCGGCCAGTAGGGCGTCTACTAGTCGGCGCCACAGCTGCTCGTCGTACGGGTCTTCGGTGAGGCGGCCGCTGAGCAGGACGGCGGCTCCGCTGGCGTCGCCGTACTCGAGACGCAGGTCCAGCAGGGTGTCGACCAGTCCCCGGTACTGCGCGTCCAGGCGGGCGATGGAGCCTTCCCAGGCGGAGGGGATGGTCAGGTCCTCCAGCGGGTGCCCACGCCACAGCGAGTACGCGCGGGACAGTACGAGCATGGCCTCGCGCTTATCACCCGCATCGCGCAGGTGACCACCCTCTGCGAGCAGCGACTCGAACATGCTCGCGTCGAGTTCATCGACGCCGACCCCGATGCTGTAGCCGGCCGCGGAGGTGTCGATCGGGGCGACCAGCCCGGCATCGTGCAGTACTCCGCGCAAGGCCCGGACGTAGGTACGGATGTTGGCCGTCGCCGAGCGGGGCGGATTGCCCTCCCAGAGCGCGTCGGCGATCAGGTCGGTGGAGACGAACCGGTTGGGGTGCAGCAGGAGCGTCGCGAGCAGCTGGCGCGGCTTACTGGCGCGTAGCGGCTGGCCCGGGACGTGAGCGAGGCGTAGAGGTCCGAGGATCTCGTACCTCAGACTGTCCACTTGCTCGCCCTCTCAACTGTTGGCCCGCCCCATGGTGTCATCCCGCCCGGCCCGCCGGGAAGGTTCGGCGAGTGCGATGTACGTCGCGATGTACGCGCGATGTATGTCGACCCGGCATCGTGGTGGGCGGTACCGGGGGGAGGGCAGGTCCGGGGGTGACGAACTGACCGTCGTCTCCCCCGGGCCTGAATTTCCACAAGCTTTGATTTCCACAAGCTTTAGGGCACTGAGCGGTTGGCCGTGGGGGCACTGGCCAAGGGGGGAGGCTCAGTGCCCTATCGACCGCCGGTGGTCGGTTACTGACCGCCGGTGAAGGGCGGCTGACCGTCCTGCGGACCGGGGGTTCCCGCAGGCGGTCCGCCGACGGGGGGCTGACCGACCGGGGGCTGACCCTCGTACGGCGGCTGGCCGCCGGCCGGCGGGAACTGCGGCTGCTGGGGCTGGTACTGGGGCTGACCGGGCATCTGCGGCTGGATCTGGCCCGAGGACTGCACGCCCGGCTGCATCTGCGGCTGCGCCTGCTCGCCCTCGACCGAGCCGATGGTGCCGAACGAGACCTGCGGGACCGCGCGGACCTGCTCGTCCTTGACCTCGAAGTAGCCGGCCTTCTCGAACTTGAACCGGCCCGCGATCACGTTCGACGGGAACGACTCGACCCGGGTGTTGTAGTCGCCGACGTTGGCGTTGTAGAACCGCCGGCCGGCCGCGATCCGGTCCTCGGTGTCGGTCAGCTCGCGCTGCAGGTTGAGGAAGTTCTGGTTGGACTGGATCTGCGGGTACGCCTCCACCGAGATCATCATCTGCCGCAGCGCTCCGGACAGCTCGCCCTCCGCGGCCGCCCGCTGCTCCGGCGTGGCGCCCTGGACGTTGACCGCCTGGGTCCGCAGCCGGGCGACCTCCTCGAACACGTGCCGCTCGTGCGCGGCGAACGCCCGGACCGTCTCGACCAAGTTCGGGATCAGGTCGTACCGCCGGTGCAGCTCGACATCGATCTGCCGCCAGGACTCCTGGATCAGGTTCCGCTGCTTGACGAAGCGGTTGTACGAGACCATCAGCACGATGGCCAGGATGACGACGATCGCGACGATGATGACGATGGCGACGACCATGTTCACTGCTCCCGATGTGTTGGTGATGCCCGACAGCGACTCTAGCGCCGTGCCGGGTCGGTGTCCGGGACGCTACTTGAGGTGATCTGCCATCGTCAGGACCAGCCGTCCGGCGGCCGGCCCGTCCGCCTGACGTCGCCAGGCCGCGGCGGCGTCGTGCAGCGGCACGGTCTCGTACTCGACCACGATGCGCTGGTCGGCGATATGCCGCAGTACTTCGGTCAGCGCGCCCTGCCGCTGCTCGGGGGTCAGCGAGTTGTTGGTGTAGCCCAGGATCTCCGCGGATCGGCTGCGTAGTACTGCCGAGGAGAAGGTTGCCTCGTCACCCGAGGCTCCCCCGAGGTTCACCAGCCGGCCGCCGTTCGCCAGCAGCCGTGACGCGGCCGTGGCGGCCACTCCGTACACCGCGTCGACGACCACGTCGACCGAACCACCCGTCGCCTCGGCCAACCGGGCCGTCAGATCGTCGACATCCGGGCCCAGGGCAACTACCTCGGCGGCACCGGCCGCCAGCGCGCGCCGACGGGCTTCGGCGGACCGGCAGACTGCGACGACCCGGCCGGCACCGAGCGCCGACGCGGCTCCGATGGCGGCCTGGCCGACCGCGCCGCCACCGCCGAGCACGAGCACCGTCTCGCCGGGTTGAAGCCGGGCGCGCCAGGTCAGCACCATCCAGGCAGCGACACCCGACAGACCGACGGCGGCCACCTCGGCATCCGGAACCGGCGAGTCCAAGGCAATCAGGTCGTTGTCCAGGACGGCACACCGCTCGGCGAAGCTGCCGTCACCGGGCGCCATTCCGGCCGACGTCGCGAAGAACACCCGCGTGCCTGGTGCCAGCACCGCCGACTGCTCGACCACTCCGACCCCCTGGACGCCGGGTACGTACGGCAGCGGCGGCGGACCGAAGTACGACGTACCGGACGCGCACAACAGGTCCAGCGGTACGACGGGTGCGGCGGCGACCCGGACGATGCTCCGGCCTTCGACCGGCTGTGGATCGGGGTGTTCGGCCGGTGACGGTGGTTCGCCATGGGCGCCCAGGACGGCGGCTCGCATACAGATCTCCTTCGACTGTCAGGTGGCGACTGTCAGGTGGCGATGTCGGGGTACGGCAGGCGCAGGTGCTCCATCGCCTTCCCGTAGGCCTTCTGGTACTCCAGCGGCCCGTGGTCACGCTCGAACAGCGCGATGAACAGGGTCAGCGTGAGGAACGGGTGCGCGCCGAGCCCGAACAGCGCGACATGATCGCGCTCGCGCAGCGCCCGACGCTCCTCGTCGGTGAACGCGAGCCAGGTCGACCTCTCTGTCGTGGTGCAGTTGAGCAGCTTGTTCGCCAGCTCTTGCTCCCACCAGGCGACCAGGCCGGCCGGGTCCTCGCGGTACCGCTCGACCAGCTCCGCGTCCCGATCCACCGTGTAGAGAAACTTGTCCAGCAGGTACTTGCTCATGCCGGCGCTCCGTTCGGGTACCAGGTGAAGTACGCCTCCATGGTGTGGAAGAGGTCGAGCGAGTCGACGTGGTCGGCCTTCGCGCCGGCTCCGGCGACGCCCATCATCAGCATGAAGTCCATGAACCCGTGCGTCGCGTTGCCCGGCAGGTGCAGGCTGTCCAGGGTCACCTCGGCCAGGCAGCCTTCGATGTCGCCACTGGCGATCCAGTCGACCGCCTTGCGGTCGAAGGCCGGATCGGGTCCGTGCTCGCCGAACTGCCGCGGGCCGCCGAGCTCCAGGGACAGGTGGCCGGTACCGATGATCGCGACCCGCTTGTCGACCGGCCACGACTCGACCAGCTTCCGGATCGTCCGGCCCAGCTCGACGAACCGTCCCGGCCGGGGCAGCGGCGGCGCGAAGATGTTGGTGTAGATCGGCACGATCGGCAGGTCGGCCTCCGGGCGCAGCGTGATGATCGGGCAGGTGATGCTGTGGTCGATCCGCAGTTCGTTGCTGAAGGCAAGGTCGAAGCCGGCGTCCAGGCCGTCGCGCAGGATGTGCGCGGACAGGCCCTCCTCGCCCGGCAACGTCATCCTGGGCAGGCCGAACTCGCGTTCCTCGTTGGCGAAGTTGGCATCGAAGTACGGCGCCTTGCCGACCAGGAACTGGGGCATGTTGTCCAGCCACAGCTGGTGGAAGTGGTCGCTGCCCACCATCACCAGGATGTCCGGCCGGGCCTTCGTGAGGGTCTCCCGGAACGCCTCGATCTTGGCGACCCACTCGTCGGCGAACGGTGGTCGGTCGGCGCCGACCGACCGGCTGGCGCGGTAGTAGAACGGGTGATGAGTGGAGGCGATGACCGCGGCGACGGTAGCCATGGGGTGCTCCTCTGCGTTCAGCTAGTGGGGTCGACGTAGACGGCGTTGCGGTCGATGGTCAGGTACGCGTCCATCCCGATCGGACGGCGATGCTCCTCGGCGAGCTGACCGAGCAGACCGGCCGCCCTGGCCAGCAGGGCGAACCCGCGCAGCAGCTCGATCGGGAGGCCGAGGTCGGCCAGGGCGGCACCACAGACACCGGCGCCGTTGAGTGGGAGCCGGCGACCGAGGACCTGCTCGTGCACCCGGCCGATGGCCTCGAACAGGCGAAGATGCGGACCGCGCAGGCCCTCTTCCTCGGCGATGGCGATCAGCACCGGCGTCCTGGGATCCCGCACCTTGTGGACGGGATGGCCGAGGCCGGGTACGAACTGCTTGGCTTCCTTGGCCTGCGTCACCACGGTCAGCGCCAGCGCGTCCCAGCCCGCGTCGTCCACTGGCGGCTCGTGATCCTGCAATGCCTTGTGCAGAAAGGCTCCGCAGTCCTCGGTCACTCCCAGGAACCGCGAGCCACCACCCAGCAGGCCGGCGGCCAGCGCGCCCTGGAGCGAGTCCGGCGCCGACAAATAGGTCAGCCGGGCGGCGATCGCCGTCGGGGTGAACCCGTGATCGGCCAGGGCGACCAGGACGGCCTCGAACACCCTGGTCTCCTGCGGGGTCGGCCGCCGCATCGCGACCAGCCAGAACGCCAGCTCGCCGAACCCCACCTTGCCCATCAGGTCGGCGGTGAGGTCCTGGCCCAGCAACCGGATCTGATCCGCGGTCGAGGTTCCGAGCGAGGTGGGGAAGGCGAGGTCGTCGGTCATTCGGTGGTCTCCTTGCCGGTCAGCCAGGCCCGTAGTTCGGCGCCGTGCTCGTCCAGCGACGGCGGCGGCAGCCGGTACTCCGCCTGCGTCGCGGAGAACGTGATCGGGTTGCGGACGGTCGGTGTCGAACCGACGGTGACCACCGGGTCGAGCCCGATCTCGGTGGCGAAGGCGACGCCGCCGTCGATGCTGTTGATCGGGCCGCAGGGCACTCCGGCGGCGATGATCTCGGGGAACCATTCCGCTGTGGTCCGGGTGCTCAGCCGCTCGACCAGCAGCGGACGCAGGACGGCACGGTTGGCGGTGCGTTTCTCGTTCCGGTCGAAGCGCGGGTCGTCGGCCAGGCCGGGGACACCGAGCACCTCGACGAGTTTGCGGAACTGGCCGTTGTTCCCGGCGGTGATGATCAGGTCGCCGTCCGAGCACGGCAGCGGCTCGTACGGGAACAGGCTCGGGTGGCTGTTGCCCATCCGGGTCGGGACCACTCCGCCCGCGACGTACGCGCTCGACTGGTTCACCAGCCCGGACAGCGCCGACGACAACAGGTTGACCTCGACGTGCTGTCCCAGGCCGGTCTCGTGCCGCGCGTTGAGCGCGGCCAGCACGCCGATGGTCGCGTGCATCCCGGCCATCACGTCGAAGACCGAGATGCCGGCCCGGAACGGCTCGCCGTCCGGACTGCCGGTCAGACTCATCAGCCCGGAGATCGCCTGCACGATCAGGTCGTACCCCGGCAGCGCCGCGCCCTTGGGCCCGCTCCCGAAACCGCTGATCGACGCGTAGATCAGCCCGGCATTGGCCGCCGCGAGGGTCGGGTAGTCCAGCCCGAAACGAGCGAGCCCACCCGGCCTGAAGTTCTCCACCAGGACGTCGGCGCGGTGCGCCAGCTCGCGGGCGACGGCCAGGTCGTCCGGATCCTTCAGATCAAGGGCGATCGAGCGCTTGTTGCGGTTGACCGCGAGGTAGTACGTCGAGATCCCGTCGCGCACCGGTGGTTGCCAGGACCGGGTGTCGTCGCCACCCGGCGCCTCGACCTTGACCACCTCGGCGCCCAGGTCGGCCAGCAGCATCGTCGCGTACGGCCCGGCCAGGATCCGGGAGAAGTCGGCCACCAGCAGCCCGGACAGCGGTCCACTCACGCCAGGCTCTCCCGTCGTCGATCTAAGCGGACAACTGTCCGCATTGCGTCGTCGCCAGTTTCAGGCGTCGTGATCGCGACTGTCAAGGGTGGCCGTGCGACCTCTTGACAGCCCTGGAGCAGGCTTCGATAGTGAGCGAAGACCGCCATCCGGACAGTCGTCCGGTCATCTGCCTGGAGGAGCTCATGTCCTTTGCACCCGGCCGGCCGATCGTCCTGCGGGGCGGCACCGTCCTGACCATGGACGACAGCCACACGGTCCTGACCGATGCCGACGTCCTGGTCGTCGACGACCGGATCGCGGCGGTCGGCGCCGCCCTGGACGTGCCCGACGGCACCGCCGAGATCGACGCGCGTGGCGGCATCGTGATGCCCGGGATGATCGACACCCACCGGCACATGTGGCAGACCGCGATGCGTGCCTACGGCGCCGACTGGACACTGTCGCAGTACTTCGTCTGGTACTACCTCGAGCACGGCAAGACGTTCCGGCCCGAGGACATCCATGCCGGCAACCTGTTGTCGGCCTGGGAGTCGCTCGAGGCCGGCGTGACCACGACGGTCGACTGGTCCCACGGGCTGCAGACGGTCGACCACGCCGAGGCGGCGGTGGCTGCCCTGCAGGCGGTACCGGGCCGCTTTGTCCTTGCCTACGGCAACATTCAGGCCGGGCCCTGGGAGTGGACCGCGGATCCGGCGGTCCGGGCGTTCCTGGAGCGCCGGCCGACCGGGGCGAACGATCTGCTCGGCTACCAGCTCGCCTTCGACGTCACCGGCGATCCGGCCTTCCCGGAGCGGGCCGCCTTCGAGGTGGCCCGCGAGCTCGGACTGCCGGTGACGACACATGCCGGGGTCTGGGGCGCGACCAACGACAAGGGCATCCAGCTGATGTACGACAACGGGTTCATGACGCCGGACAGCATCTACGTGCACGCGGCGACGCTGACCACCGACTCGTACCAGCGGATCGCCGCCACCGGCGGGTCGGTCTCGGTGTCGACGGAGTCCGAGCAGAGCGCGGGTCAGGGCTATCCGCCCACCTGGCAGGTCCGCCGGTACGGCATCGACGTCTCGCTCTCGATGGACACCAGTGTGTGGTGGAGCGGCGACCTGTTCTCGGCCATGCGGACGACGCTCGGCGCTGATCGCTCCCGCGAGCATCTCGAGGCGCACATGAAGGGCGAGACCGTCACCCAGGTCCATCTGCGGGCCGAGCAGGTCGTCGACTGGGCTACTCGCGGTGGCGCCAAAGCGCTCGGCCGGGACGACCTCGGCAGCCTCGAGCCAGGCAAGAAGGCCGACGTGGTGCTGATCAAGAACGACGACTCGCCGGTGTCCTTCCCGCTGCTGAACCCGTACGGCCAGGTCGCGTTCCAGGCCCAGCGCGGCGATGTCCACACCGTGCTGGTCGACGGCCGGGTGGTGAAGCACGAGCATCGACTGGTCGACGCCGACCTGCCCGCGGTACGCCGTACCGTCGAGGCGACCGTGGAACACCTCCGCTCCACCCTGGGCGAGGAGGCCTGGCTCGCGGGGATGCATCCAGAACTGCCGGATGAGGACGTCCTGGACAACCCGTACCAGTACACCGAGTACAAGTCCGACTCGAACCGGGAGGCCAGGGGCAGCATCTTCGGCGACCCTGGTTCGGAGAGCTGACGGTACGCCGCCGGGTGGGCACCCCTGGTTGCCGGGACACTAAGCTCGGCGGCGGCGGTCCGGCGTACGGCGAAGGAGGGAACTGATGGCAGGACGAGGCGCAGGTCCCGATTTCGTGGAGTCGTTGGCCCGCGGGCTCGACGTGCTGGCCTGCTTCGACGCCGACCACCGCAGCATGTCCCTGTCCGAGGTCGCGACCGCTGCCGGACTGGCCAGGCCGACCGCGCGGCGGCTGCTGCTGACCCTGGAGGAGCTCGGCTTCGTCCGATCGACCGGTGGCGGCTTCCAACTGACGCCGAAGGTACTGACGCTCGGGATGGCGTACGTCGGCGCGCTCGGCCTGTGGGACATCGCCCGGCCGCACCTGGAATCACTCGTGGCCCGGACCGGCGAGTCGTCCTCGATGGCGCAGCTCGACGGATCCGACATCGTCTACGTCGCCCGGGTCTCGGTCCCCAAGATCATCGCGCTACGGGTGGACATCGGCACCAGGTTCCCGGCCGCGCAGACCTCGCAGGGAAAGGTCCTGCTGGCCGGGCTCCCCGCCGACGAACTGGCCCGGACGCTGGCCCAGCCGAGCCGAGCGGGACTCCCGCCGTACATCGGCCGCTCGCCGGAGCAGCTCGACGCCGAGCTGACCGAGATCCGCGCCCGCGGCTGGGCTCTCGCCGACGAGGAGCTGGCGCCCGGCGTACGGTCCGTCGCCGCACCGGTGCGTGACGGCAGCGGGACGGTCCGGGCTGCCATGAACGTGACTGTTCACGCCGCGGAGACGTCCACCGACCAACTGCTGAAGGACTACCTGCCGCTGCTGCTGCGGACCGCCGGCGATGTCAGCGCCGAGTGGGCGCTGTGGCAGACCCGCCCGCACGTCGAGCTCGAGCCTGGTCAGCTCGCTCGCGGATCCACGCCTGCGTAGTCGCGCCAGACGTAGGGCGGGATGTTGTTGGTGACCAGTTGCAGCAGCTGGAGGCGGTTCATCACCTCGGCCGGCGAGTGCGGGCCGGCGTCCCAGCCGATCAGCGAGTCGCCCTCGATCCGCCAGCCGATCTCGCCATGGGAGAGCAGCAGCTCCATCATCTGCGGGTGGATCACCGCGTGCCCGAAGCGCTCGTCGTCGGCCAGCACGTGAAAGGAGCGATTGAACTGTTCGCTCTCGAAATGCAGGTCGCCGAAACCCAGCGCGTTGGCGACCGCGCCGCCGAACAGCCCTTCGCCGGTGACCTCGAGCCGCGGCAGCGGACCCGGCAGCCGCATCACCACGACGCCGAACTTGTGGGTCGTGGTGGTCCGGCGGCCCTTCCCGTTCGACGAGTGGGTCTGGTAGCTGTAGTCGAAGGCAACGACCTGCCGGCCCTGGTACGCACCGGAGAGCGCGTTGCGGACGCGACGGTGATCGCCGGTCTGGAACGGCGTACCGGCCCACTGCCCGGCCAGTGCCGGGTTCTCCGGCAGATAGCTGAAGCCCTGTTGAGCGGCGAAGGCGGCGAACTCCTCTCGCCGCTTCTTCGCGTTCAGGTAGTTGACGTAGGCAATCCCGCAGCCGATCAACAGACTGACGACGAGCACCACCACGATCGTCAAGAGTCGAGACCCAACTCCTCCAGGCCGAAGACCGTGCGGTACTCCAGCCCTTCGGACTCGACCTTCTCCTGCGCGCCGGTCGCCCGGTCTACGATCACCGCGACCGCGACGACCTCGGCGCCGGCCTCACGCAGTGCCTCGACAGCGGTGAGGACCGACCCGCCGGTGGTGGAGGTGTCCTCGACCGCGAGCACCCGGCGGCCCTTCACGTCCGGGCCCTCGATCCGGCGCTGCAGACCGTGGGTCTTCTCGGCCTTCCGTACGACGAACGCGTCCAGCTTGCGGCCCTGCTGAGCGGCCGCGTGCAGCATCGACATCGCCACCGGGTCCGCGCCGAGCGTGAGCCCGCCGACTGCGTCGTACTCGAGATCAGCGGTCAGCTCCAGCAGGGCCGGCCCGATCAGCGGCGCCGCCTCGGCGTCCAGCGTGATCCGGCGCAGGTCGACGTAGTAGTCGGCCTCCTTGCCCGAGGCCAGCGTCACCTTCCCGTGCACGATCGCCTTGGTCTTGACCTGGTCCAGCAGCGCAGCGCGATCAAAGCTCATGAGGCCGCAGCTTACTTCTTGTCGCCTCTTACTTCTTGTGCGCTGTCACCAGGTGGCCGAAGGCAACCGAGCGGTCCGGGGAGTGGAAGAGGTCCTGGCAGGTGGTGAGGGTGATCATCGAGGTGGTCGGCGTCTCGCGGGGTTTGCCCGGGACGGGTTCGAGCACCCAGTTGTCGGTGGGTTCGACGGTCAGGTCGCGGGGCGAGCCGTCCAGTTCGTAGGTGTAGACGGTGTCGGCGGTCTCGACGATCACCTGGTCGCCCTTCTTCAGCTCCAGCAGCTTGCGGAACGGCGAGCCGTGGGTGACCCGGTGCCCGGCGACGGCGAAATTGCCCGGCTCACCCGGCATTTGAGTCTGCGGGTAGTGCCCGATCCCCTTGGTGAGGTCGCTCTTCTCGACCCCTTCCACGACAGGCTTCTCCCAGTCCTTGCCGAGCTTCGGGATCCGCAGCAGCACGATCGGCGTACCGGCGTCCGGCTTGTTCGGTGGCTTCTCGGCGCTCGGCTGCCAGTCGTCGTGCAGGTCGCGCTTGAGGCCGTCCATCGCGTTGTTCGAGGTGATCCCGGTCCCGAAGTACTGCCAGCCGACCCAGCCGAGCAACCCCAGCCCAGCCACCAGCAGGACGACTCCCAGACCACGTACGACGCCCCGACCCATGGCGACAAGTATGCAGTTGAGCTGCAAAGGCTGTGTACGTCGTGTCGATGGACGGGGGTGGTTGCCTGGTACGACGATGTGCGGAGCAACCACTTTCAGGAGGTACCGGTGAAGGCGCTGGTCAAGGCCGAGAGCAAGCCAGGGCTCTGGCTGCAGGACGTACCCGAGCCGCAGATCGAGGCGGACGAGGTACTGATCAAGGTCAAGCGGACCGGTCTGTGCGGGACCGATCTGCACATCCAGAGCTGGGACTCCTGGGCGCAGAAGAACGTGCCGGTGCCGATGGTCACCGGGCACGAGTTCTGCGGCGAGGTGGTGGAGATCGGCGCGGGCGTCCGCGACGTCGCAGTCGGTGACCTGGTCAGCGGCGAGGGCCACCTCGTCTGCGGCCGTTGCCGCAACTGCCGGGCCGGCCGCCGGCACCTCTGCATCAAGACGCGCGGCCTCGGCGTGCACGTGGCGGGTGCGTTCGCGGAGTACGTGAAGCTGCCGGCCACCAACGTCTGGGTGCACCGCGACCCGGTCGACCTCGACGTCGCCGCGATCTTCGACCCGTTCGGCAACGCGGTCCACACGGCGCTGTCGTTCCCGGTCGTCGGCGAGGACGTACTGATCACCGGCGCGGGTCCGATCGGCATCATGGCCGCGGCCGTCGCCCTGCACGCCGGCGCGCGCAACGTGGTGATCACCGACCTGTCCGACTACCGGCTCGACCTGGCCCGCAAGATCGGCGTCACCCAGGCGGTGAACGTCCGTGAGCGGAGCATCGCCGACGCCCAGCGCGAGCTCGGAATGCGTGAGGGCTTCGACGTCGGGATGGAGATGTCCGGCCAGCCGGCCGCGCTGCGCGACATGCTGGCGAACATGAACCACGGCGGCAAGATCGCGATGCTCGGGCTGCCCGCCGACGAGATCGCGATCGACTGGGGCACGGTGGTGCTCAACATGCTGACCATCAAGGGCATCTACGGCCGGGAGATGTTCGAGACCTGGTACTCGATGTCGGTGATGCTGGAGCGCGGGCTCGACCTCGCGCCGGTGATCACGCACCGGTTCTCCTACACCGACTTCGAGCAGGCCTTCGACGTCGCCCGCGAAGGCGACTGCGGCAAAGTGATCCTGGACTGGACCAACCTGGAGGAGAACCACTGATGTTCGGCCGGATGCGCGACGACCTGACCACCACGATCGGCGAGATCCGCGACGCCGGGCTGTACAAGTCCGAGCGGGTGATCAGCTCACCCCAGAACGCGTCGATCTCGGTTGCCTCAGGCAACGAGGTGCTGAACTTCTGCGCCAACAACTACCTCGGCCTGGCCGACCACCCCGAGGTGATCGCGGCGGCCCGGGATGCCTTGGACCGTTGGGGTTTCGGGATGGCGTCGGTGCGCTTCATCTGCGGCACCCAGCAGATCCACAAGGACCTGGAGGATGCGCTCAGCACGTTCCTGGGCCAGGAGGACACGATCCTCTACAGCTCCTGCTTCGACGCCAACGGCGGACTGTTCGAGACGCTGCTCGGCGCCGAGGACGCGGTCATCTCCGACGAGCTCAACCACGCCAGCATCATCGACGGCATCCGGCTGTCCAAGGCTCGCAGGTTCCGCTACAAGAACCGGGACATGGCCGACCTCGAGGCGCAGCTGAAGGACGCGGCGGACGCCCGGTACCGGCTGATCGCGACCGACGGTGTCTTCTCGATGGACGGGTACGTCGCGCCGCTGGACGAGATCTGCGACCTGGCCGAGCGGTACGACGCGCTGGTGATGGTCGACGACTCGCATGCGGTCGGCTTCGTCGGGCCGGACGGGGCCGGGACGCCGTCGCTGTTCGGAGTACAGGACCGGATCGACGTGCTGACCGGCACGCTCGGCAAGGCGCTCGGTGGTGCGTCGGGTGGTTATGTCTCCGCGCGGCGCGAGATCGTCGAGTTGCTGCGTCAGCGTTCGCGTCCGTACCTGTTCTCGAACTCGCTCGCTCCGTCCGTCACCGCGGCCTCCTTGAAGGCGCTGCAGCTGATCGGCGGCTCGACCGACCTGCGCGACCAGCTGGCCGCGAACACGAAGCTGTTCCGCGCCAAGATGACCGAGGCGGGCTTCGACGTCCTCCCCGGCGACCACCCGATCTCCCCCGTGATGATCGGCGACGCAGCCGAGGCCGGCCGGCTGGCCGAGAAGCTGCTCGAGCTCGGCGTCTACGTGATCGCCTTCTCCTACCCCGTCGTACCGAAGGGCAAGGCGCGGATCCGCACCCAGCTCTCCTCCGCCCACTCGACCGAGGACGTCGAGCGCGTGGTGGCCGCCTTCATCGAGGCCCGGGCTGCTCTAGCCTGACGCAGTGAACACCCTCAGCCCGCGGGCCATCAATCGCGCAACGCTCGCCCGACAGCTCCTGCTGGAGCGCAGTGACTTGTCCGTCGTGCAGGCGGTCGAGCGACTCGCGGGGATGCAGGGGCAGGAGCCGAAGCATCCGTACGTCGGGCTGTGGTCGCGGATCGACGGTTTCACCGATGCGGATCTGACGGCTGCCGTCGAGGCTCGGGACGTGGTCCGCGCGACGCTCTACCGCGGCACCCTGCATCTGGTCAGCGCCGACGACTACCTGCATTTCCGTACGACGCTCAGCCCGGTGCTCGAGGCGGGGCTGAAGCTACTCGGGGACCGGGCCAAGGGGCTCGAACCCGACAAGGTGGCAGCCGCGGCACGCCAGCTCCTGGCGGTCGAACCGCTGACGTTCACCGAGGTACGGGATGCCCTGCAGGCGAAGTTCCCGGACGTGAACGACCGGGCGCTCGGGTTCTGCACGCGGATGCTGGTGCCCTTGGTCATCGCGCCGTCCGAGACCCGCTGGGGATGGACCGCGAACGCGAAGTTCACGCCGGCCGAGCAGTGGATCGGGAAGAAGCTGGGGCGTAAGGCGGTACCGCAGGAGTTGGTCGTCCGCTATCTGGAGGCGTTCGGGCCGGCCACGTCAGCCGACTTCCAGACCTGGTCGGGGCTGCCGCGGGGCAAGCAGTTGTTCGACTCGATGGACCTCGAGGTTCTGACCGACTCGAACGGCAAGACGCTGTACGACGTGCCGGCTGCGCCGCGGCCGTCGGAGGACTTCGAAGTACCGGTTCGATTCCTGCCGGAGTTCGACAATCTGCTGCTGGCGCACGCGAAACGCCAACGAATCATTGCCGATGAGCACCGTCCGGCCGTGTTCACGAAGAACCTGCGGATCAAGTCGACGTACCTGGTCGACGGATTCGTCGCCGGGCTGTGGACGGCCGAGAAGAAACGGGGTGTGGCCACTCTCACGCTCACCCCGTTCGGCAAGACGCTGAAGAAGACGGCGACCGAGCTCGAGCGTGAAGGAACCGCGCTGCTGCGGTTCCTGGAGCCGGATGCGAAGACCTACGAAGTGGTTACGGCCGGTTGATGAGGTTGTTGTCACACGTCGGATGACTGTGCTGGAGCCCCTGCCGGCAGTGGAATAGACGAATGAGCACAGTCCCCATGATCACCCTGGACAACGGCGTCGAGATCCCGCAGCTGGGTCTGGGGGTCTGGCAGGTCGAGGACGCGATCGTCACCGACGTCGTCGCGGCGGCCTTCGCGGCCGGCTACCGGCACGTCGACTCGGCCGCGGCGTACAACAACGAGCCGGGCGTCGGCCGCGCCGTCATCGCCTCCGGGCTGCCGCGCGACGAACTCTTCATCACCACCAAACTGCAGAACGGCGACCAGGGCTACGACTCGACCCTGAGGGCGTTCGACGCCAGCATGGACCGGCTCGGCCTCGACCACGTCGACCTGTACCTGATCCACTGGCAGTCGCTGAAGAAGGACAAGTACGTCGAGACCTGGAAGGCGTTCGAGCAGCTGTACGCCGACAAGCGGGTCCGCGCGATCGGCGTCTCGAACTTCCACATCCCTGCCCTGCAACGGCTTTTCGAGGAGACCGACCTGCGCCCGGCGGTCAACCAGATCGAGCTGCACCCGCAACTGCCGCAGGACGAGCTGCGCGCGTTCAACGCCGAGAACGACATCGTCACGCAGGCCTGGAGCCCGCTCGCCTCGGGTGGGCTGGTGAACGATCCGACGCTGACGGCGATCGGGGCGAAGTACGGCAAGACGCCTTCGCAGGTGGCGATCCGCTGGCATCTGCAGCTCGGCAACGTGGTGCTGCCGAAGTCGAGGACGCCGAGCCGGATCGTCGAGAACATCGACGTGTTCGACTTCGCGCTGGACAACGAAGACATGGCTGCGATCGCCGATCTGGAGACGGGCGTTCGTACCGGTGGCGACCCGGATCTGGTCGACTAGATCAGCTTGAGGAAGGTTCGCAGTACAGGCGATCGGTTGTCCGGCGACCAGGCCACGCAGAGGCCCCATGAGGGCAGGTCGTCGGACAACTCGCGGTAGACGACGGCGCCCGGATCGATCTGCGGGGTCGGCGCGATCAGCAGCGACACCCCGAGACCGGCGGCGACCAGCGACACGATCGTCTGGACGTCGGCCGCCTCCTGCGCGATACGTGGTGTGAATCCGGCGTCCTGGCAATGGCGAACGATCGCGTCGTGGACGGACGGCCCGGTCGCCCGGGTGTAGAGCACGAAGTCGTCATCGGCCAGCTCGGCGAGCCCGATGCGTTTGCGCTTGGCCAGCGGGTGTTTGGCGGGAAGAGCTGCGACCAGAGGGTCTTGGGAGATGACGCGTTGACTCAGCCCGTCGCTGCTTCCTGGTAGCGGCCGGTAGAGGCCGACGTCGATCCGGCCTTCTTTCAAGGCTTTGGTCTGGCGGATCGTGGTCATCGTCTCCAGATCGAGGACTACGTCCGGCTGCGCCTCGCGGAACGCACCGAGCAGCCGCGGCAGCGCCTCGAAGGTCGCGGACTGCACGAACCTGAGCCTCAACGTCCCGAGCTCGCCGCGATGCACGCGCTGGGCGTCCCGCTTGGTCAACTCGGCCTGCTTGAGCAGCTCGCGGGCACCTTGGAGGAACGTCTCCCCGGCAGCCGTCAGCACGAAGCGCTTCTTCACCCGGGCGAACAGCTCGACCTGGAGCTCCCGCTCCAGCGATGCGACCTGGCGGCTCAGCGACGGCTGGGTCAGATGCAGCCTCGTCGCCGCTCGCCCGACGTTCAGCTCCTCGGCGACCATGACGAACGACTCCAGCAGGCGCAGGTCCATGTCATGCACTGTACGCATGAACTAGGCGCAATACTTTCATTGGACGTATCATCTGCCGCTGCCTAGCGTCGAAGCATGGATCCCTTCAGCCTCACGATCGTCCGCACCGTCGCCAGGTCCTCCCGTTCCGGGATGGCCGACGCTCCCGTAGTACCGGACAAACCCAGGCGCTGGCGCTGGTCCCGCCGCTCGCAGTCCTTGTGCGAAGCTGACCCCCGTGATCGAAGTACGCCGGTTGCGAGTCCTACGAGCACTTGCTGACCACGGCACCGTCACCGCGGCCGCCGAGGTCCTGCACCTGACCCCGTCGGCCGTCTCCCAGCAACTGGCAGCCCTCGAATCCGAGGTAGGCCAAGAACTCCTGGAACGCCGCGGCCGCCGAGTCGCCATCACCTCCGCCGGCCGCCTCCTGCTGAGCCACGCCGACACCATTCTCACCGAGGTCGAACGCGCCGAAGACGCAATGACCCTCTACGCCAACGGCACCACCGGCGAAGTACGAATAGCAGCCTTCGCCACCGCCATCAGCCTCCTGGTAGCCCCCACCCTCCCGGTACTACGCGAGTCGGTCCCCGGCCTGCGCCTGTCCGTCAGCGACGCCGAAGGCCACCAAGCGATCGCCCGCCTCCTGGACAACGAAATAGACCTGGCCATCGCCGTAGAACACCGCGGCTCCCCCTCCCCCGAAGACCAACGCCTCACCCGAATCCCCTTGTACGCCGAGCCTTTCGCCGCCATCCTGCCCGCGGGCCATCCCGGCGCCGACATCGAGCAGATCGATCTCGCCACCCTGGCCGCCGACGACTGGATCATGACGTCGACCGGGAATCCGATCCGCGACGTAGTACTCCTGGCCTGCGAACAAGCCGGCTTCGCACCGCGAATCGCCCACCAGTCCGACGACTACACAGCAGTAGCCTCCCTAGTCGCCGCAGGCGCCGGCGTCGCCCTCGTCCCCCAACTAGCCCTCCCCAACCCCGGCACCGCAGTACTCCGCCCCCTCGCACCCCCAGCCCCCACCCGCCGCGTCTACGCCGCAGTCCGAACCGGCCGCGCCGATCACCCCTTGGTCAAGGCGACCATCGAGACCCTCCGCAAGACCGCCGCCGCCCTACCGCTCGGCTAGCCCAGCCAACAGCGCCCGCACCTCATCAGCCCGCGGATCGGCCATCCGGTCGTGCAGCACGATCGCTTCCTCCCACTCGGCCCGCGCCTCCGCCGCCATCCCCAGCCCTGTCAGCGCATGTCCGAGTTGGTGGCGCAGCTCCGCTTCCCGATGCTCGCGCGGATACCGAACGGCGATGGTCAAGCCGTCGGTCAGTGCTTCGCACGCCCGGACATGGTCACCCATCGCAAGCCAGGTCGTTCCGAGCTCCGTCAGAACCAGCGCCTCGAGCGCCTCGGCCTTCGACTCCCGGGACTGCTCGAGGGCCCTCTCGAGCACCGCCAGCGCAGCCTCGCATTGCCCGCTGCTCCGCAACGAACCGCCGATCAAGGTCCTGGCCAGAGCTGCTGTGGTCGGCCTCGGGTTGGGCAACACCTGGAGAGCCCGGTCGAACGTCTGCCGCTGGCGGGCCAGGTCTCCCAGCTGCCCGGCCAGCGTCCCGATGGCGACATTGGCAGCGGACTCGTAGGTCCGCGCGCCACTTTCGAGAATGATCCTGAGGGCCTCTTCGGCGTCCGGCAGTCCCTCGGCCGGTCGGTTCAGGCTCAGCAGATTCGAAGCCCGGGTGATCAGGGACGACGACAGTTGGGTCGGTTCCGCGATCGCGCGAGCCAACGGCAGTTCGATATCGCACCACCGCTGAGCTTCGACGTGCTGACCGAGCCAACCACAGGTGAAGGCCATCTGAGCCATCCGGCCGTGCTCGAGTCTGGGGTCGAGCTCGACCTGAAGACCGACCACGATCGATGTCGCCTCGTGAACCTCGGCGAACCGCATCAGCCCGCGCCCGAGGTGCGGCATCCCCAAGGCGACCTGTACGGCGGTCAGGCGATCGCCTGCGTCACCGTCGGACGCGGCGCGGACCAGCCGCACGAGGTTCGGGAGTTCCACTTCGAGCCATTCGAGGATGCGTTGCCGGTCCGACAGGTCGTCGGCATCGGCGGACCACGAGGGTCCGGTCCAGGCGCCGTAGAGATCCACCAAGTTGTCGCCCTGGGCGAGCTCGACGTAACGCCACACCATGGCTCGGTAGCACTCCAGCTCGCGCTGAAACGCGTCGGTGAGGTCGCCGTCGGCCCGGGTTCTCCGCGCCGATTCCCGGCCGACGTCCCGGACCAGGTCGTGCAGGCGGTAGCGATGCAGGGCCGGAGTATCGACCAGGTGAAGATCGACCAGACGCTCGAGGAGCTCCTCGGTGTCGTCGAGCGATCTGGCCAGAACCTTGGCCGCGGCCCGGAGCGGGAACCAGTCGCCGTCGAAGAGTGCGACCAGCGGGAAGGCCTCGGCGGCCGCGACATCGAGTTCATTGCCGGCGCTCAGCGCCGCCACGGAGAGCCCGATGGTGCTGTTGACAACACCATCGGGGCCGGTCAGGGCATCCAGACGTCCCGGGTCGTCCGCCAACCGTGAGGCCAACTCCCGAAGAGCCTGCGCACTCCGGGAAGCCTGGCCGCCGGCGATACGAACGGCCAACGGGAGCAGGCCGCACCGCTGGACGACCCGCAGGGCGGATTCCGGGTCCTCGGAGACTACAGACGGCCCAACCACCTCACCGAGCAACTGAACGGCGTCACGCTGATCCAGGACGCCGAGGTCGATCGTTTGGGCTCCCGGCAGTTCGGAGAGCCTCTGCCTGCTGGTGATGACGACCGCGGCACTCGACGTACCCGGGATCAAGGGAAGAACCTGATCAACGCCTGCGGCGTCATCGAGTAGGACCAGCATCCGCCTGCCGGCAATCGCGGTCCGGTACCTGCCTGCGAGAACCGCCACGTCCGACGTACCGACCGGAGGGACGCCGAGTGACTGCAGCAGCAACTTCAGAGCATCCACAGCGCTGCGAGGTTCGGTACCGCTGCCGCGCAGGTTCACAGCGAGCTGACCATCGGGAAACTCAGCCGACAGAGTGTGCCCCGCCTGCACGGCCAGGGTGGTCTTACCGACCCCGCCCATGCCCGAAATCACCGCGATCGCCACGGCCACCGCGCCGCTGCGCGGGTGAATGGCTCTGATCAGCCGATCGAGCTCGGGACCACGGCCGGTGAAGTCGGCAACTTCCAGCGGCAACTGTCGTGGAACACCCTGCTGGCCGGTCTCCGTCGACGGTGGCCGTTTCGCGGCGATCACCAATCGTTGAGCATCCGCCTCCGTCAACCGCAGCGCACCCACGAGTCGGCCGATCGTCTCCAGCCTGGGGTATCGACGGCGACCGGTCTCGAGAAGTCCGATCGCGCCGACGCTGAGATCCGCCCGCTCCGCCAAGGCCTCTTGGGTGAGTCCGGCGTGCCCGCGGAACCGACGGAGCAGGCCTGCGAAGTCCGCGAGCGGACCTGGCTCCGATCGGTTCTCAATCATGAGATCCCAGGCCCTTCAAGCAGTTCCACAACCTGTCCGGCACGAGGGTCGGCCATCTGCCGGTACCTCGTCAGCGCCTGGTCCCATTCCAGCCGAGCCTCAGCCGACCGACCTAGACTTGCGTCGAGCATGACGGGCTTGGCTCCAGACTCGGGGGCGGTGGTCCAACCATACGAGCGAGTTCTGGGACCCGCGATCTGCTAGAGGCGGGCGTTGTCGTAGCCGGCGTTGGCTTGCTGGACCTCGGGGACCTTGGACTCCACCCAGTGGGTCAGGGCGTGGATCTGGGTGGCGACGTCCTCGCCTAGCGGGGTGAGTGAGTAGTCGACTCGGGGCGGGATGACGGGCTTGGCATCGCGGAGTACGAAGCCGTCGCGCTCCAGCGCCTGCAGGGTTTGGGCGAGCATCTTCTCGCTTACACCTCCGACGTGCCGGCGGAGCTCGCTGAACCGGTACGAGCGCTCCAGCAGCGCGGCGAGCACGAGCACACCCCAGCGGCTGGTGACATGCTCGAGGATCGCGCGGGACGGGCAGTCGGCCCGGTTCACGTCGGGCACGAAGGTCTCGGTCATGGCGGCCATCTTCTTTCGCTTACCTGGAGATCAGTACCTTACTTCAAAGTGGGTACTGTCGTGAAGCCTGTACACACCATAAAGTAAGTGTCAACAGAACTTCTACTCCTGGAGACAAGCAGCTATGAGCATCGTCATCACCGGCGCCACCGGCCAGCTCGGTCGCCTCGTCATCGCCGATCTGCTGGCCGCGGGCGTCCCCGCCGATGGCATCACCGCCGTTGCCCGCAGCGCGGAGAAGGCGGCTGACCTGGGCGTCAAGGTCGCTGTTGCCGACTACGACGACCCGGCGAGCTTCGCCAACGTGTTCTCCGCCGGTGACCGCGTTCTGCTGATCTCCGGCAGCGAGCCCGGCCGCCGCATCCCCCAGCACACCGCCGTCATCGACGCGGCCAAGGCAGCCGGCGTCGCCCAGCTCGCCTACACCGGCATCTTCGGCGGCCCGGACAACCCGATGCTGCTCGGCGCGGAGCACCACGTGACCGAACAGCTCATCCGCGATTCCGGCGTCCCGTACACGTTCCTCCGCAACAACTGGTACTCCGAAATGGCCGTCCGCGACGTCGCCGAGGCAGTCGAGTCCGGCGTCATCGTCAACAGCGCCGGCCCCGAGGCCCGCCTGGCCACCGCCACCCGCGAGGACTACGCCGCCGCAGCAGCCGCAGTACTGACCACCGACGGCCACCTCAACCAGACCTACGAACTCGGCGGCGACACCGCCTGGTCCTTCGCCGAGTTCGCCGAAGAACTCACCCGCCAGACCGGCAAGCCCGTAGTCCACCAGTCGATCCCCAACGAAGACGTCCTGGCCGGCCTCCAGTCCGCCGGCATCCCCGCCGACTTCGCCAAGGTCCTGGCCGACATCGACATCCAAACCACCGCCGGCGCCCTGGCCGCCACCCCCGGCACCCTCACCAAACTAATCGGCCGCCCGACCACGCCCATCGCCACCACGATCACCAAGCTGCTCAGCTGAGTAGGTCGCGGACCTCGTCGGCCGCAGGGTCGGCAGCTCGGTCATAAAGCGTGACGGCCTGCTCCCAATGCCGGCGCGCGGAGTCGGGTCGGCCGAGAGCTGCGTCGATGGTGCCGAGGCGGCGGCGAAGGTCGGCCTCCCGGTTCTCGCGTGGGGAGCGGATCGCGATCGGGAGGGCCAGCTCGAAGTACTCATAGGCCCTGGGCAGATCACCACGCTGTTGCCAGGCTCGGCCGAGATGGTCGAGGGCACTGAGTTCGAGCATCTCGACGCCGTCGGCACGAGCGCGGTCCAGTACGCCGGTCAGCATCGCCAAGCCGCGCTCGTACTGGCCGGACTCGACCAACGAGAACCCCATGTAGACAAGCTGCATGGGCGGACCGTCTCCGGCGCCGCTGGCTCGGCGGATCGAGAGGACCCGGTCGAAGGCAGCCCCCTGCCCCACCAGATCTCCGGTCGCACCTGCCACCACACCGGACACGAGATTGACCGACGGCGCCAGCGACTGATCGCTCAGCCCAGGCAGCAGAGCCATCATCTCGGCGGCCACCGAGACGGCATCGGCCGACCGGCCGATCTGGACAAGGGCATAGGCGAGGTCAAGCAGGCACGCGAGAACCTGCCGATCGTCGCGACGCGCTCTCGCTGAGGGTAGTGCGGCTTGCAGGCAGTCGACTGCCAGGGCGTACTGATCCAGCGAGGCGTACATATAGGCCAAGGCGAGCAACAGCCTGTCGTCCAACTCGTTGTCCGGCTCGTCGAGCGTCCCGAGCACCACCAGTAAAAGGTCCCGTGCCTCGGCGTAGTGCATCCGCACCAGCGCGAGCCGGTGCATCCCCCAAGCCATCCGGGCCGCGGTCAGCCGATCCTCGCGATCGCCCTCCGCCGCCGTCCGGATCAGCCGGGCGAGATTTCCGAGCTCGTTCGTCAGCCACTCAGCCGCGGTGTCGACGTCGGCGATGTCCCTGGCGCCCAGCGACCACGTGGCCGCCTCAGCGGGAGAGTACCGGCTCTGCAACTCGCTCGACCGCCACAGCATCGAGGAGTAGCAGCTCAGCTCACGCCGCCAGATCGCCTTGCGTTCCTCGGCTGTCAGCCCGGCGACAGCACGCTGGCGGCCGACATCCCGGACCAGGTCGTGCAGCCTGTACTGGTACAAGGCAGGCGTCTCCAGCAATTGCACATCGACCAACCGCTCCAGCAGCTCCTCCGCATCGTCGAGCGAGAGCTCCAGTACCTTCGCCGCAGCCCGCAACGGGAATCGGTCACCGTCGAACAGCGCAAGCACCGCAAACGCTTCCGCACAAGCGGAATCGCCCGGTCGGTTGCTATCGGCAAGCGCTTGGACGGAGAGCCCGATGCTCACTCCCACGCCGGCAGACGGACCACTCAGTACTGCGAACCGCCCACTGTCATCGGCCAGCAGCCCGGCCAGGACGGGTAAGCCATCAAGCTCCTGCCTGCTCGGATGGCCGCCGGCGATCCGGATAGCCAACGGCAGCAGCCCACAGCGCCTCACCACCTCGCGCGCCGCCTCCGGATCGCTCCGGACTCGGTCATGCCCCGCCACGTCGCCCAGCAGCCGGAGCGCCTCTTCCTCGCTCAGCACCTCCAAGCCCAGGTGCCGAACCCCTGGCAGTGCAGTGAGCGGGATTCGGCTGGTGACGACCACCGCCGAACCCGCAGTTCCCGGGATCAGCGGCAACACCTGCCTCATGCTCGCGGCGTCGTCGAGGAGAACCAGGACGCGCCGCCCCGCGAGTGCCGTACGGTAACGCGCGGCCGCCAATTGAACGTCGTCCCGGTCTCCGCTCGGCGGCACGCCCAGAGCCCGCAAGAGGGTCGCCAGCGACTCCGCAGTTCCGACCGGAGCACTGCCACCGCCCAGGTTCAGGTAGAGCTGCCCGTCGGGATAGTGGTCCGCGACCAAGTGACAGGCCTCGACCGCGAGAGCAGTCTTGCCGACCCCGCCCATCCCGCCGACAGCCGAGATCACCACTCCCGCTGTGTCGCCGGCCTTTCCCAACAGGCTGCGCAACTCGTCCAGCTCCGCGGTCCGCCCGGTGAAGTCGACGAGAGCCGGAGGCAGTTGCTGCGGCACCGCCGGTACCTTGCCTGGCGACCGGCTCGCGGCCGCACTCAATTGCTCAGTCTCGGCCTGCGAGAGGGCAAGCGCCGAGGCAAGCTGAGCGACAGTCGTCAACCGTGGATGACGACGGCGACTGCCCTCCAGTGCCCGGATCGCTTCTGTGCTGAGGTCGGCGCGATGCGCCAGGCCCTCCTGAGTGAGGCCGGATCGCGCGCGAAAACCCTTCAGCAGTTGGCCGAAGGAGACTGTGGCCATGCGATCAGCTCAACGCTGCCGGGAACCTGAGGGTCATATGCGGCGGCGGCCGTCGAGGCCGATGGTGGAGAGGCGGGCTATGAGGGTTCTGGGGATGTAGCGGACTGCGGCGACGATGAGTTTGTAGCGGCGGGAGGGGATTGAGATGGACTTGCCTTGCATCAGGTCGGTCCAGGCGGCGTCGACGAGGTCGGTTGCGTCCAGCCACATGAAGGACGGGATGACGGTTTTGTCCATCTCCATGCGTTCGTGGAACTCGGTGTGGACAAAGCCGGGGCACAGGGCCATCACGGCGACGCCTCGGGAGTGGAGTTCGATGGCCAGGCCCGCGGAGAAGTTGGTCACCCAGGATTTATGGGCGCTGTAGCTGCCGCGTTGGACGAAGCCGGCGACGGATGACACGTTCACGACGGCGCCGGAGCCGCGTTCGATCATCGGCAGGACTGCCGCGTGGGTCAGCCGGAGTACGACCCGGGTGAGCAGGTCGAACTGCTTCTCCTCGACCTCGATCGGGTTGGCCCAGAACGGTTTCTTCTGGCCGAAGCCGGCGTTGTTCACCAGTACTTCGATCGGCCCGGTGCGGAACCGCTCCTCGACCACGGCGAGCTGGTCCGGCTGGGTCAGGTCGGCCGCGATCACCTCGCAGGCGACACCGTGCAGCGCGGTGATCTCGGCGGCGGTCTCTTTCAGCCGGGACTCGTCGCGGGCCACCAGCACCAGGTCGTAGCCCTCGAGCGCGAGCTTGTCCGCGAAGGCCCGTCCGATCCCGGCAGTGGGTCCAGTGATGAGCGCGACAGCCACAGCTTCGATCCTCCCGTCGACGACGCAGAGCCCCAGTCTGTCACTACTCTGGAACGATGCTCGCTGACGTCGACACCTGGGTCCTGGATCTCGACGACACCCTGTACCCGCCGGCCAACGGCCTGGCCGACCAGATGAAGGCGCTGATCCGCCGCCGGCTCAGCGACCATTTCGGCACCGACGACGCCGGTGCCCGCCGGATCCAGGCCGAACTGATCGCCGCGCACGGCACCACCCTGCGCGGCCTGATGATCACCGAAGGGCTCGAGGCCGCCGACATCCTGCAGTTCGAGCACCGCATCGACTACTCCGTACTCCGCCCTGACCCGCAACTCGTCGAGGCGATCGCGGCGCTGCCCGGTCGTAAATTCGTCTTCACCAACGGATCGGCGTACCACGCGGAGCAGGCGCTCCCCCGGCTCGGACTCGGTGAGCATTTCGACGGCGTCTTCGACATCCTGGCCGGGCAACTGATCCCGAAGCCGTACCCGGAGAGCTATCGGCGGTTCGTCGAGCAGTTCTCCATCGATCCCACCAGGGCCGCGTTCTTCGACGATCTCGCGGTCAACCTGACGGTGCCGGAGGAGCTGGGGATGGCGACCGTCCTCGTCGGCGGCGAGGCCGCACCCGGCACCGCGCAGTACCAGGTGCTGGCACCGCGGCGGTGGCGGGTGTGGGATCTATCTGCTTTCCTTCTTTCCCTAGGTGGCTAGCCTTCACTCCTTGACGGCGCCGGCGGTCAGTCCCTCGACGATGTAGCGGCTGGCGAAGGCGAACAGGATCATCGTGGGGATGATCGACAGGACGGCCGCGGCCGACATCGAGCCCCAGTCGATGTTGTAGCTGCTGATGAAGCCGTTCAGCGCCGCCGGAATCGTCTTGTTGCTGTCGCTGTTCATCAGCGTGACCGACAAGAACAGCTCGTTCCAGCAGTTCACGAAGTTGAAGATGTACGACGCCGCGATCCCCGGCGTCATCACCGGCACCAGGACCCGGAACAGCGCCGACAGCCGCGAGCAGCCGTCCACCATCGCCGCCTCCTCCAGCGAGGCCGGCACGTTCTCGAAGAAGCCGCGCAGCATCACCGTGCAGAGCGGGATCGAGACCGCGACGTACACCAGTACCAGGCCCCACCGGTTGTCGACCAGGTACAGCCTCGTCATCAGGATGTAGAGCGAACCGAGCGCGATGAAGCCGGGGATCATCTGGGTGACCAGGAAGGCCCCCATCACCGCGCCCTTGGAGACGAACTCGAAGCGCGCGAGCACGTACGCCGCGAGCAGCGAGATCACCGTCGCGAACGCGGCCGCGACGGTCGACACGATCAGGCTGTTGACCAGGAAGACGGCGAAGTTCGACTGCTCGAACAACCCCTGGTAGTTGGCCAGCGACCAGTCGGAAGGCCAGTATTTCAAGGGATAGGCGAAGATCGTGCCCGGCTCCTTGAACGACGTGACCAGGATCCAGTACAGCGGGAAGATCGTGATCAGCAGGCACAGGCCGAGCCCGGTGAACCGCGCGATCTTGCCGCCGGTGCTGTAGTCGCGGATCATCGCATCGCCTTCTTGGGCCGGATGGAGAGCAGGTAGAAGATCGCGAACAGCATCAGCACGAAGACCACCATCACGCCCATCGCCGACGCCCGCCCGTAGTCACCCTCCTGGGTCACCTGGATCATGTACGAGGTGACGATGTGCGTCTCGTTGGCCGGGCCGCCGCCGGTCATCCCGAAGATCAGCTCGGGTGAGTTGAAGATCCAGATCACCCGCAGCAGCACGGTCAGCGCGAGCGTCGTCCGGATCGACGGGATGGTGATGCTGAACAGCGTCCGGACCTTGCCCGCGCCGTCGATCGCCGAGGCCTCGTAGAGTTCCTCGGGCACCGACTGCAGCGCGGCCAGGATCATGATCGCGAAGAAGGTCACGCCGTACCAGACGTTCGCGATGATGACCGCGACCATCGCGTACTTCGCATCGGCCAGCCACGGCACCGGCGTACTGATCAGGTGCGTCTTCATCAGCAGGTCGTTGACCACCCCGAACTCGCCGTTGAACATCCAGCGGAACAGGATGCCGATCAGGAAGCCGGACACCGCCCACGGGAAGAACACCAGCGCCTGGTACGTCCCGCGGAACCGGAACTTGCGCCGCAGCCACAACGCCATCGCGAAGCCGATCAGGAACTGCGGGACCAGCGACCCGACCACCCAGACGACCGAGTTCTTCACCGTGCCGCGGAACATCTCGTCGTGCAGCAGGGTGCTGAAGTTCTTCAGCCCGACCCACGAGGTGTCGGTCAGGTCGTTCAGGTTGTAGTTGCGGAAGGCCATCGAGATGCCATTGGCCAGCGGGTAGTAGGTGAACATGCCGACGAACCCGATCGCCGGCAGCATGAACAGGAACAAGGTGAGCGCGGTCCGCCCGGTGAACTGCCGTCGCCGGGTGACCGGCCGCCGCGGCACCGGCGCCATCGCGGTGCCGCGGCGTTGCGTGTCGGTCAGAGCCATCGGCTCAGTTCCCCGCCCACTTCTTGGTCCAGTACTCGTCCCAGCTCTTCAGGATCTCGGCCGGTTGCGCCTTGCCGGTGATGAGTTTCTGGACGTCCGCGTCGGCCTTGTTGCCCCACTCGGTCGACCACGGCACGCCGCGCGGCTGGGTCACCACGACGTAGGTGTCCGGCGAGGAGTTCATCGCGACGTACGAGGCCCAGGGGCCGTCCTTGAAGTACGGGTCGTCGGCCGCGCTCTTCAGGATCGGGACCAGGCTGTTCTCCTTGGAGAACGTCATCGCCGAGTCACCCGAGGTCAGGAACTTCACCAGTTCCACGGCTTCCTTCTTGTGGGTACTTCCCGCGGCGACACCCCAGCCCGCGTTGGCCAGCGGCTGGGCCGCCTTGCCGGTCGGGCCGACCGGCAACGGCGCCGTCCCCCACTGGTCCTCCTTGATCGTCTTCGACTCCTTGACCGTCGCGATCACCTCGGGGTCCTGGAGCAGGAAGCCGGTCGTACCGGAGGTGAAGCCCTGCACCATCTCGGGGTAGCCCCAGCTCACCGAGGACGGCGGCGAGGCGCTCTTGAACAGGTCGACGTACAGGTTGAGGGCGTCGACCGCCTTCGGTGACGAGAAGATCGTCTTGCCGCTGGTCAGCTTGAACGCGTTGTCCTTGTTGAGGTCGTCGATCACGTAGCCGGAGATCACCGCGATCGCGTTGCCGGCCGCGCCGAGACCGCCGCGGAACGAGTAGCCGTACCGGTTCTTCGACGGGTCGTTGATCTTCTTGGCCTGCTCGACCAGCTCCGACCAGCTCTTCGGCGGGCCGCTGAAGCCGGCCTGCTGGACCAGATCCTTGCGATAGAACAGCGACAGGCCGTAGAAGCCGTACGGCACCATGTACGACTTGCCGCCCTGCTCGGTGACCTTGCGCGCGTTCTCGGTCAGCGCGTTCAGACCGTCCCAGCCCTTGAGGTCGGGGGCCATGTCGTAGATCCACTTGTTGGTGGAGAACGGGCCGACCGTGGTGTCGCGGACCTCGAGCACGTCGACGCCCTTGCCGGACTGGAGCATCTGCTGGATCTTCTGGTCCGCGGTGTTGGTCGGTGGTGAGATCAGCTGGACCTTGATGCCGGAGTTCTTCGCCTCGAAGTCGGCGATCAGCTTCTTCAGCAGCGCGGTCCTGGTCGGGTTGGTCAGACTCTCGACCATCTGCAGCTTGACCTCGCTGCCGCTCTGCGCCTTCTCGGCCGGGCCGGGGCCGCAGGCGGTGGCGGCCACGACCAGGGCAACGGCGGCGGCCAGGGGTGCGAACATCTGTCGGTAACGCATTGGCACTTCTCCTCAGGGGATGTGGGCCAGGGGGACGACTTTGCTCTGACATCAGATGAGTTGTGGAACGATCCCAGCACACTACGCAGATTCACGCTGTGCCGACAAGGACTTAGTGCTGACGTGACCACAAGTGGTCTGAGGACTTACCCTCTGAGGGTGTTCTCACAGGGGAGGTGCTGATGGCAGCCACGGACAAGGCGCTGGCCGGCCTGCGGCAGATGATCGCGTCCGGGGAGCTCGGGCCGGGTGAGAAGTTCCCGCCGGAGCCGGAGCTCTGCGACCATCTCGGGGTTTCGCGCAGCTCCCTGCGAGAGGCGGCGCGCTCGCTTGCGGCGCTCGGAGTGATCGAGTCGCGGCATGGCTCGGGGACGTACGTCTCGGCACTGGATCCGGCCGCGATCATCAGCCGGTTCTCGCTGTCGGTCGAGTTGATCCCGCTCGAGGGAGTGCTGGAGCTGCTCGAAGTACGACGGGTTCTCGAAGCGCACGCGACCGCGGCGGCCGCGGCCCGGCAGGATCCCCTGCTGGAGAAGCAGTTGGACGACATCCTCGACCGGCTGGAGGCGACCACCGACGCCGCCGAGATCCAGGCGCTGGACGCGGAGTTCCACGACGCCATCTGTACTGCGGGTGGCAACCCGACCGTGACTGCGTTGACCGGCGTGATCCGCGGCCGCGGTGGGCATTACCGGATCTTCGAGCCGGGCGCGGACTTCGACGCGATCAAGCAGACCAGCGACCGCGGCCATCGCGCGATCCTCGCCGCCATCGCGCATCGTGACCCGGCCGCGGCCGCGACCGCCGCCTCGGCGCACATCGCCCAGACCGAGCTCTGGCTCCGCGCCCTCCGCCCGGATCCGAAGGTCGCTCTCGGCGACAGCTGACAAAAGATCTTCTCGCCGATGTAGAGAAGGTGCCACCGGCTTCGTCCATGGGTACAAGCAGCGGCCAGGACCGGCCGCTCGACCGAGGAGGAGCACCCCCGTGGCACTGCAGCGCATGGACAACACCGGCATCGTCGTCGACGACCTCACCGCGGCCGTCGCGTTCTTCGAGGAACTCGGGATGGAGCTGGAAGGCAAGGCGCAGGTCGAAGGCCCTTGGGCCGACCAGTGCGTCGGGCTCGACGGCGTCCGCTGCGACATCGCGATGATGCGTACCCCGGACGGCCACAGCCGGCTCGAGCTGGCGAAGTACCTGAGCCCCGCGCCGACCGGCGACGGACCGGGCAGCACGCCGCACAACACGATCGGTATGCATCGGGTCATGTTCGCCGTCGACGACCTCGACGACACCGTCGCCCGGCTGCGTCCGCACGGCGCCGAGATCGTCGGCGAGATCGCCAACTACCAGGACATCGTCCGGATCTGCTACCTCCGCGGCCCCGACGGCATCTTCGTCGGACTCAGCGAGTTCCGTTAGGCAGTACCGCCCGCTTGCCCGATCGGGCAGAGCTCGTGGCGACTTGGTTGACTCACGATGCGTAGCGGGAAGGTTTCAGGCGGACTAGCCTGAATGACGTGGATCTCATCCGCCGCGGGGGGCCTCGGCGGGATCCACCGAGTGGGAGGGGTGGGCTCTGATGACAGAGCTGCGGCTGCAACTGTCCGAGTCGGGCGCCGATGCCGAGCGTCTGGACACACTGACGAGGTACCTGCGCCAGGAACTGGTCGATCTCGAGGTCGGTGAGGTCACGGCGCAACCCGCCGGGCCACCACCACCTGGCACCCGGGCGATCGAGGCGCTCGCGATCGGCGGGCTGCTGGTCACGCTGTCCGAGTCGGCCCAGAGCGTCCGGAAGGTGGTCGCCACGATCCGCGCCTGGTTGTCGGCCGGCGGCAAGACCAAACGGACCGTACGGCTCGAACTCGAAGGCGATGTGCTCGAACTGTCCGAGGTCAGCGAGTCCGAACAGACCCGGCTGATCGAACTGTTCGTCAGCCGGCACACGGGCGCCGGCGGCTGATGGACGGCCGGCGCAAGGCCCTCATCGTCGCCAACGACGAGTACGACCACGAGGGACTGCGGCACCTGCTGTCCCCCGCCGCGGATGCCGAGGCGCTCGCGCGAGTGCTCGGCGACCGGCAGATCGGCGCGTTCGAGGTGGAGACCGTCCGCAACCAGCCGGCCCACGTCATCCAGACGCACATCGAGGATCTGCTCGCCGACAGCAGCGCGGACGACGTACTGCTGCTGCATTTCTCCTGCCATGGCTTGAAGAGCGAGTCCGGTGAGCTGTTCTTCGCGGCCCGGAACACCCGGCCGAACCGGCTCAGCTCGACAGCAATTTCGGCCGACTTCGTTCAGCGCTGCATGCGGGCGAGCCGGTCACGCAGCATCGTGTTGCTGCTGGACTGTTGTTACGGCGGCGCGTTCGGGAAGGGCGTGACGGTCCGCTCGAGCGGCGACGTGAACGTGTCCGACAGCTTCCCGGAGAACCGCGTCGGCGGCGGCCGCGGCCGGGCGGTGATCACGGCGTCGAGCTCGATCGAGTACGCCTTCGAAGGCGACCAGCTGGCCGATGACAACACCCACCGGCCATCCGTTTTCACGACTGCCCTGGTCGAAGGCCTGGCGACCGGCGACGCAGACCGCGACGAGGACGGCTGGGTCTCGCTGAACGAGTTGTACGACTACGTCTTCGAACGGGTCCGTGCGCAGACTCCGCACCAGACCCCGAGCCGTGACGTCGAGATGCAGGGCGAGCTGTACCTGGCCAGAAGCCGGCGCAAACGGATCAAGCCGATGCCGATCCCCGCCGACCTGCAGGCCGCGATGACGGATCCCAATATGTTCTCCCGGCTCGGCGCCGTCAGCGAACTCCGCACCCGGCTGCTGAGCGAGAACCTCCCATCGGCGGTCGGCGCCTATGAGGCGCTGGCCGAGATCGCCCGCACCGACATCCAGTACGTGGCCGACCCCGCCAAGGTGGCACTGGCCGAAGCCGCCCTGAGCCCAAGCCCTGCCTCGATCACCTTCCCGCCTGTCGAACAAGGCGCGGAATCTCCCCAGCAGGAGGTCCGGCTCCAGGGCCCACCGATCGCCCAGGCAGCCATCCCGCACGCCGACGCCCCCTGGATCCACCTCCAGGAGTCCGCCGAATCCTTCGTGGTCACCATCGAGACCACCACTCCGGGCCCCCACACCGGCACCATCACCCTGAAAGGCCCCAGCGGCCAGCAGGCCATCCCCGTAACCAGCAGCATCACCCCACACGCGCCAACCCCCACCCCGGTACCTCCAGCACCCACCCCGGAACCTCCCGCACCCACGCCGGCGCCCGCAGCCCCCAAGGCAGCACCCGCCCAACCACCTGCACCACCAACCGCCTCGCCACCTGTCGCGCCTGTGCCCCGGCCGACCACGCCGGTGCCACCACCAGTCACCGCACAACCGAGCAGCTCCGTACCCCAGCCAGCAAAGCCCCCGCCGATTGCGACGCCACCGCCGAGCAGGACACCGGTACCGCCCGCAGTGGCTGCGCCACAGAGGACAACCCCTGCGCAGCCTCCGCCTGCTGGGCCCGGAGTTGGGTCGGTTTTCTGGGCGTTGATGCCGGTTCTGTCGTTGGGGTTGTTGACGCCTGTGCCGTTCTTCCACGCGGCGGGCAAGCTCAAGGACGGTGGGGTGACCGCTGCGGCGGTCATCTACTCGGTGGTGTGGGTGGGGCTTCTGATCGGCATCGGCTCAGGCATCCAGCTGACCCCGCTGGTGTTTCTGCTCGCCATCGTCGCGACCATCCACGCGTTCGTCCTCCGCCCGCGCGTCTTCGCCCCAACACAGTCGCACCCGGCCCCAGCACCACCAGTACGCCGGCCCGCAACTGCCAGCCCACAAGGGAATCCGGTCACCTTGCTAGCCGGTACGCCGACAACCCGCCGTACGGCCGAAGCGCCAGCCCCACCATCCGTCCCGCACTTCCGCGTGGTCGCACTAGGCGTGGCCGGATCGGGAAAGACCGTCTACTTGTCGAGCATGTTCCACACCGTCAACGTGCCGACGCCAGGCCGGTCCTACTTCCTCGAGACCAATGCGGCCCACCGGGTCTACCTGAGCAAGGTGTTCGACGAGGTGAGCGACACCTCGGAACCCTGGCCCCGCGGCACCCGAACCGGCGAGACCAGAGAGCTCGCCTTCGACTGTGTCTCCTTCGATGCCGGCATCAGGCACACGGTCTTCCGGATCAGCTATCTCGACTACGCCGGCGAACTGCTGGAATCCGAGCAGGAAGCAGGCTCCACCGCCCTCAGCGATCTGGAGACCAGGATCCGCGGCGCGCACGGACTGCTCTGCATGCTCGACGGGTACCGCGTCCTGCAGTACCTCCGCAACGAACCCGCCGGCCGCCGGTACTTCCGCAGCCAGATCCAGCCGATGACCGGCATCATGGCCGGCGCGTCCTGCCCGATCCACTTCGTCCTCACCAAGTGGGACCTGGTCCGCGGCTTCGGCGAGCCCGTCGACGCCGACGAGAACACCCGGCTGAATCTCGTCCGCAACGCCTTGCTCGAGACGGCCCATCTCCGGGCCCTGATCGAGACGCACACGTTCGAGAACCGCGTCATCCGGCTGATCCCGGTCAGCGCCGTCGGCCCCCACTTCGCCCAGATGGACCAGCAGGGCCACGTGCTCAAGCTCCCCGGCGGCGAGGTCGAACCCGCCAATGTCGAAGTACCGCTGACGGCAATCCTCCCCGACCTCTTCCGCCAGGTGGAGTCGTCGCTGGACCCGGCGACCCGTCGGCGCCTCACCGAAGAAGCGCGCGCCAGACGTGCCCAGGCAGGAGGTGCGTCGCTGGACCGCCTCCTCGCGGTACCAGCAGGAGCAGCCCTCCGCCAACGGCTCCACGAGGTGGTCGGCGGATCGTCCGGCAAGGAGGTGATGGGCATGTTCCTCGACTGGATGGGTGGAGCGAGCGCCGAACAGATCCGCGCCACCGGTCGCACCAGGCAGCAGTACCGGGCGCAGGCCCAGTCCATCGAGGCCGCCCGGACAGGAGTCCTGGACGAGTTCGCGACGGAACTCGATCGACTGGAACAACGACTACCGGCATCCCGGCTGAGCGGAAGGCAGGGCGAGTGACCGAGCAGCCAGGATGGGCCTTCCTCGTCGCGCGCGGCCGGCGCAAGGGGTACCAGTCCTTGCTGATGCCGGATTTCCTGGTCCAGAGCAATGAGTACGGCGTACTGGGGCAACTGTCGAGCAGCGACCAGCCTGGCTCGGCGCCAAGGATCTCCCGCATCGACGGCCTCGCCGCCGGCAACCTCACGATTGCCTACGTCACTCACCGACTCACCCTGGCCGACCTGGCCGGAACGCCGGCTGTCGGCCCGGTAACCGATGAGTTCGGCCGCCCCTTGGAACTCCTGTACGGCGTCGTCTGTCGTGGCGTCGACATCGTGGGCCTCGACGACACCGACCTCGCCATAGTCCACGCCGAGGCATTGCAGACGTACCAACGCTTCCTGGCCGACGAGTCCGGCTTTGTCCTCGCCTCCGCCCAGCCGTTCGCGCTCCGCTCGATCACCGCCCCGATACCGGTCCGGCAGCCGACACCGATTCCACCGCAACAACAAACTCTGCTTGAGCAACCTGAGCTCGTTGACCAGCCCCCGCTCCGGCGAAGGCCGCGGTACGTCCCGATCCTGGCCATCGCCGCCGTGGCCGTCATCGCACTGATCGCCGCAATCAACGTCCTCCGCGGCGACGACGGCAAGATCAGCGAGGTCAGCTTCGTCGAGCCCACGACGGAGACCGTCTCCTGCGACGAACCGGTCAAGATCCAGGCCAAGGTCACCGCCGAGAAGGCGACCACCATCAAGTACCACTGGGAGTCGGACCCTGATCTGTCAGCGGGAGCTGGGAACCCAGTGGTCGAGCTGAAGCTCCCCAAGGGCGACACGATCATCGAGACGACAGTCGACCTCTCCGCTGAATCCAACCGCACCGGACTGACCCAGAACCTCGTGATCGACAGCTCCAACGACGACACCGAGGGCGACCACACCTACAAGCTGACCTGCAAGTAGCCGGCTCAGGCGAGAGCGATGGCGACGATTCCGGCCAGTACTACGGCACTGCCGACCAGCCGTCGTTGCGCGCCGGTCTCCCCGAGCACCAGCCACGCGGCCAGCCCGCTGAGAACGATGCTGACCTCGCGCGCCGGAGCCACCAGGCTCACGGGGGCCAGCCGCATCGCGAACAGGACCAGCAGATAGGCGACCGGCGAGAGCGAGCCGACGATCAGCACCTCGCGCCGATTTTCCTTCCACAGCAGGCGAAGCTGGTCCTTGCCGCGGAGCACCTTCGGGGCGAGCATGGCGCTCTGCAGGAGAGAGCCACCGGCGAAGTAGATGACCGGTGGCACGGCGAGCGTCGTCACGGAGTACGCGTCCCACAACGTGTACGCAGCGATCAGCGCGCCGGTCGCTACGCCGTACGTGACTCCTGCTCGCACAGCAGGCGCCTTGGCCCGCCTCGGGCCGCCACTGCTGATGGTGAGTACTCCGGTGACGATCAGCGCGGCACCTGCCAGGCCGATCGGGCCGGGGCGCTCATGGAGCAGCAGTACCGCGAACAGCACCGACAGCAACGGCCCGGTCCCCCGGGCGACCGGGTAAACGACGGAGAGGTCGCCTACGTCGTACCCGCGTTGCAGGACGATCCCGTAGCTCACATGCAGTACTGCGGTGACGGCAGCGGCCAGCAACCAGTTCCAGTGCGGGCGTGCATCCGTGACGAGCAGCGTGATGACCAGCGCCGGAAGCAGGAAGACCGCGGCGGTTGTGTAGTAGGCCCAGACGAAGGTCGCCCCGCCGTGGCGGACCCGCTTGGCGGCGAAGTTCCACGCCGCGTGCAGGAGGGCTGCGACCAGTACCAGGGACAGCGCTTGGGTGTTCACGGAGACTCTTCAGACATCGCTCCGCACTCTACCGAGGGGCCGGTCTTGTGCGGAACTTTCTTCCATCTGTCGAGATCTTGCAGAGAAACGTCGGCATGCGTAGTGTCCGGGCTCAGTACGGCACCGCCTGTGGGGCGGCCGTGAGTTCGAGGGGGATGTCGCCCGTGTCCCAGCTTCTCTTCCGCCGCCGACCGGTCGTGATCGGTACCGTCGTCGGCGCGCTGCTCGCAGTACCAGGTCTGTCCGCGGCCGCCACCGCCAGCCATCACCCACCGCAACCCGCTCCCGTGGTGACCCGCGCGGGGCTTGATCCCGCGCTCGTCCAGGGCCGGGGCGCCACCGTTCCGTTCATCGAGCAGGAGGCGGAGAACGCCGCCACCACCGGCGAGAAGATCGGCCCCGGCCGCGAGGCCTACACCTTGCCGGCTGAGGCGTCGGGGCGTACCGCAGTACGGCTGAACCAGGCCGGTCAGTACGTGGAGTTCACGCTGTCGAAGCCGGCCAATGCGCTGACTCTTCGGTACAGCATCCCGGACTCCGCGTCCGGTGGTGGGCTGCGATCGCCGCTTGACGTGCTGGTGAACGGCAAGCGGACCAAGACCATGACGCTGACGTCGGAGTACGCGTGGTTGTACGGCATGTATCCGTTCTCCAACGACCCGAACGTCGACCCGATCCCCGGCTGGTGGAAGCCGGAGCCGGACCCGGTCGCCAAGCCGTTCCGGCCGAACCACTTCTACGACGAGCAGCGGCTGTTGCTCGGCAAAACGTACAAGGCCGGCGACAAGGTCCGCTTCCAGGTCCCCGCCGGTGCGGCCGCCGCTTGGACCGTACTGGACGTCGCCGACTTCGAGCTGGTCGCTTCACCGCTGCGGCAGCCCGCGCGATCCTTGTCAGTAAGGCTTTTCGGGGCCGATCCCACCGGCCAGCGCGATGCGGCGCCGGCGATCGACGCGACGATCGCGGTGGCGAAGAAGCTCGGCTGGACGGTCTTCATCCCGCCGGGCACGTACCAGGTCAACCGGCACATCGTCGTGGACAAGGTCACCGTCCAGGGCGCCGGCAACTGGTGGACGATCATCAAGGGCAAGGTGCTGCCGCTCGCGGAGCCCGCGCCGGACAAGTCGGTGCACAGCGCGCCTGGCTTCTATGGAAAGTACGCCGATGCTGGTGGCAGTACGAAGGTGCATCTGTCCGACTTCGCGATCGAGAGTGATGTGCGGGAGCGGATCGACACCGATCAGGTCAACGGCGTCGGCGGTGCGATCGGCGGCGGGTCGACGATCCAGAACCTGTACCTGCACCACACCAAGGTGGGCATCTGGCTCGACGGGCCGATGAGCGGGCTGTTAATTAAGAACAACATCGTCACCGATGCGGTCGCGGACGGGATGAACCTGCATCTGGGGGTCTCGAACGTGCGGGCGACCAACAACTTCGTCCGGAACAGCGGTGACGACGGGCTGGCGATGTGGTCGGAGGCGAACGCGGCCGGGCTGGCCAACCACGACAACGTGTACGACCACAACACTGTGCAGACGCCGGTACTGGCCAACAACATCGCCATCTACGGCGGTCGCGACAACGCGGTGACGGACAACCTCGTCGCCGATCCGATCCGCGAGGGCAGCACGTTGCATGCCGGGTCGCGGTTCGGGTCGACGCCGTTCGAGGGGACGCTGTCGTTCGCCCGCAACACGACGGTGCGCGGTGGGCCGCGGGACCTCAACTGGGATCTCGGCCTGGGCGCGATCTGGCTCTACGCGCTGCAGTCGAACATGTCGGGCAAGATCGAGGTGACGGACAGTTCGTTCCTGGACTCGACGTACAACGCCTTCATGTTCGTCGTCGACTGGCCGGTCAAGGACGACTACGCCTTGACGAACGTTGCCTTCCGCAACATCAAGGTGGACGGTACCGGCACCAACGTGGTCAACGCCCGGGTCGGCGGCTGGGCCACCTTCGAGAACGTCGACGCCCGCAACGTCGGCGCCCCGTTCGTCAACAACTGCGGCACCTTTCACTTCACCGGCACGCCGGAATTCGACGTCCGCCTGGGCACCGGCAACGACGGCAACTGGACCACCGACGCCGGATCCCCCGGCCACTGCGAAGACCGCCCCCCAGTAGTTCCCCCGGCTCCCCCAAGCCCATGGAACTAACCCACCACAGTTGGAACCTCCGCCGGCTCAGGCGCCTCAGGCGCCTGAGCCGGCGTTGTCTTTGCACGGAAAGCCAGGATCACCGCGATCGCCCCGATGAGCGCGAAGCCGGCAGCGGTGATCGCCGCGATGTGCATCGAGTGGATGAAGGCGTCGTTCGCCTGGCCGACCAGCTCGGGCCGGCCGAGCACAGCCGCCGTACGCCGGGTTGCCTCGGCCGAACCTTCTGCGACTTCACGGGCGCCGTCCGGCAGTCCGGCGAGCGACGACGCGATCGAATGCTGGTAGACGTTCGACACGATCGTGCCGAGTACCGCGATGCCGAGCACGCTACCCACCTGCCGGATCGCGTTGTTGACGGCCGATCCCGCACCGATCCGCTCCATCGGGAGCGTCGACAAGATGGCAGCACTCGTCGGCGCGACCGCCGTACCGATCGCGATCCCCGCGACGCCGCCGACGACGCAGTACCAGACCAGCGACGTGTCGACGGAGAAGGTGAGGTTGAGCGCATGGCATCCGGCGAACGCGGCGAGCGCAGTACCGGAGACCGCCGCGACACTGAACCGGCGGGCCAGCCGCGCACCGAGAGCGGATCCGATGACCACACCGGTTGCCCCAGGCAAGGACAGCAGTCCGGCGTGCAGGGCCGAGAGCCCGCGAGCGCCTTGCAGGTAGAAGGTGAGATAGAAGCTCTGCCCGGTGATCGTGAGGAAGAGCGCGGCCATCCCGATGTTCCCGGCGGCGAAACGGCGATTGCGGAACAGCCGGGGATCGAAGCTCGGGTGCGCCTCCTTCAGTTCGGAGTACAGGAAGGCCGTGATCAGCAGTACTCCGGCCGCGATGCTGCCCCAGACCTGCCACCGCCCCCAGCCGCCGCTCTGGCCGCCTTCGATCAGCCCGTACGTCACCCCGAGCAACCCGAACGTCGACAACCCCAGGCCGAGCGGGTCGAACCGCCGCCGTTGCGGGCTGCGCGGATTCGGTACGACGAGCGCGGCGCCGATCAGGCCGGCGGCGACGATCGGCAGGTTGATCAGGAAGACCGAACCCCACCAGAAATGATCGATCAGCACACCGCCGAGCACCGGCCCGACCGCGACCCCGAGGCCGGCCGACGCGGACCACGCGGCGATCGCGCCGGCCCGGCGTTCGGGCGGGAACACCCAGCCGATGATGGCCATCGAGGTCGGCATGATCATCGCACCGCCGATGCCCATCAGCGCCCGGGCGAGGATCAGCGAGACGGGCCCGTCGGCCCACGCCGCCCAGGCCGACGAGGCGCCGAAGACGCCCATCCCGGCCATCAGCACGGTCCGATGGCCGAACCGGTCGCCGAGCGCGCCGGCCGCGAACAGGGCGGTGGCGAAGAAGAGCGAGTAGATCCCGAGCGCCCACTGGAGCTGCCCAGGGGTGGCGCCGAGGCCGTCGACCGGATCGGCGAGCCGCTCCAGCGCGATACCGAGCACGGTGGAGTCGATCCAGATCAGGATCGCGGAGACGACAAGAATCGAGAGGATCCGGCGTTGCCGGCGGGGATCGACAGGATGCACGGAAGGCTCCTATGATTGACAGGGTCCTGACAGTGATCGAGTTTGCGTGATCGACAGGTTCCTGTCAATCTCTTTGGGTGAACTCTTGGCTGCTGTGGCCTGCGCGGCAGAATGGCGGCATGGATTCCGTGGATGAAGGCATGTGCGTCACCTTCCTGGTGCGCCACGCCTGGCTGAGCATGCGCTCGGCAGTCGCCGCCGCGCTGGCCGAGCACGACCTGTCCGTCCAGCAGTACGGCACCCTGCTGGTCCTGCGCGAAGCCCCCGGCCAGACGATCGCCGACGTGGGCCGCAAGGTCGGTACGGCCCGCCAGTCAGCGAACGAACTCATCACCGGCATGGAACGAGCCGGCCTCCTGGAACGCCGCGCCAACCCCACCGACCGCCGCTCCCAACAGATCTACCTCACCGACTCCGGCCTCGCCCGCCTCGCCAAAGCGAGCCCCGCAGTACGAGCCGTCGAAGCAGACCTAGAAGCCGACTTCACCCCCACCGACCGAGCCGCCGCCCGCGCCTGGCTAACCCGAATGGTCAACACCGAAGTACCAATCGACGAGGCGTAGGCCGCGGCGGGTCGGGTTAGGGTCGGGGTATGCGCGAACAGGCTGTGCGGTTGCAGGGGCTGGGGACGACGATCTTTGCGGAGATGTCGGCGTTGGCGGTGCGGACTGGGTCGGTCAACCTGGGGCAAGGGTTTCCGGACACTGATGGGCCGGACTCGTTGCTCGAGGATGCGATCGCGGCGATCCGGGGTGGGGCGAACCAGTACCCGCCCGGGCGCGGCATCCCCGCGTTGCGGCAGGCGATTGTGGATCACCAGCAGCGGTTCTATGGGTTGTCGTACGACCCGGATACCGAGGTGCTCGTCACCACCGGCGCGACCGAGGCGATCGCGGCGGCGCTGCTCGCGTACGTCGAACCGGGTGACGAGGTGATCGCACTCGAGCCGTACTACGACTCGTACGCCGCCTGTATTGCAATGGCCGGCGGACGTCGCGTACCGGTCACCTTGCGGGCGCCCGACTTCCGGCTCGATCTCGACGAGCTTCGCGCCGCCGTCACGCCGCGCACCAAGGTGCTGCTGATCAATTCGCCGCACAACCCGACCGGCACAGTCCTCGACGACACCGAGCTGCGCGGCATCGCGTCGATCGCGGTCGAGCACGATCTGGTTGTCATCACGGATGAGGTCTACGAGCATTTGATCTTCGACGGCTTGCAGCACCGGCCGCTCACGGCGTACGAGGGAATGGCCGAGCGCACCGTCTCGATCGGCAGCGCGGGCAAGACCTTCTCGGTCACCGGCTGGAAGATCGGCTGGGTCACCGGTAGCCCCTCGGTGGTGACCGCGGTCAACACCGCCAAGCAGTTCCTCACCTACGTCTCCGGCGCCCCGTTCCAGCCGGCCGTCGCCGGAGCACTTGCCCTAGGCAACGAGTACTTCGACACCCTGCGCTCCACCATGCAAGCCAAACGCGACCTCCTCTGCGACGGCCTGCAATCCTTGGGCTTCGGCGTCCACCGCCCCCAAGGCACCTACTTCGTCACCACCGACATCCGCCCCTTAGGCCACACCGACGGCATCGACTTCTGCCGCATGCTCCCCGAACGCGCCGGCGTAGTAGCCATCCCCACCCAAGTCTTCTACGACAACACCGAAGCCGGCCGCCCCCTGGTCCGCTGGGCCTTCTGCAAGAAGCCAGAGGTCCTACAAGAAGCCCTATCCCGCCTAACCAAACTCTGACGCAATCTGCCCCAACCTGCCCCACCAACGGACGTGACAGCCCACCCGCCGCCGTGTAAGACTTGCATCAGCTCGCCACGGGCTCCTTGGTGAGAAGTGAAGCTGGGATTCCCTCCGGATGAAGGGGCCCAGCTTTCGCGCTTTCTAGCGCACCTCCACGTGTCTGATGTCAACCGATTCGGACAACGTGAGCAGCCATCTAGGCTCACCCAGCTGCGCGGCCGTCACAGCACCCGCCACCACATCCGGCAGCCAGAGCATCGGCTCCTGAACAGGTCTGGCGAAGTCAATCGCCAGGTTGTAGGAGAGCAGTCCCTTGCGTCTGGCGCTGTCCACCAGCCGCCGATCACGGCTGTCCGGTACCGCCTGGCGCGACTCGAACCACGCCTGGGTGACGCCGAACCCATCCAGCTCGTAGAGGAGACACTCGAGGCAGCAGCGCCTAGCGCGCTCCTGCTTCGTCCGATGGACCGGCATCCCCAACGCGACGATCGCGGCGATGTCCAACCCGGCGATCGCATGAGCGATCTGATCACGCCGCTTCTCCGACTCCGCAACCCAGTGCAGCCGGACGACTTTGCGCTCCCTCAAGCCCCGCAACGCATCGCGTAGCCCTTCGGTCGCTGACGAATCCGCAATGACAGACGCAAGCGCGTAAGCCCCCGGCTGGTAGTCATCTCCGACGATGATCGACTCGTCGATCCAGGCGGAGAGGGCGGAAGCAGGCGACTGTTTGCTGAGCATCTCGGGATGATGCAGCGCCAGAGCCCGAAGTGCGGGGAGCCACTCGGTGGGCAGACCGGGGCAGCCTCGGGGCAGATCAGAATCGCGAGTGGAAGCCGAATCGCCTTGTGTGTAAGACTTTTGATAGCTCCCTAGGGCTCCTTGTGGAGAAGTGAAGCTGGGATTCCCTCCGGACGGTGGGGCCCAGCTTTCGCGTTCTATTCGCCTAGTAGGCGGGCGAGGGTTTCTGGGTCTCGGGCGATGGCTGTGGTGCCGTCGTCGGTGGTGAGGATGGGGCGTTGGATGAGGATGGGGTTGGTGATCAGGGCCTCGATCCAGTCGGCGCGGTGGAAGTCGTCCATGGGGAGGTGGGCGACGGCTTTGGCGGCTGGTTCGCTTAGGCGGGTTATGTGCCAGGGGGCCAAGTTCAGGCGGGTCAGGACCGCTTCCAGTTCGGCTGCGGTGGGTGGGTCGTCCAGGTAGCGGCGGACTGTATAGGCGACACCGGCTTCGTCCAATGCGGTGGTGGCTGCTTGGCATTTGGAGCAGGACGGGTTGATCCAGATCTCCATCAGCGGGGGCCGTTGAACCAGCGTTTGGTGGGTTCTTGGAGCATTAGGTAAAGGAGGGTGGCGTGGAGGGCTACGCCGAGGATTGAGGCTGGTAGGGCGGTGATGCCGCCGGCTATGCCTAGGACGGCGACCACGAGCAGTAGGGTGCGGGCCCAGCGGCGGCGTTGGCGGAGGAAGAACGCCGGTAGCAGGTAGAAGGCGCTGCTGATTAGGACGGCGGCTACGACTACGCCTTTGGCGGATGGGTCGCCGGTAAGGGTTTTCGCGATCTCCGAGCCCGCCGAGGTGAGCATGAAGAGGCCGAGGAGGACGCAGAGTACGCCTAGGGCTAGGGAGATCGCGGCGGCGATCTTCACCTGCTTCGGGGGTACGACGCCCGGGCCGGGCACCGAGGAGTACGGGTTCTGGCCGAAGGAACCGCCGTACGGGCCGGGTTGTCCGCCGTACGGCGTCTGCTGTGGTGGCGGTTGCTGCCCGGCCGAGCCGAAGGCGCCCTGATACGGCCCCGGCTGATCGTCGGCAGACCCAGGCCTGCCGTACTGGTCGCTCATCTCCTACACAGTTCCTTCCACCAGGTACCCCTCCCCCGATCCTCCCAGACCCATGCAAAGCGCAGGTGGATGCGGGGTTGCCCGGCCCACTGGCAGGTTCTTGAGCCGCTGGCGTCAAGCATCACGCCAGCGGCACCAAAACCTGCTAGCGAACGGCGGCTGGGACCCCCGGCGACACGAAACGCCATGCGCCCCGGATCGGGGGATCCGGGGCCGCATAGTGGATGCCAGCGTCAGGCGGAGGTGACCTCCAGCGTGTCCTTCGCCTCGCTGAGGCGGACGTGGACCGTGTCGCCGTCCCGGATGGTGCCGGAGAGCAGACCGCGGGCCAACTCGTCACCGATGGCCGACTGGACCAGGCGTCGCAGCGGGCGGGCGCCGTAGACCGGGTCGTAGCCGGTCATGGCCAGCCACTCCATCGCGTCCTCGCCGACGTCGAGCGTGATCCGCCGATCCACCAGGCGCTTCTGCAGGGCGACGATCTGGAGGCCGACGATCTTGGTCAGTTCCTCCGAGCCGAGCGCGTCGAACAGGACGATCTCGTCGAGCCGGTTGATGAACTCCGGCTTGAACGCCTGCCGGACCACGTTCATCACCTGGTCGCGCTTGACCGAGTCCTCGACCGACATGTCCGCCAGGTACGCCGAACCCAGGTTGCTGGTCAGCACCAGGATGACGTTGCGGAAGTCGACCGTCCGGCCCTGGCCATCGGTGAGCCGCCCGTCGTCGAGCACCTGCAGCAGGATGTCGAAGACCTCGGGATGCGCCTTCTCCACCTCGTCGAGCAGGATCACGGAGTACGGACGACGCCGCACCGCCTCGGTCAGCTGGCCGCCTTCCTCGTAGCCGACGTAGCCCGGAGGCGCACCGACCAGCCGCGACACGCTGTGCTTCTCCCCGTACTCCGACATGTCGATCCGCACCATCGCGCGCTCGTCGTCGAAGAGGAAGTCCGCCAGCGCCTTCGCCAGCTCCGTCTTACCCACACCCGTCGGACCCAGGAACAGGAACGACCCCGTCGGCCGATCCGGGTCGGAGATCCCGGCCCGGGCACGCCGAACGGCATCGCTGACGGCCTTGACCGCCTCACGCTGACCGATCAGCCGGCGACCCAGCTCGTCCTCCATCCGGAGCAGCTTGCCGGTCTCGCCCTCGAGCAGCCGGCCGGTCGGGATGCCGGTCCACATCGCGATCACCTCGGCGATCTCGGTCGGCCCGACCTCCTCGTTGACCATCGCGTCCGGTCCGTCGACGACGGGTTGCTCCGAAGCCTCTTCCAGCTCCTTCGCCAGCTGCGGAAGCTCGCCGTACAGGATCCGGGAGGCGGTCTCGAAGTCGCCGTCGCGCTGGGCCCGCTCGGCCTGGCCGCGCAGCTCGTCGATCCGTTCCTTGATCTCGCCGACCCGGTTCAGGCCGGACTTCTCCTTCTCCCAGCGGGCCTCGAGCGCGCGCAGCTCCTCCTCGCGGTCCGCGAGGTCGGCGCGCAGCCGGGCCAGCCGGTCCTGCGACGAGGCGTCCTCCTCACGCGACAGCGCGAGCTCCTCCATCTTCAGCCGGTCGACGGTACGCCGGAGCGAGTCGATCTCGACCGGCGACGAGTCGATCTCCATCCGCAGCCGGGAGGCCGCCTCGTCGACCAGGTCGATCGCCTTGTCGGGCAGCTGCCGGCCGGTGATGTACCGGTTGGACAGCGTCGCGGCCGCCACCAGCGCGGAGTCGGAGATGGCGACCTTGTGGTGCGCCTCGTACCGCTCCTTCAGCCCGCGCAGGATCGCGATCGAGTCCTCGACCGACGGCTCACCGACGAACACCTGCTGGAACCGTCGCTCCAGCGCCGGGTCCTTCTCGATCCGGGTCCGGTACTCGTCCAGCGTGGTCGCGCCGATCATCCGCAGCTCGCCGCGCGCCAGCATCGGCTTCAGCATGTTGCCGGCGTCCATCGCACCCTCGCCGGACGCGCCCGCGCCGACGACCGTGTGCAGCTCGTCGATGAACGTGATGACCTGGCCGTCCGATTCCTTGATCTCGGTCAGCACGGCCTTCAGCCGCTCCTCGAACTCACCCCGGTACTTCGCTCCGGCGACCATCGCCCCAAGATCCAGGCTGATCAACCGCCGCCCGCGCAGCGACTCGGGTACGTCACCCGCGACGATCCGCTGAGCCAGTCCCTCGACCACGGCCGTCTTGCCGACGCCGGGCTCACCGATCAGTACCGGGTTGTTCTTCGTACGCCGGGACAGCACCTGAACCACGCGCCGGATCTCCGAGTCGCGCCCGATCACAGGGTCGAGCTTGCCGTCCCGGGCCCGCTCGGTCAGGTCGACGCCGTACTTCTCCAGCGTCTTCGTGGTGCCCTCAGCCTCCGGCGAGGTGATCCGCCGATTGCCGCGCATCGAGTCGAACGCCTGCAGCAGCGCGTCGGCCGTCACGCCCAGCGCGGTCTGCGCGACCCCCTCGACGGTGGCGAGCGAGATCAGCAGGTGCTCGGTGGAGACGAACTCGTCCCCCAGCCCCAGCGCCCGCTGCTCAGCCTGGTTGAGCACGTCGCTCGTCTTCGGCGACAGGCTCGGCGCTTGCACGCTGCCTCCGCTCGCCTTGGGCAAGCGGCCCATCGCCTCCGCCGTGCGGCGGCGTACTGCGTCGAGGTCACCGCCCGCAGCCTCGAGGAGACCGACAGTGGTCCCCTCCGGCTGCGCGAGCAGCGCCGACAGCAGGTGAATCGGTTCCACGGTCGGGTTGCCGGCCGCAGACGTCTGACGGATCGCGACCGACAGGGTTTCCCGGGCCAGCGTCGTCAACCGCTGAACATCCATCTGGTTCCAGCCTTTCAAGCTCAGTTACAGGTCCTACCAGAGACAACCTATCCAAACTTGAGTCCATTCCACTCAACTCTGCCAAAACCTGGGGATAACTCAGGGACAACCCGAGCCTGGGCGCGCGAAAAGGGGTGCGCGCGACCACGGCGCCCACCCCAGAGATTCAGGACTGGTAAGCGCCTGCGTCCCAGCTGACCACGCCGGCCAGCGACTTGCCCGCGAGGTCGTACGCGAAGCCGGAATTCTCACCTCTCCCGAGAGCCGGACTGCCGGCCTTCGGGCGCAGGTTAGTGGCGCTGGTGAAGAGCGGATCAGCCTTCACCGAGTGCGGGCCGAGCGTGAACTGGTACTGGCTCCCGGAGTACACACCGCGGTCCTCGTCCGCGCTGTCGGCCGGGTTGCCAGTGTCGAAGGCGTCCTCGTAGCCCACCTTCTTGCCGACCTTGATGAGGTTGCTGTGCAGCTTGAGGATGCCCGCGCCACAGCCCTCGTCACAGCTGAAGCCATCGCCGTTGGGCAGATAGACGGAGTTGTTCACCGCCACCGTGCCGCGCACCGGGCCGATCTCGCTACCCGCTCCACGGGTGACCAGGAAGCCACCCTGCGCCTTGGTGGAGGTGACGCTGTTGTAGCCGAACACGTTGCCGTCCGCGGTCTTGCCGGTACCGTTCCGGCCGAGCTCCGTGAACGTCTCGTTGTCGGCGGTCGTGTTGTACTCGATCCGGTTCCGGTTGCCGTTGAAGATCTCGACCGCGGCCCCGTCGAAACCGTAGTCGTAGCTGAACGCGTACTGCCCGGTGATCACGTTCCGGCTGATCACGTTGTCGTTGCCGTGCACCAGGAAACCGAACGCCCCGGCGTCGTCGTCGGGGTCCACATTCTTCGGCGTCAGCACGCTCATCTTGGTGTTGTCCTTGATCGTGCTCCACTTGATCGTGTTGCCGTCCGAGCCGTCGACGATCGAGACCCCGGCGGCGTTGCCGTCGGCCTGGACGGTGTCCATCACGATGTGGTCGCCGAACAGCTCGAAGCCGGCCCACTCGCAGTTGCTCGCGCGCAGGTCGCCGATGGACCAGTACGAGCCGGTGATCTTCACGCAGTCGGTGACCGGCCCGCCGACGACGGGCAGGTTCCCGCTGCCGTAGGCCCCGACGACGATCGGGGCCGCGGCGGTCCCCGAGCTCGACAAGGTGAGGGTGCCGGTCCACGATCCGCCGCGCTTGAAGCTGATCGTGTCGCCGGGCTGGAAGGCGAAGCCGTTGACCTTGGCCAGGCTGCGCCAGGCTGTCGTAGTACTGGTACCGGCGGCGGAATCGCTGCCGGCAGAGGAGTCGACGAAGTAGGTGTTGGTGGCGGCGTGCGCGGTTGCCGGTGCTGTCAGGAGGGCGGCGGACAGGGCAAGTGCAGGTACTGCGGCTAGCTTTCGCATGCGATCCTCGTTCTTCACGGGGTGCTGGCTGCAGCGGCGTCGCAGTTATCTTTCCGGGTTTCCGACCCACCCGTCAACGCTTGACATTCACCGCTGGCCCGCGGTCACCAGGCCCGCGTCGTAGGCCAGGATCACCGCCTGGACCCGGTCGCGCAGGCCGGTCTTCGCGAGCATCCGGCTGACGTGCGTCTTGACCGTGTGTTCGGTCAGGTGCAGCCCGGCCGCGATCTCGGCGTTCGAGTTGCCCTTGGCAACCAAGATGAGGACCTCGCGCTCGCGGGCGGTCAGTACGTCGAGTTGCGCCGCGACCGATGGATCGAGGCTGTTGTCGGCGAACCGGTCGATCAGCCGCCTGGTCACCGGTGGCGCGAGCAACGCGTCGCCGGCCGCGATCACCCGGACCGCGTTGATCAACTCGTCCCGCGAGGACCGCTTGAGCAGAAAGCCGCTGGCACCGGCGCGCAGCGCGTCGTACACGTACTCGTCGAGGTCGAACGTCGTCAGGATCAGCACCCGCGGCGCGTTCACCTGCGCAGCCAGTCGCCTGGTCGCCTCGATCCCGTCCATCACCGGCATGCGTACGTCCATCAGCACGACCCCGAGGTCGAGCACCGCCGCCGCCTTCCGGATCGCGTCCGCGCCGTCGACTGCCTGCGCGACCACCTCGATATCCGGCTGACCGTCCAGGATCATCGCGATCCCGTCCCGCACCAGATCCTGGTCGTCCACGACCATCACCTTGATCGCCGGCGACTCACCAGCCACGATCGGCGCCGCCCCGTCGCTCACTGGCCCACCTTCGCGGCAACGCCGACCGGGATCCACGCCTGTACGACCGTCCCCGCACCCGGCGCCGTCTGAATGTCGAGAGTGCCGCGATGGATCCGCACTCGCTCGCGCATCCCAGCGAGCCCATGCCGACTGCCCCTGCGCGCCGCCACGAGATCGAACCCGTGCCCGTCGTCCGTCACCGTCACAGCGATCCCCTCGGCGCTGACCTTCACGGCCACCACGACTCTCGTCGCCTCCGCGTGCTTCGCCACATTGGTCAACGCCTCCTGCACCAGCCGGTACGCCGTGAGCTGGTGACCTGCAGGCGGTACGCCGGGATCGCCGTCCAACTCCAACTCGACCGAGAGCCGGTCGTGCGACACGTCCCGCACCAATTGTCTGAGCTCCGCCAGCCCCGGCTGCGGCGCCAACTGTGGATCCGGCACCCCGTCAGCATCCCGCAACGCCGACAGCAACCGGTCCAACTCGCCGAGCGCCCGTCGCCCGGTGTCGCCGATTCGCTGGAATCCCTCCAGCACGTCCCGATCCCCACGCTGCAACAGATCCGGCCCGGTCTCCGCCTGGATCACCATCAGATTGACCGCGTGCGCAACCACATCGTGCAGGTCGCGCGCGATGTTCGAGCGCTCGGTGAGCACGACCTGCGCCGCGTCCTGCTCCTCGCTACGCCGCTCCAGCTCCGCTTCACGCGCCGCGGCAACCCGGTTCCGCCGATAGAGCCGAGCCAGTACTCCGGCAGCCACCGCCAACGCCAACGCGGCCGACAGCAGGACCGGCCACTGGTGATCGACCATGATCTCGTACGGGAAGTTGCGCAGCCGGCCGGTGAAGCCGTCCCAGTCCAGATACCCCTTCAGCTCCGGGAAGATGAGCTTCATCTGCGAGTACCGGATCAGCTCGGCGATGACCGGCAGCGCACCCAGCACGACCGTTGCCACTGGCAAGGAAACCCTGATCTGCCGGTTGGAGGCCAATGAGTACAGGGCGATCGCCAGCGCGCCGACCAGACTCCAACTGAACGAGGTCTGCCAGTACGCCAGCAAGGCGCCGATCGCGAGCACCACCACGGGAACGACCGGCCACTTGCGCCGTAGTACCAACGTCAGAGCCGAGAAGGCGATGGCATAGGTCATCCAGCCGGGCGCGGTCCACCACAGGCCCTTGGCGAGGTCCCGTCCGAGGTCCAGCAAGATCAAAGAGGTGGCCGCCATCGCCAGCACCGCATCGAGCGCGACCGTGGTCGGTACGAAGGCGCGAAGATCCTCGAAGCGCCCCCGGATGCCTCGCTCGACCACCGTGCGCCTGCGTGCGAGCCGGTAGACCAGACCCAGCACGCAGACTGCGAAGAGCGCGATCGAGAGCCAGGTCGGCCACTGCAGCGCCAGGATCCGGCTGTAGCTCCCCGGAGAGAAGTCGACGGCAGTGTTCGAGTAGTCGACCGCGCCGTCATAGATGGCTGGAAAGAGCCTGTCCGCGACGAATCCCCAGCTGACCTTGGCTGCGATGGGCAACGCGGTGATCACCGCGCCGGCCACCAGCGCCGTGACGAGTCGGCAGCGCGAGGCCAACGACCACAGGGCGAGCGCCGTCCCGGCCAGGAGTACGAAGTCGATGTCCCCGACCACGACCGAGCAGAAGGTACCGATCAGCAGCCCCACCGACGCGAGCACCGGATCCACTCGGCGGACGGCGATCAACGCGGGAGCGACCGCCAGGAACAGCTGGACCGCGAGCGATCCATGCGGCCAGCCCCCGTGCACCTTGATCAACTGCACCTGCGTGATCGCCAGCCCGATGACGGCCAGCGCGATATCGGCCTGGGTGCTCGCCAGGAAGGCTCTGAGCCGCCGCGCGCCGGTGCGCAGGCCGGCGGGCAAGGAGGGTCCTGTCACCCGTCCATTCTGCGACGACGGAGGGGCCCGCGCCGTCACTCTTTGGAGTGATGGCTTGTTGCGATCGGTCATCCGTTGCGGTGAGCAAGGAGGGCTCTTGACGGCGATGTGCGGGCAGGGGTCCGGCGGCGAGGCTCGAAAACATGACCACAAGTCCCGTTCTCGAGCCGGTGAAGACCCGGAACCTGCTGCCGTACTTCGCCCTGGCGGCCGTCGCGATCGTCGCTCTCTGTGTGGCGATCTGGCCCCCGTCGTCGTCGATGTCCGACCTGCGCGTGTACTACGCGGCGGCCAAGGGCTTCGTCGACGGCGAGGACATCTACACGATCCACCACAAGTACCCGGGGATGGGCCTCGGCTTCACCTACCCGCCATTCGCGGCGATGATCATGGCCCCGCTGGCGATCGGCCAGCACTTCGCCCGGGTACTGATGACCGTACTGTCGGCCATCTCCCTGATGACGATCGCCTTCGTCACCGTCCGCGCGGTCCGCCCGCAGTGGTCCAGGGACCGCGCTCTCACCGCCGGGCTGATCGTCGCGCCGCTGGGGCTGGCCCTCGAACCTGTACGGTCGACCTTCGGCATGGGCCAGATCAACCTGGTCCTGCTGGCGCTGCTCCTCGTCGATCTGCTCGGCCATACCCCGAAGCGGTTCCGGGGTGTGCTGATCGGTGTTGCCACCGGCATCAAACTGACGCCGGGCATCTTCATCGTCTTCCTGCTGGTCACGAAGCGCTTCCGCGAGGCCGCTGTCGCTACCGCCGCGACCGCGGGCACCCTGCTGCTCGGCTACCTCGTGATGCCCGGCCCGACAGTAGACTTCTGGACCCGCTACATCTTCGACCCGGGCCGCCCGGGGCCGGCGCACTACATCAGCAACCAGTCGATCCGCGGCGCGATCGCCCGGATCACCCACGGCTCGACCATGACCGCCCCGCTGTGGTTGCTCGGAGCAATGATCCTCGGTACCGCCGGCCTGCTGATCGCCCGCCGCCTGTACGCCGCAGGCCGACCGCTGGATGCCTTGGTGGCGACCGGCCTCACCGGACTGCTCGTCTCGCCGATCTCCTGGTCGAACCACTGGGTGTGGGCACTCCCCGCCGTCGCCGTGGTGTGGTCGTGGGCCGGTCGAAGCAAGGCGATGAAGGTGTTCGCCGGCGCGTGGACAGCCGTCTTCCTGGCCGGCCTGCCATGGCTCGCACCGTGGGCGCACGATCAGGAGTTCCACCACACCTTCCCACAAGCGCTGGTCGGCAACTCCTACGCCATCGCCGCAATCGCCTTCCTGGCAACAAGTCTGACCACGCTGGCCAGCCGGCCAGCCGCCGCGAAGGTGCTCGGATGACGGCGCTGTTGAACCGCCGCCTCCAAATCCTGATCCTCGCAGTCATCCTCACCCCGCTGCTCTACTTCAGCTGGTCGGGCAACGTCGATCTGAACGTCTACCGCACCGGCGGCTTCGCCTACCTCCACAACATCAGCCTCTACTCGGAAGAGTTCGGGCAACACGTCCCCTGGATCGCCCTGCCCTTCACCTATCCACCACTAGCCGCAGTGCTCTTCGTCCCGCTACATCTGCTCCCGATGCCTCTGGCCGACCTGGCCATGTGCGTCGGCAGCGCAGCGGCCCTGACAATCACGACATTGCTGGTCGCGTACCGGCTGCGCGGCTGGAACAAGCAAGCCATCACGCTCGGCCTGGCCGCAGCCGTCGCGGCCTTCGCGTTCGAACCGATCCGGTCGACGATCGGCTTCGGACAGATCAACCTCATGCTGATGGCCCTCGTTGCGCTGGACTGTCTGCTGCCTCAGACCCGCTGGCCGCGCGGCGTTCTGGTCGGCCTCGCTGCGGCGATCAAGCTCACGCCCGCCGTGTTCGTGGTCTATTTCCTGGTACGCCGGCAGTACCGCGAGGCAGCCGTTGCGGTGGCGACGTTCCTCGGCCTGGGCGTGCTCGGATTCGCGCTCGCGCCGACCGACTCCGCGAAGTACTGGTTCGGCGTGCTGCTCGACCCGGATCGGATCGGCGGGGCGACGTACGCCTACAACCAGAATTTCCAGGCGATCCTGCAACGCGTGATGAGCGACGGGCCGGTCCGGTCCCTGCTGTGGCTCGGGTTGGTGGCGGCGACCGGCGTACTGGCTGCGGTGGCTGCTCGCCGGGCGCGTGCGGCAGGTGATGACGTCCTCGCGCTGCTGGCGATCGCCACCTGGGGACTGCTCGCGTCACCGGTCAGCTGGTCGCACCACTGGGTGTGGATCGTCCCGGCTGCCCTGTACTTCGTAGTGCACCGGCGCTGGTGGATGCTGGCGGCAACCATCGTGTTCGCCGTCGGCCCGCACCAGTTCCTCGACCCGGAAGGCCGCCACTGGTCTTGGCCCGAGCAGGTCCTCGGCGCCAGTTACGCAGTACTGGGTCTGGCGTTCCTGGTCACCGTCGCGCTGCCTCAGCCTTTGAACTCCGAGGCGCGGATCCGGTACACCTGCAGGTTGAGGTCGTAGTACTTGTCGGTCTCGCCGACCCACTCCATCCCGAGCCGGGACGCGGTCGCGATGGCGCGCTTGTTGTTCGGCCGGGCGACCGCGAACAGCTCGTCGATCGAGCCCTCGTCGAACGCGTACTTCATCAGCGTCCGGCTGGCCTCGCTGGCGAACCCGTTGCCCCAGGCGCTCGGCCGCAACTGCCAGCCGATCTCCAGGTCCTCCTCGTACGGCGGCAGCAGCCGGATCAGCAGCCCGCCGACCACCTCGCCGTCGTCCTTCCGGGTCACCGCCCAGCGGCCGGCCGGTACGACGAAGTTCGGCTGGGCCTCGATCCAGGCCTGCAGGATGACCCGCATGGTCGCGGCATCGGTGACTTTGTCGATCGCCGGCGACAACCACTGAGCCACATCGGCCGAGCCGTAGATCTCCAGCGCGGCATCGGCATCGTCTTCTTCCCAGTCCCGGATCAGCAACCGGTCGGTCTGCAAGGTGAGCGTCACCTCGCCAGCGTATGCGGTGACCATGAACACCAAAAGGCAGAAGCCCCCGGACCGGGGTGGGTCCGGGGGCTCTGGCCGGGGGCCGTCTGGGGGGACGGCGCGCCCGGCACGGCCGGAGTCGTCTGGGGGAGAGACAGACTCCGGCGGGGGCCGGAGACACCTGAGGGGGTTCAGTGTCTCCGGGCGCCGGCAGCATCCGTGGATGCCGCCGGCCGAAGCCGGGCGCCTCGCGGGGGTTGAAGCGCCCGGAAGTCTTGGCCGATCTCTCCGGGAGCCTCGGGTGAGGCTCCCGGGGAGGATCAGCGTTGGCCCAGCTCGAGGGGCTGGGTGCGGATCCAGCGGGTGGTGGTCTGCTGGCGGCCCATGGCGATCACGTCGCCGGCCGGTCCCGCCGAGAAGACCCGGCTGCGCTGGGTCTGCTGGCGGGAGACGCCGACGCCACGCTGGACCTCGGCGAGGAGCTGGTTCACCCGGTGGCGCAGGCCCTCGACCTCCGACTGGAGCTCGAGGATGTGCCGGATCCCCGCCAGGTTCACCCCCTCCTCCTGGGAGAGGTGCTGCACGTACCGCAGCTTCGCCACGTCGTACGCCGAGTACCGCCGCCCGCGCCCACTCGCCCGGCTCGGCGTCACGAGCCCGAGCCGGTCGTACTGCCGCAAGGTCTGCGGGTGCATGCCGGCCAGTTGGGCCGCCACCGAGATCACGTAGATCGGGGTGCGGTCGTCCCAGGTCGGCACCTGGCTGAACGGGATGCCCATCAGGAACTCCCGAACAACCCGGCGCGCAGATCAGGCTGGGCCGAAGCGGTGTTGAACTCCTGCAGCTTCTCGCGCTGCTCGTCGGTCAACTCGTGCGGCACCTGCACCTCGATGGTCAGCAACAGGTCGCCCTTCGACCCGTCCCGGCGGACCGATCCCTTGCCGCGAACGCGCAACTTGCTGCCGTTCGCAGTACCGGCCGGGATCCGGACCGTCACCGGCAGGCCGTCGAGCGTCGGGACCTTGATCTCGGCGCCCAGCGCGGCCTCGGTGAAGCTCACCGGCACCGCCAGGGTCAGGTGCTCACCCTGCCGGCCGAAGATCCGGTGCGCCTTGACGTGCACGCTCACGTAGAGATCCCCTGCGGGTCCCCCACGCTCGCCTGCGGCGCCCTTGCCCTTGAGCCGGATCCGCTGACCGTCCTGCACGCCCGCGGGGATGCGGACCTGCATGGTCTTGCTCGACTGGCCGCGGCCGGAGCCGTGGCAGGTCTCGCAGGGCTGGTCGACAACCAGGCCACGACCCTTGCACTCGGTGCACGGCTCGGTCATCGCGAACACGCCACCCTGGACCGAGGTCTGCATGCCCGTGCCTTCGCACTTCAGGCAGACCTTCGGCACGGTCCCGTACTTCGCCCCGGTGCCGCGGCACGTCTTGCAGGGCTCGTCGCTGGTCATCCGGAGCGCGACGGTGACACCGTTGACGGCCTCGGCGAACTCGATCGTCGCCTCGGTCTCGATGTCGGCGCCACGCCTCGGGCGGGCCGTCGAGGTGGTGGTCGTCGTGCGGCCACCACCACCGAACATGCCGCCCAGGATGTCGCCGAGACCGCCGCCGCTGTTGGTCTGGCCGGAGCGGTTGAACAGGTCGCCGACGTCGAAGCCGAATCCCTGTCCGCCACCCTGACCGGCGCCACCCGGCATCCGGAAGCCACCACTGCCGAACAGCCGGCGGGCCTCGTCGTACTCCTTGCGCTTCTTGGCGTCCCCGACGACGTCGTACGCCTCGGAGACCTCCTTGAACTTGGCCTCGGCCGACGCGTCCCCGGCGTTGGAGTCCGGGTGGTACTTGCGCGCCAGCTTGCGGTAGGACTTCTTGATCTCGTCCTGCTCAGCCGTCTTGGAGACGCCGAGAACCTTGTAGAAGTCCTTCTCCAACCAGTCTTTCGTACTCATCGACGCCCCACCTCCTCGCTAAGAATGCCTTACTCCGTTGGCTTGCCGGCCTCGTCAGCATCGGCCTGGTCGGCCGGGAGCTGCTCGGTCGGTTCGGAGACCGCGACCCGGGCCGCGCGCAGGATCCGCTCGCCGAGGCGGTACCCCGGTTGCATCACCAGCGTCGCGGTCGGACCGTCGACCTCGTCGGAATAGTTGTGCAGCAGGGCCTCGTGGATCCGCGGGTCGAAGGCGTCCCCGATCTCGCCGTACTTCGTCAGGCCGAGCTTCTCGGTGACTCGCTCGACCGACTCGGCGACGGCCTTGAAGGCGCCTTCGAGTTCACCCGCCTCGCGGGCCCGGCCGATGTCGTCCAGCGTCTGCAGCAGTTCGGTCAGCACCGAGCCGATGACCAGCTCGCGGTTCGTCTCCCGGTCCCGGTCGACCCGGCGCTTGTAGTTCACGTACTCCGCCTGCAGTCGCTGCAGGTCGGCCGTACGCTCGGCAAGCGCCTCGGTCAGCAGGGCTTCCTGGGCCGACGGGCCGGCGATCAGGTCGGACGGATCACGCGGCGGCTGGGCGCCCGGCGTACCGGGCATCCCTGCTGCCGCGCCACCGGCGGGGGCGGCTGATTGCTCAGCCGGCTCCCGCAGGTTGCCCGTCTCCGGGTCGATCCGGCGCTTGTCCCGGACGACGGGGTCACCGTCGCCGAACTCGCTGCCTGGGTCGCGATCGGTCACTTGTCGTCCTCAGCCTGAGAAGATCCACTCTGCTTGTCCTGCGGACGCTCGTCGTCGACGATCTCGGCGTCGACGACACCGTCGTCGTCGTTGCTGCTGGAGTTGCTGTCGTCCGAGGACGCGCTCTCGTCGGACCCGCCGGCCGCCTGGGCGTTCGCGTACATCGCGGCACCCATCTTCTGGCTGGACTGGGACAGCTTCTCCGAGGCCGCCTTGATGGCCGCGTCGTCGGTGCCCTCGAGCGCCTTCTTCAGCTCCGCGACGCCGTCCTTGACCTCGGTCTTGACGTCGTCGGGGATCTTGTCCTCGTTCTCCTGCAGGAACTTCTCGGTCTGGTAGACCAAGCCCTCGGACTGGTTACGGGACTCGACCGCCTCGCGGCGCTGCCGGTCCTCCTCGGCGTACTGCTCGGCGTCGCGGACCATCTGGTCGATGTCGGTCTTCGGCAGCGCGGAGCCACCGGTCACCGTCATCCGCTGCTCCTTGCCGGTGGCCAGGTCCTTGGCATTGACGTGCACGATGCCGTTCGCGTCGATGTCGAAGGTGACCTCGATCTGCGGCACGTTGCGCGGCGCCGGCGGCAGGCCGGTCAGCTCGAAGTTGCCGAGCGACTTGTTGTCGCGGGCCATCTCGCGCTCGCCCTGGTAGACCTGGATCATCACCGACGGCTGGTTGTCCTCGGCGGTGGTGAAGATCTCCGAACCCTTGGTCGGGATCGTCGTGTTCCGCTCGATGATCTTGGTGAAGACGCCGCCCTTGGTCTCGATGCCCAGGCTCAGCGGGGTCACGTCGAGCAGCAGGACGTCCTTGACCTCACCCTTCAGCACACCGGCCTGCAGGCTGGCGCCGACGGCGACGACCTCGTCCGGGTTGACGCCCTTGTTCGGGTCCTTGCCACCGGTCAGTTCCTTGACCAGCTCGGCCACCGCGGGCATCCGGGTGGAGCCACCGACGAGGATGACGTGGTCGACCTTCGACACGTCCACGCCGGCGTCCTTGATGACGGCCTTGAACGGCGCGCGGGCGCGCTCGAGCAGGTCGTTCGTGAGCTTCTGGAACTCGGCCCGGGAGAGCTTCTCCTCCAGGTGCAGCGGGCCGGAGTCGGTCAGGCTCAGGTACGGAAGGTGGATGCTCGTCTCGGCGGCGCTGGAGAGCTCGATCTTGGCCTTCTCAGCGGCCTCCTGCAGACGCTGCATGGCCATCTTGTCGCCGGACAGGTCGGTGCCGTTCTTGTTCTTGAACTGCTTCACCAGCCAGTCGACGATGCGCAGGTCCCAGTCGTCACCACCGAGGTGGTTGTCACCACTGGTGGCCTTCACCTCGAAGACACCGTCGCCGATCTCGAGCAGCGACACGTCGAAGGTGCCGCCACCGAGGTCGAAGACCAGGATGGTCTGCTCGGTGCCCTTGTCCAGGCCGTACGCCAGCGCCGCCGCGGTGGGCTCGTTGACGATCCGGTGCACGTTCAGCCCGGCGATCTCGCCGGCCTCCTTGGTCGCCTGGCGCTGCGCGTCGGAGAAGTAGGCCGGCACGGTGATGACCGCGTCCGTGACCTGCTCCCCGAGGTACGCCTCGGCGTCCCGCTTCAGCTTCTGCAGCACGAAGGCGCTGATCTGCTGCGGGGTGAACTTCTTGCCGTCGATGCTGACCGACCAGTCCTCGCCCATGTGACGCTTGACGGACCGGATGGTGCGGTCGACGTTCGTGGTGGCCTGGCGCTTGGCCACCTCGCCGACCAGGACCTCGCCGTTCTTGGCGAAGGCCACGACCGAGGGCGTCGTGCGCGCTCCCTCGGCGTTGGGGATGACGGTGGGCTCGCCACCTTCCAGTACGGCGATGACGGAGTTCGTCGTACCGAGATCGATACCGACCGCGCGGGCCATGTGTGCTACCTCCACGAAGTTGAGTGATACAGACTCAAGTTTGCCTCCCGGCCTGTCCGGATTCAAATCGGACCGAGGGTCCAGATCCGCAGACTTGAGTTCACCTGGCTCAACATTGCACCACCGCCGGTCCATTCCCAACCCCGGCCCCCGAATTTCAGGGTTCGGGCCCGGTAAGGCCCTGATCGGACCCCTGCCGCGGAAGGGTCTCCGCGTGGGAAGGTGTGCTCGTGAAACTCCGCCCCATGACGTCAGCCGACGAACCGGCCGTGCTCGCCCTGAACGCCGCCGCCGTCGAGCAGACGGACCCGCTGGGCCCCGACCGGCTGGACTGGCTCCGGCTGATCGCCGCCCACGCCGCCGTGGTGGAGATCGAGGGCGAGATCGCCGCCTTCGTCCTCACCTTCGTGCCCGGCTCCGCCCATGACTCGCTCGACTTCCAGTGGTTCGTCAACACCTACGCCGACCGCTTCCTGCACCTCGACCGGATCGTCGTCGCCGAGGCGCACCGCCGGCAGGGCGTCGCCACCGCGGTCTACCGGGCCGTCGAACGCGCCGCCAAGCCCTACGACCGCCTGGTCGGGCGAGTCCAGTTGGACCCGCCCGACACCGCCTCGCTGGCCTTCCACACCGCCCGCGGCTTCGTCGAGGTCGGCAAGCTCCGCCGCCCGAACGGCACCACCAGCGCGATGCTCTCCAAGGAGCTCGCGGACTAAAGCGTCCGTACGTCCAGCAGCGCCCTGATCGGCAGGTCATGGCGCAACCGGGGGTCCGTCAACCCGTCCACGATGACCGCGGCGCCGATCCACTGCGCGCCGCAGTCATCTACCAACTGCCGCACCACCCGCGCCGTCGCCCCGGTATCGGCCCAGTCGTCCACCATCAGCACCCGGTCGCCGGCCTCCACCAGCCCGCGCCGGAACCCGAAGTCGACATGCCGATCCTGATAGTCCGGCCCGGTGGTCCGCAGTACCCACCGATCACTGTCATGCGCGGGCCCACCGTTCTTCCGCACCTCGACGAACCCAACGCCGAGCGCGGCCGCAGTCAACGCCCCGACCAGCGACCCCCGCGACACCGGCCCCAGCACCACAGTCGGCGTCGCCTCGTACAGGCTCCCCAGCGCCGGCCCGAGCTCACGGAGCAGCGCAGCATCACGCCACCACCCGGTCAGGTCGGCGTAGTTACTTCAGGTCCCACCATCGGTCTGCCACCGGAACGCGTGGCGTAGGCGGCGGCGCAGCTCGACCGGACCCGTTGGTTGCGACATGCCTCCCAGGATGGGCCCTCCGCGGCTTGGTCGCACCGCAATATCCGACCGCCAGCCCATCAAACGACGGCCGTCGGTCGATCGCTCTGCGTGCAGGAGCCTGGCCCGGAGCCCATTGATGGGCTGGCCGTCGCGGGCCTGTGGACAACCCCCGACGCTCCGGCCCGAAATCGGCCACCATCGCACAATGGCGGTCGTCAAGCTCCTCCAGCTCGCGAACGGCACGGCCACCTTCGCCGAGTTGCGAGCCTCGGTGTCCGGCGACGCCATCCGGAAGGCACTCGCGGCCGGATCGATCCAGCGCATCGCCAAGGGGGTGTACGCGCTTCCACCCGCCAAGGACCCCGTCGCGGCCGCTCGTGCTCAGGGCGGAGTCGTGTCGCACGTGAGCGCGGCCGTCCTGCACGGACTCGATGTGCTCGCAGCGCCGACGACGGCACAAGTAACGGTCCCGCGGGGGCAACACCGACGGGCGAGCACGCTCGCCTGCGACCTGTACTGGGCGGACGACGTCCCAGCTCTCGACGACAGGACGACCAAGCTGCGGACAGTCCTCGACTGCGCTCGCACGCTGCCATTCGCGGACGGCCTCTGCGTGGCCGACTCCGCGCTTCGCAAGGGTGCGATCCAGCGCGACCAACTGATTACCGCGGCCGCCACCCTCGCCGGTCCCGGCAGCGCGCGAGTCCGGCAAGTAGCCGCAGCTGCCGACAGCCGCGCAGAGTCGCCTCTGGAGTCCGTACTCCGTGCCGTGCTCCTCGATGCCGGCATCGACGGGTTCGTCCCGCAGTGGGTGGTACAGGACAAGACCTTCTCGGCCCGGATCGACCTCGCCCATCCGAGGCTGAAGCTCGCACTGGAAGCCGACAGCTTCGCTCACCACGGCAGTCGGAGCGCCCTCACGCGGGATTGCCGGCGGCACGCCAACCTGACCATCCGGGGCTGGCGGCTGATCCGGTTCTCCTGGGAAGACGTGATGCTGGATCCAGGGTGGGTGGTGGACGTGGTCTCGAAGGCTCGCCAACCGCCAGACCATCAATCGACCCGCGCCGTCACGCCGGTACGGCTGACGCGAGGCGCCGCAGCGGGGGTTTGATGGGCTGGCGGTTGGCCTACCCCTCCCGACCAGCCACGAACGTCCGATGCACCAGGGGTACGCCGGGGCGGTAGGCGAGGTGGAGGTAGGAGGGGGCGTCTAGGACGGCTAGGTCGGCTCGGGCACCGACGGTGAGGCGGCCGATGTCGGTACGCCGGAGTGCAGCGGCTCCGCCTGCGGTGGCTGACCAGAGGGCCTCGGCGGGCGTCATCCGCATCTCACGGACGGCCAGGGCGATGCAGAAGGGCATGGAGGAGGAGTAGCCGGAGCCGGGGTTGCAGTCGGTTGCCAGCGCCACCGTCACACCCGCATCCAGCAGCCGCCGGGCATCGGGGTAGGGCGAGCGAGTGGAGAACTCGATGGCCGGGAGGAGGCCGGCCACCACGCCGGCTGAGGCTAGGGCGTCTATGTCGGCGTCCGTTAGGTAGGTGCAGTGGTCGGCTGCGACGGCGCCGACCTCACAGGCGACCTGTACGCCGGGCCCCTCACCGAGCTGGTTGGCGTGGACGCGCGCCGCCAGCCCCGCCGCCTGGCCGGCGCGCAGGATGGCGCGGGCCTGGTCGGCGTCGAAGGCGCCCCGCTCGACGAAGACGTCGACCCACTTGGCGTGCTGGGCCGCGGCCGTCAGCATCGGCCCGGTCACCAGGTCGACGTACCCCGCCGGATCGTCGGCGAACTCCGGCGCCACCACGTGCGCCCCCAGGTACGTCGTCTCGTCGGTGAAGCCCGAGGCGATCGCCAGCGAGCGCGCCTCGTCACCGACGGTCAGCCCGTAGCCCGACTTGATCTCCACCGTCGTCGTGCCCTGGCGGCGCATCTCGGCGACCAGGCGGCCCACGTTCGCCGTCAACTGCTCGTCGGCGGCGGCACGGGTCGCGGCGACCGTCGTACGGATGCCACCCGCGCTGTACGGCTGCCCGCTCATCCGCGCCGCGAACTCCTCCGCCCGATCCCCGGCGAACACCAGGTGCGAGTGCGAATCCACAAACCCGGGGATGACCGCGCGATCGCCACAGTCGGTCGACGCATCCGCCGCGGGTGCCGCGCGCCGCGGGCCGACCCAGGCGATCTTGCCGCCCTCGATCACCAGCGCCGCGTCGTGCAGCTCACCGAGCGGCCCGCCGTGCGCCGGATCGTTGGTCACCAGCGAACCGATCCCGGTCAGCAGGAGGGAGCTCATCGCGTCACCGCCTCGATCGAGGCGGCCAGTTCGGCACCGACCGCCAGCTTCACATGATTGCCTTCGGCCACAACCTGTACGCCGCCGACCACCACATCGGTCACATCCGCGGCCGAGGCAGCGAACACAGCAGTCTCCACGGACCCACCGGTCCCCGCAGTGCGCGGACTGTCCAACCGCAAGGCAACCAGGTCGGCCCGCGCGCCGACCTCGATCACCCCGGCGTCGCCGAACCCGATCGACCGATGTCCGGTCACAGTCGCGGCGGCCAGCAACTCAGCAGCCGACCAATGCCCGCGCTCCTGCGAAGACAGCCGCTCGTCCAGCTCGACCGCCCGCATCTCCTCGAACAGATCGACCACCGCGTGACTGTCAGATCCCAACGTCAGTGGCGATCCCGCGTCCCGCAGCGCCACCGAGGGACCGATGCCGTCGGCAAGGTCCCGCTCGGTCGTCGGGCAGAAACACGAGTACGTCCCGGTACTCCCGAGCAGCCCGACATCCACCGGCGTCAGGTGCGTCGCGTGCACCGCGCTCGTCCGCGGCCCGAGGAACCCGCTCTCATCCAGCAACTGCGACGGCGTCCGTCCGTACGCCGCCAAGCAAGCCTCGTTCTCCGCGACCTGCTCGGACAAATGCACATGCAAAGGGGCCTCAGGCAACACTGCGGCGACGACTCCGAGCTGATCGTCAGGCACCCCACGCACCGAGTGCGCCGCCGCTCCGATCACCACATCATCCGCGCCCCGCAACTGCCGGACCCGACTACCCCAGGCCACCGCATCCCCATCACTGAAGCGTTTCTGCACCTCGTTCAACGGCTGATCGATGCCCCCGGCCACATAACACGTGTCCAGCAAGGCAATCCGCAGCCCGGCATCCCGCGCCGCCGCGATCAACGCCTCACCCATCGCGTTCGGCTCGTCGTACCGCTTCCCGCCCGGCCCATGATGGAGGTAGTGGAACTCCCCCACCGACGTGATTCCGGCCAGCACCATCTCGCCATAGACCGCGCGTGCGAGCCGGTAGTAACTGTCCGGCGTGAGCACTGACGCGACGGAGTACATCTGCTCGCGCCAGGTCCAGAACGTCCCACGCTCGGTCTGCGTACGACCCCGCAGAGCCCGGTGGAATGCATGGCTGTGACAGTTCGCCAGCCCCGGAATGACCAGTCCCTCAAGCCGTACGGCGTCACCAGCCTCGGCGCCGGCGACCACCGACGTGAACCGGCCGTCGGCAACGGAGACCAGCACCGACGACGCGAGACCCGTTGGCAGCAAGGCCTGTGAGCACCAGTAGGAGGTCATCGCGCAAGCTCCTTCAACACCGTCGCTAGCGCCTCGACTCCCGCCAGGCAATCATCCATCTCGGCATGCTCGGCCGGCGAATGCGAGACGCCGGTCGGATTCCGCACGAAGAGCATCGCCGTCGGGATCCCCGCATCGGAGAACACCCCCGCATCGTGCCCGGCCCCGGTCGGCAGCACCGGCGCATCACCCAGTACTGCGCTCAGCCGATCCCGCAACCCCGGCTGGAAGTCCACGACCGGCGAGACCGACTCCGGCACCATCTCGACCGTCGTCCCGTCCCGCTCAGCCCGTTCCGTCGCCTGCCGAGTGATTGCCGCGAGCAACGACTCCAGCACCTCGGCGGAAGCGGCCCGCGCATCCAGCCAGGCGGTCACCTGCGACGGTACTGCGTTAGTCCCATTCGGCTCGACAGCAAGCCTTCCGAAGGTCGCCCGCGCACCCGCCAGCCGTGCCTGCTTGTTCGCCGCGAGGGCCGTCATCGCGTACGTCAGCATCGGATCGTGCCGGTCCTCCATCAACGTCGTACCGGCGTGGTTGGCCTCACCGGTGAAGGTGAACCGGAACCGCCCGTGCGGCCAGATCGAGCTCGCGACACCCACCGGCGCGGTCAACGCCCGCCCTTGCTCCACATGCAATTCGACGAAGGTGCCCATCCGGGAGAGCAGCGAGGACAGTCCCACCCGACTCGGGTCGACCTCGGCTCGCGACAGCGCGTCGTACAGGCTGACTCCGGCGCGATCCTCCAGCGCCAGGGCCTTCTCGGGCGTGAGTACGCCGGTGGCGATCCGCGAGCCGAGACAGGGCATCCCGAACCGCGAACCCTCCTCCTCGACGAACGCTCCGACGCCGATCGGCACGGACGGCACGAAGCCCTCAGCGCGCAGGCGGTCCACCGCCGACAGGGCCGAGACGACCCCGAGCGGGCCGTCGAAGGCGCCGCCGTCGATCACCGAGTCGAGATGGCTGCCGGTCACAACGCCAGGGAGTCCTGCCCCCTGGGATGCCCCCGGCTCCCACCAGGCGACCAGGTTGCCGATGCCGTCGGATTCGACCGCCAGCCCGCGCTGAGCGCACTGGTCGAGGAACCAGCCGGTCGCCTCGCGCTCGGTCGGCGTCCAGCCACCGCGGTGATAGCCCCCGGTCGAGGGGTCCTTACCGATCGCGGCAAGATCCGCCCACAGCTGCTCGAACGACTCGGTCACGCGCACTCCTCCAACGAAAACAGACATGACAAGGGGTCGCCGGGAACCTGTCCCAGCGACCCCCGGCGTTACTTCAGGACAGCGGGTTCTTGCTCAGCCAGTCGGCGGCGACCGCCTTCGCGGCCTCCTTGCCGACGTCGATCCGCTTGACCAGCTCGGTCAGCGACTCGGTGGTGAGCTTGGCCGACACCTTGTTCAGCACGTCGCTGATGTTGGCGGCGTTGTGGTCGGTCCGGATCAGCGGAACGATGTTGTTCGGCGGCAGGATGTTCTCCGGGTCGTCCAGCTGGACCCAACCGTTGTCCGCGATCACCGACTGGGTGGTGAAGAAGTTCGACAGCTGGATCTGGTTGGTCTGCAGCGCCTTGGTGCTCAGCGGGCCGCCGGCGTCCAGCGTCTTGTACTCCTTGAACTCGACGCCGTACTTCTCCTTCAGCCCCTTCAGCCCGGCCTCGCGGACCTTGAACTCCGAGCTACCGCCGGCCACCATCTCCTTGGAGTGCGCCTTCAGGTCGGTCAGCGACTTCAGGCTGTACTTGTCCGCGGTCGCCTTGTTCACCACGATGGTGTCCTCGTCGGCGGCCGGCGACTTCTCCAGCACCTCGAGGCCGGCCGGCAGCGCCGCCTTCAGCGCGTTGTACGCCGCGTCGTCCTCGGTCTCGGTGGCGCCCTTCTTGAAGTAGTCCAGCGCCGCGCCGGTGTACTCCGGCAGCAGGTGCACCGAACCGTCCTTGATCGCCGCCATGTACGTCTCGCGGTTGCCGATGTTCTGCTGGTACTTGACGTCGACCCCCTTCGCGGCGAGCGCCTGGCCGTAGATCTCGGCCAGCAGCTGGCTCTCGGAGAAGTCGGCCGAGCCGACGGTGATGCTCTTCACCTCGTTCGGTGCGGACGTGTTGCCCGCGTCGCCACCGGACAGCGGATCGCCCCCACCCCCACAGGCAGCCAGACCGAGGACCGCGACCCCGGCAATCGCAGTACGGATGAGTGTGTTTCTCAACACGGGAGCCTCCAGGATTTCGATGGATACCGGCGAACGCCGCCGGTGTTCGGTGCCGAGGGATGGGTTCCGGCCATCAGTCGACCCGCAGTCCTTTGGAAACGGTGATCCGGCCGGCCAGCGCGAACAGCAGGTCGAGCAGGATCGCCAGCAGTGCCACCAGCAGCGCGCCGCTGAACATCTGCGGGAAGTCGCGCAGCTTCAGTCCGTCCACGACGTACCGGCCGAGTCCGCCGAGCGAGACCAGCGCGGCGATCGTCGCGGTGGAGACGATCTGGAGGGTGGCCGCGCGCAGACCGGAGATGATCAGCGGCAGCGCGATCGGGATCTCCACCTTGGTCAGGATCTCCCGGCCGGTCATCCCCATCCCACGCGCCGCGTCGATCGTGGCCGGATCGACACCCGACAGCCCGGCGTACGTCGAGGTCAGGATCGGTGGGATGCCGAGTGCGACCAGCGCGATCAGTACCGGCAGGAAGCCGATCTGGTTGGTCAGCAGCACCGCGATCATCAGCAGCCCGAGGCTGGGTAGCGCCCGGGCGGCGTTGCCGATGTTGATGGCCAGGAAGGCGCCGCGCCGGGTGTGGCCGATCCGCAGGCCGATCGGCAGCGCGATCAGCGCGGACAGGCCGAGCGCCGCGAAGGTGTACCAGATGTGCTGGATGATCCGGGCCGTGATGCCTTCCGGACCGGACCAGTTGAACGAATCGAAGAGGTACTCGAGCATCTCAGGCCTCCTTCACCGACGCGACCACACGGGCCCAGGGCGTCAGGAAGCGTTGCAGGGTGACGATCAGCAGGTCGGCCAGCAACGCGAGCAGCAGGGACAGCACCACGCCGACCACGACCGGGGTGAGGAAGTCCTTCTGGAAGCCCAGCGTGAACAGCTCGCCCAGACCGCCGATGCCGATCACCGCGCCGACGCTGACCATCGAGATGTTGGCCACCGTGACGACCCGCAGACCGGCGAAGATCACCGGTACGGCGATCGGCAGGTCGATCGTGAGCAGCCGCCGGGCCGGGCCGTAGCCGACCGCGATAGCCGCCTGCCGGACGTCCGGCGGGACCGAGCGCAGACCGTCGATCACGTTCCGGATCAGCAGCGAGACCGCGTAGATGGTGAGCGCGATGATGATGTTGATCCGGTCCAGCACCTTGGTCCCGAGCAGCACCGGGAGCACGATGAACAACGCGATCGAGGGCAGCGAGTAGAGCACGCCGCCGAGCGCGATCAGCGGGTTGGCCAGCCAGGCGAACCGGGTCGCGACGTAGCCGAGCGGGATCGCGATGAGCAGCCCGAAGATCACCGGCAGGATCGCCAGGTAGATGTGCTCGCTGAGCTGCTGCCAGATCAGCGAGAGGTTGTCGCCGATCCAGGTCATGACCGCAGCGCTCCGGCGAGGATGTTGTGGTCGACGATGCCGATCGCCTTGCCGGTCTCGTCGACGCAGACGCCCTGCTGGGTCGGCGAGGTCAGCAGCGAGTCGAGCGCGGCGCGCATCGAGTCGCTCTTGGTGAAGACCGGGCCGACCGGAAGCAGGTCCGCGGCGCCGTTCTTCCAGCCGGCCGGGCGGCCCGCCTCGTCCAGCACGAGCTCGGCCGGCAACGGCCCGAACTCCAGCTGGTCGATCTGCAGGAACGTAAGCGCCCGGTAACCGCGATCCTGGCCGACGAAGCTCTCCACGAAGTCGTCGGCGGGGTTGGCGAGGATCTCCGACGGCGGCGCGAACTGGGCCAGCTTGCCGCCGACCTTGAGCACCGCGACGTTGTCGCCGAGCTTGATCGCCTCGTCGATGTCGTGCGTGACGAAGACGATCGTCTTGCCGATGTCGCGTTGCAGGCGGAGCAGTTCCTCCTGCAACTGGTGCCGCACGATCGGGTCGACGGCGCTGAACGGCTCGTCCATCAGCATGATCTTCGGGTCCGCCGCGAGTGCCCGGGCGACGCCGACTCGTTGCTGCTGGCCACCGGACAGCTGGGCCGGGTACCGCTCGGCCAGCTTGAGATCGAGACCGACCCGCTCGAGCAGCTCCATCGCCGTGGCCCGGGTTTTCTTCTTGTCCCAGCCCAGCAGCTTCGGCACCGTGGCGACGTTGTCGACCACGGTCTTGTGCGGGAACAGCCCGGCATGCTGGATCACATAACCGATCCCGCGCCGCAGGGTGACCGGATCGCCGGCGTTGATGTCCTCGCCGTCGATCGAGATCGTGCCGCTGCTGCGCTCGATCGTCCGGTTGATCATCCGCAGCGAGGTGGTCTTGCCGCAGCCCGAAGGTCCGACGAACACGGTGATCTCGTTGCTCGGGATCCGCATGCTCAGCGTGTCCACGGCGACAGTGCCGTCGGGGTACTGCTTGGTGACGTCTTCGAACTCGATCATGGCGCCCCTTCGCGCTCGTCGGAGATCGCCCGAACGATCCTAGGGGAACGAGAGCCCGCAAACCTGCTATTCGCGGGTATCTCGCCCCTCAAGAAAGTGCACCTTAGCGCTACGGATTGCCTCGGTCGCACTGTGCAGCGATCAGCTCTCCCGCATCGGGATCCTGACGCCTCGTTCAGCGGCTACTTCTTCTGCTCGTTCGTACCCGGCATCGACATGCCGAATCACACCCATGGCCGGATCGTTGCTCAGCACCCGTTCCAGCTTCTGCCGGGCCAGGTCGGTGCCGTCGGCAACCGATACCTGGCCGGCGTGGATCGACCGGCCCATCCCGACGCCGCCGCCGTGGTGGATCGAGACCCAGGAGGCGCCGCTGGCGACGTTCACCATCGCGTTCAGCAGCGGCCAGTCGGCGATCGCGTCCGAGCCGTCCAGCATGCCCTCGGTCTCCCGGTACGGCGAGGCGACGCTGCCGGTGTCGAGGTGGTCGCGCCCGATCACGATCGGCGCCTCCAGCTCACCCGAGGCGACCATGTCGTTGAACCGCACGCCCGCCTTGTCCCGCTCACCCTGGCCGAGCCAGCAGATCCGGGCCGGCAGCCCCTGGAAGGCCACCCGCTCCTGCGCCATCTTGATCCACCGGGTCAGGTGCTCGTTCTCCGGGAACAGGTCGAGGATCGCCTGGTCGGTCTTGTGAATGTCCTTGGGGTTTCCGGAGAGCGCGGCCCACCGGAACGGGCCCTTACCCTCACAGAACAACGGCCGGATGTACGCCGGTACGAAGCCCGGGAACTCAAATGCCCGGTTGTAGCCGGCCTTCCGCGCCTCGTCCCGGATCGAGTTGCCGTAGTCGAACACCTCGGCACCCGCGTCCTGGAAGCCGACCATCGCCGCGACGTGCCTGGCCATCGAGGCCTGCGCGCGCTCGGTGAAGCCGGCCGGGTCCTTCTCGCGGGCCGTCGTCCAGTCGTCGAAGTCCACGCCCACCGGCAGGTACATCAGCGGGTCGTGGGCCGAGGTCTGGTCGGTGACGATGTCGATCGGCGCGCCCAGCTCGAGCAGCTCCGGCACGATCACCGCGGCGTTGCCCAGCAGGCCGATCGACAGCGGCCGGCGAGCCTTCTTGGCCTCTTCGGCCAGCCGCAGCGCGTCGCTCAGGTCCTTGGCCCGCACATCGAGGTACCGGTGCTCGATCCGGCGGTCGATCCGGCTGCCGTCGACGTCGATGCAGATCGCGACGCCGTCGTTCATCGTGACGGCCAGCGGCTGCGCGCCGCCCATCCCGCCGAGTCCCGCGGTCAGCGTGATGGTGCCGGCCAGCGTACCGCCGAACTTCTTCGCGGCGACCGCGGCGAACGTCTCATAGGTGCCCTGCAGGATGCCCTGGGTGCCGATGTAGATCCACGAGCCGGCCGTCATCTGGCCGTACATCGTCAGGCCCATCGCCTCGAGCTTGCGGAACTCCTCCCAGTTGGCCCAGTCGCCGACCAGGTTGGAGTTCGCGATCAGCACCCGCGGCGCCCACTCGTGGGTCTGCATCACGCCGACCGGCTTGCCCGACTGGACCAGCATCGTCTCGTCGTTCTTCAACGTGGTCAGCGTTCTGACCATCGCGTCGAAGGAGTTCCAGTTCCGCGCGGCCTTGCCGGTACCGCCGTAGACGACGAGCTCGTCGGGGTGCTCGGCCACCTCCGGGTCGAGGTTGTTCTGCAGCATCCGCAGCGCGGCCTCCTGCGGCCAGCCCTGGGCGGTGAGGGTGGTGCCGCGGGGGGCGCGAACAGGACGTGGTCCGGACATGTGTGATCCAGCCTTTCGAGTCGTCAATGGTCAGGACAGCGGGCCGGTGACGGCCTCTACAGCGGACAAGTAGGTGCCGTCAGCAACGAGCTGGACGGAATGTTCGATCTCCGGGGCCAGGTGCCGGTCGGTGCCAGGTCCTTCGACAAGTTCACGCAGCTTGCTTCGTACTGCGCCCGTGGCGGGCGAAGGCTCCAACGGTGCACGCATGTCGATCGCGCGAGCGGCGGTCAGGATCTCGACCGCCAGAACCCTTTGCAGGCCGTCGATGCTCTTGCGCAGCTTGCGGGCGGCGGACCAGCCCATCGAGACGTGGTCCTCCTGCATCGCGCTGCTCGGGATCGAGTCGACGCTGGCCGGTACTGCGAGCCGCTTGAGCTCGGACACGATCGCGGCCTGGGTGTACTGCGCGATCATGTGCCCGGAGTCGACGCCGGGATCGTCGGCCAGGAAGGCGTTCAGCCCATGGTTGCGGGCGACATCGAGGAAGCGGTCGGTCCGGCGCTCACTGATGCTGGCGACGTCGGCGACGGCGATCGCGAGGAAGTCGAGCACGTAGCCGACAGGGGCGCCGTGGAAGTTGCCGTTCGACTCCACGCGGCCGTCGGGGAGTACGACCGGGTTGTCGATCGCGGCGGAGAGCTCGTAGCCGGCGACGGATGCGGCGTGGGTGGCGGTGGCGCGGGCGGCGCCATGCACCTGCGGGGAGCAGCGGAGCGAGTACGCGTCCTGAACGCGGTTGCAGTCAGGACCGCGGTGGCTTGCCACGATCCCGCTGTCGTTGAGTACTGCGCGCAGGTTGGCGGCAGAGTCGGCCTGCCCGGGGTGGGGGCGGAGTGCCTGGAGGTCCGCGGCGAATACGCGATCGGTGGCGAGCTGACCTTCGACGCTCATCGCGGCGGCGATGTCGGCCGTCTTCAGCAGCCGGTCGAGGTCGGCGAGCGCGAGCACGAGCATGCCGAGCATGCCGTCGGTGCCGTTGATCAGCGCCAGGCCTTCCTTCTCGGCCAGGACGACCGGCTTGAGCCCGTGCTCAGCCATCGCCTCGGCCGTGTCGCGGAGATTGCCGTCTGCGTCGCGAACCTTGCCTTCGCCCATGACTGCGAGCGCGACGTGGGAGAGGGGTGCGAGGTCGCCTGAGCACCCGAGGCTGCCGTATTCGTGGACGACCGGGGTCAGCTGAGCGTTCAGCAGGCCGGCGTACGCCTGGGCGGTCTCGACCTTCACTCCGGTACGGCCGGTGGCCAGCGTCGAGAGCCGCAGCAGCGCGAGTGCGCGGATCACCTCGGTCTCGACCTCGGGGCCGGAGCCGGCCGCGTGCGACCGGATGAGGCTGCGCTGCAACTGGGCGCGGAGCTCGGGCGCGATGTGCCGCGTCGCGAGTGCGCCGAATCCGGTGGAGACCCCGTAGTGCGGGGTGTCCGCATGCGCGAGCGCCTCGATCGCCGCCCGCGACTTCGCGATCTCCTCGAGTGCCTGGTCGTCGATCCGCACGGGCGCCCGGTAGCGCGCCACCGCGACGACGTCCGCCGGGCTGAGCGGCCCGACACCGACTGTCACTACCTGGGCTGTTCGCCCCTGAGCTGTTTGCGTGGTCACCCGCCCATTGCACCGCGCCCCGCCGCCCACCGATAGCACCGCCACCCCACCACCCATCTCAAACCCGAGACACCTCCATCCCACGCACCTCGCCCACCCACAAATCCGCCCACCCCGCCCACCCCGCCAACCCACAGCCCCGCCCACCCCGCCAACCCACAACCCCGACCACCCCTGTCCCCAGCCTGGTCCCGCGCCAGCCCACCCGGCCCTGGCCGACATTTGAGGGGTTAACCCCCGAGCCGGTGGGTTGCCTCCCCAGTTTCCGAGGGGGCAACCCACCGTTTGAGGGGACAACCCCTGAAATGTCCGGAGGGCCGGCGCCAGCTCAGCCCCGGTTGGTGGGGGGTGGGGCGGACCTTTGAGGGGTTAACCCCCGAGCCGGTGGGTTGCCTCCCCAGTTTCCGAAGGGGCAACCCACCGTTTGAGGGGACAACCCCTGAAATGTCCGGAGGGCCGGCGCCAGCTCAGCTCCGGTTGGTGGGGGTCGGGTGGGCCTTGAGGGGAATAGGGTCGGGGGATGGGGTTCGAGGTGCGGGTGGCTACGCCTGGTGATGCGGTGGGGATTGCTGGGGTTTGGGCTGCGGCTATGCCTCATCTGGTGAAGACGGCTCGGGGGATCGAGGCGGAGCTTCGGAAGACGACGACCCGGGTGGTGCTGATCGCGGTCGACGGCGACGAGGTTGTTGGCTACGGGAACGTGTATCGGCCGGCTCCTGAGGAAGTGGCGCCTCGGGTGCGAATCACCGTGCAGGTGCCGCCGGCGGAGCGCGGGCGTGGGATCGGGAGTGCTCTCGCTGACCAGGTGTCCTCGGTGGCTGTGGAGGCGGGCGCTCACAGGCTGCTGACCGTCGTGGCCGACGAGGACGCGTCGAAGGAGTTCGCTGCGCGGCGTGGGTTCGAGATCGGGCGGCGGATGAGTCACTCCCGGGCCGACTTGAGCGCAGTCCCGGCGCCGGCGCCTGTACCAGAGGACTTGCGGCTTGTTGATTACACCGGGGTCGACCCTCGCCGGCTGTGGGAGGCTCATGCGGCGACGGCTGGGGATGATCCGAGCGGGTTGTCGCACATGTCGCCGTACGAGGACTGGCTGAGGCACGACTGGGACCACCCGGATCTGCGGCTGGACCTGAGCGCCGCGGTGCTGGCCGGCGATGAGGTCGTCTCCTTCGTGACGACGACTGCAGATCCTGAGCGACGGGTGATCTGGTCCAACCTGACCGGTACCGTTCCGGCGTACCGGGGTCGTGGGCTGGCGAAGGTGGTGAAGTCGGCCGCGCTCACCCGGAGCCGGGAGGCCGGGTTCGAGCAGGCGTTCACCGGCAACGACGCGAACAACAAGCCGATGCTCGCGGTCAACGAATGGCTCGGCTACCGGGTGTCGGCCGGCGCCTGGACCGCGGAGAAGGCGCTCTGATCCGGCGCGGACGCACCGAAGCCCGTCAATCGTCCGAAATCTGAGACGGGCGGGCTACCCTCACTGTTGTGAGCGGCAACGTTCCCGCCTCGACCCGCACTCTGCGGGTGCTGACGTTCCTGGCCACCCAGCCCGGACCGGTACCGATGGAGCGCATCGCCTCCGCGGTCGGACTGCCACGCTCTTCGACCTACCACTTGCTGAAAGCAATGATCAGCGAGGGCTTCGTGGTGCACCTCCCGGAGGAGAAGCGGTACGGGCTCGGCGTCGCCGCCTTCGAGATCGGTTCCGCGTACCTCCGGCACGACCCGCTCGAGCGGCTGGCCAGACCGTTGCTCGCTCAACTCGTCGCCGAGGTCGGCCAGACGGCACACCTGGGCGTCCTCCACGGACGCGAGCTCGTCTACCTGCTGAAAGAACAGCCACCGAGGCCGGTCACCCTGGTCACGGACATCGGCGTCCGCCTACCTGCGACTCTGACGGCATCAGGGCGCGCTCTGCTCGCCGCATTGCCGCCCGCCCAGGTCCGAGCCCTGTTCCCCACTCCCGAGAGCTTCGTACGCCGTACTGACCACGGGCCGCAGACATTGAGTCAGCTCCGGCGGATCCTGGCCGACGAGAAGCGGCAGGGGTACGCGGTGGAGGACTCGCACATCACCCCTGGCGTCGCCTCGGTCGCGAGCGCGGCCGTCGACTATGCGGGGCATCCGGTGGCCGCCATCAGCATCAGCTTCCGCACGGACGCGATCCCGGTCGGCGAACGGTTCCTGCTGGCCCGCCGGACCCGGCAGGCGGCGGACGCTCTGACCCGCCGGCTGAGCCACTGAAGGCCACTGGAAAAGCCGATAAAAGGTCTGGAAACACATTAAGGGCCACCCCTTGCGGGGTGGCCCTTAACAGTGTGAATGTCCGGCGACGTCCTACTCTCCCACGACCTACCGGTCGCAGTACCATCGGCGCTGTCAGGCTTAACTTCCAGGTTCGGAATGGAGACTGGGTGTTTCCCTGACGCTATGGTCACCGTAACTCTATAGAAATATCAACCAACCACACACTCAGCCACTCCACCCCCGTGTGGGGTGGGTGTTGCTGGGGGTTGACCGTATTTCGGGAACCGTATAGCGGACGCGTACATCTTCGCAGCAGTAGTCTGTCGCCAACCGATGGTTGGTGTTGAGACAAGCCCTCGGCCTATTAGTACCAGTCAGCTCCACACCTTACGGTGCTTCCACTTCTGGCCTATCAACCCAGTGGTCTACTGGGGGCCTTACCCGATTAACTCGGTGGGAGACCTCATCTTGAAGCGTGCTTCCCGCTTAGATGCTTTCAGCGGTTATCACTCCCGAACGTAGCCAACCAGCCGTGCTCCTGGCGGAACAACTGGCACACCAGAGGTTCGTCCACCCCGGTCCTCTCGTACTAGGGGCAGCCCTTCTCAAGTCTCCTGCGCGCGCAGCGGATAGGGACCGAACTGTCTCACGACGTTCTAAACCCAGCTCGCGTGCCGCTTTAATGGGCGAACAGCCCAACCCTTGGGACCTACTCCAGCCCCAGGATGCGACGAGCCGACATCGAGGTGCCAAACCATCCCGTCGATATGGACTCTTGGGGAAGATCAGCCTGTTATCCCCGGGGTACCTTTTATCCGTTGAGCGACGGTGCTCCCACATGCCACCGCCGGATCACTAGTTCCGACTTTCGTCCCTGCTCGACATGTCTGTCTCACAGTCAAGCTCCCTTGTGCACTTACACTCGACACCTGATTGCCAACCAGGCTGAGGGAACCTTTGAGCGCCTCCGTTACCTTTTAGGAGGCGACCGCCCCAGTCAAACTACCCACCAGGCACTGTCCCTGATCCAGATAATGGACCTAAGTTAGACAGCCAGAACAACCAGAGTGGTATTTCAACGATGACTCCACCCGAACTGGCGTCCGAGTTTCACAGTCTCCCACCTATCCTACACAAGTTGTACCGACCACCAATACCAAGTTGTAGTAAAGGTCCCGGGGTCTTTCCGTCCTGCTGCGCGTAACGAGCATCTTTACTCGTAATGCAATTTCGCCGAGTCCATGGTTGAGACAGCGCCCAAGTCGTTACGCCATTCGTGCAGGTCGGAACTTACCCGACAAGGAATTTCGCTACCTTAGGATGGTTATAGTTACCACCGCCGTTTACTGGCGCTTAAGTTCAAAGCTTCGCCGGCCTAAACCAGCTAACCTGTCCCCTTAACGTTCCAGCACCGGGCAGGCGTCAGTCCGTATACATCGAATTACTTCTTCGCACGGACCTGTGTTTTTAGTAAACAGTCGCTTGGGCCTGGTCTCTGCGGCCATCAACGCTTCCACGGGCAAGCCGTGTAACGTATCCGGCCCCCCTTCTCCCGAAGTTACGGGGGCATTTTGCCGAGTTCCTTAACCATGGTTCACTCGATCGCCTTGGTATTCTCTACCTGATCACCTGTGTCGGTTTGGGGTACGGGCGGCTCTAACACTCACTACGAAGTTTTTCTCGGCAGCATGGGATCATCCACTTCCCCTGAACGGGTCCGCCTCGGTTCTCAGGCTATGAGAGACACGGATTTGCCTATGCCTCGCCCTACCACCTTGCCCGCGGATCAGCTTGCGCCTACCATCGCCGCGGATGGACTGCCCTCCTGCGTCACTCCTTAGTGCACCTAATACCAGTTCGGGTCAACAGATCCCCTACTCAACCCGAAGGTCTTGTAGCTTCTCGGTTTTAGCATCACCGGGTTCGGTCGGGTCGTGTTAATGCCGGTACGGGAATATCAACCCGTTGTCCATCGACTACGCCTGTCGGCCTCGCCTTAGGTCCCGACTTACCCAGGGCAGATTAGCTTGACCCTGGAACCCTTGATCATTCGGCGGACGGGTTTCTCACCCGTCATTCGCTACTCATGCCTGCATTCTCACTCGTGCAGCATCCACAACTAGATCACTCTGCTGCTTCACACGCTGCACGACGCTCCCCTACCCATCCACACACCTGGACCAGGTAAACCTGGCCGGGTACAAGTGTGAATGCCACAGCTTCGGCGGATTGCTTGAGCCCCGCTACATTGTCGGCGCGGAATCACTTGACCAGTGAGCTATTACGCACTCTTTCAAGGGTGGCTGCTTCTAAGCCAACCTCCTGGTTGTCTGGGCAACTCCACATCCTTTTCCACTTAGCAATCGCTTAGGGGCCTTAGCTGGTGATCTGGGCTGTTTCCCTCTCGACGACGGAGCTTATCCCCCGCCGTCTCACTGCCGCGCTCTCACTTACCGGCATTCGGAGTTTGGCTGATTTCGGTAAGCCGGTAAGCCCCCTAGACCATCCAGTGCTCTACCTCCGGTAAGAAACACGCGACGCTGCACCTATATGCATTTCGGGGAGAACCAGCTATCACGGAGTTTGATTGGCCTTTCACCCCTATCCACAGGTCATCCCCCAGGTTTTCAACCCTGGTGGGTTCGGTCCTCCACGCGGTCTTACCCGCGCTTCAACCTGCCCATGGATAGATCACTCCGCTTCGGGTCTAGAGCATGCGACTAAAGCGCCCTATTCAGACTCGCTTTCGCTACGGCTACCCCACACGGGTTAACCTCGCCACATACCACTAACTCGCAGGCTCATTCTTCAAAAGGCACGCCGTCACACCCACACAAGGTGAGCGCTCCGACGGATTGTAGGCAACCGGTTTCAGGTACTATTTCACTCCCCTCCCGGGGTACTTTTCATCTTTCCCTCACGGTACTAGTCCGCTATCGGTCACCAAGAAGTATTTAGGCTTAGCGGGTGGTCCCGCCAGATTCACACGGGATTTCAAGAGTCCCGTGCTACTTGGGAAAACACTCGGAAGTCACTGTCTTACGCCTACGGGGCTCTTACCCACTACGGCTCAACTTTCCAGAAAATTCGACTTCAACAGTGATTTATAACTCCCTGACCCCACGGCATTAAGGTCTGAATGCTCCCACAACCCCATATACGCAACGCACGCCGGCTATCACACGCACATGGTTTAGCCTCATCCGCTTTCGCTCGCCACTACTCACGGAATCACTATTGTTTTCTCTTCCTGCGGGTACTGAGATGTTTCACTTCCCCGCGTTCCCTCCAGAACCCTATGTGTTCAGGCACTGGTAACTGGCTTTAGAATGCCAGCTGGGTTTCCCCATTCGGACACCCCCGGATCACAGCTTGGTTGCCAACTCCCCGGGGCTTATCGCAGGCTCCTACGTCCTTCATCGGCTCTTGGTGCCTAGACATCCACCGATTGCCCTTAGTAGCTTGTCACAAAAACGACAAAAAATTACTACTGAAGATGCTCGCGTCCACTATACAGTTCTCAAAATACGGGCAGGAAAACCAACCCTGAACACCACCTACATCGAAGACCCCAATCACCCAGGGAAAACACACCCAGACTTTCAGAGCCTCACCAGCGGTTTGGTGAGAGCCGGCCCCAGCCACACGACCACACCGATCAAGATCCGCAAAGATCCAACCGGTGTAGCAAGTGACCCAGAAAAACCGATCCAACCTGTTACCAGGATGGCCCGATTCCTCAGGACCCAACAGCGCGCCTCGACCTTTCACACAACCCCACTCACGTTCCACGCTCACCCTCCGAAGAGAGTTCGCAGTACTTGCTCGATCAGTTGTGATCCCGGCCTAATGGTCAATGTTCCACATTCCGAAGCATCATCGCCCTAGAACGGACGTCTAGGAAACGACGAGTAGACAACCAGTCACTTACGTGGCCTGGCTGTCAATGCTCCTTAGAAAGGAGGTGATCCAGCCGCACCTTCCGGTACGGCTACCTTGTTACGACTTCGTCCTAATCGCCAGCCCCACCTTCGACGGCTCCCTCCACAAGGGTTAGGCCACCGGCTTCGGGTGTTGCCGACTTTCATGACGTGACGGGCGGTGTGTACAAGGCCCGGGAACGTATTCACCGCAGCGTTGCTGATCTGCGATTACTAGCGACTCCGACTTCATGGGGTCGAGTTGCAGACCCCAATCCGAACTGAGACCGGCTTTTTGGGATTCGCTCCACTTTGCAGTTTCGCAGCCCTTTGTACCGGCCATTGTAGCATGCGTGAAGCCCTGGACATAAGGGGCATGATGACTTGACGTCATCCCCACCTTCCTCCGAGTTGACCCCGGCAGTCTCCTATGAGTCCCCACCATAACGTGCTGGCAACATAGGACGAGGGTTGCGCTCGTTGCGGGACTTAACCCAACATCTCACGACACGAGCTGACGACAGCCATGCACCACCTGTATAGGACCCTTACGGACCCCCCATCTCTGGAGGATTTCCCTATATGTCAAACCCAGGTAAGGTTCTTCGCGTTGCATCGAATTAATCCGCATGCTCCGCCGCTTGTGCGGGCCCCCGTCAATTCCTTTGAGTTTTAGCCTTGCGGCCGTACTCCCCAGGCGGGGCGCTTAATGCGTTAGCTGCGGCACGGAGGACGTGGAATGTCCCCCACACCTAGCGCCCAACGTTTACGGCGTGGACTACCAGGGTATCTAATCCTGTTCGCTACCCACGCTTTCGCTCCTCAGCGTCAGGTAAGGCCCAGAGAGCCGCCTTCGCCACCGGTGTTCTTCCTGATATCTGCGCATTCCACCGCTACACCAGGAGTTCCGCTCTCCCCTGCCTACCTCTAGTCTGCCCGTATCGGAAGCAGGCTCGGAGTTGAGCTCCGAGTTTTCACTCCCGACGTGACGAACCGCCTACGAGCCCTTTACGCCCAATAATTCCGGACAACGCTCGGACCCTACGTATTACCGCGGCTGCTGGCACGTAGTTGGCCGGTCCTTCTTCTGCAGGTACCGTCACTCTCGCTTCGTCCCTGCTGAAAGAGGTTTACAACCCGAAGGCCGTCATCCCTCACGCGGCGTTGCTGCGTCAGACTTTCGTCCATTGCGCAATATTCCCCACTGCTGCCTCCCGTAGGAGTCTGGGCCGTGTCTCAGTCCCAGTGTGGCCGGTCGCCCTCTCAGGCCGGCTACCCGTCGACGCCTTGGTAGGCCATTACCCCACCAACAAGCTGATAGGCCGCGAGCCCATCCCCCACCGCCAGAACTTTCAACCCACCACCATGAAGTAGTGAGTGATATCCGGTATTAGACCCCGTTTCCGAGGCTTATCCCGAAGTGAAGGGTAGGTTGCTCACGTGTTACTCACCCGTTCGCCGCTCGTGTACCCCGAAGGGCCTTACCGCTCGACTTGCATGTGTTAAGCACGCCGCCAGCGTTCGTCCTGAGCCAGGATCAAACTCTCCGTTGAAATCTATATGTAACCCACCCGAAGGCAGGGAACAGACTACTTTGAGTGATCCTTTGATATCTCAGAAACAATCAAACTGACTTGAATCATAATTTCTCAAAGGAATCCGAACACAGACAAAGAACAACCCCACACCAAGAACCAGAATGGCCCCAGTGATAGGAGATCGCCCAATGCCGTGAAACGGGATAAAACAAATTCGGCATTGACTTTCGGCACGCTGTTGAGTTCTCAAGAATCGGACGCACACCGCGCTTCACTCTTCCAAGTTCAGCTCCGGGGCAACCCGCCAAACATTACTGTTTCGTTCAGCGCCAGTCAAATCGGTGCTTTTCGATCCAGTCACCCGGCAAGACTCAGCGGCTGAAGTCCGCACTAAGCGTGCTTCAGCTTCTGGCATCCTGCTGGGAGTTCGAAGCGACCGGCCGCTTTCGCGTCCCGCACTCGCTCCGACAAAGAGAACAATACACGCTCCTGGGAGTGCTTTTGACCAGGGGTACCTACCGCCCGTTCATCACCAGGACGACTTGGTGATCCCCGGCAGTTCCCCACGGTGCGCCATCGCGCGGAACCGGACTCGGGAGATGCCCGCCTTGCGCAGGAAGCCACGTGGCCGGCCATCGGCCACGTCCCGGTTGCGAACCCGGATCGGGCTCGCATCGCGGGGCAGCTTCTGCAACTTCAGCTGGGCGGCGCCGCGCTCGTCGAAGCCCGACGCAGGATCGGCGATGATCCGCTTCAGCTCGGCCCGGCGCTCGGCGTACAGGGCGACGGTGCGTTTGCGCTGCTCGTTCTTCGCGATCTTGCTGGTCTTCGCCACGGAGCGTCTACCGCTCTTCGCGGAAGTCGACGTGCTGGCGGACCTTCGCGTCGTACTTGCGGATCACCAGCCGGTCGGGGTCGTTGCGCCGGTTCTTCCGGGTGACATAGGTCGTCCCGGTGCCCGCGGTGCTCCGCAGCTTGATGATCGGGCGGACATCGTTGTGCTTGGCCATCAGACCTTCCTTCCGGGCACCGGTCATGGTGCCGTTGAACTCTCTGTACGGCTGAACGCCGGCCACCCGGGCTGACATTCCCGTTCCGTGGAGTGTACGTTGTACTGGTTATCGTTTTCAATAAGGCGGGAGTCCAGATGCTACCGGTGACCTTGCTGACAGGTGTCGACGAGCGGTTCCGGGCCGCCATGGCAGGCGAGTTGCTGTCCGTCGCCGGCGCCGGCGTTCTCGTCGAGTACGACCTCACCGGCCTGGCCGCGGGCTCCGTACTCCGGATCGCGCGCACCACGAGCGGGGTGATCGACCGCGAGGAGATCCGGATGGGTCATCCCTGCGTTTCCTGTGCGATGCGTGGCTCGCTCGTCCCCCTGCTGGTGAGCATCGCCGCCACGGAGAAGTACGGCGCGGTGATCGTCTCCGTCCCCGGGGCCGGTGACACCCAGGCGCTGGCCGAGGAGATCACTCGCGATGCCGCTGACGAGCTCCGGGTCGAGGCGGTGCTGACTGCGCTCGACACGGCCACCTTCGCCAACGACGTCAGTGGCGAGGACCTGATCCACGACCGAGGCATCCCGACTGCGGCTGAGGACGGCCGGGCGATCGCCGAGGTGCTGATCCGGCAGGTCGAGTACGCGAACGCGGTCATCCTGAGTCAGCCGGACGAAGTGGTCGAGGGCCTGGCGAATGCCCTGAACCCGCAGGCGCTGGTCCACCCGGCATCCACCGCCACCGAGCTGTTCGGAGTACGGCTGCATGATCCGGATGCGGCTGAGGCGTGGGTCGAGCCCGGGTCGACCAGCGCTCCGCTGCAGACCGGCGGGCCGGTCCGCACTCTCGTCTGGCGGTCGGATCAGCCGTTCCATCCGGAGCGGCTGTACGACGTACTCGAGCAACTCGTCGCCGGCACCATACGCGGCAAGGGGACGGTCTGGCTCGCGACCCAACAGCGGGCGCGACTCGGGTGGGACAGCTTCGGTACGAACATCTCACTCGGCGTGCTCGGCCGGTGGCTCGCCGACCTGCCGGCGGACCGCTGGTCGGAGGTCGGCCAGACCCATCAGGCCCGGTCGGCCCTCGAGTGGCACCCCGACCACGGCGACCGTGCGACGTACCTGTCGATCACCGGGATCGATCTGGATATCCGGGAATTAGAGCGGCTGCTCGATGGTTGTGTCCTTCGTGCGGGTGAGTCAGCAGACAAGCTGACCGATCCGTTCGCCCCTTACCTGGAAGGAAGTAGCGCAGCATGAAGAAGGACATTCACCCCGATTACCGCCGGGTCGTCTTCCGGGACAAGTCCGGCAACTTCAGCTTCCTGACCGGCTCGACCCGCGAGAGCAACGAGACCATCGAGTGGCACGACGGGAACACCTACCCGGTCGTCGACGTCGAGATCTCCTCCGCGAGCCACCCGTTCTACACGGGTCAGCAGCGCGTGATGGACACGCAGGGTCGCGTCGAGAAGTTCAAGAAGCGCTACGGCAAGGCCTGACCAGCCCCGCTTGACACAGCCCGTCGATCCAGGTGGATCGACGGGCTGTTCCGTTGTCCGGCACCGGGAGGGTGTCTCGAATCTCAGACAGATGCTGCTCGGCGGTACTACGTGCGCTGAGTCACAGGACTCACACTGGGCGGGTGGAGCCGGTGGAGATTGTCGGGGCGGGACTGTCGCCCCTGGATGCGGTAGCGCTGGGCCAGCGCCGGACGGCCGTGCGGCTGGGCGACAGCGCCCGCAAACGGATGGCCGATTCCGCCGAGGCGGTCGCCGAAGTCGCCTTGCGCCAACCGGTCTATGGCCGTACCACCGGAGTCGGCGCCAACAGGGACGTACTCACGTCCGACCCCCAGCATGGAGCCCGGCTGCTCGCTTCACACTCGACGACCGGCACAACGTCGTACCCGAAGGATGTCGTCCGGCTCGGACTCCTGATCCGGGTCAACCAGCTGGCTTCGGGTGGCTCCGGACTCCAACCCGAGGTGGCCGACGCGATCGTCGCGCTGCTCAACGATGACGAGTTGCCCGATCTCCACCGAGGTGGCGCCATTGGCACCGGCGATCTCGGTGCGCTGGCGGAGCTCGGACTCGCACTCGGCGATGTCATCGACGGCACCAGCGCACTCCCCTTGCTGTCCAGCAACGCGATCACCCTCGCCGAATGCTGTCTGGCCTTTGTCGAGGCGGCGACCCTGATCAACGTCGTACCGCTGGTCGGTGGGCTCTCGCATGTCGCCCTTCGCGGCAATGCCGAGGTCTACGACGAGCGCGTCCACGCAGCCCGTCCGCAACCTGGTCAGGTCCGGGTGGCCCGCCGAATGCGCGGGCTCCTCGACGAGTTGCCGATCCCGCCGGCCCGCGTGCAGGACCCCTTTGGTCTGCGGGCCTTCGCCCAGGTACTCGGCCCAGCCGTTGACCATGTCGATGCCTTGGGCAACGCATTGGCAATCGACATCAACGCCTCCGCGGAGAACCCGCTGGTGGCCGGCGACACCGTGCTGCACAACGGTAACTGGCACGCGATGCCGATCGCGCTCGCGCTCGACTCACTCCGGCTCAGCCTGCACTCGGTCGCCACGCTGTCCACGTCCCGGGTCGCGAACCTGGTCGACCCCGACTTCACCGGCCTGAGCCGGTTCTTGGCCAGCGGCGCCGAGGCGAGTTCGGGCGTGATGATGATCGAGTACGTCGCCCACGACGCGCTCGCCTCGGTCCGCTCGACGGCACAGCCCGCGACGCTCGGTACGGCGACTCTCTCCCGGGGCGCCGAGCACCACGCGAGCTTTGCGCCGCAGGCCGCAGTACTGACCGGGTCGCTGCTGGATGCGCTCCGGGATGTGTTGGCGTGCGAGCTGGTGACGGCGGTACGGGCCGCACGGCTGGCCGGAATCCACCCGGAGAAGCTGGCGCCGGCCGCGATCGGGCCTTGGCTGGCCGATGCGCTGGCGGCGCTTCCCGACGTACTGGCCGACCGCTCCCTGCGCGACGACCTGGAGATCGCCCGTGGTCTGTTGACCCAGTGGGGCGATCGCCAAGTCGAGCATCCTGCCGAGGCGGGCTAGAGCCTGCCGTAGGCCTTCAGGGTCCTGAGGGCCCCGACCGTCACGATGCCGCGGTACTCGAGGGTCGCGGCGACGCCCGGCGGTTCCCAGGTGATCGCCCAGCCGCCGTCTTCCTGCTGGTCGGCGACCAGCCGGTCGAGATGGCCCTCGATCTGCTCGTCGGTGAAGAGTTGCCGCCAGAAGCTGTCCGGTGTCGGCGCGAACTGCAGCGGCGTCACCCCGTACTCCGGATCGGCCGCGTCGGCGCGGTAGAAACCGAGCTTCGGCAGCCACTCCTTCACCGCGGCCACATCGGGTGACGACGTGTGTTCGAGGAACTCCAGCGACTCGTGCATCCCGTGCGCATCCTCCGGGAACCCCTTGGCCAACTCGCTCGCACACCAGGCGGCGGCCTGATCGCGCCACGGGTGCTCGAAGCCCATCGTCTGCAACCGTCCGACCAGCCCGGCAGTCGGGTTGAGCGCCGGCACATAGGTCCACTCGGACATGTGCTCGGCTCGCGGATACCCCTCGATCGCCGGGGAGGCCAGCGAGACGGCGCCCTCCTCGGTCGCCACCGATTGCAGCCAGTCGCAGGCTCGGCGTACCAGGTCGTCGTCACGAATGCCTGCGGCAAGCAGTACGTCGAAGGCCGTCTCCACATCGAGCCCCGTACTGTCCGGACACCGCTTGTCGGGCTCCAACCCGTGCCCGAACCCGCCATCCGCGTTCTGATAGCCGCGCAGCGCGTCCACCACCCCGCCCGGATCGGCACCCTCGAACAACGTCGCGAACAACCGCCGCTCCACCAACCGCGCATCGCGCCGGACGAACTCCCGTGCCGCCTCGAAAATCTCCATGCCCCCAACAGTGCCCCGTCGAGCCCTCCCCAGTCTTGAAGAAATCGGCCATGATCCCAGCCATGACTGACGACGATGTGCTCGACGAGCGCCTGATCCGCCCGGACGGTCGGACCGTGGCCTGGACCCGAACCGGCAAGGGCAAGCCGGTACTGCGCCTGCCCGGCACCCCTGGGTCGCGCTGGAGCATCCGAGCCGACCGGGGACTGTGGAACGAGCGTGGGCTGCAGACGATCACCACCGAGCGACCGGGATTCGGGGCGTCGAGTCGGCTGGCGGGGCGTAAGTACCGGGAGCACTCGGACGACTTGGCCGCGATCCTGGATCACCTTGAGCTGGACCGGGTCTATCTGACCGGCGGCAGCGGCGGCGGACCGCACGTGCTGGCGTTCGCGGCGCATCATCCGGACCGGGTGATCGCCGCGACGATCACCGTCGGGTTCCCGCAGCTGAACGACGACGAGTACGACCAGATGATCCCGTTCAACACGACAGCCTTCCGGCTCGCCCGGGACGGTGAGGAGCAGGCCCTGCGCGAGCAGCTGGCCGGCGCCTACGAGGTGGTCAAGACGGCACCGCTGGCCCCGCTCGACGCTGCGATGGCGACGGCGCCGCCATCCGACCTCGCGGTGATGAGCGATCCGAGCTGGCGAGCCGGTCAGGAGCGCGCGACCGCGGAGGCCTTCGCCCTGGGCATGGACGGCTGGTACGACGAGATGCTCGCGATGGGCGGCGAGTGGACCGACATCGACCTGACCGCGATCAAGACCAGCCTGACCTGGTGGCACGGACCGACCGACCGCAACTGCCCGTACGCCGCGGCCGAACGGCTGGTCAACAAGTTGCCGACGGCAACACTCAGACCGCTCGACGCCGGCCACTTCGAACCGTACAAACGCGAAGGCGACATCCTCGACGAGCTGCTCAGCCGGGGCTAGACACTAGAGCCAACCGCGGTATTTGAAAGCTCGGTGGAGGCCGAAGCCGACGAGGAGCATCAGGAGGATGGCGAAGGGGTAGCCGACCTGCCAGTGCAGCTCGGGCATGTGGGTGAAGTTCATCCCGTAGATCGAGGCGACCAGGGTCGGGGCGAAGAGGATGGCGGCCCATGAGGAGATGCGTTTGACCTCCTCGTTCTGCCGCAGGCTCAGCTCGGACAGCCGCTGGGTCTCCTCGTTCTGGCGCTGGCCGACCATGGTCGCGTTCACGCCGATCAGGTTGATCAGCAGCACTTTGAAGCCGGCCGCCTGGTCGACCACCCGCTCGACATGGTCCGCGACGTCGCGCAGATAGCGCTGCAGCTCCAGCCCGATGCCGTACTTCTCCGCGCCCAGCCGTAGATCCGCGATCATCCCCGGCAGCGACTGGGTCGCGCGGATGAACCTGACGACCTCCCGCAGCAGCTCGTAGATCCGCCGCGACACCTCCGGATCGGCGCCGAAGACCTGGTCCTCGATCTCGTCGATGTCACCCTGCAGCCCGTCGATCACCGGCTGGTACTCGTCGACCACCTGGTCGAGGATCGCGTAGAGGACGGCCTCCGGACCGAGCTTCAGCAGCTCGGGCGTCTCCTCCATCCGCTTGCGGACCAGGCCGAGATCGGGCGATTCGGCATGCCGGACGGTGACGACGAAATCCTTGCCGGTGAAGACATGCAGCTCCCCGAACTCGACCCGCTCGACGTCGTCGAGGTAGCGGGCGGAGCGCAGTACGGTGAAGAGCACGTCGCCGTACCGCTCCAGCTTGGGCCGTTGATGCGCGGAGATCGTGTCGTCGACCGCGAGCCGGTGGATGCCGAACTCGGCGGCGACAGACTCGATCTCGAGCGGATCCGGCCGGTACAACCCGATCCAGCCCATCCCATGCCTCTCGCGGAGCAGCTCGTACGTCTCCTCAAGGGTGTCCGGCTCACACGATCGATGCCCGTCCACGTAGACGGCGTTGTCGACGATCGCCATCTGAGCCTCCTCAGGGTTCGAAGCGGTAGCCCATGCCGGGTTCAGTGAGCAGGTGGACAGGTCTGGCCGGGTCGGCCTCGAGTTTTCGGCGGAGCTGGCCCATGTAGAAGCGCAGGTTGCCGCTCGCCGTCTCGTAACCGGGCCCCCAGACCTCGGTGAGCAGCTGCCGCTGGGACATCAACTTGCCGGGATGCCGGATCAGCACCTCCAGCAGATGCCACTCGGTCGGCGTCAGCCGGACATCCTCGCCGGACTCCAGCGTCACTCGCTTCGCCGACAGATCCACCTGGGCGCCACCGACCGTCACGACCGGCTGGTCCTGCGCGAGGTTGCTGCGCCGCAGTACTGCGCGCATCCGCGCCAGCAGCTCGTCGATGCCGAACGGCTTGGTCACGTAGTCGTCCGCGCCCGCGTCGAGCGCCTCGACCTTGTCCGTACTGTCGGTCCGCCCGGAAAGCACCAGGATCGGCGCCTCCGTCCAGCCGCGCAGCCCGCGAATCACGTCGACACCATCGAAGTCGGGCAGCCCGAGGTCGAGAATGACCAGGTCAGGCGGGTACTGCGCGGCCACCTTGAGCGCCGCCGTCCCACTGCCCGCGACGTGCACCTCGTACCGCCGCGCCTTCAGGTTGATCTGCAACGCCCGCACGATCTGCGGTTCGTCGTCGACCACCAGGATCCTGGTCATGACTGCCCCTCCGCCGCGGACCGCTCACGGCTGCCCGGTACCGGCGCGTCGGCCGCCTTCAAGGTTGCCACTGGCAACGAAACGACCATGGTGAGACCGCCGCCCGGCGTGTCCTCCGGCTGCAGCGAACCGTGCATCGCCTCGGCCAGTCCGCGGGCCAGCGCGAGCCCGAGCCCGACGCCGGTGGTGTTGTCGGTGTCGCCGAGCCGCTGGAACGGCGCGAACACCCGGTCCCGCTCCTCGCGCGGGATGCCCGGCCCGCGGTCGACCACCCGGATCTCGACGATGTCACCGAGCGAGCTTCCGGTGAGCAGCGGCGGCCGCCCGGCCGGCGAGTACCGCACCGCGTTGGCCAGCAGGTTGGCGATGACCCGCTCCAGCAGCGCCGGGTCCGCCTCGACCAACGGCAGTGTGTGCGGGATGTCGACGATGACCTCGGTAGCGTCGCCGAGCTCGGCGAGCGCACCTGGCATGATCTCGTCGAGCGCCATCGGCCTCGGGAACACCGGCAGTACTCCGGCCTGCAACCGGCTCAGGTCGAGCAGGTTGTCCACCAGCCGAGTCAGCCGGTCGAGCGATTCGTCGGCCGTCTCGAGCAACTCGTCCCGCTCCTCGTCGGTCCAGTCGACGTCCGAGCTGCGCAGGCTGGTGACCGACGCCTTGGCCGACGCGAGAGGGGACCGCAGGTCGTGGCCGACCGCGCGGAGGAGGGCAGTACGGAGCTTGTCGGCCTCGGCGAGTGGCTTGGCCTCAGCGGCGGCTTCGCTCAGCCGGGCCTTGTCGACGAGGGCTGCCGCGTGGGCTGCGAAGGCTCCCACCAAACGGCGTTCGTCCGCGGCCAGGGAGCGGCCTTGCAGGACGAGTACTAGGTCATCGCGACCGGGGATTTCCGCATCTCCGTCCTCCGGGCGCCGACAGGTCGGAGTACCGGCTGAGGCCAGCGGGCGCCAGGTTTCGGTCAGCTCGTCGGTGTCGACGCGTTCCATCAGGCAGGCGCTGGTCATCCCGAATGCTTCGCGGACTCGCTCGAGCAATGCGGGGAGGGCGGTTTCTCCGCGGAGTACGGAGCCTGCCAGGGTCGCCAGCGTCTCGGACTCGGCTGCCGACCGCGCGGCCTGGCGCGTACGCCGGGCCGCCCGGTCGACCACCGACGAGACGAGCGCCGCGATCAGCACGAAGATGCCCAGCGCGAGCGCATTGTTCGGCTCGGTGATCGTGAAGGACCGCTTCGGTGGGGTGAAGAACCAGTTCAGCACCAAGGTGCCCGCGATCGCGGTCAGCAGAGCCGGCCACAACCCGCCGACCAGGGCCACCACGACGACGGCGAACAGGAAAGCGAGCACGTTGCTGGTCAGGTTGAGCCTGTCGTCGCCGATGCTGAACAGGAAGGCGAACAGCGGCGGCAGGACGATCGCGAGCATGAACCCGTAGATCAGCCGCCGGCGCGACAGACTGCCGTGCACCCGGGGCAACCGGCCACGGCCCATCTCCGCGTGCGTGACGATGTGGACGTCGATATCGCCCGACTCACGAATCGCGCTGGACCCGATGCCCGGGCCGGTGAACAGCGCGGTCAGCCGGGAACGGCGGCTACCGCCGAGCACCAGCTGGGTGGCGTTCTCGGCGCGGGCGAAGGACAGCAGCGCGTCGGGGATGTCCTCGCCGACGACCTGGTGGTACGTACCACCGAGGCTCTCGACCAGGGCGCGTTGCTGGGCCAGTGCGGTCGGGTTGGCGCCGGTCAGCCCGTCGGAGCGGGTGATATGGACGGCGAGGAGGTCCCCGCCGGAGGAGCGGGCGGCGATGCGGGCGGCACGCCGGATCAGGGTCTCGCCTTCGGGTCCGCCGGTGAGCGCGACGACAACCCGCTCGCGCGCCTCCCAGGTGGAGTCGATGTCATGCTGCGAACGGTACTGCTGCAGGCCCGCGTCGACCCGGTCGGCGAGCCAGAGCAGCGCGAGTTCGCGCAGGGCGGACAGGTTGCCGACCCGGAAGTAGTTGCCCAGGGCAGCGTCGATCTTGTCCGCGGCGTAGACGTTGCCGTGCGCCATCCGGCGGCGCAGCGCCTCCGGGGTCATGTCGACCAGCTCGATCTGGTCCGCGGCCCGGACCACCCGGTCGGGCACGGTCTCCTGCTGCGGTACGCCGGTGATCTTCTCGACGACGTCGTTGATCGACTCCAGGTGCTGGATGTTGACCGCCGAGATCACGTCGACCCCGGCGGTCAGCAATGCGTCGATGTCCTCCCAGCGCTTGGCGTTCCGGCTGCCCGGAACGTTGCTGTGGGCAAGCTCGTCGACAATCGCCACCTCCGGCCGGCGGGCCAGTACTGCGTCCAGGTCCATCTCGGTGAAGCTGGCGCCGCGGTAGTCGATGATTTTGCGCGGCACCACCTCGAGGCCGTCGAGCATGGCGGCGGTGTGCTCGCGGCCGTGCGTCTCGACGTACCCGATCACGATGTCCGTACCGCGCTCACGCCGGCGCTGCGCCTCGCCCAGCATCTTGTAGGTCTTGCCGACGCCGGGCGCGGCACCCAAGTAGATCCTCAGGTGCCCGCGACCGCTTCTACTCATACCCTCATCGTCTCAGTTGTCTACTTCTGGGCAGCCAGGTCGGCGTTCAGGGTGACCACGTTCACCGTGGGCTCCCCGAGGAAGCCGAGCGTCCGCCCCTTGGTGTTGTCCTTCACCAACTGTTGCACCTTGGCGACGTCGAGCCCACGCTCCCGGGCAACCCGGTTCACCTGCAGCGCGGCGTACGCGGGGCTGATCGCCGGATCGAGGCCGGAACCGCTGGCCGTCAACGCGTCCGGCGGCACCTGGGACGGGTCGACACCCTCGAGTTCGGCGACCGTCTTGCGACGCTCCGCGATCAGGCCCTCCAGGTCCTTGTTGTTCGGCCCGTACTGCGACCCGGCGCTACCCGCCGCGTCGTAGTCGACCGCCGACGGCCTGGTCTGGAACCACAGCGGGTCGGCGACCATCACCGGCTTGCCGTCCGAGTCGACCTCGGGCTTGCCGTCCTTGGTCGCCTGCTTCGTGTACGCCTGACCGATCAGGTCGGAGGCGACGTCCTTGCCGTTGACCTGGATGACCGAGCCGTTGGCGTTGTCGTGGAACAGGGCCTGGGCGGCGCCGGTCATCGTCAGCGGGTAGATCACCCCCAGGCCGATCGTGAAGACCGCGATTGCCCGCGTTGCGACCCCGAACTGACGGAAAGTCGCGGGAAGTCTGCTGGACATTGTTTTCTATCCTTCTCAGCCGATGCCCGGGATGAGCGAGATCAGCAGGTCGATGAGTTTGATGCCGATGAACGGGGTGATCAGCCCGCCGACGCCGTAGATCAGCAGGTTGCGGCGCAGCATCGCCGACGCGGACGACGGCTTGTACTGCACCCCGCGCAGCGCCAATGGCACCAGCGCGATGATCACCAACGCGTTGAAGATGACCGCGGACAGGATCGCCGACTCGGCCGAGTCCAGCCGCATGATGTTGAGCTTGTCCAGCCCCGGGTAGGCCGCCGCGAACAGGGCCGGCAGGATCGCGAAGTACTTGGCCACGTCGTTCGCGATCGAGAACGTGGTCAACGAGCCCCGGGTGATCAGCAACTGCTTGCCGATCTCGACGATCTCGATCAGCTTGGTCGGGTTGGAGTCGAGGTCGACCATGTTGCCGGCCTCCTTGGCGGCCGACGTGCCGCTGTTCATCGCGACGCCGACATCGGCCTGCGCGAGCGCCGGAGCGTCGTTGGTACCGTCACCGGTCATCGCGACCAGCCGGCCACCCTCCTGCTCCTTCTTGATCAGCGCCATCTTGTCCTCGGGCGTCGCCTCGGCCAGGAAGTCGTCGACCCCGGCCTCCTCGGCGATCGCCTTCGCCGTCAACTGGTTGTCACCGGTGATCATCACGGTCCGGATGCCCATCGCGCGCATCTGGTCGAAGCGCTCGCGCATCCCTTCCTTGACGACGTCCTTGAGGTGGATGACACCCAGCGGACGGGCCACGCCGTTGTTGCTCTCAGCCACTACCAGCGGAGTCCCGCCGGAGGCGGAGATGCCGTCGACGATCTCGCCCAGGGCATCGTCCCCAGCGCCGCCCTGGCTATGGATCCAGGCGTTGACCGCACCGGCCGCACCCTTGCGAACCTGGCGGCCGTCGACGTCGACACCGCTCATCCGCGTCTGCGCGGTGAACTCGACGAAGGTCGCGTGCGGCAGCTCACCGGTGTGCCGCTCCCGCAGCTCGTACTTCGTTTTGGCGAGCACCACGATCGAGCGGCCCTCGGGCGTCTCGTCGGCCAGGCTGGACAGCTGCGCCGCGTCCGCCAACTGGGTCTCGGTCACCCCCTCTACGGGGATGAACTCCGATGCCTGCCGGTTGCCCAGCGTGATCGTGCCGGTCTTGTCGAGCAGCAGCGTGTTCACGTCACCGGCCGCCTCGACCGCGCGGCCGGACATCGCCAGCACGTTGCGCTGGACCAGCCGGTCCATACCGGCGATACCGATCGCAGACAGCAGCGCGCCGATCGTGGTCGGGATCAGACAGACCAGCAGCGCCACCAGGACGACGATGTCGAGGTCGATGCCCGCGTACTTCGCGAACGGCGGCAGCGTCACGGTCGCCATCAGGAACACGATCGTCAGGCTGGCGAGCAGGATGTTCAGCGCGATCTCGTTCGGCGTCTTCTGCCGCGAGGCGCCCTCGACCAGCGCGATCATCCGGTCGATGAAGCTCTCACCGGGCTTGGTGGTGATCTTCACGATGATCCGGTCCGACAGCACCTTCGTACCGCCGGTGACCGCGCTCCTGTCGCCGCCGGACTCCCGGATCACGGGCGCCGACTCACCGGTGATGGCCGACTCGTCCACGCTCGCGACGCCCTCGATCACGTCCCCGTCGCCGGGGATGATCTGGCCGGCCTCGACGACCACGAGGTCACCGAGCTGCAGCGAAGCGGCCGGTACCTCCTGCTCGCTCAGCCGGTCCGCGGACAGCTTGCGGGCACTCGTCTCGGTCTTCGCCCGGCGCAGCGTGGCCGCCTGGGCCTTGCCGCGTCCCTCGGCGACCGCTTCCGCGAGGTTGGCGAACAGTACGGTCAGCCAGAGCCAGACGACGATCCACCAGACGAACACGCTGGAGTCGGTGAAGGCGAGGACCGTGGAGGCGAGTGCGCCCACCTCGACCACGAACATCACCGGGTTCTTCACCATCACCCGCGGATCGAGCTTGCGCAGCGCGTCCGGCAGCGAGGTGAGCAGCATCTTCGGATCGAACAGACCCGACGAGGCCTTCTTGGGGATTGCCTCCGCCTTGGGTGCGGGCGGCCTTACTAGCGTGGTCACAGTCCCTCCGCGAGGGGTCCTAGAGTCAAAGCAGGGAAGTAGGTCAGGCCGGTCACGATGATCACGACGCCGACGAGCATCGTCACGAACAGGGCCTTGTGGGTGGGCAGCGTGCCCTCGTTGACGGGCACCGGCTGCTGCCGGGCGAACGACCCGGCCAGGGCGAGCACGATGACGATCGGCACGAACCGGCCGAGCAGCATCACCAGCCCGAGAGCCGTGTTGTAGAAGGGGATGTTCGCGCTGATACCGCCGAACGCGCTGCCGTTGTTGTTACCGGCCGAGGTGAACGCGTAGAGCACCTCGGAGAACCCGTGCGGGCTGTCCGTGTTGAAGATCGAGGCTCTGGCCGTGGCCAGCCCCATCGCGAGCGCCGACCCGACGAGCACCAGGCTCGGGGTGGCCAGGATGTAGAGCGAGACGAGCTTCATCTCGCGCGCGGTGATCTTCTTCTTCAGGTACTCCGGGGTCCGGCCGACCATCAGTCCGGCGACGAACACGGCCAGCACCGCGAGTACGAGCATGCCGTACAGGCCCGTACCGGTTCCGCCCGGACTGACCTCGCCGAGCATCATGTGGAACAGCGCCGTGCCGCCACCCAACGGGGTGAAGGAGTCGTGTGCCGAGTTGACCGCGCCGGTCGACGTACCGGTCGTCGAGCTGGCGAACAGGGCCGAGGCCCATTCGCCGAAGCGGGTCTCCTTGCCCTCCATCGCGGCGCCGGCCGCTTGCGTCGCAGTACCGGCGCCCTGGTTCTCGAAGAACGTCGCGGAGAAGGTGAAGGCGGCCCACAGGGTGCCCATCACGCCGAGGATCGCGTAGCCCTGCCGCTTGTCCTTGACCATCAGGCCGAAGGTGCGGGTCAGCGCGACCGGGATCATCAGCAGCAGGAAGATCTCGAACAGGTTGGACAGGCCGTTCGGGTTCTCGAACGGGTGCCCGGAGTTCGCGTTGTAGAAGCCACCACCGTTGGTGCCGAGCTCCTTGATGATCTCCTGGCTGGCCACCGGGCCGCCGGGAAGGTGCTGGGCCTGGCCCACCACCGAAGTGACCTCGTGACCGCCGGAGAAGTTCTGCACCACGCCCATCGCGACCAGGACCAAGGTGCCCAGGACCGCGATCGGCAGCAGGACGCGGACGACCGTGCGGGTCAGGTCGACCCAGAAGTTGCCCAGCCGGTCCGTCTTCGAGCGCGCGAAACCGCGGATCAGGGCGATCGCGACGGTGATACCGACCGCGGCCGAGAGGAAGTTCTGCACCGCGAGGCCGGCGAACTGGACCAGGTGGCCCATCGTGACCTCGGGCGAGTAGGACTGCCAGTTGGTGTTCGAGACGAAGGACGCGGCCGTGTTGAAGGCCAGTCCCTGCTCGACGTTCGGCAGCCCCAGCGAGAGCGGCAGATGCGACTGCAGTCGCTGGATCAGGTACAGGAGGATCAGTCCGACGGCGGAGAACGCCAGCAGGGACCGTGCGTACACGGCCCAGGTCTGGTCGGCCTTGGAGTCGACCCCCAGCAACTTGTACGTTCCGCGCTCGATCCGGGTGTCCTTGTCGGACGTGTAGACCCGGGCCATGTAGCCACCCAGCGGGCGGTACACGGCGGCCAGGAGCGCGACCAGCAGGCCGACCTGGAGCAGGCCGGCGGCGGTGTCGGACATCAGAACCTCTCGGGGAAGATCAGGGCGGCGATCAGGTAGAGGACCAGGGCCGCGGCCACCACGAGGCCGGCGATGTTCTCGGCGCTCACAGCTTCTCCACCCCTCGCAGCGCGAACCAGACGGTCGCGAAGGTCGCTACACACAGGGCGAGGTACAGGACATCTTTCACGGCCGGCCCCACCTCTCGGCACCTGTGTCATTTATTGGGCTCATATGCTCACTGAACTGCTTTGTTTGCGCAGTCAGGAGCGTTCTCGCAGGTCTCTCACACCCGCCCACGCAGCTCTCACACATCTCTCGCATACTTACGGCTGGTACGAGCAGCCCCCCGACCAGAGTTAAGGAAGACCGCAGTGACTGAAGTGGACAACCAGGAGTTCTCCGCCACCGGGGAGCAGTTCTTCTCCGAGGAGAGCCGCAAGGCGCTGGCCGAGGCCAGCCGCCAGCTGGCCGAACGCCTGCAGGCCCACACCGAGGCCCTGCTGGCGATGACCGGTGACGAGGACCAGAACACCCTCTACGAGCAGAACGCGGCGCTGGAGGAGCTCGTCGAGGGCTGGAACGACGCCGTCTTCGAGCACACCGGGACCGCACCGCTGCTGCTGGACGACGAGGTCGGCGAGGACGAGGACGACGAGGAGGCCGAGGAGCGGGACCAGGTGATCAGCGTGGTGTCGCGGTTCGACCTGCGGGTGGTCGACCTCGACGCGCTGCTGGAGGCCGGCAAGTCGGCGCAGGAGCGGCACCCGGCCGAGCTCGACGAGTCCGGCGAGCGGGAGCCGGTCGAGACGGCCGAGCAGGCCATCTACGAGATCAGCCGCGAGGTCGGCGAGGCGTGGTTCGAGCTGCCGGGTGTCGATCTGGTCGCCGGGGCGCGCGCGTACGTCGTACCGGAGTGGCCGTTCGAGCCGCTGGAGGCGGACGCCGAGGACGTGCTCACCGAACTGAGCGCGCCCAACGGCGCCATCACCCACGCGGAGACCTGGGCCTGACGGTCCAGCTCAGCCTGCAGCGACTGCTTCGATCTCGAGGAGCCATTCCTCGGCGTAGATGTCGCAGATGATGATCGTCAGTGCCGGGGCGTGCCGGCCGAGGATCTCTTCACGGATCTTCGAGTTGAGCGCCCGGTACTGGCGGTCGGACAGATAGGTCGTCACCTTGACCAGGTTGGCGACCCCGAGGCCGGCCTCGGCGAGGACGGCGAGGACGTTGCGCCAGACCATCCGGCACTGGTCCTCGAAGGAGTCCGGGATCTTGCCCTGGGCGTCGCCCCACGGCACCTGGCCGCTGACGAAGACGAGCCGGCCGGCCCCGTCCACCTGGACGCCATGCGTGTAGTTGCCCGTCGCGGCCGGTAACAGCCGCGGATTGAGCGGCTGGATCGAGAGTTGTGGCATCGAGTGGTCCCCCCACGTTCGCGGTTTCGCCATGTCTATCGTGCGAACGCTGAACCGGCCAGACCTTTCGCTCGTGTGGGTGGTGTTCGACTTCGCCAACCGACAGGAAAGTGTCATGTCGCTTCGCTTCAAGGGACGCCCACTCGCCGCCGCCACCGCACTCGTCGGCGGACTGGCACTGGTCGTTCCCGCCACCGCCAGCGCGCACGAGTCCTACGGTCACGACTCGCGCAACAACCTCGCCCTGCACCAGGTCAACCTGGTGTCCGACGTACCGGGCAAGGCCGCGCTGCTCGATCCCGACCTGGTCAACCCGTGGGGCCTGGCCCTCGGCGCGACGTCACCGCTGTGGGTGTCCAACCAGGGCACCTCGTCGTCGACGCTGTACTCCTCGGCCCCGGGCGCGACCACGGCGACCAAGGTGCCGACGGTCCGCGTCAACGTACCGGCCCCGACCGGACAGGTCGCCAACGCCAGTACCGGCTTCCAGCTGGCGCCTGGTGTGTCAGCCAGGTTCATCTTCTCCACCCTGACCGGGCAGATCGCCGCCTGGGGTCCGCCGGCGACGCCGTTGATCGGCGACGCCCAGATCAAGGCCACCACCCCGGGCGCGGTCTATACCGGCCTGGCGCTCGCCACCGCGACCAAGGGCGACCAGCTGTACGCCGCCGACTTCGCGCAGGGCAAGATCGACGTCTTCGACAACGCCTTCGCCCCGGTCGCGCAGCCCGCGTGGGCCTTCAAGGACAAGCATCTGCCGAAGGGCTACAGCCCGTACAACGTGCAGACGCTGAACGGCCGGATCTTCGTCGCGTACGTGAAGGTCGACCCGGTGACCCACCGCCCCGCCAGCGGTAAGGGCCTCGGCATCGTCGACGAGTACTCGGTGGACGGCAAGTTCGTCGACCGGATCGTCTCGCACGACTCGCTGAACGCGCCGTGGGGTCTGGCGATCGCGCCTGCTTCGTGGGGTAAGCAGGCCGGCGCGCTGCTGGTCGGCAACTTCGGCGACGGCCGGATCAACGTCGTCGAGGCCAAGAACCACGGGCGCTTCCAGCACAAGGTCGCGAGTCAGGTGCGCGACGCCGCGACCGGCAAGACCGTCGTCATCCCGGGGCTTTGGGCATTGCTCCCGGGTACGGCGGCAACGGGTGGCACGGACGCGATCTGGTTCTCCGCAGGGATCGCGAACGAGACGCACGGCCTGCTCGGCGTGCTCCGGAAGTGACATCTGCAGGTTGATACGGAGGTGTCTGTAAGGGGCTGAGGATGCCAGGGGGATCCTCAGCCCCCTTCCCCGTTCGTCACTTAGCGTGCATGCTGTCTCCTGGGGAAATCACTGTGGGGGTGGCGATGGCGGACGTGTACTGCCGGTGGGAACGCCGGCGCTTCGAGGACTCGGAGTTCGAGCCGGCTGACAACGGGGTGCTGGTGCATGTGGGCAGCCGCCCGCTGCACACGGTGAACGGGCGGCTGGTCGATCCGGGCGAGCTGGAAGCCGCTGACGCCGATCCGGATGATGAGTAGTCGGCTGTTGCGGCTGCCTCGTGGTCTGCCTCGACCGGCCACCAAAGAGGAACGGGCCGCCTTCTACGCTGCCCGGATAGCTGGGGCCACTGCGAAGTACGAGGCCGAGCTGGCCGAGCGGGCTGCCGTCGCCGCGGCGGCTCGGACCGAGCGGACTGCTGTGGCGACTGCGGACCGGACCGAGCGGGCTGCGGTGCTGGACGCCGATCGGGCCGAGGGCAAGGCCGATCTCGACGCCGATCGCGCGTCGGCCGCCGCGTTCAGCGACGCGATCATGACCGTCGCCAAGGGCGGGATCGATCGGGCCCGGGCGAGTGCCGAGTTCGTGCAGAAGGGCGCCACGGCGATCTTCGCGCTCTACACCGGCGCGCTGACGCTCGCCTTCTCGGTCACCGACAACCCGTTGCCGGCCCGCGGCATCCTGCCCAGCCTGTTCCTGGGGTTCGCGATTCTGCTGGCGACCGCATACCTGGCATTCCTGACCAGGGGAAACAAGGTGAAAGAGCCGGCCGACGCTTCTGGCACACCGCAGGCGCAGCTGAATCGCACCCGGACCTTCGTGGCCTGGACCAACACCAGCGTGCTCAACCGGGCACCGCTGCTGCGCTGCGCAGTCGTTGCCTTAGGCATCGGTGTGGTGTCGTTGCCGGCGCCTTTCCTGACGCCGCCTTCCCATCAGCCGGTGGCGAGCATCGTTTGCTCCACTGGTCAGGAGAAGGATCCGACGTCCGGCGCCTGTCTGGCCGCCTGGCCGAGCGTACCGACCGGCACCGCGGCGGATGCGCCGTTGCGACAGAAGCTCTACGAAGCCCAGCTCGCCGAGGTCACAGCGAGCCGCGCTTCGGCCCGGTCCGGCGCGACCGCGGCACCGGACGACACCAGCTGGGTCATCGCCGCCGCGGCGATCGGGCTGTTCCTCATCTTCGTGCCGCTTCTGCTGGCCGGTCTCGGCATCGCGTTCCGCAAGCTGTTCGGCAAGCTGAAGAACGCCGAGGCGCCCGGCTTCCTGTCGACGCTCGCCAACTTCAGTCCGTTCAAGTGGTGAGCTTCTTCTCGAACCAGTGGTGGGCGTAGGGCTCGTCGTTGAAGGCCGGTACTTCGGTGTAGCCCGCCGCCCGGTAGAGCGCGATGGCCTCGGTGAGGTTGCGGTTCGTCTCCAGTCTCAAGGCTGGGGCACCGTTGGCGGCTGCGTGGTTCTCGAGCTCGGTGAGGAGGCGGCGGCCGAGTCCGAGGCCGCGGATCTCGGGTGAGACCCACATCCGCTTGGCCTCGGCCGGTTCGTCGCCGTGGAACTTGAGGGCGCCGCAGCCGACCGGCTCGGAGTGGAGGGTCGCCACCAGGAGCAGGCCGGCTGGTGGAGTGAGTTCGTCGGTGCTGGCCGAGAGGGTGCGCGCGTGGTCGAAGCCGGCATCGAAGCGGGCGCCTAGCTCATCGAAGTACGACTGCAGGCAGTACTTCGCGTCCGGGTGCCGGGGATCGATGCTGCCGACGGTGACCGTCGAGGCGATCAGCAGGCGCTCGACCTCGGCCATCGCGGTGATCAGGCGGGCGCGCTGAGATTCGCTGAGCGGATCGAGGATCGACGCGGCCAGGTCGTCGGAGCGCTGGTCCAGGACCGTTCGCTCCTTCAGGCCCTGGGCGGTGAGCCGGGCGGTGCGGACCCGGCCGTCGTCGCCGTTCTGCTCGACCTCGACGAGGCCATCGTTCTCCAGGATGCGGAGCAGGCGGCTCAGGTACCCGGAGTCGAGATCGAGCCGGGACCGCAGCGAACGCACATCGCAGCCGTCCGGCCCGATCTCCCAGAGCACCCTGGCCTGACCCAGCGGCCGGTCGCGCGCCATATAGGTGTCACTGAGCGCGCCGATCCGCTGGGTCACCGTGCGGTTGAATCTCCTGACATCGGAAATGCTCATTCTCTGACTATAGTCAGAGAAATATCAGATCAATAGGATCCCGCCGCTGATAAGGCCGCCACTCCGTCAGATACGGATGCACAAGCCACCGAATCCGCCCCGTCTCCTCCATCCAAGTCCCCGGCGCCGGCACCCACCCCTTTGGGCCTGAATGCAGCACCCCACCCGCCCCCACCACCTGCTCCCTATCCACCGACCCCTCAACCACAAAAAACAACCACCGCCGCTTAGCCGGCGCCATCGCGGTAGGACAGCTCGCCTTCAACCGATGGTTAAGCACAGCCCCGTACTCCGCCGGCAACTCCATAACGTCAAAACCCTCAGTCACCAAAGCAATCCCCCACCTCCCCACCCCACCAACCACCCGACCTGCCGCCACCTCAGCACCCCCACCGGGCACCACTCCCGCCCCGCCCGGCTTCACCCCACCAGGCATCGCCTCAGCACCCATCCCACCGGGCACGACTCCCGCCTCCACCCCACCCGGCTCCACCCCACCCGGCTCCACCTCAGAGTCGGCCACACCACGCCCCAGCTCAGCGCCGGCAGCGCCCGGCATCGTCCCCACCCTGCGCAGTTCCGCCTCGGCGGCTGGCTCACCTGGCAGCAGGTCGGCCGTGGTCCAGTGGCGTAGTGCACCTGCGGCCAGTTCCGAGTCGTCCAGGCGGCGTCCCCTGTCAGCCGCCTGCCTCGAGCGACGGGTCCAAGGCACCACGCGACGACCTGGCTCGGGCCAGACCACAGCCGCGCGGTAGCCGTCGCGGATCACCTCGCCAGCCAGGTGTGGATCCAGACAGCTCCCACCACAGGGACAGACGCCGTCCCGCGGGATTGCGAGGGGCGCGACGGGCCAGCCGTTGGCGGCGTAGCGGACGGCTTCTTCGTGGAGCTTGCGGTGGTGGTACCGGTCAAACACGCTGACCGACCGCGAAGAGCAGCGAGCTGGCCGGGGTGAGCTCGGGGTGGCGGTCGGCTAGCCGGGAGCACTCCAGCGCGGTGTCCATCGGTGGCGGCTGCTGGAGCAGGTCGGGAAGCTCGATCTCACCGAAGTACCGGTCGATCGCGACAGTCAGCCAGCCACCCGGGCCGGTCAACCCGTGAATGGTGACGGACGCCAGACCTGCGTTGACCAGCTCGGTCCGCAGCTGGGTGGTGGTGTGGTAGACCGTCTCCGCCATCCGCTCGTTGTCCGGGCTGAACCCGGTGTCGAGAATGTCCGTCACCACCTGCTGCCGGGTCAGCAACGTGTTGGCGATCGTCGAGCCGATCAGATTCGCCGCCCGGTTGATCGCCACCACCGCGATGAACCCACCCGGCCGCACCACCCGGATCGCCTCCCGCAACGCCAGCCGCCGATCCGACGCCTCGGTCAGGTGATAGATCGGCCCCGCCAGCAACGCCGCATCGAAATGCTCGTTCTCCCAAGGCAGCCGCCGCGCATCCCCCAGCACTGCGTTGATCCCAGCCGCCGTGGCCTGCTCGATATGCCGCTCCACGGGATCCAGCAACTCGACCTCGTACCCGCGTTCCTTCAACCAGCAAGCATGTACTCCCGGCCCGCCCCCGATATCCGCCACCTCAGCCGGTGCCTCCGGCAAGTACTGCATCAACAGATGCTGCATCCGCGCCAACTCGAACCGCCCCCGCCAAGTACCCCGCAGCCGAACCTCCTCGTCACACCGCTCCGTGTAATGAACCTCAACACCAACCTGAGCCTCTGCAGTCATACCAACCACCCTGCAGACGACGCCCCCTCCACAGCAGGCCATTTCCCAGGGCACCTCAGGGGCACCTCGGGGCAGATCGCTAAGCCCTCCCTTCATCCACAGATCTCGCTTCCCTGTGGACAACCTGACCGAATCCGGCCATCCAGAAAGCCCTTATAGATAACGGGTTCCCGGCTTCGGAAACTGTCGGTGGCGGTGTCTAGGGTTGTGTCTATGGAGATCTCGCAGCTACGACCCGCGTACCTCCAGAGCGACAGTGAAGTGATCGTCACTCTGGACACGGTCGAAGCTGCCCTGAACACCCTCGGCTCCTACCGTCTCGAACTCCTCGGCGACGTCGAGTCCCGTGGTCTGGCCAAGGAACTCGACGCCCGCAACACCATCGAACTCCTCGAACTACGCCATCGCCGCGACCCCGCCGACACCCGCAGCGACCTCAAATTCCTCAAGAACCTCCCGAAGTACGAGGCCGTCGCCGCAGCCCTCGCCGTGGCCGTGGCCGTGGCCGGCGACGATCCGACCGGGCTGACCCCGGGTCACGCGAAAGTCATCGTGACCATGTTGGAGAAAGCACCCTCCACGGTGCCCGCCGAGACGCTGCGGGTCGCCGAGGAACAGATGATCGAAGCCGCCCGCCACGTCACCCCCAGCGGCCTGCGTGACTTCGGCCGCCAGGTCCTCGACCGCCTGGACACCGACGGCCCCGAACCCGCCGAAGAAGAGGCGTATCAGAACGAGAAGCTGTGGATCCGGCCCGCCGACCACGGCGTGAAGTTCGGTGGCTACCTGGCCGGCGCCAACGCCGAACTGCTCAAGACCGCGATCCACGACCTGGCCAAACCCCACCGCACCGCCGACGGCGAACTCGACCCCCGCTCCCACGAAAAGCGCCAGGCCGACGCCCTGACCACCATTCTCGACATCGCCACCGGCGCCGACCCCACCACCGGCGTCCCCGGGGTCCCGCACCTGACCGTCACCATCGACTTCACCGACCTCAAAGCACTCACCTCGGCCGCCGTCGGCGAACTCGTCTTCGGCGACAACATCTCCGCCTCCGCCGTCCGGCTCCTCGCCTGCGACGCCGCCATCCTCCCCATCGTCCTGGGGACGGATTCTCAGCCGCTGGATGTGGGGATGGAGTACCGGTTCGTCACCCGCTACATCCGCCGCGCCCTCAACCGCCGCGACAAAGGCTGCGTCATCTGCAAAGCCCCGCCCTCGCACTGCCACGCCCATCACGTCATCCACTGGATCGACGGCGGCCCCACCTCGATCACCAACCTGGTGTTGCTGTGCGGCGCCCACCACCGCGCCGTCCACGCCGGCCATTGGGCTGTCTCCATCACCAACGGCGTCGTCCGCATCACCCGCCCCAACTGGACCATCCCCACCCCGACCAACCCCAACCCCTGGCTCACCCAACTCCCCCTGAACACCACGAACCTCAACACCACCGAACCCCGCGCCGCCCACGCCTCCTCCACCAGCGCGGCGTCATGGATGGCCACCGCCTCGTCCACAGGATCAGCACCAGCCCGGTCTGCCGGCAGCACTACGCCCCACCCCGACCACCCACGCTCGCCCCACACCGCCACGGCCTTCTCCCCAGCCACCGCTTCGGTGATTTCCCCTGCAGCCGCGGGCCTGTCCTGGCTCACCCCCGAATACGCCACCACCCTCAACCCCTGGGGCGAATCCGGCACCCCCTCCACCGGCCCGTAACCCACCCGCACCACGGCCCCGGCCGTGCACGCGCCGTCCGAGACCATCAACCGGAGGCGCCAATGACGCACGCCCAACCCCAAGCAACTGGACGCTGCTGGCGTCGGTCCAGATGCGGCAGCCCCTTCATCCGGCGTGCCCGCCGTACCTCACGCACTCGCCCGCCCCCGGACCGACTGCTGCCTCGTTCTCAATAGCGCCACTCGCTGTTTCCAACACCAGCACTCATTCCTGACCCCACCGGCGCCTCCCGCCGCCCTTCACCTACTCCGCCAACAAGACAAGCGCTCCTTCACCCAGGTGATGGTGAAGGAGCGCCTGTTGGAAGCCGGGCGGAGGCTGCGGACCGACTCAGCCGCCGGAACTATCGATGTTGTTGGTGCTGGGGTTAGTCGAGGGGGCGGAGTTCGTCGGCGTAGGAGACGGAGACTCGGCGGAGGACGCCTTCTTTGACTGAGTACTGGCCCATGCGCCAGAGCGGGGGGCTGTAGGCGTGGACGGTGACGCTGCCGGGGGCGGAGCCTACGACTCGGTGGATGTGTTCGGGGCCGAAGCCGTAGACGTCGCCGGCTTCGATGGTGGTTTCGATGGGTTCGGTGCCGATGGCGAGATTGTGTTCGACGAGTTCGCCGCGGGCGACTGCGACGGCGCCCGAGGAGACGTCGTGGTCGTGCCAGCCGGTGTCGTTGACAGGGGTCCAGCAGATCAGCCAGACGTCGACGTTGGCGTCGCGGTGCAGGGAGGCGAAGACGCGTTCGTCGTCGCTGTAGGCGACCTTGTCCTCCCACAGGTGCGGCTGAGCGGCGAGGCCGCCGGCCAGCTCGGCCAGTTCGGCGGGGGTGAGATCACGTCCTGGAAGGTTGTCGAGCGACAGACAGTCGTTGAGCTCCACGAGCCGGCTGGCCTGGCGCGCGGGTACGACGGGTGCGTCGGAAACGGGCTGAGCAGTCACTGCACTCCCCTCTCAGGAGGTGGCACCGGTCCGAACAGGAGCCGGTGCGGGTTGTTGTGTTGGATCACCGCGGTTGCCGCGTCGCCCTGACGGAGGTCGACGGGTCCGGCGTACGGCCGGTCGGTGCCGTGCACGACCTGGTCGATGCCGAGGACCCGGGCGACCGCGTCGATACCTTGCGGGCCGTAGCTCGAGGTGTCGACGTACAGGTTGGTGTCGATGGTGCCGAGGCGGCCGCCGCGGGCAGCGAGCCGCTCGTGGTGGACCGGCGCGAGGCCGGCCGCCGCGACGAAGCAGAGCCTCAGCAGCGGGTACGTCGTACGCCCGCCAAACGCATGCCAAGCCCACCAAGCGGCCTGCAGCTGAGTCGTGTAGTCGACGACCGGCGACCACCACCCGGGCAGCTCTTCACCAGGCGGCAAAGGCGTCCCGGGATGGACGAGGATCGGCTTGTTCAACCGCTCGGCAAGCGCGAGCAACGGGGCGACGGCGGCCCAGCCGGCTGGCGTACCGAGCACTTGAGCAGGCAACTGAAGACCAAGAAACCCCTGGCCCAGAAGGCTTTCCAGCCCAGCGAGATCAGGCTCCAGCAAATCTACGGCAGCCCATGCCTTGAAGGGCTCGGGCAACGATGCAGCACCGGCATGCCAAGCATCCAGCAGCAGAGAATCACCGAGGTGCTCGATCCCGAGCGGCGAAGACAGCGACACCCCGACCAGCGAGGTCCCCGCGTCCAGCTCAGCGGCGACGCGCTTGTCTACGGCATGCGCTGCCGGATCCACCTCGTACGGCGCTTCGCCGGTCGTATGCAGCGTCCAGCCGTCCAGGTACGGCGCCGAAGTACGGGCTCGGAGCCGGTCGACGAACTCGGTCGGCCAGAGGTGCTGGTGCACGTCGATCACATCGCTCACGAACCCCTCACCTCCCCGCTCGACTGAACTTTGAAGCGCTTCAAGACATCTGTAGTGAAGCGCTTCAAAGCCTAATCTGTCAAGCGCCGTTCCAGCGCAGGCCATCCTTCGACAGGTTTTTGTCGCCGCCGTGCCCTAGGGTCGATGACATGTCCGGAACAGGCCGCAGGCCGACCCTCAAGGACATCGCAGCGGACACCGGCCTCTCGATGGCCGCCGTCTCGTACGCGCTGCGAGGTCTGCAAGGAACGCCGGAGACGCAGCAGCGGGTGCAGGAAGCCGCCGAGCGTCTCGGGTACCAGGCCGACCCCGTGGCCCGCGCCCTCGCCTCCGGCCGGAGCGGTTCGGTCGGCGTGCTGTGCGCCTCGCTCGAGGACCTCTGGCAGCAACGCCTGGCCGCGGCGCTCGGCCGCGAGCTGCTCGCGCCGGACCGCAACGCCTGGATCATCGACTCGGCCGGTGACGCCGATCGGCAGCTGCAGCTCGCCCAGCACCTGGTCGACCATCGCGCCGACGCGATCGTGGTGATCCCGATCGATCCGGGCGCCAAGGGCTGGGCCAAGATCGCCCAGCAGGCGCCGGTGATCGCGATCGGCGACGCGCTGCCGGCCGCGAAGGCGAAGTCCGAGGTGCTGTTCGACAACGAGACCGGAGTCAGTACTGCACTGCGCCGGCTGGCCGACGCGGGTCACCGCGACGTCGCCGTACTGAGCCCGTCCCGCCGGTTCGAGGTGGAGCGGCCGGCCGAGGAGATCGCCCAGCGGGTCGCGTTCGGACTGAAGCTCAAGGTGCGGATCGTGCCCTGCCCGCATGATCTGGCCGGCGCGACCGAGGTCGCCCGCGAGTTGCTCACCGGGGACTGCCGGCCGACCGGCATCCTGGCCCTCGCCGACTCGATGGCCTTCGGCGTGTACGCCGCCTGCAAGGAGCTCGGCATCCGGGTGCCCGAAGATCTGTCCCTGCTCGGGTACGACGACCAGCCGATGTCCCAGCTGCTCAGCCCGCCGCTGTCCACCTTCCACTGGCCCCTCGACGACCTGGTCGCCGACGTCGTGAGCCGCGTCACGTCCGCGGTCGACACCAACCGCCGGGTCCGCCGGACCACGGTCGAGCCGACCCTGATCGAGCGTGGCTCGGTCGCCGCCCCGCCGCCTAGTTCGCTGAACTGAACTGCGGCGTGACGACGACGCTGAGTCACCCACGACGGTCACACCTGCGAAACTAAACTAGTTCACTGCACTTAAAATCCACTGTCCAGATACTGAACGCCAGCGCTCAGCCCGCGAGCCGGTCCAACCGGGCAGCAACCGCGGGCCGCCGATGGTCCCCAGCTGGAAGATGCTGGTCGAGCACCTCGAAGATCTCGAGATCCTCCGCTCCCGTCGGCGTCTGCGCGAACCGCCACAGCAGGTCCGCGTCGGCACGATCCAGTACTGCGCGCCGCAGCGTCGCATCCAACTCGTCACGCTCCACCCGCAAGGCCGGCGCATCCGAGCGCCCGAGCAGCGGCCCGGAGTACAACTCCAACGCCTTGCTCAGGTCGCCAACCCGCAGCGCCAACTGCACGTCCGTGACGTCACCCGACACGTCCGCGACGATCCGATACGGCTTGGTATCGAGCACCCCACCGCCCAGCAGATTGCGCAGCCGGTGCATCTCGGCCCGTACCGTCGCCGGATTGCCCTCGTCGCCATAGAGCTGCAGCATCAGCTGCTCAGCCGTCAGCCCAGCCGGATGGAGCAGCAGCAACGCGAGCACCTCGGCCCGGCGCAGCGTCAGCGCGATTTCACGAGTCCCGACGACAGCGACTGGCTGGTCCGAGCCCAGCAACCTCAATCGCAGTAGCGGGCGGCGTCGGCGTACCGGGCCTGGGATGCGCAGCAGGTAGCCCTCGTCCAACTGCTCGACCACGGCTTCCCGCCCATCGCCGAGCTCGATCCGCGAAGCGCCGGAAGAGACGTCGAGGCGATCCGGCAACCAGGCCAGCGGCTGGACCGCGAGAACGCGACCAGTGGGAGTCAGCAGAGCACCAGGTGAGTCACCCAAAGCGATGAGGTGGCGCATGTTGCGAGCGCGGAGTTGCTCGTCGGCCGCAGCCATCCGGACCCGGAGTTGCCCCTCGGCCAGCTGAGCCGCCGCGGTCACCAGCGCCATCATGGCCGGGTGGACCGTGCGCAACGGACCGCTGACGTCGACGGCGCCGATCAGCTTGCCGGTATCCGGGTCGTGCACCGGCGCCGCGGCACACGTCCAGGCGTGGATCCGGCGTACCAGGTGTTCGGCCGAGTGGATCTGGACCGGCTGGTCGGCGGCTAGCGCAGTACCCATGCCGTTGGTGCCGATCGCGTCCTCGGACCAGATGGCGCCCTCCGACAAGGCGATCCGGTCGGCCTGCCGGCGTACGTCGGCCGCGCCTTCGCGCCAGAGGATCAGCCCCTGCGCGTCGGTGATGATCATGATGTGCGACGCCTCGTCGGCGATCGTCGTCAGGGTGCTGCGCAGGAGCGGTAGTACAGCGCTCAGCGGATGGTTCTCACGCAAGGACTCAAGCAACTCGGACGGGATGACCACCGGCGGTGCGTCGAGCTCCGGGTCGACCGCGGCGGCCAGCGACCGTTCCCAGGAGGCGGCGACAAGAGGGCGCGGGACACCGGGCACTCGGCCGGCACCGAGCACCTCGTCGTACAACTCACTGAGCCGGCGCGCCTTCTCCGCGGCGTCCACGCTCCAGACTCGCCCGGAACGGACGGGCAAACAAGTGCCGAAGCTATGCAACGTCGGTGCAACGTCCCCCCGCCTAGTTTTCGGAGCACCGCTCTTTTCTGCAGGAGGAGACGAATGACCATCTACGCATCGCCGGGCAGTGACGGCTCTCCGATCACGTTCAAGTCGCGCTACGACCACTTCATCGGGGGCGAATGGGTACCACCGGCCAAGGGTGGTTACTTCGAGAATCCGACTCCGGTGACCGGTGAGAACTTCACCGAGATCGCGCGAGGCACCGCCGACGACGTCGAGGCCGCTCTCGACGCCGCGCACGGGGCGGCGCCGGGCTGGGGCCGGACGTCGGCGGCGGAGCGCGCGAACGTCCTGAACAAGATCGCCGACACGATCGAGGACAACCTCGAACTGCTCGCCGTCGCCGAGACCTGGGACAACGGCAAGGCGGTCCGCGAGACGCTGGCCGCGGACATGCCGCTGGCGGTCGACCACTTCCGGTACTTCGCCGGCGCGCTGCGCGCGCAGGAGGGCTCGATCTCGCAGGTCGACGACGACACCGTCGCGTACCACTTCCACGAGCCGCTCGGCGTGGTCGCGCAGATCATCCCGTGGAACTTCCCGATCCTGATGGCGACCTGGAAGCTGGCGCCCGCGCTCGCGGCCGGCAACGCCGTCGTACTGAAGCCGGCCGAGCAGACACCGGCCTCGATCCACGTGCTGATGGAGCTGATCGCCGACCTGATCCCGCCGGGTGTGCTGAACATCGTCAACGGGTTCGGCGTCGAGGCCGGCAAACCGCTTGCCTCCAGCAACAGAGTCGCCAAGGTCGCGTTCACTGGTGAGACCACGACCGGCCGCCTCATCATGCAGTACGCCTCGGAGAACATCATCCCGGTGACGCTGGAGCTCGGCGGCAAGAGCCCGAACCTGTTCTTCGACGACGTCGCCAGCTCGCGCGACGACTTCTACGACAAGGCGCTCGAGGGCTTCACGATGTTCGCGCTGAACCAGGGCGAGGTCTGCACCTGTCCGTCCCGGGCGCTGATCCAGGCCGGCATCTACGACTCGTTCCTGACCGATGCGAAGGCGCGCACCGAGGCGGTCAAGCAGGGCAACCCGCTGGACACCGACACGATGATGGGCGCGCAGGCCAGCAACGACCAGTACGAGAAGATCCTGTCGTACATCGACATCGGCAAGGCCGAGGGCGCGAAGGTGATCACCGGCGGCGAGAAGGCCGACCTCGGCGGCGACCTGAGCGGCGGCTACTACATCCAGCCGACCATCTTCGAGGGCGACAACAAGATGCGGATCTTCCAGGAGGAGATCTTCGGGCCGGTCGTCTCGGTGACCAAGTTCGACGACTACGCCGACGCGATCAAGATCGCCAACGACACCCTGTACGGGCTCGGCGCCGGCGTCTGGTCGCGGGACATGAACACGGCGTACCGGGCCGGCCGCGAGATCCAGGCCGGCCGGGTCTGGACGAACTGCTACCACGCCTACCCGGCACACGCGGCCTTCGGCGGGTACAAGAACTCCGGGATCGGCCGGGAGAACCACAAGATGATGCTCGACCACTACCAGCAGACCAAGAACCTGCTGGTCAGCTACAGCCCGAACAAGCTCGGCTTCTTCTAAATCCCATGGTCGACCGGGTTTCCTACACGGAGGAGGCGGCGGAGTTGCTCCGCCGCCTCACCGAGATCCATGGCCCGCTGATGTTCCATCAGTCCGGCGGGTGCTGCGACGGCAGCTCGCCGATGTGCTACCCCGACGGCGAGTTCAAGACCGGCAACGCGGACATCCACCTGGGTGACCTCGACGTGGCCGGCCTGGACAAGGCCATCTCGTTCTGGATGTCGAAGAACCAGTACGAGTACTGGAAGCACACCCACCTGACCGTCGACGTCGTCAAAGGCCGCGGCAGCGGCTTCTCGGTGGAGGCCCCCGAAGGCGTCCGCTTCCTGATCCGTTCCCGCCTCTTCAGCGACCAGGAGTCCGAGGCCCTAGGCCTGCTTTGACGCGGCCCCCCAAGCGAGTGCCGACCGCCCGGTGGCGTTGCCGGACGGCCGGCACTCTTCATCTGCCCAAGTAGGCAGCAAGTTCTCCGGTACTACGTACGCCGTGGTCGAGTACTGCTGGATAGATGTCCGAGCCGCCGATGACGTCGGGGTAGCCGGGGTAGGTGCTCTTGAGTCGCAGGATCGCTTCCTTCTGCTCGGCGGTTGCTGCCCCGACCCGCAGCGCGTCCTCGACGTGTGGGCGGTCGACGGCATGGAGCCAGATGGTCAGGTCGACCTTCCAGTTGGCGTGGTCGAGTACCGCGTAGAACCGCTCGTCGGTGAGTTGCGGGGTGGGGCGGCGGTCTCCCCGTTCGTCGCGGAAATCGACTGAGAGCAGCTCGACGCGCGCGGCGATGTCGGCGAGCCCCGTCAGCACCTCGGAAGCCTTGGCCGCCGGTGCCGTGAACATGACGTCCAGGTCGCGCAGCACCATCAGCCCCGAGCGGGCGCTGCCGATCAGGAGTGGCGGGCCGAGGGAGGGGAACGCCCGCTCCAGATCGAGCTTGCGGAGTACTGCGTGCGCCTCTGCTTGGAGCGCCTCGGCGCGGGCGATCAGATCCATGCCGACGACGCTAGGTTCGGCGGCTCTGGGCTGCCAGCCAATTGCCAGGAACCGGGAACCTTCGGCCGGTTCGGGAAAGTCGGGGGGAATCCTTCATCCCGCGCCAGGCAACGGATCTGGGCGCGATTGCGGGGAAAACCACGGCATTACGGGGTGTGTCCGGGCGGCTACCCATGACATTTGTCAGGGATGGGATCGCTGGATTCGGGTGTCTGCGCAGGCGCACGATTCCGAACACCAATCACGCCGGTTCCGCCCCGACCGAGATGATCAGGGTGGGCCTGCCCAGCTCGAGGAGTTCTGTTGAAGCAACGGATTCTCGTGTCCGCCCTGGGCGTCGGCGCACTAGCCGTCGCAGGACTGACCAGCCAAGGGGCCGCCGCGGCTCCCACTCCGTACACCGCCGGAAAGCACGCCGCACAGGTCTGCTCCACCGCGAAGGCGGCCCACACCGCCTCGTGTCATGCGCTCAAGCTCGTCGACGCCGCCGGGAAGTCGGTGACGTCGGCTTCGCCGCCCGCGACCGGTCTCACCCCGACCGGCCTGCGGGACGCGTACAAGCTCAACGGGCTGAGCGCCAACGGCCGGACAGTCGCGATCGTCGACGCCTACGGCTACCCGAACCTGGAGCGTGACCTCGGCGTCTACCGCAGCCAGTTCGGGCTGTCCGCCTGTACGGTCGCCAACGGCTGCCTGCGCATCATCAACCAGACCGGCGGCACCACGCTGCCGACCTTCAACGTCGGCTGGGCCGGCGAGCAGGCGCTGGACGTCGACGCGGTGTCGGCCGCCGCGCCGGACGCGAAGATCGTTGTAGTACAGGCGAAATCGGCCAGCTTCGCAGACCTCGGCACCGCGGTGGTCACCGCCTCCAAGCAGGCTGGCGTAGTGGCGATCTCGAACAGCTACGGCGGCGGCGACGCCTCCGACTCGACGTACGGGACCTACTACAACCACCCGGGCATCGCTGTCACCGCTTCGACCGGTGACGACGGCTACCAGGGCGGCAGCTACCCGGCTTCGTCCTCCTACACAACGGCTGTCGGCGGTACCTCCCTGGTCTCGGCCAGCAACAGCCGCGGCTGGTCGGAGAGCGTCTGGAGTGGCGCGGGCTCGGGCTGCTCGACGTACAACACGGCACTGAGCGCTGCATCCACATTCAGCACCGGTTGCTCGAAGCGTGCGATGGCTGACGTCTCGGCGGCGGCTGACCCGAGCAAGGGCGGGATGGCGATCTACTACCCGACCAGCAAGACCGCCTCGACCTGGGCGCAGTTCGGTGGGACGAGTGAGGCCGCGCCGATCATCGCCTCGGTCTACGCGCTGTCGGGCAACACGGCCGGCTACGCGAACGCTCTGCCGTACGCGCACCCCAGCTCACTGTTCGACGTGACGTCCGGCTCCAACGGCAGCTGCCCCACGACCCAGTGGTGCAACGCCCGTACCGGCTGGGACGGCCCGACCGGCCTCGGCACTCCGAACGGAGCCGCCGCCTTCTGACGGGTCCTTCACAGCAGCCGGTCCATTGGTTGCCCTGGGCATTGACACGCTTCGTAGCCGGGTCGATGCTCAGGGCGACTATTGCTGTGTTGCTCGCAGTATTACTCCGCGCACGAAGGACAACCCTCGCTTCCGCGTCATTACGGTGATAACCCTTCCCCGGGCCGATCACCAGGCTTAAGGTCGGCCCGGACGGGTCGTGGAGGGCGATCCGCGCGACTTTCTCTGGAGCGCTGTTGTGAAAGTTTCTGCCAAGGGACGGGGGCTGCTCGCGGTTTCCGCCGTGAGTGCCACCACCGTCCTGGCTGTCCTGGCCGGCGGTGGCGCGGTAGCCGCCACGTCCGCCACCCCGGATCCCAAGGCCCCGGCCGAGGCGTCCAAGTCGATCTCCGGCAAGGAGCGCAAGGGCAACTACGACGCCCGGACGCCCAACGCCCGCGCCAACTACGCCCGCGCCGCGAAGGTGGTCGGCAAGGAGACCGCGGCCTCGGAGAAGTTCCGTACCTCCCTGGGCAGCCAGGGTGTCGTCGCGGTCGACGAGAACACCGGTACGCCGGCCCAGGTGACCAAGCTCAACGGCTTCCTCACCGCCAAGAGCACCAAGAAGGCGACCGCGATCGCGCTGGCCTACGTCAAGGCCCACCCCGAGGTCTTCAAGCTCTCGACGTCCGACCTCGGCACCCTCAAGCTGCGCAAGGACTACGTCGACGACCTCGGCACCCACCACATCTCCTGGGTCCAGGAAGTCGACGGCATCGAGGTGTTCGGCAACGGCCTCATCGCCAACGTCACCAAGGCCGGCCAGCTGATCTCGCTCCAGGGCGCACCGATCTCCGGCCTGGTCTCCCAGGCGCAGGCCCGGGACAAGGCGGCCACCTCGGTGATCAGCGCCGACGCCGCTCGCAGTGCGGCCGGCGAGGACGTCGACGCCAAGCTGGCGAAAGCCAAGGCGACGACCGCCGCCGGCACCACCAAGTGGAGCAGCGGCGACACCGCCAAGCAGGTCTGGTTCCACACCGCCGACGGCCTGCGCAAGGGCTGGCTGACCTACGTCAACGGCGGCGACTCCAAGATCTACAGCCACGTCATCGACGCCCAGACCGGCGGCCTGCTGTACCGCAAGGACCTGGTCAGCGAGGGCAACGGCGACGCGCTCGTCCAGGACAACTACCCGGGCGCGGCCAAGGGCGGCGTCCAGCGCACCGAGAACCTGATCTACAACAAGTGGCTGCCGAAGAACGCGAAGACGCTGCTCGAGGGAACGTCTGTCGCCGCCTTCGCGGACGTGAACGACGACAACCAGCCGAACGCCGGTGAGACGGTCAAGGTGCCGGGTACCCCGACCACCTCGCAGTACAAGCTCGTCCCGTTCCAGTCGAGTAGCTCGTTCTGCTCGGCGGCGTTCATCTGCACCTGGGACCCGGCCAAGCCGGACTCCTGGAAGACCAACATGAACCAGGACGTCACCAACGCGTTCTACCTGGCCAGCAACTTCCACGACTGGCTGGCCAAGCCGCCGATCAGCTTCACCCCGGCGGCCGGCTCGTTCGACGCCGCGGGCGGCGACCCGGTACACCTGAACGCTCTCGACGGCGCCGCCACTGCTGCCGACGGCGGTCCGGACGCCAACCACATCGACAACGCGAACATGTCGACCCCGCCGGACGGCACCCCGCCGACCATGCAGATGTACCTGTGGCACCAGCCGGGCGCGTCGGACGCGGAGGACGGCTACGTGCCCTCCAGCGGCGCCAACGACGCCAGCATCCTGTACCACGAGTACACCCACGGTCTGTCGAACCGCCTGGTCGTCGACGCGACCGGCAACTCGACGCTGAACAGCATCCAGGCCGGCTCGATGGGTGAGGCGTGGAGCGACTTCTACGCGATGGACTACCTGGTCTCGCACGGCCTGGAGAAGGACACCACCGCTCCGGGCGAGGTCCTCGAGGGCAAGTACGTCGCCCACGGCGATCTGTTCCGCACTGAGGCGATCGACTGCCGCGTGAAGGCGGTCAGCCCGAACTGCGTCGCGGCCGACGGCACCAAGGGTGGCTACACCTACGGCGACTTCCCGACCATCGGCGGCGCACCCGAGGTGCACTCGTCCGGCGAGGTGTGGGCCCAGACGCTGTGGGACCTGCGCGAGCGCTTCGGCCGTACCTACGCGCTGAGCATCATCACCCGCGCGATGGAGCTGTCCACCGCAGACCCGACGATGCTCGACATGCGTAACGCGATCGTCCAGGCCGACCTGATCGCCAGCGGCGGCAAGAACTCCAAGATCATCTGGCAGGTCTTCGCCAACCGTGGCATGGGCTGGTTCGCCGGTCTGCTCGACGGCGGCGACTCGCACCCGGTCGAGGACTTCCACATCCCGCCGACCGGTGCCACCACCAGCATCACCGGCACCGTCACCGACAAGGACACCGGCGCACCCGTCGCGGGCGCACTGGTCTTCATCGGTGGACACGCGTCCGGCTACGCGGGCGACTACTCCGCCGTGACCGGCGCCAACGGCAAGTACACGATCACCGGCGTTCTTCCGGGTACCTACGGCAAGTTCGTCGTCTCCGGCGCGGGCTACGAGGTTCTGGGCAACGCGCTGGCGGTCAAGGCCGGCGGCACCACCGCGAACTTCGCACCGCGGCGCAACTGGGCGGCAGCGTCCGGCGGCGGTTCGGTGAAGGCGTTCACCGGTCCGGACTTCTCGCCGCAGTGCGGCCCGCAGTACGCGATCGACTCCAGCCAGGGCACCGGCTGGGGCAGCACCACCGGTGACGACGCCGGGACCCCGACCAACGTGATGATCCCGAAGAACATCGACATCGCGCTGCCGGAGGCCGTGAACATCAGCAAGTTCTCGGTCGACCCGTCGAACACGTGTGGCGACCCGGGCAGCGCCGCGACCGGTAAGTACCGGATCGAGACGTCCGTGGACGGCACCACCTGGGCCACGGCCCTGGAGGGCGAGTTCGGCGCCGCCAACCGCGGCAAGTACAACGAGGTCACGCCGACCGGCAATGTCACCGGCGTGAAGTTCGTCCGGTTCGTGATGCTGAGCCCGCAGGTCCCGGACTTCGCCACGAACTGCCCGAACGGCGGCTACGGCGGCTGCCAGTTCACCGACATGACGGAGCTGCAGGTCTTCGGCACCAAGTGACGACCTGAGTTCCACCCGCGAGGGCCGGCCGAGTATCCACTCGGCCGGCCCTCCGGCTTCTGTCCCAACAATATTCTGGAGTGATGTTTGTGAGAGTTTCCGGCAAGGGACGGGGGCTCGTCGCGGTCACCGCGGTCGGCGCCGCGACCGTCCTGGCGGTCACGAGCGGCAGTGGCGCGATGGCCGCCACTCCCGATCCGAAAACACCCGCCGAGGCGACGAAGTCGATCAAGGCCAAGGAGCGCAAGGGCAACTACGACGCCCGTACTCCGAACGCCCGCGCGACCTACAACCGCGCCGCGAAGGTCGTCGGCAAAGAGACCGCCGCCTCGGAGAAGTTCCGTACCTCCCTGGGCAGCCAGGGCGTCGTGGCGCTCGACGAGAACACCGGTACGCCGGCCCAGGTGACCAAGCTCAACGGCTTCCTCACCGCCAAGAGCACCAAGAAGGCAGCCGAGATCGCGCTGGCCTACGTCAAGGCGCACCCGGAGGTCTTCAAGCTCTCGGCCGCCGACCTCGCCAGCCTCAAGCTGCGCAAGGAGTACGTCGACGACCTCGGGACGCACCACATCTCCTGGGTCCAGGAAGTCGACGGCATCGAGGTGTTCGGCAACGGCCTCATCGCCAACGTCACCAAGGCCGGCCAGCTGATCTCGCTCCAGGGCGCACCGATCTCCGGCCTGACCACCCAGGCCGCGGCCCGCAGGGCTGCTCCCTCGGTGACCGCCGCCGGGGCTCGCTCCGCCGCGGCCAAGGACGTCGACGGGACCGCCAAGAGCGCGACCGCCAAGACCCTCGGCACCACCACGACGTGGAGCAACGGCGACTACGCGAAGGAAGTGTGGTTCCACACCGCCGACGGCCTGCGCAAGGCGTGGTCGACGTATACGAACGCGGGCAGCACGCTGATCTACACCCACGTGATCGACGCGCAAACGGGTGGTCTGCTCTACCGGCGCGACCTGTCCAGCAACGACAAGGGCGACGCGCTCGTCTTCGACAACTACCCGGGCGCGCCCAAGGGTGGCGTCCAGCGCACCGAGAACCTCATCTACAACAAGTGGCTGCCCAAGGGCGCGAAGACGCTGCTCGAGGGCACGTCGGTGGCGGCGTTCGCCGATATCAACGACGACGACCAGCCGAACCCCGGCGAGACGGTCAAGGCACCGGGAAGGCCGGGCGGTTCGGAGTACAAGCTGGTGCCGTTCCAGTCGGTCCCGCTCTGCACGCCGACGACCATCTGCACCTGGGACCCGGCCAAGCCGCAGTCCTGGAAGACCAACATGAACGAGGACGTCACCAACGGGTTCTTCTTCGCCAGCAACTTCCACGACTGGCTGGCCAAGCCGCCGATCAGCTTCACCAAGGCGGCCGGCTCGTTCGACGCCGACGGCGGCGACGCGGTCCAGCTGAACTCGATCGACGGCGCGGCCACCGCTGCCGACGGCGGGCCGGATGCCAACCACATCGACAACGCGAACATGAACACCCCGCCGGACGGCACGCCGCCGATCATGCAGATGTATCTGTTCGGCAGTGTCGGCGACGACGCGACGGTGGCGACCAGCTCGTCGAACTCGGCCGAGATCCTGTACCACGAGTACACCCACGGCCTGTCGAACCGGCTGGTCGTCGACGCGAGCGGCAACTCGACACTGAACAGCATCCAGGCCGGCTCGATGGGTGAGGCGTGGAGCGACTTCTACGCGCTCGACTACCTGGCCTCGCACAACCTGGAGAAGGACACCACCGCCAACGGTGAGATGCGGATCGGCCGGTACGACACCGGCGGCGGCACCATTCGCACCATGCCGAACGATTGCCGGGTGAGGGCCAAGGAGCCGGCCTGTGTCGGCATCGATGGTTCGCAGGGTGGCTACACCTACGGCGACTTCCCGACCATCGGCGGTACGCCGGAAGTGCACTCGTCCGGCGAGGTCTGGGCCCAGACGCTCTGGGACCTGCGCGAGCGGTTCGGCCACACCTATGCGCTGAGCATCATCACCCGGGCCATGGAGCTGTCCACCGCCGACCCGACGATGCTCGACATGCGCAACGCCATCGTCCAGGCCGACCTCGTGGCCAGCGGCGGCAAGAACGCCAAAATCATCTGGCAGGTCTTCGCCAACCGAGGCATGGGCTGGTACGCCGGTGCGCTCGACGGCGGCGACTCGCGGCCGGTCGAGGACTTCCACATCCCGCCGACGGGTGCCACCACGACCATTTCGGGCACCGTGACCGACAAAGACTCCGGCGCTCCGGTGGCTGGCGCACTGGTCTTCATCGGTGGCCATGCGTCCGGCTACGCGGGCGACTACTCCGCTGTAACCGGCGCCAATGGCAAGTACACGATCACTGGCGTCCTGCCCGGTACCTACGGCAAGTTCGTCGTCTCGGGTGCGGGCTATGAGGTACTGGGTAACGCGTTGGCAGTTAAGGCCGGTGGTACCACCGCTAACTTCGCACCGCGGCGCAACTGGGCCGCAGCCTCTGGTGGCGGTTCGCTGGTGGACTTCAACGGCCCCGACCTCACCTCGCTCGGCTGTGGCCCGGCGAACGTGATCGACTCCAGCCAGGGTCCCGGCTGGGGCAGTACGACCGGTGACGACGACGGCACCCCGACCGGCGTGATGATCCCGAAGAACGTCGACATCGCGCTGCCGGCGGCCGTGAACATCAGCAAGTTCTCGGTCGACCCGTCCAACAACTGCGGCGATCCGGGCAGCTCCGCGACCGGCAAGTACCGGATCGAGACGTCCGTCGACGGCACCACCTGGGCCAAGGCCCTGGAGGGCGAGTTCGGCGCCGCCAACCGCGGCAAGTACAACGAGGTCACGCCGACCGGCAATGTCACCGGCGTGAAGTTCGTCCGGTTCGTGATGCTGAGCCCGCAGGTGCCGGACTTCGCCACGAACTGCCCGGACGGTGGCTACGGCGGCTGCCAGTTCACCGACATGACCGAGCTGCAGGTCTTCGGCTCCAAGTAGTCCCTGAGTTCCACCCCGCAAGGGCCGGTCGAGGTACGTACTCGGCCGGCCCTCCGACTTGGTCAGACCACCCGTTGCCGCATTCTCAGCGCGAACGCGGTCACCCCGTACGTCGAGATGGGCAGCAGCATCAGCAAGGCGGCGAGGACGGCCGGGGTGAGCCCGATCGAGGTGACGGCGCCGATGATCGCCACGTTCGCCGGCTTCGGATCCCCGTAGGAGCCGTAGATCGAGATGAAGGCGGTCACCACGAAGACGATGTACGTGCAGGTCGCGATCATCTGGGCATAGAGCGGGATCATCGCCAGGCCGACGATCCGGGCCGAGCGGCGCAGCGCGGCGAGGTCGCCGGCGACGAAGTACCGGACGGCCGTTCTGAACGTCACCAATGGCACGACCGGGAGGAGCAGCAGGACGAACTCCACCGGCGGGACGGCGTTGAGCACGAAGATTCCCTCCGTGACGAATCCGCGGTGCTGGTCGGCCAGCCAATAGAGCGCGACCAGGATCAGCCAGACCGTCGAGAGCAAGGATCCCGCGATCAGCACCCCGGCCAGCAGATTCCTCGACACCACGCCAGGTCGGCGGCTGATGCCGAGGATGTGCCGGGACGACTCGACCACGACGACCGTACTGGGCACGTCGACGACGAACAGGAACTGCAGGGTCAGGTTGACGCCGAAGAAGACGCGCCCGATCCGGTCGTCCTTCCTGAGCAAAACCAGACAAGCCACCGTGTACGCCGAGGTCGGCAGGAACACCAAATAGGTCAGCACAAGGAAGAGCAGCGCGGCGACGATGCCATCGATACCGTCGTCGGAACCGATCAGCGCGACCGCCTCGACGAGGGCGACGAAGTTCAGCACGAAGAACCCGGCACCGACCAGCTTCACCAGATTCGCCGAGCGCTGCAGGGCATCCAGGTCGCGGCGCTGCGCCAGCCGGACCGCATCGGCGATGGCGAGTGCCGCCAGGACGAGGTACACCGCCATCCATCCGCCCAGCAAGACGAAGGGGACCGTCAGGTCTCCGGGTTCGTCGATCCGGAACGGTTCCTTCAGCCCGATCGCGGCAGCCACCAAGGCCATCAGGATCGCGCCCACTCCAAGACACCCACCGAGCGCTTTCGCCATGGCGGTTATCTTTGCGGCCCGTTGGGTCAGTCCAGGGCCCGCTGAATGCCATGCGGAATGTGAATGGTGGCCGGGCGAGTCGGCGACTTCCTGGCATCGATGACAGGTGGGCTGCGGATCAGGTCGGTGGTGACGGGCACGCAAGGGGCAGATTACCCGCCGTGACGCCCGGGCAAACAGAAAGCCCAGGTCGGGGAACATCCCTCTGACCTGGGCTTTTGTCATGTTCGGACGATGGAGCGGGTGACGAGAATCGAACTCGCACTGTCAGCTTGGGAAGCTGATGTTCTGCCATTGAACTACACCCGCGCGCTGCCGGTTTCCCGGCGGACTCAGAGGATCATACCCGACCCGATCGGCGGTTTGCACGGGGGGTTATCGGGCAGTTTTCCACAAAGGGCACGCCCAGGACTGGGCAGGCCGGTCATCTTCTGGCAGATTAGAACGCGTTGCCGGGGGCAACATTCGACGCAACGTGAGGATGCGGTCCTGACTGGGGCCGGACAAGATGGTTGCGGGGCAACTGAAAAGAAGGGGTGAACGGTGGCAACTGACACTAACGACGCACTCGAGAACCTGGAGAAGGAACTCGTCACGCTGGCACGCCGGCTGCGCAGTCTGCAGCGGACGCTGTCGGACGAGGCGCATCCGGATCTGGAGCCGGCCCAGTACGCGTTGCTGAACCACGTCGAGGAACTCGCACCGGTCCGGATGGCGGACCTGGTTGCGGCCCTCGAGGTGGACAAGGGTCCGGTCAGCCGGGCCTGCGCCAGACTCGAGGAAGAAGGTCTGCTGAAGCGGGCCGCCGACAAGTCGGACGCGCGCGCGACCCTGTTGACGCTGACCGCGAACGGCAAGCGCAAGCTGGCCGCCGCCCGCAAGAAGCGCCACAAGGTGATCGAGGACCTGCTCAAGGACTGGTCGCCGGCCCAGGTGAAGACGTTCGCCGGCCAGGTCTCGAAGTTCAACAAGCTCGCCAACTGAGCCGTTGCCGAAGGCCCGTAGCCGCGTCGACGGTCCGGGGAGCTGAGGGCTCCGGAACAGGTACGCGGCCAGGTCCAGGCCACGCCCGGCACCGATCGGATGATCCGTCGGGGCCGGTAGACAGGCGGAGTTGCAGCACGCTGCGGTAAGTTGCGTTCGTGCTGCTCTCCGACCGTGACATCTTGGCCGAGCTCGACGCGAAGCGGGTCCAGCTGGACCCGTTCGATGCTGCGATGGTGCAGCCGTCGAGTGTCGACGTACGGCTGGACCGATTCTTCCGGGTGTTCGAGAACCATCGCTACCCGCACATCGATCCGGCCGAGGAACAGCCCGACCTGACCCGTCAGGTCGAGCCGGAGGGTGACGAGCCCTTCATCCTGCACCCGGGCGAGTTCGTGCTCGGCTCGACGTACGAGCTGGTGACGCTGCCCGACGACGTGGCGGCGCGGCTGGAGGGCAAGTCCTCGCTGGGCCGGCTCGGGCTGCTCACCCACTCCACCGCCGGGTTCATCGACCCCGGCTTCTCCGGCCACGTGACGCTGGAGCTGTCCAACGTCGCGACGCTGCCGATCAAGCTCTGGCCCGGGATGAAGATCGGCCAGCTCTGCTTCTTCCGGCTGTCGTCGCCGGCCGAGCACCCGTACGGCTCCGCGAAGTACGGGTCCCGCTACCAGGGCCAGCGCGGCCCGACGCCGTCGCGCTCCTACCAGAACTTCCTCCGCGGCGGCATCTGACCGGTCGGCCTCGGTTGCTGCTCAGCCGATGGCCTTCTGGACCACCAGGATCTTCTCGGTGCGCGGCGAGGCCTTGTTGCCGGGCTCCTGCAGATAGACGCTGCCGTACTTCGACACCATCGCCGGCGACTGCTGATTGCCGAACATCAGCGAGGTGTCACCCCAGCCGCCGACGTTCCCGCTGCCGAACGACGAGCTGTCATCAGGCGTCGTACCGTCGGTCGGAGTGCCCGTCGGGGTGGCGGCCGGAGCCGGGACGTCCTCGCCGGTCTTGGCGTCCAGCAACACCGCCTTGTCGTCGGCCGTCCCGTAGACCAGGCCGTTGAACATCGTGGTGATGGCCGGTACCACCCGGTTGGCCGACGAGTCGTAGCTCCAGGCAAGCTTCCCGGTCGCATCGTCGAACCCGGCGATGGCCTTCTTCTGGTCAGCCAGGGAGCGGTTGCACACCACTGCGGCCAGGTGGTCGGAGAAGCAGGTCGCGTCGTCGCCGTCCGCCGAGGGCGGCAGCTTGGTCTCGACCACGGCGCCGGTCGCGATGTCGACGGCGTAGAGCGAGTTCACATGGTCGACGCTGTCCTGGGCGCCGTTCAGGTAGCCGGTGCCGGCGAAGTAGCCGTGCTTGCTGCCCGAACCGGCCGGGCGCAGGTAGTTCATCGCCGGTACCGGCACGGACTTCTTGATCGCCCCGGTGACGCCGTCGGCCTGGACGATCGCGTTGTCCTTCGCGCCCTCCTGCTGGCTGCCCTTGACGCCGACGACCGTGCCGTTCAGTACGCCGGCCACCTCCACCGACGGGATCGTCGTCGCCTTCTGGGTGGCCGGGTCGGCGAACACAGTGAACTCGTGGACCTTCGACGTCGGCTCCGAGGACTGGGTCGAGAGGCTGACGGCGATCTGGCCGGTCGCCGGGTCGTAGGCCGGAGCCAAGAAGTCGGAGGCGCCGGTGCCCGGCCCGATCAGGGTGGTCAGATCGGCGGCGGCCGCGGCCAGCACCTTGCCTTCGAGCGGGTCGATCCACTGGAAGCTCACCTGGGCGTGCGCCTTCTGGGTGCCGCTGCCTTGAACCATCTGCGCGTACGCGATCGCGATGACCTCTTTGCCGTTCAGCTGCACAGCCATCGGCGGGGTGAGGTCGGCGGTCTCCGTGCTTTGGACGTCCGCGGACGGCAGCTGCCAGCTGTTCGCGCTGAGGGTGACGGCGGTCAGACCGGTGCGCTGTGCGTACAGCGAGGTCTGACCGACCATGCCGGCCTTGAGGTAGTACCGGTTGGGCTGACCGGCGACGTCGCCTTCGGCCAGCGCCGAGACCGGTGCGAACGCCTTGGGTGGATCGAAGGTCGCCAGGTCCGGCCCGGACGGAGTCGATGAGGCCGACGTCCCGCCGGACGGCTGGTCGGTGGACTTGTTGTCGTCGCCACCACTGCAGCCGGCCAGCACGGTCAGGGCGATGGTTGCCGTGGTCAACGGACGGAGCATGCGCAGGTCTCTCATCACGTCAGCCGATCGCCTTCAGTACCTGGAGGATGCCGCTGGTCTCGTCGGACAGCTCCTGCTTGTGCAGGTAGACACCGCCGTACTCCGAAACGCCTTCCGGCGACTGGAGCTCGAAGTCCGGCTGAGCCGGCACCGGGACGCCAGGAGTGCCACCGTCTGTATTGCCGTACGTCGGCGTCGTGCCATCGGTCGGGCCGACGGTCGACGTTGCGCCGTCGCCAGGCGTGGTGCTCGCGCTCGGAGTGGCCGTCGGTGTCGGGGCCGGGATGTCCTGGCCGGTCAGTGCGTCCATCAGGACCGTCTTGTTCTCGGCCGTGGCGTAGAGAACTCCATGGAAGGCCGCGGTCACCTCCGGCACCACCCGGCCGGCATTGGCATCGGTGTAACCCCAGATCTTCTTGCCGGTGGTGTCGTCGAAGCCGATGATCTCCGCCTCGCTGGCCTCAGGTCGGTCCGCCGTGCAGACGACCGTCTTCTGACCATCGGCGAGGCAGGTGTAGTTGAGCAGGAACTGGGTCTTCGTCACCGCCGACTTGGTCTGAACGACAGTTCCGGTGGCCGGGTCGACGGCGTACACGCTGCCGACGTATTCGCCGTCGCCGAGGTTCTTGTCGTACTTCTGGCCGTACAGGTAGGCATACTTGCCGCCGCTGCTCCCGGTCGGGGTGAGACCCCACAGTCCCGGTAGCAGGCCGCCCTTGGTGACGCGGCCGGTGGCGGCGTCGACGAGGGCCAAGGAGCGCTGGGTGTTCTCTTGGCCCTGGGCACCGACCACCACCCCCTTGCCGATCCCGGCCGGCCGCATGAACGGCACCCCGGCACCCTTCTTCGTGGCTGGATCGCCGGTCACGGTGATGATGCCGGACTTGGCACCGATCAGGCTGGTCGGCGCGACGCCGACCGCCAGCTGGCCGGTGGCCGGATCGGCGACGAAATCGGTGAGGATACCCGGCAGATTGGAGTTGACCTCGTCGTCGCCCAGCAGCGCGGTGGCGTCGACCGTTGCCTCGGACAACGGCTTGCCGTCGGCCGGGTCGAGCCAGCGGAACAGCACCGAGACGCCGGGCTTCTGCGTGCCGGAGCCTTTGACCCGCTGGTAGTACGCGACCGCGACGGCCGGCTTGCCGTCGAGCTGGACTGCGATCGGGCGACTCGCGTCGTTGACCACCACGCTGTCGTCGGCGGTTTCGGTGACCAGGGTCTGCCAGGGATTGCCGCCGGTCGTGCTCTGGCCGACGGCGCCGCTGTAGCTGTTCGCCACCGCGGTCGTGCCGACCATGGCGACCTCGGGCTCGGCGCTGCTGTGGCCCTTCTCCTCCGGGAGCGAGGACGCAGCGACGGCTTGGAAGGCCTTCGGTGGGTCGAATGGTGTCGGGGCCGGCGGGCTCGGCGTACCGGGCGTTTGGCCCTTCGAGGTGTCGTCCGCGGACTTGTCGTCTCCCCCGCTGCAACCGGTCAGCAGCACGGCGGCAGCGGCCACGGCGATCAACGGACGCAACATCTTTTCACTTCTTCCCGAGTCTGGCCTGCGTTGACGGCCAGCACGCTAGCAGCGTCAGCGGCCTCGGGAGGTCAATAAACCAAGGCGTTGCAGCAAGCTGCAAAGTGCTTGAGAAGTCATCGAAATCACCGGACGACGGACAAGCCGGTACGGCGGTGGCGCGGCTGCGGCTCCAGCCGGTCGGCCAGCCGGCGCAGGACGCCGGCCAGCTCGTGCCGCGGGCCGACGGCCTCTCCGTTGGCCCGCAGCGCCTCGAGATGTTCCTTGCTCTGGGCCCGTAGTTCGGCGACCCGGATCTGTTCGGCCACCCGGTAGCGGGCGACCTCTTGGTGTTCGCTGATCATGGCGTTCTCCCCTCACTGGTCCCCGTTGACGAATGTGGTTGGTGTTCAGACCCGGACGACGGTGATGTCGCCGGAGACGGTGCGGGCTCGCAGCATCAGCGAGTGCTCGCCCTCGGCCGGCTTCTCACCGGGCTCGAGGTCGCACCGGATCTGGCCAGTGACCGTCTTGAGGTCGAGGTAGGTCGGCACACCGTCCGGTACGCCGATCTGCACGTCCCCGCGAGCGGTCTCCGCCCGGACACTGGGGCCCTCCGCGGACTCCACCCGGACGTCGCCGGAGCCGGAGGTCGCGACCGAGTGGTCCCGGATCCGCTCGATGGTGATGTCACCCGAGCCGACCTTGACCGTCGTCGGGCCGGCCGCGTCGCCGACCCGGACGTCGCCGGACCCGGTGGACAGACCGGCCGTGCCGACCGTCTCATTGATGTCGATCACTCCGGAGCCGGTCTTGGCGCGGACGCCCTGGCCGGCGTACCCGACCCGGACGTCGCCGCTGCCCGTGTTGGCCGCGAGGTCGCCCTCGATCCGCTCGGCGCGGATGTCACCCGATCCGGTCGACAGCCGGGCCTCGCCCAGCGCCGCCCGGGCGGTGATGTCACCGGAACCGGTCTGGATCCGGGCGTCCAGGACCGCCGGGGTGGCGATCCGGACCCGGACCTCCGGGCCGCGGCGGAGGTTCTTCGGGGTCTCGACGATCAGCTCGCCGTTGACCACCTCGAACACCACGTCGCCCTCGTTACCGCTGTCGACCTCCAGGTCGACGACGGTCTTGTCACCGTCGGCGGGGCGGATCTCCACCAGCCCCGCGCCGATCTCGATCCGGACCCGCTCGATCTCGCCGGCCTCGCCGATCAATTGGCTGCTGTAGCTCACTGTGCCCACCCCTGCATGCGCTGGCCCGGGCCACGTCCGCCCCGGCGCTGTCCTTGGTCGTGACCGCGGTCGCGGCCCCGTTCACGGCGGTCGCTCTTGTCGCCACGGTCACCCCGGCGACCTTCACCGAACATGCCGTCCGGTCCGAAGACACCCTCCGGCCCGAAGACACCGTCCTTGCCGAAGATGCCGTCGGGGCCGAGCGGTCCGTCCGGTCCGAGCGGTCCATCGGGAGCGAAGATTCCGGGGCGGGGCGGCCGCGGCGGCCGGGGCGGGCGGGCGTAGACACCGGCACCACGGCCGGTCAGCGCCGTCATCACGGTCCGCATCAGCCACGCGTTCGAGGAGATGCCCTCGGCGGTCGCGGCCTCGTCCACCTTGTTCTTCACCGACATCGGCAGCCGCAGCGTGATCCGCGCGGTCGGCTCGTCGGCGTCCAGGGCGAGCTCCTCGGCCGCCGGCTCGGCGACGTCGTCGTCCAGGTCGTCGTCATCGTTGCCGGTCAGCTGGCTCGGGGCCGGCGTCACGACGAACTCGGGACGGCCACCGGCCATCCGGAGCTCGACCGATCCGGGCGACAGCTCGCGGCTGATCTCGCCGGCGGCGTCGGACAGGGCTGAGATGAGGGCCAGGCGGCCGGCGTCATCCAGCGTGGCTCCGAGGCGCTGTGCCACGGAGCGAGTTTGGTCGTCGGCCAGCGCGGTGGCGTTCTCCACGCTACGGCGGACCGACTCGAGGTAGTGGTCAAGTTCCATGACGCAATACTGACGTCACTGTGACGTCACTGTCAACCCCCTTTGATGTCATCGATGCCGCCATGGCGATGTCAGGACCTGTTGAGAGGCAGAATGAGGGCAGCCGAGGAGAGGGGATCGCAGTGTCCAGAGGAGTGCTCGTCACGGGTGCGTCGCGCGGTGTCGGAGCGGAGGTCGCGAAGGTGTTCGCGGCGGCCGGCGACCGGGTCGTGCTGCATTGCCGCGGCGCGGTCGACAAGGCTGAGGAAGTACTGGCCGAGCTGCCCGGCGAAGGGCACGCGGTGATCTCGGGTGACCTTGGCGATGCAGCCGGAATCCCTTTACTTGTTGAGGAATCTGCGAGTGCGCTCGGGCGGATCGACGTACTGGTGAACAACGCGGCGCTCTTCGTCGACGACCCGGTCGCGGGGTCGCGACGGATCGGGCATCCGCTGCTGGAGACCTCGTACGACGACTGGGTCTCGGCTTGGCGACGGACGCTCGCGGTGAACCTGGAGGGTGCCGCCCACCTCACCTGGTGCGTGGCGCGGCAGATGCTCGAGGTGGAGCCCGCCGATGGCGTCAGGCGGGGCGCGATCGTGAATGTCGGGTCGCGCGGGGCCTATCGCGGGGAGCCCGACGTACCGGCGTACGGGGCAAGCAAGGCGGGGCTGCACTCCTTCGGGCAGTCGATGGCGGTCGCACTGGCGCCACATGACATCACCGTGACGTCAATCGCCCCCGGTTTCATCGCCACCGACATGGCAGCCCAAGGCCTCAACGGCCCCGGCGGCGACGCCATCCGAGCCCAAAGCCCCTTCAACCGAGTAGCCACCGCCCCAGAGGTCGCCAAAGCCATCCACTGGCTAGCCTCCCCCGACTCAGGCTGGTCCAGCGGCGCCATCCTCGACTTCAACGGCGCCTCGTACCTGCGTTAGCCCGTCTTGGCGATCATCCTTGCTGAGGGAGCCGTGATCGGGGCGACCGAGTTGTACCCGGTCACGGTGACTTGGGTACCACCGGCCGTCGTCTTGTAGGTGAGCCGGTCGTTTCCCAGCCACATGGACTGGCTCGACGTCTTCGGCGCACCGGCTGGGAGCTTCAGCCCGAGCACCCGGAACATGGCGGCGTTGTTCATCGTCACGTCGTACTTCTCGACCCGGCGGAATCCGATCGTGTCGTGCCCCGCGTACTTGACCTTGACGATGGCTTTGCCCATCGCGTTCATTGACTTCGACGAGTCGGCGCTGTCCATCAACTGTGCGAACAGGACGGCAGCCGGCTCCTTGCTCCGCTTCGGATCCAGCTTCAGGTACTTGCCGTGCAGCTCAGCGATCGGCAGATGCAGGTACAGCACGCCGTCGACCAGGATCCCGTGCGCCGCGCCGCCAAGCTGCGGACTGCTCAGGTCCACCCGGGTCTTGGTCGGCCGGTAGGTCTGCGTGATCGTCGCTGTGACGGTCTGCCCGCCGGCACTGATCCGCATCACCCCGGACCACGACGTCACCTTGGCGTAGGCAGCCGCCGTCACCGGCGCGAACGTGGCGGTCGTCAGCCGCGCAAGCGGCTTGGCGGCCTTCTGATTCGCCACCGGCTTCTTCACGTCGGCCTGCGGCTTGACCGCCACATCGTCGGTGCAGCCCGCGATCCCGAGAACCACCACAAGAGCGGCGGCCAATGCCGCCGCTCTCGACCGGAGCTTCATGTCAGCGTTTGCCGACGATCTTGTTCGCCGCGGGGGCGGCGATGGTGATGGGCTTGTTGTAGTCGGACATCGTCATCAGCATGTCGACGCCGGCCATCGAGAACGTCATCCGGTAGATCAGCTTGTCGCTGCCCATCCAGATCGAGTAGGTCAGCGACTTCGGCACGCCCTTCGGCACCGGCTGGCCGGTCGCCTTCAGCGACTTGGCGGTGTCGACCGTTACGTCGTACCGGTCGAGCTTCTGACCGCCGATCGTCTCGGACTTGACGAACTTGACGTTCGACAGCGCCTTCTCCCAGCCCTTGTAGGACTTGGTCGGGTCGCCGCTCTCGAGCAGCGAGCCGAACGACTTGACCGTCGGGTCGCTGCTGTTCTTCAGGTTCAGCTGGATGAACTTGCCGGCCCCGGTCTGCTTCGGGATCGACAGGTACAGGTTGGACTTGACCAGGATCATCTGCATGGCGCCACCCGCCATCGGGTTGACCATGTCCATCTTCATCGCCAGCGGATTGGTGGTCTGCTCCGACGTCATGGTGATCTTCTGGCCGCCGACCGTCATCACGGTCGACGCCTTGAAGGACTTGGCCTTGGCGGTACCGGACTTCAGCGCCGGGATGAAGCTGGCGTTGGTCAGCCGCAGCGGCTCCTCGGCCTTCGGCGGCGCCGGAGTGCTGACCTCCGGCGTACTGCTGGTGGCCGGTGCGCTGGTGGACTGGGTCGCCGTGGGCTGGGTAGCTCCACCGGCAGCCTTGTCGTCTCCCCCACCACAAGCTGCGACACCGAGAATCATCGGTAGGGCGATGGCCGCGGCCGCCGCCCGAGTACGAAACTTCACGAAATTTCCCTCCCCATTGGAACAACCAACGGATCCTAAAGGTCAGACCTGCTGACTGGGAAGGGAAATTGCAGCAAGCTGCAATGAACTGCAGAAAAAGCTTGCGGTGGTGGGGTGCGCTGCAGTGAACGGTTTATTCGCCGCGCTTGACCGAGGCGAGCAGGAGCTGGGCGACGTCCTGGACCTCGACCGACTCGCGAGCCGAGCCATCGGCCTGCTTGGCGGTCAGACCGTCCGAGAGCATCACCCGGCAGAACGGGCAGCCGGTGGCGATCTTGTCCGCCCCGGTCTCGACCGCCTCGGTGGTCCGGTTCAGGTTGATCCGGCTGCCGGTCTTCTCCTCCATCCACATCCGCGCGCCACCCGCACCACAGCAGAACGACTTCGTCTGGTTGCGCGGCATCTCGGCGAACTCGGCGCCCGGGATGATCTCGAGCAGCTCACGCGGGGCGTCGTACACCTGGTTGTGCCGGCCCAGGTAGCACGGGTCGTGGTAGGTGATCTTCTGCCCGTTGAGCGAGCTGTCGGCCGGAGCGACCGGGGTCAGCTTGCCCTCGCGGACGAGCCGGTTGAGCAGCTGCGTGTGGTGGATGACGTCCAGCTCGACGCCGAGCTGGGAGTACTCGTTCTTCAGCGTGTTGAAGCAGTGCGCGCAGGTGGAGACGACCTTCTTCGCGCCGGTCTCCTTGAACACCTCGGCGTTCTGCATCGCCAGCTGCTGGAAGACGAACTCGTTACCCGCGCGCCGCGCCGGGTCGCCGGTACAGGTCTCGCCATCACCCAGTACGGCGAACGAGACCCCGGCGATGTTCAGCAACTCGGCGACGGCCTGCGTCGTCTTCTTCGCCCGGTCCTCGAACGCCCCGGCGCAACCGACCCAGAACAGGTACTCGACCTCGGCCAGCGTCTCGACGTCGGTACCGACCGTCTTGACCTCGAACGGCAGCCCCTTGGCCCAGTCCATCCGGCCGGACGGGTTCATGTTCCACGGGTTGCCCTTGTTCTCCAGGCCCTTGAACAGCCCGTTGAGCTCGGACGGGAACGACGACTCGATCAGCACCTGGTACCGGCGCATGTCCATGATCGCGTCCACGTGCTCGATGTCGACCGGGCACTGCTGCACGCATGCGCCACACGAAGTACAGGCCCAGAGGGCTTCCTCGTCGATCACGGCGACGTCGGCGGGACCGACCAGCGGGCGCTCCTGCTCGGCCAGTACCAGCTCCGGCAGCGACTTGCGGGCGTCATCGTCGGCAGCGAGCAGGTACGGCGCTTTGGCGTACGCGTGCTCGCGCAGGTTCATCATGATGAGCTTGGGCGACAGCGGCTTCTCGGTGTTCCACGCCGGGCACTGCGACTGGCAGCGGCCACACTCGGTACAGGTGGTGAAGTCGAGCAGGCCCTTCCAGGTGAAGTCCTCGATCTTGCCGACACCCAGCGCGGCGTCCTCGTCGAGCTCCTCGATGTTCTCGAAGTCGATCGGCTCACCCTTGACCATGATCGGCTGCAGCGCGCCGAGCGCGGTACCTCCGTCCGCCTTGCGCTTGAACCAGATGTTCGGCCAGGCGGTGAACCGGTGCCAGGCGACGCCCATCGTGGCGTTCAGCGAGATGGTGATCATCCAGGCGAACGAGATCAGGATCTTGACCATCGCGGTCAGGTAGATCGCGTTCTCCAGCCCGTGCTCGGACAGCCCGCCGAAGACGCCGGACCCGATGAAGAACGTGCTCGGGAAGTGGAACTTCGAGGCGCCGGTCAGCTGGTACTCCAGCCCGCGCAGCGCCAGGATGCAGACCAGTACGCCGAGGATCGTGTACTCGACGTAGTACGCCTGCCAGGCCGTCGACCCGAAGAACCGGCTGTACCGGCCCTTCTCACCGCGCGGCAGGTTGCGCAGCCGGATCACCATCAGGCCGATGATCGAGACCAGACCGGTCCAGCTGAGGAACTCGCTGACCCACTCGAAGACGAACCAGTGGCCGATCACCGGCAGCACCCAGTGCGCGCTGAACAGCTGCCCGAAGGCGGTCACCAGGCTGAGGAACAGCCCGATGAAGCCGAACGCGACGAACCAGTGCAGGACGCCGATGTGGCTCCACTGCAGCATCCGGGTGTGCAGCAGCGACTCCTTGGCCAGCGTCGCAGTGCGCTGCCCCGGCTGGTCGGTCCGCGACACCGGCTGACCGAGCTTGATCACGCTGATGATGTGCCCGATCGTCTTGCCGAACAGCGCGACGCCGACAGCGGCGATCGCGAGCGAGACGACGATGGCGAGGATCTGCATACCAGCGATGTTATTGGTTGGTTACCGGTCAGTCATGTCGGTGTCGGCCTCATCACGCCCCGCGTGTTGCGTCTCACTTGTCGCGGAGACCGGAGACGGACACGTTCCTGACAACTTGCCGACATCGGATCGGGAGTCTGGAGCCGACCTGTTCCCGGCTGTGGAGGATCTGTTCGGATGAGACGTCCTGTATCTCGCAAGCTGCTTCTGGTGGGCTTCGTCACCGCGGGGGTGCTGGGTGGAGCGGTCGCGCCCGCAGCAGCCGCCGGTACGCCGTACGCGCGACTGCTGACCGGTCAGCCGGCCCTGTTCCTGGCCAACCTGGATGACGACGGGGGCCGGTGCCAGGCTGCGGCGCTCAAGATCGCGGCGGCCGCGGTCGATCGCGAGGCCGCCAACGACGAGGCGTTCTACAAGAAGAAGGAGGAGCTGGCGCAGCGGCCCGACCAGGACGAGGCGCAGAAGGAGTACGAGGTACTGGTCAAGGCGCATCAGGTGGACCAGAACCTGGCCGATCGCGAGATGGCCGCCTGCAACGACGCGTCGGACTCGGTGGTCAACGGGTCGGCCGACGCGAAGGACCTGGCCCGGATTCGGACGCTTCCCTGGCTTGGCGCTTCGAAGGACGCCACCGGACAGCTTGCGGTGAGCCAGGCCAACCGGGTGCACCTGTTCGTCAAGCGAGCGCAGGGCTGGCAGCTGGTCGGGCCTGGCACCCGGCTGACCGCCGACGAGGTGCGCCACGGGGTCGAGCTCGGCCTCGAGGGCAAGGACATCATCCGCGACTCTGCCGTCTGGGACGGGCGGGTCGACGTGACGCTGACCGTGACGGCCGGCGGCAAGACGGCGACCAACCGGGTGACGCTGAAGGAGGCGCCGGTACTGACGCAGCTCAACACGCAGCGGTTGGAGCAGGTGTTCTCGTCTTTGAGCGATGACGAGGAGACCAAGGGGTGGCAGGACGTCGTACGGTCGCAGGCTCACGCGTCGGGTGCCTCGCTGAAGATCCTCGACCAGAGCGGCGACTCGTGGACGCAGGACATCTTCGAGCCGGCGTACATGTCGATGCCTGGTTCTGGTGGTCAGCAGCAGAGCATGAAGGTGCTGCTGGGGTCGGTCAACGACAGCCGCCGGGTCGGCTCGCGGGTGATCTTCACCGAGCTTGCCGGGCGTGATGTGGCGGCCGTGCATACCGAGCATGTGCCGGTGCTGGAGCCGTACGAGAACGAGAGCTACGACTCGATGGGCAACCTCGAGACGATGCCCGCGACACCTGGGCACCCGAACGGCCAGATCGTCATCGGTGGCGACGGCGTCGGCCACAAGACCGGCCCGGCCGCCGAGATGGTCACCATGCTGAAGTCGCAGGGCAAGCAGAATCCGATCCCCGTCGACACGTCCTGGCTGTCGATCGGCCATGTCGACGAGTTCATCCAGTTCGTACCGGTACCGGCGAGCCCTCGTGGGTGGAAGGCCGTGGTGGCCGACCCGACCGCCGGGCTTGAGTTGCTGCGCGGTGTGGTCAAGGCCGGGCATGGCGGCGAGATCATGCACGGCGGCCTGCCGAAGCTCGAATGGCCGTACGACGAACGCATCGACCAGCGCACGACGAACGAGTTCCTAGCCGACGAGCAATTCGTCGGCACCAACACCCGCGCCGCCTCGAAGATCGCCGCCAACCTCAACATCCTGCGCCAGCACGGCCTAACCGACGCCGACATCATCCGCATCCCCGCGCTCTACACCGCCCGCGGCCTTGACTACGGCATGCTCGAAACGCAGATCCGCTCCACTCCCGACGGCCCCGAAAAAGACAGACTGACCGCCAAGCTCCACGCCATGCGAGACGCCGTCGCCGAAATCCCCGGCACAGTCAACGGCCTGGTCCTCAACGCCGGCCGCTACGTAGCCCCCAAAACCTACGGCCCCCTCCTCAACGGCAAAGACATCTTCGCCACCGCCATCACCAAGTCCTTCGCCTCAATCGGCTACCAAGTCACCTACGCCAACGACCTAACCTCAGTCCACGTCAGCGAAGGCGAAATCCACTGCGCCACCAACACCCTCCGCACCACCCCAACGCTGGGTTGGTGGCAGAAGCAGTAGCCCCCGTACTGCGCAGGTGCTGTTGTTGCGTGGTGCTGTGGTGAGGGACTGTGGTTCGCAGGATCCCGCGGAGGGGTATGAGCCGATGGTTCACCTTGGCACAGCCGGTCGTGTTGCGGGGTGCCGATGGCAAGGCCGGTCGGGGTGGGCTGGCTGGCCGACTTTGTGCACGACGTGAGCAGATCCACCGCCGGGAAGTGCTCAGGTGGTGCACAAAGTGCCTCAGGCAACTGCTTTTCGGCGTCGGCTGGCGGGTTTTGGTGCGGATGGCGTGATGCTTCAGGCCAGCGGTACGAAACCCTGCCACTGGCCAAGAAAATCGGACTGCAACCGCGGTGGTGCCCCACCCATCAGGGCTGGCTGTGCGCACGCTCCCGCCGCCGGAGCGTGCGCAGTACCGCGTCTACGGCACTGTGATTTGGCCGGTGGCGGTGGTGGTTTTTAGGTTGAGGGTGGTGGTGGCGGTGATGGTGATGTCGCCGGAGATGGTCGCCGCGTGGACTATGGCGTTGGTGGTGGCGTGGATGGTGATGGCGCCGCTGGTGGTGTCGGCGGTGAGTTTGGGGCCCTGGAAGTCGGCGATGGTGATGGTGCCGCTGACTGATTTCGTGGTGAGGTTGCCGGTGATGGTGCCGAGACGGATATCGCCGCTGGTGGTGTGGGCGGTTACGCGGTTGCCGGTGATGATCGAGAGGGTTCCGGAGTGGGTGGTGACGGTGGCGTCGGTGGAGCGTTGGATTGTTACGTCGCCGGAGGCTGACTCGGCGTAGACGCGGGTGGCTGACGGTACGGCGATGCTGCCGGAGCCGCTCTTGAGGTCGACCTCGGTGAGGCCGGCGACGCCGATGTTGGCGCTGTCGGTTCGGGCGATGAGGGTGCTGCCAGGCGGCGCGAACACGGTGATCTCCACCGGCGCGACACCGGAACCCGAGCCGGAGCCCGAGGAGTCCGAGCCGGAGGAGCCGGAGGAGCCGGAGGAGCCTGAGCCCGAGGAGCCGGAGCCGTGGAGGGTGACTACCAGGCGGCCGTCTTCGCCGGATTCGACGAGGGCGTCGCGGACGGCCGTGGCTGCCGGGCCGTCGTCGTCGGTGGTGGCGAGGCCGAGTTTTGCTCGGGTGCAGTCGGGCTGGACCTGTACCTTCACCCAGCCGTTCTGCGCGAACATCCCGATGTCGACGGTGATCGGCCCGTCGACTGCTGCCTCGTAACCACGTTGCATCACAGACTCCCTCGGTGGACCGAGGGCTAAAACTAGGCGACGCGGATGCCGCCGTCGAGGTGGAGGTCGATGGCGTTGGCGGCGCCGTTGCGGAGGAGGAAGTCGGTCGCGTCGACCACCTCGGCCGTGGTGGCGGCGCGGCCGGTGGGGGTGCGGGCGGAGATCATGGACTGGTCGCGGTCGGCCCATGCGGGGCTGTCGCCGACGATGCCGGGGTGGAGTGCGTTGACGCGGACCGGGGCGAGCTCGACGGCGAGGGTGCGCATCACGCCGGAGACCGCGCCGTTGGTCGCGGTGATCATCGTCGAACCCGGGTACGGCCGAAGCTTCCCCAACCCACCGAACAGCACGATCGACGCCCCCGGACGGAACCGCTCATGCAGCACCCGCGCGACCTCCGTGTACCCGACCAGCTTCACCGTCGAGGCGCGCACCGCGTCGGCGATGCTGAAGTCCTTGACCGTGTTGCCGTACTGCTCGATCGCCGTGATCACCAAGTGGTCCACCTCGCCGACGTCGACGAGCGCCTTCTCGATCGTCTCCGGCTCGGCCAGGTTCACGGCCAGCCCGCGCGTGTCCCCGCCGATCTCCGTCGCGGCCTGCTCAGCGCGCTCGGCGGACCGGCTGGTGACGACAACCGAGTCACCGCGCGACGCGTAGTACCGGGCGATCTCCCGGCCGAGGCCACCGCTTCCTCCGACGATCAGCACTGACGACACTGAGCCCACCTCTCATGAAGTTGAATTTTCATCTAAAGCATACACCGGTAAGCGATTGCCGTAACTAACTTTCTCCTGATTGACTCGCGGCGTGAGGTTTTTCCCCTTCGCCCGGGAGTACCAGTGGACATCACCCGTCGCCGCCTGCTGTCTTTCGTCCCCGCCGCCGCCCTGCTGACCGCGGTCAATCCCGCGCCGGCCCAGGCCCAAGCCACCTCGGAAGCAGCACAACTGCTCGCCAACACGCTCGAGATCTTCACCGGTACGCCGGAATCGAACGCCCGCCCAGAGGTCAAGGCCAAGCTCGCCGCCATCGACCAGACCGCCCGCACCTGGCTGGCCGCACTCGACCGCGCCCAGCCCGGTGAGCTCTTCGCCGGTCTCCCCCTCGGCACGAGCGACCCCAACCTCAGCGCCTCGTTCCAGCATCTTTACGAGATCGCCCTCGCCACCCGGCGACCCGGCCCGGCATCCGAGTTGCAGGGCAACACCGCAGTACAGGCGAGGGTGCTCGACAAGCTGCGCTGGCTGCACGCGAACTACTACGGCGACCAGTCGAAGGGGTACTACGGCAACTGGTTCACCTGGGAGATCGGCATCTCGCAGTACGCCGGTAAGACGCTGGCCCTGCTCGACGCGCCGGCCGACCTGATCACCACGTACGTCGCGTCGATGGACGCCTACCTCCGCAACGGCAAGAACGGCGACGTCGACCTCGACTCCCGCTTCCACACCGGCGCGAACCTCGCCGACATCACCGCCAACCGCATCCTGCAGGGCGCGCTGCTAGACGACGACGCCCGGATCCGGAAGGCGTTGCAGGACCAGTTCACCGTCTTCGCGACGATCGACCCGTACCACCTGCAGCACGGCGTCACGGACGGCTACTACGCCGACGGCTCCTTCATCCAGCACGACTCGGTCGCGTACACGGGCTCTTACGGCAAAGGCCTGCTGACCCGCGTCGTGCAGACGGTGAAGACGCTCGACGGCACGGCGTACGCGTCGAGCGACGAGCTCGTGAAGGTCGTGCAGGGGTGGGTCGAACACGGTTTCGCGCCGCTGATCTTCGAGGGCTGGATGATGGAGATCGTCAAGGGCCGCGCGATCTCCCGGCCCGCGACCGGGTACGACGATGTCGCGGTGGTCGTCGAGGCGATCGTCGACCTGGCCGGCTACGCGGCGCCCGCCGATGCCGCCAGACTCCAGAGCTACGTGAAGTTCACCGCCCGCCCGACGCTCAACCCGACCAGCTTCGTGTCTCCGGTCAGCATCACCCGCTTCGCCGACATCGTTGCTAATAGCAACATCAAGCCGATGGATCTCAACCCGGCCGCGAGTTCTGTCGCGTTCAACTCGATGGACCGGACCGTGCACCGAAGGCCGGGATACGCCTTCGCGCTGGCCCGCAGCTCACAGCGGATCAGCAAGTACGAATACATGAGCGGCGAGAACCTGATGCCGTGGTTCCAGGGCGACGGCGCCTACTACCTGTACCTGAGCGGCCAGGACCAGACGCAGGCGTACGGCGTCGACTACCTGACCACTGTGTCGCCATACGGGCTCGCTGGGGTCACTGCGCCCGTAGAGCAACGCAAGTCGATCCCCGAGCTCTACGGCACCGCCTACTACGACAACCCGCCCGACTTCACCGCGTCGTCGGAGCTGCAGAACAAGTACGTCTACTTCCCCGTCGGCACCAACCAGTACTCCGGTGGCGCGACGCTAGGCGCCTACGGGGCGGCCGGCTGGGTCCAGTCGAGCGACCAGGCCTATGCCGACCGCTTGCAGCTCCCCGCCGGCTTCGTGACCTACCGCAACGCCGAGTCGACCAAGTCGTGGTTCCTGCTCGACGACGAGATCGTCGTACTGGCCGCAGGCGTCGGTGATGCGGCCGGCCGCGCTGTCACCACCTCGCTCGACGCACGGCTCGCTGCACCGACTGACGCAGTACAGCTGACCGGCGTACTACGCAACGGCCGCCCCTGGTCGGGCCCAGGCCAAGCCGACCTGGCCTGGCTCCGCTATGCCAACGGATCCACCTCGCTCGGCTACTACTTCCTCCAGCCGACCCCTGTAACTGCAGGCCTTGAGCAAGTGACCCGCAGCCGCCGCGTGATCCGCACAGCCAACCCAGACACCCAGGTCAGCAAGCAGGTCTTCACCCTCACGCACGAGACGACCCACCAGACCACCCGCCGGGCATCCCTCGCCTACGCCCTGATCCCCCACGCCACCGAGGCCACCCTGCGCTCCTACCGCGGCCGCCTCCACCTGCTCTCCAACACCCCACGCCTGCAGGCGATCCACCACCCAACCCTCAACCTCACAGCGGCCAACACCTTCGCCCCCGGCCACCACCAGGTCCTCAACTACACCATCGAAGGCGCCGCGTCCTTCCTGGCTCAACGTCGAGGCAGCACAACTACCATCGCCATCTCAGACCCCACCACAACCCGCTCCACCATCACGGTGACGGTCCTCGGCCAGTGGCTCAGCAACGTCACCGCCGATCCAGGCGTCAAGCTTCAGCACACGATGACCGGCACTCGCCTGACCTACGACACCCACCAGACCTACGGCCGCACGATCAGCGCCACATTCCGTCGCTGACCAGGCTCGGCGGATCTGCCTGGACCGGCCACCGGTACCCGTCCAGCGCAGCATCCGCCGGCCGCCCGGCGACGAGGTAGTCGACGTACTCCGCCTCCACCAGACCCGCATTCACCCAGCGATCCATGGCCGCCCCGGCCAGCCGCCTCGCCGTCTCCAGCGCGAGCTCGGGTTCGTCGGCGCGCGCGATCAACCGCCCGAACCCGTCCTCCTCGTCCCGCACTTCCAGCGACGGGAACTCGCCGACGTCGAAGAACTGGTCGGTGCCGATATCCTCCGCGAAGTACAGGTAGAGCTCGTACCTCGCCGCGGGACGGATCTCGAGGTACCGGATGCCGGCCAGCTCGAAGCCCGTCGCGGGCCCCAGGAACTGCTGGATCGGCTGACCGCGTCGCAGTGCGCCGATCGCCAGTTGCTTTGCCAGGTAGCGCATGTCAGCTCCCCCCGCCGCCGACGACCTGGGTGCGGATGGCAAGGACCCGGGTCTTGCCGGTGGGTGGGATGACCATGGCGACCTCGTGGAGATAGTCCTGACGGAGGGTTTGGTAGTACTTGACGTTCTTGCTGTACGCCGAGACCGCGCCGCTGGTCCAGTTGGCGTAGTTGCCGGGCTCGACCTGCTGCAGGAACTGCTCGGTCAGGTTGAGGAACACCAGCGCGTCACCGTTCGAAGCGATGAAGACGGTCGGCTGGCCGGTCGGCCGGAACGTGTCGGTGACCGTTGAGATGTAGTCCTTCGCGACCTGGCTCTGCTTGTCCTTCGCACGGTTCGCGAGCACCTGGGTCAGGTCCGTCGACGCCACGAATCGCGCCGCCTGCTTGGAGGCCGGTCCCTCCGACAGGTACTGCGCGAGGTTGCCGCCGGCCGCCTGGGGCAGCAGCGGAAGCTTCGCCATGTCCGTCTTGGTCGGCATCCGCACACCATCCATCGGCGGCACGTTCTCAGTGGCGAGCGGGAAGACGGCATGCGTCAGCAGCCACGGCGACCCGGCGTTCTTCCGCTCCCACACCCCGAGCTGTCCGCGCGTCGGGTCGGTGGACAGCTTCGCCGTACTGACGAACTTCATCGGGTACGCCGCGAACTCGGGCGCGCCGATCTCGATGTCCTCGTAGCTGTCGGCCGACGCCGTGTCCTTGCCCGCCGGATCGAGTTTGCGACTGATGAAGGCGCCGGCGCGGGACTGCTCGAGCCGCGGGCCGGCCTCGATCGACTCGGCCAGCTTGGCGTCCCTGGTCTGGTTGACCCGGCCGCGGACCTCGGCGTACCGGTCCATGACGGCCTGCCCGTCGGCCAGCGTTACGGCAGGCTTGGTGGTCACCTCCTGGCTGACGTTCTTCGGCGGTATGCCCGAGCAACCTGTTGCCGTGAGCAACACCACCGTGGCGACCCCGACTGCCCGGCGGACCGAGCTGGGCCGGGGCGAATCGGCCGGTGGGGTGTAGGGCATCACGGGTTGCAGATTCAGCGGCTTGACGACCGGGACCGGCGGGAGTGGTTGCCGACGGCGCCGGACGAACATCAGCAGCAGGCCGATGAACAACGCCAGCAACCCGCCGCCGAACACCATCAGGCAAGTACCGAACAGACCTTCGATCTCCACCCCGAAGGTCACCTTCGCGTCGACGCCGGGGGAACCGTCGGCGTTCATCACCACCACGTCGTACCGGCCGTCGGCGATCTGCCACCCGACCGACTGCTTGCCGGGGCCGTTCGCCTTGGCCGTCCACCAGTCCAGACCGGCCGGCGCGGGCAGTGCCGCGACCGTCCCGGTCAGCTGCTGGCTGTCGAACGTCGCCGGCAGGTCGAAGTGCATGATCCGCGTGTACTGCGAACCGCCGAGGTAACTGGCCACATCGATGTCCTGGCCGATCCCGACGAAGACCGGCTTGGCCGCCGTCGCGGTGACGTGCAGCGTCGGGCCGTGCCGGTCGATCAGGTCGGGCGCGGTCATCACCGCCAGCCCCTTGCTCGCCAGCGACTGCGCGCCGGTGTCGACGGTGTTGTCGGGGCCGACCAGCCAGAAGGCCGCGACCCCTCCCGCGGCGGTGATCAGCAATCCCACCAGAGCCAGCAGCAGGCCGAAGGCGATCCGGGCGACACGCATGAAAGAACTCCCCGTTGGTACGGCAAAGGCGGCCCAGAGCGGAGGCCGTCATCTCGGATAACTGAGGCTGCAGTGATCTGTTACTCTTCCGGCAGTTAGTGAACAGTCATTCGTAAACTCTGCGGCGGGAGATCCATGGCCAGACCACGCCTGATCAGCGACGACGCGATCCTGGACGCGACCCGTCAGGTACTGGCCGAACTGGGCCCCACCAAGCTGACCCTGGCCGCGGTCGGCGCCCGGATCGGGCTCGCCCCGCCGACCCTGATGCAGCGGTTCGGGTCGAAGCGCGGGCTGCTGCTTGCCTCGGCGGCCCGGTCGCCGCTGATGGTGCTCCGGGCGGTCGCGGAGGCGGAGGCCAGGAACACCTCCCCGCTGGCCACCCTGCGCGACTTCGCGCTGTCGAGCGTGGCGCATATCCAGCACCGCGAGGAGCTCGGCAACGGGCTCGGGTTCGTCCAGCTGGATGTCGCGGACCCTGAGTTCCGGGCGCACGCGCTGGCGCATACGGCCGCGATCGTCGACAGCTCCGCCCGGCTGTTGGCGGCCGCCCAGGAGGCCGGCGAGCTCAAGCCGGACGTCGACATCGCGGCGCTGGCCCGCCTCACCCTGGTCTGCTTCAACGGCGCCCTACAGGTCTGGGCCGTCACCGGCTGGGGCTCTCTCACCGACTTCCTGCGAGCCCAGCTCGACCTGCTGCTCTCGCCCTACACGACGGAGTAGACGGATGTTCTTGCGAGTACTGGTGTTCTACGTGACCACCATGGTCTTCTCAGGCGGCCTCAACGCGCTGCAGTCCGGAGTCGGCCCCGATCCCGACCTGATCCAGCTGGTGCAGTTTGCCCCGGCCCTGGCGGTCGGGGTGATGTACCTGCTGTTCAGGCGCAGTACCAAGGTGCAGGTGCGCTTCACCCCGGCTGCGGACGTCGCCGGGCGGTCCGCGGTCATGGTCGGCATCGTGCTGGCGGCGATGGCGGGCTCGATCGCCATCCACGCGGCAGCCGGTCACAGCTGGTGGAGCGGCGGGCTGCCCTTCCCGGTCTGGGCAATGGTCCTGACGATGGTCGTCGGGGCCGCAGGCGAGGAGCTGGGCTGGCGCGCCTACCTCCAGCCCTACCTGCAGACCCGTTTCTCCGCACTACGTTCCTCGCTGATCGTCGGCCTGCTGTGGGGCTTCTGGCACATCGGCGGCTTCGAGTACGGCCTCGTCTACATGGGCCTGTTCGTCGTGATGACGGTCGGCCTGTCGGTCGTGATGGGCGCAGTACTGCAGTCGGCCCGTGGCGCCAACCTGGCCGTCGCCACCGCCGGGCACGCAGCGGTCAACCTCTGTATGTTCGCGCTCTTCGACGAAGAGGACGGCGACAAGTTCTCGATGGCCGCCCTGGCCGCGGTCTGGGTGATCGCGGCAGTAGTCACCCACTACGTCTACCGCCGGCCGCGGACGTCCGTCAGCGCCAAGGCGGGAGCCTTGGTCTAGTACTGGCTAGTTGCGGCCGCGGGGGGCGTAGAGGGCACGGCGGAGGCGGAGCTCGTCGCGGATCGACGGTGGGATCGGCAGGTTGCGCTCGCCCAGGGCGGCCGCGCAGGCCTCCAGGCTCTGCAGCAGGCGGTCCGCCCGCGGGCCGCCGACCGCCCCGATCCTGGGGGCGCCACGCTCGACCTGGTTCGCCGACCGGGCGGCGTTCAGCTCGGCGAAGATGACGCCCAGCGTGATGTCGGACGGCCGGAGCCGCAGTGGCTCGGTCTGGCCCTGGCCGGATGGCACGAGCTGAGCGGACGGCAGGAACAGGGGTAACGACATCTACATCGCCTCGTCACACCGGAGGTTCAAAGGCGCGCTCGACCTTGAGGCGCCACCGACTCCGATGTCTCAAGGTACTCCTACTACTGCTGTCCGGACGCTTCGACTACTCAGCAGAGTCGCTCCTGCGAGCGCTGTGCCCGCCGCGCAAGTCAGTACTGCGACCTGCGCGCCGGTACTCGCCACGCCCCCGAGCAAGTTCATGGAGACGACCAGTGGCAGCGTCTGGGCCAGGGACAGCAGGGACTGCAACCGGGTCAGGTGGGAGCGCGGAGTACTGGCGACGAACAGCGGCGCGAGGTGAGACGTGAACAGCCCGACCCCAACCCCCTGGACGAACGCCGACAACACCGCCGCATAGCCGACTGACGACAGCCCAAGCCCGGTGATGCCTCCCGCAGCCACTAGGCACCCGAAAGCCGCCGCCGCACCGGGTACAGCAAACCCGCCGCCCCTGGCCACAACCAGCGTCACCAGCAGGCTGCCGACGACGGTCGCCCCGACGATCAGCCCAGCCTGCGACGCCGGCCAACCCTGTGAGCGCGCGAGGAGTGGGACGCACAGCGACGTCACCGGCAGCACGAAGGCCGCTGTCAGGCCGACGGTGAGCAGCAGGGCACGGAGTACCGGCTCGGACCAGGCGAGGCGGATGCCGTCGAGGGCCTCCTTCACCACGGACTTGCCAGGAGCTGCGTCCGTGCTCAGCGGAGGCCTGATGGCCAGCAGGCAGGCGAAGGCGACCCCGAAGGTCATGCCGTCGATCAGCAGAGCACCGACCAGACCGGCGGTCGCGACCAGGAGGCCGCCGAGTGGGCCGGCCGCGAGGGTCACCACCTGTTGCGTTGAGGTGCGCAGAGCCATCGCCTTGGGCAGCGTCGCGTCGTCGGCGAAGAGGCGAGGGAACGCGCCCGCTGCGGGTAGGGCGAAGGCGTCGACCGTGCCGATGACTCCGGCGGTCAGGAGGAGCAGCGTTGCCGTAGTACCGGTCAGTTTGAAGGCGAGAGCCAGCAGGAGAGTCAGGAAGGCTAGTAGGAAGTAGCAGGTGAGCAGTACTCGGCGTGGGCCCCAGCGGTCACCCAGGACGCCGCCTGCGAGGAGTAGTACGGCTCTGGGCAGGGTGAAGCCGGTCAGGACGAGACCGGCCACGTGCGGGCCGAGTGCCGACGCTGCCCAGCCAAGGGCGAAGAACAGCGTCGTATCTCCGAAAGACGAGAGTGTCGCGCCTGCCAACCAGCCGTAGAAGCTCCGGTTCACCCGTCGAGGCGGGTCGGCATCACCAGCGTGGTGAACGTCCCCTGGTCGGCCGAGCGAACCACTACCGGCCGGTCGACGGCAGTCAGCTCCAGCAAGACGTCCGGCCCGACGCTGACGCTCAGTGCTGCCGCCAGGAGCGAGGCGGAGAAGCCGAGCTGCGCAGCCCCCGACCCGATCCCCTCCAGTACTCCGAGCAGCTCGCCGCGCGCATAGCCGACCGGCTCCACCGCCGTCACCGTGACCTTGCCCGAGTCGATGTCGAGGGCAACCGTCTCACCGGTCAGCACGGCCATGAACTGCTGCCGGTCCACAACCACCCGGCAGGCCGGCGGAGTCAGTCCGTCGAGGATCGACTGGTACGCCGGGAACTCCTCGTCCACGACCGGTACCACCCGAGACTCGCCGTCGACGACCAGCGCAGTACCGGCCGGGCCAGTCTCCAGCCGCACCTCGACAGCAGCGCCCACCCACCGGGCCAACGCCGTCAGCTCGGACGCCCGGACCAGCAGGTTGCGCGGGTACCCGGCAAACCCGAGCGGCTGAAGCTTCCGCACCGACAGCCGGTAGCGATCGGTCGCCACCACCGCCACCTCGTCCTCACCAAGCTCCAGGAAGACACAGGCCAGCGCAGGGATCTCATCCGACGAGGCCGCAGCCGCAGCCACCTGCCGGATCGCTGAAGCCAGCTCGGCCCCACCCAACGTGACCGCGCACTCGTAGGGCACAGCCGGCAGCGAGGCCAGGATCCGCGCAGTAGCCCGCCGAGCCGCCTCCGCCTTCCCCTCCACCGTCTTCAGATGCGCCTGCACTACGGCCACCCCCTCCGCCGCCCCCTCGTCGAGCACCACCCGTACCTCCGCCAGTGGCAGGTCGATCTCGCGCAGGTCGCGGAGCAACGCAGCACGTGCCTCCTGCGACGGGGCGTAGTACCGGTAGCCGTTCTGGTCGTCCACCGAGGCCGGCCGGAGCAACCCACAGTCGTCGTAGAAGCGCAGCGCGCTCGGGGTCAGCCCGACCTGGCGGGCGAAGGCGCTGATCGTCAGCAGCTCGTCTGTCATGCCGCCGATCCTGGGTCTTCGACCAACTCGAAGGTCAACACGGCAGGGGTTGCGGGCGTCGCGGAGGTCGGCACGACAGGGGGTTGCGGAGGTGTTGAGAATAGAGGCGTGACGAGGTTGTTCGTGGTGTGCGGCGCGCCGGGCGCCGGCAAATCGACGGTGATCCCGGAGCTCCTGCGGCTGCGCTCGAAACAGCTCGTCGTGATGGACATGGACGAGCTGCTGGACCACGAAGGCCGGGTGCTCGGGGTGACGATCGCCGACCCGTCCGCCGCGCGGCACTGGCCCGCGTACAACGCGTTGTGGCTGCGGATCACCGAGCTCGTCCGCCGGTCCGGTACTCCCATGCTGCTGCTCACCCCGGGCATCCCGACCGAGCTGCCCGAGGGCCGCTGGCTGCACCTCGACTGCCCGGACGCGATCCGCCGCAAGCGCCTGACCGAGCGCGACTGGCCGGAGCAGCAGATCGCCGGCGCGCTCGAGGACGCCGCCGAGATGCGCAAGCTGGTCCCCCGGTCCGTGCCGGGCGACGGCACGCCCGAGGAGTCAGCCCGGCTGATCCTTGCCTGGGTCAACGAGTGAACCAGTCGCGCAGGATCGCGGTGTAGTCCTCACTGATCCCCTCCACCGAGCGATCCGGCGTACCCGGCCAGTGACCGACTCCTGGGATCCGGACGCTCTCGACGGCAGTGTTGCCCGACGCGGCCGCGGCCCGTCGCCAGACCTCCAGCGTCTCCGGTACCGGCAGGTTGGCCTCGTCCTCGCCGTGCATCAGCAGTACCGGGCACTTGACGGTCGCGTAGAGCGGCTCGGATGCGAAGTCGATCTCATGCCATACCGGCAGCTCGTCGCCCAGGTCGACGGGGATACCGGCCAGGTCGAACCACGGCTCGCCCGACCGCCGCTGCAGCAGCTCATCTACAGCCACCCGCTCCGCCGAGTCCCGTGCCACCTCACCCCGCGCCTTGCCCCGCAGCAGCTCAGCGACGGCATCACGGATCTCCAGAGCCCCGGCAACGGCCTCATCGCCGTACCCGGCCCGCCGGACCGACAGCTCCGTCGCATGCCGCATCTGCTCCGCAGGACTCACCCCGGCGCACCCGAGCAGCAGCAGGAACGCCGTCTCGGGCAACTGCTGCGCAGCGAGCGCCGCCACCCACGTCCCCTGGCTAACACCCCAGAACCCGACCGGTACGTCGTAGTGCAGCTTCAACTCTTGATACGCGGCAACAGCACCCGAGGCCTGGACGGCGTACGGGATGTCCACGTCGTCATACGGCCAAGGCGCCCGCTCGAAAGCCAGGACCGCGATCCCCAGCGGCGCAAGTGTCGCCGCAAGGTGCTCGAAGATCGGCTGCTCAAATGACGAGCTGCTAGACCCGTGCAGCGCGACAACCCCCGCCCGGACCGGTACTTCGGTAGGCACGGTCAACAACGCGGGCCGCCCGTCGACGGCGATCTCCTGGGCCTTGATCATCGCTGGATCGTCACACGATGCCCGGGTCAAGCAGTAGGCCCACCGGTGCCCACTTGGGCCGCGGCGACACCGGCAGAGGCCCTGCCCCAGGCGTGATCGACCCGAGCACACTGGTGTGCCGTGCGCCGGTACAACTCGGCACAGTCCCGCCAAGCCCGTTCACCGTCAGGAACCCCAGTACTGCGAACGCATACGCCTCCTTGGCCGCTGACGGCATCCCCAGCTCATCAGTGGCCAGCAACGGCACGTCGCCAAGCTCAGACGCCAGCAGATGCATCAGTACCGGGTTGCGGATCCCACCCCCGGCCGCGATGACCTCTGTCCCGCCATGGGCGCGTACTGCGTCCGCGACCGTCCGAGCCGTCAACGCAGTCACCGTGGCGACCAGGTCATCCGGTTCGACCGGCGGGAGCCCACTCATCGCCTCAGCTAGGTAGCCGAGGTGGAACAGCTCCTTGCCGGTGCTCTTCGGCGCGGGACGCGCGTAGTACGGCTCGGCCAGCAGGCGGTCGAACAGCTCTTGGTGGACCTGGCCACGCCCGGCCATCACTCCGTCGGCGTCGAAGGTGGACTCACCAGCGGTGAGCTCACGCACGACGGCGTCGATCAATGCATTGGCCGGGCCGGTGTCGAAGGCGAGCGGGTCATCCACAGCCGGGACGACGGTGATGTTGGCGATCCCGCCCAGGTTGAGGGCGACCGGCGTACCGGGGCGGCCGCGCAACCAGAGGACGTCCACGATGCTCACCAGCGGCGCGCCCTGCCCGCCGGCGGCGACGTCGCGGGTCCGCAGGTCGGAGACGACGGCCGTACCGGTCGCTTCGGCGATCCACGCGGGTTGCCCGAGTTGCAGCGTGCCACGGACCTTGCCCTCGTCGACCCAGTGAAAGGCGGTCTGCCCGTGCGACACGATCAGGTCGGCGTGCCCACCACACAGCTGCTCAACGGCCTGCGCTGCAACGCCCGCGAACGCCTGGCCGATCCCGGTGTCCAGCCGGCAAACCTCCTCCAGCGTTGTGGTTGCTGGAGGCAACGATGCAGTCAGTTCCGCCTGCAGCGCAACGGGATACGGCTGACTCAGCAGGCCCAGCGGAGTCAGTACGATCTGCCCGTCCTCGATCCGCAGGTCGGCCGCCGCGGCGTCGATCGCGTCGAACGAGGTGCCGGACATCAGGCCGATGACGCGCATTAGTCGCGCAACTCGCGCTTGTGGTCGTCGCCGCGGAGCGTCAGCAGGGCGATCACGGAGACCGCGCAGGTGGCGATCACGTAGTACGCCGGGATGTCGACGTTCTTCGTGCGCTTGATCAGCTCCGTGATGATCAGGCCGGCCGAACCCGAGAAGACGGCGTTCGACAGCGAATAGGCCAGCCCGAGACCGGTGTACCGCGCTCTGGTGGGGAACATCTCTGCCAGCATGGCCGGTCCCGGCCCAGCCATCAACCCGACGACGAGTCCCGCCGCGAAGACCGCGGCCCCCTTGGCCGCATTCGAGCTGCCGGTGTCCTGGAGCAGGTTCATCAACGGCAACGCCAGTACGACGACCAGCGCCGCGCCCGTCACCATCACCGGCCGTCGCCCGATCCGGTCGCTCAGCCAGCCCGCCGGCATGATCGACACGGCGAACCCCAGGTTGGCCAGCACGGTCGCGACCAGCGCCTGCTGGAAGCTCGCGTGCAACGTCGCCTGCAGGTACGACGGCATCACGACCAGGAACGTGTACCCGGCCGCCGACCAGCCCATCAATCGCCCGATGCCGAGCGCGATCGCCTTGGCCACCTCAGCCTTGTCTGCCGGCGGCTGAGCCTGAGCCTGGGCCTTCGCGAAGCTAGGTGTCTCATCGAGCCTGAGCCGCAACCACAACGCGACGAGTCCGAGCGGCAGCGCCAGGAGGAACGGCACCCGCCAGCCCCAATCGTTCAGTGCCTCCTTGCTCAGTACGGTCGCCAGGACCGCCGCGAGCCCAGCCCCCACGAGCAGCCCGAGCGCGACGGTCAGAGACTGCCAGGCGCCGTACAGCCCACGCTTCGTCTTGGGCGCGAACTCCGTCATGATCGACACCGCGCCACCGAACTCACCACCCGCGGACAGCCCCTGCAGCGCCCGTACCAGGGTCAGCAGCCACGGCGCCGCCGCCCCAACGGTCGCGTACGTCGGCAGGACGCCGATCAGCGTGGTCGAGCCAGTCATCAGCAGCAGGACCAGGATCAGCGTCGGCCGCCGCCCGATCCGGTCGCCGACCCGGCCGAAGACCGCGGCCCCGATCGGGCGGAAGAAGAACGCCAGCGCGAAGGAGGCGTAGGTCTTGATCAGGCTCTCGGCGTCGCTGGTCGAGCTGCTGCTGAAGAAGTTCGCCGCGATCACCGTCGCGAAGAAGCCGTACGCCCCGAACTCGTACCATTCGACGAAGTTGCCGACCGTCCCGGCGACCAGCGAACGCCGGGTCCGGCGGGCATCGACGCTCAGCTCTGCGGCAGTACCAGGTGCAGTGCTCATGGTTCTCCTTCCGTAGCCGTCTCCAAGCAACCTTCCCCATCGGGCCGGTGTCATTACCGGTAACCAGAACAGAAGGGGGTCGAATGGTCACCCGGGGCGACGACTTCGACGACTTCGTGCGGGGAACCTCGACGAGGTTGCTGCGTACGGCGGTACTGCTCACCGGCGACCGGCCTGCGGCGGAGGATCTCGTCCAGGAGGTCTACGAGCGTGTCTACGTGCGCTGGCGCTGGATCCATACCGCTCCCGAGGCGTACGCCCGCAAGACGCTGGCCAACCTGGTCGCGAACCGCTGGCGGCGCAAAGGGCGCAAGCCGGAGTCTCTGGTCTCCGAACACGCCGACCAACCGAGCCCTGACCGCGCCGACGACATCGTCACCCGCGACCAGCTGGTGACGGCGCTCCAGGAGTTGCCGCCACGGATGCGGGCCGTGATCGTGCTCCGGTACTACGAAGACCTCACCGAGGCCCAGACGGCCGAAGCGCTCGGCTGCTCGGTCGGCACGGTCAAGAGCCAGACCTCGAGAGCCCTCGACAAGCTCCGCCTGACCACCGAACCAGCGATCCTGGAAGGACTGCGATGACCGACACCGAGCTCAAGCACCGACTGACCGCGGCGGTCGACCACATCGACGCCCCTTCCGACCTGGTCCACCGGGTCCGCAAAGGCGGCACCTCGCGGTTGCGCCGTCGCCGTCTGACCGCTCTGGTCGCGGCCGGGCTGACCCTGGTCGCCATCGCCGGGGCGAGCACTGTGATCCAGTACCTGCCGACGCCGGCCCCCGCCCATCCGAACATCAGTGACTCCGGCGGCATCGGCAGCGGCGACCCGTACGGCTTCATGATGAAGGGCAAGACCCGCGGCGACCTAGCCGGCGACAAGGCGTTCCTCGCGGCCGCGGTCACCGCCTGGGAGCAGGGCCGGATGAAGGGGTACGACAAGGAACGCGGCATCTACGACGACCTCCGCGGCGAGTCGAAGGTCTACTGGGCGGGCAACACCCCGGCGGGCAAGGCCGCGATCGTCGTCCAGAACTCGTTCCTGCACGAGCACGGCAACATGCAGATCGACCAAGAAGGCATCCACACCCTGGTCGGCTACGTCGGCACGGACGCCACCGGCAAGACGGTGTACATCACCGGCAGCTACCCGACCCCCGGCCCCTCGCTCGACGCCGCGGTCGTGACCGGGCCGGCCAAGAAGCAGCAGGCGATGGTCGTGATCGACCTGGGCAAGGACATGGGCTGGGCCTACAAGCGCGAGTACACGAAGGCGGGCGGCAGCGTCCGGAAGTACACGCCGCTGAAGTTCGAGGACGGCGTCAGCGTGGTGAAGGTCCCGCTCGGCACCGACCCGTACGCGCTCCAGGTCAGCCTGATGCCACCGGACGAGAAGGAGGGCTACCGGGTCGTCAACGGGCTGGCGCCGGCGACGAGCACCGAGGACTTCGACCAGCGACTCTGGACCGGGGACAAGCAGGCTGACGGTTCGGTCAAGAACGTCACCTGGCCGATGACGAGCGGCGCCGGCGCCCTGGCGGCGAGTGCGAACGAGAACTTCGTGCTGGCGCTCATGGGTGGGAGCGATCCGAGCGCCCAAGGCACCTATCTGCCGGCCTGGGTGGGCTACGGGATCACCCCGAACGGCTCGACGGTGCTGCTGAGCGAGCTCCAGTTCGACCCGGATCCGACCCATCTCTACGCGGTGATCATCCCGAAGAGCGGCCAGGCGAAAATCGTCGAGGGTGGCGTACCGGACCCGGCGGTGCCGCTGCCGGTCAGCATCAAGCTGCCCGGCAACCAGGGCTGGGCCGTCGCCGCCAAGGACGCCGACCTGTCCTACCGGTTCGGCACCGCCGCTTGGAGCGCTCCCCGCAAGAACGCGCTCCTCGTCCCGGCCGGCGCGGGCGCCTCGGTCAAGGTCACTCGCGGCACCAGTACGAAGATCGTCCGGCTGCTCTGAGCGACGGCTGTCACTGTCCGCAGTGACATCTTGACACAACGTCCGCGCCGGTTGAGGATCGGGTCGCTATACCGGTTTAGCGATCACCCGCCCGCCCTCCACCAGGAGCTGATCGATGAGTCCAGCGAACATCAGTAGACGAACCCTGCTGTCCGGTCTCGCGGCGACCACCGCCGTCGCCGCGACCGGCGCGGCGATCCCCGCCGAAGCCGCCGCCACCCGCGACTGCCGCGCCGCGGCCAAGACCGGGCCGGTGACGGTCGCCTACATCGAGGTGAATGACCACAGCATGCTGAGCGCCGGCAAGTACACGCTGGCGAACGGCGGTGCGCAGGTGATCGACGTCGCGGTGATCTTCGCGGCGAACATCAACTACGACACGACCGCCAAGAAGGCGTACCTGTCCTTCAACCCGCAGGTGACGAACGTGCTGAACAACGTCGCCACCCAGGTCCGCCCGCTGCAGCAGAAGGGCATCAAGGTCCTGCTCTCGATCCTCGGCAACCACCAGGGCGCCGGGTTCGCGAACTTCCCGACCAAGGCCGCCGCCGAGGCGTTCGCCCAGGAGCTGGCCGACGCGGTCAACCGGTACGGCCTGGACGGGATCGACTTCGACGACGAGTACGTCGAGTACGGCAACAACGGCACCGGCCAGCCGAACGCCGACTCGTTCATCTGGCTGGTCCAGGCACTGCGCGCCAAGCTCCCGAACAAGCTCATCACCCTGTACGACATCGGCCCCGCGGCCGACCGGCTGGTCAGCGGCAGCCAGAGCATCCGCGAGACCTTCAACTACGCCTGGAACCCGTACTACGGAACGTGGGGCGTCCCGAGCGGCCCGAGCTCCAAAGCCAAGCTCTCGCCCGCCGCCATCTCCTACACCGCCACCAGCCAGAGCACCGCCGTCAGCCTGGCCCAGCGCACGGTGTCCGAGGGCTACGGCGTCTTCCTCACGTACAACCTCACCGAGTCCAACACCGCCACCTACCTCTCCGCCATCACCCAAAAGCTCTACGGCAGCAACACCGTCTATACGCCGTAGATCCACCCTGGCTGCCAGTCGAACGGCGCAGCCACCAGCTCCTCCAGCGACTCCTCGGCCAACAGGTGCTGCAATGCCCACCTGTTGGCCGAGTGCGCAACCACCAGCACCGTGCTGCCGGCATACAGGCGTCTGATGTCCCCGAGGAACGACCTGGTGGATTCGACGACCTCTCGATAGCTCTGCCCGCCAGGAAACGGCACGTCCACCCGCGCGCCCCGAGGCTCCAACTCTGCCCGCGGCCGCCCGTTGAGATCCCCGTAATTGCACTCCCGCAGCCGCCAGTCGATGAAGTGCGGCGCCTGGAGCCCGGCTAGCTCGACCGTCTGCACCGCCCGCCGCAGGTCCGAACTGAAGACCACGTCGACCCCCTGCCGCCTGGCGCCCAACGCGGCCGCCTCCTTGCGCCCTGCCGCGGACAGCTCTCCCGCCAACCACCCGGTGGCGATGCCGTTCTCGTTGTCCAGCGTCGTCGCGTGCGTCTCGTAGATCAGCGTCGTCGGCATGGCTCACAGTCAATCTGCTTTGCGTTCATTACTGGCCGGTATATACTCAAGTTACTCGTGAGTAAAGCTAGAGGTAGGGGAACCCTGTGAGCCACTACAAGTCGAATCTGCGGGACATCGAGTTCAATCTGCTCGAGGTGCTCGGGCGCGGTGAGGTGCTCGGACAGGGCCCGTACGCCGACATGGACGTCGACACCGCCCGTGAGGTGCTGTCGGAGATCGACCGGCTGGCGAAGAACGAGATCGCCGGATCGTTCGAGGACGCCGACCGGAACCCGCCGGTGTTCGACCCGGCCACCCACGAGGTGACGATGCCGGAGTCGTTCAAGAAGAGCTACCACGCCTACATGGACGCCGAGTGGTGGAAGCTCGAGCTGCCGCCGGAGCTCGGTGGCCAGCCGACCCCGCCCTCGCTGCGCTGGGCCGCCGCCGAGATGGTGCTGGGCGCCAACCCGGCCGTGCACATCTACGCCGCCGGACCGAACTTCGCCCACGTGCTCTGGCGCAACGGCACCGACCGCGACAAGAAGATCGCCCAGATCATGATCGACCGTGGCTGGGGCGCGACCATGGTGCTGACCGAGCCGGACGCCGGCTCCGACGTCGGCGCCGGGCGCACCAAGGCGACGCTGCAGGACGACGGCACGTGGCACATCGAGGGCGTCAAACGCTTCATCACCTCGGGCGAGCACGACATGACCGAGAACATCGTCCACCTGGTGCTCGCGCGTCCGCAGGGCATCGAGGGCGCCGGCGGTCCGGGTACCAAGGGTCTGAGCCTCTTCATCGTGCCGAAGTACGACTTCGACCCGGAGACCGGCGAGCTGACGGGTGAGCGCAACGGCGCCTTCGTCACGAACGTCGAGAAGAAGATGGGCATCAAGGTCTCCACCACCTGCGAGATCACCTTCGGCGAGAACACCCCGGCGAAGGGCTACCTGCTCGGCGAGGTGCACGACGGCATCGCGCAGATGTTCCAGGTGATCGAGTACGCCCGGATGATGGTCGGCACCAAGGCGATCGCCACCCTCTCGACCGGCTACCTGAACGCACTCGAGTACGCCAAGGAGCGGGTGCAGGGCGCAGACCTGACCAACCCGGCCAAGGACGCGCCCCGCGTGACGATCACGCACCACCCCGACGTACGGCGCTCACTGCTCACTCAGAAGGCGTACTCCGAGGCGCTGCGCGCGCTGGTGCTCTTCACCGCGACGTACCAGGACCGCGCGGAGCAGGCCCGGTACGCCGGTGAGCACGACCTCGAGGCCGAGCGGGTCAACGACCTGCTGCTGCCGCTGGTGAAGGGCTACGGCTCCGAGAAGTCGTGGACGCTGCTCGGCACCGAGTCGCTGCAGACCTTCGGTGGATCCGGCTTCCTGCAGGACTACCCGATCGAGCAGTACGTCCGCGACGCCAAGATCGACACCCTGTACGAGGGCACCACCGCGATCCAGGGCCAGGACCTGTTCTTCCGCAAGATCATCAAGGACCAGGGCCAGGCGCTCGGCCACCTGTCCGAGCAGATCCAGGCGTTCGTCGCCTCCGAGGCGGGCAACGGGCGGCTGAAGGAGGAGCGCGGGCTGCTCGCCAAGGGCCTCGAGGACACCCAGAAGATCCTCGGCGTGATGGGCCAGGCGCTGATGTCGAGCAACCCGCAGGCCGAGAACGGCGACCCGCGCAACATCTACAAGGTCGGCCTGAACACCTCCCGGCTGCTCTACGTGCTCGGCGACGTCGTCTGCTCCTGGCTGATGCTGCGGCAGGCCGAGGTCGCGCTGGAGAAGCTCGGCGGCGAGCTGTCCCCGGCCGACCAGGACTTCTACACCGGCAAGCTGGCCGCCGCGCAGTGGTTCGTCCGGTCGACGATGCCGACCGTCCGCGCCGAGCGGATCAAGGCCGAGCTGACCGACCTCGACGTGATGGACCTGCCCGAGTCGGCCTTCTGAGCTGAGGGGCGACTCCGCGGACGGTACCCCCTCCCTTCCGCCGAGTCGCCCTTCGATCCGCCCCGTTCTGCCCCTTGGCTGCCCGTCGATCTGCCCTGTCCGGGGCGCTCGATCCACGGAAGAGTTTCGCCCGAGTGGTACCGCATCCCTGGCCCGGTCTCCCCTGTCCGGGCCAGGGCAGCGGCTATTCACCGGAAGCTTCGGAACCGGTACGACCACAGCGGCGTCAGTGCAGAGGTGAACCACTCGAGACGTCGTAGGCTGAGCGCGATGTCCGCCCGAATCCCCCGCCTCGGCGCGCTTCTTGCCGTCCTCGCGTTCCTCGCCCCGTCCCCCGCCGCCGCGACGCCGCCGGCCCCACCCGAGCTTCCGGATCAGATCGCCGCCGGCTGGAAGACCGACCGCATCTACGTGTACGACGCGTTGCGGCCGGGCATCCCGGCGTCCGAGCTGGCCCGGATCAAGGCCGCCACCCGTACCGTTCCGTTCGCCGTGTACGTCGCACTGTTGCCGCGTACGCCGAACCCGGACGAGGAGTGGCTGGACCTGCCCACCCTGCTGCAGGCACGCGTCGGGCAGCCCGGCCTCTACCTGGTGTGGACCGTCTCCAACGACTACTGGTCCGGCAGGGAGATCCTGATCCGGCCGGGCGGACTACAGGGGCGGGACCTCACCGGAGTACAGCTCGATGACAAGCAGGACAACGACGTCATCCCGGACCGGCCGGCGCCGCGCATCGTGCGGACGATCCAGCAGGCGGCGACGGCGTGGGACGGACGGGCCCTGCCGCCGGTCGCGGCCGACGATCTGATCAAAAGGCGCACGTACGACGACGAGGGCATGTCCGCGACGGACAAGGGCGACCGGGCCGCGTTCATCGGGATGGGCGTCGGCGGGGTGCTCGGCTTCTTCCTGGTCATCACGCTCACCCTGCGGCACCGCCGTAAGGCCAGCACCCCGCGCAAGCGTGGCACCGAGAGCGGCGTCACCAGGCCGGTCGACGTCTGGTCCGTGCGGGGCAAGGCCGACCGGTGGATCGTCAAGGCGGGCAAGACGCTCAAGCGCCTCGAAGCGCAGATCTCCCGGACCGATGTCACCTCCGAGGTGCTGGACCAGCGCGACGACGCCAAGGCACGGCTGGCTGCAGCCCGTACGTTGCGCGCCGACGAGACCGGCGACCTCACCGCACCCGCTGGTGCGTTCGTACTGGCCCGGCAGGCGCACCAGGCCGCTAGTGGCCTCGATGTCCAGCCGCCGTGCTTCTTCAACCCACTGCACGAGCCGGGGACCGTACAGGCCTCCTGGTCCGACGAGACGGAAGTACCGGCTTGTGGGAGCTGTTCGAAGGTACTGGCGCGTGGCGAGACTCCGCGGGGGTTCCTGGTGTGGAAGAAGTCCGGTCTGCTGCACCTGGACCGCAAGGCCGTGCCCTACTGGACTCTGAACCCGAAGGAGCAGCCACTGGTGGCTACCGGCTTCGGTGCTCTCGAGGACGACCTGACCGAGCGCGTCAGCAGGGGTGACCGATGAAGCGCCTTGGACTGTTGGTCCTGGCCGGCCTGTTCCTGTTCTTCACCTCTGTGCTCCCTGCCTCGGCTGCTGGGATCCCCAGCGACCCACGGGTGACAGCAGCGGTCGCTGCCTGGAAGACCACACCTCTGTACGTCGATCCGCTCTACAGCTCGCTAGACACCAAGGGCGTCGTCGAGCGGGTCTCCTCTGCACAGGTGCCGGTGTATGTCGCTCTGGTACCGACGGGGACCTGGTTCCAAGAGAAGGGCGACACCGTGCTGCTGGCGGGCTGGCTGGCCGCGGCCAACGGGAAGCCCGGTATCTACCTGGTCGTGGACGGCTACACCGTGATGGGCGCGGCTCACCTGGTCGCGGCGCAGGCCTACGGCAGCGCGACGTACGCGACCAAGGACGAGAGTGTGGCCGGGCAAGTCGGCGACTACCTGGACACTGTCCGGTTCAGCGACCGGTACGAGAAGGAACCCGCCCGGACGACGCCCCAGCCGCCGAGGCCGGAGCGGACGTACGACAGGGACGAGGACCGGTTCACGGTGAAGTCGGCGATCGGCAACAGCCTGGGCGGGCTGACGCTCGGGCTACTCGGCGGGGCACTCCTCGCCGTACCTGTACTGGGACTGGCCGCACTGGTCGCCCATCGACGTGGAGGTCGGCTGTGAAGCGCGTACTGGTCCTGCTCGCCCTGCTCTTCGTCGCGGCTCCGTTGACCGCGACAGCCGCCGGGAACCAGACGCCGGCCGAGCGGGCGAAGCAGATCGCGACGGCGCTGACCAAGGACCCGCTCTACATCGACCCGGTCTACGCCCCGGCGATGCCGGAGGCCCAGCGGACCGGAGTACGGGCGAAGGCCAAGGCACTCGGCTATCCGGTCTACACGATCATCCTGCCGCTGACGCCGGGCGACGCCTTCCAGGGCAAGGAGTCCAATGTCATCACGCTGGTCTCCGACGCGCTCCGCAAACCCGGCCTGTACGTCGTGGTCGACGGCGGTGGACGCTTCCCCTGGTACTCCGCGAAGGACCTCCCGCAATTGGACGAGGACAAGCTCAGCCCGGCTCGCGATCGCGCGCTGGACGACACCGGGTACGACGCGGGGCCTACTGAGGTTTTGACCCGCTTCTACGAGCTGCTGGCCGGTCCTGCGCTGCCTCAACCGACGCGCACGACCTCCAGCGGCGGAGCTTCTTCTTCTGACAGTGATGACGAGGAGAGTGGTCTGTCGGGTGGGCAGATCGCGCTGGGGGTCATCGTGGCCGTCGTCGCGCTGATGGTCGCTCTTGGCCTCTTCCTCGGTCTCCGACGCCGTGGCGGTTCGGCCCAGCTGAGTCCACGTAAGGAGAAGGCGTTCAGCATTCCGCCGCACGTCGCCGCGACCGTCGCCGCCGAGCGCCGGCGCCGGTTGACTGCTGAGAACACTGCGGAACTCACCAAGCTCGGCTCGGATCTGGCCGCCTTGCCGACGGTGGCCGGCGCAGGGTTGCGACACCAGCAGCTCGCGTTGGATTGCCACGACGCTGCGGGGCGGGTGCTCGACGCTTCCCGCGACCTGGTCGACGTGGTGGGCGCGATGGTGCTGCTGGATCAGGGGCGACGCGAGTACGACGTCGCGCAGGCGCTCGCGGCCGGGCGCAAGCCTGTCGCAGTACAGCCGCTGTGTGCCTTCAATCCCTTGCATGGAAGGGCATCCGGGCGACCGACCCAGGTCGAGTCCGACGGCGCCACATTGACGCTGCCGTTGTGCGCGGACTGCCGACGGGCGTTGAGGAGTGGCAACGCGCCGGCCTCGTTGCCTGGCGATGACGGGCCCTACTGGCATGGCGATGACCTGTGGGCGCGGACGTTCTTCGGCGCGTTGACGGATGACCTTCCGGCTGCGGTGAGCCGGGGTGAGTACCGGTCCTGACGCCCCTGTCCCTGAGCCTGGCGTCAGGGCTGGTCTGGGGGTTCTGCCTGATCCGGCGGTCCGTAGTACCGGCCTACTGTCTTGCCACCAGGTGGGGACGAGCAGAGGTGGATGGCGATGGCTACGACCGGGCAGGTGGGCGCACTGCTGTTGGTGGCGGGGGCCGGGATGGCGTTGTGGACGTTCGGGGACAAGGACTCGAACAGCACGCACGAGGTGACCGACAAGATCTCCGTCGTCCGGCTGGACTCGCCGAACGCCGACGTCACCATCAAGGTGGCCGACGTCGACAAGACGACGGTCGAGGAGAAGCGGTCGTACTGGCTGGTCAAGCACGGCGACGCGTTCACGGTCGACGGGGAGACGCTGAAGCTCGACGGCAACTGCGGCTGGCAGTGCCGGGCCGACTTCGTCGTCACCGTGCCACGGGGGACGAAGGTGACGGGCTCCAACGGCAGCGGTGACCTGTCCGTCACGGGGGCCAGTGGGGTCGAGGCCAGCTCGCGGTCGGGCCAGGTCAAGCTGACCGACGTGACGGGTGACGTGAAGCTCGACCTGACGTCGGGGGACGTCGAGATCGACCGGCTGGCCGGCAAGCTCGAGGTCACCGCGAATTCGGGCGACATCGAGGCCAAGCACCTCAAGGGCGGTCCGGTGACCGTCGAGACCACCTCGGGAGATCTGCGGCTCGAGCTCGACGAGGCCACCGACGTACGGGCGAAGGGGACGAGCGGCGACGTCGAGGTGACTGCGCCGTCAGGGGACTACAAGGTCTCCACCAAGACCCATAGCGGCGAGGTCGACAACGGGCTCGGCAACAACCCCGACGGCGGCCACACCATCGACGCGGACACGGTCAGCGGTGACGTCACGCTCGCTGCGGGCTGACTCTCCGTAGGTTTACGCTCGGGTACCTCGTACGCTGGAGTCACATTCGCTACGAGGAGGGCTCGACATGAGCATCGGTGTGGGGATCTTCCTGATGGTGGTCGGCGCGATCCTGGCCTTCGCCGTCCGTGACAGCTGGGATGCCGTCGATCTGACGGCGGTCGGCTACATCCTGATGCTCGCCGGACTGGCCGGCATCGTGCTCTCGTTCTACATCACGAACCGGCGCCGCCGCGTCCCGACCGACGCGATCGACCCGGCGATCGAAGAGGAGTACCGGGTCGTCGAGGAGCACCACCGCGACATCAAGGAGTAGCTCCCGACAGAACCAGCTCAAGCCGGGCACTGCCATCGGCGGTGACCCGGATTGGCACGCCCCAGTCCTGCCGGTGCATGTGACAGGCCGGGAACTCCACCGCTGTCGAGTCGTCACAAGAAGCGGCCTGTACTGCGACGTGCAGCACGCCGTCGCCGACCCGCTCGTCGATCACGAGCTGCCTGGTCAGGTCCGTCGAGTCGCCCGCCCCCTCTTTGAGCAGTGCCTCCGGCGTTGATGAGACGAGCAGCCGCGTGGACGGGCCGTAGCGGTCGTCCAGCTTCTGGCCCGGCGGCGGGGTGAAAACGACGTCGAGGGTGACCTCGCCGGCGGCGATCTCCATCGGTGGGCGCTGGGTGCGGGTGCTGAACTCGTCCGCCTTGGCCGAGGCGCCGAGCGGGACCCGGGTCAGCCGGTGCGCTGCCGACTCGACGACGAGCAGGTCGTTGCCCGCGACAACAGCTCCGCTGGGCTCGGCCAGTCCGGTGGCCATCGTTTCGACCGTGTTGGTGGACGGGGCGTACCGGCGTACGGCGCCGTTATAGGTATCTGAGATCGCGATCGACCCATCCGGCAGCACCGTCACCCCGAGCGGGTGCTGCAGCAACGCCTCCTCGGCCTTGCCGTCCCGCAGCCCGAAGTCGAACAGCCCGGTCCCGATCGCGGTATGCACCTCAGTGCCTTCGACCCAGCGCAGCGCCGAGATCTCCGAATCGGCCAGCCAAAGCCTGTCGCCGTCTGCCGCGAGCCCCGAAGTCTGCGCAAACCACGCCTGCTCCAACGCCCCGTCGCGCAGCCCTTCGTTGGTCGTACCCGCAGCCACCTCGGTTGTCTTGGTGAATGGATCGAAGGTCCACAACTGATGAACCCCAGCCATCGCAATCCACACCTTGCCCTGCCACCACGCGACATCCCACGGCGAACTCAGTACGCCGGTCCCGTCGCCATCCATCCACTGCTTCCCCGTACCAACCAGCGTGCTCACTTCGCCGGTCTCGAGCTTGATCCCCCGCAGCGCATGGTTGACGGTGTCCGCCACCACCACGTCGTACCCAACCTCCAGCGCAACCTCCGCCGGCAAAACCGTCACCCCGTTGGGCTCAGAAAACCCAGCCTGTGTACCGTCCTCGAACCCGCGCTTCCCGGTCCCGAACCTCCGCACCACGGTCGTCGCGTCAGCAGCCAACTCGACAACGCTGTGATTCCCAGCATCCGCCACCAAAAACCCGTCGCCCAAGGCAACAACCTTCGCCGGAAACCGCAACTCCCCCGCCTCAGCCACCGGCGCCACATAGGGCGACTTCCCCCGAGTCAGCGTCCCCGCCTTCTCATGCTCCGCAATCAACTCCGCCAGCTGAGCATCCAACGCATGCTCATGCCCCTCCCCGGAGTACTGAGCCACGATGTACCCATTCGGATCCACCAACACCAACGTCGGCCAGGCCCTCGCGGTGTAATTCCCCCAGGTCACCAGCTCCGGATCATCCAACACCGGATGCCCCACCTCATACCGCTCCACCGCAGCCTTAACCGCGGCTTCTTCCCCCTCATGCGCAAACTTAGGCGAATGCACCCCCACAATCACCAACGCATCCCCATACTTCTCTTCCAGGGGCCGCAACTCGTCAAGAACATGAAGACAGTTGATGCAGCAGAAGGTCCAGAAATCGAGGAGGACGGCGCGCCCGCGGAAGTCCGAGATCGAATAGGACTTGCCACCGGTGTTGAGCCAGCCGCGTCCACGGAGCTCGGGCGCGCGAACGAGGGGACGACGGGGACCGGATGCTGAGCTTGCAGAAGTCACCCGCCCATTGTCCCCACGTCGGCAAAGAGCCCGATCAGCCGTCCACCGGCCGGTCACTCGCCCATCCGATCACCAGACGGCTGCTCGGCTCGAACCTCCGGCCCTGCATGCCCTGATTCACCCGGACCTCCCGGATGGCCAACTCCAGCAGGCCACGCCTTTCGACGACATCCGTCGCCGACCACCGCTCCTGCAGTCGTGCCGGCTCCAGGAAGAACGCCAGGTCGATCTGCGGGAGGCGAATGCGTTCGAGACTCTGGCGTAGGCCGTCCATCCTCCGCGTTACCGCCTGGCTCAACGACAGATAGCGGTCACGATCGATGAACCGCCGAACGTAGTAGTCCTGATCCAGAACGGACAGCGCCGAGCGCTCATCCTCCAGCGCAGAAAGAACAGAACGATGCCTGGCGACACCTGCCGGATCCTGCCGGAAAGCCAAGCGATCTGCCACCACCGTCAACAGTGGATCACCTTCATCAGCAGTGGTCAGCCGACAAAACCACGCCTCCTGTACGGCGTTGTCCAAGGCCGGCCTATAGGCGCCTCCGGGAGCCGGGCATTGACGTCCGAGGCGGACCGCCTGGCAGCGATACGAATTGCCTGATCTGCTCATCCGCTCGCCGCATTCCGCACAACGGAGCAGTCCGGTCAGCAGGTACTGACTCTCGACTGCCTGCCCTCCCTTACTCCGCCCGTACTTCGACAAGATCATCCGCTCGTCGAATGCCGCCAGGATCCGCACCTGGTCCATCTGGGAGATCAGCGGTTCCTGGCCAGGCCCCATGATCGATATCGCCTGGCCGGTCTCGGGGTCTCGCCATGGCCGCACCTGCCCGGAGTACCGGCCGTCGTCCTTCTTGATCGTCTCCGGCATCAATCCCACCACCGTCGGTCCACGCACCAACGACGCGATCGTTCCAATGCCCCATCGTCCACCCCGCGGCGACGGCACTCCGGTCGCATTCAGCCACCGCGCGACGGCTGTGAGCGACTCACCACCCAGCAGGCGGCGCGCAATCTCACGCACGACAGCGCCAGTCTGCGGCTCGACGTACAGCTGGCCGCCCCTGTTGACCAGGCCGTAGGGCGGTGCGCCACCGATCCAGCGACCCTGCGCACGGAGAAACGTCTTGGCCGAGCGGATCCGGAGGCCGAGGTTCTCGGATTCCGAATGAGCCAGCTTGGCGAGCAGACCGATCACCTGGCGATCTTCTGCCTTCGACGTATCGAGATTGTCCTGGACGGATACAAGGCGCCCACCTGATGCGCTGATCTCGTCCAGTACAAGCCCGACCTCACCTATCCCCTGCCGAGACAGCCGGTCGAGCTTCCAGACAACCAGTGTTCCTACGACACCTGACGACACGGCCGCAAGCGCGTCCCTCAAGCCTTCCCGATCGACTCCCGGCGAATAGGCCGACCGACCACGATCGACGTGGCTCTGCCGGACCTGCAGCCCGCTCCTCCTCGCCCAAGCCCGGCAGTCCGCCTCCTGCCGCTCGATGGTGGTCTTTCCTTGCTTGTCGATGGAGATCCGCAGATAGAGGTCCGCATACTGCCGGTTGATTGCCATCGAAGACTCCCTTGCCACCAAGCGTTTCCGGTATCGCTGGTGCCACCGGTCTACCCGACGCAACCGACAGTTTCGGCCGCAGACAACGCCTGGTGCGCCGGTCACCCTGGCGCGGGGTAGTTTGCGGGCGTGGGTATGTATCTCTTCAGCGTCGGCGCCGAGGACTGGTTCGATGACAGCGAGGGTGGCTGGGCCGAGACCGCGATGGCTCTGAACGCCGAGCTCGAGCGGCTGGGTCTGCCGCCGTACCACCCCGGGCCGGCGGCGACCTCCGATCCCAGCACGTCCTTCGAGGAAAAGCTGGTTCCTCCCATGGACGGCTTCAGCATCCTTGGCGGGCAGCATCTTTCGACGCAGGAGTTCGAGATCCTGTGCAGCTGGACGGTCCTGGTCCCGGTATCCCTCGATCACCCGATCCACTTACCGATCGAGTCTCGCTACACCGAGTCGACCACGATCGCCGGAGCCCCGCAGGTACAGGCAATCGCCGAGAAGCTGGCGAGCGCCATCGCTTTACCCTCCGAGGTCCCCTCCGCGCCGCACAACTTGGACCTCACCAGCTGGTTCCTGGACGGCCCCGCGAAAGACCTCGCCGCCACCCACCCGGGCCAGTGGACCAACGACTTGGACGCATCTTTCTACGTAGCCCTCTACCTCCGCGCAGCCCAACACTCCCTCCACCACCAAACCCCCATCACCTACTCCTGACAACCCATCCCACTCGCACTTTCAGCGGGGCAGGATCAGGGTGTCTGTGAGGAGTTTGGCGGTTTTGCGGAGGGTGGGGGCCGACGAGGAGAGTTCGGCGGCTAGGGCTTGGGGGGTTAGGGGTTCGCCGGGGCCTACCAGGCGGTGGCGGTGGGCCTGGAGCCAGACGATGGCTCGGGGCCAGGTGGAGAGGCGGGCCTTGGTGAGGAGGTCGGGGGCTTCTCGGACCAGGCGGTCGGCTATGTCGAAGGCTTCGGCGGCGTAGCTGGTGCCTAGGGTTTCGCCGGCTAGGAGCCAGGCGTGGGGAGCCAGGACGGAGAGGGTTGCTGCTTGGGACTTGTCCAGGCCTCGTAGGTCGGGGCGGGGAGGGGCGCCCAGGCCGGCGAGGGTGCGGTAGGCCTCTTCTAGGTCGGCGCTGGTGTCGTCCAGGAAGACTCGTTCGCCGGACAGCGGGCGAATCGGGTCAGTTAGGGCGACTGCCTCCAGGGCAGGGCTCCAGACGTCTACGGCGTCTGCTGCTTCCTCTATCGCGTCCAAGTCAAGGGCCGTGCGCTCGCCGGCGAAAGCCAGCCAGGCTTTGACCACCGGTGGTACGGCGGCGAAGTAGGTGCTGTCGGCAAGCACCTTGCGGGGCAGCCAGTGCGAGAGGAAGAGCTCCACCAGTACTGCGCTCACCCGCAGCGGCCCGCCAACCGTCTGATCCACGGCGTGGTCGATCCACAGTCGCGCGACATCGGCCGCCTCATCCGGCAGCCCAACAGCAAAAGGCGATTCGAGGAACTCGTCCACCAGCTGATCCCGTTGCCGCGCGGACAACTGCGCCCGCACCGGCGGTCGCACCGGCCGCTCCGGCAACTGCGTCAGCCGATTCACCAGCAATCCGGAGAAGAACTCGAAGTCCTCCGTCACCGGCGGATCGTCGGAGTCGTGCGTCTCGCCCAACGCCTGCAGGATGATCCCCGCCGCTGTCGCCGGCCGCACAGTCCGCACGCTCACCCGCCCACCGCGCTGGTATGCCTCGACCACCCGATCCACCGGCGGCCCGACAAACACATCCTTCGCGATCGCACCAAGATTGTTGTCCACAAACACAACCACGGTGTGCGGATGCTGCTCGTCGTCATAATCCAGTACGACGCTCAGCCCATCCCCCGTGACGTCCTCCGACACGATCGCGCTCGTCAGCCGGAACCCAGCGATCCGCGCCACCCAGTCCGGTACGTCGTACTGCGTACGCCCCCGCGACAAGTGAGCCCGCTGCAACGGCAGCCGGCCAGCCGGTCCGACGGTTCGAGCCAAACTCGTCAACAACACAAAGGAATCCGCGTCGCGCCGTTCCCCCAGCACGCGGGCCGCATCAGCCCAGAAGAACCGCTCGACCTCGCCGATCTCGTCAGGCTGGCCAGCCGGCCACAGCTGGTCGGCCAGCATCGCCGCGGACCGAGCCACTGATGCCTCGGCGATGACCGGATGGAGCGCGGGCGGGGCCGCCGCCAGGTCGAGCAGCAGCGTCTCCTGCAGGGTGTCCAGCACGGCGACGCTCGGCGTGGTGTCGAGGTCTGTCCCCACGACACCCGCCGGCGGCTGCCCTGGGGTCGGGCCTGAACCGGAGTCGACCAACCGTAAGTGGCTGCCGCGTCCGTCCCGGCCTCGTGACTTTGTCACTCTGGCGAGATTACCGCCGACCGGCTGTCTGCCGCAGGCCGGTGCGCGCGTCCTGTGGACAACGATATCGACACGCCGTCACGACATACCTACGGCCCGTACCTCCAGTACGAAGTACCGGAGGTACGGGCCGTGAGAAAAGTCAGCCTTTCAGCGCACCCGCCATCAGGCCGCCGATGAACCAGCGGCCGAGCAGGATGTAGACCAGCAGCGTCGGGAACGAGGTGATCAGCGCGCCCGCCATGCTGGCCGCGTAGTCGACCTTCTGCCCGCCGGCCAGCGCCGCCAGACCGAGGGTGACCGGGCCGTTGTTCTGCTGGGTCAGGAAGAGCGCGAACAGGAAGTCGTTCCAGACCGAGGTGAACTGCCAGATCAGCGTCACCACGAAACCCGAGATCGAGACCGGCAGGATGATCCGGATGTACGTCTGGATCAGACCCGCGCCGTCGACCCGGGCCGACTCGATGATCTCGGTCGGGATCACCGTCGCGTAGTAGTTGCGGAAGATCAGCGTGCAGATCGGGATGCCGTAGATGACGTGCGTGATGAGCAGCGTCGGGATACCCCGGGTGACGTCCAGGTCCTGGTAGGTCTGCCGCAGCGGCAGCATCACGGCCTGGTACGGGATGAACATGCCGAACAGGATGAACGCGAACACCAGGTTCGCGCCGGGGAACCGCCAGCGGGCCAGCACGAAGCCGTTCGCCGAGCCGATCAGCGACGCGATGATCGCGGCCGGGACGGCCAGCGAGAGCGAGCGGACCATGTACGGCTGCAGGACGTCCCAGGCCTTGCGCCAGGGCTCGATCGTCCAGGTCTCCGGCAGCGACCACTGCGCGGCGGCGGTGGTGTCGCTGGAGGTCTTGAAGCTGGTGATGATCACGACGTACACCGGCGTCAGGACGAACAGCAGGAACAACAGCAGCAGGATGTAGCGAACGGTCCTGCTCTTACGGGTCGAACCGTCGGCGATCGTACTGCGCTGCGGCTTCTTGCTGATCGCCGCGGCCGCCTTGCCGGTTGCGGCCGAGGCATCCACGACGGTCATTCTTCGGTCTCCTGCCGGACGGTGTAGGCCACATAGGGGATGACGAGGACTGCGACGACGGCCAGCAGCACAATGGCTATCGCTGCCGCCTTCGCCATGTCACTGCGGAGCAGGGTGTTCCACATGTAGACCGAGGGCACCTCGGTGCGGAACTGGTTCGGCCCGGTGATCGCGTAGATCAGGTCGAACAGCTTCAGCGACATGTGGCCCAGGATGATCAGCGCGGACAGCGCGATCGGGGACAACTGCGGAAACAGCACGTACCGGTAGAGCTTGAACTCGCTGGCGCCGTCCACCCGGGCCGCCTCGCGCAGCTCGGCCGGGATGCCCCGGAAGCCGGCCAGGAACAGCGCCATGATGTAGCCGGACAGCTGCCAGACCGCGGGTAACGCGATGGACGCCATCGTGGTCCACCGGTTCCCCGCGGTCCACCAGGGATTCTCCAGGAAGTTCAGGTGCAGGATGTCGAACAGCCGGTTCAGGCCGCGCGCGTCATCACCCTGCGAGGGGTTCAGCAACCAGCCCCAGACGACGCCGGAGGCGATCATCGAGATCGCCATCGGGAACAGGAAGACCGACCGGAAGATGCCCTCTCCGGTCACCCCCTTCTCCAGCAGCAGCGCCCAGAGCAGGCCGAAGATCAGCGTGCCCACGATGAACGCCACCGTGAGCACGCCGAGGTTCTTCAGCGAGTTGAGGAACCGGTCCTCACCGAACAGGTTGACGTAGTTCTCGAACCCGACGTGTTTGGTCGGGACCGGACGGGCGTTGTGCTTGTCCGTCAACGAGGTGTTGAAGGTCCAGGCGATCAGCCCGTAGACGAAGTACCCGAGCAACAGCACCGTGGGCAGCAGCACCAGCGCTCCTGGCCCCCAGGTGCGGATTCTTCCGTGCATGACTCAGGACTCCCGGTCGAAAACGGTCAGGTCGAGATCAGTCAGGTTCGGCGAGGACTGCACTACTCGATCAGCTCGGCTTGGCTGCGGCGACCAGCGCCTTCTGCAGCACACCGACGTCCAGACCGCTGCTGAACTGACCCATCGCCGACAGGATGCTGTCGTTCTGGCCCAGCGTGCAGGCGGCACCGTGCGCGCAGGACGGCACGATCGTCTTGGACTTCCAGTCGGCCATCGCGCCCTGCTGGTACTTCGGGTAGTCCGCCGGGGACGCGTCCGAACGAGCCGGGATCGAGCCCTTCTTGGTGTTGAAGGCCTTCTGGCCCTCGGCGCTGCCCACCGTCTTCAGCCAGCACTTCGCGCCTTCGGGGTCCTGACCACCGGTCGGCAGGGTGAAGGAGTCGGCGAGGAACTGGAAGTCGGCCGAGGTTCCGGGCGACGGCCAGTAGGTGTACGCCGTGTCCGGCACCTTGTCGGACAGCTGCTGCGCGGCGACCCAGTCACCCATCAGGGTGTAGCCCGACTGGCCCTTGTTCACGTACTGCAGCGCGTCCGGCCAGTCGATCGCCTCGCGGTCGGCGTTGGCGAACGACAGCACCTTCTTGAACTTCTCCAGCGCGGCGGTGACATCGGCGCCGGCCATGTCGGTCTTGCCGTTCCACAGCCCGGTGAACTTCTCCGGACCGAGCTCGGCCAGCAGCACGGCCTCCATCACCATCTCTTCGGCGAAGCCCTTGGAGGTGGCCAGCGGAGCCTTGACCCCGGCCGCCTTCAGCTTCTCCATGTCGGCGATCCAGGCGTCGACCGAGGCCGGTGCCTTGGTGGCGTCGATGTTCGCCTTCTTCAGCACCGCCGGGCTGGCCCAGACGACGTTGGCGCGGTGCACGTTGGCCGGCACCGAGTAGATCTTGCCGTCGACGGTCAGGTTGTCCAGCAGGGTCTGCGGGAACGCCTTGTCGAGGCCGAACTCCTTGTAGAGGTCGCTGACGTCGTCGACCTGGGCGTTCTTGATGTAGTCGCCCAGCTCGGCGCCGGCGTGCGCCTGGAAGGTCGACGGCGGCTTCTTGGCCTGCAGGTCGTTCGCCAGTACCTGTTTGGCGTTCGAGCCCGCGCCACCGGCGACAGCGGAGTTGACGAAGTTGTAGTCCTTGCAGTCGGTCTTGAACACCGAGACCAGGCCGTCCAGCCCGGCCTTCTCGCCACCGTCTGCCCACCAGGTGAAGACGGTCACGTCCTTGTTGGCCGCCGCGTCCCCACCACTGCCCGAGTCGTCGCTGTTCCCGCAGGCACTGACCGCGAGAAGACCCACGGCACCCACCACCGCGAGGGTCTTGCTCCAACCACCACGCATTTTTTCACTCTCCGATCAGCTCAGGGAGCTGTTTGACAACGAATGCCCCCTCGACGCGCCCAACTCTGGGCCGGGGCCGGTCGGGTGTCAACGCTCCGCGCAAGCGCGTTGCGCAGACGTGATCCCTCGTGCACACCTGGTGTGAGAGCGCGTACAAAGCGCTCTTGTAAGGCCAGTGCAAGCAGTGGTACTGGGCGTTACGGCCTGAGCAGGACCTTGATCGCCCGTCGCTCGTGCATCAATTCGTAGCCCTCGGCCACATCTTCCAGCGGCAACTCCCGATCGAAGACCAGCCCCGGATTGATCGCTCCCGACAGTACGTCCGCCATCAGCTCCGGCAGGTACTGACGCGCCGGAGCCATCCCGCCGGCCAGCCCCACGTTGGTCCGGAACATCCGCCGGAACGGCACCTCCACCCCGTGCGGCATCCCGACGAACCCGACCGTCGCCCCAGGCCTGGCGACGTCGAAGGCGGTGTTGAACGACTGGTCCGTACCGACGCATTCCAGCACCGCGTCCGCTCCCACGCCTGAGGTCAGCTCCAGCACGGCAGCCTTCGCGTCGTCCCCGCGCTCGGCGATGATGTGCGTCGCGCCGAACTGCCGCGCGATCTCCTGCCGCGATTCGTGCCGGGAAAGCGCAATCACCCGCTCGGCGCCCATCCGGGAAGCAGCCAGTACTCCGCACAGCCCGACCGCCCCATCACCCACCACAACCACGGTGTCGCCAGCCTTCACCCGGGCCGACCGAGCAGCGTGCCAGCCGGTCCCCATCACATCCGACAACGTAAGCAACGATGGGACCAGTGCATCATCTGGTACGCCGGGAGTCGCCACCAGCGTGCCATCCGCCCACGGCACCTTCGCGAACTCACCCTGACCCCCGTCGGCCTGGTCGCTGCCGATCCCGATCAGGTTCTGGCAGGCCGACTGCATCCCGGCCAGACAGTTCGGGCAGGTACCGTCGCTGGCCACGAACGGGGTGACAACGAAGTCACCGGGACGCACTGTCCGCACGTCAGCGCCGACCTCCTGGACGATCCCGACGTACTCGTGCCCGATCCGGCTGCCGGGGGTGATCTTGTTCTCGCCCCGATAGGGCCACAGGTCCGACCCGCAGATGCAGCCGGCGACGATCTTGACGACGGCGTCCGTCGGCTTCTCGATCACCGGATCCGGCACCTCGCTCAACCGGATGTCAAAGGGCGCGTGGATCGTGGTCGCTCGCATGTCCTCACTTTAAGCACGAGCCACCGGACGCCGGGGCAGGGGTCATCGACTGCCGTCTGGCCAGAACCGGTCGTCTTCGTTGCCCCGGCTCCGGGCGGCGACCCAGGATCCTCAGATGGACTCCGGCGAGCACTCCGTCCCAGCACTCCCCGGCATTCTGACCACGTCCGGGAGCCTCCCACTGACCCGGCGAGCCGTGCTCGCCATCGCGGCGGCCACGGCCGCGGCCGCGTCCCTGCCGGCCCTGGATGCGCAAGCAGCCCCAACGGGCCGCCCCTCCCGCACGATCGACGCGGCGCGGTTCGCGAACCCACCCGCCGACAGCCGCCCGATGGTGCTCTGGTTCTGGAACGGCCCGGTGACAACGGCCCTGGTCGACTCCCAGCTGGCCGAGCTCCGGGCGCAGGGGGTCGAGGAGGTGCTGGTCTTCCCCTTCGAGACCGATGCCCTGCGGCCGTTGTTCTTCAGCGAGGACTGGTTCACGCTGATCGAGTACACGTTGCGCGAGGCCGACCAGCACGGCATGCATGTCTGGCTGTTCAACGACGACTTCTTCCCGAGTGGCCGGGCCGGCGGGTTCGTGGTCAAGGGCGGCCAGGTCGGCGACCGGGTCTACCCACCACGCCCCGAGCTACGGCTGCACGGTGTTCAGCGGGCCCGGGCGACGGTCGACGGCGGCGCTCCGGTCCAGCTCGATCAATTGAGTCGTGGGCTGGAGGTGCGGGACGGCCGGCTCATTGTCGACGCGAGCATGCGCGATGGCATCACCCTGCTCCGCGCGGGCGCCGATTGGCAGGACTACGAGATCACGGCGAAGGTCCGGGTCGAGCGGGCGACGGCAGGCCTGATGTTCCGTTGCACGGACGAGTCCAATGGCTATCTGGCAGACCTCGGCTCCGACGGCCGGCTCGACATCTGGCGCCAGTCGGGCGGAGCGTTCAGCCTGCTCAGCGGCGGGAATCCCTTACCTGGCTTCGATCCGGCGATCGACCATACGCTGGCGGTTCAGGTGCGCGGCGACCGGATCACGGCGTCGATCGACGGGGTTGCGCGCCCTGAGGTCGTCGACAACACGTTCAGCCGGGGGCGGATCGGCGTACGGGCGACGGCGACGCAGCTCTCGAGTTGGGATCGCTTGACCGTCGCAGGCCGGTACGACGAGGAGTTCGCTTCGGTGGCGGCTCTTGATGCTTTCGATCTGCCCGCCGGGTTCCCCGGTCCGCTGGTCGCGGTCGCCGCCCGGCAGGAGGGATCGCAGGACATCTCGGCCATCCGCGATCTCACCTCGATCGCGCAGTCGGGCGAGAGCTGGGACGCGCCGGCGGGCCGCTGGCAGGTGGACGTCTTCACCAGCCGGGCGCTCGTCGACGACGGCGGCTTTCGCCGGTACTACCTCGACCTGCTCGACGACAAGGCGGTCGGGCTGTTCCTCGACATCGTGCCGGGCGAGTACCTGCGCCGTTTCCCGTGGGCTGCCGGCCGCGTACTCCGCGGCTTCGCCGACGACGAGCCGTTCCTCGCCTCGGCGTCCGCGCACTTCAACGCCGTACCGTGGTCGGGCTCGCTCACTGCCGAGCTGGCCAGGCTCGGCACCACGCCGGCGATCGCGTTGACCGCGATGCACAACGATCTCGGCGCCGCGGGTCAGCGACTGAGCGGGGTCTACTGGCGAGCTGTCTCCAACCGGTATGCGGCTGCGTACTACAAGCAGCAGGGGCAGTGGATGGACAAGCGTGGGGTCGCATTCATCTCCAATCCACTGTGGGACGAGTTCGGGCCGGCCGAGCAGCTGAAGAGCAGCGGGAACCTGAACACCACCAACCAATGGGCGCAGATTCCGGGGACCGATCTGATCGGCGACCACTATCAGCAGGGGTTCTACCGGACCTTGTCGCGCTGGCCGGCGAGTACGGCGCACCAGCTCGGCAAGGAACGCGTCTACCTGGAGGCGATGGGCGCGGCGGGGTGGACGATCACGCCGGCGCAGGTCCGCGAGGCGATCGGCTCGTTCGCGGTGCGCGGGGTGAACAAGACCTTGCTGCACGCGATGTTCAGTGATGAGCGGACGATCTTCTATCCGCCGCCGTTCCAGCGGGTGAATCCCTGGTATCCGTTGTCGGCGCCGCTGAACTTGTGGATCGGGCGGGTGATGGAGGCAGGCCGGGCCACTGCGGTCGCGCAGACCGCGTTGCTGCAGCCTCAACGCGCGGTCGAGAACGTACAGGGGACGGCTGAGGCGCGGCGGCTGGATGACGCGTTCGTCGCGGCGGTACATGCGCTGGAGGATCGTCAGGTCGACTTCGACCTCGTCGATGAAGGGGCTCTGAGCAACGACCCTGCCCTGGTGGCGCACGGCCGGGCGCGGAACGGCGCGCTGGTGGTCGGGAAGCAGCGGTACCGGACGGTGGTGGTGCCGGCGACGCCGGTCATTGCCTTGGGCACCGTTCGTACGCTGACCGCGCTGGTGCGGCAGGGCGGGTCGGTTGTCGTCGTCGGCGAATGGGCGAAGCGGGAGGCAGGCGGAGCGGACAGTGCACTCGCTGCGGCTTGGTCGGAGCTCGCCGGCGCGGGGCGGGCCTCGCGCGTTGGTACGGCGGTAGAAGCTGCCGCGGTGGCTGTGGGCGAAGGGCGGGCCGCGGTGGCGCTGGTTCCGGCGGTGGCCGAGGTTCGAGCACTTCGGTTGGAGGATGAGGATTCGGAGGCGTTCCTGCTGGTCAACGAGCGGTCCGAGCGCGTCAGCGTGACCGCCACCTTCCCGGCCGACGGAGTGCCCGGCGTGTGGGATGCCGACACCGGGCGGGCGGGGCCGGCGATGATCTGGCAGCGGCGAGGCAAGCAGACGGAGATCCCGCTCACGCTGGAGCCCAAGGCCGCAGTTCTCGTGGTCTTCACCAAGGGCAAGGAGCAGCCGCACGCGATCTCGGCGTCGGCTCCGGTGGAGGCTGTCGAATTCAGCGCGCAGGTCAAGCGAGCGACCGTCCGGGTTACCGCTCCGGGGCTGGTCAGCGTCGCCGCGACTGACGGGCGCAACGTCGTCCGGGGGGCGACGACGGTGCAGGATCCGCTCGCCGCCATCCCGCTCGACGGTGACTGGGACTTCCACTTCGATCGAGCAGGCGCGGTGACCGTACGCAGGCCGCTCGACTCGTGGACCGCGATCGAGTCCGGGTTCTCAGGTACCGGGGTCTATCAGAAGAGCTTCACGCTGGACGCCGTCGCAGGGCGAGGGTGGACGCTCGACCTCGGGGTGGTCCACGAGGTCGCGGAGGTCTCGGTCAACGGGAAGGCGCTGCCCGCCGGGCTGTGGGCGCCGTACCGGTTCAACGTGACCTCGGTACTCCGCTCCGGCGCCAACACCATCGTCGTGAAGGTGACCAACACCGGCGCCAACAGCCACGGACAGCCGATCCCGTCCGGGCTGCTCGGCCCCGTGCAACTGCAACCCGACCTACAGGTGCAGATCGAGCTGCGTTAGAAGGTCGTGTACCGACCGCGGCGGTGGACGAGAGCGGGAAGCTCGTCCTCCGCCAGCTCGACCTGCACGATTTCCAGCTGCACCTGCAAGGCCCACCCGACCTCGGGCGGATCCGGCGTGACGAGCCGGCAGCCGGCCCAGGTGCTGACCCCGACCGGCGCCGGGCCCCATTCCGTCTCGGTCCAGTCGATCATCCGGAACGGCCCGCCCGGCGCCGGCGCGACATACCCGAAGGCGTCGGCCAGTTGCTGATGCGGGCCGCCGAGCAGGCTGACGACCGCTGTCCTTGCCTTGTGCAACGTTTCCCAGAGATCCGAGTCCGGGTCGATCAGGCCGATCACGTACCCGGGCTCGCCGTCCGCGACGAGCATCGACGAAACGGTCAGCCCGGCCCGCTTGCCCTCATGGGCAGTCGTCCACAACCCGACCGGCGACGGCAGACGGCCACGGAACCGCCGTACCGGGCTCCGCTCCGACTCCGGCGGCAAAAACGGATGATCCCCGTGAATGGTCATGGGGCCTCCCGGCCTGGACTGAGGAGTGGAGGGAGCGAAGCGACCGGAGGGACGAGGGAAGGCCGGGAGTTTAGCCCCATGGCCCGCCGAGCCGGAGGCGAGGCCGAAAGCAGAGTCATGCCTGAACGCTACTCACCTGCACTCGGTCGGGCAGCGTGAAGCCTTCGATCGGGTGGGCGAGGAGGCCGCTGGAATCGCGTACCGACTCGACCGAGCCGGTCGCGGTGAAGGTGTAGCGGTAGGTCTCGCCGACCGCCTGGTAGCCGGAGCCGCCGACCGCTCGGAGAGCGTCGTCGCCGGCCGGTTCAAGCGTCGTCGGTTCGGCGGTCGGGTCGAGGGAGGCGGGATCGAGCACGTAGAGCCGGCCGCCGAGCAGTGCGATGTCGAAGACGCCCCACAGATTGGCAAACCGGCCCGTGAACCGAGCCAGCCCGGCATCCACACCGGCTTCAGGCCCGGCCTCAGGGCGCGGCTTCGACTCGGCCAGGTCGACGAACTTGAGCAGCCCCTCGGCCAACTGCGTCGCAGGCCCGTCGATCGCGTTCGTCAGCACCGACACGACCAGCCGGCGCTCGGCATCCACGAACGAGCGGGTGATGTGTCCGGGATAGCCCCCGCTGTGCCCGAAGATCTGCCGCTCACCCACCTTGGAGATCTGCAGCCCGAGCCCGTACTGCGGCCAGTCCTTGTCCGAGGTCTTCCACGCCGCGTGCTGCATCTTCCGCTTCGAGTCGTCGGTGAGCAGCCGGACGTCTCCGTCGAGATGGGCCGACCAGAAGGACACCAGATCGCGTGCGTTGCCGAAGAAGCCCGTCGCCGAGGCGAGCGCCCGGGTATCGACGTGATCGATCGGGACCCGGCTGTCGGCGTAGGCCAGCGCGCTGTACCCCGTGGCGTACTCGTTGCTCCGGGCCGGGTCGAGCTCCGGCCCGAGTCCGGTCAGGCCGAGCTTGTCGACGATCTCGGTCTGCACGTAGGTGTTGTACGGCGTACCGGACGCTGCTTCGACCACCAGACCGAGCAGGCCGTAGCCGATGTTGGAGTACTTGAAGCGCTCGCTGTCGGCCAGTACGGCGGCGCTGGGGTCCTGGAGCACCCGCAGCAGGTGCTCGCGATCCGGGAACGGCGCGCCGAGCTGCCAGAAGTCCGCGCTGTCGCTGTCCCTGGTCACACCGGCGGCGTGGCTGAGCAGCTCCCGGATCGCCCGCTCGCCCAACGGAGTACCGACGATCTCGGTGACGTACATCTCGACCTTGTCGTCCAGCCGGACCTTGCCCTGCTCGGCCAGTTGGAGCAGGGCGGTCGCGGTGAACGACTTGGAGTGCGAGGCGATCCGGAACAGGTGCTGCTCGGTCAGCGCGACGCCCTGCTCGACGTCGGCCGATCCGTACGCCGCCGAGAACGCGATCGCGTCCTCGGCGAAGACCGCTGCCTGGACTCCGGGTATGCGCTGAAAACGCTGGCTGAACGCCAGCCAGCTGTCGAAGTACGAAAGGGCTTCTTTCAGATTCTGCGCATCAGGCATGACGCCTAGACTGAATGACGCGGAAGCGACTCGCAACGTATGCGCCGTCCGTGTACGTGGCGTTAGCCGCCGGGTTCGCTCCGGTGCCGTGGAAGTCGCTGAAAGCAGCCGATTGATTGACGAAGACCTGGCCGGTCAGGTTCTCCGACAAGGCGACCCCGACCTCGAGGGCAGCCTCGCGGACCTCGTCCAGCACAGCAGCGTCGGTGGAGTAGACGCCGGCCGTCATCGCGCCGCCGTCGCCGACCGTCTGGCGGAACAGCGCGATCGATTCGGCGGTACCGCTGGTGTGGACCAGGAAGGACACCGGGCCGAAGCACTCGCGGCTGAAGACGTCCTCGTTCTTGGCGTCCAGAGCGACCAGCAGCGGCGTCCGGACGACGGCATCGGGGTATGCCGGGTGCGTGATCGCGCGGGACTCCAGCACGACATCGCCGTACTCCGGGGCGAGCTCGAGCCGGTTGACGACGGCCTTGTTCACGATGCCGCCGAGCAGCTCGACCGCGCGGGCGTCGTCGCCGAGCAGCTTGCTGATCGAGTTGGCGATGCCGGCCCCGACCTCGTCGAAGGTCTTGTGGCCCTCGTCGGTCTCGATGCCGTCGGCCGGGACGAACAGGTTCTGGGTGGTGGTGCACATCTGGCCGGAGTACAGCGAGAGCGTGAAGGCGAGGTTGTTGCAGAGCGCCTTGAACGAGTCGGTCGAGTCGATGATGACCGCGTTGACGCCGGCCTTCTCGGTGAAGACCTCGGCCTGGGTCGCGTTCTGCTCCAGCCAGTCGCCGAACTCGGTACCACCGGTGAAGTCGATCAGCTTGACCTCGGGGCGCAGCGCGAGCGGCTTCGCCAGGCCGTCACCGGGGCGCTCGGCGGCCAGGGTGACCAGGTTCGGGTCGTACCCGGCCTCGGCGAGCACCTCGCGGGCCACCTCGACGGTGATCGCGAGCGGCAGTACTGCCAGCGGGTGCGGCTTGACGATCACGGCGTTGCCGGTGACGAGCGAGGCGAACAGGCCCGGCCACGAGTTCCAGGTCGGGAACGTGTTGCAGCCGATCACCAGCGCGACGCCGCGGCCGGTGACGGTGAAGTTCTTCTCCAGCCGGATCGGGTCGCCCTTGGCCGGCTTCTCCCAGATCGCGGTCGCCGGGTAGCGGCTCATCTCCTCGTACGCGTAGGCGATCGCCTCCAGCGCCCGGTCGAGCGCGTGCGCGCCACCGGCCTGGAACGCCATCACGAACGCCTGGCCGCTGGTGTGCTGGACCGCTCCTGCCAGCTCGAAGACCCGCTTGTGCAGCCGGTCGAGGATCTCCAGCGTGACGCCGACGCGGCCGTCGATCCCGCCCTTTCGCCAGTCGCTCAGGCCCTTTCGGGCAGCCGCGAGCAGCTCGTCGAGGCCGGCCTCGACGGTGCGCGGGTACTCGACGTCCAGCGGTACGCCGAACGGCGACTCCTCGGAGCTGACCGTGCCGACAGCGCCCGGCGTCTCGAGCGCGTACGTCGTACCGCGGTACGCCTCGAAAGCGGCCTTGCCGTCCTCGGCTGCCGTCTCCCCGTAGACCCGCGGGCTCGGCGACTCCGGGAACGCCGAGTAGTAGCCACGACTGCGGATCGCAGTCAGCGCGCCGTCGAGCCGTTCGCGGTGGGCAGCCAGCCAGTCAGTAGTCATGACAGTGATGTTACAGTCCATGACCAGATCGGGGCTAGAGTGTCACAACCACTCCCTACCGCTGGGTGGACCGAATGGGCAATGAGCTGGCAAGCCGCGTCGCGGCCGCCATGTGGGCCGATGACTCGGCCAGCGCGGGCCTCGGCATGCGCCTGGTCTCCGTCGCCGAAGGCACGGCCGAGCTCGAGATGACGGTCCGCGACGACATGGTGAACGGCCATGGCATCGCGCACGGCGGTTTCATCTTCACGCTGGCCGACTCGGCCTTCGCTTTCGCCTGCAACTCCCGCAACCTGGTGACCGTGGCCCAGGCGTGCGACATCGTGTTCATCGCCCCCGCGCAACGCGGCGATCTGCTGGTCGCCGAGGCGCGGCAGCGGACGCAGTACGGGAAGAACGGGATCTACGACGTGACGGTCCGGCGCGGCGACGACGTGATCGCCGAGTTCCGCGGCCGCAGTCGTCAGTTGTCGGGCACCATCGTCAAGGAGGATTCATGACCCGCGTGGCCTACCTGGTGGACGGCGTCCGCACCCCGATCGGCCGGTACGGTGGCGCGCTCGCCGCCGTCCGCCCCGACGACCTCGCCGCCCACGCACTGCGAAGCCTGCTCGCGCGGCATGCGAATCTCGACCCGGCGACGATCGACGACGTCTTCCTCGGCTGCGCGAACCAGGCCGGCGAGGACAACCGCAACGTCGCCCGGATGGCGCTACTGCTGGCCGGGCTGCCGGACAGCGTGCCGGGCTCGACGATCAACCGGCTCTGCGGCTCCGGGCTGGACGCGGTCGCCGCGGCCGCCCGGTCGATCGTTGCCGGTGACAACGAGATCGTGGTCGCCGGTGGCGTCGAGTCGATGTCGCGGGCGCCGTTCGTGATGCCCAAGGCAACAAGCGCGTACTCCCGCCAGGCCGAGATCTTCGACACCACGATCGGCTGGCGGTTCGTCAACCCGGTGCTGAAGAAGCAGTACGGGATCGACTCGATGCCGGAGACGGCGGAGAACGTCGCCGCCGACTTCTCCATCTCCCGCGAGGACCAGGACCTCTTCGCCTACCGCAGCCAGCAGCGCGCCGCGAAGGCTCAGGCCAACGGCCGCCTCGCCGAGGAGATCGTCGCCGTCGAGGTGCCCGGCAAGCGCGGCGCCGTGACGGTTGTCGACGTCGACGAGCACCCGCGCGAGACGTCGCTGGAAGCCCTGGCCGGCTTGAAGACTCCGTTCCGGGACCCCGGTACGGTCACCGCCGGCAACGCGTCCGGCGTCAACGACGGCGCCGCCGCCCTGCTGGTGATGAGCGGCGAAGCGGTCGAGCGGCTCGGCGTCAGGCCGCTGGCGCGGATCGTCGGTACCGCGGCAGCCGGCGTACCGCCGCGGATCATGGGCATCGGTCCAGTCCCGGCTTCCCGCAAGGTGCTCGCGAAGGCCGGCATCGAGCTGTCCGACCTGGGGGTCATCGAACTCAACGAGGCGTTCGCGGCCCAGTCCCTCGCAGTACTGCGTCAGCTCGGGCTGCCCGACGACGCGGAGCACGTGAATCCGAACGGCGGCGCCATCGCCCTGGGTCATCCCCTGGGCATGTCCGGCGCGCGTCTCGCCCTCACCGCCGCCCTGGAGCTTCGCCACCGCGACGCCGGGTACGCACTCTCCACCATGTGCATCGGAGTCGGCCAGGGCATCGCGACCCTGCTGGCTCGCCCGTGAGAGGCCTGTTGAATGACTGAACGATTCCTCGGTGAAGCTCCGTCGGCGGACCTGCTCGACGACGGCGAGAAGCTGTCGGTCGACGAGCTGCGGTCGAAGCAGTTGGCCGGCCTGCAGACCACCGTGCGCGCGGCGTACGAGAACGTCCCGCACTACCGGGCGGCGCTGGACGGCGTCGGCTTCAAACCCGATGACCTGCAGGACTTCTCCGATCTGGCCCGGCTGCCCTTCACCGGCAAGCAGGATCTGCGCGACAACTACCCGTTCGGCATGTTCGCGGTGCCGCGCGAAGAGGTCGTCCGCGTGCACGCCTCCTCCGGTACCACCGGCCGCCCGACCGTCGTCGGTTACACCCGCGACGACATCGACAACTGGGCCAACCTGATCGCCCGGTCGATCCGCGCGGCCGGTGGACGCGCCGGCGACGTCTGCCATGTCGCCTATGGCTACGGACTCTTCACCGGTGGCCTCGGCGCCCACTACGGCGCCGAGCGGCTCGGCTGCACCGTCGTACCGATCTCCGGCGGGATGACCGAGCGGCAGGTCGACCTGATCCGCGACTTCGGCGCCCGGATCATCATGGTGACGCCGTCGTACTTCCTCTCCATCATCGACGAGATGGTTGCCCGAGGCATGGATCCGCGGGAGACCTCGCTCCGGGTCGGCATCTTCGGCGCCGAGCCGTGGACCGAGCAGATGCGGACCGAGGTGGAGAACAAGACCGGCATGCACGCGGTCGACATCTATGGCCTGTCCGAGGTGATGGGCCCGGGCGTCGCACAGGAGTGCGTGGAGACCAAGGACGGCCTGCACATCTGGGAGGACCACTTCTACCCCGAGATCATCGACCCGGTCACCGGCGAGACGCTGCCCGACGGCGAGGTCGGCGAACTGGTCTTCACCACCCTCACCAAACAGGCCTTCCCGGTACTTCGGTACCGCACCCGCGACCTGACCCGCCTGCTCCCCGGCACCGCCCGCCCCGGGATGCGCCGGATGGAGAAGATCACCGGCCGCACCGACGACATGATGATCGTCCGCGGCGTCAACGTCTTCCCCACCCAGATCGAGGAACAACTCCTGCTGGTCGAGGGCCTGACCCCGCACTACCTCTGCGTCCTGACCCGCCCCAACCGCCTCGACGAACTCACCGTCCAGGTCGAAGCCGCCCCGGACCTCCCGACCTCGTCCTACGCGTCAGCCGCCATGGCCCTGTCCCGCCGGGTCAAGGACCGCGTCGGCGTCACCGCCAAGGTCGACGTACTCCCACCCCACGCCCTGGAACGCTCCCTGGGCAAGGCCAAGCGGATCAGCGACCAGCGGAACCGCTAGCTAGAACACCTCGAGGGGCACCCATCGGGCGGGCGCCCTGTTCACTCAACCCACTGGCAGGTTCTCGGGTCGCTGGCGTCAAGCATCAGGCCAGCGGTACAAAATCCCGCCAGCCGGCGCCGGGATCACTGCCCTTAACCGGTTCGGGGAGGATCTTGTCGGGGACCGCCTCCGTCAATCCCCAGAAACAGTTGCCTGAGGCACCTTGTGCTCCACCTGAGCATCTGGCCGCCGCCAGAACACTCACGTCGAGCACAAAGACGCCAAAACAGGCCAGCCCGGCAATCCGCAACGCGCGACTGCAGTTCGCGTCGAGGCGGTTGTGCGCCGGCGAGGGGTGCCGCGTTTGTCAGGGGATGAGCAGCTTGGGCAGGATCTTCTCGACGCCTTCGCGGAGGTCGTCGAGGGCCTTGGGCTCGCCCGAGAGGTGGCGGAGCAGCGCCTGCTGGAAGAGGCCGTCGAAGAGGGCGTAGGCGGTGGAGGGCGAGACGGTGATCTGGGTGCCGCTCAGGTCGCCGTACGTGCTGACGATCCGCCAGATCATCAGCTCGAGGGTCTTGTCGATCTCCAGCACGTCCTCGCGGAAGTGCTCCTCGAACAGGGCCTGGTTGCGCAGGTCGTACCAGAGCCGGTGCATCGTGCCGTCCTCGTCGCAGGTGACGGCGAGCGCCTGGGCGAAGTCGGTCCGCAGTTGGTCGGCCGACCGCGCGGTCGCGACGATCTGGTCGTACCGGGTGACGCACTCGGCCTTGTAGAGCTTCACGCAGTACGTGATCAGCTCGACCTTGTCGCGGAAGTAGTAGTGCAGGACGCCGTGCGAGAAGTCGGAGTTCTGAGCGATCTCCCGCAGGCTGGTGCGGGCATAACCAAGCTCGGACAGGGTATGTAGCGCCGAGGTGGCCAGCTGAGCACGACGCTCAGCGAACTTGTCCACCTGACGGCGCGAGATCCGGTCCGTCACCTCGGTCACGGTCTGCCTCCTGGGTTCATCTCTTGAAAGCTTAACCCGGCAATGAGATTTTCTTGACAGCTGTCCAAGGAACTCTTGACGACTGTCAAGAAAGTGGCAACGCTGTGTGGATCGCCCGGTCACCGCACCTCACCGGTGATCGGGCGGACTTGAAGGTCCAGCAGCCGGCCGAAGGGGAGAGTCATGAGCGGGTACGACCTGACCGGACGAAAAGCCTTGGTGACCGGGGGTGCGCGCGGACTCGGGGCCGGCATGGCCGAAGCTCTCGCGGCGGCCGGGGCCTCGGTCGTGATCGCCGACATCGCGGAGGATCTCGGCAAAGCGACCGCCGACGCGCTCAACGACGGCGGCGCGACCGCGGCCTTCGTACCGCTCGACGTGACCGACGACGCGAACTGGGAGGCGGCGATCAGCGCCACCATCACCGAGCTCGGCGGTCTGGACATCCTGGTGAACAACGCCGGCGTCGAGCTGTCCGGCCTGGTGATCGACCTCGACCCGGCCGACATCCGCAAGATGCTGGAGATCAACGTCCTCGGCACGGCGCTGGGGCTGAAACACGCGTTCCGCGCGATGCGGCCGGAGGGACCCGCCGGGACTGGTGGCTCGGTGGTCAACATCTCCAGCGTCGCGGCGACCATCCCGTTCCCCGGCATCTCCGGCTACTCCGCGACCAAGTCGGCGGTCGACCGGTTGACCCGGGTGGCGGCGATGGAGTCCGGCAAGCTCGGGTACGGCGTACGGGTGAACTGCGTGTACCCAGGTCTCGTACCGACCGAGATGGGCATGAAGCTCGCGGCCGACATGGTCACCCTCGGACTCTGGCCGTCGGCGGAAGCAGCCGTCGGGGACGTCATCGGACTGACCCCGCTCGGCCGGCTCGGCGAGGTCGGCGACATGGCCGACGCGGTCGTCTTCCTGGCCTCGGACGCGGCCAAGTTCATCACCGGTGCGGGCCTGCCGGTCGACGGCGGAATGGGAATGTGACGATGAGCAAACCCGTCGTCGTCTACGGCGCCTCCGGCTACACCGGGCGGCTCGTCTGCGAGTACCTGCGCGAGTTCAACGTCCCGTTCATCGCGGCCGGCCGGGACAAGAAGCGCGTGCAGGAAGTACTCGACCGGGTGCCCGGCATCGACACCGTCGACCACGAGGTGGTCGAGGTCGAGCACGAGGTGAGCGCGCTGACGGATCTGTTCCGCGGCGCGAAGGTGGTCAGCAACATGGTCGGCCCGTTCGTCAAGTACGGGCCGGAGGTCGTCGAGGCGAGCCTGGCGGCCGGCTGCCACTACCTGGACACCACTGGTGAACAGGACTGGCTGCTGGACGCGCAGAACGGGTGGGGTGACAAGTTCACCGCCGAAGGACTGTTGCTTGCTCCGGGAGTCGCTCAGATGTACACGACCGGCGAGATCGCGGCGAACATCTGTCTGGAGACCCCTGGCCTCGACACCCTCGACATCCTGGTGCTGTGGAAGGGTTTCCCGACCTACGCGTCGACCCAGACCATCTTCACGATCCTCAAGGCGGACTGGCACTACCTGGAGCAGAACGAGCTGGTGAAGTGGGACCCGCTCAGCACCTTCGAGGTGAACGTCCCCGGCCAGCACGCGTCGGCCCTGGCGCTGCCCTGGGGTGGCACGAGTCATCCGGTCTGGTTCAAGAGCGATCCGCGGGTGGCCAACGTCAAGGTCGTCGGCGGCGTCTTCGACCGGACCGTCATGCAGGGTGTGGTCGAGGCGGTGAAGATGGTCGAGTCGCAGATCAAGACCCTGCCGGTGGAGCAGCAGGACGCCGCTCTCGCCGAGGTCGCCGCGTCGGTCCAGGCCAGCATGCCGCCTCGTGAGAACCCGCGGATCAACACGTCGCTGGACTCGGTCCACGCGTCCGGGCCGCTGGGACGCGCGCATTGCGTGATCCACGGCAACAGCAACTACAAGCAGACCGGGGTGCTGCAGGCGTACGCCGCTTATTCGCTTCTACAGCAGCCGCCCAAGCGGGTCGGGCTCGCCTCCGCCTGCCAGGCCTTCGGTCACCGCGAGCTTCTCGGCGTACTGCGGAGCTTCGGACTGGTCCTCGAACCTGTAGTGACCGTCCACCACTGAGACCGGGTGCGGGGGTGCCCAACTCTCACCCCCCCAAGGGTCCCCCCGCACCTGTACCACCTGGAGTTCGCGTGAGGCTGTACGACTATCTCGACAAGGGCGCATCGCTCGGAGCCGATGCGCCCTGCCTGACGATGGCCGGTACTTCGCTCAGCTACGCCGAGGTGCAGCAACTGTCGTGGCAGGTCGGCCGGGCCCTGCATCGCTCGACGGTGCTGCCAGGTGACAAGGTGGCGATCCTGTCCGCGAACAACCCGATCTCGTTCGCCTGCGTCTTCGGCATCGCCCGGGCGGGCGCGATCTGGTGCCCGATCAACCCGCGCAACGAGGCGGCCGAGAACCGCGACCTGCTCGACGCGTTCGACTGCTCCGCGTTGATCTTCCAACGGGCGTTTCTTCCACTGGTAGAGAAGATTCTGCCCGAGCTGCCCAAGCTCACCACGGTCATCTGCCTGGACGACTCATTGCCTGGGGCAATCAGCTTGGCGGAGTGGCTGACGGATGTACCGGCTGATCCCTGGTCGCTGGAGCCTGCCGATGACACGGCGCTGCTGGTCGGCACCGGCGGTACCACCGGGCGACCGAAAGGGGTGATGCTGACCGAGCGCAACCTCGAGACGATGTCGGCGATCACCCTGATGAGCTATCCGTTCGACGGCCGGCCGGTGTACCTCGCGCTGGCGCCGCTGACCCACGCGGCGGGCGTACTGTGCTTTCCCGTCCTGACGCTCGGCGGCGAGATCGTGATCATGCCGGCGCCCGACCTGGACGAGTTCCTGGCCTTGGTCGAGCGGCATCGGGTCACCCACACCTTCCTGCCGCCGACCGTGATCTACATGGTGCTGGCGCATCCCGCTCTGGCCACGACGGATCTCAAGTCACTGCAGTGCTTCTGGTACGGCGCGGCACCGATGTCCGCGGCGCGGTTGGAGGAGGCACTGACCCGGATCGGGCCGGTGATGGCGCAGCTCTTCGGTCAGAGCGAGGCGCCGATGATGATCTCCACGATGGCGCCGGCCGATCACTTCCACCCTGACGGTTCTTTGGCGGTCGAACGGTTCACCTCGGCCGGACGGCCCTCGCCGCTGACGCAGGTGGCGATCATGGCGGACGACGGGCGGCTGCTGGGAGCTGGAGAACGCGGCGAGATCGTCGTACGGGGTTCGCTGGTGATGGCTGGGTATTACAAGGATGCGGCGGCGACCGCCGCCGCATCGCAGTACGGGTGGCACCACACGGGTGACATCGGGTTCCTGGACGAAGACAACTACCTCTACATAGTGGATCGGGCGAAAGACATGATCATCACGGGCGGATTCAACGTGTACTCGGCTGAGGTCGAGCAGGCGCTGATGACGTACCCGGCGATCCGCGACTGCGCGGTCGTCGGCCTACCGGACGAGAAGTGGGGCGAGCGGGTCACCGCGGTGCTGCAGCTGCACCCCGGGTTGACGGTCACCGAGTCGGAGGTCCGCAACTACGTGAAGAGCAAGCTCGGCAGCGTCAAGGCGCCGAAACAGGTGGTGGTCTGGCCCGATCTGCCGCGCTCGAAGGTCGGCAAAGTATTGAAGAGCGAGGTCAAGGCGAGGCTGCTAGGGTCGGAATGAACCGAGAGGAGGTGAGCGCGATGTCTACGACTATCGTGCTGCCTGCCTGTCGCGTCCGCGGCTGACAGGTGGCTTGTCTTCACCACCTCAGGAGCTGCAATGACCGTGGTATCCCGTCCGCCGCTGACCTCTGACGAGCGGACCCAACTCACCGGCTGGCTGGACCTGCAGAGGTCCTTCGTCCGGATGAAATGCGAAGGCCTGACCGAGGCCGACGCCCATCGGGTGATGCTGTCCACCTCGCCGTTGATGACGATGGCGGGGCTGGTGGCTCACCTGCGCTGGAACGAGTACTCCTGGTTCCAGCTGAGCCTGATCGGCGTACCGGACACCGGCCAGACCCCTTGGACCAAGGACGGCCACCCCGACGCCGAGATGTTCGTCGACGACGTACCGCTGGCTCAGCTGCTCGACGAGTACGACGAGGAGTGCGCCCGCTCGAACGCAACCATCGCGAACCTGTCTTTGGACGCACTCGAACAAGGCACCGGCGACGACGCCCCTGCCTCCCTGCGCTACATCCTCTGCCACATGATCGAGGAGACGGCCCGCCACGTCGGCCACCTCGACATCATCCGGGAACTCATCGACGGCGCCACCCGCTACGACTGGCGCAACCCGTGAAGGCACTCCTGACCGCCGACGAGCGTGGGAGCCTCATCGGCTGGCTGGACGTGCAGCGGGCGCTGGTACGACCGAAGTGCGAGGGCCTGAGTGAGGCCGACGCGCATCGCCAACTCCTCCCGACCTCGCCACTCACCACCGTGGCCGGCCTGGTCTCACACCTGCGCTGGGTCGAGTACTCCTGGTTCACTGAGAACCTGCTCGGCACCCCCGACACGGGCCAAACCCCTTTCACCGAAGGCGGCCACCCCGACGCCGAGATGTTCGTCGACCACCGGACCCTGCCCGATCTGCTCGACGAGTACGACGCCGAGTGCGCCCGCTCGAACGAGATCCTCGCCGGCTTCACCCTCGACGACGTGGAGACGGTGACCCCGCCCCGCCCGTCGGGACAGCCGGCCTCGGTCCGCTACATCCTCAACCACATGATCGAGGAAACGGCCCGCCACCTGGGCCACCTCGACATCCTCCGGGAGCTCCTGGACGGCCGGCGCGGCTGACCTCTTGCGGATTTAGTCTGCGCGGAGATAATCTTCGCGCAGACTAAATCGAAGGAGCTTCTGCCATGTGGGTTCACGAGCACACCGCCGAGACCGCCGTACCGCGCGAGCTGATCTGGAAAACCCTGGCCGACATCGACGGCTGGACCGCCTGGGACACCTCGATGGCAGCGATCAAGCTGGACGGCCCGTTCGCCGTCGGCAGCCGGGTGCTGATGACGCCCGCCGGCCAGGACCCGATCGAATCAACCATCGTCGAGATCACGCCCGGCGAACGCTACGCCGACGAAACCACCTTCAACGGCGCGACCCTGGGCTTCAGCCATACCCTCTCCACCCTCGCGGACGGCACCACCCGCATCGTCCACCGCCTGGAGATCACCGGCCCCGACGCGGACAGGCTGGGCCCCGAACTCGGCCCGATGATCACCGAGGACTTCCCCGAGGCGATGACCGCCCTGATCGCCCACGCCGCCAGATGACCCGCTACCCAGGCGGCCCCGCCGAAAGCCCCGGCTTCCTCCTCTGGCACGTAACCCACACCTGGCAACGAGCCATCACCACAGCCCTGGCCCCCTTGGACCTGACCCACGTCCAATTCGTCCTCCTAGCCTGCACCTGGTGGCTGACCAACGAAGGCCACACCCCCAACCAGCAAGACCTGGCCCACCAGGCAGGCACCGACATCAAAATGACCTCCCAAGTCCTGAAAACCCTAGAAAACAAGGGCCTCCTGACCCGCCAACCCTCCCCCACCGACGCCCGAGCCAAAACCCTCACCCCCACAAAGGCCGGCGTCAACCTGGCCAAGAAGGCAATCACCGCGGTCGAAGCCGTCGATACCAAATTCTTCGCCCCCGTCTCCACAGAAGCCTTGCTGAAAACCCTCACCAAGTTGACGGCCGCCCAGGGCAGCTAGGGGCAGATCGGCTTTATCCACAGGAGTTCCGACCAGGTCGCCGGCAAATCGGTACTCTTCGCCTGGTGCGGATCAATGTCTACATCGACGGCTTCAACCTGTACTACGGCTGCCTGAAGGGCCAGCCGTACAAATGGCTGAACCTCGAGCACCTGGGCAGCTTCCTGACGAAGCCGACCCGCATGGCACTTGCCTCGCCCTCGCCGACCGGACCGCGCACCGTCGAGGTGATCAAGACGGAGGAGAAGGGTTCGGACGTCAACCTCGCCACCTACCTGCTCGTCGACGCGTTCCGCGATGACGCCGACGCTTTCGCCGTGGTCAGCAATGACTCCGACCTGACCGAGCCGATCCGGATCGTCTGTCATGAGCTCGGCAAGCTGGTCGGGCTGCTGAACCCACAACCGAAGCCGAGTCAGCGGCTGATGCAGTCCAAGCCGTCGTTCGCCAAGCCGATCCGTGCCGGCGTGCTCCGGGCGAGTCAGTTTCCGGCGGTAGTCACCGACCCGGCCGGCGGCCGGATCACCAAACCCACGGGCTGGTAAAAAGCAGAAGCCCCACCGAAGTGGGGCTTCGCGCCCAGCCACCGAAGCAACTGGGGGGATGACGTCACTCTATCCAACGCCCAGCGACCGGGCAAACTCAGGCGACCTGGATCAGTCGAGCCATTCGCCGAAGGCGTAGGGGTGGCGGGTGCAGAGGTAGGTGGCCCAGTGGAGGGTGGTGGGGGTGCCGGAGGGGTCTCGGGTGATGCGGAGGAGTTCGCCTGCTTCTCGGCCGGAGATCGTGCGGTAGACGTCTTCGGAGATTTGCTCGAAGACGGCTGGGGGCTTCCAGTCGGGGGCGCCTTGGGCTACTGCTTGGAGGGCGCCTTCGCGGACGGAGAAGACGAAGGGGCTGCCTTCGGAGTACCAGGTGCCCAGGAGGCCGGTGAGGTCTTCGGGGACTGTGGTGCCGGGGGTCCAGGGCTTGGGCTTGGCGGGGTCGTCTTCCAGGACCTTGATGAGAAGGTCGGTGGCGAAGCCGGCCGGGTCGGGGGCCGAAGTGGTGTTCATCAGGGCGATTCCGGCGGTACCGGACGGGCGGTGGACGAAGGTGCCGGTGATGTGGCCGGGCATGCCGCCGGTGTGGCCGACGGTGACGCGGTCGCCGAGGCGGAGCAGCATGAAGCCGAGGCCGAAGCCGAGGACCCAGCGTTCGTCGACCATGATCTGCGGCTGGCACATCTCCTCGACGGTGTCCGCGGACAGCACCGAGTCGACCGGGTCGGCGATGAAGGAAGCCCACTTCGCCAGGTCTGCGGCAGTACTGGCGAGACCGCCGCACGCGTTCATCGCGCCGATGTCGAGCACCGGCTCCTTCACCGGTACGTCAGACCACGGCGGCACGTAGTACCCCTGAGCGGCCGGCCCGCCGTCGAACCCGATCGTCGTCCGGCTCATCTCCAGCGGCTGCAGGATGCGCGCCTTGATCGAGTCGTACCAGCTGCGTCCCTCGAGCCGCTCGATCACCTCGCCGAGCAGCGAGTAGACCAGGTTCGAGTAGTGGAACCGGTGGTGCGGCTTGCCGATCCGCTCGGCGTCGTTCCAGCCGGTCAGCAGCTGGTCGCGGTTCGGGAACGACATCGTGTCCCAGACGTCGCCGACCGGTTCGCGCTGCATGCCGCTGACGTGGCTGAGCATCTGCCGCACGGTGACGCCACCGTGCTTGGTCTCGGGCAGCAGCTTGTCGAGCTGATCGTCCAGGCTGAGCTTGCCCTCGTCGCGCAGCGCCAGGATCGTCACCGCGGTGAAGGTCTTGCTGTGCGAGGCGATCAGGTACTGCGTATCGGCGGTCGGCGCGACGCCCGGCTGGTCCAGATCGGCGGAGCCGACCCCTTCGGACCAGGCCAGCGCACCGTCGCGGGCAACGGCCCCGACAAGCCCGGGCACCCGCCCCTTGGCCTGGCGGTCGGCGACGATCCGGCTGAGCGCGGACTGGGTCTGAGCGGAGATCTCGGTCACTGATCGACAGTAAGCCATCCAAGGGCCGGTATGGATGTGACAAAAGACAGGGGTCTGAACGGGCACTTATGGGAGGGTGGGAACGTGCGCATAGCGGTGCTCGGTCCTCTCGCCATGTGGGCGGCCGACGGATCTCCGCTGGACGTCCGCGGAGTCCGGCTGCGCGGCCTGCTGGCCAGGCTCGCGCTGAGCGCGGGCCGCCCGGTCGGCATCGACACCTTGGTCGACGGTCTGTGGGGCACCGAGGCACCCAGCGCGAACGCCTTGCAGTCGCTGGTCTCGCGACTGCGCGGCGGCCTGCCCGCCACCGAGTCGAGCATCTCGGTCCAATCCGGCCCGGCCGGCTACACGCTGACCATCTCGCCCGAGTCCGTCGACGCGCTCCACTTCGAGGACCTGGTACGCCGGGGCCGCGAGCTGCTCACCACCGATCCCAGCCAGGCCAAGGCGCTGCTCACCCAGGCCGAGCGACTCTGGCGTGGTGACGCCCTGGCCGACCTCCGTGACCTGCCGTTCGCCGCGATCGAGGCCGACCGCCTCGAGGAGCTCAAGCTGGGCGCCTCCGAGGACCTCGCCGAGGCAGCCGTCGCCAGCGGCAATGCCCGCGAGGTAACCCCCGAGCTTGAGCGCCTCAGCGCCACCCACCCCCTCCGCGAACGCGTCCACGAACTCCTCATCAGAGCCCTGTACGCCGACGGCCGCCAAGCCGAAGCACTAGCCGCCTACGAGCGAGTCCGCTCAACCCTCGCGGACGAGCTCGGCGCAGACCCCGGCGCCAGACTCCGCGAGCTCCACGTGTCCGTACTACGCGGAGACGCGATCGACCCAGTCGCCACGACTCCCGTAGTACCGGCTGTCCAGACATCGGCGCCGCGCAGCAACCTGCGTGCCCCGATGACCAGCTTCGTCGGCCGGGCCGGTGATGTGGCCGAGCTGGCCCGCCTGCTCAGCAACGGCACCCGGCTCGTCACCATGGTCGGCCCCGGTGGCGCGGGCAAGACCCGGCTGGCCACCGAGACCGGCCGCTCGCTAGTCGATCAGACCGGTGACGGCATCTGGTTCGTCGAGCTGGCCCCGCTCGCCGATGCAGCCGACGTGGCGCCCGCGATCCTCGGCGCGCTCGGTGCCAGCGAGTACGTCGACAACATCCAGTCAGGTCTCGCGCCGAAGCACTTCCCCACCAGCCGAGCAGCCACCCAGCGACTCGTCGAGGTCGTTGCGGATCGACGCGTGCTGCTCGTGCTCGACAACTGCGAACACCTGGTCCAAGAGGTGGCCGACCTCGTCGACTCGCTGCTCGCCGCCTGCCCCCGGCTGCGCGTGCTGACCACCAGCCGCGAGCCACTGAGCATCCCTGGTGAACACCTGCATCAGGTGGGATCCCTCGGACTGCCGCCGGTCGACAGTACCGACGACAGCTACCCATCGATCCAGCTGTTCGTCGACCGGGCCCGCGCAGTCCGCCCCGACTTTGCCGTCACCAGCGCGAACCGGCAGGCGATCGCCGAGATCTGCCGCCGCCTCGACGGCATGCCCTTGGCGATCGAACTCGCCGCGGCCCGTCTGCGCGCGCTCACCCCGCTGCAGATCGTCGACCGGCTCAATGACCGATTCCGCTTGCTGACAAGCGGTTCCCGGACCGCGCTCCCCCGGCATCAGACTCTGCGCGCGGTTGTGGAGTGGAGCTGGGACCTGCTCGACAGCGACGAGCAGGCAGTTGCCCGCAGACTGTCCCTCTTCTCCGGCGGCGCGACCCTCGAAGCCGCCGAACGCGTCTGCAGCGGACCCGGCCTGCCACCGGAGGCAGTGCTCGGAGTGCTGGCCTCACTGGTCGACAAGTCGCTAGTCGAAGCTGCTGCCGACGACTGGTCGGTTCGCTACCGAATGCTCGAGACGGTGAAGGCGTACGGCGCCGAGCAGCTCGCGGCATCCGGCGAGACGGCACAGGTCCGCCAGGCGCATACGGCGTATTTCACCGAGCTGCTCCAGCAAGCCCGGCCCAAGCTGCACACCGGCGAGCAACTGCAGTGGATCGCCCGGTTCGACGCGGACAACGAGAACCTGCTGGACGCGCTCCGTACCGCCGTCGACGCCGGCGACGCGCAGACCGCGCTCGAACTCGTCTCGGTGCTCGGCGAGTACTGGAACATGCGCGGCCGCCCCACCGAGGCGATCACCTGGTTCGAGGCCGCGCTCGCGGTACCGGGCCCGAGCCATCCGCTGAGCCGGGCGACCACGCTGATGATGTACGCGATCGGCACCATCTCGAACGGGGAGGATCCGTCGGCGTCGTTCGGTGGTGCGATCCGCGGGCTGGCCGAGGTACGGATGCTCAGCCGCAGGCACCGGGTGGTGGCCGAATCCGGCATCGGCCGGTTCACGAACTCAGTCTGGGCGATGGTCCGCCGCGACAAGGCGACCTCCTTCCGCGAACTCGAGGCGGCCCGGCACGACGAGGACCCGTGGACCCGGAACATGGCCGGGATGATGACCGCAATGTTCCGCGAGAACGAAGGCCAGGTCGAGGAGATGGCCGTCGATCTCGCGGCGGCGCTCGACGGCTTCCGGACGCTGGGCGATCGCTGGGGAACCTCGATGGCGCTACGCGGGCTGTCCAGCTTCCAAGCCGCCTCCGGCGATCATCAGGCCGCGCTGGCCTCGCTCACCGAGGCGCTACAACTGGTCGACGAACTCGGTACCACCGAAGGGGTCTCGCAACTGCTGGCCAGCTCGGCCGGCAGCCGGGCAGAGCTGAACGACTACGACGGCGCCCGGAGCGATCTCGTCCGAGCGCTGCAGCTGGCCGAGGAGCACGGAAGCGCCGGCGGGCAGGCGATGGCGCTGATCGGGTTCAGCATGCTCGCCCGGCGGGAGGGCAAGCTGGACGAGGCCAAGCAGTTGGCCGATCGGGCCTACTCGATGCTCGACCTGGTCTCCGAACGGATCGCGCCGCATGGCGAGGCGATGGTGCTCAGCCAACTCGGTCTGGTTTCCGTCGCGCGTGGCGAGCTCGCCGAGGCCCGTGAGTACAGCAAGTCGGCGGTCAGCCGGGCGGTCACCACCGAGGACATGCCGCTGGCCTCCGGCATCGTCGAAGCCGCCGCCGCGGTGGACCTGCTCGCCGGGGATCTCGAACTCGCCGCCCGGACCCTCGGCATCGCCGCGGCTCTGCGCGGGATGCGGACCATTCCCGGCCACGAGGTGCGCGCGACCGTCGACCGGCTGCGCGCCGAGCTCGGCGAGGCGCAGTACGAGAACGCGTACGACGGCGGCGCCCGGCTGAGTCGCGAGGACGCGACCGCCGAGCTCCGTAAGCGGTTCGACATCCCTGACCCGCGAAACGTGATCGGACTGCTCATGCAAGGCCAGGACAGTACGGAGGGCTCGATGCGGATCAGTTCCGGGCCGACGGGCTCGTTGCGAACGGGTAGCTCAGCTCAGCATGAGTGAGACCGCCAGATCGCGCAGCGCGGTCTGGACCTGCTGCTCCGGTGGGCGTGGCTCGGTCAGCATCCAGTCGTAGACGACGGTGTTGACCGCGCCGATGAAACACAGCCCGAGGAAGCGGAAGTCCTTACGGGTCAGCTCGTTGCGGGTCACCGCCACCTCGCCGACCCCGACGACGCTGGAGATCAGCAACTCGCGGAAGGCGATCCGCTGCTCCTCCACCGCCGGGCTCGCGCCGACCACTTCGACGAACGAGATCCGGGCCCGGCGCAGATCGGCCATGATGGTCCGCAGGTAGCCGTCGACGGCCGCCACGATCCGGTCCCGGACGGGCGCGTCGGCGGTCTTCGTCAACGCCTCACCGGTACTCCGGACCGCCAGCTCGATCACCTGGGCGTGCACCGCGAGCAGCACGGCTTCCTTGTTCTGGAACTCGTGGTAGAAGTGCCGGGTCGAGACTTTCGCCTGCGCACACAGCCGTTCCACCGAGGTCGCGGGGTAGCCATCGGTCCCGAACAGCTCCAGCGCGGCATCCAGCAGACGTTCCCGTCGCGCCGCCTTCCACTCCTCGACGGAGCGACCGGAGTAGCGGCGTTCGGAGGGTTCGCTCATTGCACCTCTTGTCGATACCCCGTGCGTGAACTCTTGCCATCTTAGCCAGATCCGCTCTACATTACTGACCAGTTTCCAAGTGAAAAGACTACTTTTCACTTATTCTCCGGAGGCTGCGTATGAAGTCGGCCGACAAACTGCGTGCGGTACGGGTACTGCGCGCCGCCGGGCTGCTCGATCTGAGCCGCCCGGTTCTCACCGCGACCACTTCCCTGGCGATGCGGCGGCTGGGACCGATTGCAGGTGCGGCACACATCGCCGCCCGACGAGATCCCGATGACCTCGCTCTGATCGACGAACTCGGCGAGCTGACTTATGGCGAGCTCGACCGACGGGCGAATGCCTTGGCCCGCGGCTGGGCGGCGGCAGGCGTGACGCCGGGTCAGGTGATCGGTGTGCTCTGCCGGGATCATCGCGGGGTCGTCGACGCGATGATTGCCTGCGGCAAGCTCGGAGTGCGATTGGTCTTGCTCAACACGGGTTTCAGCCGGGTTCAGCTGGCCGATGTGGCCCGCAGGGAAGGGGTTTCGGCGCTCGTCCACGACGAGGAGTTCGACGACCTGCTGTCCGCAGTATCGGCTGAGGTTCGCAGGTTCGTTGCCTGGGGCACCTCAAGTGACCTTGAGGCGATGATCGCCGCGCACGACGGCGGACCGTTGAAGTTGCCTCGCCGGCAGGCCGGGATGGTGCTGCTGACCGGCGGCACGACCGGTACGCCGAAAGGCGCGCCCCGGCAGGTCCGGTCCCCGTTGATGGCGGCGCAGTTCCTCGACCGGGTGCCGTTGCGGCGTGGCGACACCGTCTTCATCGCGGCGCCGACGTTCCATGGCACCGGGCTGACGCAGTTCATCATGACGCTCGCGCTCGGCTCGACGATCGTGCTCCGCCGCCGCTTCGACGCGACCGCCACCCTCGAAGGAATCGAACGGCATCGGGCCACCGCGCTGATCGTCGTACCGACCATGCTGCAAAGGATTCTGGCGGCCGGGCCAGAGCGCTACGACACCAGCTCTCTGCGGGTGATCATGAGCGCAGGTGCCTTGCTGCCAACGGATCTGGGCAACCGGACGATGGACGCGTTCGGCCCGGTGCTGCACAACCTCTACGGCTCGACCGAGTGCGCCGTCGCCACCGTCGCGATGCCCGACGACTGGCAGGCAGCGCCCGGAACTGCCGGCCTCCCGCCCGTCGGTTGCCAGGTCCGCCTGTACGACGAAGCCGACCGGCTGATCCAGCAGCCCGGCACCGCCGGGCGGATCTTCGTCGGCAACGGACTCAGCTTCGCCGGCTACTCCGGCGGCGGTCACAAGGACATGATCGACGGCCTGCTGAGCACCGGCGACCTCGGCCATCTCGACGCCGGCGGGCGGCTGTTCGTGGACGGCCGCGACGACGACATGATCGTGTCCGGTGGCGAGAACGTCTTCCCGATCGAGGTCGAGAACCTGGTGGAGGCGATGCCCGGCGTCGCGGAGGTCGCCTCGCTCGGCGTACCGGACGAGGAGTTCGGCCAGCGGCTGCGGCTGTACGTCGTACTGGCCGACGGCTCCACCCTCGACAGCGACGCGATCCGCCATCACGTCAGGGAGAACCTGGCGCGTTACAAAGTGCCCCGCGAGGTCGTTTTCCTCGATGAGCTCCCCCGAACGGCGACCGGCAAGGTCTACCGCCCCCACCTCGAAGGTAAGGACACCGCATGAACCGTCCACGCAAAGCACTGATCGCCATCGCCGTCTCGATAGGGCTGCTGGCGACGGCCTCACCATCGGCTTCGGCAGCGACGACGGCCCTCACCGAGCCTGACCAGGACGCGTTCTACCAGCCAGCGCCGGGCTACGAGTCGAAGGCACCCGGTACGGTCCTGAAGAAGCGGTCCGTGACGGTGACGGGCCTCGGGATTCCCTTGCCGGTCAAGGCATTCCAGCTGCAATCCCGGAGTACCGACGCCAAGAACCGGCCCGTGACGGTCATCTCCACGGTGATCGTTCCACTCATCCCGTACCTGGGTCAGCGGCCGTTGTTGTCGTACCAGCCGGCCACCGACTCACTCGGCGACCAGTGCAACCCGTCGTACACGCTGCGGACGGGGTTGGAGAAGGAACTCCCGCTGCTGGCTCTCGGGGTCGCGAAGGGCTGGGCCGTCGTGGTGACGGACTACCAGGGACCGCGCGATGCGTATGGCGCCGGACGGATGGAGGGGCACGCGGTACTAGATGGCATCCGGGCAACGCTGGCTTCACCCGAGGCCGGACTGACCCCGACGACGAAGGTCGGCATCTGGGGGTACTCCGGCGGCGGCCTCGCGACCGGCTGGGCGGCGGAGTTGCAGCCGTCGTACGCGCCTGAGCTGAACCTGGTGGGCGTCGCCTCTGGTGGTACTCCGGCCGACCTGGCGGCGGCCGGACGCCAGATGGACGGCGGCCCGTTCTCCGGGCTGTTCCTCGCGGCGGCGATCGGCGTCACCCGGGAGTACCCGGAACTCCTCACCATCTTCAATGCCAAGGGCAACCAGTTGATCGCCGCGATGGACGACCTGTGCGTCACCGAGGAAGCGCTCTACACGTTCCAGAGCGTCAAGCAGTACAGCGATTCCCCCGACCCCCTGTCCGAGCCGATCGCCCGACAGGTCCTCACCACCAACAAAATGGGCGCCAACGCCCCCAAGGCTCCCGTCTACCTCTACCACTCGAAGTTCGACGAACTGATCCCCTGGGCCGTAGGCAAATCCCTCAACGACGCCTGGTGCGCGAAGGGCACAAAGGTTGCCATGTACACCGACTACGCCAGCGAACACAACGTCCTGGCAGTCACCGGCGCCCCGGCAGCAGTCGCTTACCTGAACGCGCGGTTCCTCGGACTCAAGGCTCCGAGCACCTGCTGAAGAAATAGAACAGCCGGTGGAGCCCCCAGGGCTCCACCGGCTGTTCGTTCGTCTGGCTCAGACCCGCCGGCGGTAGGCGCGGAGGGCGAGCGGCGCGAAGACCGCGATCAGGCCGGCCATCCAGGCGAAGGTGATCAGCAACGGCTTCTGGATGTCGCCACCGATCATCAGGCCACGCATCGCGTCGACCAGGTAGGTGATCGGGTTGACCTTCGTCCATGACTGCAGGAAGCCGGGCAGCGTACTGGTCTGCACGAAGATCGGACTGCCGAAGGTGAGCGGGAACATCACCAGGAAGGCGATCCCCTGCACCCCCTGGGCGGTCTTCAGCGTCAGCCCGAGCCAGACCCACACCCAGCACAGCGCCAGCGCGAAGCTCAGCACGAGCAAGCAGGCGAGCAGCCCGTAGGCGATCCCGTTCTCGAACCGGAAGCCGAGCGCGAACCCCGACACCATCAAGATCACGACCGAGGTCAGGTAGCGCACCGCATCGCCGAGCACCGCACCGACCAGCGGTGAGATCCGCGAGATCGGCAAGCTGCGGAACCGGTCGAAGACACCCTTGGCGAAGTCGTCGTTCAGCCCGACGCCGGTACCCAGGGTCGAGAACACCACCGACTGCACCAGCACACCCGGCAACAGGAACGGCAGGTAATCGTGCCAGGTACCGCCCTGCGTCATCGCGCCGCCGAAGACGAACAGGAACAGCAGCAGGAAGATGATCGGCTGGAAGGTGACATCGGCCAGCGCTTCCGGGTTCTGCCGGATCCGGACGATGTTGCGCCAGGCCAGCGTCAGGCTCTGCTCGACCCAGGCGAACGGCCGGGCCCGGCGGGCCGCGTGAGCAGGTGGTACTTCGAGTGTGGCGGTGCTCATCGGACCGCTCCTTCCAGGACATCGGCGGGGGCTTCTTCAGCGGTGTGACCGGTCAGCGCGAGGAAGACCTCGTCCAGGCTCGGCAGCCGCAGGGACAGTTCGGTGACGGCGATCCCGGCCTCGTCGAGCCGGCGGACCACCACGGGCATCGACGAACCGTCCGAGACCGGAACGCTGACCAGCGCGTTCACGACGTCGACGGTCGGCCGGGTGCCGACGGATTCGGAGACGATCGCGGCGACCCGCTCGAGGTGACCCGGCTCGGCGGGCCGGACGTCGAGCGACTGCTTGCCGGCCTGCGCCTTGAGCTCGGCCGGCCGCCCCTCGGCGACCACCCGGCCCTTGTCGAAGACCATGATCGAGTCGGCCAGCGCGTCGGCCTCTTCCAGATACTGCGTGGTCAGCAGCACCGTCGTACCGTCGAGCACCAGGTTGCGGATGGTGTCCCACACCCCGTTGCGGGCGTGCGGGTCGAGACCGGTGGTCGGCTCGTCCAGGTACAGGATGCTCGGGTTGCCGACCAGGCTCGCGGCCAGGTCGAGGCGGCGGCGCATGCCACCGGAGTACGTCTTGGCGATCCGATCCCCTGCGTCGGACAGCTCGAAGCGCTCCAGCAGCTCGGCCGCCCGCGTCTTGGCCTGAGCTCGCGGCAGGCCGAGCAGCCGGCCGATCATCACCAGGTTGCGGCGTCCGGACATGTCCTCGTCGACCGAGGCGTACTGCCCGGTCAGGCCGATGATCTCGCGGACTCGCGGCGCCTGCCGGACGACGTCGAAGCCGCCGACGGTGGCGTGCCCGGCGTCCGGGCGGAGCAGCGTACCGAGGATCCGGACCGCGGTGGTCTTGCCGGCGCCGTTCGGTCCGAGGACCCCGAGCACGGTGCCGGTCGGCACGCTCAGGTCCACGCCGTCCAGCGCGGTGGTGCTGCCGTACTTCTTGACCAGGCCTTCGGCCGAGATGGCGACATGGCTATCGGTGGACATTGGTTCCTCCCAGATGACTGTTACTGGGACAACCGTGCGCCCGAGCACTGGCAGGCGCCTGGCACTGGACTGATAGCCCGTGCCAGCCCGTGCCAGCCGCTGGCCTGCGCCCCGTGTAACTTTCATGTCAAACGCCCATTTGAACAGGAGTTCCTGAGTTGCAGCTCATCAGAACACTCGCAGTGACCGCCGCCGTCGGCTCCGTCGTTGCCGGCCTCGGTACGATTCCGGCCCAGGCAGCCACCGGCTACGCGCGCTGCCCGGCCAACCGCTTCTGCGTCTTCACCGGCACGAACGGTAGCGGCGTGATGGCCTACTTCAACGACGCCAACGACCCGAACCTCGGCGACACGTCCGGGCCGAGGGGCATGAACAACAACATCGAAAGCATCTGGAACCGCCGCGGCGACGAGTGGGGCCTGTACAACGACGCCAACTACAAGGGCGGCCTCACGTTGATCCTGGCCGGTGCCAAGGGCAACATCGAGGCGAGGTACCGCAACCTGGCCACCTCGGTCCAGGACCTCCGCGCCTGATTCCCCGGCCGAGAACCTGGAACGGGCCCGGAGCGTTGTCGCTTCGGGCCCGTTTCTCGCGTCAGCTGACCTTCGTGAGCTCGGCCGTGTCGGCCTTGAGCGGGACGATCTGGTTGGCCCGGAGCGCTTCGTAGATCTCCGGGTTGTACCGGGCCAGCGTCGCGCGGGCGCGGCGGCGGTAGCGGAGGATCTGGACGGTGCCGATCGTCCACAGCACGTACTGGAACGCCAGCGCGATCTTGAAGTCGCCGAGCGTCTGCGGAGCACCACCGGACGAGGCGTCGAGCAGGATGCCGACCATGCCGATACAGATCAGCATCGCGATGAAGCCACCGGTGTTGACCATCCCGTTCGCGGCGCCGAAGCGGGTCGTCGGGTTGAAGGTCCGCGCGTAGTCCAGGCCGAGCATCGACCCAGGACCGCCGGCCGCCTGTACGACGATCAGCAGGAGCAGTACCGGCATCGGGGCGCGGCCAGGCCAGGCGAGCACGATGGTCCACATCAGCACCGACCCGGCGATCACCGCCAGGACGATCCAGGAACGGTAGTACGGGAACTTCGCGGCGTACCGGCCGACCAGCGGGCCGTAACAGAAGCCGGCCAGCACGGGCAGGATGAGCATCGCGGCGGCCGTAGTGGGTGCAACGCCTTGTCCCTGGACCAGGAACGGGTAGCCCCAGAGCAGGCCGAAGGTGCCACCCGAGAAGCTGGTGGTGAAGTGAGTCCACAGGCCGAGGCGAGTACCGGGCTCACGCCAGGCCCGGCGGAGGTTCCGGCGTACCAGGGAGAGCGGCTGCTTGGTGCGGTGCGGCGATACGTCGTACGGGCTGTCCTTGAGCAGGAAGAGGACGGCCAGGCCGGCCACCAGGCTCAGCAAGCTCGCGCCCGCGAAGGTCGGAGTCCAGCCGAACGCGTGGAATGCGGCGGCCATCGGCACCGTGGACACGATCGCGCCGAGGCCACCGAGCATGCCGGTCACCTGCGACATCACGGGCTGCTTGAGCGCGGGGAACCACGACATAACGACCCGGAGCACGCTGATGAACACCAATGCGTCCCCGACGCCGAGGACTGCCCGGGCAGCGAGTGCGGCCGGGTAGGAGTCGACCAGGCTGAACGCTGACTGCGCGGCGAACAGCAGACCTGAGGCCGCGATCAGCAGTCGCTTCGAGCCGTACCGGTCCAGCAGGATGCCGACCGGCACCTGCATCGCGGCATAGACGGTCAACTGGACAACGGTGAAGCTCGCCAGCGCGGAGGCGGAGATGTGGAAGCGCTCGGCCGCTTGTAGACCCGCGACGCTCATGGAGCCGCGGTGCAGCACGGTGACCAGGTAGGTGAAGACAGCAGTGGCCCACACCGCCCAGGCTCGCCGACCGCCCAGGGGGAAGACGAGTTCGGTCACTGCCCGCCCCGCAGATCCGTCGCAGCGACGTGGATGTGGTCGATGACGAGCTCGCGGAAGCGCTTGGCGCTGTTGCCGCCGAGCGCGTCGATCATCTCCTGGTGCGCGGCGATGGACTTGTCCATCCGGGCCGGCTCCATCTCGATCCCGGGCACGCCCATCCGGACCTGCCGGTCGCGCAGACTGTTGTAGAGCTTGGCCAGGATCTCGTTGCCCGCGGCACCGACGATCGCCTCATGGAAGACCCGGTCGGCGACCAGGAAGCTCTTCGCGTCACCGGCCTTGCGGTGGTCGCGCATCTCCTGGACCAGCGGCACCAGCTTCTCGGCCAGCTGCTTGCGGCGCGGCCAGACCTTCGCCGCGGCGTGCGTCTCGATCAGCTCGCGCGCTTCCAGTACGTCGTTGACCTCCTGGGCCAGCACCGGCAGGACGAGCGCGCCCTTCTTCGGGTACAGCTTCACCAGGCCGGATTCCTCCAGCCGGAGCAGCGCCTCGCGGACCGGAGTACGGGAGACTCCGACCGCGGCCGCCAGCTCCCCCTCGGTCAGCAGCTCGTTGCCCGGGTAGACCCGGTCAAGGATCGCTGCCTTCACATATGCGTAGACGCGCTCCGCCGCGGGGATCTTCTCCACCCCAGGCGCCGCGTCCGCGACTATCCGTGCAATCTCTGTTGTTTCGTCGCCCAATACCAACCCACTCACCGGCCCATCGCCGGGCACCCCGCTACCCACAACACCCCTCACGTCACGTATCTCTGTTGTATCTATCTTACACGCAACAGAATCCAGCGCTCGTTTCATTCCCACCCACTGAGTTATCCACAGGTTGGTCCACAGATGTGGGCTGTTGTGGACGAAGGGTTTCCCGTGCTTTCCGAGTCGATCGGCCCGTGGCATCGCGATGCGTTCTAGAGTTCGGCCAGCGTTCCCGTCCGATCGCCCCTGATGAGGAGATTGTCTTGACCCCACGCTCGCGTACCCGTCGGCTGAGCGCCGGCCTGGCCGTCGTGGCCCTGGCGTTCGTCGGCGCCGGTACCGCCGCTGCCCACGCCACCCCCGTCTCCGTCACCGGATCGGGCGCCGCCGCGGCCGCGCCGGGGATCCTGATGAACTACGTGGTCAACACCAAGCCGGTCGCGATCCACGTCGACCGGGCCGAGCAGGCGATCGAGGCGGCCGGTGGCACCGTCGTCCAGTCGTACGGCGACATCGGCGTGATCATCGCGCAGTCGACCAGCACCACCTTCCGTACCGACGTAATGCTCGGCAAGAACGGCAAGAGCGTCCAGTCGGTCGGCGCCACCCGGACCGCCGCCGTCTCAGAGGGCCCGGTCGGTGCGGCGAAGCCCGCCCAGGCCGCCGCCAAGGGGCTGCAGGCCGGCGAGGCCACCCCGGTGCTCGACCCGCGTGAGGGCGAGCAGTGGGACATGGCCCAGATCAAGGCGGACCAGGCCCACCAGGTCACCGACGGCTCGCGCCGCGTACTGGTCGGCATCAACGACTCGGGCGTCGACGACACGCACCCGGACCTGGCGCCGAACTTCGACGCCGCCGACTCGGTCAACTGCGTCAACAACGGCGTACCGGACACCACGCCCGGCGCCTGGCGGCCGACCACCAGCTCGCACGGCACGCACGTCGCCGGCACCGTGGCCGCCGCGCGTAACGGCGTCGGCATCGTCGGTGTCGCCCCGGGCGTCCGGATCGCCTCGGTGAAGGTCGTGAACGACGACGGCTTCATCTACCCGGAGTACTCGATCTGCGGGTTCGTCTGGGCCGCCGAGCACAAGATGGACGTCACCAACCACAGCTACTTCATCGACCCGTTCGAGTTCTGGTGCAAGAACGACCCTGACCAGGGCGCGGTTCAGGAGGCAGTCCGCCGGGCCGTCGCGTTCGCGACCAGCAAAGGCGTGCTCTCCGTCGCGGCCGCCGGCAACTCGAACTACGACCTGGCGAACAAGACCACCGACTCCGCCAGCCCGAACGACACCACTCCGGTCACCCGGACGATCAACAACGACTGCCTGGACATCCCGACCGAGCTCCCGGGCGTGATCACGGTCGCCAGCACCACCAACACCAAGGCACGCAGCGGCTTCTCCAACTTCGGCCTGAACAAGATCGACGTGGCCGCACCGGGCAGCAGCATCCTGTCCACGCTGCCGGGCAACCGGTACGGCCTGTCGAGCGGTACCTCGATGGCGTCCCCGCACGTCACCGGCGTCGCCGCGCTGATCAAGTCGTCCCGCCCGTGGCTGAAGCCGGCCGAGATCGAGAAGGCCCTGCGCGTCGACGCTGACGACCAGGCCTGCCCGGCTGTCGTCGACGCCCGCTGCACCGGCACCACCGCCAACAACGCCTTCTTCGGCGAGGGCCTGGTCGACGCCCTGGACGGCGTCAAGAAGTACTGACCCACCCGGCCGTCACAGACTGACCCGGCCGCACAGACAGAGAGAGGGGATCCCCCGCCCGGGATCCCCTCTCTCCTTGTATTTGCCCAGAGATCCCCGGAGGATGCGGCTCTACGTCGTAGCCGTCCAGAGAAGGGATCCGGCCATGGGCTGGTTCAGCCGCAAGCCGCGGTCTCGCTTACCCGGTGACATGACCCGCCGTCTGGAGATGTTCGGCCGGTTCGAGTACGACACTCAGGGATCCGGTGTGGATGCCGCCGAGATCTACCCGACCTGCATCGAACCGGTTTACGCGTACGCGACGGAGGACCGGGACGGATTCGTCGCAGCTCTCCGCACTGTCGTCGCCGACGACGACGGCTTCGCCACCTACGGGGCGAGTTGCCTCGTCGTCGAGCTGGCAGGTACCGGCGTGCGCACGCCGGACGCGCTGGCGCTCCTGGACGCCGCGATCGAATTCAAGCGAGTTCGTCGCGTGCCGAGCGCCATGCTCAAAGGGTACGAGTGGGAACGCTGGCTGGAGGTCAACGGACCTGACAGCTGGCCGGACGGGCCCGTTCAGCTGCCGCTGTAGACGCGAGCGCCCGGAGAGTCGGGAGCCGTAGCCCCCGGTTCTCCGGGCGTGCGTGGTGCTCAGAACATCAGTGCGCGGGCTGGGTCCTCGAGGATGGCGGCTACGTCGGCGAGGAAGGTGGAGCCCTTTTCGCCGTCGATCAGGCGGTGGTCGAAGGACAGCGCGAGGGTGGTGATCCAGCGGGGGACGATCTCGTCGTTGACCACCCACGGCTGTTTGCGGACCGCGCCGAAGGCGAGGATCGCGGATTCGCCGGGGTTGATGATCGGCGTACCGGCGTCGACGCCGAAGACGCCGACGTTGGTGATCGTGAACGAGCCACCGGCCTGGTCGGCCGGCTGGGTCTTGCCCTCGCGGGCGACGGCGACCAGGTCGTTCAGGGCGCCGCACAGCTCGGGCAGGGTGAGCGATTCGGCCGACTTGATGTTCGGCACGATCAGCCCGCGCGGGGTGGCCGCGGCGATGCCGAGGTTGACCGCGCTCTTGATCACGATCTCCTGGTTGGGCTCGTCCCAGGTGGCGTTGATGATCGGCGTACGCCGGGCCGCCAGGGTGACCGCCTTGGCGACGATCAGCAGCGGCGAGACCCGCAACTCCTTGAACGCCTTGTCCTTCTTGAGCCGCTCGACCAGCTCCATCGTGGCGCTGACGTCGACGGTGATCCACTCGGTCACATGCGGCGCGGTGAACGCACTGCTCACCATCGCCTGCGCCATCACCTTCACCACACCCTTGATCGGAATCCGGGTGTCCCCCTGCGCACTCACCACAGGAGCAGCAACAGCAGCCACCGCCGCGGGCGCCGAGGTGTGGTTCTCCACATCCCCGCGGGTGATAACCCCACCCGGCCCGGTAGCAGTCACCTGCCCGAGATCAATCCCCAGATCCTTCGCAAGCTTCCGCACCGGCGGCTTCGCCAGCACATGCACCCGCGCCTCGTTGCCTCCGGCAACCTCGGCCGGAGCCGGGGTGAAGGTAGGCGCGACCGGCTCGTTTACTACGGGGGCGACCTGAGCCGGAGCCGCCGGGGTCGGCGTGGCCAGGCCTTCGGCCGGCCCGCCTGCTCCGCCCTTGCGGGGGCGGCGCTTGGCTTCGGTGGTCTTCGGGCCGTAGCCGACCAGGACCGCGGTGCGGCCGCCGGGGGCGGTGCCGCCGATCTTGCCTGGTTCGATCGTCTCTTCGTCGGGGATCGACGGGACGAGGTCCTCGGGGCTGCCGGCATCTTCCGTCTGGACGGAGATGATCGGCGTGCCGACGTCGACCGTTTCGCCTTCGGGGACGAGGAGTTCGGCGACGACGCCGGCGAACGGGACCGGGAGTTCGACCAGGGACTTGGCGGTCTCGATCTCGACGACGGTGTCGTTGAGCTTGACCGTGTCGCCGACCTTGACCTTCCAGCTGACGATCTCGGCCTCGACCAGGCCCTCACCCACGTCGGGCAGGCGGAACTGCTGGATCCCCATCAGTACCCCATCACCCGGTCGACGGCGTCGAGTACCCGGTCCAGGTCGGGCAGGTACTCCTCCTCCATCCGCGACGGCGGATAGGGGGTGTCGAACCCGGTGACCCGCAGTACCGGCGCCTCGAGGTGGTAGAAGCACTCCTCGCTGACCCGCGCGGCGACCTCCGAGCCCGGGCCGAGCGACAGCGGCGCTTCGTGCACGACGACCGCGCGCCGGGTCTTCTTGACCGACGCGAAGATCGTCGCCAGGTCCAGCGGCGCGATCGAGCGCAGGTCAACGACCTCCAGGTTGCGCCCGTCCTCGAGCGCCGCCTCGGCCGCCTGCAGACAGGTCTTCACCATCGGGCCGTAGCAGAACAGCGTCGCGTCGGTGCCCTCGCGGACCACCTTCGCCTTGAACAGCGGGTACGCCGCCCCGGTACTCTCGTCCAGCTCCGCCTTCTCGTGGTACCGGCGCTTCGGCTCGAAGAAGACCACCGGGTCGTCGGTCGCGATCGCCTGCTGGATCATCCAGTACGCGTCGACCGGATCGCCGGCCGCGACCACCTTGAGCCCCGGGACGTGCGCGAACAGCGTCTCCGGCGACTCCGAGTGGTGCTCGACCGCGCCGATGCCGCCGCCGAACGGGATCCGGATCACGATCGGCATCTTCAGCTTGCCCATCGACCGGTAGTGCATCTTGGCGACCTGGTTGATGATCTGGTCGTACGCCGGGAAGACGAACCCGTCGAACTGGATCTCACACACCGGCCGGTACCCGCGCAGCGCCAGGCCGACCGCGGTCCCGATGATGCCGGACTCGGCCAGCGGGGTGTCGATCACCCGGTCCTCGCCGAAGTCCTTCTGCAGCCCCTCGGTGACCCGGAAGACGCCGCCGAGCTTGCCGATGTCCTCACCCATGATCAGGACCTTCGGGTCCTTCTCCATGGCGGCCCGCAGGCCCTGGTTGATGCCCTTGCCCAAGCTGATCTTCGCCATCTCACTGCTCCCCTTCGAAGGAGGCCGCATAGGCGTCGTACTGCGCCCGCTGCTCGACGAGTTGCGGGGTCTGCTCGACGTACGCGTGCTCGAAGAAGTCGGTCATCTTCGGGTCGGGCATCGCCAGGCAGCCCGCGCGCAGGGTCGCGGCGACCTGGTCGGCCTCGGCCTCGATCTGCTCGAAGAACTCGTGCTCGACACCGATCGAGCGGGCCAGGTAGGCCTTCACGCGCTCGATCGGGTCCTTCAGCTTCCAGTACTCCAGGTCCTCCGACAGCCGGTACTTCGTCGGGTCGTCGGAGGTGGTGTGGGCGCCCATCCGGTACGTGTACGCCTCGACCAGCGTCGGGCCGCTGCCCTCACGAGCGCGCTTGAGCGCCTGCTGGGTGACCGCGTACGTCGCCAGTACGTCGTTGCCGTCGACGCGGACGCCGGGGAAACCGAAGCCGGCCGCGCGCTGGTACAGCGGGATCCGGGTCTGCCGGTCGATCGGCTCCGAGATGGCCCACTGGTTGTTCTGGCAGAAGAACACCACCGGCGCGTTGAAGACCGAGGCGTAGATGAAGGCCTCGTTCACGTCGCCCTGGCTGCTGGCGCCGTCGCCGAAGTACGCGATCGTCGCCTCGCCGTTCTCGTCGCCGACCGCGTGGTCGCGCTGCTGCCCCATCGCGTACCCGGTCGCGTGCAGCGTCTGAGCGCCGATCACGATCGTGTAGAGGTGGAAGTTGTTGTCGCGCGGGTCCCAAGCGCCCTGGTCGACGCCGCGGAACAGGCCAAGCAGGTTGAGCGGGTTCACGCCCTTGCACCAGGCGACGCCGTGCTCGCGGTAGGTCGGGAAGACCATGTCATTGGTGTGCAGTGCGCGGCCGGAGCCGATCTGGGCGGCTTCCTGCCCGAGCAGCGAGGCCCACAGGCCCAGCTCGCCCTGCCGTTGTAGCGCGGTCGCCTCGGTGTCGATCCGGCGAACCATCACCATGTCGCGGTAGAAGCCCTTGATCGCCTCGTCGTCGAGGTCGAAGGAGTAGTCCGGGTGCTCGACGCGCTCACCTTCGGGCGTCAGCAGCTGGACGAACTCCACCTCCTCGACAGGCTGGGTGGGACTGACCGGCGCCTCACCGGGCGCGAACACTTCCGGGGCAAGGCCCGGCACCGACTCACTCACATGCACTCCTCGGGGTTCGAGCGCGGGATCGCCGCGATCGCACGTTGCACGGGCCCCGGCCCAGCCAGCCGGGTGAGGCTTCGCAGGCGGGACCGCGTGGATCCAGGTTGATGCAGGGTGGTACTCACCGCTCGGCAGTGAACCTCCTCACTGGTATCACTGCCCATCTTGCCGGACACCGTACCCAGCAGGTTGCTGTTGCGCTAACTGTCTGGACGCCGACTTGTACCGCCGTACCGAAAGGCGTCTCGCGATGAGACACCAGTCCAGCCACTGGTCATATCTCTGACCGTCGTCAGGCTTAAATCGGCCGACTGTGACGTTACCGAGAGGTTTTGTGCGATCTGCGTCACAAACCGGTGTCGATCAGGGCAACTGCTCGAGGCGTACCAGTTTGAAGTTGGTCCCCTCCCGGTCACCGTCACCAGGGGTGTTGTCACCGTCATGGACGGCGAGCAGTCCGTGCGGGAAGAGCGGGCCGAGCGGCTTGGTCGTGACAGCGGCGCCGTCGCTGTGCTGTACGCCGTCCGCGGCCGGACCGTCTACGACCTGGAAACCATTGCGGTACTCGAGGCCCTTTGCGCTGATCCGGTAGTTGGCGAAGGTGGAGTCGCCCTGGCTGGATGCGTAGAGGGTCTTGGCGGCGCCGCGGTACGCGATCGTCAGGCCTTCCGCGTCGGCGCTGAGGTGCTTGCCGCCGTCCTTGGAGACCGGGCCGGTGGGGGCGCACTCCTCGGTCTCTTCGTCGTACGCCCCGGGCTGGCCGAATTCGCGGGTCTTCTCGAGCAGCGTGGGCCGGCCGGCGAACGGTACTCGCCAGATGCCGATGTCTTCCTGCGCGGCGTACAGGGTGGCCGTCGTCTGGTCGAAGACCATGCCCTCGACCTGCGGGCGGTCGCCCGGGTCCTCACACGGTGACCAGGTAGAACCGTTGGACAGACGGAAGGTCGAGGGCAGGTCCAGCTGCTTCACGGCTCGGTAGCTGATCTTGCCGCCCCGGTCGGCGACCAGGCGGAACAGCCCGATCCGGGTCTCACTGCGACGGCTGACGGCGACGAACGCCTGACCACCGAGGTTGACCGCGGCGACACCGTACGCCGTGCGCTGTTCCTCGACCTCCGCCTCGTCCTTACTGAACACGAGAGGAGCGGTGGGGCTGGTGACATCGGTCAGCACCTTGTCCTTGGCGTCCGACCCGCGCTGGTCGACGGCGTACACCCGGAGCTTGTCCAGCCCCCGATCGGAGACCACGGCAAGATCCCGCCGCTTCCCACCGATCGCCACCCCGGTCACCAGGTCGACGTTGTTGAACCGCCCATCCGGCGCGGTCGCCACATGCTGCAGCTCCTTGCCGCCCAGATCGAAGACGCTCAACCCACCGTTCTTCAACGTCCCCAACACCACACTCTTCGCCGCCACCCGCGAATTGACCCAAATCGCCGGATCGTCGGCATTCGCATCCCCACCAGCCTCGTCATCCCAATTGGGCGCCGTCTCAGCCACCGCCCGTACCTCCGCGAGCCGGGCCTGCCCGGATCGCCGCGCGGTCAGCGCCGTGCCTGCCACCAGCGCGGCTCGCGGCGGAGCCGCGGTTGGCGCGCCACCCACCACCAGGCGCGGCGCCTCTCTCACCCCCACTTCCTGGGCCGATGCCGGAGGCGAGGCGAGTGCGGATGCGGCGGCGGCCGTCAAGAGAACAGCTAGTGGGATGCGCATGCGGTCAGGCTCAGGGGTGTGGATGACGGGCAGCCGACCACCAGATGAAAAGTGGCTTGTGGGCCGGAGCTGCGCGGGACTAGTGTCAGCATCGTTCTTGCATTTGACCCATGACATCGGAGGGGAACCGCGATGACCGCCGCCGCGCCAGCGCCCGCAGTACTACCGGAGGCCACCGTCAAGCCGGCCTCGGCGGCGATGATCTGGTCGGCCCTCGCGGTGGTCTACGTCGTCTGGGGCTCGACCTACCTCGGCATCCGGATCGTGGTCGAGGCCAAGATCCCGCCGATGCTCGGCATGGGCGCCCGCTTCCTCGTGGCAGCCGTCCTGCTGGCCGCATTCCTCTCCATCAAGTCCGGCATCGGCCGGCTCCGGATCACCCGCCGCGAACTACTCGGCGCCGCCGTGGTCGGCCTCCTACTGCTTGCCTTCGGCAACGGCGCGGTCGCGATCGCGGAGAAGACGGTCCCCTCGGGCCTGTCCGCACTCCTGGTCGCCGCGGTACCGCTGTGGCTGATGCTGCTCCGGGTCGGCGGCGGCGAACGCCCGCGCGCGCTGACCTGGCTCGGCGTCCTGATCGGATTCACCGGCGCAGCACTGCTCGCGCTGTCCGGCGGCGACACCAGCGCGAAGCCGTTCTCGGTCGCGATCCTGGTCGCCGGCACGATCAGCTGGGCAGTCGGCTCCCGCTTCTCCCCGCGACTCGGGCTCCCCAAGGATCCGCTGGTCGCCACCCTGTACGAGATGGTCGCCGGCGGTACGGCGATGGTGCTGATCGGCGTACTGGCCGGTGAGCCCGGCCGGCTGCACCTCGACTCGATCGAACCGAAGGGCTGGATCGCCCTCGCCTACCTGGTCGTCTTCGGCTCGCTGCTGGCGTACTCCGCCTACTCCTACCTGCTCGCCAACGCCCCGATCTCACTGATCGGCACCTACGCCTACGTGAACCCGGCGGTCGCGGTGCTGCTCGGCTGGCTGATCCTCAGCGAGCCGGTCACCCTCGAGATCCTGCTCGGCGGCGCGATCGTCGTCGTCGGCGTCGCCCTGGTGGTCAGCGCCGAGCGCCGCCGCACCGTATAGAACAGCCACCCGAAGCAGCGAGGCCCTGGAAAAGGAAGGACCCGGGCTCCCATGGGGTGCCCGGGTCTCCCACCGCTGCCGATGCGCGCGGCAGCGGGTCCGTGTTTGCCGAGCCGGCGCCGTGCCCCGAAAAAACACGGCGCGAAACTCCGGCAATGATGCGTGACAATCCGTTTCGTCATGGTAATGCCATTTCGCCGGCCACCGAGCCCGCCGAAAATACCCCATGAATGACGGGCAATCGTTCGCCCGCGATCAGACAACGACGAAACCGCCGATCGGTTACGGGCCCGCGAAAACGAATTCCGTTCACCTCCCGGCTCCCGCGGGGTGAGCCGCCTGGGTGACAAGTTGCCTGGTCAGAGACAGATTCCTGCTGCGGCAACGAACCCATCACTCGTCTGCTATGGGCTACCCCGGGATTCGCGCCTGAACCGAAAATGGGGCGAAGAAATTTGTAACCCGCCCCATCGGGCGTCGTTACCCACTAAGACGAATCCGTCATACCCGAAAGGAAACCTCGCATAATGCAGGTAACACGCAAGATCGCCGCTGCAGCGGCAGTGGCGACCGTTGCCACGCTGGGCCTGGCCACCGTCGTCAGCGCGAACATGATCGACGACAGCACCAGCGGCGCCACCAGCGGTGTCACCGACGCCTCGGCGCTGAAGGGCTACGCCAAGGGCGGCAAGGTCTGGTACTTCGTCCGTCAGGGCGGCGGCCTGGTGAACGTTGACGACAACAACGTCGGCCCGTTCCAGGCCTGCCACAACGTCGCCGCGGTCGCCGGCGCCGGCGGCGCCGTGCCGGTCTCGGACATCGTCGGGATCGTCGGTCTGTTCAACGACGGCAACCACGCCACGGTCGTGAAGACCTGCGAGCAGGGCTCTTCGCAGAAGAACCACGGTGGCAAGTGGTACCGCGTCGGCGACGACGGCCTCGTGTCGGTCTCCCGCAACAACGTCGGCCCGTTCCAGGCCTGCCACAACGACGTTGCGGCCAGCGTCCTCGGCGGCGCTGTCCCGGTCAACTCGATCTCCGGCGTCCTGGGCCTCGGCAACGACGAGAACACCACGGACATCCTGAAGACCTGCGAGCAGGACTCGTCGCAGGACAACTGACCACTCCCTGGTCAGCAGTGATGATGGACACCGGACGGATCGCCTCGGTGGGGTGATCAACCGGTAGCAACACCTCGAAGCGGCATCGGGAACTAAGCCTCACTACTTCCCGGTGCCGCTTCGCTGGCTCCAAGAGCTTCGGTACGACGATCGCCCGGCCCCCGTCCCAGCGGGGGCCGGGCGATTGCGTTGTCCAGACGATGGTGAGGGTCAGGCGGGGAGATCGCGGAGGTCGAGCACGGACCCGGTCGGGTACTGCGCGTCGATGACCGACCACAAGCCGGCCGCGGCTTCTTCCGGCGTGGTCAACCCGCCCGACCGCTTGAGCTCACGGAATCTCTCGACCGCAGGGAAAGCCTGCTCGTCCACCGCGCGGATCTCACCCTGCATCGCCGTGTCCACCACTCCCGGCGCCACCGCGATCACCCGGCAGCCCTTGACCACACCCGCACTCTCACGCTCGATCGCCGCCTCCTCGAGCCCGACCGTCCGCACCCAGTGATCGACGGCCGCCTTGCCCGCGTTGTAGGCGGACCAGCCCGGATACGCCTTGGTCGCGGCTCCCGACGACAGCATCACCAATTGCCGCTCACAGTCGAGCCCAGCAGTCGCCCGAAGAAACGCCCGCCCGAGCACCTGCGGCGCAGCCGAGTTCAACAGCACCGCCTTCGCATACGAGGCGGCGTCCACCGTCGCGGCCGGTCCGATCGGTACGACCGTCCCGGCGTTGTGCACGAAGATCACCCGCTCGCCGTCGAACCCGGCCAGCTCCGCGGCGAAGTGCTCCTCGACCCGCACCCAGTCAGCCGGGTCGGCAAGGTCCGCCGCGAAGTGCTCGACCACTCCACCCCTCCGGGACAGGTCGATCACCCGCGCATCGGCGTACGGCGTACTGACGGCCAAGGCCGCCCCGATCCCGGATGATGCGCCCGAGATCCAGATCAGGTTCCTCACCGGCGCCAGGCGCACGCGATCGTCAGGAAGAGGTCGTTGGCCTCGCGCTCGCCGATGGTCACCCGGGCGCCCTCGCCGGGGAACGGGCGGACCGAGACGCCCTCGGCCTGGACGGCTTCGGCGAAGGCCAGCGTCTCGTCGCCGAGCGGCATCCAGACGAAGTTCGCGTGCGTCTCGGGTACATCCCAGCCGGCCGCGCGCAGTTCGCCGACGACCCTGGTCCGCTCGACCACGAGCGCCTCGACCCGGTCCAGCAGCTCCTTCTCCGCGCGCAACGACGCCACCGCGGCCGCCTGGGCGATCTCGCTGACGCCGAAGGGCAGCGCGCACTTGCGGATCGCGGCGATCACCGGGGCGTGTCCGATCGCGTAGCCGATCCGGAACCCGGCCAGCCCGTACGCCTTGGAGAAGGTCCGCAGGACGACCACGTTCGGCCGGTCCCGGTACATCTCGGTGCAGTCGGGCGTCTCGGTGTCGCGGACGAACTCGCGGTAGGCCTCGTCGAGCACGACCAGGACGTTGCTCGGTACTGCGTCGAGGAACGCGACCAGCTCGTCGCGATGGACGACCGGGCCTGTCGGGTTGTTCGGCGTGCAGACCATCACGACGCGGGTTCGGTCGGTGATGGCCGCCTCCATCGCCTTGAGGTCGTGCCGGGCATCCTCGGTCAGCGGGACCTGGACGGAGGTCGCGCCGGTCAGCTGCACCGCGATCGGGTACGCCTCGAACGACCGCCACGCGTAGACGACCTCGTCGCCTTCGCTGCAAGCAGCCTGCAGCAAGTGGTAGAGCACCGCGACTGAACCCGTCCCGATGGCCAAGTCCGTGACCGGTACGTCGAAACGCTCGGACAGAGCCTCCAGCAACGGCAGGGCGCCCATGTCCGGGTACCGGTTCATGTTCCCGGCCGCCTCGGTGGCTGCGGCGAGCACGCCCGGCAGCGGAGGATACGGGTTCTCGTTGCTCGACAGCTTGAACGACGGGCGGCCGTCGGTGCGCTCCGGCGGCTTGCCCGGCTTGTACGCCGCGACATCATCCAGCACGGAACGGAAGCGCACCTCGTTGTCAGCCGTCATGGCGGCAGGCTAGCTCCATCCCCGCCCGCTTAGAACCCCGTGAAATCGGACTGGACAAATTGCTCAACCGAAGGCGGGAAGCAGTAGTTGTCAGGCATCAAAATGGCCGGGCCGCCCGTCCATTCGTCCAGCAAAGACGCTGAACCGTGGGCAAGCGCCCGGCCATCGATCCGGCCGTACCGGACTGCCGTGACTAGCTCGGCAGGACGACCTCGCCACCGGGTACGGCGATGGCGCTGAGGTCGAAGTCGAGGGGGTTGGTCATGCAGCGGGCCGAGCCGCCACCCTTGTGGAACTCGGAGAGGTCGAGCACGACGACCCGCAGGCCGAGACCGGTCAGGATCTCGCGCAGCCGCGGCGAGCAGGCCGGCATGATGATCGTTTCGTTCACGACCAGCGAGTTGCCGCTGAAGGCGAACGCCTCCTCGTCGGTGAGCACGATCGGGTCCGGCACGATGCCGAACAGCTCGGCCTGGCTGGCGGCGTCGAGGGCCGGCGGGTAGACCATCGCGTGGGTGCTGTCGACCGGGCAGAACGGCAGGTCGAGGTGGTACATGCCCTCGTGCTGGATGCGCAGGCCGCGGACCCGGATGTTCCACTCGGTCGCCAGGTGCTTGAGCGCGTCGGCCTCGGTCCGCGGGCCGTAGCCGACCACCAGGCTGTCGCCGAAGATGAACGCGTCGCCGGACTCGAAGTGCGGGCCGACGCCGTCGCCCCCGGTGCGCTTCAGCTCGAAGTCGTGGCCCATGAACCACTCGGCCGCGGTCAGCGACTCCTTGCGGCGCGGCTCGAACCGCATGTGCGACAGCATCGCCTTGCCTTGGGCGGTGGCGAAGCCCAGGTTCATCGCGTAGACCATGTCCGGCGAGTCGTCCCGCTGGGCCAGCACCTCGACCTCACCGCCGGCGTCGACGATCGCCTGCCGGAGCGAGTCCCACTGCTTGAGCGCCAGCTCCGGGTCGGGCTGGTCCTGGGTCGACATGTACGGATTGATCACATAGTCGATCCGGAAATGGTCCGGCCGGACCATCAGATAGCGGCGACCCCACCCCAGCGACTGACCCATGTGCACACCTCTGCGCTCCCGGACCGGACATTGACCGATCCCCTGATTGTCCGACAATCAGTCAGTGTGCAGGGCGACCGGGACCGCGTCAACATGAGGTACGCCTCGGCGGATGACGAGGCGTTCGCAGTACCGGCGAGCAGGCTCAGCTGGTGGTGTAGATCAGGTCCAGCGAGTTCGGATCCCAGCCGTTACCGGTGATCCACTGGAGCGCTTCGGTTTTGCCGGAGGGGCCGTAGACATCGATCTTGACCGAGATCGCCTCGGGGTTGCTCGGGTCCGACTTCGACTTCTGGTAGGTCGCCTTGAAGTCGGGCCCGATGTACGGCAGCTGGGCCAGGATCGGGTACTTCAGCGCCAGCCGGCTCTGGATCTCGTCGAACTTGCGCCCGGCCTCGGCCTCGGTCTCGAGCTCCTGCTCCGGATTGTTCTTGCCCCACTCCCGGCCGACCGGGCCGTTGGCGTAGAGGTAGACCTTCACCGACAGCGGGTCCTTGCCGCGCACGGTGATCGTCTGGGTGTAGCTCTGGAAGCCGTTCCGCTCGCCGGTCAGCGTGTGCGTCCCGGGCCGGACGTCGGTCTTGCCGTTCGCCGCGATCGGCGCACCGTCGAGCGTCAGGGTCAGGTCGTTGGGGATCGACTTCACGGTCAGCTCCGCCTTGGGGTCGTGCCGCCAGATCAGCACCCCGCCGATCACGATGACGACCACCAGCAGGGCTACCGCACCCATCACCAGCGTGCGCCGGCCGTCCTCCTCCATCAACTGCTCCTACTCGTCAGCACTAGGGCTTCTTCTCTGGCGCGGGCTGGTTCTTCAGGCGAGCGACGGCGAACTGGTACTTCTTGCCGACGTTGTACGCGTACCCGGCCTGCGGGACGTGGCCGCCCAGCGATCCGGCCACCGAGTTGAACTTGCCGTACTTGCCGACGAACAGGTACGTGTGTCCCTCCCCGATGAAGATGTCACCCGGTACCAACTGGTCCTCGGTGATGTCGTCGATCACCTGGTACTTCGGCGAGGACCGCAGGTAGGCGTCCTGGACGCTCGTGCCCACCTCGGGATAGTCCGGATCCGCTCCGCTCATGTGCATCACGGTCGAGACGAACCGCCCGCAGTCGCTCCACACCCGGTCACCCTGGTCACTGTTGTACTTCGGCAGTGCCTCCTGGTACGCCGGAGTCGCGTCGCCCTTGTCCGGGCCGTGCCCCTCGTCCGGCCAGGCCAGCGAGATCGCGACCGCCGCGATGTTGCCGCTGCCGGCCGCACAGGCGGTCGCCGGCCCGGTCCCGGGCTTGCCCGGCTCGGCGGCACCGCCACCGAAGGTCTTGAACACCTCCCGGGCAGTGGCCTGACGCCGCCCGTACTCGGGGTCGTTCGGGTTCGTCGTGAAGATCTCGAACTTGGCCGCGAAGGTGTAGGCCGCGTCGTCGACCGTCTTGGTCGCCTTCATCGCGGTCCCGACGGCCGGCAGCGGCACCTTGCCGGTGCCGTCGAGCTGGTGGATCAGGAAGTTGAGCTGGAACTCCAGCGTCTCGATCTGGCTGTCGGTGGCGCCCGTCGAGCGGCCCGCGTTGATGACCTTGCTGGCCGGATACCACTGGACGATCCCCCAGGCCTTGTTGCCCAGCCCGACGGCCGTCGCGGCCGGCGTTTTCGTGCCCGAGGTGGTGCCGTTGAGTCGTTGGGGCTCGACGCTCGACTCGTGGATCATGTTGCCGACGATGCCGGCGGCCTGCTCCTTGGAGTAACCGTTCGTGACCAGGAAGTTGAACGCCTTCTCCTGGTTGTTGCCGCCGACCAGCGGTCCGCCCGATCCGCCGCAGCCACAGCCGCCACCCGCGCCGGCGGAGTCCGTCGTGCTGAAGAGCGTCGCCGGGTCGGTCTGCTTGAGGTCGCTGCCGTCGGAGTCGGACGCCGCCCAGACCTCGAAGTGGAGGTGGGCGCCGCTCTTGCCCGGGGCGGACTCGTCGCCCTCGCCCGACGTGCCGATCACCTGGCCGCGGGTGACCGGGTCGCCCTTCTTGACCGCCTTGGTGTCGAAGAACCGGTACCAGGTCTCCAGGCCCTCGCCGTGGCTGATCTTGATCCAGTCGCCGTCGACCGATGTCACGTCGCCGTCCTCGACGGCATACACCTTGCTGCCCTTGTCGACCACGAAGTCGACGCCCTTGTGGGTCTCGTCGCCCTCGTCGTCCCAGCCCTGATCGGGCGTGTGGTTGTCGGTCGGCCAGGCCATCGAGGTCTCGCCGGCGCCGGACGACGGAGTGCAGGCCGCGGCGGTGCCCATGCTGCTCAGCACGCCGACGATCATCGCGATCACGATGATCAGCGGCAGGAAGAACACGAGCATGACGCCACCGATGATCGGCAGTGCCTTGCTGTCACCCACGGCGCTCTCCTTGCTGTGACATCGGGGCGGGCCAGGAAAGGGGCGGCCACTGGGTCAAAGACTGCCCGAAAACCAGGTCATTATGTCGAGAGTTATCCACAGGTTGACCGTCGGCCGTGCCCCGGGCGGGTGCCGAACGCGACAACGGCGGCCGACTGGACGACAATCGCTGCATGTACGAACGGCTGCGGGTGGACCGCTCGACCACGGTGGACCGGGTCGTCGACGCGCTCCGCGCCGCCCTCTTCTCGGGTGACCTCGAGCCCGGTACGCCGCTGCGCGAGCAGCCTCTGGCCGAGGCGCTCGGCGTCGCCCGCAGTACGGTCCGCGAAGCGATGACCATGCTGGTCACCGAGGGACTCGCTGTTCGCGAGCCGAACAAGGGCGTCAGCGTGGCGATCCTGCACCCGGCCGCGGTGGCGGACATCTGCCGGGCCCGGTTCGTCCTCGAGTCGGCCGGGATCAGGGCCTGGTTCGACGCCGACGAGGTCGCCCGCGAGCGCGTCCGCGCCGCGATGCGAACCTTCGCCGCCACCGCCAAGGAGGGCGCCGACCCCGAGGCGATGACCGAGACCCACCTGGCCATCCACCGCAGCCTGGTCGCGCTCACCGGCAGCGAACGCCTGACCGCCACCGCCGACTCGATCACCGGCGAGGCGAGACTCGCGCTGGCGCGCGTCGACGCGCTCCGGCAGGACGCCAAGCAGCAGGTGGCTTCGCACCGCAAGCTCGTCCGGCTGCTCGAGAAGGGCGAGCTGGACGAATGCGTCGAGGAGCTGCGCCGGCACCTGGCCGGCGCCGAGGAGTCCCTGCTCGAAGCCATCGCCACACCGCCCTCCTGAAGTCACGTCCCGTCCGACGCACGAGTGGTCCTCCTGGATCCGGCTGCGGCGTGGGACGGGTGTGGTGAACCCCGGGGTGGCAGGATCGGTGTATGAAGAACTTGATCATCAAGTTGCTCGCCAACGCGGTCGCGCTGGCGGTTGCGAGCTGGGTCGTCAGCGGCATCACGCTGCAGGGATCGACCACCGGACGCCGGGTGCTGACGCTGCTGATCGTGGCGGCCATCTTCGGGATCGTGAACGCGGTGGTGAAGCCGATCGCCAAGCTGGTCTCGCTGCCGTTCATCATCCTCACGCTGGGTCTGCTGATCTTCGTGATCAACGCGCTGATGCTGCTGCTCACCTCGTGGATCACCGGCAAGCTCGACGTGCAGTTCCACGTCAGCGGGTTCGGCGCCGCGCTGCTCGGCTCCCTGGTCATCACCCTGGTCGGCATGCTGCTGAACGCCGTCCTGCCGGACGAGGCCGAGATCCGGTGACCGGCAGGTGAGCTCGACAGTGAGGCGCGTCGAGGTCGTCTGCACGGGCAACATCTGCCGCTCCCCGATCGGCGAGGTCGTGCTGCGCGCGAAGCTCGCCGACGCGGGGATCGACGACATCGTCGTGACGAGTTCGGGTACCGGCGGCTGGCACATCGGCGATCCGATGGACTCCCGCGCCGCCGCCGCGTTGGCCCGGCGCGGGTACGACGGGAGCCAGCACCGGGCACAGGAGTTCCGCAGCAGTTGGTTCGCGGACCGCGACCTGGTGCTCGCGATGGACTCTGGCCATCTGTCCGCCTTGCTCAGGCGCGGCGGAGACGACCTCGCCGTACCGGTCGAGCTGTTCGCGGACAGCGACGTACCGGATCCGTACTACGGCGACGACGCCGGTTTCGACGACGTGCTCGATCAGATCGAAAAGGCGGCCGACCTGTGGGTCGACCGCCTCTCGCACTAGCCGTTCGCTACTTGGTCTGGCCGATCTCCGTCAGCAGGCCGGCGAACCACTCCACGGAGGGGTCGAACTCCTTGCCGCCGGCGATGCGCGGGAACTCGATCGCGCGCAGCTCGTCACCGCGCTCCTCGTCATGCCCGACGACACCGCTCTCGCCGCGCAGGGCCGCGTCGACCGCATAGTCGGTGCACTGCTTGATCAGCGCGAGGTCGGCGTCGTTGGCAGCGGCCGACCGGCTGAAGTAGCCGCTCTTCTGCACCATCGTCTTCTCCGCGCCGATCCGCTCGGCGAACTGCTTCGCGAACCATGCGCCCGGGTTGACCGCGTCGAGCTTCACGTGCCCGAACGGGTCCCGCGGCACGTCCTCGCCCTTCGCCTCCAGCTCGGCCACGATCGACGGCACGCCGGCGCCCTCGGACAGGAAGATGGTGACGCAGTCGTTCTCGTCCATCACCGCCTTCAGCCGCTCGGCCTCGGCATCCAGATCGATCGTTGCCTCAGGCACGTAAACGGCGTGCACGTCCCAGCTGCCCGCCTCCAGGCCGATCCCCGGGTTCCACTCCTGCGCCTTGAGCCACTTCCGGTACTCCGCGGCTGTCGCCGCCGTCAGCCACCCGCAGTTGCGTCCCATCACCTCGTGGACGACGAGCATCCGCGGGTTGGAGCTGTGTTCCGCGATCACGTTCTTCGCGAAGATCGCACCCTGCTCCGCGGCCGTCCAGGCGCCGAGGCTCTGCTTGATCGGGATGACGTCGTTGTCGATCGTCTTCGGCAGGCCGACCACGGTCAGGTCGTAGTCGTGCTCCTGCAGGTACGCCGCCAGGTCCGCCGCGGTCGTGTTGGTGTCGTCGCCGCCGATCGTGTGCAGCACGTCGACGCCGTCCGCGACCAGCCGCTCGGCCGCGACCTGGAGCGCGTTCTGGCCGTCCTCGATCAGACCGCGCTTGATCAGGTCGGCGGTGTTGGTCAGCTTCACCCGGCTGTTGCCGATCGGGCTGCCGCCGAACTTGTGCAGCACTCCGGCCTTGGCCCGGACCTCGGGCGTGACGTCGAGGTGCCGGCCGCTGAGCAGCCCGTGGTACCCGTTCAGGTAGGCGATGATCTCCACGTCGGGCGCGACTTCGCTGTAGCGCTCGATCAGCCCGCCGACGGCGGACGACAGGCAGGGCGCGAGCCCGCCCGCGGTGAGAAGGGCAACTCTGCGGACAGACTTGTCGGCAGCCATGGTCAGGTCCTTCCAGAGGTCACTGAAGTCGCCCTCAGCCTAGTGATGCAGACCACTTCTAACGCTGGTTGGGGTTCAGGTTCCGGACAGGCCGGGGCTCGATCGGGCTGGAGACTATGAAGGAGCTGGTGGTCTGGCCGTGGACGATGAACTTGTCGAGGACCTCCTCCAGGCCGGCGATGGCGGCGACCTGGACGCGCATCAGGAAGCAGTCCTCACCGGAGATGCGATGGCACTCGACGACCTCGGGGGTGCGCTCGGCGAGTTCGATGATGCGCGGGATCTGACCCGGCCCCGGGCGAAGGCGGACCCAGGCAGCGACCGGTAGGCCGAGCGCGGCCGGGTCGAGGTCGAGGCGATAGCCGCGGATCACGCCGGACTCCTCCAGCCGCGTCACCCGCTCCCGCACGGTCGGCGCCGACACTCCCAGGCGGCGGGCCAGCTCGGTCGTCCGCAGCCGCGGGTCAGCGGAGAGTTCGGTCAGCAGGCGGATATTCAGCTCATCCAGGGCCGGCTTTTCAGTTTGAAGGCTCAGGGCCGCTATCGCATTCGCTTCGGTAATCATCAGGCGCCTCTCTGGTTCGTATCGCCATGGGAAAGCGACGATGACCTTCCTAGGATAAACAGCGTGACGACAGTCGTGGAAGCCTCTCCCAAAACCCTGCTGGTGACCGGCGCGGCCACAGTGTCCGTGCTCCTGTGGGGTTCCTCCTTCGTAGCCATCCGTCACGCCGGTACGGAGTTCTCAGCCGGCTCGATGTCCCTGGCCCGCCTCCTGGTCGGCAGCGTCCTGCTCGGCGTCTACCTGTACTTCCGTGAGCGCCCGACCCGATCCAGCTGGCCAACTAGACGCGACTGGCCGCCACTACTCGCCTGCGGCCTGCTCTGGTTCGGCGTCTACAACGTGGCGCTCAACGCAGCCGAGCGCCGCCTGGACGCCGGTACCGCGGCCATGCTGGTCCACATCGCTCCCCTCCTGATCGCCCTGCTAGCCGGCCTGACACTGGGCGAAGGCTTCCCGCGCCAACTCATCATCGGCAGCCTGATCGCCTTCGGTGGCGTAGTCCTGATCGGTACTGCGACCTCCACCGGCTCCGCCGAGACCTGGGGCGTCATCCTCTGCATCATCGCCGCCATCTCGTACGCCGTCGGCGTGGTCGCCCAGAAGCCGCTACTGACCCGCCTCCCGGCCGCGCAGGTCACCTGGCTGGCCTGCATGATCGGCACGGTCGCCTGCCTCCCCTATGCCCCCACCCTGGCCAGTGAGCTCAGTACTGCGAGCGCAGGCACCATCTGGTGGGTCATCTACCTAGGCGCCTTCCCCACTGCCCTCGGCTTCACCACCTGGGCCTACGCGCTGCGCCGGTCCACGGCCGGCCGGATGGGCGTGACGGTGTACGCCGTGCCGGTCGTCGCCATCGGACTCGCCTGGCTGCTCCTGGGCGAGACGCCGGCTCTGCTCGCACTCATCGGAGGTGCGCTCTGCCTCGGCGGAGTCGCCGTCTCCCGTAGTACCGGCCGTCGTAGTGAGAGGAAGGTCGGATGAAGTTCGGAGTCTTCGTACCGCAGGGCTGGCGGATGGACCTGGTCGAGCTGGCCGACCCGGTCGAGCAGTGGGAGGCGATGACCGCCGTCGCGAAGAAGGCCGACGCCGGGCCGTGGGACTCGATCTGGCTGTTCGACCACTTCCACACCGTGCCCGAGCCGGTCCGCGAGACGGTCTTCGAGGTGTGGACCGCGACCGCCGCCCTCGCCCGCGACACAACGAGGGTCAAGATCGGCCAGCTGGTCGGCTGCAACGGCTACCGCAACCCCGCGCTCTACGCGAAGATCGCCGCGACCGTCGACGTCGCCAGCCACGGTCGCCTGTACGCCGGATTGGGCGCCGGCTGGTCCGAGGAGGAGTGGACGGCCTACGGCTACCCGTGGACCAGCCTGAAGGACCGGATGAGCTCGTTCCGTGAGTCGGTCGAGCTGATCCACCGGCTGTGGCACGAGGAGGACGTGGTCTTCCACGGCAAGTACCACTCGGTCGACAAGCCCTACATCGAGCCGCGCCGGCAGCCGCCCTTGTGGATCGGCGGTGGCGGCGAACAGGTCACCCTCAAGCTCGTCGCGCAGTACGGCGACGCCTGCAACTTCGGCACCGGCCGGGCCGACGTGATCAAACACAAGCTGTCGGTATTACGAAAGCACTGCGACTCCGTCGGACGCGACTACGACGAGATCGTGAAGTCGACCAGCCTCAACTTGTTCCCGATCGATTCCGGCGACGACCCAGCCACCGCCACCGCGAAGGCACGTGGCCGTTACAGCCTGGACGAGTTCCGCGCGCTCGGGTCAGCCGGCAGCGCGATCACTCAAGCCGACATCCTTACCAGCAAAGAGATCCGGACCCAGTTGGAGCAGCTCGAAGAGGTCGGTGTCCAGTACGTGATCACCTACATCCCGGGCGTCGCCTACGACCACTCTCCCTTGGAGCGGTTCGCGGCGGACGTAGTACCGGCCTTTGCTTAAAGGGTTGCGGCCACGTCGCGCAGGTGAGTGTGAATGTTGCTATAGGCATCGGCTTTGGGGAGCAGGCGCTTGGCGACCTTGGTGACGACGCTGTAGTTGGCGTCGACGACGTTGGCCAGCGGGACCTCGCTGATCTGGCTGAGGAGCTGGTAGGCGTCCAGCTTGTCGAGGCCGTAGAGGTCGCCGAGCCAGCCGACCATGTCGACCTGGCCGGCCCGCCAAGCGTCTTCGAGCGGGCGGCTGGAGCCGACGACGGCCAGGTGGGTGTCGTTCTCGATCCGGGGCCAGGCCGGGCCGGGGGTCTTGAGGAGTTCGACGATGAGGACGACGTTCATCGCGCCTTCCACCGCCGTACCGCAAGACTCGCCCTCGCCTTGGCGGTAGTGGCCGTCGCCGACGGAGAACAGCGCGCCCTCGACGTTGACGCGGAGGAAGCAGGTCGCTCCGGCCCGCATCTCGGGGGTGTCCATGTTGCCGCCGAAGGTGTCGGGCACCAGCGACGAGCGAACCTCACCCGCCGCCGGGGCGACTCCGACCGTACCGAGCATCGTCTCGATCGGCAGCGCCAGCTCCAGGTCGCTGCCCTGCGCCTGGAATCCGACCGTCTGCCGCTCGGTGTCGACCTCGTAGATCCAGGTCCGCTCGGGCAGCGGCTCCTGCAGCGTCGCGGTCCGGTCCGTGCTGGTCAGGCCGCCGAAGAACGGGATGGTCGCGGACGCGCCCCAACTGCGGGCGGGGGTGAGCTCGACGAAGTGCAGCACGAGCGTGTCGCCCGGCTCGGCGCCCTCGACGTAGAACGGGCCGGTCTGCGGGTTCACGAACGGCATGTTGAGGCTGGCGCCGGCCAGATCGGTCGTACTGCGCAGCCGGCCGCAGAACGCATCCTCGGTCCACAGCCGCATCGCCGTACCGGGTTCGACCCTGCGCAGCGGCGCCGCGCCGCCGAAGGTCCAGGTGAGCTGCTCGTTCGACGGGGTGAATTCGACGATGTCCACGCTGGAAACCTACGTCGGACCAGCCTCCTTCGCGACTGATCAGCGGGTTCTCAGCGGATTCTCAAACAGACCGCATATCGTCGGGAGCCGGAGTTCAACCGGACTTCGGCTTGGACTGCGGGCGAGCGGGAGCGCGAGATGCGGGTACTGGTGGTGGACGACGACCGGGCGGTCCGGGATTCGCTGCGCCGTTCGCTGGAGTTCAACGACTTCGAGGTGGTGACCGCGTCCGACGGCGCCGAGGCGCTCGCGGTGATCGGCAACGTCGAGCCCGACGTGGTCGTGATGGACGTGATGATGCCCCGCCTGGACGGGCTGGAGACCACCAAGGCATTGCGGGCCGCGGGCAACAACGTGCCGATCCTGGTGCTGACCGCGCGGGATGCGGTGGCCGACCGGGTCGACGGGCTGGACGCGGGTGGCGATGACTACTTGACCAAGCCATTCGCCTTGGAGGAGTTGCTCGCCAGACTGCGGGCGCTGCTCCGCCGGAGTACGACGCCGGGCGAGGGCGGCCCGCGCGGTGAGGTGCTCCAGTACGCCGATCTGGTGGTGGACGTCGATGCGCACGAGGTGCACCGCGGCCAGACCCCGATCCCGCTGACCCGGACCGAGTTCTCCCTGCTGGAGCTGCTGATCCGCAACCCGCGCCGGGTGCTCGAACGCGCGGTGATCCTGGACGCCGTCTGGGGCTACGACTTCCCGACCACGGCGAACTCGCTCGAGGTCTACATCGGCTACCTCCGCCGCAAGACCGAGGTCGACGGCCTACCCCGCCTGATCCACACGGTCCGAGGCATCGGCTACGTCCTGAGAGACACCCCACCGTGACCACCCAACCCCCACCCGACGACTTCCCGAAGTACGTAGCCGGCACCCCCGACGAAGAAACCCTCGAATTCGGCCCAAGCCACAACCGCCCGGACCGCCGGCCGGCCGGCTATACAGCCGGCTCTACGCCAAAGGGCTCACCCCGACCGACCCCGGCTGCTGGCGCGGCCGAGGCCGAGGCCGGACCGGCTCTGGAGGAGCCTGCGGCCAACGGGAACCGGATGGCCGCCGCTGCCGCGCGCACACAGGGCTGGTGGCAGGAGAAGCTGCATCAGCTGAGCCTGCATGCCCGCGTGACCCTGCTCGCCGCCGTCACGGTCGGTCTCGCGGTGATGATCGTCAGCATCTCGGCGTACTTCACGGTCCGCCAGCAGATGTACCACAACCTCGACGAGAGCCTGATCTCGCGTGCTCAGCTCGCCGCACAGCAGCAGGTCATCACCGATCCCGACATCATGCAGAAGGTGCCGCCGGACGCGCTGGGCCTGAGCGATATCCGGATGGGCCTGCTGACCGAGAACGGCGACACCCTGGGAGCGCCGACCGCGTACCTGCCGCCGATGGGCGAGGACGAACTCAACATCGCCAAGACCCAGAGCACCGAGCCGAGTCTTCGCACCGCCGGTGTGCCCAGCTCGCCGCACTACCGAGTGGTCGCCGTACCGGCTCCTATTCGCGACAGCAAGGTCAAGGTCGCGCTGGTCGTGGCCCAGTCGCTGAAGCCGATCGACCAGACCCTCCACAACCTCGGGATCGTGTTGTGGGCTGTCGGGCTCCTTGGTGTGATCGGGGCGGCGTTGGCTGGGAACGCGATCGCGCAGTCCGGGCTCAGGCCGTTGGCTCGGTTGACCGGAGCCGCGGAGACGATCGCACGGACCGAGGACCTGCGGCCGATTCCGGTGACGGGTTCCGACGAGATCACCAGACTGGCTGTGGCGTTCAACGCGATGCTGGCTGCACTTGCCCGATCGCAGGATCGGCAGCGGCGGTTGGTTGGGGACGCTGGGCATGAGCTGCGGACGCCGTTGACAAGCATTCGTACCAACCTGGATCTGCTCGCCCAGGCGGACAAGCGCGGTGGCCTGAGAGCCGAGGACCGGCAGCAACTTCTCGACGACGTCCGCGCCCAGATGGACGAGTTGACCGCGCTGATCGGCGACCTGACCGAGCTGGCCCGCGACACCCCGCAGGTCCGCGACGCCGAGTTGATCGAGATGCAGAACGTCGTCGAGGACGCCTTGATCAAGGTCCGCCGCCGCGCCTCGGGCGTCGAGTGGGACGTGCAACTGTCGCCGTTCCCGGTCTGGGGTGACGAGCGGCTGCTCGGCCGAGCCGTGACCAACCTGCTCGACAACGCCGCGAAGTACAGCATCCCCGACGACTCGGGACCGCGGCCGCCGGAAGGCGAGCCACTCGGGCGGGTCACCGTTCGCCTGCTGGACGGCGTACTGACCATCACCGACAGCGGCCCGGGTATCGCCGACGCCGACCTACCGCACGTCTTCGAGCGCTTCTACCGCTCCAGCGAAGCGCGCAGCCGCCCCGGCTCCGGCTTGGGCCTGGCGATCGTCAAGCACGCGGCCGAGCAACACGGCGGCATGATCTACGCCCGCAACGCCCCCGGCGCCGGAGCCCAGTTCACCCTCTGGCTCCCCCACGCCGCGACCCAGTCCCGCTGATCGCAAGCAGTTAAGAGGGCGACCGGTCAGCTCTGCTCGTCGTCGCCGCGGAGTTCGGCGTTGATCCGTAAGGCGTCGGCGAGCTGATCCTCGAGGATGATGATCCGGCAGGCCGCTTCGAGGGCGGTGCCGTTGTCGACCAGCTCGCGGGCCCGCGCGGCCAGGCGCAGCTGGTAGCGGGAGTAGCGGCGATGACCGCCCTCGGACCGCTGGGGCGTGATCAGCTTCGCCTCATCCAGGCTTCTCAGGAAACCCGGGGTGGTGCCGAGCATCTCGGCGGCCCGGCCCATCGTGTAGGCGGGGTAGTCCTCGTCGTCGAAGTTTGACGGCTGGCTGTCTGCTTCGCTCAAAATCTGCTCCACTTGCGGGCTTGGGGTCATGCCACCTCCGTGTCGAGGGCCCCGGCGCTGTGCGCCGGGGCCCTGGGTTTGGACTTTTCACCAACTACCAGCTCGTGAGCCGGCCTCTGCTACCGCTGTTTCGCCGTACCGGCCGAACCCAGCAGGGATCGCTGACTGCGTAACCGAGAACCACCTCCGTACGACGATGGGACTGCGGTACCCGCCCGGCGAATCTCAGCCCCGGCGGGCGATCCTGGTGATGTCGTCCTCTCCTTCTCCTCGGTGATCTTCGTAGTGCCAGTTCGTCTTGCGGTCTACCGCCGACCTTGCTCACTTACCCGGCCGACACGAGAAACAGTAGCCACCTCGAAGCCAAAAGTCTACTTCCATCACGTTAGATTTTCATTTAGGTCCGGTAGAGCTTCACTCCGGCCGCCGGCCAGGTTTCTTCAGCGGATCTTCATGGAGTTCTTCGGTAGCTCTGACCGGATCTTCAGCGGGTTCTCAGGTGCAGCCGCCAAGGTTGACCCATGACCGAGAACCAGCCGCCCCAGCCGCAGAACCAGCCCGGTGACGACACTCCGGCGCAGGGTTCGACGTTCGGAAACCAGCCTGCGCAGCAACCACAGCAGCCTGGGATGCCGACGTACGGCTCGGGTTCACCTGAGCGCACACAGCAGCTGCCGATGGGTGGCTACGGCCAGCATCAGCAGCAGCAGTACGCGCCGCAGGGTGGGCAACAGCGGCCAGGGCAGCACCCCACGGGCGGTGGCGGTGCTGCGTACCAACAGGGCGGGCAGTTCGGGATGGCCGGGACGCATCAGGGGGCGTCGCCGGGCCCGAACTGGCCGTTCGGCCCGCAACCGGCCCACTCCGAGCCCCCGAAGCCGCCGAAGCGGCGCGGTCTGGCTCTGGTGGCAGCCACCGCGTTGCTGGTCGGTGCCGCCGGCGGTGTTGGCGCCGCGGCCGTCTACTCGGCCACCAACGACTCCAGTACTTCGGCGCCGTCGGTGACGGCACCGCTCAACGGCAGCCAGGCGGCGCCGGTCTCCGCACCTGACGGCTCGGTGCAGAACGCCGCCTCCAAGGTGCTGCCGAGCGTGGTGAAGATCGGCGTCGCGACCTCCCAGGGCGCGGCCACCGGCTCGGGCATCGTGATCAGCAAGGACGGCCTGATCGTCACCAACAACCACGTGGTGGCGGGCGCCGGCAACGGCGGCAAGATCCAGGTGATGCTGAACGACGGCCGGACGCTGGACGCGACGATCGTGGGTACCGATCCGCTGACCGACCTCGCGGTGATCCGGGCGAACGCCAAGGACCTCACCCCGGCCGTACTCGGCAAGAGCGGCACCCTCGGCGTCGGCCAGGGCGTCGTCGCGATCGGTTCGCCGTTCGGGCTGGAGGCGACCGTGACGAGCGGCATCGTCTCCGCGCTCAACCGGCCGGTCACCTCGGGCGACGAGCAGCAGGACAGTACGACAGTCTTCCCAGCAATCCAGACAGACGCCGCCATCAACCCGGGTAACTCGGGCGGCGCACTGATCGACCTCGCCGGCCAAGTGGTCGGAATCAACAGCGCGATCAAGACCGCCGGAGGATCGGGACAATCCGAAGGCGGCAACATCGGCCTGGGCTTCGCAATCCCGATCGACCAGGCCAAGCCGATCATCGACGAGCTGGTGGCCAAGGGCAAGGCCACACATGCACGGCTCGGAGTGGGTGTCGGCGACGCGCAGTCTTCCGCGGCGTTCCAGCAAGGAGCGACGATCGGCGAGGTGACGTCCGGCGGTGCGGCGGACAAGGCCGGCCTGAAGACCGGTGACGTAGTCACCGCGATCGACGGCAAGGTGATCGCGTCAGGGGACGCGTTGGTCGCCGCGGTCCGTTCGCACCGCCCGGGCGATGAGGTGACCATCACCCTCACCCGCGGCGGCAAGTCGCAACAGGTCAAAGCCACCCTCGGCTCCGACAACGGAAACCCGACCGGCTGACCCCCCGATCTCCGTCGTCCCTATCCCCCCCGGGGACGGCGGAGCACCTCCCTGGTAGGGACTCCGACCGCCCACCGAGCGGCCGGAGTCCCGTTTTTTCTGGGTACCGCCCTCCACTCAGATGAACTGATTGCGGAAGGAGGCCAGGTCGCAGTTGATGACGTCGTTGCGCTGGACGTCGCGCAGACACAACTGGACCTCCATCCGCAGGACGTTCTTGTCCGGGTTCGAGAACCCGGAGCTGACGGAGCCCTCGGCGTGGTCCGCACACCCGGACGAGTCCCCTTGCCACGGCGACCACTCCGAGTACGCGCCGTTCCCCCAGATCACCCTCGACCGGACGTACACGCCGTACCCGTCACCGGAGCCGTCACCGGCACAGTGGTCCTGGGCGTAGCCCTGTTGAAACACCTTGTGCTTCCCGGTGAAAATGACTGACCCGTCGGCGCTACCCCAGCCACTCGGGTACACCGAGTTCGTCGATTGGAGAAAGTAGCTTCCGTCGGCGAACGCCGACTGGGTACTGGCGACCAGACCGGCGCCGACCAGGCACAACGCGGACAGAATCCTGACCATCTTCACAACGATCACCCCTGACAGGTCGCCACCTCGAAGGCGGCAGGCGGAACGGACTGGCCGGACTGTAACGCCCAGATCGCCACGCCGGAACCCTCTGCGAACCCAGGATCCGCAGCTAATTGTGGTGCGGCCGCGAGGGTGAGGCACTACCGTCCGGCCGTATGACGATGTCTCGGGAGCGACCGCCGTACGTGGCGGATGAACGGACCCTGCTGGTCGGCTGGCTGGATCAGCAGCGGGCGCTGGTCCGATGGAAGTGCGAGGGTCTCGCCGCGGCGGACGAGCAGCGGTCGGTACTACCGACCTCGCCGCTGATGACGGTGGCCGGCCTGGTCTCACACATGCGCTGGACCGAGCACTGCTGGTTCAACGTGCTGTTCCTGGGTGAGTCGCACGCTGACAACCCGCAGTTCCAAGAGGAGCCCGACGACGCCGACATGCTCGTCCCCGGCATCCCGCTCTCCCAACTCCTGGACGACTTCGAAGCCCAGTGCGCGAAGTCGAACGAGATCGTCGCCGCGCACTCCCTCGACGACACCGGCAAACACCCCGACTTCAATGCCGCCCAGGCAACGCTGCGCTGGATGCTCCTCCACATGCTCGAGGAAACCGCCCGCCACGTAGGCCACCTCGACACCATCCGCGAACTACTGGACGGCGAAAAGGGCTACTACTAGTCGGTCATCTCCCACAGGAGGAGCTCGGCGCCGGCTGGTCCGGCGGTGAGGCGTTGGCCATCGGCTTGGTGGATGCGGGCCGCATCGGCCGGGCCGAGGTCACCGGTGGCTTCCAGAGTGATGTTGCCATCAGCAACGAAAAGATGCGCCTGTGGCGCCTGCGGTAGTTGGACCGTGTCGCCGGGAGCCAGGCGGGCGACCGAGAGGCCGGCTCTGGGTTGATTGATGGTGATGGCCGTGGTGGTTGCGTGCTTCGGCAGGCCTGATGCGATCGGCATGAACTCGCCGGCTGGGCTGACTTCTGCTTGCTGGTACGACGGGGTGAGGTCGTACTCGCCGGGGCGGACCCACATCTGCACGTAGCGGACTGGCTCTTCGGCGTCATTGCGTTCGGAGTGCTGGATGCCGCTGCCTGCGCTCATGCGTTGGACCAGGCCGGGGTAGATGATGCCGCTGTGGCCCTCGGAATCCTGGTGGAGCAGGGCTCCCCGGAGTACCCAGGTGACGATCTCGACGTCCTGGTGCGGATGCGTGTCGAAGCCGGTGCCGGGAGCAACTACTTCGTCGTTGTGAACCATCAGCAGGCCGAAGCCGATGTTGGCGGGATCGTAGTACGGGCCGAAGGAGAACGAGTGCCGCGAGTCCAGCCAGTCGCTCTGCGTCCGGAACCGGTCGTCGGCACGATGGATCTCGACACTCATGCGCCCAGTCTCGCACCTGCTCAGAACAGCGCCTCTTGGTCGTCTCGCCGCGGCGCCGGCTCGAGTTTCTCCAGCGGGACGGCGAGTTCGGCAGCTTCGGAAGTCCGGCCAAGCGTCCAACCAGCCAGCAAGTGGGTATCGAGCAAGAGCAACCCGGCCGTCGTCTCGAGGTATAGGTCGGCTCCGATCGCGCACACGATCTGCCCGACGATCACGCCACCTGGTACCGGCTCAACCACCGCCACCTCAGCATGTAGTCCCTCGTCCGGAAGGCCGTAGCGCGCGACGTGATCCCCGACCCGCGGCTCACACCTCACTTGCCCCTCAGGCCAATCCAACTCGCCCGTCTGCTCAACCACGCCCAAGAGCCCGGTACTACGCTCCGCCGCGCTCCCCCGCTGCTGTCGTGCAGCCCTCTTCCGGCTAGTACTGACCCGATCCGGCAGCCCCAGCGTCGACCCGAGCAGGATCTCCACCCGCCGAGCCCCCACCGAAATCATCGTCGAAGCCAACGCCCCCTGCTCCAGCAACCGAGCCTCACCCCGCTCCACCGCCGTGATCCCCACCTTGATCACGCTCCCGTGATGCGCCAGATACACGTGATACGGCCGCGGATCATCCAACCGAGTATCCGCCGCAACCGAGTTGGCCCGCTCCATCCCCTGGCAGTCAACGCATTGCCCACTACGCCCACCCGCCGCCAGCACCGTCCGCGTAGAACACCCCAACCGCCGCCCCGCCCGCCAGAACCCAACACACCGCCGCTCCCCCTCAAAGGCAAACGACAACTCACTCCCCACCACCAACGGACTCCGCCGCCCGCCTTCCCGCCCATCCACAACCCACTCGAGCTGAGCAACCCCATCCATCCACCCAACCCCGCTAACCCGCCAACCAGCCCCCGCGCCACCACCCATCCAGCATTCCTACCACCCCCCCACAGACATGTCGCCGTACGTCGACATTCAGATGATGTCGACGTACGTTTACATTCCACGAATGTCGCCGTACGCTGACAAAGTAAGTGTGTCGCCGTACGTCGACAGAGGAGCCGAGCGTGGAGATCCACACCCCACAAGCTCTTGGAGCGACCGTGCGTGGCCAGCGCCAGAGGATGCACTTGACCCAGGCGGCCCTGGCCGACGCCGCAGGTGTCTCGAGAGCATGGCTGATCGAGTTCGAGAAAGGTAAGCCCACCGTCGAACTCGGCCGGATCCTGGCCGTCATCGAGGCCCTCGGCATCACCTTGGAAGTCCGGATCGGTGACCCACCGGCGTCATCGGTACGCAGCGAACTAGACACCCTGCTCGACGAGTACAACCAGGACGACAACCATGCCTGACCTCCTCTTACTTCTGGGCAAGGACGTCGCCGGGACGGTGAGCCGCACGTCAACAGGTTCATTGGCCTTCGCCTACGACTCCTCCTACATCACCAAGGAGCCGGCGACACCGGTCTCTGTCTCGATGTCACTCCAGCTTGCGCTGCACACCGACAGCCAGATCAGCCCATGGCTGTGGGGGCTACTGCCCGACAACGACGCCGTGCTGAATCGGTGGGCGCGTGAGTTCCAGGTATCAGCCAGGTCACCCTTTGCGCTCCTCTCGACTCCGCTGGGCGAAGACTGCCCAGGGGCTGTACGACTGATTCCACCGAATCGGCTGGAAGCGATTCGGGCCGACTCGCCGACGCTCGCTGACATCGAATGGCTGACCGAGGCCCAAGTCGCCCAGCGGCTTCGAGATCTCAAGACCGATGCCACCGCCTGGCTGGGTTCCGGTGGGACCGGACGGTTCAGCCTTGCAGGGGCGCAAGCAAAGACCGCTCTCTTCCGCGACGGACAGCGGTGGGGGCAACCTCAGGGCGCGCTGGCCACCTCACACATCCTCAAGCCGGCAATCACCGGTCTGGACGATCACGACCTGAACGAGCACCTCTGCCTGTCCGCGATGCGTACTGCGGGATTGCGCGCGGTGCGGACCTGGATCGAACGCTTCGAAGACCAGAGTGCAATCGTCGTCCGTCGCTACGATCGCGCCATCCAGGGTGACGAGCAGATCCGCACCCATCAAGAAGATCTATGCCAAGCGCTCAGTGTGCACCCGGAGAACAAGTATCAGAATCAAGGCGGCCCCGGTCCTCGCGAGATCGCCGATCTGTTCCGCCGAAGCATGTCGCCTGCCGCTGCCCTCGAAGCCACCGGTCACTTCCTGGATGCCCTCGTGTGGAACTGGGTAATTGCCGGCACCGACGCACATGCGAAGAACTACTCGCTACTGCTGTCCGGGCGCGACCTGAGGCTGGCTCCGTTCTACGACGTCGCCTCAGCTTTGCCGTACGACATCGCTGAACAGAAACTGCGCCTCGCCATGAAGTTCGGTGGCGACTATCGCGTCAACCCGGGCGGCAGCCCCTGGCCCCATCTCGCGCGGGCGCTACAACTCCCTGAGGAGGTCGTTCGTCACCATGCCGACAGGGTCATCGGATCGGTACCCGATGCCTTCTCCGCTGCTGCGGCCAATCCAGAGATCCAGGCGCTTGGCAGTCCACTCCCGCAGCGTCTTCTCGACCTTGTAGCAGCACGAGCACGACGATGCGCGAGATACCTGCAGTAACTCCATGCCCGCCAGCCCGCATCACCAAGCGAGCGACGAAGGAGCACGCGCAAGCGCCCAACGCAGGAGTATGAGGGCAGGGTGGGCGGGAGCGACCGGAGCGGGGAGTGACGAAGGAGCGGACTGCGGAGGTCGCGTGGGGAGTACCTACCCGGCGTACTAGGTGGTTTGTTCGCTCATGGTCCAGACGTGGCGGAGGGATTGGCCGGCCAGGCCGTCTGGGTTCTGGGCGAAGCTTTCGACGAATTGGCTCATGTGGTCTTGCCAGCGGCGGTCTACCGGGTCGTTGGCGAGTTGGGCGACGGCGGCTTCGTAGTCGTCGCACTCGACCAGGTGGAACAGGTCGCGGCCGCTGCGCCAGATGCTCCAGTCGTGGATGCCGGCCTGGTTCATGACGGTGATCAGTTCGGGCCAGACGCGGGCGTGCTCGAGCTCGTAGGCCTCTTCGGTACCGGGGATCAGCCGGCTGTGCAGTGCTAGGCGGGTCACAATCGTGCAGGATACGCCGGGGCTTGATCGAACCGTTATCCGAACTCCCGGTGATCGTCTCGACGTGGCCGGTAGTCCCTGGCAGGTTAAGGGGCTGTTCTGGACACCGCATTCCCGGCAGGAGGACCCATGGTCGAGCGGAGCGTCCCGTGGCCGCCTGGTACGCCGAACTGGGTGGACCTCGCCGCCGATGACGCGGACGCCGCTGCCCGGTTCTATTGCGGCTTGTTCGGCTGGAAGTGCGAGCGGCAGGCCACCCGCGACTACCGAGTCTGCAAGCTGGACGGCTCGGACGTCGGCGGTATCGGCCCCAAGCAGCCCGGCACCGAGCATCTCCCGAGCCGCTGGACCACCTACCTGGCCACCGACCACCTCGACCGCACGCTCGACGCGGTGACGGCGCACGAGGGCACCGCGCTGCTCACCCGTGAGGTCGAACAACATGGCCGGATGGCGATCGCGGCCGACCCGAACGGCGCGATCTTCGGGCTGTGGCAGGCCGCCGACCACATCGGCACCGAGCGCAGTACCGATCCCGGCATGCTGGTCTGGAGCGAGGCGCTGAGCGAGGACTTCGAGACGGCGCGGGAGTTCTACACGGCCGTCTTCGACTACCGGGCCGAGGAGATCGGCGGTTACAACCGGTACGCCGCGCTGTACGCGGCCGACAAGCCCGTCGCGGGCACCGGCGAGCTCCACCCCGACTTCCCCGCCGGTACGCCGCCGCACTGGCTCCCGTACTTCGCTGCCGCTAGTACCGACCGAACGGTCGAGCAGGCCATCGCAGCAGGCGGGGAAATCCTCGGCGAGCCACTCGAAACCGACTTCGGCCGGCTGGCCGTCCTGACCGACCCCGAAGGCGCCCGCTTCGCCATCATTCAACTCGGCTGACGCCAGGAGCCAACTACTCGCGGCAGCTATGCGTCGTACGAGGGTATGGCCGGCGCCCACTGAGTATTTTCCCTCTCGTGGCAGGCTGGCCACACGCCGAAGACTGTTCCAGGTGTGTACCCGTCGCCGTGCGAGAGTTGAGAACGTGAAGCGAACTGCTGCCGTCGTCTGTCTGAGTGCCGTCCTCGTCACCGCTGGTTGTACCGACAGCAAGTCGGGCAGCGGAGGCAAGCCAGACCCCAACAACGAGAAGCAGGCCTCCGCGGAGGTCGTCAAGAACTTCGCCGCCGCCTGGGTCAAGGCGTGGGCGCCGGACGGCAAGCCCGACGAGGCGGCCGCGCTGACCGATACCCCGGCCACGTTCGGGAAGCGGCTGGACGAGGTCGACTCCGCGCTGGTCGCGCAGTCGGTCACCGTGGCGCCACAGGGCGACCCGAAGTGCTCGGACGACAACAACTGCACCCAGGATCTCGCCGTCGAGGCGATCCTGCGCGGAATCGGCACGATGAAGTGGACGAGCACCGCGGCCGCTGTGAAGACCGGTGACGCCTGGAAGATCAAGGCCTCCGGCGACACCATCTACCCGGGGCTCGGCGCGTCGAACTACCTGAAGCGCGTCCGCGCGCTGCCGGCCCGCGCATCGATCCTCGACCGCAACGGCCAGCCGCTGACCGCGAACCGCCAGGTCGTCATCGTCGGAGTTGCCTCCGGCAACGTCGCGACCGCGGCGACGTACGCGGCCTTCAAGGCCAAGCTCGACGTCGACGGCGCCAAGCTGAAGGCCCGCGCGGTCGCCGCACCGGCTGGTCAGTTCGTGGACGCGATCACGATCCGGTCGGAGGAGTGGCAGGCGCTCGCGCCGACCTTCGGCAAGCTGCCGGGCGTGCTCACGATGGGCGGCACGCAGTCGCTCGCGGAGAGCCCGACCTTCGCCCGCTCACTGCTCGGCACGATGAAGACGGCGACCGCCGAGACGCTGAAGAACGCCGGCCCGACCGCGTCGGCCGTCGACCAGGTCGGTACGACGGGCCTGCAGTACTCGTACCAGCAACAGCTCGCCGGTACGCCGGGTGGCACCGTCACCTTGCGCGACGGCAAGTCCAAGCTGACCATCAAGACCGTCTTCTCCCAGCAGGGCAAGGCCGGTACGCCGGTGAAGACCACCCTCGACCCGAAGCTGCAGCGCTTCGCCGAGGCAGCGCTGGCGACAAGCAAACTGCCGGCCTCACTGGTCGCGATCCAACCGTCGACCGGGCAGATCCTCGCCGCGGCGAACGGTCCGACCCTGACCAACTACAACCGCGCCTTCCTCGGCCGATACGCGCCCGGCTCGACGTTCAAGATCGTCACCTCGGCCGCGCTGCTCGGGAGCGGGCTGACCGTCAACACCCCGCTGCCGTGCACGAACACGATCAACGTGTTCGGCAAGACGTTCAAGAACTACGACGGCCTGGCGGCGTACGGCGCGGGCCCGATGCAGAAGGCGTTCAACCAGTCCTGCAACACCGCGTTCATCTCCCAGCACGCCCGGCTCAAGTCCGACGGGATGACGAAGGCCGCGGCGATGTTCGGTATCGGCCAGGACCTCAAGCTCTCGGTTCCGGCGTACGGCGGTGAGGTACCGGCTCCGAAGGACGACGTCGCCGAGGCGGCCTCGATGATCGGCCAGGGCACCGTCACGGCCAGCCCGCTGGCGATGGCAGTGGTCGCAGGTGCGGTCCAGCACGGTACTGCGCTCAAGCCGGTGCTCGTCCCGGGCAAGGACCCGGCCGGCGCCGCCGCCAGTCCGTTGCCTGCAGCAACCGTTGCCGCCCTCCGCACCTTCATGCGCACCACCGTCACCGGCGGCACCGCGCACGCGCTGGCCCCGTACGGCGCAGCCGCCGCCAAGACCGGTACCGCCGAAGTAGTAGCCAACGGCAAGGTCATCACCAACGGCTGGATGGTCGGCTACCGAGGCGACGTGGCCTTTGCCGTCATCGTCGAAGGCGGCATCTCCGGCGGCAAGGCAGCCGGCCCCATCCTCGCCAACTTCATCAGCAAGTTCAGCTAGTCCGTCGAGAACTGTCGGCGGCGGCCACTACCGTCGCCGACATGACTGATACCGAGCAGAGCCGGGAGGCAGTCCGGCGGTACTTCGACACGATGGCCGCCCATGACTGGGACGCCTTTGGCGCGGTGCTCGCCGACGACGTCGTCTACGAGCTGCCGCAGACCGCGGAGCGGATCACCGGGCGCGATCGGCTGGTGCGCTTCAACCGTGAATATCCTGGCGACTGGCAACTCAGCGTGAGTCGGCTGATCGTCGACGGGCAGAGCGCCGCCGGATCGATGAACTTCACCGTCGGTGAAGAGGAGATGGTCGGGCTCGTGTACCTCGAGCTCGCCGATGGGCTGATCGTCCGGGTCACCGATTTCTGGCCGGAGGCCTACGAACCGCCTGCCGGGCGGGAGCATCTGACCGAGCAAGGAGTTGGTGGACTCGACCGGCTCAGCCGTCCGGGTGGTTCCTAAGAAATCTTCGACGAGTTGTTCGACTGAGGGTTAGTGGCGGCGGCCGTGGAAGGCGGGTTCGCGTTCTTCCTCGGTGATGCCGCCCCAGACGCCGTACATCTCGCCGACGACGGCGGCGTGGTCGGCGCATTCGCGGCGGACCGGGCAGGTGCCGCAGAGTGACTTGGCGACCAGTTCGCGGGCGCGTTTTCGCAGGCCGCGTTCAGACTCGGCGGCGAAGAACAGCTCGGGATTCACGCCCTGACAGGCGGCGTGGTCCTGCCATTCCCAGTTCTCGATCATCGCGGAAGGCAGACCTTCCGGCGCCTTGGTGACCGCCCCGGCGGGCGGCTTGCGCCTCACCGGCGGTTCCAGAGTTGCTGCTCAGCCATCACAGACACCTCGTACCTGGTCGGGTTCCGCACGGCTGTCTGCATAGCCGCCGGCCCCGACCAGGTACCCAGGTTCAAACGTGGACTACTTCGCGATCACGATCCGCATCGAGGTGCCGAGCTGGCTCATCACCCGGATCGTCACCCCGGCATGCGGCACCTTCACGCCGTACGACGGGATCTTCGAGGTCCAGAAATCCTTCCGGTCGTCGAAGGCCGGTACTGCGTCCGCGCCCCGCACGTAGTTCTTCTTGCCGGCCACGGTGAGGGTGAACGAGTCCGACTTCTGCAACCCGAAGGTCGAGTCGTAGCTCTGGATCGTGCTCCGCCAGTACGCGCCGTCCAGCCGCACCCGCGGTTCCGGGTTCGCGTCGATCGGCAGCCACTGCCCCTCGCCGGGGTGCACGGCCGTCTCGTTGTTGTTCTGCGAGGTGTCCCAGTACGACACCAGCAGCCCGTCCTGGTACGGGTAGTGCTCGACCCAGTTCGGCCGCGGCGCTCCGACGAAGTTGTACGGGCCGTACTGAAGGTACCGGTTGAACGAGTTGTAGGTGTAGTTCGACGCCAGGTAGTAGTTGTCGAAGTCCCGCGTCACCGACTCCCCGGACGGCTCGAACCCGACCGCGGTCCACCCGTTCGCGCCACCCTCCGCGCCGTCGGCCAGCAGCGTCTTGCCGCCCGCCGTCAGCTTGATGTCGTCGGCGAAGAAGCCCAGCTCGTGGGTCGCGGCGTCCGTCGCGTACCGGAATCGCAGGTCGATCGTCTTCCCCGCAAAGGCGGACAGGTCGAACGACGCCGGCTGCCAGCCCTTGCTGTCCCCGTCGATCCCGTTCGCCTCGGCCGCCTTGGTGATGCTGCCCGGGATTGCCTTCCAGCCCGAGCCGTCGTTCACCTCGACGTACGCGTAGTCGCACGCGTCCGCGCCACAGTCCTCGATCTTCCAGTTGGCCTGGAAGTCGAGCGACGCCTTGCCCGCCGGGAGAGTGACCTTGCGGGTCAGCGTGTTCGACAGCTTGTCGCCCGTACCGCTCCACCACGACTTGGCACCGGTGACAGGCTTGACCAGCTGCGTCGTCACCTTCTTCTTCGGCAGTACGACGACAACGCCCTGGGCTCGTTTCGAGTTGTACTCGTGCGGCCCGAGGTCGACCGTCTTGGTCTGCCCGGCCTTCACCGTCTCGTAGTCGAGCCAGCCGAGCTGCAGCTTGTCCCAGGTACCGAGGTCCTGCGGCTTCAGCCCGATGCCGACGTCGCCCTTGGAACCCGAGCGGGACTGCGACATCACGCTCCACCAGTTCACCGGGTTCTGACTCGGCTTGCCGGAGGTGTCGTAGTGGTCCGGCAGGCCCAGGTCGTGACCGTACTCGTGCGCGAAGACGCTCAGCCCGCCGTTCTCCGGCTGGATCGTGTAGTCGCCGACCCACAGCCCGGTGCTGCCGATCTGGGTACCGCCGAGCTTGTTCGCCGACGGCCCGTTGGTGTGGTTGCTGAACGCGTACCAGCGGTGCGACCAGATCGCGTCCTCGCCCTGGCGCGGGTCACCGTCGGCCTGGTCGCCGCCGGCGTGCACGATCTGGAAGTGGTCGATGTAGCCGTCCGGCTCGTTGAAGTTGCCGTCACCGTCGTAGTCGTAGCGGTCCCACTGGTCGTACGACGCCAGCGTCGCCTTGATCTGCGCGTCGGTCTTGCCGGTCGCCTCCTGGCCCTTGACCCACTGCCCGACGGCGTCGCTGATCAGGTTCCAGGTGTTGCCGCAGATGTTGTCGTCGCAGGGGACGCCGTTGCTGCGCCCGTACCGCGCCTCGTTGTAGGGCACCTTCACCCAGTCCGAGACGGTCCCGTCGACGCTGTACCGGCCTGACGACTGCTTCTCGTAGTACGTCTTCACCGAGTCGCCTTTGCCGAAGTACAGCTGGCGATAGTGATCGGGTGAGTAGTCAGCCTGCCAGACGGTGGAGTTGTCGGTACTCCGGTCAGGCGCGGGGATCGCGTTGTGCAGTGGCCCGTCGAAGGTGGCCGGCCCGTCCGTGTTCGGGTCGGTGTCCTTGTCCGGGAAGTCCGGGTGCCGCTTGTTGCCGAACTCGGCCAGGATCACGAAGATCTTGTCCGTCTTCTCGCGCGCCAACTCGACGTACTGGTCCTTGCGCTTGGCCGCGAGCTTGTCCTGACCACTGGTCGCCGGTACGTCGACCTGCCGGCCAACCCTGACCACCTTGCTGGCGCCGCGCTGCTCAACCTTCGCCGAGCCGTTCAGCACGTTGGTCAAGGCACGTTCGCGCAGGTCGCGGCGCTTGTCCTCGAGAGCGTTGGGTAGTTCGTCCGGTCCGGCCTTGACCGCGGCCGGTCCGCTGGGGGCATCACCGTCGGCCGGAGCCGGTCCGGCGACGGACTGCGGCAACTGGCCGAGCCCGGTCAGCACCGCGAGACTCAAGACCCCGATGGCCGTCGTCCGTGCGGGTTCGAAGCGCACACATCCTCCTGGAGGTTCGCCGGCTCCCGACGGCGCAGCGGCGGCCCCGCACCAGACAGAAGCCGGTGGCAACTATCCCGCGCGAGGCTACCGCACCCAGGGTCACCGCCTGGTGACCTTGAGCGATGGCCGCCGGGGTGTCCGTTCTCGATGCGGCGACCTGCCACGGCGGTATCTTCGCCAGATGAGCACACCGTCCATCGCTCTCCGGACGCCGACCGCCGACGAGTACGACGGCTGGGTGACGCGCGGCTGCGAGGGCTACGCGGAAGAGATCGGCCCCGCCCGCGACCTCGATCCCGCGACCGCGCTGGAGACCGCCTATCAGGAGTTCGGCGCTCTGCTCCCCAAAGGCCTGGAGACCGAGAACCAGCTGGTCTGGCTGGCCTGCCACGACGGCGAGCCGGTCGGCAGCCTGTGGATCAGCACCCTGAAGAAGACCCCGTTCATCTACCTGGTCGAGGTACTCGCGGAGCAGCGCGGCAAGGGATACGGCCGGGCGATCATGCTGGCCGGCGAGGAGGAGTGCCGCCGCCGCGGCTACACCCACCTCGCCCTGAACGTCTTCGGCAGCAACAGCATCGCCACCAGCCTGTACGACTCCCTCGGCTATGTCGTCGTCACGCAGGAGATGCGCAAGGAGCTCTAGCGGCCCTTGGCGAGGTCGGCCACTGCGTCCAGGTGCTTCGGCGTCCAGCCGAGTTCACGCTTGGCGCGGTCACCGGTCATCCGCTGATCGAGGACGTACGCCTCGGCGATCGGGCCCATCCGCTCGGCCGCCTCTGCCGCGGTCAACTGCTCGAAGCGTCCCGGCCGTCCGGCCGCCTCGGCCAACGCCGGAGCCAGCTCCTTGAACGGCACGCTCTGCGCAACTCCCAGATACAGAGCTCCAGCTGGTGCATCAAGCGCAAGCACATACAGCTCGGCGATGTCCTCGACATGGACGAGCGTCGTGTGGTTCACCCCGTCATCGATCACCGGTACTGCGCCGGTCGCGCGCGCAGGCTCGACGAAGAACGCCTCGATCAACCCCGCCGACCGCCCGTAGACCAGCCCGGGCATCACCAGCACCGGCCGCGATCCGCTCGCCGCCGTCGCGAGCACGCGCGACTCGTTGTCCAACCGCCAGGCGGTGATGGCCGGCGGGTTCATCTCCGCCGTCTCGTCGATCACGCCATCGGTATCGCCGTACACCCAGACTCCACCGGTATGGACGTACGCTCCACGCCCGTCGAGCCCCTCGAGCATCGCCTCGGCCGCGGCCAGGTCGATGGTGGCTGCCTCAGGGCTGTTGACGGCGCCGAGGTGAATGACCCCATCCGCGGCCGCGGCGGCGGTACGGAGTACGGCGAGGTCCGTCAGCTCGCCGACGACCGCCTTGGCGCCGAGGGCGGTGACTGTCTCGACCGCTCGGTCGCTGCGGGCCAGCGAGGTCACCTCGTGGCCGTGCCGGAGCAGTGCCTCGATCGTCGCGCGGCCGATGTAGCCGGAACCGCCGGTCAGAAATACCTTCATCTGCGTTCCTTTCTGTCCTCTCCAGCCTCCGTTGGTCGCGCTCCGTAGTCCAAGACCTGTTCTGCCGTCTGTGATACCTCTGGGGTATGAGCACCTCACCTGGCTGGTGGTTGCTGCACGTCGACATGGACCAGTTCATCGCTGCGGTGGAGATCCGCCGTCGCCCTGAGCTGCGCGGGCTGCCGGTCGTGGTCGGCGGATCGGGTGATCCGACCCAGGCACGCCAGGTGGTCGCCACCGCGTCGTACGAGGCACGCAAGTTCGGCGTGCATTCGGGGATGCCGTTGCGGGCCGCTTTCAAGAAGTGTCCGGACGCGGTCTTTCTGCCGACCGATCCGGCCACGTACGACGCGGCCTCGGCCGAGGTGATGGACACGCTGCGGTCGTTCCCGGTGATCGTGGAGGTCTGGGGCTGGGACGAGTGCTTCGTCGGTGCGTCGACGGATGACCCTGAAGCGCTGGCGGCCGAGTTACGCGCCGCTGTCCTGGAACGGACCGGGTTGTCGTGTTCGATCGGGATCGGCGACAACAAGGTGCGGGCCAAGCTCGCAACCGGATTCGGCAAGCAGGACAGCGGAAGCGGTGAGGGTGTCTACCGGCTGACCGCGGCCAACTGGGTCGAGGTGATGGCTCATCGGCCGGTCCGTGAGCTGTGGGGTATCGGCAGCCGGATGTCGCAGAACCTCAACGAATTAGGGCTTTTCACGGTCGCCGACCTCGCGGCGGCGGACGTTGACGTGCTGACTAAGCGGTTCGGGCCGAAGATGGGCACGTGGTACCTGGCGCTCGGGCGCGGGCTCGGGGACACCGAGGTGACCGACGTACCGCGCGAACCGGTGTCGCGTAGTCATGAGGAGACGTTCGCGACCGATCTCGCCACGGCCGAGGAGGTCGCGCGAGAGCTGCGGCGGATCGCTCTGACTGTCACTCGTGAGGTGGTCGCCGAGGGGCGGAGCGTTCAGCGGATCGCGGTGAAGGTGCGGTTCACGTCGTTCTTCACTCCGATCAAGAGCCGAAAGCTACCGGAGATCACCCAGGATCCGGAGGTGGTCGCCGCGGCGGCGCTCGTGTTGCTGGAGAAGTTCGAGCTGCGCCGGCCGGTACGGCTGCTCGGCGTCCGGGTGGAGTTCCCGCGGGACTGAACTTCTCGCATTGGGTCGGCGTCCAATGGGGCATGCTCACCCGCGCAACCGTGATCGGCGTAGCTGTCGCCGTCCTTGCTACCGGCGGTCTGGCCACGGCTGCCGTGGCTCACTCGCATTCTTCGTCCGATGGTGCCTGGAGCGGGGTCGGCGGGGCCTCGGCTGTGAAGAAGTCTGCGGCTACTCACCAGAAGCCGGTCGACAAGGTGCCGGCGTTGAAGGCGGCACAGGTGCGGTACCAGCATCAGAGCTGGGGTGATTCGACGGTCGAGGCCTACATCGGCATCTGGGCTCCGACGGGCTGGAAGAAGGTGAAGCTGTCGCCGTTGGAGGCCAAGTTCACCAGCCCCAACGGCTTGTGGAACCTGCGGGTCGACGCCACCGAGAAGGACCAACTCCTCAAGGCGACCGCCGACAACCGGTACGCCGTGATCAAGGCGTCCGTCGCGGACTTCCACCTGATCTCCCGCGTCACCGGCAGCACCCGAGCCACCAACGCGAACTACCAGGGGATGGTCTTCCACCACCAGACCCTCACCTACACCTACACAGACCCCACCCGCGGCCCGCGCCTGGTCATCGACCGCTTCGTCTCCCTGGACACCAACCCCCACCCCCTCTTCGAAACCACCACCGGCGGCCGCCCCCAAGACGCCGCGGCCCTGTCAGCCGTCACCACCAAGGCAACCGAAGACTTCATCCGCCTCCCCTAGCGCCGGTTCGCCCGCCCGCTGGCAGGTTCTCGGGCCGCTGGCATGAAGCATCACGCCAGCGGCACCAAAACCAGGCAGTGAGCGCCGTTTGTCGCCGGCGGGCACAGCCGTCGCCCCGCGCCGCAGTCGGGTGGGCGGACCGCCGCGCACGCATAACCCTCGCGAACAGCACCGACGCGACCGGGGCAATCGCTGGCCTTGGGGAGTTATGCGTGCACTGGCGGGCACCGTTGCCGCCAGCAACCAAAGGCCGGGTGGGGACAGCCCGGCTGGGCGGGGTTGGGGAGGGGCGCCGTCAGGTGAGGTTGTAGGTGCGGCGGGCGGTGGTGGCGAAGATGGCGTTGCGTTCGGTGGTGGTGAGGGTGGAGGTCAGGTCTTCTGCGGCTTGGACTACCTCCGCATACGATGCGGCGAGGAGGCAGACGGGCCAGTCGGAGCCGAACATGACTCGGTCGGGGCCGAAGGCGTCGAGGACTACGTCGACGTAAGGCTGGAGGTCGGAGACCTTCCAGTCGGTCCAGGACGCCTCCGTGACCATGCCCGAGAGTTTGCAGGTGACGTTGGGTTGGGCTGCCAAGGCGCGGATGCCGGTGGCCCAGGGCTCCAGGTCGCCGCCGATGACCGGCTTCGAGATGTGATCGACGACGAACGACAGCTGCGGAAGCGCCTGCACAGTCTCCACAGCGGCAGGGAGGTGCGGAGTCTTGGTCAGCAGGTCATAGACCAGACCGGCATCGGCGACCGCTGTAAGACCAGCCCGTACGTCGTCGCGGCACAGCCACCGAACATCCGGCTCATCGTGCACCTGGTGCCGGATACCCTTCAGCCACTCGCCGTCCGGCCGTTGCTTCAGCCCCGCCAGGGCATCCGCGACATCAGCCGCGGTGAGGTCCACCCAGCCAACGACACCGGCCACCAAGTCGTTGCTAGCAGCAACTTCCAGGAACTCCGGCGTCTCGGCCGCCGCGCCGACGGTCTGCACCATCACCGTCGACGTCACGCCGGCCGCGGCCGCCAACGGCGCCAGGTCGTCGATCGAGTAGTTGCGCCGGACCGGGTCCAGCTCCGGCCCGACCATCCAGGTCTGCTCCCGAACACTCAGATCCCAGATGTGATGATGCGCATCGACTCTTCCGCTCATGCTGCTTTGGTTCCTTCCGCGTGGATGAGGCGGATGACCTGCTGGCTCATCGTGTCGTAGTCGTGGTCGTTCGGCACCTCGCCGCGGACCTGGAAGTCCCGCATCACGACCACCCGGTCGGCCAGCGTGATCATCTCCGGCAGGTCCGAGGTGATCAGCAGGATCGCCAGCCCGTTGGCCGCGAGATCCCAGATCAGCGTGTGGAAGGCGTCCTTGGTCCGCACGTCGATGCCGACGGTCGGCTCGTCGATGATCAGGATCTCTGTCTTCGCCGCCAGCCACTTGGCCAGCGACACCTTCTGCTGATTGCCGCCCGAGAGCGTGCCGGCCATTTGCTCCGCCGACGCGATCCGGATCCCGAGCTGCTCGACGTAGTCGGCGACCAGCGCCGATTCCGCCTTCTTCGGGACGTACGACAGCCCCGGGATCCGGCCCAGCCGCTTCAGCAACCGGTCCCAGACGGTGACCGCGATGTTGCGGCTCACCGACTGCTCGAGGAAGACGCCCTCCTCCTTGCGGTTCTCGGTGACGTATCCGATCTTGTGGTTCTTCAGCGCGTCCCGGACATTCCGGATCCGCACCGCCTCACCACGCACCCGTACTTCGCCCGCCGTGATCCGGTCCAGCCCGAGCAACGCCTTGGCCAGCTCGCTCCGGCCGGCGCCGACGAGTCCGTAGAGCCCGACGATCTCACCCGGCCGGACGGACAGATCCACATTCACGTGGCCGGTCGCAGTACCGACTCCTGAGAGCTCCAGCAGAGGTGCCGCCTCGGGGACAGTACGCGGCGGCAGCGTGAGCGCCTCGTGCACTCGACCGACCATCAGGTCGACGACCTGGTCACGCGTCAGGTCCGACAGGGCGCCCGACTCGAGCACCGACGAACCGTCGCGCAGCACGGTCACCGTGTCGCAGATCTGGAAGACCTCTTCGAGCTTGTGGCTGACGAACAGCACCGACCGTCCGTCGTTCTTCAGCTTCTCGACCACCCGGAAGAGCCGCTCGGCCTCGTTCGGCGTGATCGACGCGGTCGGCTCGTCGAGCAGCAGCACCCGGCTCTCCACCGAGAGCGCCTTCGCGATCTCGACCAGCTGCGCCTGCGCGACCGACAACTCCGTCACCGGCAGGTCCGGGTCGAGGTCGAGGTCCAGCTCCGCCAGCCAGCGCGAAGCCTCGGACCGGATCCGGCCGCGGTCCACCAGTCCGCGGGAGGTCGGCAGCTTCTGGAGCAGGATGTTCTCCCCGACCGTGAAGCCCGGGATCAGGTTTCGCTCCTGGTGCACCACGCCGATCCCGGCCGACGCCGACTCGTGCGGCGATCCGAAGGCCACCTCTTGCCCGTCGAGCAGGAGCCGCCCGCCGTCCGGCTTGTAGAGCCCGGTGATCACTTTGATCAGCGTCGACTTGCCGGCGCCGTTCTCACCCAGCAGCGCATGCACCGAGCCCGCTTCAAGCTTCAGCGTCACGCCGTCGAGCGCCCGGACACCCGGGAACAGTTTGTCCACCTCAGAGGCTTCGAAGAGCGTCATGAGACACCTCCGGCGACAGCCGCGTCCGGCGCTTTGACGACGGTTCTTCGCTCTTGCCTACGGGTTCGGACCTGGCCGAGCACCACCGAGCCCAGTACGACGGTGCCGACGACGAAGTTCACCCAGCTCGGTTCGAGCGAGAACTCGGCCCGGGCCGTGTCGACGAACCGCACGATGAAGGCGGCGAGCACGGTACCGAGCACGACGGCCGAGCCACCGGTCAGCAGGGCGCCACCGATGATCGGCGCGGCGAAGCTCGGCAGCAGCCAGTCGCCACCGATGCTCTTGTTCACGCCGGGCGACGACGCGATGGTCAGGATCGCCGCGACGCCGAGGATGGCGCCCGACAGCGTGTGCGCGATGATCACCGACCGGTCGTTGGAGATCCCGGAAAGCCTTGCGGCGATGGGGTTTCCGCCCGAGGCGAGCAGTTGCCGCCCCGGTACCGTCCGGCGCAACATCAGCGCGAGCAGTCCGGCCACCACCAACGCGACCAGGAAGATCAACGGGAGCACCCCGAACACGGCGTACGAGCCGAAGCTCTTCAGGCCTTGGGGATACGCGTCGACGGTGCGCGTGCCGACCAGCCGGTACTGGACGCCGAGCAGCACGGTCATCGTGGCCAGCGTGACGATGAACCCGTTGATCCGGGTGAGCACCACGAGCAGGCCGTTCGCCAGGCCGGCCAGCGCTGCGAGCAGGAAGCCGATCAGCAGCGCGAGCGGGACGGGCACACCGTGGTCGGCCATCAGCACGCCCATCGCGCACGCGGCGAACCCGCCGACGGCACCGACGGCGAGGTTGAGTTGACCCACGGCTAAGACCACCATCTGAGCCAATCCGATCAGGACCGGCACCGCAAGGAACTGAAGGAGCACTCGCAGTGAATTCGCCTCGAGCAGATCACCCTGCGAGGCGATCACCAGGAAGACAAAGAACACCACGCCGATGACCAGCAAGGTCATCTCGGTCGTCCGCGCGAATCTCAGCAGCGACTTCATCGTTCCTTCACCCCCTGCCGGTCGGACAGCACTGTTCGGAACCGGTCGGTCGACAAGGCGACGAGCAGGATCAGCCCGAGATAGATGTTCAGGCTCTCCAGTCCAACCCCCAAGAGATCAAGGCCTTTCCGGATCACGGTCGTCAGCGCGGTACCGAGCAACGTCCCCCAGATGGAGATGAACCCGCCCGCCAGCAACGTCCCGCCGAGGATCGGTCCGAGGAACGACGGCAGCATGAACTCCTCACCGATCGTCGCCTTGATCGATCCGGTGCTCACCGCGAGCATGAAGCCCGCCAGCGCCGCCAGGCAGCCCGACATCGCATGCGCGGTGATCACCCGGCGGGCGGTCGGGATGCCCGACAGTTCGGCCGCCTTCACCGACGTACCGGTCATCAACAGCTCACGGCCGAGCTTGGTGCGGCTGTAGATCCAGCCGACCACGATCATCGCGATCACGGCGAACATCGCCAGCTGCGGTACCGCGGGCGATCCGCAGACGTTGCCGATGCAGACGTCCGCCAGGGAGTAGTTGCGCAGCTCGCGCATCCCCGGCGGCTTGGTGACGAAGGCGGCGTTGTCGGTCAGCCCGGTGTAGACGAGGGGGATCAACCCGAGCAGCAGGAAGTCGAGTGCGAGCGTGACGACGAAGGAGTTCACGCCGGTCTTGGCGATGACCCAGCCCGCGAGCGCGCCGATCGCAGCCCCGGCGACCAGGCCGACCAGCAGTCCGGCGTACAGGCTGAAGTGCCACAGGTCGTACGAGATGCCGGTGATCATCATCGAGAAGGCCGCCATCCGGCCGACGGCGAGGTTCATGTGGCCGATCGACAGCACGCACATCTGGGCCAGGCCGACGACGGTGAACATCGCGATGTCACGCAGCAGCGGGAAGACGACGAGCTGCTGGTTGAAGAACGCCGGGCGCAGGATCCCGAACAGGGCGGACAGCGCCACGACCAGGATCAGCAGGCCGATCCGCTGGTTCGCCCACCACGGAGTACGACCTCCGCGCGGTTGCTCGACGGGCGCGTCCGGTTCCTGCAGGGCCGCGGTGGCTGTCTCCGAGACGGGTGCGCTCACGAGACCCGCCGGTCGTCGATCGCGTCGCGGTCCCAGTCGATCCCGAGCCCCGGCTCGTCCGGCGCGACGGCATGCCCGTCGGCGATCTCCATCTCGGTCTTCGTGATCGCCCGCAACTGCGGGATGTGTTCGACGTACCGGCCGTTCGGTACCGCCGCAGTCAGGCTCACGTGGAGCTCCATCAGGAAGTGCGGGCAGACCTCGAGGTTGAAGGTCTCGGCCAGGTGTGCCACCTTCAGCCACGGGGTGATGCCGCCGATCCGGGCGACGTCGACCTGGACGATGCCGGCCGCGCCCGCGGCGACGTACTCGCGGAACTGCGAGATCGAGTACATCGACTCGCCGACCGCGATCGGGATCGAGGTCGACTCGGCCAGCCGGACGTGCCCGGTCAGGTCGTCGGCCGGCAACGGCTCCTCGAACCAGCTCAGGTCGAGCGGCTCGAAGGCCCGCGCGCGGCGTTTCGCCTCGGCGTACGTCATCGACTGGTTGGCGTCGACCATGATGTCGAGGGCCGGCCCGACAGCATCCCGTACCGCCGACAGCCGCTCGAGGTCCTCGTGGACGCGCGGCTTGCCCACCTTGAGCTTCACCCCGGGCCAGCCGGCCTTCTGCGACTCGAGCGCACCGGCGACGAGCTGGTCCGTTGTCAGGTGCAACCAACCGCCCTCGGTGTCGTACAGCGGGACCCGTTGGCGGAACCCGCCCGCAAGACGCCAGAGCGGCTCGTCGGCCCGGCGGCAGCGCAGATCCCACAGGGCGGTGTCGACGGAGGCCAGCGCGAGCGAGGTGATCGCTCCGACCGTGGTCGCCCGGGTGGAGGCGAACAGGTCGAACCAGATCGCCTCCACGTTGCGGGCGTCGGCCCCGATCAGCCGCGGCAGCAGGTGGTCCCGCAGCATCGCGAGGATCGACGTACCACCGTTGCCGATCGTGTAGGAGTAGCCGAGCCCGACGTACCCGTCGGTGGTCTCCAGCTCGACGAAGACTGTCTCCTGCTTGAGGAAGGCCTGCACCGCGTCGGTCCGGACGGTCTCCACCTCGAGGTCCACCAGGAAGGCCTCGGCGCGGCTGATCGTTGTCTTGGGCAAGATGTGCGCTCCGGTCACTTGCAGCTCAGCTGGGCCGCGAAGTCCTTCTGCAGCTCGGTCGTCTTGGCCTTGCGCTCGGCGTCGTAGGTGTCGACGTTGGCCTTGGTGACGACGAACGAACCGGAGTCGACGATCACGCCGGGCGTCTTCATCGTGCACTGCTTGGAGCCGAGCAGGGCGAGCAGCCAGCCGCCGACGTACGCCTGGCCGACCGGGTTCTGGGTGACCGTCGCGGCGACGCCGCCGGACTTGATCCCGGACAGGATCTTGGCGTCGTCGTCGATCGCCACCACCTTGATCGGAAGCTTGCTGCTGGCAACCCCGTCAGCCGCGGCGACGGCCGGGTTGTAGGCGGTGGTGACGATGCCCTTGATCTCCTTGCCCTTCGAGGCAAGCAGGTCGGCGACCGCCTTCTGCGCGGTCTGCAGGTCCTTGTCGATGTCGGTGATCACCGGCAGCTCGGTGACCTTGCCGTTGGTCTCCGCGATCGCCTTCTTCACGCCGGCGATCCGGCGCTGGGTGTTCGAGTCGACGTTGTTGCCGGTCAGGTGCACGATCGTGCCCGAGCCGCCGATCGCCTCGATCGTCGCCTTGGTCGCCTTGTACGCCGCCGCCTCGACGTCCGTGGACAGGCAGAAGTCGGCCGAGTTGGTGTCACCGGCCGGGCAGGACGCGAGCGAACCGACCGCGAACCCCTTGCCCTTCAGGTCCTCGAAGGTGGAGTTGATGTCGGTCGGGGACACCCCGAAGATGCCGAACGCGTTGTAGCCCTGGGCGGCGAGCGAGTTGATCACGTTGTTCTGCTTGCCCTGGTCCCACTCGCCGGTTTCATTGAACGTCACACCACCGAGCTTGAAGTCGGTCTTGTCCAGGTCGGCGGTGGTCTTCCAGGGCTGGAAATAGGGGTGCGCGCCGCCGGGGATGAGGGCAAGCTTGACGCTGGAGCCGTCCTTGAGCTCGACCGGGCCGGTCGACGTACCGGTGGAGGCGTCGTCTCCGGTGGTACCGGTGGAGTCATTTGAGCTCTTGGTGCTGCAGCCGGTTGCGGCCAGCGCAACGACGGCCAGCCCGACGGCGGTTTTCCGGTAGATCGAGTGGACGGTCATGGCGCTGGCTCCTCAAAGATCCTATAGGATATTGCGTAGCTGATGCTGCCGCTTCACACTGGTGGCGTCAAGACTTGTCGTCATAACGACTGTGCACACCCGCCGGTCGGGCATGATGGGGGCTTCGGGAGGAGCGACGGTGACAGATGCGCATGTGGGTCTGGCGGGGCAGCTCGCTCGCCTGCCTCAGCGACAGGTACTGAGCGACGACGTCTACGAGACCGTCAAGGGCCTGATCATGGACAGCGTGGTCGAGCCGGGCACCCGGCTGAACATCGACGCGCTGACCCGGGAGCTGGGCATCTCCCAGACGCCGATCCGCGAGTCGCTGGCCCGGCTGGAGTCCGACGGGCTGGTGATCAAGGAGCCGCTGCGGGGGTACCGGGTGTCTTCCCGGCTGACCCGGGAGGAGTTCGAGGACCTCTTCGAGTACCGGCTGCACATCGAGCCGTGGGCGGCCGGACGAGCGGCTGAGCGGACCGGGGCGGACGATATGGCCCGGCTCAAGGACGAGATGTTGAGCTATACCGACGTACCGGATCGTCCTGACTACGACAGTTACAAGGCGATGGCCGCACACGATCAACGGTTCCATGACCTGGTACTGGAGCTGTCCGGCAACGAGACGGCTCGGCAGTCTTTCGCGCGCACGCACTGCCACCTGCACCTGTTCCGCCTGTACTACGGCGGCGGGATCGCGACCAAGGCGTTGCGCGAGCACAAGACCGTCGTGGCCGCCGTTCGCAAGGGCGATCCCCTTGAGGCGGCTGCTGCGATGAAGGCACATATCGAAGCGTCCCGGGCCCGGTTGCGGCCTGTGTTCGATCAACTCTGACCACTTCTTAGGAGTGTTTGTGGAACTGCTGCGCCTCGGCGCGGTCGGTGAGGAGCGCCCGTACGTGCGCGCCACCGACGGCACCGTCTACGACCTGAGCTCCGTCACCGCCGACATCGACGGCGCCTTCCTCGCCTCGGACGGGATCGCCCGGGTGCGTTCAGCTTTGGAGGCCGGCTCGCTCGCGGCCGCTTCGGTCGAGGGGCTCCGCGTGGGCGCCCCGATCGCGAAGCCGGGCGCCGTCGTCTGCATCGGCCTGAACTACGCGGCCCACGCGGCCGAGTCGGGCGCCGAGCCGCCGAAGAATCCGGTCGTCTTCTACAAGCACCCGAACACGGTCGTCGGCCCTCATGACGACATCCTCGTTCCCCGCGGCTCGACGAAGACCGACTGGGAGGTCGAGCTCGCCGTCGTCATCGGCAAGACCGCCCGCTACCTGTCCACCGACGAAGAGGCACTCGCCTGCATCGCCGGCTACACGGTCTCCAACGACGTCTCCGAACGCGCCCTGCAGCTCGAGGTGTCCGGCGGCCAATGGTCCAAGGGCAAGTCCTGCGAAACCTTCAACCCCCTCGGCCCTTCGCTGATCCCGGCCGACGAAATCTCCGACCCGCAGGACCTGGCCCTGAAGTCCTGGGTCAACGGCGAGGTCCGCCAGAACTCCAACACCCGCGACATGATCTTCTCGGTGGCGGCGTTGATCCGCGACCTCTCGCAGTACATGACCCTCGACCCGGGTGACCTCGTCAACACCGGTACTCCGGAAGGCGTAGCCCTCTCCGGCCGCTTCCCGTACCTGTCCCCCGGCGACACCGTCGAATGCGAAATCCAAGGCCTAGGCAAACAATCCCAAACCCTCACCAAAGCCTGACCCCCGGAGCTGCGTGGGGTGGCTAATCCCCCACGCAGCCTCCGCCCGGCCGCGGCCACCCGCGCCAGCGTCAGGCGGAGATGCCCTGGCCGAACCCGGGCCGACAGTCCTGCCTGAAGTGCTACGGATCTCCTCGATGACGGCTGGTCAGGCGGGTGCGCCGAACCACTTGGTTAGGTGGGTTTCCAGGGATTGTTGGTCTTCGCCGATCCAGATGACGTGGCCGTCTGGGCGTAGTAGGGCGGCGGGGAGGTCCAGGTCCTCGCTGGTGTCGATGACGTGGTCGATTCGGTCGGCCCAGCCTCCGATCGAGAGGTGGCCGGTCTGGTCCAGGAGTAGGCCGCGGCCCTGGTGCATCAGGGCGTACAGGCGGTCGTGTTTGAGTTGGATGTCGCGCAGGCGGCGGCCTAGGAGGTGCGGGCCGTCGCCGAAGTCGTAGCGGATGTCGACCGACATGATCATCTGGGTCAGGTACCGGTTCACGTCGTCGAAGTCCATCAGGTCCGACACCAGCCGGCGTACGGCCCGCCCGGCCGGGTCGTTGGACATCATCACGCCTTGGGCGACGACGTTGTCCAAGACGCTCGAGGCGACCGGGTGCCTCTCGAGGTGGTAGCTGTCGAGCAGGCCTTCCGGCGCCCAGCCGTTGACCTCGGCAGCGAGCTTCCAGCCGAGGTTGAAGGCGTCCTGGATCCCGAGGTTGAGGCCCTGCCCGCCGATCGGTGGGTGGACGTGTGCCGCGTCGCCGGCCAGCAGCACCCGACCGGTCCGGTACTGCTCAACGAGCCGCGTGGCGTCGGTGAAGCGGGACGTCCAGCTCGGCGAGTGCACCCCGAAGTCGGTGCCCGCGGTGGCGATCATCTGCTTGCTGATCTCTTCGATGGACGGTGGGATCCGCGGGTTCTCGGACACCCCGGCTGCCGGTACTACGACGCGGAACATCCCATCACCAACCGGCCCGGCGCCGAACCACAGCTCAGTCTTGCGAACCTCGGTCATCACCTCGGTGACGGTCTCCTGCGGTGCAGTCAACTGCACCTCGGCCAGCAATGCCTCCTTCGTGGCCTCCTGGCCGGGGAAGGCGACGCCGAGCAGCTTCCGCACCGTACTGCGACCGCCGTCGCAACCCACGAGGTAACGCGAGCGGAGTTCGGTCCCGTCGGCCAACTCGACCGTCACGCCGTCTTCGTCCTGGCTCAGCCCGACCAGCTCGGCACCGGTCCTGATGTCGGTGCCGACCTCGACAGCATGCTCGGTCAGTACCCGATCGGTGACGGGCTGCAGGATGCTGAGGGTGTACGGATGGCTCGTGTCCAGCCGCTCGGGCGTGGGCTTGCGAATGCCCGCGAAGAAGCCGCCCACCGGGTACTTCGTGCCGAGCGCGAGGAAGCGTTCCAGCAGCCCACGCTGGTCCATCACCTCCACGGTACGCGCATGCATACCGAGTGAGCGGACGATAGGAGACGGCTCGAGCAGCCGCTCCAGGACTACTACCTGGACGCCGTGCAGTCGCAGCTCGGCGGCCAGCATCATGCCGGTCGGTCCACCACCGGCAATGATCACGTCAATCATTCAAGATCCCCCAAGGTCGCTTTTGCCCTGATTTTGTTCAGGATTCTGGCTACGGCGAGTGATTCTCCAGCACACCCTGGGTCTTGCGGCAAGCCCACCCCTGCGCTATAAATTAGTTGTGGCGAGGAGATGCACTTCTCCTTGCCTATTGTTTTGCCCATGACCTCCGTTGTGCGCACAGTGACCTTCGACGCCCGCGACCCCTACGAGTTGGCCGGCTTCTGGCTGAAGGTGCTCCGCGCCGAGCGCCCGGACGACGACCTCCCCGGTGAGCAGTACGCCGCGGTGAACACGCCCGAGGTGAAGCTCCTCTTCGAGCAGAACAACGACGAGAAGGCCGTCAAGAACCGCCTCCACCTCGACCTCCAGCCCGACACCACCCGCGACGCCGAGGTCGACTGGCTCCTCACCCTCGGCGCCACCATCGCCGTCGACCGCCGCGAACCCGACGGCACCGGCTGGGTCGTCATGCACGACCCCGAAGGCAACGAATTCTGCGTACTCCGAAGCGCCGCCGAACGCGCAGCCACCAGCTGACGCAACGGCGGGGCGAACGTCTTGCGGTGTCGCCAAGGGTGCCGGACCGCCACCACTACCCAACCCGCCGGGCAACCGTTTACCGCCTTGGGTTCGGGTGGTTTGCTGGGGTTCGGTAGTGGTGGCGGTCCGGGTGACACGAGGAGGTGCTGGGTTTGGCTGTTCTTGGCGGGGCGACCGCCAGTGCATCAAACGGGCGGCCGGACGGGGGACGGGTGCGCCAGGGTGATGAGGCCGGGGTTTGATGGCGCGGGCGTACCCACTCAACCGGCGACTTCGGAGCGAAGGGTGGGTACGTCGGGAATCAGCTGGTCGACGGGGTTTGACCGGTGAAGGTTATTCGCCAGTCTGTGGTCCAGGCGTGGACTGTCACGTCGAAGCCGTTGTGGTGGGCAACGACTCGGTGATGGCCGGCTTCTTCTGGGGAGATCTCGGCGCGCCAGCCTCGGGCCTGGAGGGCGGCTGCGGCGGCGGCTACTGCCCAGGCGGGGTCGGTGGAGGTTGGGTTGCCGGTTTCTACGGTGACGCTGGAGACAGTGGCGGGGGCTCGGCCGTCGAAGAGGGCGCCGGGGTTTACCGGGCCGGGGTCGTGGGTGACGACTGGGTGCTGGGTTGGTACGACGATTGCCGCTACCGCTAGCAGCTCTTCGCGGAGGAACTCTCGGGCGTCCATCATCGCTGCGGCCCCTCGGGTCGTTGTGAGTGCACAGAGCCAGTCGAGACGCGGGCGCCATCCGAGGAGCCGGTCTCGCGGGCACCATCCGCGGCGTGCTGGGCTGCCGCGGAGCGGGAAGGACGACCGACTGCCGCCACTCCTGCATACACCTTCGCGGCCGCTCCCGAGAGACCCCGGAGGCCCGGCCCCCAAGCAAGTCGAGTCTCCTGCATTGGGGTGGTGTCGGTGCGCGAGATGTGCGCCAGATCCCCGCGCACCACCCGCCCAACGTTCCGCAGCGATTCGCTGTTCGTCCGGTAGTACTCGTTGTGCCAGTGCACCGACACCGCCTCGTCGCCCGCGAAAGGATCAGCCGTCGCCATCCGGATCGCGTCCGGGAAGTCGGCCGGATCAGGGCCGTGCCACTGGGTGTAGGCCACATAGTCACCAGGCGCGCGTTCGACGTACAGCCGCGTCGGTGGAGCGACCAGATCCGTTGCCTGGTCGACGTGTTTGTCGATCCCGGGGCTGCCGGTCATGACGACCCGGTCCGGGGACGCGCCGTTCAGCAGGGCCTGCCCGACGACCTCCGTACCGTAGCTGTGCCCGACCATCGTGACCTTTGCCGACGGCAACTTCACCGCATCCAGCCCGTCGACGAAGGAGGCCAGCCGAGGCGCGGCCTCCAGCGCGGGCGCCTTGCTCATCGCGGCCGGGATCCCCTGCGGCGAGTCGTAGTCGAGCCAGACGATCACCGCGGTACCAGGACCAGCCTCATGCCGGATCGCTTCACCACGGTCCGCCTGACCACCAAAGGTCTCCAGCGAGTTGCCCATGCCAGGCACCAGCAACGCCACATTGCGCGCCGACGAGAGCTCGCCGAGCACCTCGACCGCCCGTCCCTGTCCCTCCGGGTCGACCGACCAGAACCGGCGGTACTGCTGCACCGGTACGACGTTGCCCGAGGCATCAACCTGCGCGGTCAGTACCGGCCGGAGGAAGTCGTTGACCGTGTCCAGCCGGGTACGGTCCTGCTTGCTCGCGGTATCGGTGTCGACCGCCGCCTGCAACCGGTCACGCGCAGCGACCAGCAGCGCATGGTTAGCCGCGAACCGCGCCTCGAGCTCGTCCACCATCCAGCAACTCCCCGTCAGTCACCAAAGTCCCACGCAGTGTGGCACCCGCAAACCCCTGACGGGAAGAGCTGACTAGCCGAAAGTGAGCGACCAGCTACCAGCGTGGGCCGACAACCGGACCACCGACAGCGGCCGTACGTCGACATGCCGCAGCGACTCAGCAGGCGCGTCGAGCACGTACAGCACAGCTGCCCGGACCACCGCCGGATGCACCACCGCAGCCACCGTACGCCGATCCGCCTGGCCCCGGCTCTCGTTATCCACAGCCTCGGCGCGAGTCAGGTCCCCGAGCCAATCCGCCACCCGAGTGATGACGTCGTTCTCGGTCTCACCGCCGGGCGGAGCGGTGTGCGGCCGCTCGAGCCAGGTCGCGACCGCACCCGGCGATGCCTCGAGCAACTCCTCGAGCTCGCGCCCGGTCCAGTCGCCGTACTCCCGATCCCGCAGCGCCGGCGCAACGACGGGCGCCAGCCCAAGCGCCGACGCGGTGGCCAGCGCGGCCGTTTCCGGTCCGGCGTACACCTCGTCGGCGACGATCTTCAGCTCCCGGGCCGCCTCGACCCCGGCTGGATCCGGCGCGGCGTCGCCGCCGAGAACGAGTCCCCGCAGAGCAGGGGTCAGCGCGTGCGCGACCAGCGTCAGGGACGTCAAGCGGCAACCACCTCAGAGTCGACCTTCGCCGTACGACGGTCGATCGCCGCCGCGTAGCCGAGCCCGAGGAGTAGCCAGAGCGTGGTCTGGGTGCCCAGCGAGGCCAGCCGGAACTTCCAGAGCAGCGTAGCGGGGAACGTCTCCGGAACCTCGTTGATCGCGGGCAGCAACAGGTACGCGGCGACCACGGTCACCAAGAACGCCGCTCCCCCGACCGCAAGCCGGATCCAGGGTGCCGTGCCGAAGCGGGCCGACCAGCGCGACGCGGCGACACCGGCCCAAACCGCGAGCAGGCCGATCACCAGGGTCAGCAGGTAGGTGATCGTCCGTTTGGTGATCGTGTCCGGATCACCGACAGCGGGCGGGTTCGGCGGGTACTTCAAGAAAGGTACGAGCACGATCCCGACGTACCCCGCGGCAGCGAGCCCGAGGGCGGCGTACGAGTCACTGGAAGTGCGCAGGCGACGGCGCAGGAGGGTGAAGCCGACGGCGAAGATGCCGCCCAGCGCAACGCCGTACAGGGAGGTGGCCAGGAACAGCCCGAATCGCTGGCCGTCGCGGCTGACGAGGGGCTTCTCCTCGGCGTCGTGGCTGTGCTCGGCGGTCGAGCCGTCGTCGTGGCTGTGCGCGGCCGCGTTGGCCTCTTCGATCGCGATCGCGGAGTCGATGTGCGGTTCGCCCATCACGTACGCGAAGGTTCCGGCCAGCAGGCCGGCGAAGAGTCCGACGATCAGTCCGCGCACCAGGAGGGATCCGAAGGTGCGCATGGCAGTCCTGTCGTTCAGAGAGGTGGTACTACGGCAGGACTCAGTGGCACGGAACGCCGAGCAGGTGCCGGCCGTCGTGCATCAGCTCGTGCAGGTACATGCCGGAGCGCGACAGCGCACCCTGGTCGAAGCCCACCAGGTAGGCGAGCATCAGCGCCAGTACGACGGTGACGAGGGCGATCGCGAGCAGCCGGGGCGAGATCGCCGGGACTGCGACTGAGCGAGCAGGCGTGGTTGCCGACATCGGAGACCTCCTAGGGAAGTGCGCGTCCCTAATCGAAAGGCTGCTGGTGCCTGAGCGTCCTGACTCACGAGCAAGCTCGTTCACAGTGGCGCGGCCGTACCGGTCTCTCACCGGTTTCCCTCATGGCACCGCAGGTTGTCCCCCGAAAGGTAGTCGCCCGCTTCCACCGTGGTCAACGCGCAGGCATGGCTCAGGTGGGAAAGATCACCCGTACTCCGTGAGCCCGCACCAGCTGGCCGGCCTCGATGATCAGCTGCCGGGCCAGCTTGTCGGACACGCCGCGCAATCCGGCGACGACGTCCGGAGCGGCGCTGCTCAGCGTGACCAGGTCCGGAACCCCAGCCCGGACGAGTTCGACCGCCCGGGCCTTCCCGACCCCCTTGACCGCCGTCAGCGGCAGCTCCGTCCGGGCTCGCGACACCACGGCGGGGCCGGTGGTCAACGAGGGCCGGTCCGGGATCCGGAAGCGTGGCAGGTGGATCTCCGGTGCCATCCTCAGCCGTCCACCCAGGCGTACCCGATCGGTACCGCAGGTCGGGCAGCTGGTGAGCGTGGCCGGCCGCCCGGCTGGGGTCGTGACCGCGACAGGTCGGCGTACCGGCCGGTCTTCGCCGCAGGTCGAGCAGTAGCACTCCTCGCCGTCCGGCCCATCGCCGGCCGGGGTGGACGGGCAGAGGCCATCAGCAGGCAGCGGCGACGCGATGGGGACGCCCTCGTCCAACTGAACCGACACCCCGGTCATCGTCAGGTCGCCAGGAGCCTGCGAGACGAAATTCAGCGCGACCTGTTGCGCGGTACCGCAGGTCAGCGACAGGCCGGACAGCTCCACCACACCACCCGCCGGTACTACGAACCGCAGCCGCGCGACCGCCGCGCCCGCCGGCACAGTCCCGCTCATCGCACGGTCCTCGAAGTCCAGCGGATCGAGCTGCAGCGTCAGAGCGGTCCCGATCGGTGCCTCGGTCTCATCGCCGAAGCTCACCTCGACCGCCGCACCCGGATCGCTCGCTCGAGCGCTCAGCCGAAGGTCGAAGAAGTCCGCCTGGTCCACCGGCACCAACTGAGTCACGAGAGCGTCGGTCGCGCCGGAGTTCGTCATGGTGACGCCCGTACCTGCCGACGGCGTGACCACGGCGCCGGCCGGAGTCCAGGCGGACGGCACCGTGGACGCGGCGTCCGCAGTACCGGCCAGCGTCACGCGGTCGACGGCGGTCAGGCCGCCCGGGGTGAAGAACCTGATCTCCACCTGGGTCGAGCCGGCCGGCGAGGTCACCACGAGTTCGTGCCGGGGGACGTGCTCCAGCGCGGTCTGCCGATCCGCGTCGAACGAGGTGACGGGTATCCGGTCCGTCCGGCCGAGAGCACAGGCCGAGCCGCGCCAGATCAGCTGAGCGACGGCATCCTCGTCCTCACTGATCCCGTCGAAAGCGAACCGGTACCGGGTAGCCGCCAGCACCCCGACAGCCTGCGAGATCGCGGCCGGCTCCAGCACCTTGTGCTCACGACGCTTCAGATCGCCGAGCAGCGCGAACACCTCACCGGTCGACGGGAAGGCGAAGGGCTGGACAGCGCCGGCCGTCAGCTCCCAGTCCACCGGTTGAGCGTTGCCCAGCGTCAGCAACTGCGCTCTGGCCCCGTCCTCGAGCGTCACCACGGCGTGCGTCCCGGCCGGGCTGACGGCGATCTTGGCGCCGTCAGCGGTGTTGTCCATGACGGCACCGCTCTGCTCGATCAGAGCCCGTCGGCGGACGTCGATCGCCAGTACCGCGCCGTCCTGGATCACCAGACCCAGTTCGCCGGCCGGGTCGACGCCCAGGCATTGCGGACTCGAGCGAGTCGGCAGGTCGAGCCTCCCGGCCGGCGTCAGGTCGTTCGCCCGCAGGAACTGCACGGTCTGCTGGCCGAGGAAGATCACTTGACCCCTGGACGACACAACCGCCACGTCGACGGCTCCGTCGGTCAACTCGACCGAGAGCGTGTTGCGCGACAGCAGGCCGGACCGATCGGGGTAACGCATCAGCGTCGCCTTGCCGTCGCCCCGGAGCAGGAGATAGATCGCGCCGTCGGCACCGGTCGCGAGTGCTCGCGGGCTGCCGATTACCCGGTCGGACGGCAGCTTGGACCAGTCCGGTGCGCCCCCGCGCAGGTCCGCCCAACCGACGAAACGCACGACGGCATCGTTCGCGGCATCCCAGCAGAGCAGCAGGACACCCGATCCGTCCGCCACCCGGACCACGTCCAGCACCACTTCCGGTACGCCGATCGCCGGGCCGATCGGCCGCCCGTTCACGGTCGAAACGAGCTGCAGCACGGCTCCCGAACCACTCCCGCCGGCCACCCTGCCGATCGCGGTCAACGCGACCACAGCCTGTGTGCCGGACGGATCGATCGCCATCGCGACCGGATCCCCCGCCGTCCCCAGATCCGCGTCGAACCCTGGTTCGCGGGTGAGAACGTCATAGGAACGCAGCCGTCCGCCCTGTGCGCCGACCAGCACGGTGCCGCTGTCCGGCAAGAAGGCCGCGGCCCGGCCGAGCTTGACGTTCTCGCTGCCGAGTTCGGCCGGTCCGCCGATCCCGGTACCGACCCGGTACCAGTCGTCGAAGTTGCCGTTGGCAACATGCTCGGCGGTCACCTGGGCAACGCCCTGTCCGGCCGCTGCCGCATTGACCGCGCCGGCGACTTCCGGGAAGTTCAGGTCGAGGTCGATCGACCCCTGCGCCGCGAATCGCTGCAGCGACACCGCGACCTCCTCGGTGCCGGCGGCGACGCGCAACTCCAACGGCATCTGGAAGGTCGTGGTCAGCTGCCGCAATCGCAGTTGCGCGCCGGCTCCGCCGACCGATCGCCAGGACAACCCACCGTCGGTCGTCCGCTGCAGACCTTCGGCCGCCGGCCCGGCACCCCAGGCTGCGACGCCTTCCTTGGCCTGCACGATCAGCCAATGCCGTACGCCGCCGGGCAACTCGAGCTCGGCGGGCAGGACCACGTTCATCCAGGTCGGCGATCCGGCCGAGTCACGGGTCAGGGTCAGCTCCGCCGGCTTGCTCAGTGACGACACCCGCCCTGGCTTGCCGTCCAGGTCGTTCACCAGGTCGATCGCCAGCTTCGCCTCGGCGGTCACCGACGTCAGCAGCAGGTCGACGGAGCTCGCCACCTCAGCGGCATCGAGCGTGAACGGCTGCGCCAGCGGCCCCGCACCCGACACCTCCACGTGCTCGGTCGCAACCGGCGTCAACGCCCCGAACACGACCGTGCTCGCCTCGAATCCACCTTGCACCCGGCCGGCCGTCCCACCCGGTACTGCGATCAGCCCCGGCGGCATCGCGATGCTCAAGGCCTGGGCCGCGCTAGGCGTACCGGCGTACTGGTAGCTGGACTGGATCATCGTCAGGTCAGGCGGTGTTGCCGAGACCGCGACGGTGTAGTCGATCTCCCAGCTGAGGTCGAGGCGGGAGATCGAGTTCGACGTGATGACCAGCGGGACCACGTAGCAGCCGTTGTCGAGCGGGAGGTCCGGCAGCATCGTCTGCAGGACAGCGGAGAAGTCCGGGGTGGTGACCGGTTCGACGAGGTCTCCCGGGCGGTTGTAGAAGACCGGACCGCCTTCGATGGCGAGGGTGAGGTCGCTGGGTGGAGAGACGACCTTGAGGGTGGAGATGTCCGGGCCCACACCCGCGATCCGCAGACCCGTGACGGTCAGGCCGGGCAGGTCCATCGTGTTGGCCAGTTGCAGGGCGGGCCCGTCCCCGAGACCGCCGGAGGCGTTGACGCCGAGGTACCCGCCACCCAGGTCGACCAGCAGGGTACCGGCCCCGGTCAGGCCGCTGCCGGTCAGCGCCGCCAGCTTCCGGCGGGCGTGGAGCTCGATCTCCACCGCGCCGGTGGGCAGCACCTTGTTCGCGCCGAAATCGCCGACCGGTCCGGGGAAGGCGAGCGTCTCCAGGAATCGCCGGCCCGGGTCCACGCTGTGCGGCGTCACCGTCAGCACGGCGCGGCTGACCACCGCGCCGGCCGGGAGCCGGCGCAGCACCAGCCGGCGGAGCCGCTCGAACGGCGCCGACTGTCCCGTGTACCTGGTCCGGATCTTCATCGGGTCAGACCTTGAGCAGGATCATGACCGCGAGCTCGTCGCCGTAGTCGCCTTCCAGGTAGTCGGCGACCTCGCCCACCTCGGGCCCGCCGTGCACCGCGTCGCCCGGGAACCAGACAGCTGTCCGGTTCAGGTCGAGGTGCTGGACCTGCAGGTTCGCCGGCGCCGGGATGCGGACCTGGTTGTCGTTGCCGAAGGCGGGGCCGGCCGGGAAGTTGACCGTCTTGCGTGGCCGGAACTGGAACAGCAGGTCGTTCCAGTCACCGCTGGCCTTCAGCTCCTCGACGGTCGTGTTCTGCTTGCAGCAGCGCTCGAACCAGGGCGAGTGGCAGTACGTGTCGTCGCCGAACTGGTCGTTCGGATCCTTGAAGAACGCCTTCCAGAACTCGGTCTCCAGGTCGTCCAGCGACGAGCTGTCCGTGTACGGCACCTGGTAGCGGGTGAGAAGGTCGGAGAACTGGATGCCCAGCTCCGGGAAGTCCTTCGGCTGGATGTCGACCGCGACCTGGGCGTTCGCCGCGTTGCGGACCCGGACCCGGCGTTCGCTGCGATGGTGCAGATAGAACGTCGCGAAGGCCAGCCGGGTCTCGTCGTCCTCGCGGCAGACCACCTTGAAGTAGTCCAGCTCGTAGACGTCCACCAGCGGGCAGCTGCCGAGGTTGTGCACCAGCTCGGTGATGTCGTCCTTCTTGAGCATCTTGAAGAGCTGCTGGTACCCGGTCCGGCCGCGGACCTGGTCGAGCACCCGGCGGGTCACCTCGTCGGTGAGCGCGTTCAGGTCCTTGCCCTCCAGGTGATCCGCATCGTCGGCCGTCGCGACGTGGGTGACCCCGTCGGCGGCTGCCTGCGACGTGGTCCGGATGTCGGCGTAGATCTTGCGCTGGACGGTGTTCCAGTCCTCGGCGGTGAGCAGGTCACCGGGTGCCCGCTCGACGTACGGCGTGGTCTCGGTCATGGGTTCTCTTCCTCCGTCTGTGCAGGTCCGGCCACCCGGTCCCTGGTCACGTCTGCATGGATGCCGGCCGCCTTCGCGAGGCCGACGCCGATCGGTCCGGGCCGCAGCAGGGCGGCCGCGAGCGATGGCAGCGGCGGCCCGAACACGGTCTGCCGGGCGGACTCGAAGCGGCCACCGGGGAAGGCCACCTCGAGGTCGTAGACGGCCGGGCCGGACGCCCGGCCGGTGATCCGGATTTCGTTGCCCCAGGCGCCTTCTTCGGCGGCGGACAGCTCGATGAAGCCGGCCAGCCCGGGCTCGGACAGGAACATCCGGGCGGCTGTGCCCGGCCGGCCGCCCGTCAGCCGGACGGGTTCGCGGAACGGCAACGCGACGGCCCGCCAGCCGATCGGCACGACGTCGGCGAGTTTCGCGATCACCAGCTTCGAGCCGGTCTGCAGATCGTTCAGCCGATCGACCAGGAACTGTTCGTCCGTCAGCGGCTCGGCGACCACCCCGGCATGCAGCTCGGGCACGGCCGCGCCGAACCGGCCGTTTCCGGTCGCGGTGGCACCGGCACCGCCGGCTCCGAAGGCGACGCCGAAACGGTCGTCCAGCTCGGCCGGGAGATTGACCGAGAACGCGCCGGCCTGGTGTGAGTCCCAGTCGACCCGGATCTCCGCGGTCGGCCGACGGACCACGGCGGCAGCGAAGACGGCGTTGGGCTGCGCGCCCTGCGGGCCAAAACAGCTCAGGCCGAAGACGGCTTCCTCGCTCCCGGCGCCACCCGCGAAGCGGTCGGCCTCGAAGTACGCGGCATCGAAGCGAGCGGCGCGGCACTCCGAGAAACTCCACCCGTTCAAACCGCGCCGTACGCCGAGCAGGCCGGTGCCGGCCGTCTCCACGGTCACCGCGGGCCGTGAGGCCCCGTTCTCGGTGATCACCGCGCGTACCGTGCCGTCGTCGGCGAGCTCGATCGTGCAGGTGCCGCCGGCGCCGATCGCCTCGCGGATCCGGATCGACCAACCGGCCACCGGGTCGGCGATCCGGGGGTCGGACACGCCGGCCCCAGTGGTCAGGGTCACCCGCCCGGTCACGTCGGAGGCGCCGGCGTTGCGGAAGCGCAGAACGGTGCCGTGGGCAACGGGTCCGGACGCCCAGGCGGGCTGGGCCGGATACTCGGCCACCTCGAGGAAGCGCAGCGGGATCACTTCGAGCGCACTGTCCGCGCCATCGGCCGGGGAGGTGAGGCGCAGCTTGTCCTCCGGTGTGAGGGTCGCGAGGCCGGGAGCGATCTCGTTGATCGCGGCAACGATCTCGCCGGCGAAGGTGGTGGCTGGAGTGGCGCCGGCGATGTCCACGTCGAAGGGCGGCTCGCCGTCGACCGCCAGACGCAGTACGGATCGCTTGGCGAGGTCGAGCGGGGCGAGGAGGTCCACGGTGCCGTCGATGACAGCTGGGCCCGGCGCCTTGCCGGTGGCTGACGTTTCGCCGAAGAGGAGCGGGGCGGCGTCACCGGTACCGGTGCGGCTGACCTCGATGCGACTGGACAAACCGCTGGTGGGCGAGGCGATCCGCAGAGCCAGACCGCTCGGGATCGCCACCGATGACGCGTTGGCGGTGGTCGCCGCATTGATCGCGGTGGCCAGCTCCGAGAGCGTCACCGCCTCCGGATGGGCGGCCGCCGTGGTGAGGTCCACAACCACTGCTGGGCCGCCATCGACCGCGACCGTCAACTGGTTGGCAATGGACAACTCGACCGGGCCGGTGAGGTCGATTCGGCCGATCACCTCTGCCGGGGTGGCCGCGCCACCTCGGTAGGTGCGCGGCGCAACGATGCCCAGGACTTCTGGAGCGACGTCGGTACCGGTGGTGGGAGGCGACAGCTCCAGGCGGCTGGTGGCACCGACGGTTGGCGAGGTGAGGAGCAGGTGGATGCCGTCGTGGGCGGCTACCTGGGCGACCAGCGCGACGTTGATGGCGGCGACCAACTGACTGAGGCTGCGTGGCGTTGGGCCGGCTGGATCGCCGAGCGGGATGTCGATCGCCGCGCCGCCGTCGACGGCCAGCCGGATCGCGGCGTCGGCAGGCAGGGCGACTCCGGCGGACAGGTCGACCGTGCCCGTGAATCGGACTCCGCCTGGCGCGGCACCACGGGTCAGCCCCGGCTCGACCTTCAGGACCTGGTCCAGGGCATCCCGCTGCCGGGGGGCCTCCAGCACGATCGAAGGCACTCGGCCGCTCGTCACGGCGGCCGAGCGAAGCGTCAACGTCCTGCCATCGGTGAACGCAAGCGCCGGCACCGTCTCGCCAGGGGGCGGGGCCGGCAGTGCGGCTTCCACGGCGGTGTTGATCTTGGCGACGATCTCGGTCGGGGTGGTGGCGCGGCTGCGGGGGCCGGCGCAGTCGACGTCCAGGACGAGGCCGTCGTCCGTCGCGATGCCCGTCGGGGTCGTCTCGGTGAGGTGGATCCGGAGGTAGTGGTTGGTGCTGAGGTCGGCGCCGCCGCTCAGGTCGTTCTTGCCGCTGAGCTCGGCCGCCTCGCCCGCAGTACCGACGGCGCGAGCGGCCGTGAATCCCAGGACTGACTGAGCAGCGTCATCGGTGACCCGGGCCCGCGTCAGGTAACGCCTGCGGCTCGTACTGCGTTGCGGTACGACCCGCACGCTTCCACCGGCGCCATCCGTCGGTGAGACCAGGATCAGGTGAGCGCCGTCGTCACTCGCGATCTCCTGCCCGACGGCGGCGTTGATGGCGGTCGCGAGTTCGTCCACGGACGCCTGGGTCAGATCGGCGACTCCCCGGCGAAGGTCGACCTCGACCGGCTCGGCGCCGTCGACGGCCAGCGACAGGGTGTGACGAGCGGACAGGTCGACCTTCGCCGACAGGTCCGCAGCACCGGTGAAGGATGCGGTCACCGGCGGTTTGCCCCGGCTGCTGCGGGGGCGCAGGCCGAGGATGTCTTCCGCGACGTCGCCGGCGACTTCCTCGACACGCAGCCGGCCGGCGGGTCCAGGGCTCGACGAGGTCAGGGTCAGTTTGCTGCCGTCATGACTGGCGACCGCGTCGCCCAGACCTTCGTTGATCGCGGCAACGAGCTCGGCGGGCGTAGTGGCGGCCGGGTCGGTGCCGGCCAGGTCGAGGGTGACCGGCGGCTCCGCGTCCACGGCGAGCCGGAGACTCGACCGGTCCTGGAGATCGACCCCGGCGCCGAGATCCCGATCGCCGGCGACGCGCGCACTTCGGGCAGCCTCGCCCACCGCGATCGGCGCGATCTGGCCGAACAGCCGCGCTGTCGCGTCCTGGGCTGCCGGGGTCTGGAAGGCGATCTGCCCGGCCGCGCCCGGAGTCGGCGAGGTGAGGGTGAGGAACCGGCCGTCGTCCGTGGCGACCGGCACCCCCAATCCGGTGTTGATCGCGGCAACGATCTCGCCTATCTCGACCGCGGCTGGATCCGCTGCCGCGCCGGCGCAGTCGATCTCGGCCAGCTGATTGCCATCGACAACTATTCGCAGATAGCGCGGACCGGTCAGATCGACCGCGGTGCTGAGATCCACCCGGCCGGTCACGACGGCATGGCTGGGTTCGGCGCCGTGATAGAGCCTGGGCCGAAGCCCGAGCACGAGATCCGCCGCGTCACCCGGCCCGTCGTCGACCGTGATCGCCCCGGCCGCGCCGGCCGTCAGCGAGTTCAGCCGCAACCGGCCGCTGGACAGGCTCGCGATCCCTGCCACGCCGAGCTGGTCGTGGATCGCGGCGACGATCTCCGCCGGCGTCACCTTCGCGGGATCGGCCGCGCCGGTGGTCAGCTCGATCGACTGCGCCCCGCCACCGTCGAGGGCGATCCACAGCGTCTCCCGCGCGCTCAGGTCGACGCCGCCGCGCAGGTCGACCTCACCGGCAAGGGTCGCGCGCGTCGCGTCCGCGCCGTACCGGTCAACAGCGGGTTGCCCGAGCACGAGCGTGGCCGCGTCAGCGCCGGACGGGAACGAGGTGACGAGGATCGGCTCACGCCCTGGCGTCCACCAGCTGTCCAGCGCCTCGTCCTCGATGTGCAGTCCGAGCGTCTCGGCGGTGATCCGCAGGATGCCCTGAACGGTGACCGTGCCGTCGAGGAAGGTTTTCACGTAGCGCAGCAGGTGCTCGCGGAACTCCTCCACCGACTCGTCCGGCCGCGGCGCCAGCCCGTACAGCGCACCGAACAACCTGAGGTCCTGGATCACCGATTCGCCGGCGTCGGCGAAGTCGACCCAGTGCGATCGCATCACCGCGACCAGGCTGTTCTCGGCCGCCTGCAACTCACCGCCGTACGCGTCCGCCAGCGCCCGCAGCGCGGACGGATCGCCCAGCGTCCGGAACGTCGGCGGCAGGTTCGCGAGGATGCGGTCGGCCTTAGGCACCCGGGGCCTCCTGGCAGGCGACGTCCGCCGCGGTCATGTCGAGCGCGATCCACCACTGCTCGCCGTCGACGGTCGCCGAGACGCTGAAGGTGCCCGCCTCGATCTCCTCGTCGGTGGCCGGTACGCCGGTAGGCCCGAGCAGCAGCGAACGGTCGGGGATCCGCGCACCGGTGGGAGCCTGCGAGCCGGCAGTCTCGACTGCGGCCGTCAGCGCGGCGCGCAGACCATCGGCGGGCGCGGTGGCGACCGCGGTGAGCAGAGCGTCGATCAACGTGCCGTCACCGGTATCGCCGGACAGGTCGGCCCGGGCGACGACGACATCCACGATGGTGGCGTCGAGGATGTCGTCGACACCCTTGACCGCGGTGAGCAGGGCCGCGCCGTCCGCGGCGCCACCGGCGGTGAGGCCGTCGACGACCGCTTGCAACGCGGCCACCACGTCCGCGGCGATCTGGGCCTGCCCGGCCGCCGAGATGTTGGGGGTGATCGTGGCCGTGATCCGCGGGGTGATGAAGACGTACCGCGCGACCAGCGTCGCCAGTACTCCGGCCGCCCGGGTCTCGTGCACGGCAGCCGTCAGACCGGGCAGCCGTTCGGGCTCGGCATCTACCACCACGGTGACCGTGCCCGGGTCCGACCGGTTGGCCGGCGGGCCGTTCGGATCGAAGAACTCGACCGGCTCGCCGTCGCCCTCCAGGATCACCCGTTGGAGCGCCATGATCGTCGCCTTGCCCAACGCGCCCAACGCCGCCCGGGCCCGGTCGCGCAGTTCTTCGTCCGTCTCATCGGCCGCCGCGCGGATGGTCGGATCGAGATTCGTGACGCGTTCGATCCCACCCACCCGCTGGGACATCTCGTTGATCACGCCGGCCGCCACCAGCCCCGCGTCACCCGCGAACCCGATGTCGGCCCGGACCGGTACGTCGATCCGCACCTGGCCGCGCTGCAACGTCCGCTGCTGGGTCGAGACGAAGACGACTCCACCACCGGACAGCCTGGTCCCCACCGGGATGGTGATGTTGCCGTCGAAACCGGTGGAGCGGAAGAAGGTGATCAGCCCTTCGGCGAACTCGGCCGACTTGCGATGGACATCCAGAATCGACACCACGTAGTCCAGCGACTTGCCCTCCGCGGTATCGACGAACGCGGACTCGTAGGCCAGGTTGATCTGCTGGTAGACCGTGGCGATCTCCCGCCCGACCGCCTCGGACAGCGTCCGGGTCACGCTGCCGACATTGATGTCGCTCAGCGGCGAGCGGCTCTCGATCCGGAAGTAGTCGACGTAGAAGGTGGTGTCGCCCTTCGGCAGGGTGCCGTCCTCGAGCCAGATCACCACATTCGTCCCGGCGCCGAAGGTGAAGTCGATGTCGAGCACGAACGTCCGGGGCTTGCCGTCCTCCGCGGTACCGGTGATCCCGCGGACGCCGCCCGCCGGCTCGGCCAGCGGGTAGGTCAGCACCTTGACGTCGAACTCGATCGGCTCGTTCACGACGCCGCCGACGACCGAGGTGAGGATGTCGTCGACCAGATCGCCGTACGGGCGGTGGATCAGCGTTGCGGTGTCACCGTTCATGCCACGCTCCCGCCGAGGTCGACCGGTATCACCAGGTTCAGTGGAGTGGCTTCGCCGATGGGCAGCACCACCGCCACGATCTCCAGCCAGGTCTCGCCGCTGAGGTCGACCCGGCCGGCCCGGCGCGCTCCGCGGCCCGTCTTCACCGTCACCGACTGCACCGCCGCGATCCGCGGTTCACCCTGCAGCGCTTGCAGGGCGAAGAGTTTGGCGCGGTTGCGGATGGCCTCGGTGTCCGGCTCACCGACCAGCTCGTGCAGCCGGCTGCCGTACTCCGGATGGCCGAGGTGGGCCAGTTCGCCGACCTGGGTGAGGAAGCGCAGCAGCAACGCCTGCTGGAGGTCCTCCTTGCCGGTCAGCCGCTGCAGGTCGGCCTTCGACGAGACCGGCCGGTTCGCGGTCAGCAGATCGGTGCCGCGCTCGCGTTGCTCGGCGAACTCCAGATCGCCCAGCAACCGCAGGTCGGCGCCGAACAGAGCGTCGGGTTCCATCACAGCCTCCTAGTGCTGGTCACGGCGGCCAGCCGTCCGTGAGGTAGGTGGCCGCGGGTGGGCCGAGCACGAGCAGTACTCCGGGGGGCGAGGGGATCCGGTCGCCGACCCGGACCAGCGCCTTGCCGCCGACCTTGACGCCGGAACTCGCCAGCGGCCCGATCACCAGCGGATAGGGCACACCGGTGAACGAGTTGACCATCAAGCAGATCGAGCCGCTGGTGGCCAACGGCATCCCACCGGCGGTGACGAACGGCGGCAGCACCACCATGATCGTCCCGCTGTCGGGCGCGCCGGCGGCACCAGGCGTCACCATCACCGACGCCCCCACCGACACCGGCAATCCCGGCATACCGACCTCCCCCACTCACAATCTGCCCCTCCCCTTCCTACGCACCCCCGGTCTCCCCGCCGTCTCGCCCGCGTCTTCACGGGCTGAACGAGGTGGTCCCCTGGACCGTGACGCTGGTGCCTTTGAGGGTTGCGCCGGCCCCGCCTTCGACGGTGGCCTGGAGGCTGCCCTTGAGGGTGGCCCGGGAGCTCGCCTCGACGGACACGTTGCGGCCGGCCTTGAGGGTGATGTTGCCGTTGGCCTCGAGGGTCAGGTCCTGGGCTGCCTTGAAGGAGACCGAGCCGGCTGAGTCCAGTACGACGTCGCCGTCCTGGGTGAGAGTGATGGTCGTGCGGCCGGCCGTCACCTTGACCGTGCCGCCGCTCTCGCCGGACTGGTCGAGTTTCAGTTCGGTCTTGCCGGCCGTCGCGGTGACCGTTCCGTCGATGATCCGGACGGTGATCTTCGGTGGCATCTCGATCACGAGCTCGCGGGCCGGGTCCTGGTCCTGGTGGTTCCGGATCGCGCCCAGGACCGACTTGTCGTCCGCCTCGGCGAGCGGCAGCCGGAAGACGAGCTCGCCGGTCGTCGACAGCGGTGGGCGGTCGACATCGTCGTACAGCCGGGCGATCACGATCGGCGCGTTCACGTCACCGTGGTCGTAGGCGAGCAGCACCAGGTCGTTCACGTTCGGGATCGCGACGCTGCCGACATGTCCGGTGCCGACCGGGACGCGTTTCAGCTCCAGTCCGCTGCCGCGCAGCTTGACGTCGACGCCGTAGTTGTCGTCGTCGTCCTTCCCGGTGTGCGGGTGGACCGCGGTGACCACGCCGAGCTCGGTGGTCCGGTGCCCGGCCAGCTCGTCGCGGACGATCGCGGCGATGGTGTCGACGATGGTGCTCACGGTGCCACCCCCTGCAGGCTGCGGAACTCGACGTCGGTGATGAGCCCGCCGGCCTTGGTCAGCTGATGCCGGACGCCGCGGACCTGGTAGGTCCCTTCCAGCTCATCGACGCCGGCCTTGTCCGGGAAGCCTTCGAGCCGGATCAGGTCCCCGAGGAACAACTGCGGCCGGCCCTGAATCCGGACCCGCCCACGCAACGCCTGCTCGGTCAAGGTCTCGGCCGCCGAGGCCGCTACGGCCGCGGCGAGCTTGCTGGTCCGGACGGCCGGCCGCTCGATCAGCAGCATCGGCTTCGTCGTACCGGAGGTTCCGTGCCGCGGCCCGAAGTCCTTGGTCAGCCAGGCCCAGGACTCGTCGCCACCGGAGCCAGGGCTGTCTCCCCATACCTGCACGGTTCCCGCGCGCGGGCTGACCCGCTGGAGCTCAGCCGCCAGCACGTGCTCCCCGTACTTCAGCTTGTGCACCGTCCGATTCCCGCTGAACCCCTCGAACACCAGCTTGCCGTCAGCGGTGACGTAGGTGTCGAACCCGGCCAGATACGCCAGGTCCCGCAGGTGCCGCGCGATCGGCCGCCGCCCGTCGACCACGTACGCCGGGAACGGTGGCCCGTCTTCTACCGTGTCGACCTCGATCCCCGCTTCGGACGCGAGCGCACGCACGATGTCGCCGGCCGTGGTGTCCTCGAACGTCTTGTCCACAAAGGTCTTCAGCAACTTGCCGCCACCCGAGTGGCCGGTGATCCGCTTGACCTCCAGTCCCGGCTCGACCGCGACCACGCTCCCGGTCAGCACCCGGAACAGTTGCTGGTCCTCATCGGCGTACCCGAGATCGACCGACAGCTCATCACCAGGCTGCGCCCGCAACCCGCCGACCTGCCCCTGCCGCAACGTCACCGAGTCCGCGGGCGTATCGAGATCCAGCCGCACGGTCAACTCGATCGCCGTACTGGCCTTCGCCTCGACCGTCGTATCGACGACCTTGTCCCCCACCACGATCCGGTACGCCGGCCGCAACATGCTCACGCGCCCCCGATCCAGTCCCGCAGTACGCCGGGCAGCTGCTCGTCACGAACTCGCAGCTCCAACTCGGCTTGGTCCGCGAAGACCTCCGGTACGCCGATCCGGGTGGGCGCCTGCAGCAGATTCGGCACGAACGTCTCCAGCAACCGCTCCCGCAACGCCGAGCTGCCGGGATCGAAAGCGGCCCGGAACATCGCCCGCACCAGCCGCGCCCGCGACGGCGTCGGCAGCTCGCCGGTGACCGTCGCGTCCTCGTACGCCGCCAGCAGGTACGCGTCCTGCGCCTCGGTCCGCGACCGGCCGTCCTCCGCGATCCGCATCAGCAGGTTGAAGCGATCCGCCGACGCGACGACCGCGTCCCGGACCTGCACCCAGACGAACCGGGCGAACAGCGCACCCGCCTCGGACCGAACCCGATCCGCCTCTGCCAGCCACTGATCGGCCGTCATCGGCCGCCGCCCGGCCACCAGCCGCAGATCGGCCAGCACCACCTCGGCAACGACCAAAGAGGAGCAGTGCTCGTCGGATACCTGGCTCGCCAGGTCCGGACTCATCCCGTCGCAGAAGGCGACCAGCTCGGTCCCAGGGGCGGTCGGGACCGGCGCCCAGATCCCGTAGCTGTCGAAGACGAGCCCGCCACCGCCGTGTTCGACGATGGGCAGCTCGACCACGCCACTCGCCGCCACCGCGCCCTTGAAGGTCTCCAGCACCCGGACGCCGAGCGTGCCCGTCCTGCTGACTGCGCCCTGCCAGGCCGGGAGTTGCTCGTCCTCGATCCGCAAGTGCACGACCAGGCCGGCCGCGGCGTACTCCGAGATCACCGGTGTCGTTGTCATAAGCGCGCATCCCTGGTGGCCAGCGGGACGGCCGCCGGGGGCCGGACCTCGACGGCGGCACCGGAGGCGACCACCGCCGGTGAGGTCTTGGTCTTGCCGGACAGCACCGTCTTGGGCGCGCTCACCTGGGTGATCGCGCCGGTCGCGATGTCCAGCGACCACTTCCCGTCGAGTTGCCAGTTGAGCCGCTCCAGCACGACGTACGACCGGTTGGCAGCCTGGACAGCGGGAGTCGCGACCGGGCTGGCGCCGCTGACCGCGTTCTGGTTGGTCCACAGCACCAAGTGGCAGCTGAATCTGATCTTGACCTCCAGGCTGGACAGCTTCGCGGTGGCGAAGGTCGGGTGCGTCGGGCGGACGGCCCCGGCCGGGGCGCCCGGGCTGTCGACCGCCTCGACGATCCAGCGCTGCCCGGCCGGCTGGTTCGTCCGGGACCGGATCCGGCTCCGGCCGAGGGTCGCGGTGTCGCCACCGGCGCCTTCACCCGGCGTCCGGCCGGTGTCGAGGATCGCCGGCACGACCAGTGCGGGGGCGGGGTCGCCGGCCACGAACGAAGTGGCCGCCCCGGTCGCCAGGGCCCGGTTCGAGGCCAGCACGAAGGGGGCCGGGTGCACCTTGTTGGGTGTCACCGCCGGGTCGGTGTACGCGGCGTTGAAGGTGGTACCGGCGGTCAGGTTGTTGACCCAGCCGCCGAAGAACTGGCCGATGATCCGGCGCCCGTCGGCGCCACCGGTGACGACGTCCACCTGGGCGTTCATGTGCAGCGCGGCGGTGGCCGGGTTGGCGATGTCGAAGGACCCCGACGAGGTGGCGATCCCGCCGCCGACCACCGGGGCGACGGTGTGGTTCGCGTCGCTGGCGACCGAGCTGTCCAGGAACAGCGTGGCCTGGCCGAGCACCAGGTTCAGGATCCGGTTCGGCTCGCGGTCGATCTTGTGGTCGAAGATGCCGTTGCCGTTACCGTCCACGAACGGCCGGACGTGGAAGGTGCCGCAGTTGTCGGCCAGCAGGGTCGCCTGCAGATTGTTGCCGGTGACAACTTTCACGGTCGGCTTCTTGGCCGTGTGCAGGGCGACGATCGCGGCCGCGTCGTCACCACCGTTCGCGGCGGGGATCCCGGAAGCGCGCTGGGCGTCCCAGCTGACCGGCGTACCGGCGGGTTTGACGTCGACCGTCAGGCGGACCGGTGCCGCGAGGGTGACGGCGTTCTCGAACAGCGGCAGTGGGAGGTTGACGGTCGGGTCCTCGTCGAAGCCCTTCGCGCCGACGGTGAAGGTGTGGTCGGCGGTCGGGCCGTTGGCCAGCCGGGCGATCTTCGGCGGCGTACCGGGGATGGTCGCGACCAGGTTGCTGAACTCGACCACCGTCATCCGGACCCGGTCGCCGTCGACCTCCAGCCCGTCCACGCCGAGCTGGAACCCGGCATCGCGGATCGTGGTGCTGACCTTGGCGCCCTCCACCCAGAACTTCACCCCGGCGGCCGGGATCGGGGCGGGAACCTTGACGCTCGCGCCGAGCGAGGCTTGGCCGGCGGCGGCAACCTCGTCCGCGGCGGCGAAGAGCTTCTCGCGCGGCGTGGCGTCGAGGACGTCGAAGGCGCTGAGCACCAACGTGCCGGTGAAGCCGGCCGGCTTGGGCGGCCGGACGGTGATCATCGCGCGGCCGTGGTGCAGGTCGGTGTCCTGGAGGTGGACGAACCGGCCGGGGTTCATCTTGGTCGCGGCGGTCAGCGGCAACGGATCGGCGGCGGTTGAGGTGCGGCTCTGGTGCAGGTCGAGGAACAGTTCGACGGCCGTCATCGCCTTCTTCGCCGCCAGCCCTTTCTTGCCGTCGACGGTCAGGCTCAGGGTGAGCACGACATCGCCGACCTTGTCGCTCGCCTTCGCGCCCTCGGCGAAGATCGTCACGCCGGCCAGCAACTGCGCGCTGGTGAAGGTCGCGCCGCTGGCCACCACGCCACCGGCGGTGACCGCGTCGAAGAACTTGATCCGGTCGGCGAGCGCGATCGTCAAGGCTCCGGAACCGTTGAACGCGGTCGAGCACTTGAGCACGACGGGGCGCCGCGCCGGAACCGTCGTCGCCTTCTTCACCACGACCGCGTCCAGCCCGGTGACCGTCGGCTGCGGTGCCGGTGGAGGTGGTCCGGGCGGCGGGGCGGGCGGTTGGTCGAGGATGATCTGTGGCTGCACGAACGCGACCGCCCGGTCGACCACGACGATGTCGGCGTCGGCCGAGCCGTCCAGCCGGAAGCAGACGGCGTTGCCCTTCACGTCGTCGAGGGACTGGGTTCCGGCGCTGACCACGAAGGGGCCGTCGACCTCGATGCTGAAGGTGCCGGGGCCTTTTTGTTTCTTGTACTCGAAGCTTCCGTCGGCCTGGGTCCGGCCGGGGATCGGGGTGCCGGCCGGAGTCGCGCCGGCGGTCTTGTGGGCCTCGTCGTCCATGTACTCGCCGTCGGCCGCGATCAGGATGTACTTGCCGACGAAGGGCGTGCCGTCCTCGAAGTGGATCCGGCCTTGGACCACAAAGGAACCCTGCTCGGCCGGCTTGCGGCACCAGGGACGCTTCGGGTCGGGTGGACCGGTCGGGCACGGTTTGTCCCACGGGACGACGAAGCAGTTGACGGCGGTCGCCGTACCGTCGTCGAGGCACCAGCCACCGCCGCCCGCGCCTTCCGGGACGAGGTCGAGCGTGACCGGTTTCGGTACCTGGCACGGCATCACAGGTTCGTGCACGAACATCAGCTCGGTCCGCCGGTTCGGCCGGTGGGCGTCCTCCGTGACGAACACCGGGTCCTGCTCGTTGCAGCCGAGCCAGCGCAACGGACCCGAGTCGCAGCCGGTCGCGTTCTTGTTCGGTAGCAGCCGGGCGGTGGGGAGGTTGAGCGGTTCGTGGCCGAGGTACGCCTCGATCAGGACCGGCCAGGTGGCGTCGCCGACGATGCCGTCGGCGGCCAGACCGTGGTCCTGCTGGAACTTCTTGATCGCCGTGTCGGTGAGGGTGCCGTCCTCGCCGGACGTCTTGCCGACATTGCCGAGGTACAGGCCGAGGTCCTGCAGCATGTGCTGGATCTCGCGGGTCCCCCAGGTGTCCCGGACGGTGGTGATCGTGCCGCTCGGGCGTTCCTTGCGCAGCTCGTTCCACTCGGCGATCGACTTCTGCGGTTCGCTGCCGAAGGTCAGCATCGCGTACGTCGCCCGCCCGCGCCGCTCCGACAACGCCTGGTTGTACGCCGGTGAGCCGACCAGGTCGGTATGCCCGGAGATGACCAGTACCTCGTCGGGATGTTTGTCGGAGTACGCCGCCGCGGCCTGCAACACGTGTCGCAGGCACGGCTCGACGAATGCCTTGTCGAAGCGGAAATGGATCGCGAAGACCGTACCGACCTTCGCCCCGCGCCGCAGGATGACCGTCACCGCCGCGACCTGGCCGTCCTGCACCTTCACCGCCGCCGAGCCGGTCAGAACCTCACGCTGACCGGTCGGCGTCGCGGTGTCGTCGACCAGCGCGTCGACCGTGTACTCGCCGGCCGGGAAGGGGTCCTCGAACCAGACGTCCGGGCGAATCCGGTTGGTCAGGGTCCGGTCGAGCTCCTTCGTGGACTCGGTCTCGACCCCGTGCACGGTCAGCTTGACGCGATCCATGTCGAAGGCCGGATCGCCTTCCACCACGACCGTCACCGACAGCTTGCCGGTCTCCACGTCCGGCGGCGGTGGTGGCGGGATGATCACGTCCTCGGTGTCGATCTTCTCGGCCGGCAGGAACTCGCGCAGCGCGAACCGGTACTCGAACGCGTTCGGCCGGCCGGCCGCCTCGCGGACGTCCATCCGCTCGATCAGCACCCGGTCGACCAGCGTCGCCGAAGTGATGTCGGAGACGAACGCGACCGGTTCGCCGGCGTGGAAACTCTTCCGCAGGTCAGCCAGGTGCGGCAGCGTGTCCGCGGCTGTCAGCACCCCGGTCAGCCGGACCTGGGCGGCGCGCCGGCCGAGGTCCTGCAGGAAGTCCCCCTCGAGCCCGGGGACCTGGTGGCGGGTGACCACCTGGTCCTCCCCGGTCTCGACCAGCTGGACCTGTTCCAGCTCGAGGTCTCCCAGCATCGGCCGGACCATCGGGTCAGCCCTTCAGGCTGTTCAGGTGCGCGACGATGGCAGCGATCAGGGCGAGGATCTCGGCTTTCACGGCGTCGACGCTCGGCAGCCCGGTGACCACGTCGGTGATGCTCGCGATCGAGTCGATGCTCGCGGTCTCGTTCGGCAGCAGCTTCTTCGCCGCGTCGAGCAGGGCCGGGATCTTGCTGGTGAACGCCGACACCTCGGCCAGACCCGGGATCGCCCCGACGTCGAGGTTCTCCAGCGCGGCCTTCAGCTTGTTCATCAACTCGATCAGCTGGTCGAGCAGGTCGTTCACCTGCGGGACCAGCGACGCGATCGCCTGGATCGCCGGCTTGATCGTCGGCACATTGGTGTCCAGGAAACTCTTCAGGTCCGCCAGCACCGTCTTCAGCTGCTCGAACAGGTTCTCGTCGGCCATCGTCCTCTTCTCCCCCTGGTTGCTCCGGTCACGGCAGGTCTGCCGCGAACTTGGTCAGCCGGTCCAGCAGTTCGTTCAGCGGCTCGACGAACCGCTCCAGACCGGTCGCGAACGGCACGGCGAAGTCGAGCCCGTCCAGTACGCCGCCCAGCAGGTCGGTCGCGTCGCCGAGGATGTCGTCGCCGAGTGGGTCCGCGGCGGCCGGCTCGACCGGTTCGATGAACTCCCGCAGGGTCAGCACGTACCCGAACCGGTCGGGCCGGCCGGCCAGCTGCCGGACCTGCAGGTCGTCGATCAGTACTGCGTCGATCGCGCAGTCGGTGGTGATGTCCGCGACGAACGGAACCGCCTTCCCGGTCCGCAGGTCCTTCTTCAACGTCTCGACCAGCTCCAGCGCCTTCGGGTCGGTGGCGACGCCGGTCACCGTGACGGTCGTCGGCGCCCGCCCGAGGTTCTGCAGCAGGCTGCCGTCCTTGCCGATCGGTTTGTGCTCCGCCAGCGCCCGGCGATCGCTGGTCCCGATCTCCTGTACCTGCGGCAGTTCGGTGCCCGCCAACATCGGCCGCATCCCTCACACCTCGATCCCGTACCGCCGAGCCGCGTCCCCGAGCACCCGCTCCAGCACCCGCTCCACATCCGAGTCATCCCAACCACCAGGCCCACCCGCCCGACCCACCTCATCCGACTCCGCCGACCTGTCCGGCTCACCCGGCCATCCCGACCGCCCCGACTCACCCGGCCATCCCGACCCAGCCGACCGACCCGACCCGACCGACTGCCCCGACCCGATCGGCTCACTCGGCTCACTCGGCTGACCCGGCTCACTCAGCCCCGCCAGCCCACTCGACCCAGGCAGCCCACCAGGCCCATCCGACTCACCCGACCAGCCCGACCTCGGCTGCTCGCTCAAACCGCCCGACCTACCCGACTCGCTCCGCTCACCTGCCGCGTCCGCCCTGCCCCGTCGGCCCGCCCGGGCCCGTCCCCCCGAACTCCCCAGCTCTGGCCCGCGCCGCTCGACCTCCGGTGCCGTGTCCGCCCAGCCCGACGGCAACCTGTCCGAGCCCGCCATACGCGACCCGGGCCCCGGCGCCTCGGCACCGCCCGTCGCCGGCCCACCGCGCACGCCTTCACGCGAACCGGACTCCGAGCTCCCGGAGAGACGGCCGTCCTCGATGCCAGCAGGACCTGCCTCAGCCGGTTCTTCCACCAGCCGTAGCCGATTCAGCAACTCCGCGGGCGCCATCTGACCACCCCGCGGCGCGCACCGCAGTACGTCGAGAAGCCGATCCGGCTCAGCAGCGATCCGCCGTCCCACCGCCGCACTCAGCAGCGCCGGGACCTCACCGGCCTCAACCACCCGTTCCGGCACCCCGGACGGACAGTCCGCCGCCCCAACCGCCCGGAGCCGCGGCCGCCGTACCGGCCAAGGATCCGCCCGGGGTACCGCCTCCGTCCGCTGTGGCGCCTGGGCCAGCGCACGGAGCCGCCTTTCGTCAACAAAACAAGCCGATTCACCGACCACAGCAACCGAAGGGCCGCCGTCTACCTCAGGCGTGGCCACCCTCCGCCGCTTCCTGGACGGTTCCACTACCGCACAAGCCGCCTGCTCTGTCTCCTCCACCACTTCAGCCGGCGATCCCACCCCGAGCAACCGGATACCACCCAGACTCGGCACTGGTACCGCGGCGGCCCGGCAGGCCCGGACGGCCGGCCCGAGGCGATCCAGCCGGTCCGCCTCCTCCTGCATCTTGTTGCGCCAGGCAACCAATGCGCCGGCGTGGGCGAGGGCGGACATCAGCTGACCTCGGCGCTGCGGCCGGCCATCTCGACGTACATCAGGATCTGGCCGACCGTCATCGCGCTGACCTCCTCCGGGGTCCAGCCGAACTCGTCGGCGAGCACGAAGCACGCCTTGGCCAGCGGTGTCTGGACCAGCTCACCGAGCCGGTCGCGGGGCGTGTCGATCCCGCTCAGCTCGTTGATCCGGTCGACCAGGAAACGCGCCAGCCCGGCCGGCAACCGGCCGGCCTGGTCCACCGTCAGAACCGGTTCGACCAGCGCCTGCTGGATCATCAACCCGGCCGCCAGCTCGCGGTCGTCGCGGGAGGCGTGCGCGATCCGTTGCACGTCCCGGACGGTCAGCGGCCGGATGGTGACCGCACCGGCCGGTCCGCCGGGTGGCAGCTCGACCTCGTGGGTGAGCGCGCTTCCGGCCAGCAGATCGTCCGCGGTGAGCATGGCGCCGGCCTCAGGCGAAGGCGACGTTGGTTGGCGGCGCCTCGCCACCACCGGCGTCGCCGCCGGAGCCGTCCCGGTCGACGACCCGGACGGTCAGCGCCTTGAAGCACAGGTTCTCCATCACGAACTCGTCCTCGGGCAGCGACCAGCTCCAGTTGGAGAATTTCACCCCACCCAGCTCCAGGCTGAGCGAGTTGGCCGGCCGGGCCGGATCGCTCAGCCGCAGCGTGATGCTGAAGGTCGGTTGCACGTACGGCTCCGGCGTCGCGGTCGGGGTCGCGCCCCGGCCGAGCAGCAGGAACAGCAACGCGCCGTTCACGTACGCCCGGCCGACCGTGCCCGAGATCGCGATGTCGCCCGGACTGAGCGAGACCGGGTGCCTACGGCCGACCTCGTAGAACTCCTTCAGCGCGGTGTCGACGCGGACCTTCACGTCGCTCAGCCGGCCGACGGTCTGGATCGCGAACGTGTCGACGATGGCCTTCGCGTCCGCGCCTTCCGGCGTGTCCTCGCTGGCCAGCGTGAGGGTGCCGTGCGCACCCGTGAACACCTCTGTGAGTGCCATGACTGTCCTTACCGTTAGCCGAGGAAGATGGTGACGACGATGAAGTCGATGCTGAAGGTCGGCAGGATGACGAGGTCGACCAGCGCGCGGCCGCGGATCTCGTCGTCCCGGCTGGCGTGCACGTCGAGCTGGTAGCTGACCAGCATCTCGCTGGTCACCATCGACGCCAGGAAGCCGTTGATCGTCGCTCGCAACGCGCCCCGGACCCGCTCGTTGTTCAGCAGCCCGATGTACGGCGTGGCCGCGGACCGGACGCCGAGCTTGGCGTAGTCGACGATCCGCCGGGTGGTGATCTGCGTCCACGCGGTGTTCGTCGAGGTGGTGATGCCCTTCACGACCCGGAAGCCCTGCCGGTTCTCCAGGGTGAGCACCCGGCTCAGCACGAGTTGCTTGAGTTCCGCGTTGCTGAAGTCGTGCTCCAGCTTGTCGACCGCGAGCACCTTGTTGGTGAGGCTGATGTGCGCCGGCTGCGACGCCAACAGCCCGGCCACTGCGGCGGCGGCGTACGTGCCCGGCAGTACTACGGGCAGCGGCGGGCTCTGAGATCGGTCGGCTGTGCCTATGCCGGGTCCGACGAACAGGAGGCGGTCGCTGTTGAGGCTGTGGGCCGACGTGTTCGACAGGAACGTCGGACGGTCGGTGGCAGGCGCAGTACCGACTACTGCGATCCGCTCCCGCTTGATCTCGTCACCGGAGGCTGCCGCGCAGTGTGCTGCGAGGTCGTCGCCGAAGGTCTGGTCTTGTCCGGCCGCGACGATGATGTGCGCTTCTACGCCGAGCAGCGCGTCCAAGCCTGTCTGGTAGTCGGCACCCGCGGCACCGTTCGCCCCGCCGACAAATGGAGTCGCAGTAACCGCGTCGGGCAGCTCATCCGGGTGGTAGGCCGCAGGAGCCGGTGGCGAGGCCGGTGCTGACCCACTGACGAGTGCTGAGTTCGCCAGGTCGGAGATGAGGTCGTCGCCGGAGACGACGCTGTAGGTCTCCTCCGCCTGGATGCCGAGCTTCACGGTGACCTTGCGGGCGGCCGACTTGGCCACTGTGTAAGTGGCAAGCACTACATCGCCGGCAGCAGGAGCAGTACCGAAGGTCAGCTCGCCACTCGCTGTGTTGACGCCTACCTGAGTCGGGTTGGGCGGCGCGTCGTAGACGATGCCCGGCACTTGGTCAGCACCACCAGCAGAGGGCCGTACGACGATCCGGTTGGTCGCGCTCTGGATCACGGGTGCGTGCGCGAGTGTCGGCGGCGTACCGGCGACCTCTTCGCTGCGGACCTGGGCGTTGGTGTCTGCGGTCGACACTGCGACTGTGAGCGCGTTGCCCCAGGTGCCGGGCGACTTGGCGGTCAGCTGCACACAGGGTCCACCAGGCGAGGCCAGGTCGACCACTGCGGGCGCAGCGTTGTTGTCGGCGATCCGTACCGCCCAGACGGTCGTGGCGCCGTACTTGTAGGCCTGTTCGATCGCCCGGGTCAGCGTGAGCTCGCCGGAGGCACCGTCGACCCAACGGTCGTAGCCGCCGTACTTCGTCAGCGCGTCGGGGTAGCTACCGAGCACCTGCGGTACGCCGATCGGGCCTTTGCCGGCCGTGCCGACGACTCCCAGGTTTCCGACGGTGACGGCACCGGGGACGATGAGTGCCTCGGGTCGCACCTCGATCAGTACGCCGGGCAGAACTGCTTCGGTCATGTCTCCCTCTTCTCCGTGAGCCGTAGGTAGACCACGGCGGTCTGGTCGAGGCCAGGCCCCGAGTAGGTGATGCTCAGCCGGTCGGATCTGGCCAGCAGCCCGATCGGCGGGTCCAGTACGCGGTTGAACCCGGCGTACTCGTCCGGCACCGCGTCGACGTTCCAGTCGCCGAGCGTCAGCCCGGTACCGGCCGGCCCGAGGCTGGCGAAGAAGACGCCTGGTGACAGGGTCACTTCGGCCGGCCCGATGGCGGCCAGGAAGCTCGCCAGGTCGGGCTGGACGACAGGCGGCGCGCCGGAGGCGTCGGTACGGCGTACCGTCACCGCGCCGCCGAGCGGTGGGCCGGCCTGGAAGACGAGTGCGCTGATCCGGCGGATCGTCGCGGGACCGGTCAGGACGAACTCAGGCGTCTCCTGGTCGTCCCAGCGAACCAGGTCGTCGGTGACGGTCTCCTGCTCGCGGGCCGGACTCGGCGACTCTTCCGGATCGGTGGTCACCTGAATCCGGGTGATCAGGCTGTCCGCGTCATCGCCCGCGTCATACCGGTACTCGTAGAGCAGGTCGAAGCTGGTGGTCTTGCGCCAGGCGGTGAGGGAGTCGAACTCCTCGGCAGGCGGGGTGTCGGCGACGTTGAACCGCAGGAAGCCCGCCGACCGCAACTCCTCCCGGTCGTCCAGCAGGTCGGAGTGCAGGGTCAGCACCGCGGAGTCGACCAGCGGCGCCGTACCGCCCCACAGCTGGAACCTGACCCGCGCATCCAGCCGCCCGGCCCGCAAGGTACGTACCCCCAGGGCGGCAGACTCGGCGCCGGTCTGGTTGCCCAGGCCTGCCAGCTTCTCGGTGACTCGCTCCAGGGTCACATTGGGCTGTGGCAACGCCGGTATCGTCGCCGGCAGCCGCGCGCCCAGTACGGCCAGCATGTCGGCCACCACCTCGGTCAACGTAGGTCCGGCCACGGCCAGCCTCCGTCGACGTGGGACAGCGGGCACCGCGACCGCCAGCTGCCGCTCGATGAACCGCGCGATGTCGGCCGGCCGCCGCCAGCCCTGCCGTTGCCCGGTGACCGCGTCGGTGACGAAACCCGCCCAGCCGACGGCCAGACCATCGGCTGGTTCGAGCAGCGCCCGGACCACGAACGAGCGTGCCGACACGAGGTCGTCGTCGATCGAGCTGACCGGTCCACCGCTTCCCCCACTGCCGTCGGCGTTCACACTGTCTGCTGCCGCTTCATCGGTCCGCGATTCCCCCTTCGCGAGCCCACTCGCGAGCCCTTCCGCCTCCCCACTCCACTCGCCTCCGGTCTCGGCGCCGTCTCCCCGCCGTCTCCCGAACGCCTCCCACGACAAACCGGCCCGACCCCACGACTGGGGTCGGGCCGGTTGTCTCCCAACCGGTGCCGGCTCGGTACCTCGGATGCGGCTGACGGGCCCGTCCGGGGTGGAGCTCAGGCAGGTGAGTTGCGGAGCTGGCGGCTGATGGCGTCCACGCTCGCCCGGAGCGCCGCCAGTTCGGCACGGAAGCTGTCGAGCGCCGCAGGCGGTCCGAGATCGGCAGGAGGTGGGCTGTGGCCGGAAACGATGACAGGCGAGGGCGGCTTGCCGGTTCCTATCTCGACGGCCAGAGCTTCCGTCCTCGCCTGCGGGCACACCCCCAGCTCGTCGGCCAGCACCTGCTGGCAGCGGCGGTACTGGCGGAGCGCCCGGGTTCGGTCGTCGGTCAGGTAGTACAGGCGCATCAACCGACGGTGGCTGCGCTCGTGGGCCGGCTCGATCTCCAGCAGCTTCTGCGCCCATTGGATCGCCGCCTCCGGCCGGCCCCGACGTTCGCAGCCGCTGCTGAGCTTGTCGAGCAGCGTGATGTGCAGATCTTCCAGCTGAGCCCGCTCGGCCAGGCACCACTCCTCGTAGCAACTGGTCAGCAGCGGGCCGCGGTACAGCGCGCTGGCCTGGTCCATCGTGACCAGGTCGGCGTCGGTGAGATCTTCGGTCCGGGTCAGTTGCGCGGTCCGGGCCCGCTCGGTGAACGCGTCGACATCCGTCCAGAGCGGACGGTCGGGATTCACCCGCAGCAGGTCCCCGTCGGTCAGGACGAGCCGTTGACTGTCCTGCCCATCGGGGTCCGTGACCTGGTGGATCTGCCAGAGCGCCTGCCGGATCGCCTTGCGGGACGCCTCCGGCCCGGCATCCGGCCAGACGACCTCAGCGGCCAACTCCCTTCGGACATTGCGTTGTGGTGCGAGCAGCACCAGTGCCAGCAGTTCCTGGGCCTTCCGCAGGATCGACCCGGCCACCTCACGGTCGGCGGACACGATCTGGAACGGCCCGAACAAATGGACACGAAGCTCGAGCACAGCAGAAACCTCCCCCCACACGACCAGCGACCCGGGCGCCTCTGCGACCCCGGTCCCCCCGCCGGCCGAACACACCGCCGGCACGCAACGTCCGGCCCCCCGAGCGGCGCGTGTGATTGGTGTCCTTCCAGGATGCGCGCCCCGGTCGCTCCCGGCAAGATGCGAGCGGCGGCCCGATTTCCCCTTGATTTACGGGAGGTTCCGCGTCTTGCCTGCTTGAAGCGAGTGTTCGACTGATGAAAAGGCCCGGCGCCGCGATCATCGGCCTCGGCGCCGGCATCGCGGTTACGGGAGCGAAGGACTAGCAGTCCGGCGGCCGGCGAAGACGCCTGCCAAAGCCAGCAGGGCGGGTAGGCCGAAGGCGGTGAGGTAGGCCGTGGTGGGTGAGTGGGGGTAGATGGCGGCGAAGAGGGTGCCGCCGATGGCCAGGACGGTGGCGGTGGCGAGGGCGTCGCTGAGTTGGAGGGCGGAGCTGTTCGAGCCTTGTTCTTCGCGGCTCGAGTACTCGAGGATCAGTACCGAGACGGTCGGGAACACGATGCCCATCCCGAGTCCGGTCAGCCCCCAGCCGAGGATGCCGACGAGCACGGGGACGTGCGGGTTGAGGGTCAGCGTCGCGGTCACGATGCCGAGCACGATCGAGACCATGCCGGCCTGCAGGAAGACCGCGTGCGAGAACGGCTGCTTCGGCCGGCCGCGGTACCACGAGGCCGACGTCCAAGACAGCGCGCTGACCGTCAGTACCAGCCCTGCGAAGGCCGGCGACAGGCCACGCTCGCGGGTCAGCATCAGCGGCAGGAACACCTCGGCGCCGAACCCCGCGGCCGCCACGAGACCGCGCAACACGATGACCGCGGGCAGTCCGGAGGCGATCCGGAACGTTCCCCTAGGCAGCAACTTCGGCGCGAAGACCGCCACGGCCACTAGCCCGAGCACCACCAGGACCGGCTGAAGCAGTCCGCGCTGCTGACCGCCGTAGCTCAAGACCCCGACGCCCACCGCGGCCGCAACTGCCCATAGCGCCTGCCGGTCCCACAAGGATCCCTCCCGCACCTCCGACCCGGAGTTGGCGCCCGCCAGCCCTGGCCGCATCACCAGCACCGCAGGGATCGCCAGCGCCGGTACTGCGAGGAACACGATCCGCCAGCTCGCGTGCTCGACGATCAACCCGGCGATCGCCGGCCCGATCAGCGACGGTACGACCCAGCCGGTCGCGAAGGCGGCGAAGATCCGCGGCCGAAGCTCCGACGGGTAGAGGTGCCCGACGACGACGTACAGGGCGACCGTGACCAGGCCGCCGCCGAACCCCTGGATGATGCGCCCGGCGACCAGCACCTCCATCGTCGGCGCGGCCCCGGCGATGATCAGCCCGACCAGGAACCACCCGGTGCCGTACCAGAGCGGCCGGATCGGCCCCTTCAGATCACTCCAGGTGCCCGACACGACCATCGCGACCACACTCGACGCGAGCGGTCCGCCGAACGCGAGCGCATACAGCGCCAGCCCGTCGAGCGCCTGCGCCACCGTCGGCATCGCGGTGGTGACGGCGAGGTTCTCGAACGCGATCAGGGTGATCAGCGCGACCATCCCGATCGTCAGCGCCCGGTACTGCGGCGCGAGCACGCTGGTGGCCCGGGGTTCGATCGTGGTGTCGGCCGGCTGGTCGGCGGTTGTCGTCATGCCGAGCAGCCTCCGACATCAAGTGCACTTGAAGTCAACGCGACGACCTCAAGTGCACTTGAGAACTCAGAGAACGGCGGCGAGGACGAGCGCGATGATCGGCGGTCCCGCCTGCAGCGCGGCCGAGCGGGCCATCCGGCGGTCGGAGGCGATCAGCACGAGGCCGGCGCCGGCCATGCACGCGCAGGAGAACAGCGCGATCGCGTGCCCCTTGTCGCCACCGGCGATGAGTCCGCCGAGCGCGCCGAGGGCGAGGAACAGGTTGTAGAAGCCCTGGTTGAAGGCCCACGGCCTGGCAATCGCTGCCTCGGCCTCGTTCCGGATCAGGAACCGCTGATAGGTGCTCGGCTTCTTGAAGAGCAGGCTCTCCATGGCGAAGACGGCGAGGTGGAAGACACCGGCGAGGGCGACGAAGATCTGCGCGATCGTGTTCACTCGCGAACGGTACCGCGAGTCAAGAAGGCGCGAGCCGGATTGTCGACGAACAATCGGGTGGCGATTTCGGCGCCGAAGGTGCGGATCAGGCGTGGACGCAGGCCGGTGAGCAGATAGGGCATGCCGGGGCCTTCGCCGGTGGCGGCGCGGGCCCGGGCGGTGGTCGTGTCGCCGCCGAGCAGCAGCCGGTCGGCATACCCGGCGTCGATGAGCGCGGCCAGACAGTCGAAGAGCCGCGGATCGGTCGCGTTGTTCGCCCGCGACGGACCGTCGAAGGCGAGGAACGACCCACGCGCGGCCAACTCCAGATGGAACCGATGGTCCGGGAACCTGTTCAGATGCCCGAGGATCACACTCTCCGGCGCGACTCCGGACTCATCGACCAGCAGATCCAGTACTGCGTCGGCGGCGCTCCCCAACTCGTGATGGATCGCGATCGTCGCGCCGGTCGCGTGCTGCGCCTCGGCCGCGGCGATCATCACCACCCGCGCATGCTCGTCGAGAACATGGAAGCCACCGGCGACCTTGATCAGCCCGGCCTTCACCCCGCTGTCGCCGATCCCCTCCGTCAACTCCCGGACGAAGATCTCGGCAAGCCGCGGCCGTACCTCGTCCACCAGCCCGGCGGGATAGTGCTCGGCCCGGTGTAACCCGGTCGCCGCAACCACGTGAATCCCTGTGTCAGCAGAGATCTTGGCCAGGTCGGCAGCCCGGCGCCCGAGCCCGTACGGCGTCCACTGCACAATCGCCTGACCGCCTGCGGCTTTGAAGTCGCGTACTTCAGCAGCTGCCGCGTCGGCGTCATCAAGCTCCTGGCCCGGCAGCAACGCACTCCGGAAGAACAGATGGTCATGCGAGTCGGTGACCCCGAGCTCCTCAGCCGGCAGGTCCCCCAGCACAGTCCTGACCTTCATGCCTTGTCCTTCCCCACAAGCGAAGTTGAGCCCGGCCAGGCTATGCCTGACCGGGCTCAACTCACTGCCTGGTGGGTACAACGGCGGCACTGCCGGTACTAACCGACTGCGGCGCGCCGATTCTTGCTAGCGGCCGCGACGGCCGCCGGCGCTGGCGGAGAACGCCGCCGCCCCGGCGGGACGGCTGCTCGAGCCGGGGGTGCTGGTGCTGTAGCTCTTCGGCGCAGCAGAGCCGCCGCGTCCCTGGGACCGGGTCTTGGTCGCCTGGCTTCCGCCGGACCGTCCACCACCCTGTCCACCGGAGCCGTTGCCGCGACCGCCACCGCTTGCACCGCGGCCGGCGCCTGCGCCGCTCGCGGAGCCGGAGCGCTCGGAGCGAGCGCCTCCCGTGCTCTTCCCGGAGCCGGAGCCAGCGCCGCGAGCCGAGCCGGAGCCAGTCGCGCCGCGACCAGCGCCACGGCCGCGACCACGCCCGCCACCGCCGCCTGCGCGGCGTACCTCGTCGTCCGCAACCACCTTGATGGTCGGGGTGACGAAGGTGCGCTCGCCCGGCGCCAGCTTCTCGAGCAGCGGGTCGCCGACGCGGAGCTTGGTGACCGTGGCGGCGATACCGGCCTTGCGGGTGAGGTCCCGGACGTCGCGGACCTGGTCATCCGTCATCAGCGTGACGACGGTGCCCTCGGCGCCGGCGCGCGCAGTACGCCCGGAGCGGTGCAGGTAGGCCTTGTGCTCGATCGGCGGGTCCGCGTGGATGACCAGCGTGATGTCGTCGACGTGGATGCCGCGCGCGGCGATGTCGGTCGCGACCAGCGTCTTGGCCGAACCGTCGGAGAAGGCCTCCAGGTTCCGCGTACGAGCACCCTGCGACAGGTTGCCGTGCAGCTCGACGGCCGGGACACCCTGCGCGATGAGCTTCTTGGTGAGCGACTTCGCGCCGTACTTCGTCCGCGTGAAGACCAGCGTCCGACCCGGTGCAGCGGTCAGGTCGACAAGTACCGGCAACCGGCTGTCGGACTGAACATGCAGCACATGGTGGGTCATCTTGGTCACCGGCGACTGCGCCGAGTCGACGCTGTGCGTGACCGGCGACTTCATGAACCGCTTGACCAGGACGTCGACACCGGCGTCCAGGGTGGCCGAGAACAGCAGCCGCTGGGCGTTCGCCGGGGTCGCCTCCAGGATCCGCCGGACGGCGGGCAGGAAGCCGAGGTCGGCCATGTGGTCGGCCTCGTCCAGCACGGTGATCTCGACCTGGTCGAGCTTGGCGTGACCGGTCTTGACGTGGTCCTCGAGCCGGCCCGGGCAGGCGATCACGATGTCGACGCCGCGGCGCAGCTGAGTGATCTGCGGGCCCGCGCCGACGCCACCGAAGATGGTCATCGTGCGCAGGTCGAGCGCGTCGGTCAACGGCGTGATGGACGCCTGGATCTGGGTCGCGAGCTCGCGCGTCGGCGCCAGGATCAGCGCGCGCGGCTGGTTCGGCCGGCGCTTGCTGGTGCTCGTGGTGAGCCGGGCCAGCACGGGCAGGACGAACGCGTAGGTCTTGCCGGAACCGGTCCGGCCGCGGCCGAGCACGTCCTTGCCGGCCAGCGAGTCCGGCAGCGTCGCCGCCTGGATCGGGAACGGCTTGAGGATGCCGGCGGCCGCCAGCGCCTTGACCAGACCGGCGGGAACACCGAGGTCGTCGAAGGTCAGGTTCTCGTCGACGACGGTCGGCGCGACCTCGGCGTACGAAGCCTGCTTGCTGTCGGCAACGCGACCGTTGTCGGCGGAACCACGGCGGCCGGTCTCGGAGGCGGTCACCGGGCGGCCGGAGCCGGCCGCGGAGTTGTTGCCATCGGCACCGGTACGGCGCCGGCGACGGGGGCGCGCCGGGGCCTCACCCTGGGCGCGCGGGGGTCGTGCGGAGGTAGAAGGGGTGGAAATGGGCGTGGTGTTGCTGGGGCGGCGTGCCGCCATGAAGTACTCCAAAAGATCGGGGGGTCGTCCTGCCCGGCGCAGCTTTTGAGCCGCGGCGCGTGGTGGTCGACTGCTAGCGCAGCGTATGCACTGAGATCGGCCCGAGGCAGAACTGGGCGGGCCGTCACATTCAGTGTACGGCACTGGCCGACCTCTGGCAGAGAGTCACCTCAAGTGGGTATCTTTCCGCCGTGACCGCCGCTGAGGAGTACCGAGTCAATCCGCCGACCGTGGGCGATGAGCGCGACCTGCTGCAGGCCTATCTCGACTTCCACCGCGGCACCCTGCTGTGGAAGGCCTCGGGACTGACCGGCGAGCAGCTCACCGGGAAGGGCATCGAGCCGTCGACGATGAGCCTGATCGGGCTGGTCCGGCACGCGACCGAGGTCGAGCGGTACTGGGTCCAGATCTGCCTGGACGGCCGCTCGTTCGACCTGCTGAAGACGTGGAGCCAGGAGTTCCCCGACGGCGACTTCGACCTGGTCGACCCGGCCCACGTCGAGGAGGACCTGGCCGACTTCCGCGAGACGGCCAAGCTGAACGACGAGATCCTGGCCGGCTACGACCTCGACCACACCTTCACCCGGCCGCGAGTCGGCACCGAGCACACCGTGCGCTCCCTCTACCTCCACCTGATCCAGGAGACCGCCCGCCACAACGGCCACGCCGACCTCTTCCGCCAACGCCTCGACGGCCTCACCGGCGAGTAGTTCTTCAGACGCCCTTGAGTTGGCGGATCACGCCGACCAAGTCGTTCACCACGCCCTTGACGCCAGGGACGCGGGTCAGCCGCAGGAGCCTGTCCACCAGCGGAACAGTGCTGGTGATCAGCAACTGCGTGCGCCGCAGTCCTTTGCTGTCGTCGTGGACCCAGAACAGGACGATCCCCATCTGCATCAGCCAGAGCAGCTCAGGCAGCTCTGCCCGGAGGTCGGCGGGGAGCTTGAGATCCGAGCCTTCCACCACCTGACGGAAGATCTCGATACTCGCCTCCCGGGCCGGCCGGGACTCTTCGCTGAACGGCGACAGCGGGCTCTTCGGCTCGGCCGCCGTCTTGAAGAACGTACCGGCGAACTCGTGGTACGGCTCGGACACCTCCAGCCAGGTCCGCAGTACGCCGGTGAGCCGCTTGGTGAACGACTTGTCGTCGGCCAAGATCGCCTGCACTGCTTCGCGATGCTGCACCTGGAGGTGGTCGTAGTACGCCTGCATCAGGTGCTCTTTGGAGCTGTAGTAGTAGTACGCGTTGCCGACCGACACACCCGCCTCGGCGGCGATGGCCCGCATGGTCGTCTTGCCGTAGCCCTGCTCGCGGAACAACCGCAGAGCCGTCGACAGGATCAGCTCACGCGTCTGCTCACCCTTGGCGGTCGCACTGTCCGTCACATCCGTCAGCGTAGTCACCTCCGATCAACTCCGAGTTCCTGCTCCGCAACCCCGCCGCCACCTGCACCATCGCCCGCGCCACCGGCCGCATCGCCGGACTTGCCAGCCGTACTGCGGTAGCCCGGTGCTCCCAGGTCGCCCACAGACACACGATCCACGCCCAGTCGCCGACGTAAACCGCTCCGTCGTCGGCAACCACCGTCACCTCGCGCAGTGTGGCCAGGTGGTCCAGCTCCGTCAGTAGCCCTGCGGCATCGGGTGCTGGGTGCCGGTCAGCGGAGGCTGGAAGGGGCCCGTGCCGACGAAGGTGTTCGGCGGGACCGGAGGCGCGGTCATCTCCTCCATCCGGCTACGGCGGCGGATGGCGTTGAAGGTCCACACGTTCAGCAGGTGCAGGACACCGAGAACAACCATCACGATGCCGACCTTCACGCTGAGCTGCTCGATCACCCCGCGAGCGTCGACCACGGTGCTCCCGGTCCGCAGGAACAGCGTCACGAAGCCCAGGTTGACCAGGTAGAAGCCGACCACCAGCAGCCGGTTCACCGCGTCGGCGAAGTCCTCGTTGCCGTGGAACACGTCGACCAGGAAGATCCGTCCGTTCCGGCTCAGCGTCCGCGCCACCCAGATCGTCAGCGGCACCGCGATCAGCAGGTAGATCAGATAGGTGACCACCGTCATTCTCATCACGTCCTCACATTTTGAACACGTTCAATTCTCTGACATGACGAGAGTAGGCCCGATTCTTGAACATGTTCAAGAAGGGCCAGAGTGAGCTGGGTCTCAGCGGATGCGGTGCCCGCGGAGGACGACGGCCGCGGGGGTGGCCAGTACTTCGGGATGCTCGCGCGGGTCAGCTTCGTAGGTGACCAAATCACCCTCGCTGGCAAGCCCGAGGAACTGGCGTGCCGAGGTGCTCGCGGCCTCCAACGCCTGGGTCACCGAGAGGCCGTGCCGTACGAGCTGTTCCACCTCACCGGCGACCGTGCCGACGACATCTGAGCCTGCCAGTACACGTACGCCGTAGTGGTGAGCCAAGCGCAGCATCGACGCGGCCTTCTCCGATCGGTCCCGTCTGCGCGCGCTCCGCTCAGGGGTGTCGTTCTCGGCGCCGAACATGGCGGCCGAAAGGGTTGGAGTCCAAGCACCGCCTCGGGCACCCAGTACCTCGAGATCCTCGGCCGTGAGGTCGTCGCCGTGCTCGACAGAGTCGATGCCGGCCCGGACGAGGTCGCTGACCAATGGAGTCTGGGTGTGCGCGGCGACCCGGGCACCACGAGCGTGGACGGCGGCGACCAGCTCGGCCACGGCGTCGAGCTCATAATTGGGCGTCACCGCGCTGCCGCGGATCGGACCGTCGGGGCCGACCGCGGGGAAGTCGCCGACGAGCTTGATCCAGGTGGCGCCGGCGTCGATCTCGGCCTCGACCGCAGCGATCAGCCCCTCGGCCGGTACGGGTTCGTACATGCCCGCGAAGTAGCTGTCGGCCGGCGCGATGAACCGGCCGGCCGCGAGTACGACGGGCCGGCCGTCTTCGGGGCTGGCGGCAAGCTTCAGGGTGACGGATCCGTTGCCGCCGACATCCCGGAGCGCGCCGACGCCAACCTGGGCGAGGTCGTCGAGCATCGTCCGGGCCTCGGTCTCGCCGAGTAGTACCGGTCCACGCTCACCGACGCCGAAGGTCAGGTGGCAGTGCGAGTCCACCAGCCCTGGCAGCGCGAATCGTCCAGGCAACGACTCGCGGTCGCCCGTACCCGCTTCGAGATGAACCTGCTCGCCGGCCGGCAGGCCGATTCCGTCGAACACCCAGGTCGCCATGCCCCCGATCCTCCCCGCCAACCGGTTCACCGTGTCTGGCGCGTCCCTGCCGTCTGCGCACGGCAGAATGCTCGCCATGGCGCTGAAGGAGAGGCACCTGGATCGCTGGGTGAAGGCGTACCGGCGAGCCTGGGAGTCGAACGATCCCGAGCACATCGCCGCCCTGTGGACCGAGGACGCCGCCTTCTACCGGCGCCCGGACGAGGACCCGGTACTCGGCCGGGAGGCGATCGTGAACGCCTGGCTGGAGGTCGCCGACGCGCCGGGCGAGACGCTCTTCGAGTACCAGGTACTGGGGTTCGGCGACGGCGTCGGCTTCGTGCGCGGCTGGACGACGTACCAGACCGACCCACCGGGCGAGTACAGCAACCTGTGGGTGATCCGCCTGGACAAGGACGGCCGGGCGCACGAATTCACCGAGTGGTGGATGGAAAAGCCCTGAAGTCGTACGATCGGGTCAGGCGCTCAGGGTGCCACCGGTCCGCGGGAAGGGCTCAGCCCACCTGATCTCGAGTTCTGAGTTGGTGTTACCCACCTCCTTTCTCGCCTGACGACGCGGACAGCAGGCACGTAGAGAGGAGGTCGCCATGCCGACCCGTAATCTCCCGAACTACCCGCGCCTGGAGCACCTGAAGAACCAGGCCAAGACGCTGCTCAAGCAGGTCCGCGCGGAAGATCCTTCAGCCGTTGCGCTGGCGGCCGAGTTCCATCCGGTGAGCACGCTCGCCGACGCGCAGGTGGCGATCGCCCGCAGCTACGGCTTCGCCAGTTGGCCGCGGCTCGTCCACCATCTCGAGCAGGTCGACAAGTACACCCGCTCGCCGCACAAGGTGCCAGCCGGCGGACCGCCCAGTGACGAATTCCTCCGGCTGGCCACGCTGCACTACGGTCAGGACGATCCGGCCCAGCAGGTAGCCGCCCGGGAGCTGCTCAATGAAGTTGCTCTGAGCAACATCTACACGCAGGTGGTCGCCGGCGAGGTGGAGGCTGTCCGCGCATCACTGGCGGCCGATCCCTCGCTGGCCCGGCGCGAGGGCGGGCCGCTGCAATGGGAACCCCTGGTGTACTTGACCTATTCACGCCTCGACGCACCTGCCCAGCTGGAGATCGCGAAGTTGTTGCTGGCCAATGGCGCCGACCCGAACGCCGGCTATCTCTGGCAAGGCCTGCCGTCGCCTTTCACGGCGCTGACCGGCGCCTTCGGTCGAGGCGAAGGCGACCAGCCTCCGCATCAGAACCGGCTGGAACTGGCCCGGCTGCTGCTCGAAGCCGGCGCCGACGCGAACGACAGCCAGACGATGTACAACTGCGGGCCGGGCTGCCCGCCGCCATGGGACGACGACCACCTGGAGTTGCTGCTCGAGTTCGGCCTGGGCAAGGGCGACGGTGGTCCCTGGCACGCGCGAATGACCACGGCCCATCCGACTCCGAGGCAACTGCTGGAGGACGAGCTCGTCTTCGCTGCGTCGCGTGGGCTGCTGCACCGGGTCGAGTTGATGCTTGCCCAAGGCATCGACCCTGATGCGCGCGGCACCGAACATCCCGGTTTCGTCGGGCATCGGGCCTACGAGCTGGCGGCCACGCAGGGATTCGACGAGGTGGCCGCGCTCCTGCTCGCGGCCGGCGCGGCGCCGCTCGACGAGGTCCACGAGCTGTACGCCGCCGCGTTCCGCGGTGGACCGGTCGATGCGAGTCCGGAGCTGGCGGCCCGCGCGGTACGCCGGAATCCGCACCTCCCGCTCAAAGCGGCCGAGCTGGGTCGTACCGAAGCCCTGGAACCGTTGCAGGCCTTGGGTTTCGATCTCTTCATGACCGGCCGGATCACGCCGCTGCACCAGGCGGCGTTCGCGGGTCACCTCGACACGGTCAAGAAGCTGATCGCGCTCGGCGCCGATCCCACCCTCGTGGAACCGGCGTACAACAGCACACCGCGCGGGTGGGCCGAGCACAACCATCAGCAAGAGGTCGTCGACTACTTCGACAGCCTCAAGGGCTGACCGTCAGGAAGAGGAACGAGCCGAAGATCATCAGGTGGACCGCGCCCTGCAACAGGGTGGCCCGGCCGGTCGCCAGGGTGAGCATGCTGACCACCACGGTCAGCGCGAACAGCACCATTTCCTTGCCACCCAGGCCGAGGACGAGCGGCCCGTCCAGCCAGATCGACGCGATGGCGATCGCCGGGATCGTCAGTCCGATACTGGCCAGGGCCGAGCCGAGCGCGAGGTTGAGGCTGGTCTGAAGGCGGTTCCGCAGTGCGGCCCGTACTGCGGCAACCGTCTCCGGCAGCAGTACCAGCAACGCGATCACGACCCCGACGACCGCGAGCGGCGCACCCGCCGACTCGACCGCGGACTCCAGCTTCGGCGAGACCGTCTTCGCCAGGCCGACCACCGCGATCAAACAGCCGAAGAGCAGCGCGAGGCTCAGCAACGCGACCTTGGTGCTGGGCGCTTGCGCGTGGGCGTCGTCCTCGCCGTCGCCGTCAAGGTCGGCCAGCCCCTCGGCCTCGGCCTCGCGGGCCGCTTTGGCGGTGGGGTCGACCGCGGGATCGGCGTTGGGCAGGAAGTAGTCGCGGTGCCGGATGGTCTGGACGAAGACGAAGACTCCGTACATCACCAGCGAAGCAACCCCCGCGAAGGCAAGCTGCGCGGCGCTGAACGTGGCGCCCGGAGTACTGGTCGTGAAGGTCGGCAGCACCAGGCTGAGCGTGACGAGCGCCGTCATCACCGCGAGCGCACTCCCGGACGCGTGCACCCGGAACTCCTGCGTCTTGTGCCGCAACGAGCCGACCACGAGCGCAAGACCCAGAATGCCGTTGCAGGTGATCATCACGGCGGCGAACACGGTGTCACGCGCGAGTGAGGCCGCCTTGTCGCCGCCGGACGCCATCAGCGTCACGATCAGTGCGACCTCGATCACCGTCACCGCGAGCGCCAGGATCAGCGTGCCGAACGGCTCGCCGACACGGTGCGCCACGACCTCGGCGTGATGGACGGCCGCGATCACCGCCGCGCCGAGGCCGGCGCAGATGAGGATGAGCAAGATCACCCCGGGCTTGCGGCCCCAGGAAACAGCGAGGACGACGAGCGCGAGCGGGGGGACGGCGAGGCTCCAGCGCGGCAGCCCGGAAAGGACATGAGAGTTTGTCATCCCCTGTGATTCTATCTGCTGCATGGAGATCCGAGAGGCCGTCGCAGCGGATTGGGACGCGATCTGGCCGTTCTTCCGCGACATCGTCACCGCGCAGGAGACCTACACCTACGACCCCGAGCTGACCTTCGAACAGGCACAGGCGATCTGGATGTCGCCTTCCTCATCCGAGCTCGCCCGGACAACGGTCGCGATCGATGCCAAGGGCAAGGTTCTGGGCAGCGCCAACATGTACCCGAACCGGCCCGGCCCGGGCGCGCACATCGCCAGCGCCAGCTTCATGGTCGACGCGGCCGCCCGCGGTCAGGGCGTCGGCCGAGCGCTCTGCCAGGACATGATCGACTGGGCCGGCCGGAGCGGGTTCCGGTCGATCCAGTTCAACGCGGTGGTCGAGTCCAACACCACCGCGGTCAAGCTCTGGCAGTCGCTCGGCTTCGACATCATCGGCACCGTGCCCGAGGCCTTCCTCAGCCCGTCACACGGCTACGTCGGCCTCCATGTGATGCACCGCCCGCTCTAGAAGGAGGCGAGTTCCTCGGGAGTGAAGGCGCGGAGGATGCAGAACTCGTTGCCCTCGGGATCGGTCATCACGACCCAGGAGACGGAGTCGTCCTGACCGACCGACGCGCGCTGGGCGCCGAGCTTCTCGACCCGGGCGATCTCGGCCTCCTGGTCGTCCGGGCGCAGGTCCATGTGCACACGGTTCTTCAGCGACTTCTTCTCGTCCTCCGGTACCCGGACGAACAAGATGTCGGGCACGATGCCGTCCTCGGGACTCCCCTCCGGCGGCTCGAGCACGGACTCCTTCTCCACCTCGTGGGTGATCCGCCAGCCGAGAACCTCCGCCCAGAACCGCGCCTGCGCGGCTGGATCGATCGCGTCGTAGATCACGCACTGCACCCGAATACTCATGGCCGCAACCCTCTCATCCGAGGGGATCGATCTGCTTTGATCGGGAGCATGACCGACTCGCGAGCCCGCCGCCTGTGGAAAGTCCTCGAGCCGTACCACGCGATCACGTACTTCGCGCCCGACACCCGCAAGGCCACCGACGCCCTCGGCCTCCGCGGCGGCTGGATGAGCTACTTCGCCTGCCGAGCAGCTCCGCTAGGCGCCGTCGGCCCTGAGTTGGTGACGGCGGTCTTCTACAACTTCCACCCATCGATGGTCGCCCGAGCCATTCCTGACGCGTGGAACTTCGCCACCCCCGCGCAGCTCCTCACCACTCGCCTGCAGGCGGTCGACAGCGCAGTACGCCGCTTCCCCAACGCCGATACAACCAGTACGCCGGTACGCCGCGCCGCCGAATTGGCCCGCAAGGCCGCCGAGCTGGCCCCAACCGCCGGCCGCCCACTCGCGGCGGCCAACGCAGCACTCGACTGGCCCGACGAGCCGCATCTGGTGTTGTGGCAGGCCACCACGATCCTGCGGGAGTCTCGCGGAGATGGACACGTCTCCGCGCTGGTCGGTGCGGGGCTGTCTCCGTGCGAGGCGATCGTCACCCTGTCCGCTGCGGGTGGCCCGTCGAAGGAGGTCTTCCAGCTCAACCGGCGCTGGAGCGACGACGAGTGGGCGACGGCCGAAGACGATCTCAAGGCACGCGGGCTGCTCACGGCTGACGGCGTACTGACTGATGCCGGGCACGCGCTGCGGCAGTCGGTCGAGGACACGACCGATCGCCTCGCCGAGCAGGGGTGGACCGCCTTCGGGGACGAGAACGCTGAGGAACTCGACCGGCTCGTCCGGCCGATCAGCGGCGCGATCATGGCCTCCGGGGCGGTACCGGACGACAACCCGATGGCGATGCGCTGGGACTAACGCTTCTTCTGCGGGCCGCGGAAAGTGACGTAGAGCAAGGAAATCCCGAAGGCCGCGACCACCGGGCCGATGACTGCCCAGATCTGCTTGCCCGACATCGAACTGCCGCCGATATAGCCGAGGCCCTGCAACGCCCAGACCACACCGAGGACCGTCAGCAGCAGCCCGAAGGCCGCCGGAAGCGCTTTCTTCATCTCACGACCCTAGCTGGGTGGCGACCAACTGGATGGCCTTGGCCAGGTCATCGCCGGTGGGTGCCTTCTCGGGGTCGAAGAGCGAGAGGGCGATCACGCCGAGCATCAGCGCCTGGTAGAAGGTGCCGACCTGCTGGACCGTGTCCGGATCGGTGTTCTCGTCGGCCGATCCGAACAGCGTCGCCAGGCCTTCACGCGCCTCACCCTGCATCTTCGACAACGCTTCGAGCAGCTCGGGCACGTGCATGCTCAGCACCTCGAACTGGGTGACCCACAGCGCGCGCGTCTGCGGCGACTCCAGCGTCTTGACCGCTTGACCCCAGGTCGCGGCGAACCGCTCGCGGCCATCGACCTCACCCGGAAGCTCGGCGCTCATCGCCTTGCCGACGTCGACGCCCCACTCGTCCAGCGCCTGGCGCATCGCCTCGTTCATCAGCGCTTCCTTGGACCCGAAGTGGTAGCCGATCGCGGCCAGGCTCACCCCGGCCGCCGTCGCGATGTCACGAGCGGTGGTCCGGCTGTAGCCCTTCTCCATCAGGCAGGTCTTCGCGCCCTCGATCAGCGCTTCGCGGTTTCCCATCTCCCGATCCTAGTCGATGTCTGACACAAACGTCTTGCACGACCGTCTAAGACCATCGTACAGTCGCCTCATCACCCCCATTTCCAGGAGCTGACGATGACGAACAAGACGGTGCTGATCTCGGGTGCGAGCGTCGCCGGACCCGCGCTGGCCTTCTGGCTGGAGCGCTTCGGCTACATCCCGACCGTGGTGGAACGGGCACCGGAGCCCCGGCCCGGCGGCTACGCGGTGGACTTCCGCGGCGCCTCGCTGAAGGTGCTCGACCGGATGGGCCTGCTGGAGCAGGTCCAGGCGAAGGCGACCGAGCTGGGCGAGATGACGTACGTGAACGAGGCGGGCAAGCCGGTCGCGGTGATGAACTCGACGGTGCTCAGCGGCGAGCTCGAGGTCCTCCGCGGCGACCTGGTCGAGATCCTGTACGACGCGACGCGAGCTCGGGTGGAGTACCTCTTCGACGATTCGATCACCGCTCTGACGCAGGACGACACCGGTGTCGAGGTCACCTTCGAGCGCGGCGGGTCGCGGCGGTTCGAGCTGGTGATCGGCGCCGACGGGCTGCACTCGAACGTACGCCGGATCGCATTCGGGCCCGAGTCGCAGTACATCCATGATCTCGGCTACTACAACTCCGTCTTCACCGTCTCGAACCACTTGGGGCTGGACCACACAGCCCGGTTCGTGAATGTGCCGGGCAAGACGGCCGGCACCTACAGTGCGCGGGACAACACGGAGGCGAAGGCACTCTTCTACTTCGCGTCGGAGCCGTTGAAGTACGACCGGCACGACGCGGCGGCACAGCAGGAGATCCTTGCTGATGCGTTCGCGGGGGTTGGGTGGGAGGTACCGCGACTGTTGTCGGGGATTTCGTCGTCGCCGGATTGGTACTTCGATTCGGTCAGCCAGATCAAGATGCCGAGCTACTCGATCGGGCGGATCGCCTTGGCCGGTGATGCGGGGTACTGCGCCTCGCCGCTGTCCGGGATGGGAACCAGTCTCGCGATCGTGGGAGCGTATGTGCTGGCGGGTGAGTTGGCGGCGGCTGGCGGGGATCACGTGCGTGGCTTTGCAGCGTACGAGGATCGCATGCGCGGGTTCGTCGAAGCTTGCCAGAAGCAGGGAAAGGACAGTGGCCAGTGGTTCGTGCCTGGTAGCAAGGCGTTTCTGAAGCTCCGCAACCTGAACTTCAGGCTGTTGCCGTACTTGCCCTGGCGCAAGCTGATCGACGAGCTGCCGTTGAAGGTGGGCAACTCGATCGACCTGCCGGACTACTCGGCTAACGCGTCCGCAGGCCTGCCTCAGCAGCATGGAGCACAGCAGCGGTGAGGGCGTCCAGGACGGCGGAGTCGAGCTTCCAGTGCTGCCAGTACAGCGGCACGTCGACGTACTTGCCGTGGGCAACTTCTACCAGGCGGCCGTCGGCCAGCTCGTCCTCCACCATCTCCTCCTCGATCATCCCCCAGCCGAGGCCGAGCCGGATGGCCCGGACGAACGGCCCCGGCGCGGGGATCGAGTGGGTCGGCGGATCGAGCCGGCGCCGGGTGACCTTGCGGAGCAACCGGTGCTGGAGCATGTCCTTGGCGTTGAAGACGATCATCGGCGCCGTTTCGAGTGCCTCGGGCAACGGCTTGCCGGCTAGCCAGCGGTCGGCGAACTCAGGGGTCGCGACGGACAGGTACCGCATCTTGCCGAGCGGCTGCACCCGGCAACCCTGTACCGGCCGGGGATCGCCGGTGACCGCGGCCAGTACGGTGCCGTTGCGGAGCAGTTCGGCCGAGTGGTCCTGATCCTCCTGGCGCAGGTCGAACGCTGTCACCAGCTCGGGCGGTACGGCGAAGAGCACGGGGAGGAACCAGTTGTTGAGGGAGTCGGCGTTGACCGCGATGGGGATTCTCAGGCCTTCCAGCCTTCCCTTGACGGCGGCGATCGCTTCGACTTCCAGCAAGGAGACTTGGCGGGCGAGGCGTAGTACCGGCTCACCTGCTTCGGTGGCGCGGGCGGGTTTGGTGCGCTGGACCAGGACGTGGCCGAGGCGGCTCTCCATCGCTTTGATCCGCTGGCTGACCGCCGACGGGGTGATCCGCAGTTTGCGCGCCGCCGCGTCGAAGCTGCCCTCGTCGATCACCGCCGCGAAGGTGTCCAGCTGTGCCGAGTCGAGCTGCATTGTCAGCGCCCTTAAGGATTGCTAATGGTGATGCAGAAACTTTAGCTGGTTTGTGGGACGGCCGGCTTCTACGGTCGAGGTATGCCCCTCCTCGCCGGTTTCGCCACGACGCTGTCGCTGATCGTTGCGATCGGCGCGCAGAACGCCTTCGTACTCCGTCAGGGTCTGCGCCGCGAACACGTGCTGCCGGTGGTACTGATCTGCTCGCTGTCCGACGCCCTCCTCATCTCGAGCGGCATCGCCGGCCTCGGCGCCCTCATCACCAGCAGCCAAACCGCTCTGCACATCGCCCGCTACGGAGGCGCCCTCTTCCTCCTCACCTACGCCGCGATCGCCGCCCGCCGAGCCTTCAACCCGGCCGTTCTCACTCCCGCTGAGCACACCCCGACCGCGCTTCGCAGCGTCGTACTCACCTGCCTCGGCTTCACCTACCTCAATCCGCACGTCTACCTGGACACGGTCGTCCTGCTCGGCTCGCTGGCCAACCAACGCGGCGCCGACGGCCGCTGGATCTACGGCCTCGGCTCGGTCGCCGCCAGCTTCGCCTGGTTCTCCACCCTCGGCTTCTTCGCCCGCAAACTGGGCCCGATCTTCGCCCGCCCGCGCTCGTGGCAATACCTGGACGGCACGATCGCCCTTCTGATGGCTACGTTGGCCACATGGATGCTGCTGGGATAAGAGGCGAACTCGTCACGCAGACCTTCGACTACGACGGCGGCCGCCAAGTCACGGTCTACGTCCCACCGTCCCCACCCGAGGCAATCGTGTTCGCCGGCGACGGCCAACTGATCTCCTCCTGGGGCGGCACCCTGGAGGCGGCCGACGTCCCACCCACCATGATCGTCGGCGCCCACCACACAAGCGATCCGGATGAGATGGCGCGCATCAAGGAGTACTCACCCTCCTTCGACGAGGAACGATTCGCGGCCCACGAACACTTCTTCGTCCAGGACGTCCGCACCTGGGTGCAATCCCACTTCGGCCTGGCCCTGCCCCCCGAACGCACGGCCGTCTGCGGCGTCTCAGCCAGCGGAGAACTATCCCTAGCCCTAGGCCTCCGCCACCCAGACATCTACGGCCACATCTTCTCCGCCTCCCCCGGCGGCGGCTACCACCCACCCGCAGTACTCCCGCCCCACCTCCCCCGCACCTACCTAGTGGCTGGCACCCAAGAACCCTGGTTCCTAGAAAACGCCACCCGCTGGCTAACCGCCCTCCAAGCCGCCAACGCCGACGTCATCCTCACCGAACGCCCCGGCAACCACGGCGACCCTTTCTGGCAAGCCGAATTCCCCCTGATGGTGGCGTGGGCCTTCTCAGGCCACGAGTAAGCGGAGGCCGAGTTCTGCGGCGTCGAGCGCGATGAGTTCGCTGTTGAGCTCGGCCCAGCGACCTGAGGCGAGGTCTTCGCGGAGGCTGTCGACTGCCCGCTGCTCGGCGTCCGGTCCGACTCTGGTCCATACAGAAACTGCGCGACGTACCTGGTCGTCCAGGTACGCCTCGGGCCGGCGCCAATAGGCCTCGAAGAAGCCGTCAGCGCAGTCCCACGGAATGAGCACCGGCTCAATCCGGCCGCCGATGGCATCGGCCAGTTGGTCCACCGAAGGGCGGCCTGCGACGAGACCGGCAACCTCAGGCAAGTAGTCGCGGGTGAGCCAGAACCGGTGACGCCAACCGGGGTCGCTGGCATCGTGAGTGAACACCACCACCCGGCGCGCCACGCGTCGCAGCTCGCGCAGGCCGGCGATCGGGTCGTGCCAGTGGTGAACCGTGCTGACGGCCATCGCGGCGTCGAAGGACTGATCCTCGAACGGCAGCCTCTCCGCGCTGGCGTCCACGCAAGGGGCCGCGCCCGCTGGACGCTGTGCCCGCATGACTGCCGACGGTTCCACTGCGGTCACGTCGCGGTCGGCGGGTTCGTACGATCCAGCGCCCGCCCCGACGTTCAGTACCGTCTGGGCATCCCCGAGCGCATCCCAGATCCTCGCGGCGATCCGCGGCTCGGTACGCCGCGTCGCCGGGTAGGCAGGCCCGATGGCTTCGTACAACTGCGCACCGAACACCTTCAGTTGCGCCTCTGGCGTCGCCTTGATCCCCATCGCCCGCTCCTTCAGTTCAGTGTCGATGGCCGTCACCATGGCCGCGGCCCGGTCGCGTTGCTCGAGCAGTAGCCCGTACTGCCGTTGGAGGTGCGCGACCGCGTCGATGTCCGGGTCGTCCACCAGCGCGGCTATCTCGCGCAATCCGAAGCCCAGCCGGCGGTAGACGAGCACCTCCCGCAGTCGCTCCACGTCGCCTGCCGAATAGGCCCGGTAGCCGCCCGCGGTCCGCGCGGACGGCTGCACCAGGCCGATCTCGTCATAGTGATGCAGTGTGCGGACGCTCACGCCGGCCAACTCGGCCACGCGCCCAACGGTCAGGTGTTCCGCCATGCCACGGACTATGCGGTATGACGTCGCGTGAGGGTCAAGCACTTCGCACCTACGGGCGGAAAGGGGGATTCGGGTGGACGTGACGGTCTTGTGTGATGCGGTGGCGGTGTTTCCGGAGAAGGTGGAGACCGCGCTGCCTGGGTGGTCGGCTGCGCAGCAGGAGTGGACGGTGGGGGCTGCGCCGGGGAATGTGGCGGCTGATGGTGGGTGGTGGCTGCATTTTCATAGTTACTTGGTGACTTCGGCGGCTGGGGTTGTGCTGGTTGATACGGGGATCGGGCCGGCTGGAGGGGAGGCGGCTGAGTGGTTGGGGACGGCTGGGCGGTTGCCTTCGTTGCTCGAGGCGGCTGGGGTGTCGGCTGCGGAGGTCGACACTGTGGTGTTGACGCACATCCACCTGGATCACGCGGGGTGGAATATGGCCGCGGCTGTACCGCGGTTCACGAACGCGACGTATGTGGTGCAGCAGGCTGAGGTGGAGCATGCGCGGGGGTCGGCGACGTATGAGCGGTTGGTTCGGCCGCTTGCTGATGCTGGGCAGTTGCGGACGGTGGACGGAGAGGTGTCGCTCGACAGTGTGGTGCGGTTGTTGCCTACGCCGGGGCACACGCCTGGGCATCAGTGCGTGGTGACTTCTCGGGCGGTGCTCGGGGGTGATGTGCTGGTGCATCCGGCGCAGGCGCGGTGGCCGGAGCTGACGTATGTCTACGAGAGGGACCCTGCGATTGCGGTGACGTCGCGGCACGCAGTACTGGCGTTGGCGGCGGCTACCGGAGTACCGATTGCTGCTGCGCATCCGCATGCGGCGCTGACCAGCTCTGCTTTGCCCTTGCCCGCTTCGGGTTCTGGCAGGGAGGTCTGCTCGCCGTACAAGCTCTAGGCGGTCAGCGGTAGCCGGTGGTGTCGGCAGGCTTGCCCTGGGACTCGACCTCGACGATGTAGCGCCAGGCGTCGGGCTGGCTGCCGTCCAGGTCGGTGAAGCCGTAGATCTTGGCCAGTTCGCCGCTCGACAGTGACTTGCCGTGGTACCGGGAAACGTCGGGGTCCGCGGCCAGTGCTGCCACCGCGCGACCGACGTACGAGGGACTCTCCGAGATCGCGAAGTGTGGGATCCGTTCGGTCGCGTCGCGCCAGTTGTCCTCGGTGACGCCGAAGCCGTCGAGCATCGCCTCCGAACGCAACCAGCCGGGGGTGAGCAGGATCGAGGTCGTTTTGTGCGGCTTCAGCTCGTGGGCCAGCGCGAACGCCATCCGGCTGACCGCGCCCTTGGCGACGTCGTAGAAGAACGAGACGCGGTAGTTGGTCGCGTTGTACTCGTCCGTGCCGTCGGTCATCTCGATCACCAGGCCGCCGGGCGACTTGATCAGCAACGGCAACGCGAAGTGGCTGGTGATCGCGTGCGTCTCGACCCCGAGCCGCAGCAGCCTGAGCCCGTCGTCGAGCGGCGACTCCCAGACGGACTTGTCCCAGCTCGGTTCGCCGGTCTGGCCCCAGATGTCGTTCACGAGGACGTGCAACGCGCCCTGTTCGGCCTCGATCCGCTCGACGAGCGCCTTCACCTGCTCGGGATCGGTGTGATCAACCCGTACTGCGATCCCGCGACCGCCGGCTTTGTCGACGAGCTCAGCGGTCTCCTCGATCGTCTCGGGTCGATCCATCTCCGAACGCTGCGCCCTGGTGGACCGGCCCGTCACGTAGACGGTCGCGCCGGCCGCACCAAGCTGAACCGCGATGCCGCGCCCGGCGGCCCGCGTCCCCCCAGCCACCAACGTCACTTTGCCCGCCAAGGCCTTCCCATCCATCTGCTGCCTCCCGCTGTAGCCATACACTGTATGATTTCGTACCATACGACGTATGGTTAAAGCTGGCAAGCCGGTTCCGGGCCGATCGGGACGGCCAAGGGCGGGAGAGGAGCGGCTGAGCCGGCTCACGATCCTTGAGGCCGCGCTGCGCATCGTCGACACCGAGGGGCTGGACGCGATGACGATGCGCCGCCTCGCCTCGACCCTCGGCGTGAACCCGATGTCGATCTACCACCACCTGCCGAACAAGGCAGCCGTCTTCGCCGGCCTGGCCGAACTCGTCTTCTCGCAACTGGAGTCCACCCCGCCGGACGACAGCGTCCCGTGGCAAGACGAACTCAAAGCCGCTGCCGCCGCCTACCGCGACGCCCTACGCGCCCACCCGAATCTCGCCCTACAGGTCCTCTCGGACACGTCAGCGGTCTCGGACGTCGTCGTAGTCACCGTCGAACCGTTCTACCGAGCCCTGGACCGAGCCGGCGCCGAACCCCGCCAGATCGTCGAGGCCGTCAACACGATCATCGACTTCATCCACGGCTTCAGCCTCGGCGAAGCCGCCGTCCGCAACGACACCTTCGACCTAGCCCCCGACCTACTAACCCGAGTCAGCAACCTCCCACCCGGCAAGGCCCCCACCCTCACCCGCGTGGTGACCGAACTCGGCGCGGACGGATTGGCCTACGACTTCAACACCGGCTTCGCCACTGGCATCGCGCTACTCGTCGACGGAATAGCCAGCCGGTACGCCCTCTGAGCTGCACGTTCCCCGATCAGCCCAGCCGGTAGCGCACCCGCACGTCATGACCCCCACCAGACGTGTCGATCTCGACGCTGCCCCTGATCCCGGCCAGTTCCCCGGATCCGGAGCCCGGCGCGAACTCGTAGTACAGGGTCGTCTCCCCATCCATAGACCCAAACTGCTGCAGCACCACACTGCCGCTCAGCCCATCAATCCGCCCCTGAAACAACTCAAGCGCCACATACCCCGCCTTCCCCGCCCCCGGATCCCCCGCCGACAACATCACCCCGGCGCTGGTCCCATCCATCCCCCCAGTCCACACCTTCGTGAAATCAAACCGCCCAGTTGCCTCCAGCAACGAATCCCCGGGTTGCAGCTCAATGCTGAACGCCGCCACCGTCTCCCGAACCCCAGCCACAGCCGTCGATTTCTCAGACATGCGATGGACCCTAGCCCCGCCGCCTGACCCATCGCTTGTAAGAACACGACAACCACCAACAGCTCGTCCGTCGCCCACCCCCGCGGGCAACCGACGAGCGGCCGGAGCGCCGGTGTGGGGGGCCTTCGGGTGGGCTGATAATCGGGGGGTCCCCCACCGCTCGGAGGTTTTGATGCGTGCGAAGGTTTTGTATGTCAGTGATCTGACGTATCCGGCTCGTGGTCGGCGGTACGGGGACGAGGACGCTTATCTCACCCGGGAGCTGCGAGAGCACTTCGATCTGGCGTTGTGTCATCCGTTGGATGCGGTCGGGCTGATGGACCGGTTCGATGCGGTCATCGTGCGGAACAGCGGGGCGGTGCTGCACTTTCAGGCGGAGTACGACGAGTTTCGGGCTGAGGCGGTCGCGCGGGGGACGCGGGTGTTCAACCAGCTCAGCGGTAAGGCTGACATGGTCGGCAAGCAGTATCTGGTGGAGTTGAGCGACGCGGGTTATCCGGTGATTCCGACGACGGACAGCGACCCGTCGACGTTGCCGGAGTCGGCGGGCTATCTGGTGAAGCCGAAGCTCGGCTCGGACTCGATCGGACTGCGCAAGGTGTCCCGCGACGAGCTGAGCACCCTTGCGCTCGACGGACTGCTCGCGCAGCCTTTGGTCGACTTCCAGTACGAGGTGTCCTTCTATTTCGTCGATCGCGAGTTCCAGTACGCGCTCTACACCCCAGATCCCAACCACCGCTGGGAACTCGAGCCGTACCAGCCGACCGACGCCGACCTGACCTTCGCCCAGCGCTTCGTCGACTGGAACACGATCGACCACGGCATCCAGCGCGTCGACGCCTGCCGCACCACCACGCCGGCGCTGGCGACAGCCGCGGAGAACCCCGCCGGCGAGCTGCTGCTCGTCGAACTCGAGGACCTCAACCCCTTCCTTTCCCTGGCGTCGACCACGGACGACCACCGCACCGCGTTCGTCAACCGGGTCGCCTCATCCCTCGGCACCCTGCTCACACTGTGAAGCCACTGGGAGTTCTATAAGGTTTTTTGCTGATTCAGTCGAAGTACTGCGCCAAGTAGTTGCTCATCCCTCCTCGTGTTGTGAAGCCGGCGGCGGTAGCGCCGCCGGCGTGATTAGTGCAGTCACGAACAACGGGATCGTCAGACCGGCCACCAAGACAGGCAGCGCGAACCTGACCGCTCCCAGCGCGAACCCGGCGTAGACCATGACCGCGAAGACCTCGGCGAACAGACCCGACACCGACGTCACCGTCGCGCGCGCCGGACCCGTGATGGCATCCTGCAGCCGCGCCTCGGCGACGATGATGACCAGCTGCATCACGCCGTAGCCGATCGCGATCGGCACGAACCCACTGGCCGTCCCGCTCAACGCGCCCCACGCCAGCATCCCGGCCGACAACGCCAGCCCGACGCCGAGCAGCCACCCACGCATCCGGTACGCCGGACCCGCGAGCGCGCCCCCGATCGCCTGAGCAGCAACCGTGCCGGCGATCAGCAACGGCACCAAGGCCGTCGATGCGCCGATTCCCCTTGCCAGCAAGGGGAAGTACTCGTCGAATGCCAGGAAACCGCCGAGCAGGGCAACGAGCACGACAGCCTTGCGGACAACGCGGCTGGTTGTCACCTCCGACAACCCCGCCCGCAACATCACCACGTACCGTGCAAAGACACTGTCGCCAGGCGAGCTCCCACCCATGGGGCTCGCACCGGCCAGGTGCGCTCCGGGCAACTCTTCTCCAGCCAGGCTGTCAGTCTCGGCCTCCATCTCCTTTGTTTCGTCGGCTGTGGCGACAGGGGTCGCCTCAGGTAGGGACAGCGCTACTGCTGCCTGGGCAAGGCAGCTGAGCACGCTGACGGCACCCAGCAACGGGTAGCCGCCGAGCTTGAACAGCGGTGCTGCCAACGCGGTCGCCGCGAGGTTCAGTACCAACGCGGCCGACTTCGCCCGACCGATCAGGCCGGCGTACCGGTCGGCGGCTCCCCGCGCGGCGAGTTCGTCGTACACGAGGGCTTCGAACGTGCCAGAGATCAGCGCGGAGCTGATTCCCCACAGGACGAAGCCGAGCGCGAACCCGGCGTACGAGGGAACGACGATCCAGCCGGCGAAGCCCAGGCCGCGGACAAGCGTGCCGAGCACCAGCAGTTTGCGTCGGGAGAAGACATCCGCCCAGGCCCCAGAAGGCACCTCGAGCAGGAAAGCGGTCGTCGACCAGATGATGAACAGCGACGAGACCTCCGTCGCCGAGAGCCCGTGATCGGTGAACAGCAACTGGTACACCGGATACAGCGGGATGAAGTCCTGCAGCGCCTCGAAGGCGACGATGCGTGCCGACAGACTGCGCGGCACAGCGTTGGGTTGGCGGCGGTCAGGTTGTCAAAGGTGCGGCGCTGAGTAGTTCATACCAAAGAAGATATCCGCGAACCCGCTACCCGAACAGCTGCTTTGTTCCGGGTGTGGATAAGTGCAGCACCTGGTACCGCGTCCCCGGCACGGTCCCCGGTTCGCCACTCCACAAAGTGAAGTGCACCAACTCCCACCGCCCCGGATCCACCGCGATCGCCGAACTGTGGACACCCGGCATCTCCACCATCCGCTCCAACGCCGCCCTCGCCTCCGCGACCGGCTCAGTCGGGTCGACCTCAGCCGGCAACTGCCACACGTTCTTCGTCGCACTCACCGCCGGCTGATCCACATCACCCCCGGCCATCACCGCAGCCCCGGTCCACTGCCGCACACTCGGCCGCCCGAACGACTGACAGATCCCACTGAAGAACCCACCACCCCACAGGAACCGGCTCATCCCCGCCGCGTCGTTCCACAGATAGAACGGCGCGTACTGATTGACCACCGCCCCGTTCGCCTGGTCCTGCACCAGGTACGCCTTGATCCCCAGCCCGCCGAAGTCATCCGTCCGATCCCCGAATGTCTCCACCCGGCGCCGGATGATCCCCATGTCGTAGTCCGTCGGAAGATTCAGCTCGTACTGCATCGCGTACATGCCGTACATACTAGTTGGTACAGAGCGAAATTGAGAAGCGTTCCCAGCCAAGATCCGGCAGGCTTTGGGGATGGGAGACGTAGGCGAGCGTGTCTGGCGCAAGGTTCCTGCGGGGGCACGGGAGGCGCTCACGACCGGGCTCAGTCCGTCGGAGTTGCAGACGGCGTTGCTTGAGGTGAGCCGGGAGCGGGCGGGGGCGGTGACGCCGGCGCGGTTGGTGCAGCGGTGGCGGGAGGACCGGTTCGTGCGGCCGTCAGAGGTTGATCCGCGGGCGCTGGTGAAGACGCAGGCGATGTTGTGGGAGCGGCTGCCGGAGCGGTTCGCGGGGGTGGAGTTGTCGCCGCTGACGCCGTTGGGGACGTGCTCCGCGGTGGCGACCATTCACCAGAACATGGTGGTCAGCACAATGCGCAGTACCGAGGTCGCGAGTGATCCCACCAACGAGTTGGCGATCGAGGCTTCGGTACGCCGACGCGCCGGGCAGGACCGCGTGGACCTGGCTACCTGTCAGCGGGTGGTTCGCGCGCAGGCGGTCGACGGGCCGGGGATGTTCGCACATTTCCAGCTGTTCGCGCTGGTGTCTAGCGCGCGGGACACCGGGTCGGCACGGATCGAGGCGGAGCTACTGGTCGACCACTTGCGCTTCTGGCACGACGTACTGGGTGATCAGGCGCAGTTCACGTTCACTACGTTCGAGCGGACCGCAGTACGGGAGCGGATCGACGACACTGTGCTGCCTGCGCTGAAGGTGGAGTTCGCCGAGGATCCTGAGCGGCAGAAGGGATCCGGCTACTACGCCGGTACTGCGCTCGGCATCGGCCTGGGTGATGCCGAGCTGGGCGACGGCGGGTTCACGCGATGGACCGCCGAACTGCTCGGAGACGCCAAGGAGCGTTGCCTGATCTCCTGCGTCTCGACCGAGCGGCTGACCGCAGTACTCAGCGAAGCTTGAGGAGAGCCGCTTCGGTGGGCGAGAAGCCGCAAGCCTTGACGTAGAAGTCCGTGAGGTGCGGCTCGTAGTCGACATGCAGCCACTCGCAACCCGCTGCCTTCGACTCGTCGGCGGCGATGCGAACCAGCTCCTTGCCGATGCCCTGACGCCCGTACGACGGGTGGACGGCGGTGTCGAGTACGAACGCGTGCGCGCCGCCGTCCCAGCAGACCTGTACGAACCCGACCAGCTGATCGTTGCTAAAGGCGCCGATCCAGGTGAGCGCATGCCGCTCGAGCCGCTCGCTCCACGGCTGCACCTCTACCTGGTACTCGAAGGCGAGCGCATGCAGCATGGACAGCTGGGCGTCGTCCACTGGGAAGCGGGTCCGGTACTCGATCACGAGGCAGCCTCCGTACTGATCAACACGACCCTGCTGGACCCGGTCAGCGGCAGCAGCTCGCGCGCTGCTCGGAGGCCGGCCAGCGTGGCGGCTCCACTGGCACCAGAGGAGATCCCTGCTCTGCCGAGGTCCTGGACAGCGCGGATCGCCTCGTGCTCCTCCACTGTGACTGCTGCGTCCAGCCCGGCCCGCAGTACCGGCCAGGCGAGGCTTGAGGGCGTACCGCAGTTCAGGCCTGCCATCACCGTCTGACCTGTGGAGATAGTAACCAGGTCATCGGCCTCCAAGCTGCTGGTGACGCAGGCCGCGTTCGCCGGCTCTACCCCGAGCAGGGCAGGAGTCACTGAGCCACTGCGGTAGTGGGTGACAGCAGCCTGGGCAATAGAGCCGACACCCATCGGTACTACGACAAGGTCTGGCTCGACATCGATCTCACGGAACAGCGTCGAGTACCCGTCGACGATGTACTGCGGGATGGCCTCATACCCGGGCCATGCCGAGTCCTGAATGAGCAGCCTCTCCCCTGTCGCCATATCGGCGGCAGCAGCCACCGCAGCGTCGTACGAGTCGTCGACGATGGTGACAACGGCGCCTTCCGAGCGGATGGCCTCGATCGCGCGCTCGCTGACCACGGCAGGGATGAACACGTGTGCCTTGAGCCCGAGCATCGCGGCCATTCGGGCTACTGCTCGACCGTGGTTGCCGTCGGTCGCGGTGACGAGCTCTGTGGTCGCCGGCTGGTCTTGCAGCGCACGGTGGATCGCCCACCAGGCTCCGAGCGCCTTGAAAGCGGGCAGGCCGAGCCGCTGCGACTCATCCTTGACCAGGACCTCCGCTACGCCAAGCTCAGCCGCCAGGACCGGTACTGGGGTCAGCGGGGTCGGGCGGTAGCCGTCGAGGCCCTGGTGGAAGGTGAGTACGTCAGCGGGCGCAGCCGTAGTACGCCATGTCCTTGCGGACGGGTTGCTATGCCAAAGCACTCTGACTAGGCGACCAGGGCGAAGGCTTGGGCTGAGGTGGAGTAGGCGTTCGGCGAGGAGGTGGCCACGCGTTGCGGGGCGGACTCGGTGACGCGGATCGAGGAAGTCTGGAGGTGTACGGGCAGCGTGGCGCGGACCGCGGTGGCGAGGTCGAACTGCACCTCGGCCAGCAGGTCGGCGAGCTCGAGGTTCAAGGCCCGGCAGATCGCCGCGAGGATCTCCGAGGAGGGCTCCTTGCGGCCGCGCTCGATCTCGGAGAGGTACGGCACGGAGACCTGGGCCTGCTCGGCTAGCTCGCGCAGGGTGATGCCCCGCTCGCGCCGCAGCCGGCGGAAGACGTTTCCGATCACCTGGCGTAGCAACACGTCTGGGTCCTCCCCTGCTCCGGTGTCCTTAGGTCGAGTGTGCCACCCCGGGCAGGTCTGCGGTGGGCAGATCTGCCATGGGCAGATTCCTGGGACTCAGCCGCGCGCGGCGGCGACGCTGGACAGCATGAGCGAGACCACTGCACCGAATGCCCTCGACAACCACATCTATCAGCGCCTGCTCTGGCAGCGCATCGTCGTGCTCGGCGACGAGATCAAGGACGAGAACGCGAACGCCCTGTGCGCCCAGCTGATCCTGCTGAACGCCGAGGACCCGAAGGCGGACATCTCGCTGTACATCAACTCCCCCGGCGGATCCGTGTCGGCCGGGCTGGCGATCTACGACACGATGAACTTCATCAGCAACGATGTCGCGACGTATGCGATGGGGCTGGTTGCCTCGATGGGTCAGGTGTTGCTGGCGTGTGGGGCGGAAGGTAAGCGGTATTCACTTCCGCACGCCCGGATCATGATGCACCAGCCGACCGGTGGGATGGGTGGGACGGCGACGGACATCAAGATCCAGGCGGAGCAGTCGGTACTGGCCAAGAAGGACCTGGCTCGGTTGCTGAGTGTGCGGACCGGGCAGCCGGTCGAACGGATCGAGGAGGACTCCGACCGCGACCGCTGGTTCACCCCCGAGCAGGCCCTCGACTACGGAATCATCGACAAGGTCCTCCAGCAACCGGCGCCTGCGCTCACCTAGGCCCGGGCGAGGCCACACGGCCTAGGTGAGCACCGCAGTGTCCGGCACGGATGAGCTGGGTCAGCCCAGGGCTTGGGCCAGATCGGCGGTGAGGTCCTCGGGGGACTCGAGGCCGATGCTTAGGCGGAGGAGGTTGTCGTGAGGCTTGGCTGCCTCGTCTACCAGGCGGTGGGTTAGGCCTGCTGGGTGTTGGATGAGGGTGTCTACTCCGCCGAGGGAGACGGCGTGGGTTACTAGGCGGAGGGATGCTGCTACCCGGGCGGCAGCGTCGTAGCCGCCTGCGGTGGTGAAGGCCAGTACGGCGCCAGGGCCAGCTTGTTGGCGGCCGACCAGGCCTAGCGGGTCGCACTCGGGCAGGCCCGGGTAGTAGACGTTATCCACAGCCGGGTGGGTGCTCAGCCAGTCAGCGACCTTCTCCGCCGACGCCTGCTGCGCCCGGACCCGTACCGGCAGCGTCTGCAGTCCCCTGTGCAGCTCGTACGCCGCCAGCGGGTGAAGCAGGCCTCCGGTGAGTGCACGGACCTGCCGGAGCCTGGCGGTCCATTCGGCGTCCGCCGCGACTACTCCACCCATGACGTCCCCATGACCGCCCAGGTACTTCGTTGCCGAATGCAGCACCAGAGTCGCGCCGTGCTGTGCGGGTTGCTGGAGCACAGGCGTCGCGAAGGTGTTGTCCACAAGCACCGGTACGCCGTTGGCCTGGTGGACAGCTGCTGCGATGTCCACCAGCTCCACCGTCGGGTTGGCCGGGGTTTCCACCAGGACGAGTCCGGTGTCGGGGCGGATGGCGTCGGCGATTCCAGTGGGGGTTACCCAGCTCACCGTCGTACCGAGTAGGCCTGTGGACAACAGGTGGTCCGAGCCGCCGTAGAGCGGGCGGACGGCGACTACGTGCGGGCGGCCTGCGACGACGGTGGCGAGCAGTGCGGCGGACAGGGCGGCCATGCCGGAGCCGTAGGCGACTGCGCCTTCGCAGTACTCGAGTTCTGCGAGGGCCTGTTCGAAGCGGGCGACATTCGGGTTCCACAGCCGCTGGTAGACGAGGCTGCCGCCGTCGGGGCCGTTGCCGAGCGCCAGGGCGTCGTACGAGGCTCCGCCGCTCGCCACGCCGGGCAGCGGGTAGGTCGTGGAGAGGTCGATCGGGGGGACGTGCACGCCAAGCGCTGCGAGATCGTCGCGGCCGGCGTGTACGGAGCGGGTGTCCAGCTGGGTCATGGTCGCCTCCTCGGGGGGATGCGCCCGAGGATGGAATCTTCTGCAGATTCACCGCAAGAGTTCCGAATAAAATTCGTCCACAGAGTTGTCCACACGCTGTGGATTCTGTGGATGGGACTTACAGTGGGGGCATGCCGAAGAATCGTCGGACGCCTGGACCGGCCCCGCGGCCGCTTCCGGCTGCGCTCGACGAGGTCGACCAGGAGCTGGTCCGGCTGTTGACGGCCAACGGCCGGATGCCGAACAACGCGCTCGCCGAGGCGACCGGGATCGCGCCGTCGACCTGCCTGAGCCGGGTCCGCTCGTTACGTGAGCGCGGCGTGATCCGCGGTTTCCACGCGGATGTGGACCTGGCGGCGCTCGGGCGCCCGCTCCAGGCGCTGGTGGCGATCCGGATCGGCGCTCACTCGCGCGACGACATCGACCGCTTCCGCGCCGCCGCGCCGCGGCTTCCCGGCGTACTGGCTCTCTTCCATGTCAGCGGCGCCAACGACTACCTGCTGCATGTGTCAGCCGAGAACCCGGACGCGCTCCGCGATTTCGTCCTGGACCACCTGACCGCAGATCCTGCGGTCATCCACGCCGAAACCAGCCTCATCTTCGAACACGTCCGAGGCACCCCCAGCTGAACAGCCTGTGGATAACTCAGAGTGCGTCGGAGCGGCCGGCCTCGATGCGGGACCACTGGGCTATCGGCCGGCCGTTGAGGATCTTGGGCTTGCCGGGCTGCCACTCCTTGGGCCAGCCGGCCGGTGAGTCCTCCCATTGCTCCCGGCGCCCGTAGACGGTGAGATCCATCAAGGCGTAGCTGTAGTCCATCGCCTCCACGCCGCGGAGAGTCGTCCAGTAGGTCTCGAAGACACGGTCGCCATCGCGGACGTAGCAGATGAGGTGCATAGAGGCTCGAATGCTCGCCAGCTCAGCATCGAAGGTCTCCCGGTCGACTGCTGTGGGCAGGTTCGTCATACCTGGTACGTCGGAGCCTCGCCGGCGTACTCGACACGGTTCAGCGGGGCTTGAGGCCCCAGGCTGTGGCCAGGAGGTCGTAGGAGTGGCGGCGTTCGGCTGGGTTGTGGATGTTGGTGGTGATGATCAGCTCGTCGGCGCCGGCTGAGGTGGCGCGGCGGGTCAGGTCTGCGGCTACCTGGTCGGGGGTGCCTACCGAGACTAGGTTGGCCCACTCCTCGACGGCTGCTCGTTCGCCTTCGGACCAGGGGTAGGCGGCGGCTTCCTCGGGTGACGGGAGCGGGCTGGGGCGGCCTGAGCGGAGGCGGAGCATGGAGAGCTGGTTGGCCAGGCTTAGTTGCTGGGCGCGCTCTTCGGTTTCGGCGACGATCGCGGCTAGGGCCAGGATCGCGTGGGGCTCCGACTGCTCGGGGCTGGGTTGGAAGAGTTCGCGGTATGAGCCGATGACGCCGGCTGGGTCTAGGTTGCCGAAGTGGCCGGCGTACGCGAAGCCGGTACCGAGGGCAGCGGCTGCCTGACCGCCGTACGCGCTCGAGCCGAGTACCCACACGGGCGGCAGGGGGACGTCGTCCGGCTGGGCGGAGATCGGGGCGAACGGGTGACCGGCGGGGAAGCCTTCGGCGTACGCGCGAAGCTCGGTGTACTGGTCGAGGAAGTCGTCGGCGGTGAGGGCCTCGCGGCTGCGGCGGAGGGCCAGTGCGGTGCGCTGGTCGGTACCGGGGGCGCGGCCGAGGCCGAGGTCGATGCGGCCGGGGTAGAGCCCGCCGAGTACGCGGAAGCTCTCGGCGACCTTCAGGGGTGAGTGGTTCGGCAGCATGATGCCGCCGGAGCCGACCCGGATGGAGGAGGTCGCGGCGGCGACGGCGGCGATCATCACCTCGGGGCTGGTGCTCACGACGCTGGGGATGTTGTGGTGCTCGGCCAGCCAGTACCGGTGGTAGCCGGCTGCCTCCGCGCTCTTAGCCAGCTCGAGGGTCTCGTGCAGCGCCTCGGACGGGCGGGTGCCGGTCGGTACCGGGGAGAGGTCGAGCACGGACAGGGGCATCGGCTCAGCAGTCACGTACAACGCCAACCACCGGCTGTGGCCAACTATTCCGCCGGTACGACGGGTTGGCGCGGGTCGGGCGTACTAGGCGGGGTACGGCGTGGTGGTGCGGGCTTCGCGGAGGGGGCGGGACCACCAGGCGAGTTGGGTGAGGAGGGTGGCGGCTGCTGCGGGGGTGGTGGGGTCTAGTGGGGTGCCGTCGGGGGTGAAGGGGTCGGTTGGCTGGTGGAAGCTGAGGGTTTCGCGGATGGTGACGGCGTGGAGTTCGCCGAAGACCTGGCGGAGTTGCTCGGCTGCGCGGAGTCCGCCGGAGCGGCCGCCGTAGACGAGGAAGGCGACTGGTTTCGCGTACCAGGGGCGGCGTACGGCGTCGATCGCGGTTTTGAGATCGCCTGGGTAGCCGTGGTTGTACTCCGGGGAGACGATCACGATCGCGTCGGCCTCGCCGATCCTTGCGGGCAGGTCGGCGGTCGATGTGCGGCTGAGGTCGATGAGGTCGAGTTTGAAGTCGTCTCTGCTGTCGACCTCCCGCGCGAACCAGTCGGCCAGCACGGTGCCGAACTTGCCCGGCTCGGAGTTCCGGACCAGCAAGGCGAGGCGGAGAGGGTGCACAGTCACTCCTCCGACGGTAGAACCTCAACAACACTTGAGGTCAAATGCCAGCTTGCTTCCGCGGCCGACCACTCCGCAGTGGTCGGGTCGGCACCGGCCGAGTTGTTGTTCCGTGGGCCGCTCAGGTGGGGTTGGCTGGGTGCTGGGGCTCGTTGGCTGGGGCGGGGCGGCGGTGTCCGGGGGCCGGGGCGGCGGTCCGTCGGCGGGGCTCGCCCGGGCTAGGGCCTGTGGGCTGGGGATGGCTGGGCTGGGCTCGTCGAGCTAGGGCTGGTTGGGCTCGGGCTCGTCGGGCTGGGGTGTTGGGGTCGCGGCGTCCGGAGCGGGGGGCTGGGGTGCGGCATCCGCAGCGGGTGCGTCCGGGGTGGGGGTGTCCGAGGCGGGCGCGTCCGGGGTGGGTGCCTCCGGGGCGGGGGGAGCCGCGTCTGGGGTGGGGGCGGGGGGTGCGGCTGGTGGGGTGTTTAGGGGGAGGGAGGTGTTGGCGGCTCGCATTAGTTCTACTGATTCGGGGGATTGGGGCTCGGTGGGCGCCGGTTCGGGGTGTTCGGCGGTGGGGAGGTCGACGCCTACTGATTGCCAGGCGGTTGCTACTGCGGTGGCTTCTGGGGAGGTGGGGCCGTACATGTTGCTGGCCGTTCTGTGAGTTGCTTCTGCGAAGGCGGTGAACGTGGTGGTGGGGGTGAGGTTGCCTGAGGTGAGGGTGGTGTACCAGATCTGGCCGGGCTTGTCGTAGGCGTTGCCGCCCAGGGCGGTGGCCAGTAGGTAGAACGCGTGGTTGGGGATGCCGGAGTTGAGGTGGACGCCGCCGTTGTCCTCGGTGGTCTCGACAAAACCCGACATGTGGGCCGGTTGCGGATCGCGGCCGAGGCGGGGGTCGTCGTACGCCGTACCGGGGGCCTTCATCGAGCGGAGGGCGACTCCTGAGACGCCAGGGCGGAAGAGCTCGGCACCGATCAGCCAATCGGCATCCGCAGCCGATTGCCCCAGGTGGTGCTGTTTGGCGAGCGAGCCGAAGACATCGGACAGGCTCTCGTTGAGCGCGCCCGACTGACCTTCGTAGACCAGCCCCGCCGTGTACTGCGTAACGCCATGCGTCAGCTCATGCCCGGTGACGTCAATCGAGCGGGTGAAGTCGCCGAAGATCTCCCCGTCGCCATCGCCGAAGACCATCTGCGTGCCGTCCCAGAAGGCGTTCGCGTACCCATGGTCGTAGTGCACCGTCGAGTTCAGCGGCAGTCCGGCGCCGTCGACCGAGTCCCGCCCGAAGCATTCCTTGAACATCGTCCAGGTCGCCCCGGTGCCGTCATACGCCTGGTTGACGGTCTCGTCGGCCACCGGCGCCTCGCCCTCGCGCCGAACCACCGGGCCCGGCAGCGAGGTGCCGTTCTCCGCATCGTGGACGACCCGTCGCGCGTTCGCGCCATCACCGTCAGGCTGGACAGTGCCTTCCAGCTGGACCGAGCCCTGCCCGAGTGCGGCCGGGCGGCTCCGGAGTACGGCGTCGTGCTGCAGCGACAGGCGGTAGCGAGCGCGCAGGTTGGGGTCGTCCGCGGTGCGCTCGAGGTGTTCGAGCAGGTACGGCGGGACGATGTGATGGACCGTCATGCTGCTGATCGTGCCCTCTCCACCGGGTAGCGCAAAGGGCGAAATGCGATAAACTCAAGGATTTGTGGCTGCGACCAGAGAATTGCCGAAATCGGCACCGGGAACCAACGAGCTGCATTTTATCACGAGGGGTTGGAATTGCTGAATCCGGTCGAGGCTGAACAGGTTCACCTGACGGCTTTCTACACGACCCTCGACCGTGAGCGGGAGCGTACGGAGGGTCGCCGGCAGGAGGAGCAGATCGCCGGTACGCGGAACGCGCAGGCCCTCCACCAGCGCGACGGCCGGGTCCGTGACCTGAACGCCAGGCTGTCGCGGTTGAACGCGGCCGAGGAAGGTCTCGCGTTCGGCCGGCTCGACGACGAGGACGGCGGCGTCCTGCACATCGGCCGGATCGGGTTGCACGACGACGACTACGAACCGCTGCTGGTCGACTGGCGCGCCCCCGCCGCACGCCCGTTCTACATCGCCACCGCGGTGGTCAACGAGGGCATCGTCCGGCGCCGGCACATCCAGACCCGGCTGCGCCAGGTGGTCGATGTCCAGGACGAGCAGCTCGACCTGGACCGGACCGCGGACGGCGCGTCCCAGCCTGGCACCGGCGTGGTCGGCGAGGCGGTCCTCCTGAGCGCGCTGGAGGCGCGGCGTACCGGCACGATGGAGTCGATCGTCCGGACGATCCAGGCCGACCAGGACCGGATCATCCGCTCCGACCTGGCCGGGGTGCTGGTCGTGCAGGGCGGGCCGGGGACCGGCAAGACCGCAATCGCGCTGCACCGGGCCGCTTTCCTTTTGTATACACACCGCAATCAACTGGAAAAGCGCGGCATTCTGGTAGTCGGCCCCAATTCCACCTTCCTGAAGTTCATCGGCCAGGTGCTGCCGTCGCTCGGCGAGGACGGCGTCCGGCTCGTCACCGTCGCCGAGCTGTACCCCGGCCTGACCGCGACCCGCCCCGAACCCGCCGAGGTGGCCGAGGTGAAGGGCCGCGCCGTGATGGCCGAGGTGATCGAGACCGCGGTCGCCGACCGCCAATGGGTGCCGGCCAAGCCCGTCGAGCTGACGGTCGACCGGACCGTACTGCGGCTGGAACCGGCCGTCGTCGAGGAACTCCGCAGCGCCGCCCGCGCCCGGCAGTTGACGCACAACCAGGCGCAGCCGTTCTTCAAGACGACGGTCATCGAGCACCTGGTCAGCCAGTACGCCGACATCATTGGCGAGGACCCGCTCGGCGGAGAGAACCTGCTCGACGACTACGACCTGGAGGAGTTGCGCAACGAGGTCGTCGCGGACCCCGGAGTACAGGCATTGCTCCAACAGCTCTGGCCGGTGCTCAGCCCGCAACAACTCCTGATCGACCTGTACGCCGATGAGCAGCGCCTCAAGTCCGCCGCGCCCCAACTGTCCGACCTCGACCGCGAGCACTTGCTCAGGTACGGCGCTGACTGGAGCCCGGCCGATGTGCCGCTGCTCGACGAAGCTGCCGAACTCCTCGGCGACGACGGCCGTGACCTCAAACGCGAACGGGCCGAGCGAGCACGTGCGATCGCTTATGCACAAGGCTCTCTGGATGTGCTGTCCGGCTCGGGGTCGACCGACTTCGACGAGGACGACGAGGCGGAAGTCCTGTCGGCGAAGGACATCCTCGATGCCGAGATGCTGGCCGAGCGGTATGAGGCCGATGACGATCGCACGCTGGCCGAGCGCGCCTCGGTCGACCGGCGCTGGACGTACGGGCATGTGATCGTGGACGAGGCGCAGGAGTTGTCGCCGATGGCGTGGCGGGCGATCGCGCGGCGCTGCCCGTTGCGGTCGATGACGCTGGTCGGCGATGTCGCCCAGACGGGTGCTGCCGGGGGCGGGACGAGTTGGCGGCAGGCGCTGGCGCCGTCGTTCGGGGATCGCTGGCGGCTGGCGGAGCTGACGATGAACTACCGGACGCCGGCTGAGGTCATGGAGCTCGCCGCGGATGTACTACGTGAGGTCGACCCCACTGCGAAGGCACCGCAGTCGGTGCGGGCGACTGGTGTCAGGCCGTGGCATCTCGACGTACCGGCGGCTGAGCAGGCGGCGTATGTGAGCAAGGTGGCTGCCGAGGAGGTGCAGTACGGGCAGGTCGGTGTCATCACCTCGCGGCACCGGCTCGAGCTGGTGCAGGAGGCAGTGGGCGACGTAGCCGGCATCACCGTGCTCACTGTGGCCGGTGCGAAGGGTCTCGAGTTCGACTCGGTACTGGTCGTCGACCCCGACGGCATCCTGATCGAGTCGCCCCGAGGCCTCCGCGACCTGTACGTCGCCTTGACCCGCTGTACTCAACGCCTGGGCGTCATCGGCGCACTGCCCGAAGTACTGCAGGACTCAGACGCGTGGGGCGAACGGGCCTAGTGGTTGGCGCAGCACTTGATTTGGTGCTCCACCTCGAAGGGGATGAGTACTCCGCCGACAGCCGGCTGGACCAGGAGGACTACCTGGCCTTTGCGGCGGATGGGGCGGATGAAGTCGCGGGTGTCGACCAGAGTCGTGTCCTCGACGGGTAGGCCGCCGATGGCTTCCACCTGGTCGATACCGCACATCGCTACGAGCTCTGCTGCGGTCAGGGTGCCGTGGGCGTTCTCCTGGCCGGGGAACCTGACCAGGCGTCCCGCAGTACCGAGTGCTGTTTCCACTGCGGCCACGTAGGCGCCGCGGACTAGTTGGCTCGGGCCTGCGACCTCCGGCTCGGCTGCACCCGCGTGGATGACGGCTGAGCCTACGTCCTGGGTCAGGGCCGCTTGATCAAAGCCAGACGTGCTGATGGAGACAGCCAAGTGGCCGCCTGGCACCACGTGGGTGCAGGCGACCACTGAGCCTGTCGCGGACTCCAGCAGGCGGTGGAGGACGTGTTCGGCCTCCACGGTGTCTGCGGAGTCCGCATCGACGGCGATGATCACTTTGTCGGAAGCACCCAGATCGGGTTCGTGTAGAACCACAGGTCCGCCCACGGGTCAGCGTCGCCGACCACGTCGAGCTGCGGACCCTTCGGGTCGATCGCGGCGCCGAGGAAGCCGGCCTGGCTGCGGTTGCCGTCCGTACCGCGGACGCGCACGTAGAACGGGTTCTCCGGGTCCGCCTTGCCGAGCGGCAGGACGAGCTCGAAGGTGCCGCGCTTGCCCGAGGTGTCCCACTGCTTGACGACCTTGGTGTCCGGCGCCGTGAAGGTGTCCTTGTCGCTGACCGCGCCCTTCACCGCACCCACGATCGCGTCGACGCGGTTGAGCGACGGCACGAAGTTGGCCCAGTTCGGCACGTTCTGCGCGGTGATCCGGATGACGAGTTCGACCGCGCGGCCCGGGCGGACGTGCAGCGCGCCACCGAGCGGCTCGCCGTGCGTCTTGCCGGTCTCGCGGACCTCCATGTCGATCGCCTTGACCAGCGCGCCGTGGTCGACCCAGACCCGGCCGTTGCGCAGGCCCTCCATCACCGCGCGGTAGTCGCGGTTGTCGGCGCCGACGTGCGTACGGCTGTAGTAGCCCGGGAAGAAGTCGGCAGCGGTGCGGTTGACCGTGCCACTGTAGACCGGGTCCATGTAGCGGCCGTCGCGGTCGAACTGCGCCTGGTCCGAGCCGTCGGGGCGACGGGAGGTCTCGTTCCAGTTCACGTGCGAGTCGGAGTTGGCGCTGATCCACCACGGCTTGCCCTCGGCGAGCAGGCTGTCCCAGAGGCCGCCGACCGTGGCGGTCATCCAGTCGAAGCCACCCCAGGTCCGGTATGACTCCGGCGGGAAGCCCGGGAAGGAGTTCGCGCTCGGGGCGTTGCCGTAGAGGCCACGGGCGCCACCTACGCCGACCCCGACGGGCAGACCGCCGGCCTGGTGACCGGGCGCGCCTTCGAAACCGACGGCGATCCGCGGGTCGGCGTCGCGCCAGTTGCGGATCTCGTGCGGGCTGTCGATGCCGTTGCGGGCGGGGTGGTTCGCCAGGAACAACGCGTCGGCGACCCGGCGCTGGTCGACCTGCTGGCCGAGCCAGTGGATGCCGTCGAGGGCGAGCTGCTCGTTGGCCGGTGTGTTGGCGCCCGCGTTCTTCACGCTGCCGTCGTAGCTGTTCTCGAACTGCTTCAGTACCTCGACCTCACGGCTACCCGGAGCGACGAAGACGGTGCCGTGCTCGGCGGCCGGGATGTTCCACTCCAGCCCCTGGAAGATCAGCGTGTTCTTCAGCTCGGCCCGGGCCGCCTTGATCTGCGGGTTGACCAGGTCGACGCCGATCCGGGCGTGGGTCGCTCCACCGTGGTCGGTGATGACCAGCCAGTCAAGGCCGTTCGCGGCCGCGTGGTGCGCCTGGTCGATCACCCGGTACATGCCATCCGAGCTCAGCTGGGTGTGGATGTGGTGGTCGCCGGCCAGCCAGACGTTCGGCCGGCCACCGGAGGTGAACACGTGCGAGGTCGGCGAGGTCGCGGCGGCGAACTCGGCACCCGAGACGGCCAGCGCGGCGGCGCCCCCGAGGATCCCGGCCGAGCGGAGCAACCCACGACGCGACAACTCGGTCGGCGACAGGTCGGTGTCCGGAATCGACTCGTCCAGCGCCGCGCTGGTGGCGGCGTCCAGCTCGGTGTTCGGGTGGTGATGGTCGTGATCATGACCATGCCCATGACCGTGCCCGTGCTCATGGCTGTGATCGTGACCATGACCGTGGCCGGTGTGGTCGTGGGAGTGTCCCATTCGTGCGTCCTCTCGGATGACGGAATCCGGCCGGATCATCGCCGTCCTTCATGACATCCAGATGTTGTCCACATGAACCCCTGCCGCCGGTACTTGCCCCGAAACCCCTTGCTTTGCGACGATGTCGCATTTGCGGCTGTGCCCGTGCCGGCTGTTACGGTGAGGCCCAGTGAAACGCTCGGTGTGGGTGCTCTTGTTGTCTGCTGCCTTGGTGGTCGCCGGCGGCGGACTGATCGTGCTCACCGCAACCGGCGCCTTCGATCACTCGGAGTCGCGCGAGCCGGTCACGCCGACGCCCACCACCGCTCAGACCGCCCCACCGAGGTCCGTACCGACTGTTGCCAGGAGCACCGAACGTAAGACGGTCCCGACCACCAGGTACGTCTTTCCTATCGGTGGTTGTCGGGGGGATGCTTCGCAGAGTCATCATGATTATCCGGCGTCGGACATCTTTGCGGATAAGGGGTGCCGGTTCGTTTCGCCTGTGGATGGGCGGGTTGATGAGGTGACTCGGGTGGATACCTGGAACAAGAAGACCAACGTCGGGCGTGATCGTGGTGGGTTGTCGATCTCTGTCGTTGGGGTCGACGGGGTTCGGTACTACGGGTCGCATCTGTCGGCCATTGGAGCCGGCATCAAACCCGGGCTGGTCGTGAAGGCCGGGCAGACCCTGGCGCTGACCGGGAAGACCGGGAGTGCTCAGGTGACGCCGCCGCATCTGCATTTCGGGATCAGCTGGCCAACGCCGGCCGGGCACTGGTGGATTCGGCGAGGGGCTGTGGCGCCGCAGACGTTCCTCAATGCGTGGCATGAGGGGCGGCAACTGTCGCCGGTGGCGTTGGTAGGGAAGACGCGGCGGGCGTACGGGGTGGACCGCGGGTGCCGGTCCTACTGCTGACGTAGGGGTCGGAAGAAGGCTCGGATGTCGTCGACCAGGAGGTCGGGGGCTTCCAGGGCGGCGAAGTGGCCGCCTCTCGAGTACTCGGTCCAGTGCGTGATGTTGTGCTCGCGTTCGAGGATGTGGCGCATCGCGGGGTCGGTGGGGAAGACGGCGACTCCGGTTGGAACCTCGCTGCGGGCAAGACGCCTGGCTGCCCGGCTCTCGTAGTACAGGTTGGCGGAGGTTGCGCTGGTGTTGGTGAACCAGTAGATGGAGACGTTGGCCAGCAGGTGGTCGAGGGTGACGGCGTCCTCGGGGAGCGCGCGCGACGGGTCGGTCCAGTCGTGGAACTTCTCGAGGATCCAGGCGAGCTGCCCGACGGGTGAGTCGCTGAGGGCGTACGAGACGGTCTGCGGTTTGGTCGACTGCAGTTCGGCGTACCCGGTGCCGGTCGCGCGGATGTGCTCGGCCGTCGCGAGCTTGGCCTGATCCGTCGCGTCGAGCTCGTCGAAGTCCCCCGCCTCGGCCGCTGGGAACGCGAGCCCGCCATTGATGTGTACGCCGATGACGCGCTCCGGCGCCAAACGCCCGACGAGGGGTGACACGACCGATCCGGTATCGCCGCCCTGCGCGCCGTACCGGTCGTAGCCGAGGCCGGCCATCAACGAGATCCACGCGCGAGCGATCCGTACGTGATCCCAGCCGGTCCCTTCGAGCGGCACCGAGAACCCATGCCCCGGCACCGACGGCGCGACCACATGGAACGCATCCGCAGCGTCACCGCCATGCGCACCCGGCGAGGTCAGCGGCCCAAGCACCTCAAGGAACTCAGCCACCGACCCCGGCCACCCATGCGTCAACAGCAGCGGGATCGCTCCGGGCTCGGACGACCGCGCATGCAGGAAGTGCACGGTCTGCCCGTCAATCCGAGTCCTGTACTGCGGTACTGCGTTGAGCCGCGCCTCCCAAGCCCGCCAGTCGAACTCGATCCACCGCTCGACCACCCCACGCAAGTACTCCACCGGTACTCCGCGAGCCCAGTCGCTCGACAGCGACCGCGGCCAGCGGGTAGCGCGCAGCCGGCGACGGAGGTCGTCGATCGCGTCCTGCGGGATCTCGATCCGAAAGGACTCGGCCTGGTCCATGCCGAGCAGCCTACGGACGGCGGCAGGTCAGAGGTTGGCGTAGTACTCGGGCTTCATCTGGATGATTTGGACGTAGTTGCCGTCCGGGTCGATCAGGGTGGCGAAGTAGCCGGGGCCGCGGTCCTCGGGTTCGACCAGCCAGTTGACGTCGAGGGTGCGGAGGTGGGCGGCGGTTTGTTCGATGTCCTCGACGGCGAAGTTGATGATGAACCGGCCGGGTTCGGGGGCCTTGGCGTCGACGTCGTCGCGGTGTTCGACGATCAGGCCGAAGCCACCGAGGTCGAGGGTGCCGTAGTGGTTCGTCTCGGCCTGGAAGCCGTCGCGGTACCACGCCTTGAGACGGTCGGGGTTCGTACTGCCGAGCAACATGCTGTTCAGCACTGGGCGGTCCATGGCTGTCTCCTGTTCCGAGCCGGCGATCGGCTCACGACCGGTACGTCGGAAACGCGGGCCTGAACTCGACATACCGGCAGAACTGAATGCGGAGACAGAAAACATCCGCACCGGTGAGGTTCGGTGCGGACGATGAAGTGTTTTCGTTTTTACTTTTCCAGGCGCATTGTTCGAGGGGCTAACGGGGGGCTACATCCCACATGCGCTCGCCGGGCAGGGGGTCGGGGAGCCGGTCGACGACGGGCATCGGGTCGTTGGTGACCCGGAGTCCGGCGAACCGACGGCTCATGGCGTGTGCGTACCGCTCGGCCAACGCCGGCTCGGCGTTGTAGTCGGCGATCACGTGCTCACCGAACCAGACGCGTACACGTCGGCGCTCAGACGTCTGGGTGGCGGTGGCGGTTGTCACTTGTCCTCCATGCAGTTCCAGGGTGGTCGGCCTTAGTCGCGGAGCGAGCGCGGTGCCGGTGCGCCGTGTGTTCACCGTCACGTCAGATCCAACGGATGAGCAGAACGGAAGGTCACGCACGAAATCTGGGCAATTGTCCAGAACGTCTTCACCCGCTGTTCACCCGCTTCGAAGCCTTGTTCGATTGTCTTGGGAGACGCAATTCATAGCGTTTCCTCAGGTACGACACGCCGAGGCGACCTGACGGCCTCCGTACGCTGGTGAGGTGACCATCGAAGACGCTGGGACCAAGGCCCTGGCAGTTCCCGACCGGGTCGTTTCACCGACCGGGATCGCCACCGTCCAGACCGAACACCTGATCGGCGACATCAGCGACGCGCTCCGCCTGCTGGACGCCGTCGAACGAGTCCGCGGCCACGCCCACCCGCTGATCCTCGGCCTGCAGGACGCCATCGGGATCAAGATGCCGGCCGCGCTCGTGCTCAGCGCGATCTCCAATGGCCGCGACTCCGCCGAGTCCGTCGCCGCCCAGGTCGGCACCACGACAGGCGAGGCCGAGCTGGCCATCGCCGAGCTCGCCGCCCTCGGACTGGTCCGTACTTCGCCGGTCCTGATGGTGACCGGGATGGGCCAGGCCCGGCTGTCCCAGCTCGACGGCCTGACCGTCCGCGTCCTCGACGTGGTCACCGGCATCCTCGGCCCGGCCGACGCTGCCCAGTTGATCCGCCTCCTGCACACCGTCGCCGACGGCCTCGAGTCAGCCGCGATCACCGCCACCGTCTCCGACCAGCTCCCACCGACGATCCTCCACAACTAGTTGCTGGGCGTCGGGTCGTCGTACTTGCCCAGCTGGCCCTCGTAGCGGCGGCCGTTCCGATACGGCCAGGCGTACGCCGTACAGCCGTGCAGGCCTAGCGTCTGCTGCTGCATCACGGGAGCCGGCTGGCCTGCGCCTGGGCACAGCTCATGCGCATTGCCGAGGCGATGGCCGGTCTCGTGGTTGATCATGTACTGCCGGTACGCCGTGAGGCTCGCCCCGTAGTTCGGTACTCCCCTGGCCCAGCGCGCCACGTTGAGCACGACCCGCTCGCCGATCCGGCAACTCGTGTACTGGTCGAAGCCGCCGCCGCAGTACGTGTCCCGAGTCGCGGGCGTGACGAGCATCAGCTTGAAGTCAGCCGCCTGCCCGGGACCGACCTGGCGGAACCGGTACTTCCCTGCGGAGGCCCAACCTTCCGGAGCGCCGTAGGTCTCGCGGACGAAGCTCGCGAACGCCGCCGGGTCGACACCCTTGATGCCACCCTCGATAGCGATCTGGAAAGTGTAGACCTTGCCCGACCGGCCGATCGTCGCCGGGTCGCCCGGCAAAGTCGTGAACTCGACCGTGCCGCGTACTGGATAGGTGATCCCCGGATCCCCTTGCCCAGGCGCCGCATTGGACTCCGGAGACCCCGGTACTACGGGAGTCCCCGACTCGGCCGGCTGGCCGGACTCGTTGGGCTGGCCGGGCTTGGCGGGCTTGCCTGAGGCGGCGAACTTCGGGGCGGACTTCGCGGAGTGGGTCGACGTCTGGGCTACTGGTCGCGCTGGGTGATCCTGGCGGGAGAACGGGCTGGCCGGCAGTTGGAGCAGCGCCACGACCGCGACCGCCCCAACGATCCCCAGGGCGGCGATCCTCGTCTTGCGCATCAACAGCTCCTCACCCCGCGCTCTGGTTGAGCGCGTCCTCACCCAGTACTTGCCTGATCGGCCGAAACCCCTTCTCGGCCGTCGGCCGCAGCCCGTTGCTCACTCGCCCTCCTCCCCTGGGTGGAGATCCGGATCTCCGCCTGCCTGATTCCGCACGACCGTGTTAGTTTCGTGGAAACAATACGGACGTGCGAATACAGGGAGTGAGATGAAGCGCTGGACCACGAGCCTCGTCGTCATGACGCTGGCGCTCAGTTCAAGCCCCGTGATGCTCGCCTGGGGCACCACCTCGGCGTCGTCGGGAGCCGGGCTGACTGCGGATGTGAACCGGGATGGACGACTGACTGCGGCCGATGAAGCCGGAGAGGATCGGTGGACCGGCGGCCGCGGTGCGATCTTCCTGCCGAATCTCGATGATGACGAGCGCCGCTGCACCGTCGATCCAGCCGAGCTGGACAAGGCCGGCGCCGAGGTCGATCAGAAGCTTGCCGCTTGCAACGATGCCGCCGACGACCGGATCAACGGCCGGGGCGACGCGGCCGACCTGGCGCCGCTCAGGGTCGATGCCCAGGGCAACGTAAGCAACCAGGCCGGCGGGCGGCTCAGCGTAGTACCGGCTGATAAGGCGCGGGTGTTCGTTGATGGGAAGGCGGTCGAGACGCTGACGGCTGAGCAGTTGCGGCACGGAGTACGGGTTGGGTTGGAAGGGCGGGATGTGGTTCGGGATCCGGCCAAGTGGGACGGTCAGGTGTCCGTCACGTTGACCGTGGCCGATCGCGGGCGGACGAGTAGCGATGTGGTGAGGCTGAGGGTTGCGCCTTTGATGTTGCAGAACGATTTGCAGCGGGCGGAGACGGTACTGGCCGCCAAGCCGAACCAGGGGCCGGGCTGGCCGGGTGGGCAGGCGCCTTATCCGGAAGGTGTTCCGAGCGAGTGGGAGCCGTTCGCGAACACCCTTGGCAAGGCGACGCGTTCGACCGGGGCGAAGCTGAGGTTCGTCCAGGGGACCGCGGACGGCTGGAAGGATCTCTGGTTGCAGGACACCTTCGAACCGGCTACGGCCAGCATGCCGGCGATCGGTGGCAGCCAGACGATGCGGATCCTGATCCGCTCGGGCAACGTGTGGGAGCTCCCCGGCGCGGACGGCAAGCCGATCGCAACGCCGCGGCCGGCCGGGCGGTTGATCTACCGCGATCTGCGCGGTCCGGATGTCGGGGTCGTGCAGGAGTTGAGCCCGGTCGCGTCGAGCGGGCTCAACGACCTGCTCAACATGGGCGGCAACATCGAGTCGCTTCCGCCGTACGCCGGGTATCCGCAGGGCCGGATCGTTTATGGATCGGGCTCAAGGCATCCCGATCCGGCGTTCATCACAATGGTGACGAGCCAGGGGTATCAACCGCCGGTCGTGATCGACACGTCCTGGCTGATGGTCGGGCACGCGGACGAGACGACGCACGTCGTACGGGCCGACAACGCTCGAGGGTGGACGCTTGCCGTTGCCGATCCGCGGTTGGCGGTCGAGTTGCTGCGGGAGGCGCAGCACAAGGGGGCGGGCGGGGCGCGGCTCTTCGCGGACACTCATTCGGCATCGAAGCCGACAGCCGATCAGGTCCTTGCTGATGGCAACTGGCTGGCGGACAACGAGGCTGCTGCGGGGCACATCGATGACCAGCTGGAGATTTTGCTCAAGGCAACTGGTTTGCGGTCGAGCGAGCTGGTCCGATTGCCGGTGCTGTTCGAGAAGCAGAAGGACTTCGGGTTGTTGCGGGCGGTCACTCCTGGGTTGGTCAACGGCTTGTCGCTGACCGCGCGGGACTTCGCAGTACCGGATCCGCACGGTCCCAACGTCAACGGTCGCGACCTCTTCCGGCAGGCGACGGAACGGGCGCTTGGGCGCAACGGCGTACAGGTGCACTGGGTCGAAGACTTCTTCTGGGCCCACCTGGCCGGCGGCGAAGTCCACTGCGCCACCAACGCCCTCCGCGACACCCACTCCACCAACACCTGGTGGAAGTCAGCGGACGACCTTTAGCCGCTGCGCCGGGTAGGTGCTGTCGGCGAATCCAAGGGCTCGGTAGAGGCTGTCGCCCTGCTCGGTGGCGTGCAACTCGATCTGCCCGACCTCGGTTTCGTCGCGGTACCAGTCCAGCAGCCTGATCACGCAGGCCTTCGCCAGGCCGCGACGCCGGAAGTCCGGTTCGGTACTGACGTTGTAGAGGTAGCCCCGGGTGATGCTCAGGTCCTTCGGGCTCGGTGGGTGGATATTGCATTGGCCCACCGCGCCCGCTACCACCCCGGCCTCGGGGTCGTCGACGACGAAGGCTGCGAAGGTCTCCGGCGAAGCAAGCCCGGCCGCGAAGAAGCCGAGCGCTGCCTTCCGCCAGGGTGCGTCCTCGCCGCCGATATCGACGCCCATCGCCGCAATCATCAGGCCGCGCAGGCGCACCAGGGCTTCGGCATCATCGGGTTTGGCTCGGCGTACCTCGATCGTCGTCACCCTTGGATTATCGGACCCGGTCGGTGAGGAACGCTTCCCAGGTGTGGGTGCCGGTGGCGTTGGCGGGGGCGAGGTTGACGCCGGTCCGGAAGGCGCGCGGGGCCTTACCGGGGAAATGGATGGGGAGGAGGGGGCGGCGGCGGTTGGTGGCCTTGAGGTAGGAGGTGACGATCTCTTTCAGGGTGTAGATCTTGGGGCCGGCGATGTCGGGGACGAGGCCGGACGGTTCGCCTTGGGCTAGTTCGACCAGGCGAGCGGCGACGTCGCGGGCGTCGATCGGCTGGACCCGGAAGCCAGTGGGAACCGGTACTACGGGGAGCTTGGCGAGCGTCTTGGCCAGGGTCAGTACGAGGTCGTTGAACTGCGTCGCACGAACCGTGGTCCACGGCAGCCCGGACTCCGCGATCACCTGCTCGGCGCCGCGCTTGAACCCGAAGTACGCGAAGGACTCCTGGTCGGCACCGACGACCGAGATGTAGACGAGGTGCGGCTTGCCACCGGTCGCAGCCACCGCCTTGACGAGCGTGCGCGCCTTCTCGTCGTCACCCTTGGCGTCGCCGGCCAGGTGGACGATCGTGTCGACCCCGGCGACTGCCGCGTCGATGCCTTCGCCGGTGGTGAGATTCCCAACGACGTACTCGATCCCGTCGGCCGCCTCGTGGCTGCTCCGACTGAGCACCCGCACCTTGAATCCTGCGTCCCTCAGCAGCGGGGTGGTCAGCCGCCCGAGCGTTCCGGTGCCGCCGGTGACGAGGACGGTTGCGCTCATGATGCTGTCTCCTGTCGGTCAGTACGGCCGCGGTTCTCGCGGCTCTACTTGTCCGACTCGCGCCAGGCGACGAATGTGACAGCAGGCTGGATTCAGGCGCCCTGGCGCTTGCGCCTCATCCTTTCGAGAGGATGCCGGCGCTGGCTGCCGCGGCGGCGTCGCGGGCGTAGCGCTCGGCGTCGGCCATCGTCAGGTGCTGCCGCAGCAACGCGAGTTGGTGGAAGAGGGGTGCGGTCGAGGTCAGCAGGACGCGGTGGGGGTCGGTGTCGGCGGGGATGTCGCCGCGGTCGATGGCTCGGGTGACGACGATTCCGCTGCGCTCGTACCGGTCCTTCCAGAAGTCGTGCAGCGCGGTGGCGGCCTCGGCTGTTCGGAAGGAGGCTGCGATGACGGCGACCGTGAGGGATGGCAGGACCGCTAGCGAGGTGTGGATCTCGCGGTTGAGCTCGACCAGGTCGCCTTCGAGCGAGCCGGTGTCGGTGGGGACCCAGGCGTCGTCGGCGCCACTCGCGAGCAGGTCGATCAGTAAGCCGTCGACGGTGCGCCAACGGCGGTACACAGTGGTCCGGTGTACGCCGGAGCGCGCGGCGACGCCGTCGATGGTGAGTCCGTCGTAGCCGTGCTCGGCCAGCTCTGCCTCCACTGCTGCGAGTACGTCCGCCCGAACCCGCGCGGTCCGGCCACCCGGCCTAGCCCTCTCGGCGGCCTGGGTTGCGTTGTCGGGAGCGGGCATGGCATGATCTTAACGCAACATTCGTGGCATTAGCAGGAGGTAGTCGTGGATCTCTGACCCGCCGTCGAACCGGCCCCGCCCGTCTCGGGTGCGCGCCGTCCGTTCCAGCGAGTCAGGAGGACACGTATGTCTACCCAGCTGTCGTTGCAGGAGATCTCCAAGTCGTACGACCACCGCCCGGTGCTCGAGCGGGTGAGCTGCGCCTTCCCGCCCGGCGAGGTGAGCGGGCTGATCGGCGAGAACGGCTCGGGCAAGTCGACCCTGCTCCGGATCCTGGCCGGGATCGAGCCGCCTGACCTCGACGGCAAGGTGATCCTTGCCGGGAGCATCGGTTTCCTCGGTCAGGACAACCCGTTGCCGCTTCACCTTGACGTGTCCGCCGTACTCGACCACGCGCTGGCCGAGTTGCGGGCGATCGAGCGGCGGTTGCTGGAGCTCGAGGGGTTGCTTGCTGACGGCAACGTTTCGGTGCTGGACGAGTACGGCGAGCTGCAGACCGCGTTCCAGGTGCGCGAGGGGTACGACGCCGAGGCGCGGTTCCAGCGGGCGCTGGCCGGGCTGGGGCTGAGCTCCTTGCCGGGCGATCGGGTGTTGTCGTCGCTGTCGGGTGGTGAGTTGGCGCGGCTGCACTTGGCCGCGGTACTGGTTGCCGGTGCTGAGGTGTTGTTGCTCGACGAGCCCACGAACCATCTCGACCTGGCCGCGACGGTTTGGCTGGAGGATCATCTGCTGGCGCGCTCCGGTACGACGGTGGTCGTGTCGCACGATCGCGCGTTCCTGGAGCGGGTCGCGTCGACGCTGTTCGAGGTGGACGGGCGACACGCATCAGGTGACTCGGTACGGGAACGGCTACCAGGGATACCTCGCGGAGAAGGCGGCCGAGCGGGCCCGGATCGCGCAGGCGCGGCAGGTCTGGGAGGACGAGGTCGCCGTGATGCGGTCGACCGTGGGGACGGCGGCTGATCGGGTCGCTTATGGCCGGCCGATCCAGGACAACAACAAGATGGCGTACGGCCGCGCGGGCGATCGCGTGAACGAGGCTGAGCGGAGCAAGATCCGCAATGCCAAGGAACGGTTGCGGCGGCTGGAGGAGAATCCGCCGCCGGTGCCGTCGAAGCCGTTGCGGTTCACGGCTGCAATGCGGACGGCAGGGTCGACTGGGGTGCTGCTCGACGCGGTGGATGTGTCGGTCGCTGGTCGGCTGCGGTCCACGTCGGTCTCGGTGGCGAAGGGTGATCGGTTACTGATCACCGGTCCGAACGGGGTTGGGAAGTCGACGCTGCTCGAAGTACTGACCGGTGTGCTCGCGGCCGACTCCGGGACGGTGGTGCGGCAGGGGCAGGTCGGGTATCTGGCGCAGGACGTTGTCGAGGATCGGCCGGATGCGACGCTGCGGGAGGAGTTGATGCGGCATCGCGGATCTGGGCGGTTGGGGTTGTTCAAGCGGGAGCAGTTGCAGACGCGGGTCCGTGAGTTGTCGACCGGGCAGCGGCGGCGGTTGGCGCTCGCGCGGTTGCTGACCACGCAGTACGACGTGCTGGTGCTGGACGAGCCGACCAATCACTTGTCGCTGGTGTTGGTGGAGGAGCTGGAAGCCGCGCTGGATGCGTATGACGGGGCGCTGGTGGTGGTGAGTCACGATCGGCGGTTCGTGTCGCGGTGGCGTGGCGAGGTGCTCGAACTGGAGGAGAAGAGCTTTGCGGAGTACTGAGATTGTCGTTGCTGAGGGCAACGAAGGCCCATACGGCGTGGCGGTGGGCGGCGCTGGTGAGGTGTGGACGACGTTGGTGCATGCCGGGGTGGTTTCCCGGGTTGATCGGGATGGGGTGGTATCGCGGTTCCCGGTCGGCGCGGATGGGAGCCGGCCGAGTGTGATCGTGGCTGGTCCGGATGGGGCGGTGTGGTTCACGCGGAACGGGGATGACCGGGTCGGGCGGATCTCTGGCGATGGTCTGGTGTCGGCCTTCGAGGTCGGGTCGGGGCCGTACGGGTTGTGCGTGGGTCCGGATGGGGCGCTGTGGGTCACGTTGATGAACACTGATCGGATCGGGCGGGTGAGCGTCGACGGTGAGGTGTCGTCGTTCGCGATCGGGAGCAGTGGTGGGTTTCCGGCGATGATCACGGCTGATGAGGGCGGGGTGTGGTTCACGCTCAACCAGGGAAACGCGATCGGGCGGATGTCGCTGGACGGCTCGGTGGTGATTCATACGTTGCCGACCGAGGCGGCCGGGCCGGTGGGGATCAGCGCCGGGGCCGGCAGGGTGTGGTTCACCGAGTTGCTGGCCGGGCAGGTCGGACGGATCTCTCCTGACGGGAAGATCGTCGAGTACCCGCTGCCGGACCGCTCCGCTAAGCCGCACGCAGTCGCAGCAACAGACGACGGCGGCTGCTGGGTGACCTTGTGGGGCTCCGGCTCCGCGATCCGGCTCGACGCGCAGGGTGCGGTGGTCGAGGAGATCCCCCTCGGCGAAGGCTCCGAGCCGCACGGCCTGGGACTGGGCGCTGACGGGGACGTCTGGGTCGCACTCGAGATCGGTGTTCTGGCCCACATCCACGCCTGAGGTGAGCCGATTCACCCGCGCGAGGGAAGCAGGACGGCGGTTGCAGGAGCAGTGTGGTTTGCGTGACCACACTGGTGGGACAAAGAGTTGTTCGGGTACCTCGCGTACGGGATGTACTCGCGGTGGGGCGGCCGGCGTTCTGGGTGGTTTCGGTGGTGCCTTACTACGTGGGCGTTCTGCTCGCTACGCATCGACTGGTGCCTGCGGTTGACGACTGGCCGCGGTTGCTGGTCGGTGCTGCTGTGATGGGGCCGTTGTTGTGGTTGTCGGTATTGGCGGTTAACGATGCTTATGACCTGCCGGGTGACCTGATCAATCCGCGGAAGTCGAAGTCGCCGTTGCTGGATGGGCGGGTGACGGTGACGGAGGCTAAGTGGCTGGCGGTGGGGGCTGGGGTGGGCTCGGTCGGGGTTGCGCTGGTGGTCGGGTGGGTGTTTGCGCTGGGGGTGGCGCTGGCCGTCGTGTTGGGGTTTGCGTACAGCGTGCCGCCGGTGCGGTTGAAGACTCGGGCTGGGTTTGACGTGGCGGTCAACTCGCTGGCGTTGGGGACCTTCGGGCCGTTGGCGGGGTGGGCTGCAGTTCGGCCTGAGTTGGGTGGGTTTCCTTGGGTGATGGCGTTGCAGGGGACGTTGGCGGCGATCGGGTTGTACCTGCCGACGACGCTCGCGGACCTCGAGGCGGATCGGGCGGCTGGGTATCGGACCATCGCGGTGCGGCTTGGTGCGCGAGCGACGTACCGGCTGGGGTTTGCGTTCTGGATCGCGGCGGCGGGGCTGTCCGTCGTACTGGCTGCGTTGGATGCGGTGATTCCGCGGAGCATGCTCGCGCTGGAGATCGTGATGGTGCCGGTGCTCATCGCGGCGTACCGGCGGTTCATCGGGCCCGGGATGACCTTCAAGGGCGTGGTGATCCTGGCGTCACTGTTCCTCCTCCCCTGCGCCACCTTCGCGCTCACCTACACCGGCGTCCTCTGACTCACACCTCTGCGCCGCCAGCCGTTCCAGCTGTATGGACTGGAGAGAAGAGCTCGACGAACATGGCTGTGCGCTGACGGACGAGCTGCTGACGCCGGAGCAGTGCGAGGAGATCGCCGGCCTGTACGACGACGTGCGTCGGTTCCGCTCGACGATCGACATGGCGCGTTATCGCTTCGGCTCAGGGCAGTACCGGTACTTCGATCACCCACTGCCCGACCTCGTCACCAAGCTCCGCGAGGAGTTCTATCCCCAACTCCTCCCGGTCGCGCGCGAATGGGCGGCCAAGCTGGGTCGGCCGGCTCCGTGGCCGGACACTCTCGAGGAGTGGCTCGACGACTGCCACCGCGCGGGGCAGACGAAGTCGACGCCGATCCTGCTCAAGTACCAGGCCGGCGACTGGAACGCGTTGCATCGCGACCTCTACGGCGACCTCGTCTTCCCGCTGCAGATCGTGATCGGGCTGAACAGGCCGGGCGTCGACCACGAAGGCGGTGAGTTCTTGCTGGTCGAGCAGCGGCCGCGGGCGCAGTCGCGCGGCACCGTCACGATGCTGCCTCAAGGACGCGGGCTGATCTTCACCACCCGCGACCGTCCGGTGAAGTCAGCTCGCGGCTGGTCCGCCTCGCCTGTTCGCCATGGCGTGAGCACCGTCCGCTCAGGAATCCGGCACACTCTCGGTCTCGTGTTTCACGACGCCGCTTGAGTCCAGTGATGGGGCTGTCCGCGGTGGCCGGCCCGATTTGATCCGCAGCCGGAACGACCGGCGATCGACAGCGGCAACCACCTCATCGAGGATCTGGGCGAGTGGCGCCGAGAGCTCCGCGTCCAGCTCGGCCAGCGCGGCAGTGGTCGCCTGCCACTCCGCTTCGATGATCGGCAGCAACGAGCGGGTCTTGTCGGTGAGCTGCACGATCCGCTGCCGCGCGTCCTCGCCCGGCTCGAGCGTGACGAACCCGGAACGGTTGAGCTGGGCAACCGTCTGGCTGGCGGCGGAGTGCGTCACCCCGACCGCCGCGGCCAGCGCCCGGATCGACAACGGGCCTTCGGCAACCAGTGTCCGGACGATCGGCGAGAACCGCGGCCGGTACTCCGGCAAGCCCGCGTCCACGTAGACCTTGGCCACGTCGCCGTCGAGCAACTCGAGCACGTGCCGCAGCCGGGTACCGATCGCACCTTCCATGGGAGTAATCTAACAGCACTGTTACATCCACGCGATCGACGGAGGCGCCCCGATGCAGACCGAGCCGTACGACCAGGGCATGCTCGACGTGGGAGACGGGCAGCTCGTCTACTGGGAGGTCTGCGGCAACCCCGACGGCAAGCCGGCTGTCGTGTTGCATGGCGGGCCGGGGTCCGGGGCGGGCGCGTTCTGGCTTCGGTTCTTTGACCTGGCGAAGTACCGGGTGGTGTTGTTCGATCAGCGCGGATGCGGACGCAGTACGCCGGACGCGGCGGAGCCGGATGCTGACCTGAGCACCAATACGACCTGGCATCTGGTCGCCGACATCGAGCGGTTGCGCGAGCACCTGGGCATCGAGAAGTGGCTGGTGCTGGGGGCGTCGTGGGGAGCGACGCTGGCTTTCGCGTACTCCGAGCAGCATCCGTCGGCGGTCTCGGAGATTGTGTTGTTCAGCGTCACGAGCACGACGCCGCGCGAGGTCGAGTGGGTCACCCGGGAGATGGGCCGGATCTTTCCCGAGGAGTGGCGGCGTTTTCGGGACGTCGTACCGGCCGGGGAGCGGGACGGGAATCTCGCGCTCGCGTACAGCCGGCTGCTGCACGATCCCGACCCGGCGGTACGGGATCGTGCTGCGAAGGCTTGGTGCGAGTGGGAGGACACGCACGTGTCCACGTACCACGGGTACAAGCCGGATCCGCGCTACGAGGACCCGGTCTTCCGCTTGCGGTTCGCGCGGCTGGTGTCGCACTACTGGGGTCACGCTGCCTGGATCGACGATGGTGCGTTGCTCCGCGACGCGGGCAAGCTGGCCGGGATTCCTGGCGTGCTCGTCACCGGGCGGCTCGACATCAGCAGTCCGCCGAACACCGCATGGGAGCTGGCGCAGGCCTGGCCGGATGCCGAGCTGCACATCGTCGGAGACGCCGGCCATGGCGCCGGCAAGGCAAGCGTCTCCGACCTCGTACTGGCCGCAATCGACCGATTCGCGTCCCAGCCTTAAAGCTGACCGCCGGTACTAACGCCTGCTGCGCATCTCCGCGTCGAACGAGTCCTGCAGCACCTTCATCGCCGCCGCCTCGGCCGGATCGGCGAACAGCTCGGGAAGCGACGCGGGGTCGACGTCGTACAGATGTGTCTGCAACCACCAGATGTTGCCCTGCGGATCCTTGATCCGGCAGCCCCGATCCCCCACGATCCGCGACGTCGTCAACTCGGTGATCACCGACGCCCCAGCCTCCAACGCCCGGGCCAGCACCGCATCCACATCATCCACAAACACACTCAGCAAGCTCGGCGTATCCGGCCAGTCCGGCTTCGCATCGAACGCCATCAACACCGAGTCCCCCACCATCACCTCGGCATGCCCCACAGTCCCGTCCTCGTTCAGCACCACGAACGCCTTCTCCGTCGCGAACGTCCGCTCCACGAACTCCAACCACCCCACCGCCCCCCGCACCGCAACGTAAGGAGTAACCGTCCCTTTACCACCAGGATTCTTCGTCATACCCCGAGTCTCACAGCAGTAGCGGCCAACTCCTGACCTCTACTTCAAGCTGTAGGGATCGGCCAAAGTGATCGGCGTTCGGGCGATCTCCAAGACCGGTTCCGGAAATCGCGAACCGGCGATGTAGTAGCGGGCGCGGGTCCTGCCGACCGGCTCCAGGTACTGGGCCGTCACAAGGTCGCGGAGATCGCGTTGGGCCTGTTGGAGATTGAGTCCCTCGGAGTGTTCGTACCGAGAGCGCCTGACCCGTCCCTCCATCGCGATGTCGTGGAGGGCGCTGACGACCCGCTCGTCGAGGCCCGCCTGCTTGACGAAGTCACCGAGCGCAGTCCATGTCCGTCCTGAGCGGTCGAGCCGACTCTGGACGGTCTGGGCCTGCTGGTGATAGGCGACGAGGTTGAAGCGGATCCAGCCGGCGACATCCTGGTCGGGAAGATAGACGGCTCCGCGGAGAGTGAGCTCCCGGTAGTACTCCCAGGTGTTGCCGGGTCGTCCGAGCCACGCCTCGATGGAGGAGAACTCGGGGGCCAGCACTCCTTCGCGCGCGATCATCAGCGTCTGTAGCGAGCGAGACATCCGGCCGTTGCCATCGGCCCATGGATGGATGGAGACCAACTGCAGGTGTGCCATCGCGGCTCGAACCAGGAGGTGGGTCGAGTCTTCCGCGTTCAGCCAATCGACCAGCTCCGTCATCAGCGCGGGCAACTCGTCGGCAGGCGGGGCCGTGTAGGCGGCGATGCTGGGATCGCGTACGTCGGTGACGTAGACAGCACCCTTGCGCCATTGCCCGGCCGGCTTGCGAGCAGTGTGCCGGTGGCCCTGCAACATCCAGTGCAGCGCGTTGAGGAATCCCTTGCTGTAGGCGAAGTCCTCGACGTCGTGCAGAGTCTGGAGATAGGTCATCATCCGCTGGTAGGCCAGCGTCTCTTCGCGGTTCTCGTCGGAGACCTCGACGTCGCGTTCACCCGCCATCAGATCCTCGACGTCGACGGTCGATACCTTGAATCCCTCGATCGAGTTGGATCCGGCGACGGCGTCGGCGGTCAGGAACTTCCGCAGACCTGCGGTCCATTTGGTGGGGGTGGCCAGCACTTGATGGCGCAATGCCTCCCGCATCCTGTCGATATCGGCGAGTACCCGCCGATCATCAGCCGCAAGAGCCGGAGTCGGGAAGAGCATGTATCCGACAATAGATTGATATAATCATTGCGTCAACGCTTCATCGGAACACTCAAGAAGCTGCTGAGGTGTAGCGGGCGGCTAGTTGGTGGGCTGCATCCTTTAGTTCTTTAGGGCCTTCGAATTCGAGGTCGGATTCGAACATGCCGAAGGTGGCGGCGAGGCCGGTCCAGGACCAGCCGTTGAGGGTTAGGCGGCAGGTAGTGGGGGTCAACTCCTCGACTAGGGCGTCGCGGCCGGCCCAGCGGGCTATGTCGGAAGCCTTGGCTTGGAGGATTGCGGTGCCTTGGCAGGGCCATTGGTTTTGGGGTGAGAAGCGGTCGGAGATGTACGTCGAGATGTCGGGGGCGGGGAGTTCGCGCGGGGTGAAGCGGGGGCCGGTTGGGGTCTTGGGGAGCATTCGGTCCACCCGGAAGGTGCGCCAGTCGTTGCGGTCGAGGTCCCAGCCGACCAGGTACCAGCGACCGCCCCAGGTGACGAGGTGGTGCGGCTCGACCTTGCGGGGTGGGACGAACTCGTCGCCCGTCGCGCCTGGTGAGGCGTAGTCGAAGCGGAGTACCTCGCGGGCGCGGAGTGCGGAGCCGATCGCGATCAGGTGATCGGAGTCGATCTTGATCCGGCGCGAATCGGCGTACTTGTCCACGGTGGTGACCTGGAGGGCGTCGACCCGTTGGCGCAGGCGCGCGGGCATCACCTGGCGGACCGTGGCGAGGGCGCGCAGAGCGCCTTCCTCGATACCGGTCACCGTGGTGGTCGCGGTCTGCAGGGCGACCGCGACGGCGATCGCCTGGTCGTCGTCGAACAGCAGTGGGGGCAGGTCGGCGCCCGCGTCGAGGCGGTAGCCGCCGTCCGGTCCCTTGCTCGCGCGGACCGGGTAGCCGAGGTCGCGCAGGCGGTCCACGTCGCGGCGGACCGTGCGCGGGCTCACCTCCAGCCGTTCGGCCAGCAGCGCGCCCGGCCAGTCGCGGCGCGCCTGGAGCAGGGACAGCAGCGAGAGGAGTCGAGCCGAGGTTTCGGACATGACCTCAGATTGCCACGAGTAACGGCCAGAAGCTGTCCTCTACTGCTGGAAATGTCGTCTCCAAGAGGCCCCCGACCAAGGAGACATCGTGATCAGCATTCGACAACTCACCAAGGACTTCGCGGTGAGCCGTACCGAGACCGTGCACGCGGTCCGCGGCATCAGCCTCGACGTCGAGCCGGGCGAGCTCGTCGCCGTCCTCGGCCCGAACGGCGCCGGCAAGACCACCACGCTGCGGATGCTCACCACCCTGATCACCCCGACCTCCGGTACTGCGAAAGTCGCCGGCTACGACGTCATGTCGGATCCGAGTAGGGTGCGCCGCCGCATCGGGTACGTCGGCCAGGGAAACGGCGCCGGCCACAACCAACGCGTCCGCGACGAGCTCTCCGGCCAAGGCATCATCTACGGCCTCGACCCGCAAGCGGCGAAGCGGCGTACCGGTGAACTGCTCGAGTCGCTCGAACTCGGCGAGCTGGCCAAGCGCAAGGTCTCCGAACTGTCCGGCGGCCAGCGTCGCCGGCTCGACGTCGCGATGGGTCTCGTGCACGCGCCCGGACTGTTGTTCCTGGACGAACCGTCGACCGGGCTGGACCCGCAGAACCGGGCCAACCTGTGGGACCACATCCTGCGGATGCGCGAGCAGCACGCGATGACGATCGTGCTCACCACGCACTACCTGGACGAGGCGGACTCGATGGCCGAGCGGGTCGTCGTGGTCGACCACGGCGAGGTGATCGCCGACGACACCGCCGATGCGTTGAAGGCCGACCTGGCCGGCGACCAGCTCGACGTCACCGTTGCTCCTGGCAACCTCTCAACGCTCGTCGGGCTAGCGGACAAATTGCCCGGCGCAAGGGAGGTCGTTGCCGAGGGCGACCGGTTGACCGTGCGCGTCGCGGACGGGCCGCGAGCGTTGCCCGAACTCATCGCGGCGGCGCAGCAGTACGGAGTACCGGTTGCCACTGCTCAGGTGCATCGGCCGACGCTCGACGACGTGTTCCTCAACCTCACCGGCCGCAGCCTGCGCGAGGCCGACTCCACCGGAAAGGCCGCAGCATGACCACCCTGACCATCCCGGCCACCACGCCCACGACCGTCGAGCCGGTCAACCGCAACCTGTTCCGAGACACGTCGTTCGTGATGCGGCGCGAGCTCAGGCCGGTACTGCGCGATCCGTTCTCGTTGATCTTCGGGATGATCCAACCGCTGGTCTTCCTGGCCCTGTTCGGTCCGCTGCTCGCGGGGTCGCTCGGTGGCTCGCTCGACGGCGGGGTCTGGCAGTGGTTCGTACCAGCCATCCTGGTGATGACGACCTTGTTCGGCACCTCGACGACCGGGTCGAACCTGTTGATGGAATTCCAGACCGGTGCGCACGAGCGGATGCTGGTCACGCCGCTGTCCCGGTCGTCGCTGCTGATCGGGCGGGCGCTGAAGGAGATGGTGCCGCTGTTCGGGCAGGCGGTGATCGTGGTCGCGGTGATGATGCCGTTCGGCTTCGACCTGCATCTCGGCGGGGCGATCGTCGGGCTCGCTTTGCTGGCGGTGTTCGGGATAGGGCTGGGTTCGTTCAGCTATACGCTGGCGATCGCGGTCCGCAAGCAGGAGTGGATGTTCTGGGTGGTCCAGCAGACGTTCCTGTTCCCGTTGATGATCCTGTCCGGGATGCTGCTGCCGCTGGAGACCGGGCCGGAGTGGATGCGGGTGGCGTCGAAGTTCAACCCGCTGTCGTACCTGGTCGACGCCGAGCGCACCCTCTTCTCCGGTGAGGTCACGTCGACTGCGGTCCTCTGGGGCTGGCTCGCCGCCCTGATCACCGTCGCCCTCGGCCTGACGGTCGGCATCCGCTCGATGCTCCGGTCGGCAGACTGACCGACCGCGCGCATTGAAGAACCCGAGGCACCCAGCCTCGGGTTCTTCAACGTGGTCAGAAGCGCAGATGCGCGGCGGTGACCTGGTTGAGGTGGATGAGGATGTCGTAGCTCGGGCCGAGCCGGATCGGCAGGTCGGGCGTCGGGTAGCCGGTGCCGATGTCGCGGGTCGGACGGCGTACGTCGAGCCAGGCGCGAGTACTGGCCGGCAAGCGCCGCAGGTCGACCAGGTAGTCGCGGTACGGGACCTTGTCGAGCGTGTACTCGTTGTTGCCCGGCGCCGCAGGCGGGAGCGTGAAGGTCTTCAGCTCTCCGTTGGAGATGTCCTGCGAGTTGAACGACCCGTGGTCGAAGGACGTCCCGATGGTCAGGTAGTCGCGCCCGAGCTGCTCACGCAGGAACGTGCCCTGGGCCTTCGGGTAGTCCGCCGGCGATCCTGTCTCGAGCGCGACGTGCCCGTTGTGCGCCGACAACATCACCTTCGCGCCCGTCGTGCGCGCCCACCAGGCGGTGTTGGCCGCCATCGACTGGTCGCGGAAGTACATCGCCTTCGGCAACACCTTCGGGTCCGTGACGTCGAACGAGAAGAACTTCGCGACCTGCCAGATCGCCCGCGCATGCTGCGCCGCCCAGGTCCGCTCGGGGCTCGGCGGCAACGACTCCACCAGTACTACGGCCCGCCGCGCCGCTGCCTCGAGGTGGACCCGGTCGGCGAGCGGCTTGGTGAGGTATGCCTCGCTCCAGGCCGCGTATTCGGCGTCGGAGCGGATACCGGCGTACAGGCTCTTGATCTCGGGAAGCCTTGCCGGGTTGGTCTTGCCGACGTAGTTGATGACACGGTCGAGCAGGGCGGGGCTGGCATAGCCGAGGTCATCGCCGACGAAGTGCAGCTTGCGGGCGTGGGTGCGGTTGTAGGAGCGCATCCACTCGAACAGGTCGAGGTACTCCTGCGCGTTCCAGAACTTGTACGAACCCTGGAAGTCGCGCCGCATGATCTCGCGCGGATCGCCGACCCCGCTGACGATGTATCGGTCGAGGTCGAGCCCGGTACTCCACGACGCTTCGAGCGCGAAGGTGGTGAAACCCTTCTTCTCCACCAGCTCGCGGAAGATCTTGTGCTTGAGCGTGAACAACTCGCTCGAACTGTGGGTCGCCTCGCCCACCCCGACGACCCGTGCGCTGCCCACCATCGCGGCCAGCGGTCGCAGGTCACGCAGACTGCTGTCAGCGTCGGTACTACGAATCGGATGCGCCGCCGCAGTCAGCGCAGGCACAGGGTTCGGTGGGGCAGCAATCGCACTAGACATAGGCAGCGCCGCCGCGAGGAGCAGGGCGGGGACCGCCAGGAGCCGCTTCATCAAGGTCCTCCGGAGAGTCGGAATCAAGTACTTCCAACCCTGTCCGCCGGCACTCCCCCAGCCCATCCAGCAGCCACCCCAACCGGGGTGACGCAGGCTCTACCCTTCGAGCTTCTCCAACGCGGTCCGCATCCCGGCCTCGGCCTCGTCGCCGAGCTTCTTGAACTGGGTCTTGAAGAGGGGCTCGATCAGGCGGGTGACGCCCTTGAACTCGAACTCGGCGCGGTACGTCACCTCGGTGCCGCCGCCGTCGGTCGCGCGGAACGTCATCGTGTCGAGCGCGGTGACCGTCTTGTTCTCCCCGCGCAGCTGGAAGACGCGACCAGCTTCCCGTTGCTGCACGACGTACTCGAGCTCGGTCTCCCGGCCGGCGAACGAGGACTTGTTCCGGTACTTCGTACCGGGCCCGCCGTCGCCGTCCAGCTTCACCGTCGACACCGTCCCGGGGTCCCACTCGGTGGTCGTCTCGAAGTCGGACAGGTAGGCGAAAACACTCTCGACGGACTTCTCCACAGTGACAACGCGCTCGATGGTGATCACGCTCGCCACGCTACCGGCCCGGCCAACCCGAAGTTATGCGCCGACCCGACGATCCGACCGGCGAGCCAACTCCGTGAAGAAGGCCCGGTACAGCGGTTCGTCGGCGGTCTGGATCTCGACCATCGCGAGCAGTTGACCGGGCGCGCTCGCGTAGAGCGGATCGTCCAGTTGCTCGACGTTGCCGAAGTACAGGCGGCTCAGCCCTTTCTTCCGTACCTCGACCCGGACCTTCGCCCACTTCACCGGCGTCCGGTACGACCCGATGATCCGGTTCCGCCGGAACAGCTCAAGGATCCCGTGCTCGACGTGCAGGTAGACGTCATTGTGCTCGAACACCATCGGTTCCACGGGCGAAACCTACTTGGCTGCTGTGATGGCGAGGATTTCGGGGATGGCGGTGTCCCAGGTGGGTCTGGGGATTTCGTGGCCGGCGCCTTCGAGGAGGACCAGGCGGGCGTTGGGGATCTCGCGGGCGATGGCTTCGCCGTGGGCCGGTGGGAAGAGGGGGTCCTCGGTGCCATGGAGGACTAGAGCCGGTACTGCGATGCCGGCGAGGTAGCCGCGGAGCGCGCCGCTGGGGGCGACCGCCCAGTGGTTTGTGGCCGAGGCCGGGTTGATGCTGCGGGCGAAGGCGTGGGCGTAGAGGGCGCGCCGGGCCGGTTCGTCGTACGGGAGGGTGCCGGCGTACAGGCGGTCGTCCTCGATGAGTCGGTCGAGGGCCGCCTCGGTGTCCGACCAGTCGATCGGGGGTGCTTCCTCGGAGAAGCTGGCGCTGAGCTTCTCGGTCGGCGGCGGGAGGTCCGGATCCGAAACGCCGCTGGGGCTGGTCGCCGCGACGGTCATCGAGGCGACGCGCTCCGGGTGCTCGACGGCGAGCTGCTGCACGATCGCGCCGCCCATCGAAAGGCCGACCAGGTGTGCCTTGTCGATCTTCAGTGCGTCGAGGATCCCGAGCGGGTCGGCGACCAGATCTGCTCCCGTGTACTTCGGGTTGCCCGGCTCGTACGTGGTCGACTGGCCGGTGTCGCGATGGTCGTAGCGGATGACGTACCGCGGACCGGCGGCGAGGCGTTCGCAGAACTCCGGCTCCCAGTGGTCCATCGACGCGGAACCCCCGTGGATCAGCAGGATCGCTGGGTCCGCGGGGGATCCGAAGGTGTCGATGCACAACTCGACGCCGTTCACGGGGAGCAGGCTCGTCATGCTCCGACAGTAGTTGTGAAAGGGGCCGCCGGACGCTGGGTTCCTGTCTGGGTTGAGTTCCCGGCGTGGAGGGCCAGGGCGAAGGCGATGACGGCGAGGGTGCTGGTGATGGCGCGGAGGTTGTTGCTGGGGTTCCACTTGGACAGGTAGTTCAGCCATTCCGCAGTACCGGCCGCGGAGTGCGGGTCGACGGCGGCGAGCTGGTCGTTGAGCGGGATGTTGACGGCGAAGCTGAGCACGATCACGCCGACCAAGTAGAGGGCGGCGCCGGCCAGCATCCACCACTTGCCCGGGGTGTTCTTGACGAGGGCGATGATCGCGAGTGCGACGCAGACCAGCGCGGTACCGCAGAAGATCAGCAGGAAGAGCGGGTTCTGGATCCTGCCGTTGATCAGGTTCATCGCGGTCGCGCCTTGGCCGGCCGGCATCCGCTGCAGCGAGCTCATCACGGCGGTACCGAAGGCGAAGAACACCCCGGCCATCAACGCGCTGCCGACAAGGGCAGTGAGAGTAAGGATCTTGGTGAGGTTCATGCGGACCACACCCCGGTCTTCGCCGTCTCGCGCGCCCAGTCGGCGAAGTCGCGAGGAGCCCGGCCGAGGACCTGCTGGACGCCCTCCGACACGTACTCCGACCGGTGGTGGCGGATCACCGCGAACAGATCGCGAACGGCCTCCGCGTCTTCCAGCGGCTGGCCGTAGCTGACCAGCTCCGCGACGAATTCCTCGGGTTCGAGATCGACGTACTTGACCGGCCGACCGGTGACCGTCGACAGCTCGGCGGCGACCTCGGCCATCGTCAGCGTGCGCGGCCCGGACAGCGAGTAGCTCTCACCGGTGTGCCGCTCGTCGAGCAGCGCGGCCGCCATGACGTCACCGACATCGTTTGTGTCGATCCAGGCCTCGCTGCCGTCCCCGGCCGCCACCCGGATCTCGCCGCCGGCCACGTAGTCGAACAGGAAGTCCTCGCTGAAGTTCTGCGCGAACCAGGCGGGCCGGACGATGGTCCAGTCGGCGCCGCTGGCCCGGACCGAGTTCTCCAGCTCGACGCTGCTCTCGTAGACCGCGAAGTCACGGCCGGGGCTGCCGACACCGCGTCCGGACAGCAGCACCACCCGGCGCAGCCCTTCGGCCGCCGCCTGCTGGATGAACTTGCCGGCCTGGGCGAGTCCGGTCGGGCCGACCGGCGGTGCGAGGTACGCCGTGTCGACGCCGGCGATCGTGGGCGACCAGGTGCTCTCGTCGTACCAGTCGAAGCGCTGCTCGCTCGACCGGGAGGCCAGTCGGTAGGAGACGCCGCGGGCGTCCAGTTGCTCTGCGACGCGGCGGCCGGTCTTGCCCTTGCCGCCGATGATCAGGAACGGTGTGGTTGTTGTCATGGCTTAAGTTCATCGCGACCGAGTGAGACAAACCATGGTTGTCTGGCGCAATTCGATGTCTCAGAGTCTCACTTCAGGGGTAGGCTGCCGGATATGGACGTCCTCGATGATCTGCTCGCCGGCACCCGCGCACGCGGTGGCGTGTTCAATCTGACGATCCTGGATCCGCCCTGGGGTCTGCACATCATCGACGAGGCGCCGCTCGCGCTCGCCACTCTGGTCCGCGGCTCCGCGTGGATCCTCCGGGACGGCCAGCCGCCGGTCCGGATGGAGGAACGCGACGTCGCCGTACTGTCCGGTCCCGAGCCGTACGTCGTGGCCGACCAGCCGGACACCGAGCCGAACCTGCGGATCCACCCCGGCGGCATCTGCGAACCGTTGCCTGGGGCCCCTATCGACTACAGTGCGCGGCTCGGCGTCCGGACCCATGGCGGTCGCCCGGACGGCGAGGCGATGGTGGTCAGCGGCACGTACGAGTTCGAGGGCGATGTCGGGCGACGGCTGCTGGCCGCGCTTCCGCCGGTACTGGTGGTGCCGGCTGCGGAGGTCGCGGGTCATGTGATGGACCTGGTGCTCGGCGAGATCCAGCGAGACGAGCCGGGTCAGCAGTCCGTGCTCGATCGGTGGCTGGACCTTGCGTTGATCACCACCTTGCGCGCGTGGTTCGCTCGGCCCGAGTCGCATGCGCCGGGTTGGTACCAGGCGCAGAGTGACCCGGTGGTCGGGCTGGCGTTGCGGTTGCTGCACGAGGAGCCGGCTTATCCGTGGAGTGTCGTCGAGCTGGCCGATCGGACGGGGGTGTCTCGGGCGAGTCTGGCGCGGAGGTTCAGTGGGCTGGTTGGTGAGGCGCCGATGGCTTATCTGACGGGGTGGCGGATCGCGCTGGCTGCCGACATGTTGCGTGAGACGACTGACACGGTCGAGGCGATCGCGCGGAAGGTCGGGTATGCCAACGCGTTCGCGCTGAGCGTCGCGTTCAAGCGGGTGCGTGGCACGAGTCCGACCGCACACCGTCGGGCGAGCACTGCAGCCTGATGCTCACCGGTTGAGGATCCAGGCGAGGTCGGTGGTGGGGAGGTACGGCTCGAAGACGGGTGGTTCGGCGATGCGGTCCCAGAGGTCGCCGGTGGTGCGTGACGGCAGGTAGGCGTTGGCGAAGGCGCCGTGGTCGACGCTCACCAGGGTGGCTTCTACGGTCTTCACCCGGCCAGGGAAGGCGGAGCGGAGTACGGGCTCGGCGGCGGTGAGCAGGGCAGGGAGCTTCGACGGTTTCCCGTACGCCGTCCGCAACTGTCGGCGGTAGGAGTCGAAGCCTGGCCAGCCGGTCTGGAGGGCTTGGTCGAATTCGAGTGGCTGTACGGCTTCGGCGTACGGGACCTGCGTGGTGAGCAGATGTTTGACCGCCCAGCTCTCAGGTGGCACCGGTCCGGCGTCGACGAAGAGCCGGTCGGCCAGGACAAAGGTGGTAGCCAGTACGCGTGGGCTCGGGTCGGTGCGGTCGGCCTTACGGTGGTCCGCGTAGGTTGTCGAGCGGTCGGCGTAGTTGGGGATCAGGTGGATGATTCCCGCGCGCAGCAAGGGTTCCGCGGTGCGGATGCGGTCGCCGAGCGCGGTCAGGTCCGGGGTGTGGATGCCGAGCTGCATCTCGGTGTAGTTGCGCCGGCGTTCGGGTTCGTGCGTCATCGGGTCGTCCAGCGGCGCCTGGTTGCTGCTCGACACCATCAGCGGATGAAAGGACCCCGGCCGATGGTCGGGCAGCACCAAGGTGTCGACGATCAGACGGGTCCGTTCGAGCATCCAGGGCTCGTCGACGGCCGGTACGACGGAGACGGCGAACCGCTCGCCCTGCCGCCAGCGGAGCCCATCCGGGCCGGTGATGAATCGCTTCGCGTACTCCTTGGCGACCAGGTCCGCGGTCGGGGCGAGCCGCCGGAAGAAGCGGTTCATCCGGCGGCTCAGCGCAGGATTGCGGCTGTACCCCTGCGCCACGGGCTCAGGCGGTGGTGGCGTCGATGAACGCGAGCGCCTGCGGCCACGAGAGCCGGTAGGCGTCGGCATTCACCTGCTTCTCCTGACGCGAGCGGTCGGTATAGCCGTGCTCGGCACCGGGGTAGAACTGGGTGATCGTCGCCCCGGTGTCCCGGCTCTGCAACGCTGTCTGCAATGCCTCGAAGTCTGCGACCGGTACTGCGGCGTCGGCTCCCGGATAGGCGATCAGCACCGGCGCGGTGATCCCGATGGAGTCCGCGATCGCGTCGTACGAGTGGTTCGGCCGGAGCTCCGAGGGGACCGTCGGATGGAACGCCACCACGTTCGCGAGCCGGTGATCCCTTGCCCCCAGCAATAAAACGAAGCGGCCGCCGAGACACCAGCCGACCGACCCAACCTTGGTGCAGGCAAGTTCGCCGTAGAGGTGGTCCAGCAGCGCGACCTGCTCGGCGAGGACGGTGTCGTCGTCCAGTCCGCTGAGCAGGCCTGCCAGCTCGTCGATCGTCGAGTTGTCGGTACTCCGGCCCTTGAACGGATCCCAGACCAGCGCGGTGATCCCCCGCCCCGCCAGCTCCTCCGCCCACGCCCGGAGCTGCTCGCCGATCCCCGTGATCATCGGCAGCAGCAACATCCCCGGCCCGGCCGGCACTCCCACCGGCCGGGCGAGGTACGCACCCAGCTCTCCGACCTGTACCTGACCCGCATCAATGTCCACGCGTCGGAGGCTAACCGAAGATCAGGCGCGGTTGGCCTTCAGCATCCGCTGGCCGGCCACGTTGACGAGGACGAAGATGATCGCGGAGAAGATCAGCAGGGCGAGCTGGTCCGGGAGCAGCGCGACGCCGACGCCGACTGCGAGGACCGGGAGCGCGAGTCCGGCGTACGCGATCAGGAAGAGCGCCGCGAGCACCTCACCGCGCGAACCGGCATCAGCCAGCGATGCCGCGGTTGCGACGGCGCCACGGAAGACCAGGCCGACGCCCGCACCGGCGACCACGCCGCCGACGACGAACAGCCACAGGTTGGGAAGCAAGCCGCCGACTGCGACCCCGACGAGGCCGACTGACATCAAGACCAGGCCGAGTCGGAGTTGCTGCGGACGGCTGAACCGTACGAAGACGACCTGACTGGCCGCGCCCGCGACGAAGACCGCAAACGTCACGACGCCGGCGAGCAGACGCGAGGTGTGGTGCAGCGTGCCGGCCAGGAACGTCGGCGCGAGCGAGGTGAACAGCCCGAAGATCGCGAACGCCGCGAAGGCTCCGACCGCGCTGGCGAAGAACTGCGGCTTGGTAGCACTCGGCAACGCAACCCGCTGCGGCCGGTACGCCGGACGCTCCTCCAGCCGCTCGACGGTCTCGGGCACCAGCGCGATGCCGACGGCGCTCAGCAGCAACAGCACCAGGAACAGCTCGTACGGACGATCCAGCGGCTTCGATCCGTACTCCGCGAGCAGCCCGCCGACGAGCGGACCGAAGGCGAGCCCACCCAGGTTCACCATCGAGGAGATCAGCGCGGAGTGACTCGGGTCCTCGTCCGGCCGCGAGATCCGACGCAATTCGGACAGGTGAGCCGTCGCTGTCGCCGTCAGCACACCGACGCCGACACCGCTGATGAACCGCGCGAGCAGCAGCCCGGGCACGTCCTGCCAGAGCAGGAAGACCACAGCGGCCAGCGCCTCGGTCAGTACCGCGAGGAGCGCGATCCGGCGACGGCCGAGCCAGTCGCTGACGTGGCCGGCGAGGTACAGGCTGACCATCACGCCCACTGCGTAGGCGGCGAAGATGACCGTGATCAGGAAGGTCGGGAAGCCATCCCGGCGCTGGTAGATGGCGTAGAGCGGCGTCGGAACCGTAGAGAACGCCATCGTGGTCAGGAAGGCGACGGCGATCATCCAGAAGCCGGCGCTGTGCGCGAACCCGACGCGCGGACCGGCCTGGTCGAGCGAGCGGGAGCCGGAAAGAGTTGTCATGTTTCCTAGAATGCGCTGGTTGATCTATTCATTCCAACGAATCTTCTTGCACTGTCTTATCGACGCTGTCGATAATTGGGGCTGTGGACAGCAGACAGCTCGAGTACTTCGTCGCCGTGGCCGAGGAATTGAGCTTCACCCGGGCGGCGCAGCGGCTCTTCACCGTCCAGTCGACCGTCTCGGCCGCGATCCGCGCGCTGGAGACGGACCTGAAGACGACGCTGTTCGACCGGTCGACCCGGCGGGTGACGCTGTCGGATACCGGCGAGGCGCTGTTGCCTGAGGCGAAGGCCGCCCTGGAGGCGTTGGACCGGGCGCGCGCCGTGGTCGAGGAGGCGTCGACCGGGCTGCGTGGAAGTGTGCGGATCGGGACGATGACGAGGCTCGGGCTGGTCGATCTGGCCTCCTTGCTCGGTGAGTTCTATCAGCGGTATCCCCTGGTCGACGTCCAGGTGACGACTTCGCCGACCGGGTCGAGCGGGCTGGCTGATGACGTACGGCACGGGCGGCTCGATGTGGCCCTGGTCGGGTTGGGCGCGGCGGAGATGACGGGGCTGGAGCCTCGCGAGCTGGCGACGGTGCGGTTCGTAGTACTGGTGCCTTCGTCGCATCGGCTGGCTGGGGGTGGTGAGGTCCGGTTGGCGGAGCTGGCGGGTGAGCGGTTTGTGGACATGCTGCGGGGGTTCGGGAATCGGACGACGGTGGATCGGGCTTTCGACGCCGCCGGCATTCCTCGGCGGGTCCAGGTGGAGGTACCGGATCTGACCACTGTGCCGGATTACGTGCGGGCTGGGTTGGGGGTTGCCGTCGTACCGGAGATGGATCTGGAGGAGACGGCGGGCGTGATCCGGCTGCGGTTGGCGGACGCGGAGCTGACCTGGACGCTGTCGGCGATCACCTTGAGCGGCAAGCGTCCGAGCCGTGCGGTGACGGCCCTTCTGGCTTTGTTGATACATCACCAACGCGACGTATCCTTGCCGTAGACACCCACTCCTGGGGGCCTTTGCTACGGATCGTCCGGCACGTTCCTGCCGGCGAAGGAAAGGAAGTCAGCGACATGGCAACTGTGTCGTTCAAGGGAGCGACCCGGGTCTATCCGGGCACCGAGATCGCGGCCGTCGACCGGCTCGACCTGGACATCCAGGACGGCGAGTTCGTCGTACTGGTCGGGCCGTCCGGCTCCGGTAAGTCGACCGCGCTCCGGATGCTCGCGGGCCTCGAAGAGGTCAACGAGGGCTCCATCTACATCGGCGACCGCGACGTCACCAACAGCCCGCCGAAGGACCGGGACATCGCGATGGTGTTCCAGAACTACGCGCTCTACCCGCATATGTCGGTTGCCGACAACATGGGGTTCGCGCTGAAGATGCAGGGCATCCACAAGGAGGAGCGGGCGAAGCGGGTCGCCGAGGCGGCCAAGCTGCTCGGCCTCGAGGAGTACCTCGACCGCAAGCCGAAGGCACTGTCCGGTGGCCAGCGCCAGCGGGTCGCGATGGGTCGCGCGATCGTGCGTGACCCCCAGGTGTTCCTGATGGACGAGCCGTTGTCGAACCTCGACGCCAAGCTCCGCGTGCAGACCCGTACCCAGATCGCCGAACTGCAGCACCGACTGGGCGTCACCACGGTCTACGTCACGCACGACCAGATCGAGGCGATGACGATGGGCGACCGGGTGGCGGTCCTGAAGGACGGTCAGCTCCAGCAGGTCGACACTCCGCTGAACCTGTACGACACCCCGAAGAACCTCTTCGTCGCGGGCTTCATCGGCTCTCCGGCGATGAACCTGATCGAGGCCGAGATCGTCGACGGCGGCGCGAAGATCGGCGACTACCTGGTACCGATCGCCCGCGACCTGCTCGCCAAGGCCGGCGACGACAAGACGATCATGCTCGGCATCCGCCCGGAGTCGTTCCACCTGGCCGACGAGGGGCTGGCCGTGAAGGTCTCAGTGGTCGAGGAACTCGGCTCCGACGCCTACCTGTACGGCAGCGCGGTCCACACCGACGACCAGCAGATCATCGCCCGCGTCGGCACCCGCCTGCACAGCGACAAGGGCGCCATCGTCCACCTCGCCCCGCAGCCGGAGAAGCTCCACCTCTTCTCCACATCCACCGAACTCCGCATCACCGCTTGACCCCCGCCCCACCATTTGAGGGGTTATCCCCTCAAATGGTGGGTTGCCTGACCGGATCCCGAGGGGGCAACCCCCGCAATGCGGGGTTATCCCCTCAAATGGGCGCGGGGGGTGGCCGAGGGGCTAGCGTCGGGGGATGGGGATGTGGGAGGAGGGCGGGGCCGGGGTGATGCGGTTGCCGTCCGGGCGGTTGGTGCGCGGGCGTGGGCTGCGCGACGGGGTACCTGGCGGGGCGCTGCCGGAGTACGGGGTGTATTTGCTGGGGAAGCAGCCGCCTGAGGTCGAGTGGGAGTCTCGATGGGTGCGGTGGCCGGACTTCAGGTTGCCTGCTGACGACCGCGATGCGCGGGACGCGTTGGTGGGGGTGCTGGCGAGGGCAGGCGACGAGCGGGTCGAGGTTGCCTGCGAAGGCGGGCGCGGACGAACCGGTACTGCGCTGGCCTGCTTGGCGGTGCTCGATGGGGTCTCGCCGGCCGATGCCGTGGCCTATGTGCGGGCGAACTATCACGCCAAGGCGGTGGAAACCCTTTGGCAGAAGCGTTATGTCAGGCGTTTCCGGGCGGCGAGTGACTCTTGATCCGGGGCGCCGAGGCTGGTGAAACTCGCCCAAGTCGTTCATAACGGTGAGATTGGTTACTGTCACGCAGATGGATGAGGTTGCTCCGGAGAAGGCGGGTTATCGGCGCTCGGCCGGGTCGGCGCGTGGTGAGGCGCGGCGGCGCGAACTGCTAGAGCGCGTCACCGACGAGGTCGGGGCCAACGGGCTGGTGGACTTCTCGCTCCGGCGGGCCGCCCGGGCCGCCGGTACTACGCACAAGGTGCTGCTCTACTACTTCGACGGGCCCGAGGACTTGCTCACCCAGGCCGTGCTCCAACTGCGCGAACGGCGGATCGACCGCAGCCTGGTCGCCGCGGGCATGGCCGGCTCGACGCTGGCCGACCGGGTCCGGGCGATGTGGCCGGTCCTCGTCGGGGACGAGTCGTGGGTACTGGACCAGGCGATCGGTCTGGCGATGTACGACTCCGTCCGGTACGCCGAACTCGCCCGGACCGCATCGGTGCGCTACCTGCCCGCGCTGATCTCGATCTGCCCGGATCACTGGCCGGACGCGCGTAAGCACGAGGTGTCCGAGTTCATCCTGGCCGTGCTGCGTGGATTCCTGATCGAGTGGCGGACGAGTGGCGACGGCCCCGGGATCGAGTCCGGCTTCGCCGCGTTGAGCCGCGCGCTCGACCACGAGGAGGCCGCCTCCTAACCCACTCGACTAGCCTCTCGACAGTTTGCGAACCGCGTGGTTCACTTTTGGCATCGGAGAATTTCGCCAGAGGTGGGGTGCGTCATGGAACGCGAGTCAGTGCGGTTCTTCAGCGGGGACGCGGAGTGTGTTGCCTGGTACTACCCGGGGAGCAACGGCGGATGTGTGGTGATGGCCGGTGGCTTCGGGGTGACGAAGGAACCGGGGACGGATCTGTTCGCCGAGCGATTCCAGCGCGCCGGCTTCGGCGTACTGGCCTTCGACTACCGGCGGTTCGGGGAGAGTGGTGGCGGGCCGCGGCAGGTCGCGCGGGTCGGTGAGCAGTTGGCCGACTGGCAGGCTGCGATCTCGTACGCTGCTGAGCGGCCGGGCGTGGAGAAGGTCGCGATCTGGTCGTTCTCGTTGTCGGGCGGCTACATCTTCCCGATCGCCGCGCGGAATCCGCAGTTGGCCGCGGCGATCGCGCAGACACCCAACGCGGACGGGCCTGCTGCCTCTCGCAACGCGGCCCAGCATCAGAAGCCGTTGGCGATGCTGCGGTTCGCCGGACGTGCGGTGCTGGACGCCATCGGCAGTCTGGTCGGGCGGCCGCCGCTGCTCGTTCCGTTGGTCGGGTTGCCCGGCACTGTCGCGTTGCTGACGACGCCGGACTCGCTGCAGACGAACGAAGCACTTAACCCGGGCAACAAATACAGCGAGTGGATCCAGGCAGTCGCCGCGCGGTCAGCCCTGCGAATCACCATGTATCGCCCCGGCCGAGCTGCCTCGCGGGTGAAGGTACCGCTGCTCGTCGTTGTCGCCGACCAAGATCAGACGGCGCTGGCCCAACCTTCTGTCGACGCTGCGACCCAAGCACCTGGCGCAGAGCTGTTGAGAGTGCCCGGCGGGCACTATGCGCCCTTCCTCGAGGAGCACGAGGTCGTAGTCGAGGCTGAGATCACCTTCCTGACAAAGCATCTCGTCGCCCAGTCGGCCGACCCGAGCCGGCGCTGATGGTGGGTGCGTGAGGTTCCTGGAACACGGGATATCCGTTTGACGGCGGGCGGTCGGTCGCGTTTGCTTCCGGGAGTGACTATCGAGCGAGTCAATCCCCCGTCCCTGCATGCGACTCCCGGCTACCACCATGTGACAAAGGTCCGCGCCGACTCCTTGGTCATGTTGGCCGGGCAGTGCCCGCTGCTGACGTCGGGCGAACTGGCTGAGGGCGGCTTGGCCGGGCAGACCGACCAGGTGATCCAGAACATCCTGCTCGCCCTCGACGCAGCCGGCGCTGGTCCGGCAGATGTCGTGCGGACGGTGATCTATGTGGCCAGCCCGGTCCGCGAGGAACTCAGCGCGGTGTGGACCCAGCTCAACGAGTCGCCGCTCGCGCCGGCTTTCACCAGCGCGAGCACGCTGCTCGGCGTCGCCCAGCTCGGCTTCCCCGGCCAGCTCGTCGAGATCGACGTCACCGCAGCCCTGTGACGGCGCCTGCTCAGGTGATCGGGTGATTGGCGCGGAGCATGCCGTCCGGGTCGTAGACGCCACGGAGCCACTTGAGCCGTTCATAGCCGGCGGGCTCGAAGGCTGCTTGGAGTTCGCCGTCGGTAAGTGGGCCCATGCTGAAGTTGAGGGATCGCCCAACGACGTACTCGGCCCACGGGGCGAGGATCGAGTCGTGGAGGGCTCGCAGGTCGTCCTCTCCTGGTGACAACACGGTCAGCGAGTACTGCGCGTCGCGGTGCCCGACAGCGTTCTCGACAACCGGCTTGTGCGCCAACACGCCCCCAAGGTGCCTGATCCCAACCACACACATCACCGGCGCCTCTGGACCGGCCAGCTTCGGAATGGTGGCGAGCGCCTCCGGGTCAAGCTCACTCAGCAACACATTCCGAGAACTGAACGCATCAGGCCGACCAGGCTCGTCGAAGATCTTCCCGGACTCGGTGAACGGCAACTCACCCACGGTATCGACGAGCGGCTCGCCCAAGACGTCGCGCAGGCTGCTGACCAACCCGGGAGAGTCGAGGGTCTCCGGGATGATGCTCAGCTGGATCTGGGCGATGTACTTGCCTCGGAGTTCGGCGGGGATCTGCTTGATGTCAGGGAGCGGGAGGACGGCGACGGCAGAGGTGACCGAGTCGGGGACAGTCTGGGTCCACTCGCGCCAGGCTGTTAGGACGTTGGGGGTCGCCGCGAGGTCGTAGTACAGGCTGCCTCCGTAGAGGGTTGGGACGGGGAAGAGGTCGATCTCCATCGCGGTGACGACGGCGAAGTTGCCGCCTCCGCCGCGGAGGGCCCAGAAGAGGTCGGGGTCGTCCTCGGCGTTGCGGAGCTCGCCGTCGGGGGTGACGACCTCGATCCGGCGGACGTGGTCGGCGGCGTAGCCGTAGCGTCGGGCCATCAGGCCAAGGCCGCCACCGAGCGTGTACGGAACCGCGGTGACGCCGGGGAAGCTGCCCGACAACGGCGCGAGACCATGCGCGGCCGCCGCGTCGATGACCTGCTGCCAGGTCGCTCCGGCTTGGACCCAGGCGGTCCGGTTCTGCGGATCCACGGTCACTCGATCGAGGCGGGTGGTCGTGATCAGGAGCCCGCCGTCGAGGGGAGCGCCGTGTCCGTGCCCGCTTGCCTTGACCGCGATCTCGAGATGGTGCTCGCGGGCGTACCGGACCGCGCGCTGCACGTCCTCGGGAGTCGTCGCGCCGACGATGTGCGCCGGCCGGTGGGGGTCGCGCCGCTGGAAGCCGAGCCGCTCCTCCTCGTACCCGGGAGTGTCTGAGGTCCAGTGCTTTCCGGTGAGCTGATTCATGTCACCGACGCTAGAAGCCCTTCCGGACACATCTTGTCCGCAAGGTATGCCAATCTGGGATTCGTGAGTACGCGGAAGGATCTGCCCGGGCGATTGCTGCGGCTGCTCGCGCTACTCCAGAGCCGCCGCGAGTGGTCCGGCAGCGAGCTGGCCGAGCGCCTGGGCGTCACCGATCGGACCGTACGCCGCGACGTCGAGCGCCTTCGATCCCTCGACTACCCAGTCACAGGGACAACCGGTACTGCGGGTGGCTACCGGCTCGCATCAGGCAAGAACGTGCCGCCGCTGGTACTCGATGACGACGAAGCCGTCGCCGTGGCGATCGGATTGGCCGGCGCCGCCGCGAGTGGAGTCACCGGGATCGCGGACAGCTCGATGAGCGCACTCGCCAAGCTCGAGCGGGTCTTGCCGGCCCGGCTCCGACCATCGGTGGCGGCCGTCGGGGCGGCGGAGGTGGTCGGGCGGGAAGGGGCTCCACGGGTTGATCCGGGGCTGCTCGCCGTACTGGCCGCTTGCTGCCGGGATCTGGAGATCGTTGCCTTTAGCTACAAAAGTCGGCGCGGCGAGGACAGCCGACGTCGGGTTGAGCCGACGCAACTGGTCTCGGTGGTCGGCCAGTGGTACCTGCTCGCTTTCGATCCGGAGCGGGAGGACTGGCGTACGTTCCGGGTGGACCGGATCGGCGAGCTCGCGCCGACCCGGCATCACTTCACCCCGCGCGAACTGCCCGCGGCCGACGCGGCGTCGTACCTGGCCGAGTCGTTCGCGGGCGCGGCGTACCGGCACAGTGTCCGGATGGTCGTACAACTGCCGGCCGAGCAGGTACGGGGGAGTTTCTTCCACGGCTCCCCCGGGACGATCTCGCCGCTTGGGCCGGACAGTTGCGAGTACCGATTGAGTGCCGACTCCCCCGGGATCCTGGTCCAGTACGTCGCGGCGATAGTTGCCCTGGGCGCCGACTACACGTTGGACGCGTCGCCGGACGCCGCTGCGTTGTTGCGAACGGTCGGGTCGCGCCTGGTCAGGCCGTGATCAGCCCCAGGCCAAGGGTCACCACGCCGATCGCCAGGGAGAGCGCGCCCAGCCAGAGGACCCAGATGAACTGATTCGGCTTGGTCAGGCCCTTGCCGGCCGATGAGGCGAAGAAGCCGCCGGACATCAGGATTGCCGCGACCGGGATGCCGAGCCGGCCGAGCCAGATCCAGACGCCGTGAAGGCCGGTCTGGTCGACGTACAGGAGGCCGACCAGGCTCAGGATCACCAGTACGCCGGCATGGCCGTGGCCGGCGCGCGCGAACGACTTCTGGAAGTCGGTCATCGGGACGTCGCCACGGACGATCTTGGTCATGAACCAGCCGCCGATCTGGATCGTGACGATGGTGAGCAGGATCGCTCCGGCGATGATCCGGGACGCGTCGCTCAACTGCATGGGCCTTCTCCTTGCATGGATAGTGACGGTATCCGTTTATGGATACTGCTACTATCCATCACAGTCCAGGGGAAGGCAAGGCAATATGCGGATCGCCGAGTTGAGTCGAATCTCCGGAGTGCCGGTGCCGACGATCAAGTACTACCTACGCGAGAACCTGCTGCCGCCCGGCGAGCTGACCAGCCCCAACCAGGCGTCGTACGGCGACTCCCACCTGCACCGGCTGCGCCTGATCCGCGCACTGGTCGACCTCGCCCACGTACCGGTCGCCGGCGTGAAGGAGGTACTGGAGGGCCTCGACTCCCCCACCATGCCCCTCCACGACAAAATCGGCCGCGCCCACCGCGCGATCACGCCCCAACCCCAGCTCACCTCAACCCCAGCCGCCCGCGAGGCCGCCACCACTCAGGTGGAGGAACTACTGACCTCGCGCGGCTGGTCGGTGGAACCCGACGCTCCCGCCCTCAACACCTTGATCGAAACGATCGCCGCCCTGAACACCCTCGGCCAAGGCCACCTGGCCGGCTTCCTGGACTCCTACGCCGGCGCCGTAGAAACCTTCACCGACCTGGAGGTGGCCGCCGTGACCTCCACGCCCACCACCCCAACCCCGGACCAGATCGCCGAAGGCGTCATCCTCGGCACCATCCTCGGCGAAACCCTCATCGCCAGCCTCCGCCTCCTGGCCCACGAATCCATCTCCGCCAAACGCTGGTCACATCCGCGCGGGAGCCTCGATACCTAGCAGGCCAAGGCCTTCTTCGAGAACCCGCAAGGTCAGCACGCACAGAGCCAGCCGGGACTCGCGGAGCGCCGGCTCGGCCTTGATGACCGGGCAGTTCTCGTAGAAGGCGGAGAACGCCTGGGCCAGCTGGAAGAGGTACGCGCACAGCCGATGCGGCTCGAGCTCGTCGCCGACCTGGGTGACGACGGTGCCGAACTCGAGCAGGGCGAGGCAGAGCGCCCGCTCGGCCTGCTCCTGGATCTCGACCGTGCTGGTGGCCGCCGCCGGCTCGAGTCCGGCGTTGCGGAAGATCGACCGGATCCGCGCTGCGGCGTACTGCAGGTACGGGCCGGTGTTGCCGGTGAGGGCGACCATCCGCTCCAGATCGAAGACGTACTCACTGTCGTGCGCGACGGACAGGTCGGCGTACTTGACCGCGCCGATGCCGACCTGCGGCGCGATCGTCGCGCGGGTCTCCTCGGGGAGGTCGGGCCGCGCTTCGTCGATGACCGCTCGCGCCTTGGCCACCGCCTCGTCGAGCAGCGTCAGCAGGCGAAGGGGCGCACCCGACCGGGTCCGCAGGATCTTCCGGTCCTCGCCGAGCACGTTGCCGATCTGGGTGTGGACAGGAACCACCGTGTCCGGCAGCCAGCCGGCCTTGCGGGCGGTGTCCCAGACCATGTTGAGGTGCAGGGCCTGCGGTGCGCCGATGACGTAGACGATCCGATCGGCCTTCAGGTCCTGCACGCGATGCTTGATCGTCGCGAGATCCGTGGTCGCGTAGCCGTAACCGCCGTCGGACTTGCGGATGATCAACGGCACCGGCTTGCCCTCGCGGCCGGTGTACCCGTCGAGGAACACGCACAGTGCGCCTTCGCTCATGGTCGCCAGCCCGGCGGCCTCGAGCTCGTCGCAGATCGCCGCGAGCTGGTCGTTGTACGTCGATTCGCCGGCCAGGTCGGCGTCGGTCAGGGTCACGCCCAGCCGGGTGTAGATCCGGTTGAAGTAGTGCTTGGAGAACTCGACCAGCTCGCCCCACAGCCGCAGCGTCTCGGCGTCGCCGGCCTGGAGTGCGACGACCCGGCCCCGCGCCCGGTTCGCGAACTGATCGTCGGCGTCGAACTTGGCGCGGGCGGCCTGGTAGAAGCCGTTCGGGTCGGTCTCGACCAGCCGGGCCTCGTCGGTCCCCTCGCCGACGTCCAGCAGGTGCTCGATCAGCATGCCGAACGGAGTACCCCAGTCACCGATGTGGTTCTGCCGGATGACGTCGTGGCCCAGATGCTCGAGCGTGCGGGCGAGCGCATCGCCGACGACCGTGGTCCGGAGATGCCCGACGTGCATCTCCTTGGCGACGTTCGGCGCCGAGTAGTCGATCGGAATCCGCTGCGCCTCCTGCACCGGCACGCCCAGCCTCGAGTCACCCGCCATCGCCGCGACCTGCCCCGCGACCCAGCCGTCCTTCAGCGTCAGATTGAGAAACCCAGGCCCACTGATCTCGACCGTCTCACAGACATCACCCAACTCAAGCCGCTCAACCAGCCTCGCCGCGACCTCCCTGGGCGGAAGCCCCACCCGCTTCGAGAGCGCAAGCGCCGCATTCACCTGGATATCGGCGAATTGGCTCGGCCGCAGCACCGGATCCGCACCCCTGAACTCCGCCCCAAATGCTTCCTCGATCGCTACGGAAACTCGAGGCGCAAGCACAGCCGACGGCGAAAACATGCCCACAGCCTAGGCCCCGCCCGATCAGCGATCGCAGACACCGGCCGCTCAGCCCGATGCGGCGCTCAGTTCTCGCCGAGTTCCCGCAGCAGTCCCCGGAGACGTCTCCGATCGAGCTTGCCATGGCTCGTCAGCGGCAGCTCACCGATCGTCCGGACCACCCGCGGCACCATGTGCCGTGGAAGTAAGGGCCGAATCCCGGCGGCTAGGCCGGAGAAATCCTCGCCATCACCGCCCACCACGCCGCCTACCAGCACCCCGTCGACGATCTCGGCGACCACCTGGCGTCCCGGTGCCAGCGAGGCCAACGCAGTCTCCACTTCACCCAGCTCGACCCGGTATCCGCCGATCTTCACCTGATCGTCGGTTCGGCCCTCGTAGTACAGGAGCCCGTCTTTCACCGATACCAGGTCGCCGGTGTCGTAGACACGCAGGCCGTCCTGGTAGCGAAACCCTCCGCGCCGGTCGCCCAGATACCCATTGGCGAGGCACTCCCCTGACAGGGAAAGGCCGAACTCGGAGCCCGTGGGGACCAAGCCGAGCTGAATGCCTTCATGCGGCCGGCCGATCGGCACCGGCCCGGTCGCGCGCAGGGTCGCCGGGAAGGAGTGGATGATGCATCCCACGGTCGCCTCGGTGGGGCCGTACTCGTTGTGCAGCGTGACTCCCTCCGCGTCCCGCAGCCACTCGCACTGCTCGTAGGACAGCGCCTCACCACCGATGACGAAGGATCCGCTCAGCGCCCGTACGGTGCGCGGCTCCAGCAATCTGCCGAGCAGCTGGATCTGACTTGGCGTCGTCTTCAGGACAACGGGACTTTCCGTCTCCCGAAAGAAGTCGCTCAGCAGAGCGGTTACCGGCCTGGCCCCCGCCAGCGGAACGCAGACCCCACCGTGGACGAGGGGCAGTAGGTACGAAGTGATGGCCGCATCGAAGGTCGGTGGGAGCTGGAAGGGAAACCTTGCCGGCCCGGCTGGAGCATAAAGGCGCCCCGCTTCCCGGAGATAGCCGTAGAGAGCGCGATGCCCGACCGAGACCCCCTTCGGCTCACCTGTCGAGCCCGAGGTGAAGATCACGTACGCCTCGTCGTCGTACTGCGGGCGTTCATCGACCGCGACCGGCTCGAGGGCGCTCACCTGGACCTTGCCGTCATCCGCCTGGTGGGTCCAACCGCCACGATGAACGACCAGCTTCGCCCCCGCGGTCCGCGCGATCCGGTCGAGGCGGGGACGAGGATCCGATGAGGTGACGGGAACGTAGGAGGCGCCGGCCATCCATGCCGCGAGAACCGCGACGACGAAATCCGCTGACGGTGGCAGGTCCACCATGATCCGATTCCCGGGTACCGCGCCGAGTACGCCGAGCCGGCGAGAAAGAGCGTCCGCACGCTCCAGTAACTGCTGGTGCGACCAGGTCTGACCGGCAGGCTCCTCGAGTACCAGTGAGCCGGGTGATCGCGAGCAATGAGCTTCGAGGGCACTGATGATCTGGTTGTTCTCAGCGGTGTGCACGGGAGCTCCTCACGAGTCCGCGAAGCCGGGCAGGCCGCCGTCTGCGGTGAACGACGCATCGAGCAGGGACGTGACCGCAGCCGCGCCGTCGTGAAGCTCGGGCTCCGAGCCTGCCGACAGCACGACGTTGCAGAGGCGTCCGTCCCCATCGGATCTGGCGGCGCCGGTAGCCGCGACCCACTCGACGGACCGTACTCCGGCGAGCTGGGTCAGCTCGCCCTTCTGAAATCCGCCGCGGACTGTTCCCCGCAGGTCGCGAAATCCGGGAAAGTAGCCCAAGGCAACGGATCCGGTCGGCACGTCGGCGGTCGACAACGGTCTGCCCGCCGCCGTCTCCAAGGCGCTCCGGACCAGATCGAGCCCGGACGTGTGGCCCAGCAGCCGATTCAGGAAGCCACCCATCCGCCCGTTCACCTCGACGACCTCGAATCCGTCGCCGGTCGCGAGCAGCTCGGTATGCGTGACCCGGCCGCGTACGCCCAGCGCGGTCAGCGCCTGGCAACACCTCTCGTGCAGCTCGGCCAGCTGGATGTCGTCCAGGAACGCCGGATGGACGTCTCCGCAGACTCGTACCGTCCGCTGGAGCGCGCCGTCCGAACCTTCGCTCACCACCACCTCCTGCATCGGGACCTTGGCGAAGGTGGTCATGACGGTGTGTTCCCCCAGCGCGTTCGTGCTCACCTCCACGGAGAAGAGGGGGCCGAGCCACGGAACGTTCGGGTGGCTGGGCAACAACGGGATCGCCTGCTCGAGCACCTGCGCTTCACCGGCGAGCCCGCGGGCGGCCGCCTCCACCTCATCGGCCGTCCGCAGTTGAAGGACTCCCGCCCCGCCTGCACCACGGATCGGCTTGAGGAAGGCAGGAAGGCCGACCATCGAGACACCGGCGATCAACTCCGCCGGAGTCCTGACCTCGATACCGGTGACCTTCGACAGTCCGGTGTCTCGCAGGGTCCGGCGTTGCGCACTCTTTGACCAGACGTCCGCTCCCGCGATCGGCGTACCGGTGGTAGCGGAGCCGGCCAGCCTGGCCGTGAGCTGGTCGGCAAACTCGAGTTCGTGGTCGGAGAACGTCAGCACCGCCGTGATCCCGGCCAGATCGACGTCGCGAGGATCGTCTGTCACGACCCGGACAGGCAGCATCCGCTTGCACACCTCGACGAGCCCGGGGTTCCGCGCCGCCACACACTCCCGGAAGAACAGGATCACCTGCGGGCCGGAGCCGGCAGCGACCAGGATCTCGCGCAGGCTCGCTGCGGCGAAAGGCGCGTGGACGACTGCGACAGTCGGTGGATCCAGGGCCGTCAAGAGCGTTCAGACCTGCCCGTTGACGGCAGCGGGCTCGCTGACTGCCACACACATCGCACCGAAGCCGCCGTCCGAGAACAAGACGTCCAGCGGGAAGGGACTGCCGGTCGACTCCTCGAAGGTGGTGGCCATCTCGAGCGCGAGCAACGAGTCTCCACCCTGCTCGAAAAAGTTGTCCGCCGCCGCCACCTCGGTGACGTCGAGCAGTCGCTGCCACAGCTTCTCCAGCGCCACGACGTTGTTATCCACAAGATTCCTCTCTCAGGCTCACGATGGCCCCATGCTCATCGCGAGGATTCAGCTGGGCGGACAGATGCGCCGCGACGAGCCGATGGAACGTGGCCACGGTCGCGCCGCTGTAGGAGTCGCTGTGCCGGACGCTCAACCCGCAGCCGGTGGCGCCCACGCTCGCCAGCAGGCTGAGCCCCGGCTCGCGACGGGTCAGGTCCGCCGCCTTCTCGGTACCTTCCGAGATCTCGATCCCGTCGGCGACGGCGGCGAATCCGGGCTGCGCCTTGATGTCGAGGTACACGTAGGGCACAGAAGATATCTCATCGATGTTGTCCGGGAAGAGCTCGTTGATCACCTGTCCCTGCGGGAACCGGTCATGCATCATCGCCGCGGCGACATTGCTCTGTACCTCGCCACGCAGCTCCTGGTAGGTGGTGGCCGCCCAGCGCACCGAGGCTCGCATCGGCACCATCTCGGCGAACTTCCCGACCATCCGGGCCGCCCCCGGCCAAGTCCTGCCCGGCGACGGGAAGATCAGCCCGACCAGGTCACGCTCGCTCCACTCCCGGATCGCCGCCAGTACCGCCGAACAGATCAGGACGAACGGGGTGGTGCGCAGCTCCCGGCTCCTGCCAGGAAGATCCGTCACCGCAAGACCGCGCTCGAACACCAACTCGGGCTTCGGCACGGCTGGATCGTGCGGCGCCTCGACCGGGAGACCGAGTGGTGGGTTCAGACCGAGGTCGGCGTACTGCGCGGCCCAGTGCGCCAGACCCGCCCGGCCCGCAGGCGATCCGATCCACTGCCGCTGCGCCCGGGCGAAGTCGAAGTAGTCGTGCTCTGGCAGTTCCCGGGATACCCCGGCCAGCTCCAGTGCGAGATCGTCCATCAGGAGGCGGGCGGACAACCGGTCGAAGATGATGTGGTCGACCAGGAGCCGGCATTCGAGCGTCTCCCCCGGAGCCTCGAGATGATGGAGCTCCGCGAGCGGCCCGCGCGCCAGATCGAAGCCACGGCGGTCCATCTCGGTGAGCAGCTGCTCACCGGCTTCCTCGACGCTGGCCGCCGGGTGGCTGACAACTGTGTACCGCTCGGGCGCAAGCACCTCTGCCACGGTGACGTCGTCGGAGGGAAAGACAGAGCGAAGCACCTTCTGCCGGAGCACCACCCGTTGCCAGGCACCTTGCAGGTCGGCTACGGTCGCGCCGGCGACCCGGAGGGGCACCGACACGAAGGTCTTCCGCGGCCCCTGGCGGCCCTTGTCGATGGTGAGTCGATCAGCTTGCGCGATCGACGTCACCAACCCCGGCGCGCCGGGATCAGTCAGTTCGGACATGGATGTTCCCCTCGGTGAGAATCGATCGCCCGGTAGCGACGACCTTCGCCAGCACGTCATCGACCAGCTGACCGGTGATCCGCGGATTGCTCGACATGAAGCGCAGCGGGTAGAGCAACTGCCCCTTGGCCAGCACGCCTGGATCGGGAAGCGAGAACTGGTGCAGGTACCAGTTCCCGTCCTGCAGAAGCCTGCGATGGATCTCGCGGTTCACCTCGTTCACGAGGTCCGGCCCTGCCTGCCGGAGTTCGTCGGGGGCGAAGAGGAAGACCACCGCCATCAGGTCCGGCTCGTTGAGCAGCAACAAGTCGTCACGACCGCGGACCTGGTCCGCGAAGTACGAGGCCGCGGCAACCCTCGAGGTCGCCAACTGCGACAACCCGTCGCGTCCGGCCGACCTCATCGTCATCCACAGCTTCAAGGACTCCCACGCCTTGCTGCCGATGAACGGGCTGACCTGTCCGAGCGCGAACTCCTCCTGCATGATCAGATCGGAATACGTCGAGACGCTCCGCAGCACCGCGGGGTCGCGAACCAGCAGTGCCGACAGTGCATAGGGGATCCCGAGAATCTTGTGCGGGTCCAGCGTCACCGAGTCGAAGAGCTCGATCCCGGCCAGCCTCGGCCGCAGCTCGTCGCTCAGTGCGCACAGCCCTCCCCAGCAGGCATCCGCATGCAGCCAGATGGCCGGGTCGTGTGCCCTGACGGTCTCGGCCACCGCGGCCAGGTCGTCGATGGTCTGCGTGCGGCTGTCGCCGGCGTAGGCGACGACCGCGGCGATTTCACCGCGATGGGCTCGCAGCGCACGGCTCAGGTCCGTGCGGTCGTACCGGTAGCCGTTGGTCTCCACCTCGATGACGCTCGCCCCACAGCCGATCCAGGTCATCGCGGCCTTGATGCTGTAGTGGTTGATCCCGCGCGGCACCACCAGGCCGAACCGGTGCGGATCGGTGACGCCCGAACTCATCGTTCCGGGGGCCATCCGCTCCCTGGCCAGCATCATCGCGATGGTGTTGGACATCGTGCCGCCGTGCGTCATCACCCCGCCGACCGACCACACGTCGGTCAGCTCGGCGGCCGGCCGATCGGGATAGCCGATCAGTTGCCGAAGCCAACGAACGACGGTCAGCTCGACGAAGGTGGCGGCCGGGGAGTCGAAGCTCTGGTTGATCATGTTCTGCTGCGTCAGCATCGCGATCACGGCGCCGACCATGGCGCCGACGTTGCTGCCGGTGTCGCCGAAGCCCATGAAGTACGGGCTCGCTTCGTTCTTCGACAGCGGCAGGATCTGGTCGCGGAGCTCGATCAGCAGCTTGTCCACCGACGTGCCCGACTCCTCCAGCTCGACCATCACCTGGTCGCGGATGGCGATCGGGTCCTGGCGATCGAGGAAGATCCGGTTCCGCAGCTTGAAGTCGAGCCCGACCTGGATCGCGTCGGTGAGCAGCTCACGGACCTCCTCGGCGTTGTCCGGGGTCAGGAATCCTTCCAGTCCGGGGTCTTGTCCGGCAGTTGCGGTGCCGTGTCTCACGAGGTCACTCCTTCGTCGGATACATCGACTGTGGACGGCTTCAGCCCGGGATGCCGCAACGTCACGGCCAGCAGCACGCTGAACAGGACGAAGGTGGCAGCGATCAGCAGCCAGCCGATCGCGAGCTTCTCCACGAGAAACCCGAACGCGACCGGAGCGAGCAGACTCGGCGCGGTCGCGCCGATCCGCCAGACAGCCTGATAGGCGCCGAGCCGCGACGCGGGCGCCAAGGACGACAGCAGTCCCCAGTCACCGGCCGCCAACCGGATCTCCCCCAGGCTGAGGACGGTGAACAACGCGAGCAGTAGCAGGATGATCGTCGCCACTCCCGCGTGGCCGGCGACAAATGCGAGCACGCTGGCAGCGGCGACCAGGTAGGCGCCCTGCCTGGTCGCCCGGGTCGCGCCGGAAAGGTTCGAGGCGCCCCGGGAGAAGACCACCTGCAGCGCCACCACCACGACGGTGTTGAGCACGAACAGCAAGGGAACCATCGTGGCGGGCGCCGACGTCTGGGTCACGATCCAGACCGGCAGGACGAAGTTCAGCAAGGTGGCGTCGGTGAGCAGAACCCCGTTGAGCAGGGCCAGAACGACGAACGGCCAGGCCCGGTAGGCGCGATCGGGCTGAGCGGTCACCTCCTCAGCTGCCTCGTCCGGAGCTGGTGTCGCGATCGTCGCGAGCCGTCGTACGTAGTACGCGTTGGCGATCTTGACGCCCGCGGCAACCAGCGGAAGGGCGATCAGCGCGTTTCGTTCGGCGCCGACGGTCAGCGCCGCGAACAGCAGTCCCGATCCGGCGAAGCCGATGTTCAACGCGGTCCGGATGTAGGCGAGCCCCTCGACCCGGTTCGAGCTCTGCGCCAACGCGGCGAACGTGTAGCGCTGCCGGGCAGCGGTGCCGACAGCCGCCACCGTGGAGGCCAGCACCACGACGACGAGATAGCCGGGAACGTCGGTGACCAGCAGATAGCCGCAGAAACTCAGTGCCTCCACAAGGCTCGCCAGCCACCAGATCCGCTGTGCTTCGTAGCGATCGACACACCATCCAGCGGGTAGGGCGACGATCAGGGACGCGGCCACACCGGCGCTGACGCCCAGGCCGATCTGCGCGAGCGACAGATGCGCGTACCCGGTCAGGAACAGCGCGCTTCCGGCGAGGAAGAAGCCCTGGCCACAGGCATCCAGCAGCGTCTGGAAATAGAGCGCGCGGGTGGTTCCGGCCGGCGGATAGATGTGCGAGATCACCGCCTGCAGCCGTCCCCCACTCAACTCTGGCTGCCGGCGCTGTCGAACCGCCAGAGGCCGGCGCCCGCCGGGGCTACCAGTCCGGCGTCGCTCATCGCTGCCAGGCCGCGCGAGACCACGCCGAAGAGATGCACCGGGCTGGAGAACCCGAGATAGTCCTTGCCCTCGGCCCCAGCCGGCGATCGCAGCAGCGCCTCCACCAACGGCTCCGCGGTGAAGTCGGCGGTCGGCATGGTCAGCATCAAGCCCAGCCGGGCGACCGCTTGTTCGGCGGCAGCAGTCGCCGTGGACAGGGCCTCGATCGAACCCCAGATCAGCGCATGCGGTGTCGTCAGAGCGTTGAGCAGCAGCCGGAGCCGGAAGTCCTCGCTGTACAGATACGGATCCGACTCGGTGACCGGCCTGGCCTGCTGCGAACCCAGCTGCGGAAAGCAGGTCAGGCTGCAGGCCGCGGCGACGTCCTCGTAGGTTGCGGTCAGCTTGTTCTCGTAGGGGACCTCTTGGTCGATCGGCAGGCCGTGCCCGCTGTGCGCCTGCCGGATCCCGGTGGCGAGCGTGGCCCGCAGCTGGTCCGTGAGCGGCTCGGCAGTCACCAGCACGAAGTCGAGATCGCTGGGCGCCGTCCGCGCGTCGCGGGTGACAGACGAACCGTAGACGAGCCCGAAACCGTCGGCGACCGATGAGAGGTCCGCCAGGCAGGTCGTCACCATGGCGACGCCGCCGAGCGCCGTCACCGCGGAGCCTGGGCGGCCGGGTGGTCCTGGCGCTGGAACTCGATGAAGTACAGGCCGGTCGGAAGGACCACTGAGGAATCCGGCCGGCGCCAGCGCCCGACGAACTCCTCCACCTCTCGCCTGACCTGCGCCGATTCGACAAGCTGCGGAAGGTTCTTCAGGTGCACCTCGAGCATCCACCGCACGGCGGCGTGCTCATCGGCGGCAACCGCTGCTCCGCCGAGGCGTTGGTACGAGACCGTGCCCGTGCCATCGCGCTCCTCGTCCAGGAGTGCGTTGATCAGGAGGTCCCGGGTGTAACTGCGGCCACCTTCGGGAAAGGGCGCGACCCGTTCCCACTGCCTGGTGACGAACTGCTGTTCGGCGGTCTCGGAGTCGAAGAACATCGCCAGCAGGCGGCCCCCCGGCGCCAGCAACCGGACGATGTCGCGTACGAATCCCTGCGCCTCGACCCGGGCGGCCTGCTGATCCTCGACCGGCGTGATACCCGTCGCGGTGAGCTCTTCGAAGTACTCACCGAGCGGGTAGCTGAGCGACCAGAACGCGCCGATCAGGTCCAGCCGGCTCGCCATCCCTTGCTCGTGCAGGTCGGTCACCGCCGCTCGGGCGCCCGCATGAAGCGGCGTACTCCCCGGGAACCTGGCGGTCAGCTCCTTGATCATCTGGGCGCTGTAGTCGTTCACGATGAGGCTGTCGGCGAAGGGAGCCAGATGCTCGGTCATCCGCCCGGTGCCGGCGCCGAACTCGGCGACTCTGAGCGCGCCCAGCGACTCGGCGGAGTACAGCTCGGCCAGGCGTCGCCGGAGCAGCTCCGCGTCATCCACACCGCCGTAGAAGTGGGGCAGCAGTAGCTCGTCGTAGAACCCTTCCTTCTCGTAGACGGCCCGGAAGTCGGTGGCGTCGGACACTCGGTGGGTCCTTTCCAAGCTTTGCGGCGCACCGGCGGGCCGGCGCACAGGCCGGTCCGCCGGTGAGGCGTCGTCGAGGCGGCTTCGTTGCCCCCTCCTGATGCCGCAAGCACGATCTGCGGCCAGAAGCCCAGCTGCGAGCGGCCGCGCCGACCGGCGGGTGACCCTCGCAGGGATCTTCGAAGGACCTTCTTACGGGCCTTCGCTTTGTCCGGTCAAGGATTTCGCCGTCGCCTTGCAGCAACCTGCAATGCGCGCCGAGTGGATTTGACGTCAGCCGTCGTGGGCCATGTCGACGAAGCGGGAGTAGTGGCCCTGGAAGGCTACGACGATGTCGGCGGTGGGGCCGTTGCGGTGCTTGGCGACGATGAAGTCGGCTTCGCCGGGGCGGGTGGATTCGCGTTCGTAGGCGTCCTCGCGGTGGAGGAGGATGACTACGTCGGCGTCCTGTTCCAATGACCCGGATTCGCGGAGGTCGGAGGCCATCGGGCGTTTGTCGGAGCGTTGTTCGGAGCCTCGGTTGAGCTGGCAGATGGCGATCACCGGGAGCTCTAGTTCCTTGGCGAGGAGCTTGATCGAGCGGGAGAACTCGGAGACCTCGAGCTGGCGGGACTCGACCTTCTTGCCGGACGTCATCAGCTGGAGGTAGTCGATGACGATGAGTTTGAGGTCGTGCCGCTGCTTCAGCCGGCGGGCCTTGGCGCGGATCTCCATCATCGTCAGGTTCGGCGAGTCGTCGATGAACAGCGGCGCCTCGGACACCTCGCCCATCTTGCGGGCCAGCCGGGCCCAGTCCTCATCGGTCATCTTGCCGTTGCGCATGTGGTGCAGCGGCACCTTCGCCTCGGCCGACAGCAACCGCATGGTGATCTCGTTGCGGCTCATCTCCAGCGAGAACACACACGAGGTCAACCCATGCTTGATCGACGCCGACCGCGCAAAATCCAGCCCCAGCGTTGATTTGCCCATGGCGGGGCGGGCCGCAACGATGATCATTTGGCCGGGGTGGAGGCCGTTGGTCAGTTCGTCGAGGTCGGTGAAGCCGGTGGGGACGCCGACCATGGCGTCGCCGCGGGAGTCGATCGCCTCGATCTCGTCGAGGGCGCCCTCCATGATGTCCTTCAGCGGGGCGTAGTCCTCGGTGGTGCGCTTCTCGGTGACCGAGTAGATCTCTGCCTGAGCCTGGTCGACGACGTCGTCGACCTCGCCCTCGCCGGCGTAGCCGATCTGGACGATCTTGGTGCCGGCCTCGACCAGGCGGCGCAGGATCGCCTTCTCCCGGACGATGTGCGCGTAGTAGCCGGCGTTGGCGGCCAGCGGCACCGAGGCGACCAGGGTGTGCACGTACGGCGCGCCGCCGATCCGGCCCATCTCGCCGCGCTTGGCCAGCTCGGCGGCGACGGTGATCGCGTCGGCGGGCTCACCGCGGGCGTACAGGTCGGTGACCGCGTCGAAGACGATCTCGTGGGCCGGCCGGTAGAAGTCCGTGCCGCGCAGGGTCTCGATCACATCGGCGATCGCGTCCTTGCTGAGCATCATCGCGCCGAGCACGCACTGCTCGGCCGCCAGATCCTGAGGTGGGGTGCGGTCGAAGCCCATCTCCGGACTGCGTTCTTCGTTCCCGCCGCCCGGCCCCCCGCGGAACTCCGCAACGCTCACTCGTCCAGCCTCCTCGTTCGGCCCGGTTCGAACACCTGATCGAACCCTAGCGTCCATCGCCGACAGTTTCGCGGGCAGTCACGCGACCGTACGCCCCTCACGCCGACCCCTGGTAGCCAGCCATCCACAGGGGGTGTGGACAAGCCGTGCATAACCCCACAATGAGCTGTGCACAGGTTGGGCATATCCCTGTGGATATCTGGGGACAAAGCTCCACAACCCCGCTCTGACCTGCGGTTTTGTCTACACACAACTGTGGAGAAGAAAAAGATTCGGTCCCCACAGGTCCACTGCGCTGTGCACAGGCGTGGCCAGGCACAATGATCCCCATGCCCCTTACCAGCTGGTCGCAGGATCGGGAGATTCTCCGGCTGGCGGTACCGGCCTTCTTCGCCCTGGTGTCCGAACCGCTGATGCTGCTCGCCGACTCGGCGATCGTCGGCCACCTCGGTACGCCGCAACTCGCGGCCCTCGGCGTCGCGGGCACCATCCTGCAGACGCTCGTCGGGATCTGCGTCTTCCTTGCCTACGGCACCACCTCCGCGGTCGCCCGGCGGATCGGGGCGGGCGACCATCGGGGCGCGCTGACGCAGGGCATCGACGGACTCTGGCTGGCCTTGCTGCTGGGCGTAGCACTGGCCGTAGTCGGCGGAGTAGTGCTCGCCCCACTGGCCATCAGCGGCTTCGACCCATCACCGGACGTCGCGGACTACGCGGTGACGTACCTGCGGATCAGCTGTCTCGGCATCCCGTCCATGCTGCTGCTACTGGCGGCTACCGGCGTACTGCGGGGTCTCCAGGACACCAAGACACCCATGATCGTGGCGATCTCCGCCAACCTGGCCAACATCGCCCTGAACCTCTTCCTGGTCTACGGACTCGACCTGGACATCGCCGGCTCAGCACTGGGCACGGCTATCGCCCAGACGGCAGCAGGAGTCGCCCTGGTCTGGGTAGTGGTCCGCGGCGCCCGCCGGGACGGCGCCAAGCTGCGGCCCGACCGCCCTGGCATCCTCGCGTCGGCACAGGCCGGAATCCCTTTGGTGGTTCGCACCCTGACGTTGCGCGCGGCAATCATCCTGGCAACGTTCGTCGCCACCTCCCTCGGTACTACGTCACTCGCGGCCCACCAGGTCGCCTTCACCCTGTGGTCCTTTCTGGCGCTCGCACTCGACGCCATCGCGATCGCCGCGCAGGCGTTGACCGGCCGCGCGCTCGGAGCGGGCGACGTCGAGGGGACCCGCACGATCACGCGACGGATGATGTGGTGGGGCCTGGTCTCGGGCGTCGTCGGCGGACTCGCGCTGTGGGGGCTGCACGGCCTGTACATCCCGTGGTTCACGTCCGATCCCGAAGTACGGCACACGCTGGCCGCGATCCTGCTGGTGGCGGCGCTCTGGCAGCCGGTCAACGGGGTCGTCTTCGTGCTGGACGGCGTACTGATCGGGGCCGGCGACGGGCGGTACCTGGCGGTCGCCGGGGTGATCGCCATGGTTCTGTACGTGCCGCTGGCGCTCAGCGTGCTGTGGTTCGACGGCGGCGTGGTGGCTTTGTGGTGGGCCTTCGGTGGGTTCATGCTGCTCAGGCTGCTGACCTTGCTGACCCGCGAGCGCCGCGACGGCTGGCTGATCACCGGAGCTGTCCGCTGACCTGGTTTTGCGGCATCGTGGGCACCGAGCGGAAGGAGCGGCATGGCCGACACGGACGACGAGCTCGCAGCCAAGCACGCTGAGGAGGATGAGCAGCAGTTCGACGAGGAGGTCGAGCTGGACGCGCTCGAGGAGCGTGAACTCATCGACAACCGGCGCCAGCGCGAGGCTGATGCCGACATCGCCGACGCGATGCGCCGTGCCGACGTCGCCGAGCGGAACCACGGCTACTTGCGCGCCAAGGCGGCCGATGAGCGCCTACTGGGCCATGCCGACACCGCCCATGCAGCTCATCTCCGCGATGGCGCAACCGGCCGGGACGACGCTCAGTCGGATGCCGATCTGAAGGCGGCCGACCGCGCCCAGGCCAGAGCCAACTCCCGGTACCGCACCGCGGCCGACGACGACCGCCGGGCCGACTGGAACTACGCGGAAGGCCGGGAGCAACGCAGTCGTGCCGAGCAGCCGCCCGCCGCGGAGGCCGTCCGCAGCGCACCCGACGAGCCCCCGGTGGCCCGGAAGAACGTCAAGCGCCCCCGCGACCAGCGGAAGAAGTCGAAGGCCCTACGGGAGTTCGGCCTCGGCGACTGAACTAGCCGGTGGTGATGTGGCCGGCGCGGATGATCACAAGATTGGCTGCAACCACCAGGACGAACACAGTGGCCAGGATGTGGTGGTCGCGCGTCCACAGCGCCAGGCCTGCCAGGCCGAAGAAGGCGACCTTCACGACGGTCGTGATCACCGGGTTGCCGTAGCTCGCCGTGGGCGCCGCGAACAGCCCCCAGAAGACGGCTGCGATCACCGGCAGCCCGACGGCGAGCAGGACTCGGAGCACCGTACTGCTGCTCGCGTTCCAGCCCCACCAGGCGAACACCGCCAGGCCTGTCAGCTCCACCAGGAACGCCAGACCCAGGTTGCTCCAGCGCCAGATCTCGTACACCTAGATGCCGCGCAGGTTGGGTTGGCGCTGGTCGAAGAAGAGGCCGGCCGGGGGCTCCTCCACTGGTAGCGGTGGGATCGGGTAGTCGCTGTGCGCACCGCGGCAGGCCGCGAACGGGCCGTCCGGGTCGAGCAACGCCTGCATGTGCGGGTCAGCGTGGTCACGCCACCAGACCGACATCCCGGTCGCCGGGTCCAGCCGCAGGTGCTCCCAGGCGCGCCAGATCGAGTCCAGGCGGCTCAGTGCCTCGGCATGGCGGAACCACTCCGGGCACCACATGTACTGCTGGCCGATCCGCCGGCAGTACAGGTAGACCAGGCGGTCCTCGACGAAGGCCGCGACGTGCGGGTAGAACAGTTCCTGCTCACCATCCACGGCGCTGCTCCTCAGTCTGCTCCCACACCGGTACCGGCGGGCCCGCCGGAGCAGGCGGCGCCTGGGGCGCCCCACCCGTACCAGCTGCCACCCATGCGTTCGCCCCACCCTGCGCCGCCAGGCCAGCACCAGCACCCGGGTCGTGGTGGGCCAGCGAGGCCTTCACTGCGCCCGCGTCGGCACGTGCCATCCACGGCACAGTCTTGATCATCGTCGCCGGGATACCGGACGGGAAGATGACCGCGCGACCGGGCGGCATCGAGGCGAGGTCGGAGACCTCCATGATGTGGTGCCGCTGGGTCTGCTTGCTGGTGCCGCGCTCGCCCTTGTTGTACGAGACCGAGCTGGACAGGATGTCGTAGTCGCCGATCAGCTTGCTCAGCCGCTCGAGGAAGTTCGCGTCGGACGCGCCACCGCCGTAGACCCGGATGTTCGCCGCGGACCAGAGCTTCTCCATCCCGCGCTCGCCCCAGCACTCCATCCCCTGCGCCCAGGACTGCAGGATCGTCATCAGCACGATGCCGCGGGAGCCGAAGTGGCTGTAGAGGTCGGGCAGGTTCTTCCAGCGGCAGACGTTCGCCGCCTCGTCCAGTACGCCGACCAGCGGGTTGGGCAGCCGGCCCATGGGGCAGGTCTTGGCGTAGTCCTCGGCCGCCTCGACGACGGCCACCGTCAACGCGGTCACCAGCGGGCCCGCAGTACCGGCGCCTTCCTTGGACAGGCTGTACAGCGTGCCGCCCTCGCGGACGAACTGGTGCGGGTTGAACTGCGGCCGGTTGTCGTTGGGCCCGTTCGGAATCACCCAGCGGGTGACCTTGCGGTTGATCAGGAACTGGGCGCTCTGCTGCGCCGTGCCGTAGACACCGGCGCGCTGCTTGTCGGGCGCGTTGATGACACCGGCCAGCGCGTCCGCGGACAACTGCAGGCCGGGGGTGGCGCGCAGGATGCGCTCTGGCTCGTCGTTGCGCTGGTCGGCGAGCCAGCTGTAGACCTGCGTGATCGGGCGCTTCGCGACCGCGGCCGCGAGCAGCAGACCGGCCAGCAGGTCCGTACCGGCGGAGTCGAAGAAGGCGTCCGTCTGGGCGCCTTCCTTACGCTGCGAGGCGACGAAGTGCTCCGCCAGCTCCCGCGCCTTCGTCTCGTCGGTGATGTAGCTGAGCGGGTTCCACCACCAGTTGTTCGGCTCGCCGCAGACCTCCTGCGGGTCGAACACCCAGACCTGCCCCTTCTTCGAGCGCGGATCCCGGGTGGCGTCGACGATGTCGCGCTTGTTCGAGGTGGCCACGACGGCCCCCGGAGCATCCAGGATCGCCGGCACTGCGCGAGACGTCGTCTTACCGGTTCGTGGACCCCAGATGTCGACGTGCATGTCTTCCCAGGACCCGAAGACCTCAAGGTTGTCGCGGACAGTCCGGCCGATCATCACGCCGGGACCCGCGTGCCCGGCGCCCAGCCGGTTGGCGATCTCCTGCGCGCCTTCCCGGGTGAGCTTGTAGATCTCCTTGCGCTTCGACATCAGCTGCGCGGAGCGGTCTACCCGGGAGCCGCGGTCCCGCGCCCGGCCGACCAGGTAGAAGCCGGCCACGGTCAGCAGGCCGAGTACGACGATCTCGATGATCAGTACGCCGGTCGCCGCGCCGGACCAGCGGACCCGGCCGTTGATCATGTCGACCAGGTTGCTCATCGGGTCGCTGACCGGATGGGTGTGGTTGATCGCCGCGGCGATCTTGGTCGCCACCCAGGTGCCACCGACGACGATCGCGAACAGCCCGATCCCGATGAAGACCAGGACCGACTCCGCGGACAGCCCGCCCGGGCCCGTACTCCGCTTGCCTTCAGCCATTACTCATCAACTCCCGTGCGGGCGACCACACGGGTGGTCGGGTCCGGTGGCGGCAGGGCCGTCATCGCCGGGTCGTCGAAGGTGTACTCCTCGACGACTTCCTCGGTGCCGTCGTCGGCGATCTCCACCTTCAGCGGGCGGCCGTCGACGCCGGTCTTCCAGAGCTTGTTGGTGTCGTTGATCTCGCGCTCGACCGAGGTCAGCCCGACGTGCACCGGGATGCCCGGGCGGCCACCGACCTTGACCAGGAAGTTTCCCCGGCCGGGAGGTGCGGCTTCCTCACCGGTGGCCGGGTCCCACGCGGGTGGGTCCTGCCAGCCGATCAGCATGTTCTTCTCTTCTTCGGACATCGGTACGACGGCCGACAGGTTCTCCATCTCGGCCCGCGGCAGACCACCGCAGATGACCATCCCGGACCGCTCGACGAATCCCTTCGCCTTCATCCGGTCCTCGGAGTGCTCGAGCGCCAGCAGGTCGGACATGGTGTGCGAGATCATTGCCATCCCGACACCACGCTGCCGGTTCAGCCGGGTCAGCGCGTCCACCCGGTCGACCAGGCCGCGGCCGGCCCGGAGTACTCGCCAGAGCTCGTCGAGGATGACGAAGTAGTGCCGCCGGGGCTCGAGGCCGGCATCCGCGAGCGCCTGCGAAACGGCGACCGCGCCGAACCCGTACGACCAGCAGGCCAGCAGTACGGCGGCCTGCAGGCTGGTCTCGGAGTCGTCGATGTTCGAAACGTCGAAGACCACCGGCCGGTCCATCTTCATCGGCTGGTCGGTCTGCTCGGAGAAGATCTCACCGAGCCGGCCGCCGCCGACCAGACCGATCAGGGACGCCTCCAGGCCTTCAGTGATCTGGCGGTAGCGGTCCATGCTGCCGCGGTCGAGCGCGACATCGCGGACTCGGTCGGGAGCTTCCTGGACGACCTGCAGCAGGTCACGGAGTACCGGGGTGCCCTCGTGGCGCTCGTCGAGCACCTTGAGCGCCTCGTCGAGGATGGTCTCCTCGCGGTCGGTCGGCGGCGCGGACCGCATGATCGAGATCAGCGCCGAGACCATCGTCGAGCGGCGGCCGTGCGCGTCGGCCTGGATCGCTTGCCGGGCACTGCCGGTGAGCCGCAGCGCGGCCTGCCGGGACTCACCCGGGTCGAGCACGTTCAGGTGCCCACGGCCACGACCGAGCTGGATCACCTGGCCGCCGAGGGCCTCGATCAGGTCCTTGTAGTCCGGCTTGAGGTCGCCGAGGACGAGCGGCATCACGCCGTACCCGGCGAGGCCGAGCGCCATCCGCCGGATGATCGTCGACTTGCCCAGACCTGGCTTGCCGAGCACGAAGACGGACGGGTTGGAGATCAGCTTGGCGCGCATGAACCAGCTGATCGGGTCGCAGCACATGGTGGCGCCGGACAGGATGTTGCGGCCGATCGGCACGCCCACCATTGGGCTGCCGGTACCTGCCGCGAACGGCCACATGCCGCAGACCTGGACCGTCGTACCGCGCCACTCCTGTGGGGCCTGCAGGTACGTCGAGTAGCCACGGGCCGGGCCGGGCCAGCCCCGCGGCATCGGCCGGCGGCCGCCACGGCTCGGGTCGGCCGGCTTCTTCTCGTTCTTGCTCACGCTGACTCCCGCTGGGTCATAGCGATTCCCGGAGACCGGCCGGGACCGACAGGTGGCTCTGGAGCACGACGCCGAGCGGCAGCGCCGCCACGAAGGACGAGTCCTGTGACCCGTACGCCGGGCGCAGCAGGATCCGGGCGGTCGCACCGAGGTTGTCGATCGCGGCGACCATGTCCGGAATCTGCTCGGCCGTCATCACCGTGCCCGTGACGACCAGGCCGAAGTTGACCAGGCCGGCGCCACGCGCCTCCTCCTGCGCGGTCCGGTCGGCCGCCCGTGCCTCGGCGATCGAGCGGGCCGACGGGCGCGACGACGTGGTCGCCCGGAACGACGCGTTGCGCTTGTCGGCCTCGACCATCCGGGCGGAGGTCGCGGCGTCGAGCGGACGGTAGAGCAGGGTGACGCGCTTGCGGTCGATGTCCGGGTGCGGACCGACCAGCTGGGACAGTACGGACGAGAAGACCTCGCCACGCGGCGCCTGAGTCATCTGCCAGGTGACAGACCACGCGCTGTCGTGCCGGTACTTGTCCCAGAAGGCCTGCGCGCCGGCCGGGCCGACATCCGTCCACTGCAGCTCGGGCGACATGCCTTGGCTACGGGCCTCGTCGATCAGCCCCGCGGCCGCCGGGTCGTACGCGATCCGGATCGTCTCGCAAAGCTCCTGCGCGTTGACCGGACGAGCGGCGCCCGCACCCGTGGAGTTCAGGCTCTGGGTCAGCGCGGGGAGCCGGGACGCGAGCTCGCGGCCCATGTCCTCTTCCTTGCGCCGCTTACCGCTGCGGTCGGTGCCCTTGAAGGTCAGCGCGACCCGGGCGGAGACCAGCGCCGAGCCCTCGGGGTAGGTCTGGACGACCTCGGTGAGCATCGCCCGGGCGATCGCCGGGGTGCCTTCCTGCATGTTGTTGCTGACCTCGCGGCGCAGCCGGATGCCGGTGTCCGGGGCGCTCTCGACCGTCACCGAGGCGGCGATGATGCCCGGTTCGTGGCCGAGCGAGGCGAGCCACTGACCCCAGTGCGCGACCCAGACGTCGATCTGGTCCTCGTCGACCAGGGACGCACCGTCCGGCTCGGCGTTGATGATCACGGTGAAGTGCCGCGTGCTCGGGTAGAACAGCAGCGCGAACGGCCGGCCGTAGGAGTCCTTGTACTCGCTCAGCTGGGAGGCCGCCGCCAGACCGGGCAGCTGGAACTTGCCCCACGGCGTCCGCCCGAGCGGACCGGAACGGTAGATGTTGTGCTTGGCCATCTTTGCTCGCTGCCATCCAATACGGGTCGAGAGCCGTTGCAGGGCGGACTGGTTGTGTTTGTCCTTCATCATCAGCAGCAGCAGGGAGCTGCCGACGATCAGCAGCACGATCAGCGCGGCGACCAGACCGCCCGCGGTCAGGGCGATGATGGTCATCACCATGCCGCCCATCATGATGCCGGTGCCGAGCGTCCCCAGGCCGCCGATACCGGCCGAGGCCGGCTGGCGCCAGTTCCCGTAGGTACGCGGGACGCTCCGGACGTTGTCAGCCGCTGCCACTTGGTCCCTCATCCATCGCGTCGTTGTTGATCGTCTCGTTCGCGCCCGCCTGGGCCGCGTCCTTGGTCACGTCGATGCCCTTCTTGACGGCAGCCGCAGTGGCGACCACCGCGATGCCGACCGGGCCGGCCGCAGCACCAGCGCCTGCTGCCGCTCCACCAGCTGCGGCTCCACCGCCTGCGGCAGCACCACCCGCAGCGGCACCTCCGCCACCAGCAGCCGCACCGCCCGCAGCACCACCGCCCGCGCCACCAGCAGCACCGCCACCGGCCCCACCGCCCGCACCGCCGCCTGCGCCACCACCGGCACCTCCGCCGCCGCCTCCGCCTCCGCCGCCCCCACCACCGGAGTTAGCGGGCGAGGCGCCGCCGCCTGCCCCGCCGCTGCCACTGGGCTGGGGTGAGCCGCTCGGACCTGACGGAGCTTGCTGACTCGGCCGGCCGACGTTGCGAGCACCGCTCGGCCCATCTCCCTGGCTCTGGGTCGATTCGTTCACCTTGTCGCCGATCTTGTCGGCGCCGATCAGCTTCGCCGCGATCATCCCGGCACCGGCCGAGCCCGCCGTCGCGGCGACCATCGGCGCGATGAAGCGCATCAGAGCCGGCAGCGCGAAGAGGGCCAGCACCAGCATCGTGATGCCGACGACCATGTTCATGATCTGCAGGCCGACCGGGTCCTTCACCTCGCTGAAGTTGAAGCCGTGGCCGTTGTTCGACGCCAGCATGATCGCTGTCGCGTAGACCAGGGCGGCCACCGGTTTGTACAGGATGAAGGCGAGCAGCCAGGACACGATCCGCTTGAACCAGGCCTTGCCCATCTCGGTGTTGGTCGCCGCCGCCGCGATCGGCAGCACGCCGAGCAGCAGGATCAGCATTCCGCTGCGAACCACCATCAAGACGATCTGGATCACCGAGGCGAGCAGGGTCAGGATGCCGATCGTGATCAGCAGCCCGATCCCGAGCCCGCCGGTCGCCGCCGCCGAGAAACCCATGATGCCCTTCATGGCATCGCGGAAACCGTCGCTGGCATGGAGCACCTTGTCCGGTTCGTCCAGCGGGATGCAGGTCCAGCCCTGCGCGTCCGCCGCCGGATCACCGGTTGCCGTCACCGAGGTGGTGACGATGCAGTTCGCGAACTGGTCGCCGAACGCGATCAGTGCCTGGACCACCGCGATGGCGAAGACCGAGGCCGCGCCGAAGGTGGCCAGCGAGCGGATCAGGTCGCGGGCGGTCTCGCCGCGCTGCGTGAACGCCATCTGGATCGCCGCCACCATCACGCCGAGCACGGCGACGAAAACGCCGATGTACTGCGTATGGGTCCAGATCCAGCCGACCGTCCCACTGGCCGGCTGGCCGGTCGCCTCGCTGCCGACGGCCGGCGTGGGGATGTAGACCCAGAAGGTGGCGATGGTGGCGAACATGCTCGCCACGGCCTCGGCCAGGGCATCGAGAATTGGCTGGAACACGAGTTCGATCAACTTTCCGACGGCGGTTCCGAGTGCTTCCACGACCCAGCCGAGCAGGCAGTCGTACCAACTGCCGGCGCAGAGCGCGATCCTGATCATCTCAACCTGCCTTGGGGGAGACGAAGCGCAACAGGGCGGGGAGCGCGACGATGCCCATCACCATCATCGTCACGCCCGTGATGACCTTGAGTGAGTCGTCAGCTGGTGCTTCCATCAGCTTGATCGCGGTGGCGTAGATGAGTGCGGCCACCGGTTTGTAGAGCACGAAGGCGACCAGCCACGAGATCGACCGCTTGAACCACATCATCCCCATCTCGGTGTTGGTCGCCGAGGCGGTCAGCGGCACCACACCGACCAGCAGGATGAGCATCCCGTAGCGGATGATCATCAAGACCAGCTGGATCAGTCCGCTGATCACCATCAGGATCCCGACCAGGACCACCAGCGCCAGTCCGATCCGGCCCTTGAGCGGATCGGTGAGCTTGGCGGTCAGACTGTCCTCGAAGGTCTTGCCCGGGCCCAACGCCTCGCCGATGATCCAGCCCGCGAAGCTGTCCGAGGCCGAGATCAGCAACGCGGCGAAGCCGGTGATACCGGCCGACACCATCGCCATCGTGATCAGGCTCTTCAGGATGTCGCGGAGCGGCTCGCCGCGCTGCGAGATGGCCATCTTGATCGCGCCGAAGATCACCGCGATCGACGCGGCGAAGATCAAGATGTACTTGGTGTGGCCGGAGACGAAGCCGATCGTCTCGTTGCCCTCGAGGTTCGGCGACTGGATGTCGAGCCAGAGGAAGCCGACCGCCTTCACCACGGCGACGACGGCCTCGATCACCAGCGCCTTGATCGCGTCGAAGATCAGCCCGAAGAAACCGCCGAGGGCGAAGTTGATCGCCTTGCCCAGGTACTCGGTGATGCAGTCGTCCCAGTTCGGCGGCCACCAGCAGTTCATCAGCGGGATCATCACGCGCCCCCGAACCGGACGTACCCGGTCATCGACTGCAGCAGGTCGGGCTCGGTCGCGCCGTTGAAGCTGCCGTCGGTCTGCAGCACGCCCTTCCAGTCACCCTTCGACCAGGCCATCGTCACCGGGATCGACGCGACGTTCTGGTCGTCGATCCGGACCGCGATCGCGATGATGGCGCGGTTCGGCAGGTAGTCGAGCACCTTGAAGGCGGTGAACTGGGCCACCGTCTTGGTCTGCCCCGGCGTGGGCGGCGTCGCCTTGCCCTCGGCCAGCGCCAGCTTCAGTCCTTCGTTCGGGACGAACCGCTGGCGCAGTACCGGAATGGTCAGGTCCGGGTTGCGGATCTGCCCTAGCGTCACCAGCGCGGCGAGCACCGCGCCGGTCGGCGAGTGGGCGAAGCAGGAGCGGACTCCGGCACTACTTGTCATGGCCGGCCCACCTTCCTGCTGCGTCGGGATCAACATGTCCGCCTCGAACTCCCAGGTGACCGCGGTCGGCGTCGTCCTGGGGATGCGCTGGTCCGGGTTCAGGGTCTTGCAGCCGCCGTGACCCGGCTTCGGGCGCGGCGGTACCGGCGTGGTCGTACCGGTCGGCTCCGCGGGCGGGGTCGCCGTCGAGCCGGTTGGTTCCTCGGTGGGCTGCTCGGTGAGAGCGGTGCTGCTGGTCGGCGTCGACGGCTGGCTCGCCGGGGTGTTGCTGCCCCGGGCGAAGAACCAGACCAGCAGACAGACCAGCACCGCGCCGACGACGATCACCGAGGCGACGAAGCCGCGCCCCTGCCAGACCGATCCGTCGTCCCCGGTGCCACCGCCGGCGTCGGAGTCACCGTCCCTGCTGAACAATCCCACTCCCGGTCAGCCTTCGGCGATCAGGCGCGGACCCTGGTCCAGGGTCACGTCAGCGCCCCGACGAGGACGGTCGCGGAGGCGATCACGATGCAGGCGGCCAGCACCCAGCCGAGCCGGGCGGCGTGCTCGCCACCTTCACCACGACGCTGGCCGACGGCCATCATCGCGCCGGCGATCAGGATGCCCAGGATGCAGACGGTGAAGGCAATCCAGCGCACCCAGTCGACGACCTTGAGCAGCTTGTCCGAACCGGGCGGCGGCGTTCCGCCGTTGCCCATGATCAGGTCGGGAATCATGTGTGCCAACATCATCATTGCGGTGTTGCCTTTCAGTAAGGGGCGGGGTATCCCGCTGGATTCGACGCGCGAAGAGCGTAGATGGATTCAAGGACTTCGAAAACCTCGTCCGGGGTGTTGTCAGGGGTGGGATCCTCCCCCCTTCGCCACTCCTCGATCCACGGAATGTCCCAGACCCTGGGCACCCCTCCGCCGACGATGTCGGCGAAATCGTCCAGCACTCTGGGCAACCGGCCGGGTGCGTCGGCGATCAGCACCAGGCCGAGCACGGCCACTCCCTGGACCACTCCGGAGGCCCACTCGATCGCAGCGCGCTGGGCCGCCCGCAGACCCGATCCATGGGTCCGGGCGACCAGTACCACCGGAGTCGGCACCGGTGGCGGCGGGATCGGCCACCGGTGGCCGGCCGCCCTGGTGCCGGGCAACAGTTGCGACATCGTCGTCTCGCCGGCTCCACCGTGCACGCCGACCCACCACAGGGTGTCGGCCGCTGGAATGGCGAACTTGGGCAGCCGTTGGTCCTCCGCCGGCGCCGGGACGCCGTGTTGCGGCGTCGCCGGGCCTCGCGGAGACAAGTCTGGCTGAGGCGGGCCCTGTTGCAGCTGCTGCGGACCGGGATCCGGCTGTTGTTGCCGTGTCCACGGGTTCTGCGGCGGTTGCGTCATCGGCCCTCCTCTCGCGGTGTGTCACAGGCTGTCGCCCACAGTATTCTCTCGCTATCCGGGTGTACTGGCGTGACCCATCCACAGGCGAGGATGTTTCTACCCCCTTGTCGGGGTCAGACGAGCCGGGGTCGGCTCGCGTTCTGGCATGCCATCGGGCGGAAGCATGAGTTACGGGCGGACGACATGCTAGAACGGCATCGAGACAGACGCTTCAACGAGGGAGTTTTGTGGCTGGAATGAGAGGTCACCATGGCTGAGAAGGGCATCCCGTCCTGGCCGAAGGTGACGATCCGGCTGTACGACGACCACAACGCCGAGGTCAAGATCGCCGGCCGAAGCCACCCGGTCAACCACCACGACCCACGGCAGGCGGCGATCCAGCTCGTCAGTGAGCGCGCGGCGCAGCTCGGCCGACCGGTGAAGGCGACCGCGGTGGAGTCGGACGGCGCATCCTGGCCGCTGATCATCCACCCGGACGGCCAGGTCGAGTCGGTCGACGTCGATGCCAAAAGCAGCAAACCGATCTGGCCGATCATCGTGGCCACGATCGTGGCCGGTGTGCTGATCGCTGCGACCGTCATCTATCTGGCCGTGCTGCGACCGGGGGGCGACGACGTGACCAAGCCCACGGTCTCGCCGAAGCTGCCGGAGCTGCCCGCGCCGAGCGTCGGCCCCGATCAGTTCGCGGCCAGGCCGGTACCACCGGGCTGGACCGCCAACGCCAGCTGGACTGTGGATATCAATCCGGACACCGCGCCCGCCGTCTCTCCCGACGGCAAAGAGGTCGCGATCATCACGCCGGACGAGAAGATCGCCGTCTTCGACAGCGCCGGCAAGGTGCTCTGGCAGGACAAGGTGCCGCGCGGCGCCGAGACGCCGGTCTACACGACTGTCGACGGCAAGCGCGTCGTGGCCGTTGTCGCACCGGAGTCCTTGTACTACTGGGCCGGCGACGGCGCCGAGGCGGTCGAGCTCGATCTGCCGAACTCGGCCACCGTTCAGTTCTTCGGTACTTCACCACTCGTGATCCTCAGCGGTGATGCCGGTGCGAGCGTGGTGACTGGCGGTGCGCTCAAGCCGCTGCCGACTCCTCAGCGACTGACCACACTGCTGCTGGCCGAAGCCGACAAGGCGCTCTCCGCGCGGTACGCGGGTCCGTTGTACTGGGACCAGCCCGACAAGGACGCGGTCCCCGTCATGCCGACGCTGCCCAAGGGGGCGACGGCCATCGACCACATCGTTGCCGCCAGCCCCGGTAGGGCGCTGGTGATCTACAAGACCAAGGTTGCCGAGCAGGTGATCCCGGCAGTGGTCGACAGCCGCACCGGCAACGCGGTCGCGATCTGCCCGACCGTCGCGCCGAATGTGGCGGCCGGCTGGCAGTGGGTGCCGGACGACGCGCACAAGGTGGCGGCGTGGGGCGAGTGCCTGATCAACTTCGCCAGCAAGAAGACCGTGTACTCCAAGGACTTCGAGCCGCTGTCGATCACCGGCGTGACGGTCTACGGCCAGAACAACAGCAACCTGCTCTTCGGTACGCCGGGAGGTCCCTTCCGCACCATGGCCCCCGGCACCGCCCGCCCATGGGGCGTCGCCGGTACCCACGCGATCGTCGTCCACGACGGTGTCCTCTACGCACTGGACAAGCCGAAGTGAAGCGCCTGTCGGCCGCCCTGTGCGCCACCCTGATGTTGTTGCTGCCAAGCCTCCCGGCCGCCGCAGCCGGCGACGACCCAGCGCCCCAGTCCTGGCCGACCATCGATGACCCGGGCACCAGCGGCGCTGCAGCCAACGACCCCAAAACAGTCGACTGGCCCGAAATCGCCAAACCGGACGACGGCACCAACAACGACCCCCAACCCAAAGACTGGCCCTCCCCGGAACAGGGCTGAGCCTCGCGACGCTTCGGGGCTGTGCGACAGCGGTTCCGGGTAACGACAGCGGTTCCGGGTAAAGCGAAGGCCCGCTCTCCTGGGAGAGCGGGCCTTCGTTGGTACTGCTTGAGCTTGTGGCTCAGACCGCCTGGACCTCGAGGCGGACGGTGGCGGCCACGTCGGGGTGCAGCTGCACCGAGACCTGGTGCTTACCGGTGGTCTTGATCGGCGAGCCGATGGAGATGGCGCGCTTCTCGACCAGCGGGCCACCTGCGGACTTGATCGCCGCGGCGATGTCCGCCGGGGTGACCGAGCCGAACAGGCGACCGGTGTCGCCGGCCTTCACGTCCAGCGTGACGCCGAGCTGCTCGAGCTGGTTCTTGACCTCGCTCGCGTGCTCCTTGCCCTGGATCGCCCGGGCGTCACGCGCCCGCTTGATCGACTGGATCTGCTTCTCCGCACCACGGGTCCAGCCGATGGCCAGACCACGCGGGACGAGGTAGTTACGGCCGTAGCCGTCCTTGACCTCGACAATTTCGCCGGGGGCTCCGAGGCCCTCGACTTCCTGCGCCAGGATGAGCTTCATGTCTCAGACCTCCCTCAGCGAGCGGTGCTCGTGTAAGGCAGCAGAGCCACCTCGCGAGCGTTCTTGATAGCGGTTGCGACATCGCGCTGGTGCTGGACGCAGTTGCCCGTCACCCGACGCGCGCGGATCTTGCCGCGGTCGGAGATGAACTTGCGCAGCAAGCCGGTGTCCTTGTAATCGACGTACGTTGCCTTGTCCTTGCAGAAGCCACAAACCTTCTTCTTGGGCTTCCGAATGATCTTGGCCATTGTGGTGCTCTCTTCCTACTAGCTAGAGCCCGGCTACTGCCGGAATGGTCATTCGGTCCAACAGTCCTGCGACGAGATCAGAACGGAGGCTCTTCCATCGAGCCGCCGCCACCCTGACCTGCCCAGGGGTCGTTCTGCGGAGCAGCGGCTTGACCGCCGCCACCGCCACCACCGGCCGGAGTGGCCCACGGGTCGTTCGCCGGGGCGCCGCCACCCTGGTTGCCGCCGAAGCCGCCACCTTGGTTGCCGCCGCCACCGCCGCCGAAGCCACCACCGCCCTGGTTACCGCCGCCACCACCACCGAAGCCACCGCCACCGCCGTCGGTGCGCGAGGTCTTGGAGATCTTGAGCGTCGCGTACCGCATGCTCGCCCCGATCTCCTCGACGTCGCACTCGAAGACGGTGCGCTTGTTCCCGTCGCGGTCGTCGTAGCTACGGGCCTTCAGCCGGCCGTGCACGACGACGCGGGAACCGCGGGTGAGGGATTCGGCAACATTCTCGGCAACTTGGCGCCACACCGAGCACGAGATGAAGAGGGTCTCCCCGTCCTTCCACTCGTTGGATTGCCGGTCCAGCGTCCGCGGGGTGCTCGCGATGGTGAAATTCGCCACCGCGGCGCCCGAGGGCGTGAACCGCAGTTCCGGATCACCCGTCAGATTTCCGATCAGGGTGATAGGTGGTTCGCCTGCCATTGCCGTTCCTCCTGCATTCGGGTGTGGCTGTGTCTACAGCTATCAGTAGCGGATGGCACCGACACTGGAGCTGTTGACGACCCCAGGGATCAGTGCTGGTCCGGACGGATGACCTTGGTGCGCAGGATCGACTCGTTCAGCGTGAGCTGACGGTCGAGCTCCTTCACGACCGCCGGCGTGGCGGTCAGGTCGATGATGGCGTAAATGCCCTCGGACTTCTTCTTGACGTCGTAGGCCAGCTTGCGACGGCCCCAGATGTCGAGCTTCTCGACCGTGCCACCTTCCTTGCGGACGATGTTCAGGTACGTGTCGAGGGACGGTTCGACGGTGCGCTCTTCGAGCTCAGGGTCGAGAATCACCATGACTTCATAACGACGCATGCGCGAACTCCACCTCCTTCGGACTTTGGCGGCCACGGTCTTTCCGTGGCAGGAGGGCGATGCGTGCCCGCCGCCGACAATCGCCGTCAGCGCCGGGCCGGGTCAAACTTTGGGTCAAGCAGTAAGCCCGGTCGAAGGACCGGGCCCACACCAACAGAATACCAGCGCCTGGACACACCCTTGACCACTATCCACAGGCCTGCTGGTCGCGGGTTGTCGGTGGCCGGTCATAGGGTGACCGGCATGAGCTTGAAACTGGGTGCGCACGTCGAGCAGAACGACCCGCTGGCGGAGGCGGCTGACCGGGGCGCCGAGGTGGTGCAGTTCTTCCTGGGCGACCCGCAGGACTACAAGGCGCCGAAGGTGGCGTACGCCGACGGGGCCGAGGCGCTCAAGGTGCGGGCCGAGGCCGAGGGGATCGACCTGTTCGTGCACGCGCCGTACCGGCTGAACGTGGCGACGCTGAACAACCGGATCCGGATCCCCAGCCGCAAGCTGCTGCAGCAGACCCTGGACAAGGCGGCCGAGATCGGCGCCAAGGGCGTCATCGTGCACGGCGGCCACGTCGGTGAGGACGACGACCCCGAGGCCGGCTTCGACAACTGGCGCAAGTGCATCGAGCGTGCGGACCTGCCGGTGCCGCTGCTGATCGAGAACACCGCCGGCGGCGAGAACGCGATGGCCCGCAAGCTGGAGCGGATCGCCCGGCTGTGGGACGCGGTGCAGAGCTCCGGCAACGAGCACGTCGACCGGGTCGGCTTCTGCCTCGACACCTGCCACTTCCACGCCGCCGGCGAGGTCCTGCCGACCGTGGTGGAGCGGGTTGTCGCGATCACCGGCCGGATCGACCTGGTGCATGCGAACGGCTCACGGGACGCGTTCGGCTCCGGCGCGGACCGGCACAGCAACTTCGAGGAGGGCGAGATCGACCCGGCCGAGATCGTCGCGGTCGTGAAGGCCGCCGACGCTCCCGTCGTGGTCGAGACCCCGAACGGCGACCACGGCCAGAAGGCCGACATCGACTACCTCCGCGCCCACCTGAAGTAGCCCGCAACTGCGCCTCGGAGCACCACGCCTGGAGTGCAGCAGGTTGGCCAGCAGTCAGCAGTCAGCTGGCCGACTGGCTGTCCGCCGGTGGGCGGTTCAGGTTGTGGAGCCAGTAGGTGATGCCCCACGGCAGCAGGAGCGCCAGGCTGCCGGTGTCGCGCCCGGGGATGAGGATGTCGGCGCCCACCGCGATCACCAGGCAGATGGCCGAGAGTTGGAACAGGTTCGTCGGGCCGACCTTGGTACCGAGCGTGACCTGCCCCAGTCCGCAGGCGACGTACAGGGTGGCCAGCGCGAGGATGGCCAGCCCGGCAAGTGCGATGCCCACCCAGGCCGCCGTGTCGTACTTGTCCCCCGACTTGACGATGTCGGCGACCAGGAAGACGCCGATGAACGCGGTCAGCACGGCGCAGCCCCAGAGTAGGCGGTTGGTGGTGCGCTGAGCGCGCTCGGGGTTCGATTCGGCAGCAGCCATGCGCCGGACGGTACCGCAGACCCGCAAGCCGTCGGTGCACCAGCGGCAGACGAGAATGGCCCGATGCAGACCTGGGCCGACCGACTTCCCGACCTGTACGCCCCCGGCCACTGGGGTTGGGGTGAGCTCGACGTCCAGTTCACCACCGAGCAGCCGGCCGACGAGCTGATCAGCAACGCGCACGTGGTCGGCCGGACCGAGGGCGGCATCGTCGTCTGCGCCAACGACCTCGGCTGGCGGTTCCTGCCCGGTGGCACCCGCGAGCCGGACGAGACGATCGACACCCTGGTGGAGCGCGAGCTGCTCGAAGAGGCCGGCGCCCGCCTCACCGGCCCGCTCATCTGGCTCGGCGGCCACCGCGCTGATCACCGCCGGCCAGCGCCGTACCGGCCGCATCTGCCGCACCCGGTCTCGTACTGGGCGAACTACGTCGTCGACGTCGTGGTCGACGGCCTGCCGACCAATCCGGAGGACGGCGAACAGGTCACGGAGGTGCTCGTGTTGCCCCCGGACGAGGCGATCGCCTACCTCGACGCGATGGACGACAACCACGGCGTGATGGGCAACCTGGTCAGGCTGGCTCAGGCAATGGAGCTGATCTAGCCGACTGCCACGGCAGCACGAAGGCAGACACCAGACACATCCCGCCCGCGACGAACATCGCCGTACGCAGGCTGGTCAACCCGGCCAGTACTCCGCCCGCCGCCATGAACGCGGGCTGGACCGACCGCGATGTGATCGACCACGACGCGACCACCCGCGCCATGAACCCGTCCTGCGTGACCTCCATCCGGTACGTCGCGAACGACGGGTTGAAGGCGCCCGCCGCAACCAGCAGCCCCGTCTCGGCCACGATCAGCAGCACGAACCCGTCCACCCCGGACGTCGCCAAGGGCAGCAACAGCAACCACGGCGTCCGTAGTACGCCGAAGACCAGCAGCATCCGGTGCAGCCCGAGCCGACGGGTCAACCGCGGTGCGAGCCAAGCCCCCACCACACCACCGAGGCACGGCACCCCGGCGACCAGCCCGTACTGCCACGGCTGCATGTGCAGGTCGCGCAGCATGAGCACGGGCAGCAGTGGCGACACCATCATCAAGGGACCACCGAACAGCTGCGAGTTCCAGAACAGCGACCGGAGTCCGCGTTCACGCCAGATGTACCGCCACCCGGCGGTGAGGTCGCGCTTCGATTGCCGCGCGACCGGCTCCGGCTCAGCTGAGCGAATGCGCCGAACCCCGACGGCGGACAACAGATACGACACGGCATCGATCGCCAGCGTCAGCGGAGCACCGACCAGACTGACCAGCGCGCCACCGATCGGCGGCCCGACACTCAAAGCCGTCCAGGTGGTCGACTCGAACCGACCGTTCGCTTCGGCTCGCCCCGCGGCCGGCACCAACACCTTCAGATGCGCACCACTCGCCGCCGTGAACGCGATCAACGCCGCCGACTGAACTACTCCGACCACACACAGCTGTGGATAAGTCAGCACATCGAAGACGACCGCGACCGGCACGCTCAGCAACGCGACGAACCGCACCACATCCGCAGCGATCATCACCGGCCGCTTGCGGCGCTCCTCGATGAAGTCCCCCATCGGCAACGCCAGCGCGGCACCCGCCAACGCCGACAACGCCGCCAGCAGCGCGACTTGGAAGGTGCTCACATCGAGCACGAGGACCGCGATCAACGGCAGCGCGCCGTACCCGATCCCGCTCCCGATCGCGCTGATTGCATAAGCGGCCCACAGCCGCCGGAAGTCCTGACTCAATGACGGCACCGGCCGATCCTAGGATCCGCCACCGACGTTCAGGGACTCAAACTGCCGGCACAGGTTCATGCTGCGGGGGCCGGCGTGGTGCGCCGAGAGGACGCCTGGACCTGGTGGTGTCCGGGCGTCCTCCGGATTTGGGGCGAGGGTCAGTTCGCCAGGGTTACCGCGGCACCGGAGGCCGCCGTGTCGCGGGCGATGCCGCCACCGAACAGGCCGCGGGGCGGGTCGCGGTACTCGGAGGCAGCATCGACGACCTGGACCCGGCTTCCGGCTCCCAGAGTTCCACCGTGGAAGCAGGTGGCGGCGGCATTGACGTCAGCCCGCCGGAAGGTGGCCGACAGGGTGGTGGCGCCGCTCAGCACCGCCGTGCTGAGGCCAGGTCCTTCGGGTCCGAAGTACGCAAGGCACGCCGCCGTGGGCTCTTCCTCGCCGGAGCGGTTGTCACCGTACAGATGGGCCTCGGTGTCGAAGCGGACGAACAGTCCCGGCGCGATCGTGCTGGTGAACGTGTAGTTGCCGGTGGCAAGCTGCGCCGCGGTCGGCGCAGCCCCCAGGCCGAAGGACACCGTTACGGTGCTCTCGTCGAACTGCGCGTTCGCAGATAGCAGGTCGGCGGTCGGAACGTTGCGCAGCACGATCCTGGCGTCGCCGGACCGGTCTGTGGTGGTAGCGGTGACGGATGAGGCCGCTGCGGCGGGGGTGAGCAGCAAGGCGGTGCCGGCGAGCCCGGCGAGGAGTGTTGCGCTGATCCGGCGTGATACGAGGATTGACATCGACGGTTCCGTTCGTTTGGCGGGGACCTCTCCTGGCGACCATCTCCCGACCCGGGACCCAGCGGTGTTACTCCCGCCTTACGCCCGATTACCCGGGACGAACGCAAACCTCCTGCGCCACAACTCAGCGCAGGTTGAGGCCGCCGTCGAGCACGATGACCTCGCCGGTCAGGTAGTCATGCGCGGCGATCATCGCGATCAAGTCGGCGACGTCGGCGGGGCTGGCGGCTCTGCCCATCGGGCTGATGGTTCTCCACAGATCGTGGGCCTCGGTCCAGTCGGCCGTCATCGGGGTGTCGACGAGGCCGGGGGCCACTGCGTTGACGCGGACCTCGGGGCCGAGGGCGGCGGCCAGAAGTTTGGTGACGTGGTTGAGGGCGGCCTTGGTTGCCGCGTAGGCGATCGAGCTGCCTTTGGGGCGGACGCCGGCGTGGCTGGTCACGTTGACGATCGCCCCGCCTGACTCGCGCAGCGCCGGCAACGCCGCAGTACAGAGCAGCCAAGGCGCAATCAGATTGACCTCGAGCAGGCGGCGCCAATCAGCCGCCGACAACCCATCGAGTTCCGCATGCGGCACCGGCCAGCTGATGCCGGCGTTGTTCACCAGTACGTCGAGCCGCCCGAACTCCGCAAGCACGCGAGGCACCAACCCAACAGCCTCGTCCTCATGCGACAGGTCAGCTTGCAGATAGGACCCACCCAGCTCGGAAGCCAGCGCGGCCCCCGCATCCCGACTGCTGCGGGAGTGCACCACCACAGCCAGACCGTCGGCGGCGAACCGGCGTACCGTCGCCTCTCCGATCCCAGAGGTCGACCCGGTCACCAGCGCCACCTTCTGCATGGCCTCACCCTAGGAGGCGCGGTACCGCAGGCCGTCCATCAGCAGGTCGAGCAAGCGGCCCGCCTGCTCGCGGTTGGAGCTCGCGGCGAGCGCAACCCCACTCAGACTCATCAGCACATCGTCGGCGGCGAAGTCCGGGCGGATCTCGCCGGCCGCGGCGGCTGCCTCGAGCAGCGGCTGGATCGCGCCGACCAGCAGCTCGAAGCTGTGCGCGTACGGATCCGCGCCGGAGGCGATCAGCGCCCGGAGCGCGTCGGCCATCCCGATCTTGCGGGTCATGAAGTCGACGAAGCGATCCATCCAGGCGCGGGTCGCCTCGACCGGCGGCATCGCGGCGAGCAGCTCGGGCGCAGCCCCGCAGACTGCAGCCAGCTCGCTGCGGTAGACCGCCTCGACCAGCGCCTCCCGGGTCGGGAAGTGCCGGTAGAGCGTGCCGATGCCGACACCGGCGTTCTTCGCGATGCCTTCGAGCGTCGCGTCCGGGCCGCAGTCGGTGAAGGCCTTGCCGGCGGCGTCGAGCAGCAGATCGCGGTTGCGCTGAGCATCCGCCCGCAGCGGCCGCTCGTTGGTGGCACCCATCCCGATCCCCCTCTCGACGCCTATCCGATGCCCCGAACCTAGCCGACCCCGGCGCAGGCGGCGCTCGACCCGGAGGTGGCGACTCTGCTCTGGGAGGTCTCGCTCGACCTGCTCGCTGAATAGTCAAAGTATTTCTTGCCAGAGTTAAGTAACGGTCGTACGGTCCCTCTATCTGCTCTCGATGGAGGGACCGCCCCGATGATCTCCACTCGTGTACTGCGAATCGCCCTGCTCCTGCCGCTCCTGGCGGCACTCTCGCCGGGTACAACCGCCGAAGCCAGAACCACCACCGAAGCCAAGGCCAGCTTCGCCAAGCCCTTCATGGGCTGGAGCAGCTGGAGCGCTGAGTCGACCACCCGGCCGACGTACGGAACGGCGTGGCTGACCGAGGCGCACATCAAGGACGCCGCCGACGCGGTGGCGACCAAGCTGAAGTCGGCCGGGTACAGCTACATCAACATCGACGCCGGCTGGAACGCGACGACGGCGTGGAGTTTCCACAGCGACGCCAACGGCATCCCCGATCCTGATCCGGCCCGATTCCCGAGCGGGATCAGTGGGATCGCGAGCTACATCCACGGCAAGGGCCTGAAGGCCGGCATCTACATGGCCGCCGGGCTGGAGCAAGAGGCGTACAACAAGAGCGCACCGATCGTCGGTACCAGTTGCACCGTCCGCGACATCGTCGTCCTGCCGCTGACGCCCACCAACAAGTGGGGCGGCAACTGGAAGGTCGACTACAGCAAGCCCTGTGCGCAGCAGTACTTCAACTCGATCATCAACAAGTACGCCTCCTGGGGCGTGGACTTCCTCAAGGTCGACGGGGTGACCGCCGACAACGTGCCCGACATCCAGGCGATCTCCCAGGCGATCGACCAGTCCGGCCGCTCGATCTGGCTGACCGCGAGCGCCTGGCCGGTCGACCTTGCGGCAGGCGACGGACTCCGGCCGTGGGCGAACGGCGTACGGATCGATACCGATGTCGAGTGCTACTGCGGTACGACGTCGACCTGGACCGGCTCGGTCGACGACCGGTGGGACGACCTGCCCAACTGGCTGAGCAAGCTCACCTCGAGCTACCTGCCCGACCTGGACTCGATGCCGATCAACAACAACACCGGCAGCGCGCTGCAGGACGGGATCAACGACGCCGAGCGGCAATCGGTGATGACGTTCTGGTCGATGGCGTCGGCTCCCCTGTACGTCGGTGGCGACGTCTACTGGATGGACAACTCGGCCATTGCGATCCTGACCAACCCCGAGGTGGTCGCGGTCGACCAGGCGGCCGTGCTGCCGACCCGCATCACCTCGGGCAATTCACAGGTCTGGAAGAAGATCATCAATGGTGTCACCTACGCCGCCGTCTACAACCTCGGATCGTCGAGCACCAACATCACGGTGAGCTGGAGTTCCCTCGGCCTGAGTGGCATCAAGACCGTCCGCGACCTGGTGGCGCGTGCGGATCTGGGCAGCTTCAACAACAGCTGGACAGCCTCCAACGTGCCCGCGCACGGGTCCCGTTTGATCAAGATCAGCTGAGCGGTCAGCGGTCAGGTTCCCGGCTCGGCTACGGTCTGGCGCCTCGGGCCGGTAACCTGACCGACCGTGAGTGACTTGAGCATCCGGACCATCTCCGCCGAGCAGCACGCCGCCTATCTCGCGGCGCAGCCCTCGGCCAGCTTCCTGCAGACCCCTGGCTGGGCGGCGGTGAAGAGCGAGTGGAAGGCCGAGTCACTGGGCTGGTTCGATCCGGCGGCTCCGAACGATCTGCTGGGCGTTGCACTGGTGCTCTACCGCCAGATGCCGAAGGTCAAGCGCTACCTCGCCTACCTGCCCGAGGGCCCGGTGATCGACTGGGACGCGATCGACCTCGGCCGGTACCTCCGCCCGCTGGCCGCGCACTGTCAGGAGCAGGGCGCCTTCGGCCTGCGGATGGGGCCGCCGGTGCCGATGCGGCGCTGGCACGCGCAGACGATCAAGGACGCCATCGCCGGTGGGCAGCAGCCCAAGCTCGGCGATGTCCGCCCGGATGTGATCGAGCCGTCCGGCGCGACCGTGGCGGCCCAGTTGCGCGCGCTGGGCTGGAAGGCGCCGCGGGCGGTCGAGGGATTCGCGGCCGGCCAACCGCAGTACGTCTTCCAGGTGCCGCTGGCCGGTAAGACCGAGGCGGACCTGCTGACCGGGATGAACCAGCAGTGGCGGCGCAACATCAAGAAGTCGGCCAAGCTGGGCGTCGAGGTCACCCTGGGCACGCCCGAGGACCTGAAGGCCTTCCACGCGCTGTACGTCGAGACGGCTGAGCGGGACCACTTCACCCCCCGGCCGCTGCCGTACTTCCAGAAGATGTACGAGGCGATGTCGACCCAGCCGGCCGACTGCTGTGACTTCCGGCTCTACAACGCCTACCACGAGGGCGATCTGGTCGCATCGACGATCTGGGTCCGGGTGGGCGGTCATTCCTGGTACTCCTACGGTGCCAGCTCGACCGCGAAGCGAGACGTCCGTGGATCGAACGCGATCCAGTGGCGAATGATGAGCGACGCGCTGAACTCCGGCGCGTTCGTGTACGACCTACGGGGCATCACCGACACCTTGGACCCGAACGACTCGCATGTCGGGTTGATCCAGTTCAAGACCGGCACCGGCGGCGAAGCCGTCGAGTACGTCGGTGAGTGGGATCTGCCGTTGAACAAGGCGCTCTACACCGCATTCGACCTCTACATGAGACGGCGATGACAACATGCCCCTGATCCTGCACATCGATTCCGATCGATGGCGCGACCATCTACGTTCCACGTGGAACCCCGACATCGTCCCGGTCGCCAAGGGCAACGGGTACGGCGTCGGTAACACCCGGCTGCTGGCCGAGTCCCGGGCGCTCGGCGCGCGGACGGTGGCGGTCGGGACGTACAACGAGGTCCCGCCGGACTTCAAGGACGACGTCGTGGTGCTCACGCCGTGGCGGCCGTTCCTGGAGATCCCGCAGGGCAAGAACGTCATCCACACGGTCAGCCGGCTGGCCGACCTGGTCTCGATCCCGGCCGGCAGCCGGGTACTGATCGAGGTCCAGACGTCGATGCGGCGGCACGGCATCGGCGCCCGCGAACTGCGCCACACGATGCTGCTGAACGCGCTGGACCGGATCAAGTTCGAGGGCTGGTCGCTGCACTTCCCGATGGGCGCGGGCGGTACGTCCGCGAACATCAGGGAGGCTCAGGAGCTCAGTCGCGCCGCCCGCGCGGTCCGCAACGGACCGGTCTGGGTGTCGCACGTACCGGCCCAGAAGCTCGCCGACATCGGCGAGAACGTGAAGCTCCGGATGGGTACCGGCCTCTGGCTCGGTGACCGTGGCGCGTTCACCGTGCGGGCGACCGTGCTCGACGTGCACTCGGTCCGCCGCGGCGAACGTGTCGGCTACCGGCAGCGCCGGGTGGCCGGCGACGGGCACATTCTGGTGGTCTCCGGCGGTACCGCCCACGGCGTCGGCCTGGAGGCACCGACCGCGGCGGCGACCGTCCGGCAGCGCGCGATCGCGATGGCCAAGGGCAGTCTGGACGCCGCCGGGATGGCGTTGTCGCCGTTCACGATAGAGGGCAAGCAACGCTGGTTCGCCGAGCCGCCGCACATGCAGGCGAGCATGCTGTTCCTGCCGTCCTCAGTGGCGCCGCCGGCCGTCGGCGACGAGGTGGGCGTCGACGTCCGCTTCACCACCACGGTGTTCGACAAGATCTCGATGGACTGAGCCCGGGCTTGACTTCAGGTGCACCTGAAGTTCGAGCCTTGGCTGTATGGCTGAACACAACTTCTTGGCCGGCCTCCGGCTCGGCGCCGGGGACACCTGTGTGGATGTGGGCTGTGGCGACGGGGGCGCCACCGCCGAGCTCGTCCGCGCGCACGTGAAGGCGATCGGTGTCGACCCGGATCCCGCGGTGATCGCCGCCGCGAGCGCGCGCACACCGGGGGCGGTGTTTCACGTGGCACATTCCGGCGACCTGCCGCTCGAGGACGAATCGGTCGACGGCTACCACGCCGCCAACCTCTTCCACCTCCTGCCCGATCCACTGCCCACCTTGGCGGAGGCCCAGCGGGTACTACGCCCTGGCGGGCGGATCGCGCTGATCGGCCAGGACTACGGCTTCCTGATGCTGGACAGCGACGACCAGGATCTGACCGACGTGATCGGCCTCGGTCTGGAGTCCCGATGGGTGGCGCCGCGGGCCGCGCGGAGTTATCGCGATCTCCTCCTCGGCACCGGGTTCGACGAGGTGGAGGTCAGGGTCCACGCGCGGGTGACCACCGACTACGGGCAACTGGCCGATGACCTGGCGGAGGCCGCATCGGCTTCAGTCAAGAAGGCGTTGATCACCCGAGAGGACGCCGACGGCTGGCTGGCCGAGCAGGCCGACCGAGGCCGGCGCGATCGCTTCCTCGGCATCGCGCCGATCCTCATGGTCACCGGCACCCGTTAACTCACAGCCCGAGCCTCAGCCGGCCTTGAGACCGCCGCGCCAGCGGACGGTCGGGAGCAGGGCTTCCAGGTTCACCCGATCCTTGTACTCGGCAACGATCGGGAACAGCGACTCGATCAGCGTCTCCGACAGCAAGTGCGGCTGCAGGCCGAGGCCGACCAGGCCGGTGTGCTTGACGTTGTAGTAGTGCTCCGGCTGCTCGACCCGCGGGTTCTCCAGGTGGTCGACCTGGACCGGACCGGGGAAGCACTCGGCCACCTTCTCGGCGATCTCGCCGACCGAGTAGCTCTCGGTCATCTGGTTGAAGACCCGGAACTCGCCCACGTCCGCAGGGTTCTCGACCGCGAGCCGGATGCACTCGATGGTGTCCCGGATGTCCAGCAGGCCACGGGTCTGGCCGCCGGTGCCGTAGACGGTCAGTGGCTCACCGAGCACAGCCTGGATGACGAAGCGGTTCAGCACCGTGCCGAACACGGCGTCGTAGTCCAACCGCGTGGCCAGCCGCGGATCCCGGATCGTCTGAGGCGTCTGCTGGCCGTAGACCACGCCCTGGTTGAGATCGGTGACGCGCAGTCCCCAGACCCGGCAGCCGAACTCCAGGTTGTGCGAGTCGTGCACCTTGCTCAGGTGGTAGAACGAGCCCGGCTTCTTCGGATAGAGCATCCGGTCCTTGCGCCCGTTGTGCTCGACCTCCAGCCAGCCCTCCTCGATGTCGATGTTGGGGGTTCCGTACTCCCCCATCGTGCCGAGTTTGACCAGGTGGATGTCCGGGTCGATCTCGGCCATGGCGTACATCAGGTTGAGGGTGCCGATCACGTTGTTCTGCTGCGTGTACACGGCGTGCTGCCGGTCGATCATCGAGTACGGAGCGGCCCGCTGCTCGGCGAAGTGCACAATCGCCTCGGGCCGGAACTCACGAAGTACCCGGTAGAGGAAGTCGGCGTCGCACAGATCACCGGTGTACGCCGTGATCTGTTGCCCGGACACCTCTTGCCAGGCGGCGACCCGGGTGTCGAGGTCTTCGATCGGGACCAGGCTGTCGACACCGAGTTCACGGTCGTAACCTCGCCGCGCGAAGTTGTCGAGCACCGCTGTCTGATGTCCGCTGTCGGACAGATGCAGTGCTGTCGGCCACCCCAGGTAACCGTCACCACCCAGGACGAGAACGCGCACGGACCAACCACCTTCCGGACGGAAATGTTGCCTTTGTCCTGTCATGTGTACCCAGCCAGTGCAGGATTCACCTGCGTGGAAGCTGGCAATCTCCTGTGAATTCGGTCGCAGCGGCAACGGTTGGGGCGGACGATGCAGAATGGGCTGGATGCAAGAACATGCCGGAGCCTTCAGCAACGCCACCGGGCGCGCCCTCGAGCAGGGCGGCGCCGACCAGCCGCGGTATCGCCGCTATCAACGAGAACTGATCGCGCCGTACTGCGGACGCTCCGTGCTCGAGGTGGGTGCGGGACTCGGCGAGTTCGCGGCCGAGTTCACCGGTCTGGACCGGTTAGTTGTCACCGACGCCGATCCGGGCGCGGTTTCCCTGCTGGACAAGCGTTTCAGCGACCGCCCCGAGGTCGAGGCCCGACAACTTGCTTTAGGCAATGACTTTGAACTGGCCGAGCCGGTCGAGTCGGTGATCGCGATCAACGTGCTCGAGCACATCGAGGACGACGCCGGCGCGCTGGCCGCGTTGGCGAAACTCGTCGTGCCCGGCGGGACCATCGTGTTGTGGGTGCCCGGGTACCAGCAGCTGTACGGCGAGTTCGACCGTCGCGTCGGGCACTTCCGCCGCTACACGCCGGCCACCGTCAGCGACGCCGTACTCCGGGCAGGCCTGACCGTGGAGGTCGCCAAGCCGGTCAACCTGCTGGGCGGAATCGCTTGGTGGGCAGCGGTCCGACGCGGCGGCAGCACCGCGCCCAATCCGAAGCTGGTGGCGGTCTACGACCGCGTTGTAGTACCGGTCACGCGGGCGGTCGAGCGTCGGGTGCGCGTTCCTTTCGGCCAAACCGTACTGTGCGTGGCACGTACTCCCGCAGCCACGTAGTGGTCATCACCCGCGCATAGTTGGCGCCGTAGACGAGCCCCGGCCCCTTCTTGCTCGTACCGTCTCCCCTGCGCCGCATGGTCATCGGCAACTCGACCACCCGAGCACCACTGGCCAGTACTCCGAGCAGCAGCTCCGACGACTGGTACTGCGGTTCGCGCAACGTCACCTTGCAGGCAAGGGCTGTCCGCATCGCGCGGAACCCGAACGACGTGTCGGTCAGGCGCCGACGCGTCAGGATCGACGCCAGCACAGCGAAAACGCGCACCCCCAGCCAGCGCAGCCGACTGTCCGCATCCTCGGCACCCAACCGTCGCGACCCGGTGACGAAGTCGGCCTTACCCTCCAGGATCGGCTGCAGCAACACGTCGAGCTCGTCGTTGTCGTACTGCCCGTCAGCGTCGGTAGTAGCGACGTACTCCGCTCCGCCCTGCCCCGCAAGGTGATAGCCAAGTCTCAAAGCTGCGCCTTGCCCACGGTTGCGCGGGGCAACACAAACGTAGGCACCGTGCGCTGCAGCGATCTCCGCCGTGTTGTCCTCAGCCCCGTCGACCACCACGAGCACATCGACCGGCATCCCCGCACAGGTCTTGGGCATGTTCGCCAGCACGGCGCCGATGCCACCAGCCTCGTTGTACGCAGCAATCACCACAACGACCGGCGCGAAAGCCACAACGCCATGCCTGGCCTGAAAATCGTCCAGCGCCTCCGAATCAGTCTGCTCCGGATAACTCCCCAGCGCCGGCCGAGCCTGATCCTTGCCGAGGATCGCTCGCAACCCGATAGCTCCGGCGAGCGGGAAGAACACCAACCCCGGCAACTGATAGCGCCAGGAGAACTCAAAGGCGGCCGACCCGAGCAAGAGGAGCACACCTGCTGCAGCCGGCAGGAGGGCAGCCGAGCGCAGCCTGGACTGCTTAGCTCGACCAACGCCGGCCACAGCGGCCAGGGCGATCAGTACGGCGAGTCCTAGCGCCAGACCCGACGTGTAGCCGCCGTTGAGCTGATAGGCGCGCAGTACAGCGGCCGGGCCGTGATTGACGTGTGGAGCTTGGCCACCCCACTCCCGCGACGCCTCAGCGGTGTGAGAGTCCTCGAGATTGGGATAGGTCAGCTGGAACTGCCACCGCTCGAGCGGTACGTCATCCGGCGAGGTGGTCCGGGTCGGCGCGAAGCCCTTGAGGAAGTCCTCGAAGGCAGCCCACGCGACATCGACCGGCTGATGCTTGATCACCAGGGCGCTGAACTCCTGCGCCAGCTGCTGCTTCGTAGTACCGGGTGGCAGCGGTCCTGGCCAGTTCGGGTCGCCGTAGCGGTTGTGTGCGTACTTATCGACGCCCAGCCGCTGGCCGAGCGGCTCCGTCGGGCAGAACAGCTTGGTGCCCTCGTTGAGCGGCAGCTTGGCGCAGTCGGCGACCACTGCGGTCCGGCCGTACAGGACCTGGTTCTCCGCACCGGAGATGGCCCACTTGCCCGTCTCACTGTGGATGTAGCCGATATAGGAGCCGGCAACCAGAGCGAACCCGGCGAGGGCGGCAGCGGTCCGCAGTACGAGGCGGCCGCGGTGGCGACGCCAGTCGGAGCCGACCACTACGAGGTACAGGACAGCGGTGACGATCAGGGTGATGCCGATGGTCCGTACGACGAAGGCGGCGCCCAGGAGGAGCCCGGCCGCGAGCGCCCGCTTCCAGCCTGGCTTGCCCCAGCCGAGCAGGAGCCAGAGCACCCCGACGAGCAGTACGTCGAAGGTGGTCTCCGCCATGATGTTCTGCTCGATCTGCACCTGGTAGGCGTCGAGCAGAATCGGTGCGGCGGCCAGAGCAGCTAGCCACTTGTAGACGGTCAGTCTGCGGGCCAGTGCATAGATGGCGACGCCCATGGCCAGCCCGGCGAGGTGCTGCACGATCACCACACCAGTGAGGCCGCCCAGGTCGACCAGGGGCTTCAGGACGAAGTCGTAGCCGATCGGGTTGAGCTGGTCGGGGCGCAGCTCCTTCATGTTGGTCAGGTACTGCACCGAGTCCGTGTAGATGATCGCCGGCCGGTAGGCGACGGTCGCCAGGACACGCAGTACCAGGCCCGCCACCAGGAAGATGGCGAGCAACCAGTGCGTCCGGAGAGCCCTTCTCACTGGGCTTGGAAGTACTGCCAAGTCCGTGCCAAGCCGTCCTCCAGCGAAACCGTGGGCCGGTAACCGAGCGTCTCCGCGCTGGCGGACACGTCGACCACCACTGCCGGCATCTCGCCCGCCGGTGCCTCCACATGCTCAGCCGGTACTTCGGCACCCGTCACCGCGCGCACTGTCTCCACCAGGTCGAGCACGGAGACCGAGTTGCCCGAGCCGACGATCGCGCGACCGTCGAAGCGAGTGTCGAGGGCCAAGAGCACCGCGGCGACCACGTCATCGACGTACACGAGATCCCGGCGCTGCTTGCCGTCGCCGTAGACCTTCACCCCGGTACCGGCGAGGGCTGCTCGCATCATGCGCGGCACGAAGCTGTCCTTGTGCGACATGCCCGGGCCGTAGACGTTGGTGAAGCGCAGGGCAGCCGTGGCCAGCCCGTAGCTGCCGGAGTACGCCGAGAGCAGCATCTCGCCCGCTGCCTTCGTGGCGCCGTACGGCGTGAGCGGGCGTAGCGGTTGGTCGGCCGTGATCGTCTCGGTGCCGACATCGCCGACCACGGCGTTGGTGGAGGCCATCACGAAGCTGTCGACGCCACTGCCCCGGGACAGCTCGAGCAGCACCTGGGTGATGGTGACGTTCTCGGCGAAGGTACGCATCGGGGCGTCGACTGAGCGCAGTACCGAGGTCAGCGCCGCCAGGTGCACAACCCCCCGCGGCCGCGTCTCGAAGGCCGCGATGCAGACCTCCTGCTCGGCCAGGTCGCCGGTGATCGCCGTGATGCCGTCATCGGAGGCCCACGACGCATCCGGCGGCTCCCGGTCGACCGCTGTCACCGGGAGGTCTCGTGCTCGGAGCGCAGCCACCACGGCCCGCCCGATGAAGCCCGAGGCACCCGTCACGAGCACCCTGTCGTCGAATCCGTCCATAGCAGCAACCTACCGGTGAGGGTCCAACTCGCCGACGGCCGGAAGCGGTCCGCCACGAACCCTTGACCAGGGGTGACGATGATGGGGAAGATCACCCCGGACGCGGGCTGACAACCTTGTCATCGGGGCCGCGTAAATCTCCGGCACACGGCCATCGCCGTACGCCGGTCTCGTCGTGCAAGGAGCGTTGATGGATCTCCGCCGCCCCCTGGGGCTCGTCACGGCCGTCGGGCTTGTTGTGACAATGTCTGCCATGTCCTCCACGTCAGCGAGTGCCGGCTCTACCGAGAATTCGGCCGCCGAAGCACAGCCGGTTGTCTCCGGTTCCAGCTTCTACACCTCCTTCGAGCCGGGCCAGCCGCAGCCCGGGTACACCGACGCGGTCGAGACCGGCCCCGACGGGCAGCCGCGGGCCGGTGGCGTCGAAGGCCCGACGCCGACCGGGATCGGCGGCAGCGAGATGGACAAGGTCACCAAGGTGACCGCGAACGGCGAGAACACCGGCGGCGGTGAGATCGCGTCCAACGCGGCCGACGGCGACAAGTTCACCAAGTGGCTGGTCTTCGAGCCGACCGGCTGGCTGACCTACGAGACGTCGGCGCCGGTCGTGATCCGCAAGTACGCGCTGACCTCGGCCAACGACGCCGACGGCCGCGACCCGCAGAACTGGACCGTCTCGGGCTCGAACGACGGTACGACCTGGACCACCTTGGACACCCGGACCGGCGAGAGCTTCGCCGACCGGTTCCAGACCAAGGAGTACAGCTTCTCCAACGAGACGGCGTACAAGTTCTTCAAGTTCGACGTCACGCTGAACCACGGCGAGGACATCGTCCAGCTGGCCGACTGGTACCTGTCCAACGGCGCCCCGCTGCCGCCTCCTGATGAGACGGCCGAGTCGCGCCTGGACTCCGGCCCGACCAGCGCGTACAACGCCCGCGCCCGGACCGGCTTCACCGGCGTCAAGTCCTTCCGGTACGCCGGTCGCCAGACCGCCGAGGGCCGGGGCTACACCTGGAACAAGATCGCCGACGTCGACCTGACCGTCGGCCCGGACACCCAGCTCGGGTACAAGATCTTCCCCGAGCACGTCGAGGGTGACCTGAGCTACCCGAGCACCTTCGCCGCCGTGGATCTGGCGTTCTCCGACGGTACCTACCTGAGCGATCTGAAGGCCAAGGACCACCACGGCTTCGAGCTCAGCCCGCGCGGTCAGGGCGACGCCAAGGGTCTGTCCACGAACCAGTGGAACAACATCGAGGCCGACCTGGGCAAGGTCGCGGCCGGCAAGACGGTGAAACGGATCCTGGTCGGCTACGACAAGCCGTCCGGCCCGGCCGACTTCCGTGGCTGGATCGACGACATCCGGATCAGCAAGGCGACCACCTCGGACGCCGCGTCCCAGCTGACCGCCCGGCACCACCCGTCCGACCTGGCGATCACCACCCGCGGCACGAACTCCACCGGCGGCTTCTCCCGGGGCAACAACTTCCCGGCGACCGCCGTCCCGCACGGCTTCAACTTCTGGACGCCGGTGACGAACGCCGGCTCGATCTCCTGGCTGTACGACTACGCCAAGGGCAACAACGACCAGAACAAGCCGGAGATCCAGGCCTTCTCGGTCAGCCACGAGCCGAGCCCGTGGATGGGTGACCGGCAGACCTTCCAGGTGATGCCGTCGACGGCCGACACGCCGACGGCGAACCGCGATGCTCGGGCCTGGGCGTTCAGCCATGACAACGAGATCGCCCGGCCGTACTACTACGGCGTCACCTTCGACAACGGCAACGCCGCCGAGCTGACCCCGACCGACCACGCCGCGATGATGCGGTTCTCGTTCCCGGCCGGCAAGGCGTCGCTGGTGTTCGACAACACCAGCAACCTCGGCGGCCTGACGCTCGACGCCGCGACCGGTGTGGTCACCGGCTACAGCGACGTGAAGAGCGGCCTGTCCACCGGCGCCGGCCGGCTGTTCGTCTACGGCGTCGTCGACCAGAAGGTCGTTGCCAGCGGCAAGCTCTCCAACGGCGGCGGTGCGAACGTCGGCGGGTACTTCTCCTTCGGCCCGTCGGTGAAGCAGGTCCAGCTGCGGATCGCCACCTCGCTGCTCGGTACCGCTCAGGCGAAGAAGAACCTCGAGATGGAGCTCGCCGAGGGCAGCCGGTTCGAGAAGGTCCGCAACGCGGCCCAGAACGCCTGGGACGCCAAGCTGTCGACGATCGAGGTCGACGGCGCGACGACCGACCAGCTGCACACGATGTACTCCAACCTGTACCGGCTGTTCCTCTACCCGAACAACGGCTCGGAGAACACCGGTACCGCCTCGAAGCCGGTGATCAGCTACGCGTCGCCGACCTCGCCGAAGGTCGGTGCGGACACGCCGACGACCACCGGGTCGAAGATCGTCACCGGCCAGACCTATGTGAACAACGGATTCTGGGACACGTACCGGACGGTCTGGCCGGCGTACAGCCTGTTCTCGCAGGACGACGCGGCCGATCTGGTCAACGGGTTCGTCCAGCAGTACAAGGACGGCGGCTGGATCTCGCGCTGGTCCTCGCCGGGTTACGCCAACCTGATGGTCGGTACCAGCTCGGACGTGGCCTTCGCCGACGCCTACCTCAAGGGGATCAAGGGCATCGACGTACAGGCTGCCTACGACGCGGCGCTGAAGAACGCCGCGGTCCGGCCGCCGACGGACAACGTCGGGCGCAAGGGGCTCGACCACTCGGTGTTCGAGGGCTACACGGCCAACACCACCGGTGAGGGCTTCAGCTGGTCGATGGACGGCTACATCAACGACTTCGGCATCGCCAATCTGTCGAAGGCGCTGTACGACGCGGCCAAGAGCAACGACCCGCGGAAGCAGGAGTACAAGGACAACTACGACTACTACCTGAACCGCGCGCGCAACTACGTCACGCTGTTCGACCCGGCGCTGAACTTCTTCCAGGGCAAGAACGGTGACGGCACCTGGGGCAACTCGCCGACCACCTTCGACCCGATGGACTGGGGTCACGACTACACCGAGACGAACGCCTGGAACATGGCCTTCTCGACCCCGCAGGACGGCGCCGGCCTGGCTGCCCTGTACGGCGGCCGCGACGGTCTGGCGAAGAAGCTCGACGAGTTCTGGAGTACTCCGGAAGACGCGCTGCACACCGGCGGCTACGGCGGCACCATCCACGAGATGCTCGAGGCGCGGGACGTGCGGATGGGCCAGTACGGGCATTCGAACCAGCCGTCGCACCACATCGCGTACATGTACGACTTCGTCGGTCAGCCGTCGAAGACGCAGGAGAAGGTACGTGAGGTGCTCGACCGCCTGTACCTGGGCTCCGAGATCGGCCAGGGCTACCCGGGCGACGAGGACAACGGCGAGATGTCGTCCTGGTACCTGTTCAGCATGCTCGGCTTCTACCCGCTGCAGGTCGGCTCGCCGAACTACGCGATCGGGGCGCCGCTGTTCACCAAGGCGACGGTCCGGCTGTCCGGTGGCAAGAAGCTGACCATCAGCGCGCCGAACAACAGTGCGACGAACAAGTACGTGAAGGGCGTCAAGGTCAACGGCAAGGCGTGGACCTCGACCAACCTGCCGCACGACCTGATCGCCAGCGGCGGCAAGATCGAGTTCGACATGACGGACCAGCCGTCGACCTGGGGCTCCGGCCGCAACGACGCCCCGCCGTCGATCACGACTCCGGGCGAGGACCCGAAGACGTGGCGCGACTCGACCGAGGACACCGGTGCGGTGACCTCGGCCGGTGGAGTGGACGTCTCGGCGCTGACCGACAACGACTCGAAGAAGCAGGTCACGCTGACCGGCGCGACGCCGACCGTTTCCGTCCAGCTGCAGCAGGGCCGGCCGGTCACGATGTACACGCTGACCAGCGGCAACACCGGGGTCGCGCCGTCGGCGTGGACGTTGGAGGGTTCGAACGACGGGACCACGTGGACCGAGGTGGACAAGCGGGCTGGTGAGTCGTGGGCCTTCCCGGCGTACACGCGGTCGTTCAGCGTGGCCGCGCCGAAGGCCTACACGCAGTACCGGCTGGTGATGACTCCGGCGGCCGGCGCTACCGGCGTGACGCTGTCCGAGCTCGAACTGCTCGGCACGCTGAAGGGCGTCGAGGCGGGCACCCACCCGAGCGACAAGCGGGTCGCCCAGACCAAGCCGAGCGTCACCCCGTCCCAGCCGATCGACCGCAACTTCGGCTGACCGGAGACAGAAAAATCCGGCGGAACCTGCCCCTGAGAGGTTCCGCCGGGAAATTATGGAGGGGTGGCGACCCCGCCCGGCCTGCCACCCCAACACCAGTACTGACGAGCAGCACTCCGCTTAGGTTGCCTTGACCCAAATCTGTCCACATCCTGGACAGATTTGGGTGTCAGCCGGTCCAGCGGCCGGTGAAGAAGGCGGCCGCCCAGATGGCTGCCAGGGGTACCGCCACCGCCAGGTAGAGGCGGCCTAGCCAGGGTTTTCGTTCGGCTAGGACCGCCAGGCCGATCCAGAGCGGCCACCACAGGAGGGTGGCGCGGGTCAGGGAGTAGATCCAGAACGAGGTGACGAAGGCGGCGATGGTGCTCGCCACCCAGGCGGCCTCGCCCCAGGAGTGGCGCCAGAGCAGCCAGGCCAGCAGGATCAGCCCGACGGCGAGCGCGACCAGCTCTGCCCGGAACATCCAGGTCCAGTCGCTGCGGTCAGCCGCGAAGTGGCCCTTGGTCGCGGCCTCGACGGTGTGCATCAGCGAGATCCACGGCTTGGTGAACTCGCGTGCCCAGCCCTTCTCCTGCGCCTCCTGCCAGGCGAACCAGGAGCCGTGGATCTGCTTCAGGTACGCCATGAAGCCGAGCACCGGCACGAGCGGCAACGCGAGCCACGGCACGGAGTACCAGTCGCGTTTCTTCGAAGTGAGGAACTCGACGCCGAGCGCGAAGATCAGGAAGATGCCCGACACCCGGACCGTCGACGCGAGCGCGACGAACAGCGCCGCCCGCGCCCACCTCCCCTGCCGGGCCGCGAGCCAGCCCGGGAAGGCGAAGGCGCAGAACAACGCCTCCGTGTACGGCGCCGCGAGAAACACCCCGACCGGCGCCGCGAACCAGATCAGCGCCGCCTTCGGCCCGAGATTGGTCAACTGCGGAAACTCGTACTGCGCCAGCCGCGCAAGGTAGACCCCCGCGACCGCACTGGCCACCAGCGAGACCACCACTCCGCCGGCCACCGGCCCGATCCCGGTCCAACCGACCACCCGCATCAGATAAGGCAGCCCCGGAAAGAACGCCGCCAACGGAGCCCCCGACGGCTCTCCATGGTTGTACCCGAACTCCGCGATCGCCTTGAAGTGCCACACATCCCACTGCAACCAGGCGTGCCACACATTGGGGTAGTCCGTCCCCCGGTTGAACAACATCGGCGCCGAGATCGACAGCACAAAGATCCCGACCCGGCTGACCAACCACCACCCAAGCGTCTCCCGAAAGGTGACATCCGGCCGCCACCGAACCCCCAGCACCGCCCCCGCCTTGGCCCGCCGAGCCCGCCGCGGCTGCTCATCCTCGGCCGCCCGCTCAGCCACCACCAGACGCCCGTTTCTGCGCACAAAACCCCCGCCGCGCAACCTTCCACCTAGGCGCCTTCACACCCCCATCGTGCCCCATCCGATATTCCCCAGTCGAACAAGCCACCCCACCCCTGAACCTCGCCGACGCCGCTGACTCAAGCCGGCTTCCGGGTCGGGCGGCGGGAGACGATCACGCCGCCGGTTGCCATCGACCCCAGGCCGAGGCCGATCAGTACCAGCGGAATGACCGTCGTCCGGGCGGACACCAGCTCGATCTCGGCCTCACTCCCCGGCCACCTGCACCGAGAACTGATCGGAAAGAACCCCGGCTCCGCAACGGGAGCCTGCGCCCGAGGCGGGCCCGGCCTGGCGTCCTCGCAGGCCGCCGCGTCACTACGAATCGGGTGATAGACGAGGAAGGCGAAGACCGCGTAGACAACCACGCCAAGAACCAGCGACCCGAGCCCCACAACCAGCCCCAGGATCCCCCAGACCGGCCGGCCGTTCGCGCTCGCCATCGCAGCCTCGCCTCCACCTCGTCCGAGCCCGACACGGATGGTCAGGACACCACACCCTGCTGACGCTGGAAGGCTGCGGCGCGCCTCAGGCTACTGGCCGTGAACGGTAACTCTTCACCGGTACCCGGTCCGTACCCCGGCTGGTCGACGTAACCGGTGAAGACGGCAGCGAGGTCTGCCAGCCGGCGATCGCCGGGAGCGACGTCGATCTGGAAATGCCCCTCGTCGGCAGTCCTGGGATAGTCGCCGCCCCACCGGACCACGCCACGGCACTCAGCCACGATGTCGCGGATGACGGTCACCTGCCAGGGGTACAGCCCTCCCTGCACGCCCAGGGGATAGTGCCCCGGCAACACCTCGATCGCCGTACCTGAGCAGTGGTTGCTCTGGTGCTGCGAAGCGAACTTGGCCGGCGGCCGGAATCCGGCGATTCCCCCGGGCGGCAATGCGGCGACCTCGTAGTGGAAGCGACGCGCGACATGCAGCAGTACGGCGCTGACATCCGCCCGGCCAAGCAGCTCGACCGTCGCGTCCGACCCTTCGATCCCGACCACGGACCGGCGTACGGACGAACCGATCGGCCAGCCGTTGGCGCTGACCGAGCGCCCGGCCGGAGACCACGGCTGGGCGTCTCCGGAAGTTGCCGCCAGCAACGGGCTGGCCGACGCCGACCCCGCTGTGATTTCAGGGATCGCTGCGAGGGCGGCCGCGGCGGCTCCGGCCCGGAGTACGGACCGTCGGGAGAAACCGGTCCGGCCTGCGTCGGGATGGTCTGTCGTGGTCATCGTCGTCCCCTCTCCAGTTGCTGCCGCTGCCGTTCGGCCGCTCGGGCGAACAACGCCTTTTCGTTCCCGGTCCGGGCCAGCAGGGTGTCGGCGAATCCGGAGCAGAATCGCTTGATCGTGTTCCGGTGAGTGGCTTCGCCCCAGATGTCCGGGATGTCTCTGGCCAGCGCGGCCCGCAGGGCTTGGTAGAGCGGGTCGGTCAGCAGGAACAAGGCGGCGTCGGCGACCGACTGCTGGTTGTTCCCGAACCGGCCGGACAAGAAGTTCCGGAACCTCTTCGCGACCCGGACCTCGGCCGTGTTCGCGGCGACCGTGTAGTAGGACTTGACCGTCGCCGAGAACGAGCCGTTGGCCTGCAGCAACCGGGCCAGGTTGAAGCTGTCGATGTCCTCGAGCAGATTGCGGTTGTCGAACGAGTTGTCGATGCCGATCTTGCCCAGGTTGTTCTGAATCCAGACGTAGGCGTCGGCGTTCTGCTCCCGCACCCGCCAGTACTCCGCGAACAAGGTGATCAGGTCACCACCCCAGCCACCGAGGTCACCGAAGTGCGCCTCGTCGGCCGGATCGAGGTCCGACCAGGTCCGGGCGGACTCGATGGACGCCGCCCAGTGCGTCACCTTGAGATCGGCGAACGTCATCGGCTCGGTGAAGTAGCCCATCCGGGTCGGGAACCCGGCGTGGGCCAGGGCGGCATCGGCGACCGCGGTGAAGGGCCCGCCGGCGGGCTGCAGCCGGAAGTAGGCGAGCCAGTACGCGTCGTTGTACTCCGGTAGCCGCAGGTACCGCAGCGTCAGATCGATCGCCCGGTCCGCACCCTGGTCCTCACCGTGGGCGAAGTCGAGTGCCGCCGCGTACAAGGCGGTCAGGTAGGTGTTGAACTCCGCAAGTACGGGGACATCGTGCCGGATCGACCGCACCCCTGGGTCGCGCCCCGAGCGGACGTTCTTGTCGATGTCGATCTTGCCGGTGCCGGAGCCGAGCGTCAGCGTCTGGATCTGGTTGAAGGACCAGTTCGGCGGCAGCGGAAACCCCATGTTGCCGCTGAAACCGGTCGACATCCCGCTGACGAAACTGAACCTCGCGTACGTCTCCGAACTCACCTGGGCGCACAGGTTCCGCGATCCGTAGACGCCATGGGCGTAGACCTTGCCGCGTGATCTCAGCCCCGCCTCGACGCCGTGGAAGTACGGAACGATGTTGCTCTCGATCTCGTCCTGGGTGGCGTCGTAGTCGACCGCGAAGTACAGCGTGGTGGCCGGCTCGAATCCGTAGCCGCGCGCGGCGTCATGGGCTTCCAGCGCGTTGGCGAAACCCTGCGTGTAGGTGAAGTCGGTGACCACCCGGCCGTTCGCCTGGTAGATCGGGAACAGGGTCAGACCGGCGTCGAAGATCGTGGCGATCTCGCCCGGCTGGATCTTCTTGTTCTTGGTGGATCCCGGCACGTTCGCCAGATAGCGCCCGACCGTCTCGTACTTCGCTGCGGTGACAGTCGCCGCCCGTTCCGGAGTGATGTAGTCCAGGCTGCAGTCGAAGGCGGTTCCGGGGCGGTCCGGATCTCCGGTGCTGACCAGCAACTGGGCCCAGGTCTGGAAGTCTCCCCGGCCGTTCTGCGGCAGCATCGAGAACTTCTGGAAGAGCCCGACCTCGCCGGCCAGGTCGCCGCTGAAGTTTCCGTCGAACCCACTGTCGTAGTTGTTGAACAGCATCGCGGCCTGGAAGAGATGGACGAACTGCTTGGCGCCGTCGGACGAGCCCTGTTGGACCAGACCCTGAGACTTCAGGTTGGCCTGGGTGGTGGGGCCGAAGGTGCCGTTGGCCTGGGTGTCGGTCAGGCCGAGCTCGAACTGGAGCGAGAAGATCAGTGCCTTCTGCACGTCCCGGGAGAAGTGCCCGTCGCACGGCATCATGAAGAACGGCGCCCGGTCGTAGTAGCGGTTGTTCATCCATTGCTGAACGGTCCGGATGCTCTCCAGGCCGCCGCCCAGCAGCACGTAGGCGTCCATCGTCAGCAGGGCCTTGAACACCTTGGGACTGAGCTTTCCGTTGACCCGGCCGAGCAGACCCAGGTCGTTCATCATCAGGTTGATCGCGAGTGCCGTGTATTTGTCGTACTTGCCGTCCATACTGGCCGGGTTGTAGCCCTTGCAGTAGCAGCCGCACTGGATGATCTTCACCAGGTTCTGGTTCGGCTCATCGGCGCCGATGTCGCCGTGCGCGATCAACGCGCTGAGCGTTCCGGGGCCGAAGCTGTTGGACAGCGCCGTGATCCCGAGTTCGTGTTGCAGAGCCCGGGTCAGCGAGTACATCGTCGCCCAACCGGTCTTGCCCGTCTCGGGCGCGGCGACGTACCCGGAGACGCCTCCGTAGGTCGCATTCACCCATTTCTGGGCTTTCAGCACCATCTCGTCCATTGAATCCCTCTCGGCTGCGCTCGTTGCTGCGGGCTGCGAAAAGCGGTGGGACCGGCATCGATCCCACCGCTTCGTCGTCGACCGATCAGTCGCAGGAACCCATGGCGATCCGGTCGTCCACAATGGTGGCGCCGGCGGAATTGCGCATGATGCTGCGCACCGAGACGCAGAAGTCCTTCTTGTTGATCGGGCCGGCGTACTGCTTGAAGGTGCCGGCGTCGGTGCTGCAGTTGTTGCCGTCGGCGCAGACCGTCAGGCTCATGTACTTGCTCATGCCGTTGTAGATGCCTCGGGCAACGAGTTTGACGCAGGTGTAGTCGCCGTTCGACGACCGGTAGTCGTAGACGGTCGCTGCCAGCCGGCCGGCACTGTCCTCGTAGTCCACCTTGCTGTCCACTGCCGAGGTGCAGACAGCCTGTGTCGTCGCCTGCGCGGCCGGTGCGACCATCGCGAGCGAACCTCCCGCCAGCAAGGTTGCCGCGGCGAGGCCGGCAGCGAGGCGGCGAGGGGAGGTGGTGGCGAAAGGCATGCGGTACTCCGGTTTCGTCGGGCGATGGGAGGCCGATCGCGGGGATCGGCACGGCCGCAAGATTAGGCAGCGGGCGGATCCAGCAGCAACGAAACCGGAGCATTTTGCACGTTGTTGCAGGCGGCCACAAAGTTGCCTGTGGCCACAAAATGAAGACGGCACCCCGGTGATGGGATGCCGTCTTCTGGAGCTACTGGCCGTCGCCGCCCGGTGTTTCGGGGGTGTTGGTCGGTTTGGTCGGTTTGGTGGGGATCGGCGGCCAGCCCGGTGGTTTCGTGGTCTTGGTGTTCGTCGGGGTGGGCGGCGTCGGACTGTTGGTATTGCTGGGCGGCGGCGGGGTGTTCGACGACGGCGGCGGCGTGTTCGACGGGGGCGGGGTGTTGGTCGGCGTCGGCGTGAACGTCGGCGTCGGCGTGAAGGTCGGCGTCGGGCTGTCCTTGATCGCTTCCTCGTCGGCCGGCGCGAACTCCTCGGGCGACGTGCCCGCGAGAGCCGGCTCCATGTAGGCGAGCCAGGTCCTTACCGGCCAGTTGCCACCGAAGAACGCCTTGTCGCTGCTGTACGGGTCGAGGTCGCCTTCACCGGTCGCACCAGCCCGGTACAGCACCGCCGTGGACAGCTGTGGCGTGTATCCGGCCCACCACGACGTCAGGGTGTCCTTGCCTTCCTTACAGCCATCGCACGCGGCGTTCGCCTTGCGGTGCTCGAGGGCGGTACCACCAGCAGTGCCGGTCTTGCCCGCCACCGGTCGGTCGAGGGCCTTCGCCTTGTCGCCCGTGCCGTGCTTGCCGTCGACCACGTTCTGCAGGACGTAATTGACCATGTTGGCGACCTCGGGCGTGAAGTTCTGCTTCGCCTTCTTCGCGATGATTTCCTTCTGGTCCGTCCAGGTCTTGAAGTTCGGGCCGGTGACGGACTTCAGGACGTGCAGCGGCACGAACTTACCGCCGGCGGCGAAGGTCGCGTAGGCGTTGGCCATGTCGACGGGCGCCGCGTACGGGTCCGGGCCGAGCACGGTCGACGGGTTGTTCCGGCCGCGCTCGAGGTCGGAGGTCTTCGGGATGCCGGCGGCCTCGGCTGCGTCGACCACCTTCGAGGGGCCGTCTTCCATCTGCTTGTCGACCAGGTCGTAGAAGGCGGTGTTGATCGACTGCTCGGTCGCCTCCAGCAGGTCGACGTCACCGTAGTCGTCGTCGAACTCGTTGTTGAGTTTCTTGCCCTGGACAATGATCGGGCTGTCGCCCTGGAAGGTGTCGTAGATGCTCCGGCCGTCCTGCAGCGCGGCCGCGACGGCGAACGGCTTGAACGACGAGCCGGGCCGGCCCTTGGCGGTGGCCCAGTTCAACTGGCTCTTCAGGTAGTCGGGACCGCCGTACATCGCGACCAGCTGGCCGGTGCCCGGCCGGACCGAGGCGAGACCGACGTGCAAGCCTTCCCGCTTCTTCGGCAGCTCCTCCTCACCGGCCCGCACGATCGCGTTCTGCTTGTTCACGTCGAAGGTGGTGATGACCTTCAGGCCGCCGCCGCTGATCTGGTCCTGGGGGACGAGCTTCGCGAGTTCTTTCTTGGCCATGTCGAGCAGGAAGCCGTTCGGGCCCTGGTACTTGCCGCCTGACTTCTTCGGCTTCTTGATCTCCGGAAGCTTCGCGCCGTACGCCGCCGCCTTCGTGTCCGTGATCGTGCCGCTCTGCCGCATGCCGTCGATGACGTACTGGTACCGCTCCAGGATCCGCTTCTGCGCGGCCGCCGACTTGTTGTCCGGGTCGAACCGGGTCGGATTGTTCAGAACGGTTGCGAGGAAGGCAGCCTGCGGAACGCTCAGCTTGTTCGGGTCGGGGACGCTGAAGTACGCCTCACCCGCGGCCGCGACGCCGTACGCGCCCTCGCCGAAGTAGATGGTGTTCAGGTAGCCCTCGAGGATCGACTTCTTGTCCTGGGACCGGCTGAGCTTGGTGGCGATGAACAGCTCGGAGAACTTCCGCGAGAAGGTCCGCTCCTGGTTCAGGTACATGATCTTCACGTACTGCTGGGTGATCGTGGAACCACCCTGCAGTTGCTGGCCGCGGGCGATGTTGAACGCGGCCCGCGCCATGCCGGACGGCGAGACGCCCGGGTTGGTCCAGAAGGTCCGGTCCTCGGCGGCGATCATCGCGTCCTGGACGTACTTGGGGATCTGCTCCAGCGGCACCGAGCGGCGGTTCTGCTCATAGAAGGTGCCCATCACGGTCTTGCCGTCCGAGTAGTAGACCGTGGTCGTGTTCGCCGCGAACTCCTTGTTGGGGTCCGGGATGTCGGTGGTCTGGTACCCGATGAAGAAGGCCGCGACCACGCCGATCACACCGAGGAAGAACAGTGCCAGCAACCAGCCCGCTACTCTCAGTGCCCAGTGTTTCTTGCGGCGTGCGCGGGTAGGAGCCTTCCTACGACCTTCACTCACAGTGCAATCCTCGACGATCTCGCTGAAGTCATTGCGTCACAGAGTACGGCGGATGTGGTAACGGTCCCTATTCCGCCTTGGATCGTAGCCGCCGGTACCGGTCACTGCCGACTCAGCCAGTCACGTGCGGTGCGAGGAGCGTCACAGCAATCAACGCGGCGGGGAAGCAAGCCAGGAACATGGTGAAGGTGTAGCCCATGATGTCGCGCGCCTTGAGTCCGAGGATGGCCAGCGTCGGCAACATCCAGAACGGCTGCAGCAGGTTCGCACTGGCCTCGCCCAGGTCGTACACGACGACCATCCAGCCCGCGTCGACATGCAGCTGGTTGGCCGCGTCCAGCACGTACGGCGCCTCGATCACCCACTTGCTGCCGCCACTGGGCACGAACACGCCCAGCACGCACGAGTAGATCGCCACCAGCGGCGGGAAGAAGAACTGGTTGCTCGCCTGTACCAGCCACCCGGCCAACCGGGCCGAGATGCCGGTGTAGGCGATCATGCCGAAGATGCCCCCGTACAACGGGAACTGCAGCAGCACTCCGGCCGCCGCCGGCGCCCCGTCACGCACCGCCCGGGCCATCCGCCACGGACGCCAGTGCAGGAGCATGGCCAGCAGGAACAGGATCAGGTTCACCGTGTTCAGGTCGAGCGCGTTGAAGAAGCTCTTGCCCTCGAAGTACCGCACCAGGTAGATGGCCCCAAGCAGGACGACCAGCAGGCTGAACAGCGGCGAGTGCTCCAGCCAGTCACCCGGCCGGCGCTGCTCGTCCTCAGCGCCATCCACCCGCTTCCCGTTGGCTCGCTGCCCGTTGTCTCGCTGCCCGTTGTATGGCGAACCGCGACCGATCAGCGGCCGTAGCTCGATACCGATGTCCTCGGCCGTCTTGGCGTTGCCCTCCCCGGGTGCGACGAACCACGCCATCGTCACGCCCACGGCGTACACGATCAGCGTCGCGACGATCGCCTGCCAGGTGAAGATGGTGTCGCTGAGCGGGATCAGCCCACTGGCATGACCACCCGCCCGGATCACCTCCTGGACCGGACCGGGACTACTGCTCGCACTCGCGACCTGCAGAGCCGCCGAGCCGGACAGGCCCTGTGCCCAGACCGTGCCGAGCCCCAGGAACGCCATTGCTCCCAGTGCCCGGTAGTCGGCCTTGGGGACATTGCGGGCGACCTCACGGGCCAGGATGGCGGCGAAGATCAGGCTGAAGGCCCAGTTGAGGTACGACGCCAGCATCGCAACCGCTGCGACGAAGGCCACCGCGGTACGGGGTGACTTGGGGATCCGGGCCAGCCGGGTGATCAGCCGGGCGACCGGGCCGCTGGTGGCCACGGCGTACCCGCCGATGATGATCATCGCCATCTGCAGCGTGAAGGTGATCAGGCTCCAGAACCCGAGCCCCCAGGCGTCGACCATTCCGTAGCCCTTGGTCGCCGCGGGGTCGTCGGGGCGCTTCAGCAGCGGCTCGCCGGTGATCAGCCCGAAGACGAGCACCACGAAAGTACCGACCAGCACGAACCCGAACGCGTCGGGCAACCACTTCTCGGTGAAGGCGGTGAAGCGCAGCGCGGTCCGGGCCAACGGGCCCTCGCCCTCGGTGCCGTGCTTCGCGTGCTTCCCATGGCTGTCCGCCATGACCCTCCGCTCCTGGCCCACGACTCTGTGTCAGCTGATTAACGCAGATCAGCGCCTGACGTAACAGGTTTTGTCGCAGCGGGTCGTGGGATAGCTAACAAAGCCCGTCTTTGTCAGGAGTTGTCCACAGTCGACCCCGGTGCTTACAGTGGCGGAGCGATGTATCAACTCGATACATCAGGTCATGACAAACCATGACAAAATGGTCGAGGGAGGTGGGTCATGGGAAACCGCAGTGGGGTCCTGGAACTCGCCGTACTCGGCCTGTTGCACGAAGCGCCGATGCACGGTTACGAGCTCCGCAAGCGCGTCAACGCCCAGTTCGGCTGGGGTCGCGTGCTGTCGTTCGGATCGCTCTACCCGGGTCTGAAGGCGATGCTCCGCAACGGACTGATCTCCGCCGACGCCGGTACGCCGGACGCCGGCCGGAGGCAGAAGATCGTCTACACGATCACGGCCGACGGCAAGGACCACTTCGCCCAAGCGATGCACGACGCCGGACCGTCGGCGTGGGAGGACGACACGTTCGGCGTCCGGTTCTCGTTCTTCGGCCGGACCGATCCGGCCACCCGGTTGCGCATCCTCGAGGGCCGACGGGCCCGGATGGAGGAACGGCTGGCCAACTTCTCGGCCGCGATGAGCCGGACCGCGGAGCGGGTCGATGCGTACACCCTCGAGCTGCAACGGCACGGCCTGGAGTCGGCCGAGCGCGAGGTCCGCTGGCTGAACGAGCTGATCGACGGCGAACGCAGCCGGCAGCGGCCCCCTGAAGAGCACCAACCGCCTGTTCCACCCCCCAACTAAGGAGTTCCAGATGACTTCGATCCGCGTAGCGATCGTCGGTGTCGGCAACTGCGCCAGCTCGCTCGTCCAGGGCGTGCACTACTACCGCGACGCGAAGCCCGACGAGCGCGTCCCCGGTCTGATGCACGTCCAGTTCGGCGACTACCACGTCCGCGACGTCGAGTTCGTCGCCGCGTTCGACGTGGACGGCAAGAAGGTCGGCCTCGACCTCGCCGACGCGATCGGCGCCAGCGAGAACAACACGATCAAGATCTGCGACGTACCGCCGAGCGGTGTCACCGTGCAGCGCGGTCACACCCTGGACGGCCTCGGCAAGTACTACCGCGAGACCATCACCGAGTCCGACGCGGCGCCGGTCGACGTCGTCGCGGCGCTTCGTGAGGCGCAGGTCGACGTACTGGTCTGCTACCTGCCGGTCGGGTCGGAGCAGGCGGCGAAGTTCTACGCCCAGTGCGCCATCGACGCCAAGGTCGCGTTCGTCAACGCCCTGCCGGTGTTCATCGCCGGTACCAAGGAGTGGGCGGACAAGTTCACCGAGGCGGGCGTGCCGATCGTCGGCGACGACATCAAGTCGCAGATCGGCGCCACCATCACCCACCGGGTGCTGGCCAAGCTGTTCGAGGACCGCGGCGTCACCGTCGACCGGACCTACCAGCTGAACGTCGGCGGCAACATGGACTTCAAGAACATGCTGGAGCGCGACCGGCTGGAGTCCAAGAAGATCAGCAAGACCCAGTCCGTCACCTCGCAGCTGGTCGACAAGATCGACCCGCGCAACGTGCACATCGGCCCGTCGGACTACGTGGCCTGGCTGGACGACCGCAAGTGGGCCTTCATCCGGCTCGAGGGCCGCAACTTCGGCGACGTGCCGCTGTCGCTGGAGTACAAGCTCGAGGTCTGGGACTCGCCGAACTCGGCCGGCATCATCATCGACGCGATCCGCGCGGTGAAGATCGCCAAGGACCGCGGCATCGGCGGCCCGATCCTGTCCGCCTCGTCGTACTTCATGAAGTCGCCGCCGGAGCAGTACGCCGACGACGTCTGCCGCGACCTGGTGGAGAAGTTCATCAAGGGCGAGGTCGAGCGCTGAGCTAGCGCCTGTACTACGGAAGGCCGCCCTGCTCGTCTCGAGCAGGGCGGCCTTCCATCGTCGAGCTGGGATCTCCTGTCTGGTTGGTCAGCGGGCCTGGGCTGCGTCTATGTCGAGTAGTAGGTCGGCGCGCGGCGTACGGGAGTACAGGACTCTCTTGCCGTCTCGCCGGGAGCTGCACAGGCCGGCTGAGACGAGTACGGCGAGGTGCTGGCTGACGGTGCCCGGGCTGAGACGGAGGGACTCGGCCAGGGAGGTCGTGGAGAGTGGCACGCTGAGTCGCGCGAGGATCGCTGCCCGGGAATGGCCGATGAGGGCGTCCAGGCCGCCGATGATCGACTCGACCGGGCGTTCCCAGAGCTGGCCGGCGCCGCGCGCGGAGTACGCGATCACTGGTGGGGTGGAGTTGTCCGCGAGCATCACACCCGGCCCCCGGAAGACCAGTGGCAGCAACCACAGCCCCTGGCCGGTGGACGGCAGCCGGACCTGCCCCTGGCCTAGGGCGAGACTCAGGCCGTCCCCTGCCCAGGTGACTGCGTCGTGCAGCTCGTCCAGCGCTCGTTCGAGTCCGTCCGAGGCCAGTGCGACCGACCGGTGAGCAATGTCAGCACCGGTGATCGCCTCGATCCGCTCCCACAAGGGCTCCAGTACTGCCGACCAGTACGCCGCCATGGCCTCGGCTGTGCGTTCGGCGTACTCGCGACAGCGCATCCGCCCGATTCGCGAGCCGAGCTCACGTAGTACGCGCAGATCCGAGTCGAGGACCTGCTCGTCCATCGAGGCGAGCCGCGCGAACTGGTCGAGTGGATGGGCCGGGCGGGCCGAGGGCATCGGACCGAGGAGATCGGGGATGAAGTGATCCGCCTGGGTGAGCTCGAGCAACAGGGCCAGGTCGAAGTCCGGGTCGCGCGGCACCCGCGGCTGCAGGTGCCGATGCAGCTGGAAGTGCTGCCGGTGGTTGATGAGCGTCAGACTCGCCGTCGTCTCCCAGACGGCGTCACTGGTGAGCCGGACCTTGGTGAGGTCCTGCACCGTCAGCTCCAGCTCGATCATGGCGTTCTCCTCGCCTTATCCGGCTGAACCGACGTGTTCTTCGAGCAACGTGCCCTGGTCGAGGACGGTCAGCCAGCGGCCGTGCTTGTACTCGTAGGTGACCGCTGTGACGGCCGTGAACCAGTAGTCGAGGCGCGGAATAGCGTACTTCGTGGTGTAGACGATGAAGCCGGTCTTGCAGCCGTCGACCTTGCGGGTCAGCTCGGTCCACGACCAGACCGAGTCCTTGCTGATGAAGCGCGGCTTGCTCGCCTCGGCCACCGCGTCCAGGCCGACCCGGACGCGACCGTCCGCCACGATGCTCACCACGCCCTTGTCGTGCCCGGCGAGCCATTTGTCCCGGTCGAAGTCGCGGAACGACTCCATGTCGGTGCGCTGCGCCTGGTCGAACTTCTGGGCGCAGGTCTTGGCTTGCGTCTGGTTGGTTGCGGTGGCTGTTGTGGCTGCGTTGGCGGCGCCCGGTACGGCGACGATCGCGGCTGCGGCAGCGAGCAGGCTTGCTGCGCGGCGGGTGACAGATTGGTCCATGACGTCTCCTTGTTCCGAGGCCCCGTGCGGATGAGGGCACGAAGGAAGGCTCGGGGTGTGGGGGCTGGGTCTGCCACGATTCGGTGGCAGCCAAAAGGTCGGGTTCGTTGCCGGGGCTTGTCGGTGGGGTTCGGTAGCGTCTTGGCTCATGCAGCTGCATGTGGGGTGCGCGATGTGGACGCACACGCCGTGGAACGGGCGGTTCCTGCCGCATCCGCTGCCTGCCTCCGAGCGGCTGGAGGCGTACGCGACCTGGTGCAACGCGGTCGAGGGCAACACGACCTTCTACGCGACACCGGCGCGGGCGACGGTGGAGATGTGGGCCGCGCAGGTCGCGGCTGATTTCCGCTTCGTACTCAAGCTGCCGAAGGTGATCACGCATGACCTGCGGCTGCATGACGCGGCCGACGCGGAGCTGCGGACGTTTCTCGAGGCGATGCGGCCGCTCGGGTCTCGCGCGCATGCGTTGTGGATTCAGTTGCCGGCGTCCTTCGGTCCGTCCGAGCTGGGGGCGTTGGCGGCGTTTCTTCGCCGGGCGCCGTCGGCGTTCAGGTACGCGGTCGAAGTACGGCATCCGGCGTTCTTCTCCGACGAACGGGTGACGCAGCAACTCGAGCAGGTGCTCGGGCAAGTGGGTGCCGAGTGGGTGCCGTTCGACACCGTGACGCTGTTCGGGACGGCTGCTTCGAGTTATGGCGAGCGGGAGGCCTGGCTGAACAAGCCGCGGTTGCCTCGCCGGACGCGGGCACTGACGCAGTACCCGATCGTGCGGTACATCGGGCGGGACGACGTCGAGGTGACCGCGGCAGGCTGGCGTTACCTCGCGGATCAGACTGCGTCGTGGCTGCGCGAAGGGCGGTCGCCGACCGTCTTCCTGCACACGCCTGACAACGTCGAGGCGCTTGCGCTGGCTCGGCGGTTCTACGACGACGTCCGTGCGCTGGTACCTGAGCTGGTACCGGCGTTGCCGTCGCCGGTAGCTGTGCCGGCGGAGCCGCCGACCCTGTTCTGAGGGTTATCCACAGCTGGGAAGTCCACGGCTGAGCGTGGCGTGAAAGTCCATATGTTCCCCGGTGAGACCAATCTCCCGGGAGGACAGCCATGGAATCCACTGAAGATCGCTACATCCGTACCCAGCAGCTGATCGCCGATCTGCGCCGGCGCGCGGATACCTGCGAGAACCCGCAGGAGCAGACCAACCTGCGACGATCCGTGGACTCCCTGATCCGCGTGGCCCTGGCGCTCAAGCCGTGATCGCCTCACTCGAAGACCTGCTGGAGCAGCACGCGTGGGCGGCGCTGAGGATCAGCGGCGCCGACCAGACCGCGTGGAACGGCGAGATCGTCGAAGCCGGTGAGGGAATCCTCGGCCTGGCGCACTGGGACGGCACGCTGCATCTCGACCGCGACTGCATCCTCGAACCCCTGCGGGATCTGTATGACCGCGCGGGCGAGCCGCGGACCGAGGCCGAGCTGCTCCGCTGTCGCGAGGCCTTGGTGACGCTGCTGCACGAGCAATCGCATTTTCTCGGCCCAGCAGGTGCGACGCAGGAGGCGGCGCGTGCCGCCTTCAAACTCCCTGGCAGCCGGGCCCTGGAGGAGGGTGTCGCCGAGGCCTGGGCGCACGACCATCTCAACGACTACATCCGCGAGCTCGGCATCGACAAAGTTGCCCCCGGCATCCTTCACGTCCGCAGCGAACCGTCGTACGCCGCCTTCGTCCCCGGCGTCCGCCTCTTCGCCTCCGACCTGGACCGACTCTCCGGTGCACCAGCCGGCGAAACCCTAGCCCTGCTCAACCGCCAAACCGCCGAAGGCCAATGGCATCAGGCAGTCACCCGGATCTATCACTCCACCCAACTGCCGCACCTGGTCCCATCCGACCAGGCTCCAACCGTCCGCCTCCACCTCGAACAAGCCCTGCGCTCATCCTTCAAAGGCCTGGAACTCTACGAACCCCTCCCCCGAGGCTTCGCCGCCTCCCGCTCCCACGCCGCCACCACCAGAACCCTGACCTTCCTCCACCAGGAGCTAGCCACCGCCGAACGCCACTACACCCCAACCCCGCCCCGCACCCGAATCCACCTGACCCCACCGACCTCGCTCAACCCACCAACGACCCTGCCCATCCCACCAAAACTGCCTGCGCCAGCTGAGTCCTCAACTGGAGCGCACCGACTTACTCCGGCCGACTCCCACCAAGCCGCCGCACACGCCTTCGCCGGCGTCAGCCCGCCAACCGCCGGTACGCCGGCCCCTCCCGCCGCCATAGCCAAGATCCCCACCCCGGCCGGCGCCGCTACGGCTGTAAGAGACCTGGAACGCTGACCATGCCGGTGTTCCCAGCAACCGTGATCACCTGCCCGTCCTCCACCGCACTCATCACGCCGGCAACCCCAAGCACAGCAGGAATCCGATGCTCCCGAGCAACGATCGCCGCATGCGACAATCGCCCACCCACCTCGGTCACCACTCCCGCAACCACCCCGAACAAGGCAGTCCACGCGGGATCCGTAAACCGGCAGACCAAGACGTCCCCCTTCTCAACCCGCCCGAAGTCCCCAACCCCCTCCACCACCCGAGCAGGCCCGGTCGCGACTCCCGGGCTTCCACCGACTCCGCGTAGTACGCCGGGCTCTTCCTCCACCGGGTCGACGACCGTGAGTGGAGCGGTGATCGGCCTCGCCTGCAGAAGCCAGACCCGCTCGCCCTCCACCGCGAACTCGATGTCCTGCGGACCACCAAGCTCATCCGCGACAGCCCGGCCCAACTCCACCACCCGCCGAACCAGCCCCTCATCAAGACAGAACCGCTCACGCTCCTCAAGCGAGACCTCACTGACCACGACCCCACCCGCAGGCCCAGCGTCCCGACGGGTGGCCTTCGTGCCGAGCTGACGGGTAAGGACGCCGGAGATGGTCAAGGTGTAAGCGTCCGGGGTGACCAACCCTTGAACCACGCTCTCCCCCAACCCCCAGGACGCCTCCAGCACTGCGGTGGGCGTGCTGTCGTCGGGGGTCCGCCGGTCGGCCGTGAACAGCACTCCCGCAACGTCCGCACGCACCTGCCGCTGCACGATGACCGCAATCCCCGGCGCGGTTTCCTCCGGCTGCCCCGGCTCCTGTCCAAACGCCCGGCGGTAGGCCACCGCACGGCGCCCCCAGAGCGAACCCCAGATCGCCCGCACCCTGTCGACAACGACCGGCACACCCCGAACCCCCAAGAAACTGTCGTACTGTCCCGCCGCCGAAGCCGACGAGCCGTCCTCACCCACAGCCGACGACCGCACCGCCACCGGCTCATCCCCCCACCCCTCCAACACCCCACCCAACTCCTCAACCAACCCCGCCGGCACCGCCAGCGTGGCCGGCTCGTCAACGAACCCCGCGTGGTCCTCGACCGACCCCGCCAGCAGCGCCTGCCCTTCGTCCCACCCCTCCGGTACGGCCGCGCCCTCTACCGACCCGGCGGGCACAGCCTGCTCCTCGTCCAACCCCGCGGGCACGACCCGCTCCTCGACCAACCGCCCAGGCACGGCCTCCCCCTCGACCAACCCCGTCGGCACAGCCTGCTCCTCGCCCGACCGCCCAGGCACCGCCTGGTCCTCGCCCGACCGCCCAGGCGCCGCCTGCTCCTCGACCAACATCGCCGGCGCTGCCTGCCCCTCGCCCGACCCCTCAGGCACCGTCTGGTCCTCGCCCGACACCCCGGGCACGGCCCGCTCCTCGACCGACCACCCGGGCACGGCCTGCTCCTCGATCGACCCCGCGGGTACCGCGTGGTCTTCGGCTGGCCGAGGGGTCTCGTTGGGGTTGGGGAGGGGGTGTGGTTTGGGTGGGTCGGGGTGGGTGGTGGCGGTTCGGTGGGTGTTGATGGGGATGACGAAGCCGGGTGGGACTGGGAAGCCGGCTCGGAGGAGGCGGCCTAGGACGGCCGCCTTGGTGCCGGAGTTGGCTGGCGTGGCTTCGGCGAGCGGGATGATCAACGGGGTCTCCTCGTGATCGTCGAGCCTCGACCTCAACACCGGTGCGTTCATCGAGTCGTCGACTTCAACAGAATGTTGACAACGTTTTGTTGATGATGGACTGTTTCGGGGTGGAGCGCAACGTGGGTGCGGGTGGCAGTGGCGATCAGGAGCAGGCCGAGCTGGAGCGGGCGGCTCGGGAGGTGTTGCTGACGGCCGGGGCTGATCAGCTTGGGCGGCGGCCGTGGCAGGTGGGGAAGATGCCGCCGTCGGCGGTTGATCTCTTGCAGTTCTTTCTGTGGCGGTCGGGTTCGGCGGAGTTCGGCGCGGGAGCCGATGCGGACCGGGAGATGAGCGACGCGGTGGTTGCAGCGTTGCAGTTGTTGCCGGCGGCGAGGGCGGAGATCGATCAACTGGAGACTGGGCTGCTGTTCGCCGCGCGGGGTCTTGGGCTGACTTGGGCGCAGATGGCCGGTGCGCTGGGGCTCAACTCGCCACAAGCCTGCCAGCAACGCCTCGACCGCCTCACCGCCCGCAACAGCCGCCCAACAGAAGGACCCACACCGTGACAGACCCATCAGTACCGCTGACTGGCCCCCTCGGCGGCAGCGGCAGCACCAGTGGCGACAGCCGAAGCAGCGATGGCGGTGGCGGTCGCAGCGGCGAGGGCGGCGATACCGGTCGCGGCGGCGGTGGCGGCGAGGGCGGCAGTGGCGGCGGCAGCGGTGATGGGGGCGGTCGTGGTGATGGGGGCGGCGGCGAGGGCAGCGGTACCGGTCGCAGCGGCGGCAGTGGCGGTGATCGTGGCAGCAGCGCCGGCAGCAGTGATGGTGGCGGTCGTGGCGGCGAGGGGGATGGGGGCGGTCGGGGGATGGCTCGGCGGGCGGTGGGTTCTGTGGCGGGGTTGTTGGTGCTGCATGGGGTTCGGCTTAAGGGTGTGGCTGATGATCGGGGCGTTGCGGGGAGGTTTGGGCTTGGTCAGGAGGTGGTCGCGGATTTGTTGTTGGACTACCAGGCTTATGGGTGGATCGGCTGGAGTGAGTTTGCTGGGTCTGGTGGGTGGTCGCTGACCGACGCTGGGCGGGTGGAGAACGAGCGGCAACTGGCGGCGGAGCTTGAGCAGGTGGGTGGGCGCGAGGTGATTCAGGAGGTCTATGAGGGGTTTCTGCCGCTCAACGGGCGGTTGCAGCAGGCCTGTACTGACTGGCAGATCCGGCCGACGGCGACCGACGCGCTCGCCTTCAACGATCACAGCGAGGTGGACTGGGATCGGAAGGTCATTGGGGAATTGGAGAGTCTGGGGCAGGAGCTTCAGGGGATCTCCACCCGGGCGAGTGCCGTGTTGGAGCGGTTCCGCGGGTATGACACTAGGTTCGCTGCGGCAGTCGACCGGGTGCGATCCGGGGACGGCAGTTGGGTTGATCGGACCGGGGCTGACTCCTGCCATACCGTGTGGTTCGAGCTTCACGAAGACCTGATAGCGACCCTCGGCCTCCAGCGAGGCGCGCACTGATGGGTCCGATTCGGCATGTGCTCTTCGATGCTGACGGGGTCCTGCAGGACCTGCCCGGTGGCTGGTACGCGGCGATGGAGCCCTACCTCGGCGACAGCACGCGGGAGTTCCTGCACCGGACCTGGAAGGACGAGCTCCCGATGCTCGCGGGACACGGCGACTACCTGCCGTTGCTGGCGGCAACGCTCGCGGAGTACGGGGTGGAGACTCCTGTCGAGGTCGTCTACCAGGACGTGTGGCATCGGATCGTCCCGGTGGAGGAGTCGTTCGCAATCGTGGAAGCCCTTCGAAAGAAGGGCTATGGCGTGCACCTGGGCACGAACCAGGAGAAGTACCGCGGCGGACACATGCGGACGACTCTCGGCTACGACGACCTCTTCGACGTCAGTTGCTACTCCTATGACCTCGGCGTCGCCAAGCCGGATCCGGGCTTCTTCGTGGCGGCGGCGCGACGGATCGGGGCTGAGCCCTCGAGCACTCTGTTCATCGACGACAGCCTGCCCAACGTCGAAGCCGCGAGAAGTGTTGGGTTCGTTGCTGAGCGGTGGGACCTGAGCCAGGGGCACGGCACTCTCCGTGCCCTGCTGCTGGAGCGCGGCATTGAAGTGCTCCCGCCCTCGGGGTGAGGGCGGGAGCCGGAGAGTTAGGACGGGTTGATGGCCAAGGCGTAGGCGCCTCGGCTGCCGTAGGTGGAGTAGCCGGTGTTGAGGGGGTCTCCGTAGCCGACGTTGTCGATGCGGAGGTAGTAGGTGCCGGGCTGGAGGGTGCTGGTGACGGTGGCGCTCAGACCCGTCGGGGTGCCGGCGTTGGACTGGCCGGAGGCTGGGTCGGCTGAGGTGACTACCGTGCCGGCGGAGTTGAGTAGGTCGAGCTTGATGTCGAGGTTGGCGCCGATGGCTGCCGCGCTCGCGGTGGCGGTGTAGTTGCCAGCGGTGGTGACGTCTACGCGGTAGACGTCGGTGTCGGTCTCGGCGGCGATGAAGCCGTTGGCGGTGACGCCGACTGCGAGCGTTGCAGCTGCGCCAGTGGTGTCACCTGCTTCGTCGGTACGCAGGGCGAGGCCGTGGGTACCGATGACCGAGTAGTCGTCCTCGGGGTTGTTGGCGCCGGCGTACTCGCCCTTGCTCCACTGGCTGATGCCGCGGTAGTAGCCGACGCCCATGATCGGCGCCCAGGAGCCGTGGCCCTCGTAGTACCCGACGGAGGCGGTGCCGTCGTGGCCGAGGCCGACGTTGTGACCGGCCTCGTGCGACGCGGCCTCGGCGATGTTCTTCGCGCCGGTACCGACGCCCTTCGTGAACACCAGCGCGGGCTGGTAGTAGTCGTGCTGGCTCGAGTTGTCGTAGACACCGATGTAGGCGACACCGCCACAACCGCAGCCCGACTGGTACCAGGTGTCAGGATCGATCAGTACGCGCGTGCCGTACTGCTGGTCGGTGGTGCTCGTCCGGTTGATCGCGTCCTGCGACGGCTGCTGCGTCGTCACGTCGACATCGAAGGCGGCGTAGTCCTCCGCAACCCGCGCCCACACCTCGTGTACGACGTCCTGCTCGGCCGTCCCGAACACCGCTGGGTTCCCGTCGGTGTCGTACGCCGAGACGTTCACCGGGTCGATCGCCTTGTCGGCGTTCCACGCGGTGCCGGTGATGGTGTGCCCGTCGAAGTCCAGGTAGAGCACCCGGTTCGAGCCAGGCTTGCTGTGCAGCTCGAAGGCTGACCCCTCGGCGGCGGCGACGGCTTCGGTCGCCCAGCGCGGTGATGCCTCAGGAGCCTTCTGCGCGGGGGTCAGGACGGGCTCACGGAAGAACAGCCGGCCGGCCGAGTCGAGCCAGGCGGTCTTGTCGGTGGCGAGCGTGTCCCGCAGCCGGGCCTCGGAGAGACCGTTGCGCTGGGCAACTTCTGCAAGCTGCGACTGCAGGTTCACCAGCGCGGTCTTGCCAGGAGTGGGTTGGCCGAGCAGTTGGTCGAGCGGTTGCTGTTGCGCGTCGGCTTGGTTGCCGGCAACAACTGCCAGCGCTCCGAAGACGACGGCACCGGCACCTACAAGCGCACCGGTACGGCGGAATTTGCTGATCATTCGGAATCCTCCTCACAGGATTCCCCCCAGAACTACGTCCCCCCGTGGACGTAGCCGAGGACATGTGGACGGGCCGAGCGTCCACATGTCCCGGGCCACAACTAGGTGGGTCAGCCGGCGGTGACCTTGACGGAGTACGCGCCGCGGCTGCCGTACGTCGAGTAGCCGGTGTTCAGCGGGTTGCCGTAGCCGGTGTTCTCGACGCGCAGGTAGTACCGCCCGGCGCTCACCTGACGGCTGATGCTCGCGCTCAGGCCGGTCGGCGTACCGGAGTTGGTCTGCCCGGATGCCGGGTCGGCCGTCGCGACGACGGCGCCGGACGCATTGAGCAACTGCAGCTTGATGTCCAGATCGCCACCGACCGCCGCCGAGTTGGCCGCGAAGGTGAAGGTGCCCGCGGACAGGTCGACCCGGAAGGTGTCGACGTCGGAGTCGTTGGCGTAGATGCCGCTGACCGCAGTGCCGACCGTGAGCGCGGTCGCGTCCGAGGTGCCATTGCCGTGGTCGTCCGCCCGCAGCGCCAGGCCGTTCTGCCCGACCACCGCGAAGTCGTCTTCCTTGTTGTTCGCGCTCGAGTACTCGCCCTTGCTCCACTGGCTGATCGCCTTGGAGTAGCCGACGCCCATGATCGGCGCCCAGGATCCGTGGCCGCTGTAGTAGCCGACCGACGCGGTGCCGTCGTGGCTGAGCCCGACGTTGTGACCGGCCTCGTGCGACGCGGCCTCGGCGATGTTCTTCGCGCCGGTACCGACGCCCTTCGTGAAGACGAGCGCGGGCTGGTAGTACGAGTGCTGCGACGTGCTGTCGTAGACACCGACGTAGGCCACGCCACCACAGCCGCAGCCGGACTGGTACCAGCTGGTCGGGTCGATCACGACGCGAGTGCCGTACTGCTGGTCGGACGAGCCGGACCGGGTGATGGCCGACTCGGCCGGCGCCTGCGTCGTCACGTCGACGTCGAACGGCGCGTAGTCCTCGGCGACCCGGGCCCACACCTCGCGGACCACGTTCTGCTCAGCGGTGCTCCAGTTGCCGGTGTTGCCGTCGGTGTCGTACGCCGTGATGTTCACGGTGGCCGGCTTGCCGTTGGCGTTCCAGGCGGTCCCGGTGATCGTGTGCCCGTCGAAGTCCAGGTAGATGACCCGGTTCGAGCCGGCCTTGCTGTGCAACTCGAAGGCCGGGCCGGTCGCGGCGGCGACAGCCTTAGTGGCCCACTTCGGGGACTTGGCGGTGGCGGAGCGCTGCTTGGCGGTGGCGACCGGCTCCGAGTAGAAGAGCTTGCCGTCCTTGTCCAGCCAGCTGGTCTTGTCGGTGGCCAGGATCCGCTGCAGCTTCTGCTCGGCGATGCCGTTGCGCTCAGCCAGTTCGGCGAGTCGCGGCTGCAGCTTGCCGAGGGCGGCCTTACCTTGGAGCGGCTGGCCTCCGAGCAACGAGGCCAATGGAGCGGGAGATGGTTTCTGGTCAGCGCCTGCCTGGTTGGCGGCCACGACGGCCAGCGCTCCGAAAAGTACGGCGCCGGCACCGACCAGGGCACCGGTTCGGCGGATCCTGCTTTGCATTCTGGGGTCCTCCTCGGGGACTCCTGACTACTGCTCGGCGAGTACGCCGGGGCGGCGGGGAGCAGCAGTCATGCCTCACTTGTGGTGCGCTCGCGCGCACTCTGCGCAGAGTGCCCCATCGGTTGGCTCGGTGTACACATTCCCCCAGCGAATTTACATTTGCCGTGTGACGTGGATCACATCAAGACGGTTGTCGATCCAGCCCGGCCTCACCCGACGCGTCGTCGAAAGCAAGTCAGACCGGACGACGAATCGGAGAGAACCATGAAGCTCACACTGCACACCTTCCTCAGCATCGACGGCGTCATGCAGGGCCCGGGCGGCTTCGAGGAGGACCGCAGCGGCGGCTTCGACCGCGGCGGCTGGCTGATGCCGTACGGCGACGAGGTGATGGGCGAGATCGTCGAGGGCTGGTTCGCCAAGGCGGACGCGATCCTGCTCGGCCGGACGACGTACACGATGATGCAGGCGTACTGGTCGCAGATCCACGACGGCAGCAACACCGCGACCGGGCTGAACGACCTGCCGAAGTACATCGCCACCTCCACCCCGCTGGAGCCGGTCTGGAACGACAGCACCGCGATCAGCGGCGACATCGTCAAGCAGGTCGAGGAGCTCAAGGCGAAGCCCGGCGGCGAGCTGCAGATTCACGGCTCGTGCGCGTTGGCCCGCTCGCTGCACGCGGCCGGCCTGATCGACGAGTACCGGCTGATCACCTTCCCGGTCGCGGTCGGCACCGGCAAGCGGCTGTTCACCGAGGACGCGCCAGCGACCGGCTTCAAGCTGATCGAGAGCCGTGTCACCGGCACCGGCGGCGTCTACTCCGTACTCACCCCGACCCCGTTTCTGACCGGTACCGCGGTGATCGAGGACGGCAGTTCCACTTTCAGCGTCGAGTCCTGAAGTTCCGGAACCACAGGCTCTTGACGAGGTGAATCACCTCTCTGATAGTTAGGAAAGTTTACTAACTATCAGAGAGGTGAAAGATGCGTAAGTTCCGCCCCATCGCACTTGCCCTCGCCCTGTTCGGCGCCGCGTTACTGGTGCCGACCGTCGCGACCTCAGCGTCCGCAGCGACCACCACCTACCAGGCCGAGAACGCGGCCCGGACCCAGGGCGTGGTCGAGTCCAACCACGCCGGCTACACCGGCACCGGGTTCGTCAACTACGACAACGTGACCGGCTCCTCGGTCACGTTCACCGTGAACGTCGGCACGGCCGGCAGCGCGTCGCTCGCGTTCCGGTACGCCAACGGCACCACGGTCAGCCGGCCGATGACGATCGCTGTCGACGGCACCACCGTCGCGACCCCGCAGTTCGCCAGTACGAGCGTCTGGACCACCTGGAACACCACCACGGTGAACGCCACGCTGTCGGCCGGCTCGCACACCATCAAGACCACCGCCACGACCGCCAACGGCGGCCCCAACCTCGACTCGCTCACCGTCACGGACGCCGGTGGCGGTGGCGGTGGCGCACCGACCGCGGCCGAACTGCTCGCCAAGGTGACCACCTGCAGCCAGATCTCCAACGGCACCTACAAGACCGACGAAGAGCTCGGTCGCACGATCCCGGTCTGCGGCAAGAACGGCGCCGTCTTCTGGAAGGCCGACATGGACATCGACTGTGACGGCATCCGCACCACGCAGTGCAACGAGAACACCGACTGCTGCTTCCTGCCCGACACCGCCTTCCACACGTCGGCTGACGCGCCGTTGAACGCGGCGCAGCTCCCGTACGTCGTGGTCCCGAGCCCGAGCAGCACCTGGAACTTCCAGAACTTCCAGATCGCCGGCGGCGGTGTGGTCGCGGTGATCTACAACAACCAGGTCACCTATGCCGTGGTCGGTGACACCGGCCCGACCGACATCATCGGCGAGGCCTCGTACGCCGCCGCGCAGCAGCTCGGTATCAACCCCGACCCGAGCAACGGCGGCACCGACTCCGGCGTCACCTACATCGTGTTCAAGAACTCGACCATCAACCCGATCGAGAACCACAACCTTGCCGTCACCCGTGGCCAGGAGCTGGCGCGGACCTTCATCAACAACAACTAAAGGAGCAGCACCTGGCGGATCGAAGTACCGGCCGCCAAGGTGTCGAAGGCTTCGTTGAGGCTCTCCAGGCGGACCGTCGAGGTCAGCAACCGGTCGACCGGCAGACGGCCCGCCTGGTAGAGCGCGATGTACCGAGGGATGTCGCGGCTCGGGATCGCCGAGCCCAGGTAGGAACCCTTGAGCGTGCGCTCCTCCGCGACCAGGCTGACGGCCGGGATGCTCAACGTCTGCGAGGGATGCGGGAGCCCGACGGTCACCGTCGTCCCGCCGCGACGGGTCGCTGCATAAGCCTGCCCCAGTACTGCGGCACTGCCGACGGTCTCGAAGGCGTAGTGCGCACCCCCACCCGTCGCCTCCCGTACCTGCTCGACAACATCGTTGCTCCGGGCATCGATTGCGTGAGTGGCACCCAACTCGAGGGCAAGGGAAAGCTTCTCCGGTACGACATCCACCGCGACCAGTGGATGCGCCCCCACCAGCGCCGCGCCAAGCAGCGCCGACAACCCCACACCACCGAGCCCGAACACAACCGCGCTCTGCCCGGCCTGGACCCTTGCCGTGTTGACCACAGCGCCGACGCCGGTCATCACCGCACACCCGAAGAGCGCCGCGATCTCGGGTGGGAGACCAGGGTCGATCTTCACCGCAGAACGCGCCGAGACCACTGCATGATCGGCGAAGCCGGAGACGCCGAGGTGGTGGTGGAGGTCCGAGCGACCGAGTTGTCCAGAGGACTCGTCGAGGCGGCCGGCCAGGCTGTCGGCGCCAGTTGGCGCGGGGTCGGTTGGCGGTGGATCAGCTGCGGCGGTGAGGCGGCGAGTGCCGCCGAGGAGTGTTCCGGCGGTGTTGGCGGCGGCTCCTGGTTCGCAGAGGGCGGCTCGGCCTTCTGCGCAAGGGGGGCAGGTGCCGCAGGCCGGTACGAAGGCGAAGCCGACTGTGTCGCCGGGGGCGAAACCGTCGGCCTTCGAGTCGATGACCTCGCCGGTGGCCTCGTGGCCTAGGAGCATCGGCATCACGCGGGGGCGGGAGCCGTCGATGACGGAGAGGTCCGAGTGGCACAGGCCGGCGGCGCGGATGCGGACCAGCAGCTCACCTGGGCCGGGTGGCGCGAGCTCGACCTCCTCGATGGTGAGCGGCCGCGATTCGGCGTACGGGGTGGGCAGACCCATCTCCCGCAGTACTGCGCCTCGCACTCTCATCCCGTGATCCCTTCCAGCGCGGTCCGGATCCCGGGTGGGATCGGGGCGGGTCGGCGGTCGGAGCGGTCCACGAACACGTGCACGAACCGGCCGGTCGCGGCGGGCTCCGCAACACCGTCCCGGAACAGCCCGATCTCATACGTGACGCTCGAGTTGCCGAGCTTCGCGACCCGCAACCCCGCATCCACGGTCTCCGGAAACGCCAGCGACTGCTTGAAGCTGCATTGCGACTCCACGCACAGCCCGATCACCTCACCGTGATGGATGTCGAGCTCGCCCACCCGGATCAGGAACTCGTTGATCACCGTGTCGAAGAAGCTGTAGTACTCGACGTTGTTCACATGCCCGTAGACGTCGTTGTCCTTCCACCGCGTAGCGATCGCGAGGAAATGCGGATAAGCGCTCCGATCCATTCGCCCAGCCTAGGCTGATCGGCATGACCTACCTGCTGATTCCCGGCGCCGGTTGCACTCCTTGGCACTGGCATCCGCTCACCGAGGAACTGGAGCGCCGCGGCCAGCAGGTGATCCCGGTCGATCTCCCGTGTGACGACCCGACGGCGGGTCTCAGCACGTACGTCGAAACGGTCGTCAACTCGTACTTCGAGTTCGCGGACGAGCCCGGCGAACTGGTGGTGGTCGCGCACTCGCTGGGCGGGATGACGGCGCCGTTGGTGTGCGACCAGTTGCCGGTCGACCTGCTCGTGTTCGTCGCCGGGATGGTGCCGGCGCCGGGTGAGCGGCTGCGCGAGTGGTGGGGCAATACGGAGTACGAGTGGAAGGACGGGGATGCCGACGCCTTCTTCCACGATCTGCCGGCAGCGTTCGCGGCCGAGGCCAGGCGGCAACTGCGGGTGCAGGCCGAGGGGATGCTCGACGACCCGAGCCCGATGGAGGTCTGGCCGGAGGTGCCGACCCGGGCGGTGATCGCCCGGGACGACCGGCTGTTCCCACCGGCGTTCCTGCGGCGAGTGACGGAGCAGCGGCTCGGGTTCGCGCCGACGGTGATGTCCGGGGCGCACTTCCCGATGCTGAGTCATCCCACCGAGCTGGCCGACCTGCTGGAGGGCTGGCGACAGGCAAAACCTACGGTTGCGTAACTTACGGTGCCGTAGGGTGGGGGTACCCGCCGACGAAGGAGATCCGGTGAACGAGAAGCTGGTGACGAACCTGCTGCACGAGCTGGAGCCTGTGGTCGAGGAGAATCTCGAGCGGCATCTGGCCATCACGAAGGACTGGAACCCGCACGATTACGTGCCGTGGAGCGAGGGCCGCGACTTCGCCTTCCTCGGCGGCGAGGACTGGGCGCCGGAGCAGTCCCGGCTCGACCCGGTCGCCAAGGTCGCGATGATCACCAACCTGCTGACCGAGGACAACCTGCCCTCGTACCACCGGGAGATCGCGACCCAGTTCGGGCTGGACGGCGCGTGGGGCACCTGGGTCGGCCGCTGGACCGCTGAGGAGGGCCGGCACGGGATCGCGCTGCGCGACTACCTCGTGGTCACCCGCGGCGTCGACCCGGTCGAGCTCGAGGTGGCCCGGATGGCGCACATGACCGCCGGGCACCAGGTCGACAAGAACATGCTCGAGGCGATCGCCTACGTCAGCTTCCAGGAGCTCGCCACCCGCGTCTCGCACCGCAACACCGGCAAGGCGACCGGCTGCGCGATCGCCGACCAGCTGCTGGCGCGGATCGCGACCGACGAGAACCTGCACATGATCTTCTACCGCAACCTGGTCTCGGCCGCCTTCGAGTCGGCGCCGAACGAAACCATGCGGGCGGTCGTCAACGAGGTTCGGGACTTCTCGATGCCGGGCGCCACGATGGAGGGGTTCGCCCGGAACTCGGTGACGATCGCCAAGGCCGGCATCTACGATCTGCGGCTGCACCACGACGAGGTGGTCGCCCCGATCCTGCGGATGTGGAAGGTCTTCGAGCGTGAGGACCTCAGCGGCGACGGCGCCAAGGCCCGCGACGAGCTGGCCGAGTTCATGGCCGCGCTCGACGCCCAGGCCTCCCGCTTCGTCGAGCAGCGAGCCCGCCTGCTGGAGCGCCAGGCAGCCCGCGCCAACTAGCCCGTACTACGTACGCCGCGCCTCGGCTGTCTCACAGTCGAGGCGCGGCGACTTGCCGTAGCGCTGGGCAGAGGCGCTCTGCTGGGCCAGCCGACGGAGGGCCAGCAGGACCGGTCCGCCCAGCGCGGTGACGACAACGGTCGCCTCGACGGTCCGCTGGCGATCGTCCGACGGCAAGCTGGCCACCTCGGCGTTGGCCACTCGCGCGGCCGCCGCTGCGTAGGTCTTCAACAGGTCGTCGTCGAGGTGATAGCCGACCTTCTCCAACGCGTCGAGCGCGTTCGCGAGCAGCATTCGGTCCGGTGATCCGCTGTCGACCCGCCAGCCTTCCTCGGCGATGAGGTCGTCGACCCGGCTGCGCGTCTGGTCTGTCGCCGTGAGGTCGGTGGGGATCAGGGCGCCATGGGCCGCGCCCAGCACGTCGTGCATCTCGCGGGTCTCCTCGTCGACCTCGGCGAGCACGTTGCGAACCCGGGCCAGCGACAGGCCGCCCGCCTCGACGAGTGCGCGGATCAGGCGGAGGCGGCGGACGTGTGTTTCGTCGTACCGGGCTCTGGTCGCGCCGACCGCTTCACCGGCCGGCAGCAGGCCTTCGCGGAGGTAGTACTTGATCGTCGCCACCGACACCTCGGTCTGCCGGGACAGTTCAGCGATCCACATGTGCGTCCTCCTCTTGACTTTTGGAGAGTATCACTTTCCAATATTGGGTAGTAGAACTATCCAATGAGGGGTTGTCATGGGCATTGTCGAGGGACGGCAGACGGCGGCGTACGACGGAGAGATCGTCGTGTTCGTGATCGGCTTCCGGGTGAACAAGCTGCGCGCGTTCCGGCAGTGGCTGCCGGTGGCGCGGGCGATGGTCCCGATGCTGCGCGAACTGACCGCCGGTAAGGACAGCGGCCTGCTCGGCTTCCGCACCTTCCCCGGCCTGCGGACCACGACGATGATCCAGTACTGGGAGTCGGCCGAGAAGCTGCAGGCGTTCGCCAACGACCCCGGCCGCACCCACCGCCCGGCCTGGACCAACTTCTTCAAGTACGCCTACCAGGGCAACAACGTCGGCATCTACCACGAGACCTACGTCGTCCCAGCCGGCCACACCGAAACCATCTACGGCAACATGCCCATCACCGGCCTCGGCACAGTCGCAGGCGTCGTACCGGTGAACAAGCGGGGTCAGACCGCGGCCGATCGGCTGGACGTCAAGTAAGTGTGGTTACAGTGCAGGCGTGCAGTTCATGCGGGACTTGGGGCGGTTGTTGCGGCGGGGGGATTTCCGCCGGCTGTTTGCTGTTCGGTTGACGTCGCAGTTCGGGGACGGGGTTTTTCAGGTCGCGTTGGCGGCGTATGTGTTGTTCTCGCCGGAGCGGGCGCCGGATGCGGCGGCGATCGCGGGGTTGTTCGCGGTGGCGTTGCTGCCGTTCTCGGTGCTGGGGCCGTTCACCGGCGTACTGCTTGATCGGTGGTCTCGGCGGCAGATTCTGTTCGGGGCGAATCTGACCCGGGCGGTGCTGGTGCTCGTGGTCGGCGCGATTGTTGCTGTGGGCAACGCTGGGGTGCCGTTCTATCTGGCGGTGCTGCTGACACTGGGGCTCAATCGGTTTCTGTTGTCAGGGTTGTCCGCGGGGTTGCCGCACGTGGTGGAGCGCGACGAGCTGGTGATGGCGAACGCGGTCACACCTACATCCGGTACTGCGTTGTTCCTGATCGGCGGTGGTGTCGGGGCCGGGGTCAAGCTCATCACCGACTCGGACCTGGCAGTGCTCGGTACTACGGCCGCCGTCTACCTCACCGCCGCCCTCCTCGCGTTGCGGCTCGGGCGCAAGCAGCTCGGCCCGGACCTGACCGGTGACGAGCCGGGTGTGCTCGAGGCGATCCGCGGCATCTTTGCCGGGCTGATCGACGGCGGACGGCACCTCAAGGAACGGCGCCAGGCTGCCCTCGGACTCGCGGCGATCGGGTCGCTGCGGTTCTTCTTCGGACTCGTCACGGTCGCGATGATCCTGCTGTACCGCAACAAGTTCTACGGTCCCGACCAACTGGACCAGGCATTCGGCGCGCTCGCCCTGGCGACCGGAGCGGTCGGCGCCGGCCTGTTCATCGCCGCGCTGGTGACGCCGTGGGCGACCCGGGTGCTGACGCTGCGCAAGTGGATCACCGTACTGTTCGTCGCGGCCGCCGTGGTGACGGCCGTACCCGGCGGCCTCTACACGCAGCCCGCCATCCTCGTCTCCGGATTCCTCACCGGCTTCTGCGCGCAAGGCGTGAAGATCAGCGTCGACACCCTCATCCAGACCGGCGTCGACGACATCTACCGCGGCCGTGTCTTCTCGCTCTACGACATGATCTTCAACGTCGGGCAGGTGTCCGCGGCCGCACTCGGCGCGGTCATCCTGCCCGACGACGGGAAGTCCTACCCGGTTCTCACCTTCGTGGTCCTCGGCTTCCTGCTGACCGCCTTGCTGTACTCACGGTCCTCCTCGACGATCAGGCACTCCCCCGCAATGCAGTGATCGGCTGGATCGCGGACGCCTTCCAGGCCGGGTAGGTGCCGGCGATCAGGCCGATCACCGCGCCGAGGAAGGGCGCGCCGAAGGTCAGCTTGTTGTCCAGGATCGGGGTCCAGTCCCGCGCCCAGGAGACGCCGACGGTGAGCAGTACTCCGACGGCTGTTCCCAGCAGACCACCGAGGAAGCCGACGATCACGCTCTCCACCAGGAACTGACCGGCAACGTGTCGTCGCGCGGCGCCCAGGGCTCGGCGCAGGCCTATCTCACTCACGCGTTCGAGCACTGACAACAGAGTCACGTTCGCGATGCCGAGGCCGCCGACCAGCAGGGCCACCGCACCCAGCAACAGGAACAGCGCGTTCAGGTTCGACTCCACGCCCTTGCGGACGCCGCCCTGCTTCGGCGGCGCGTCGACCTTGAGCGAGCTCGGGTTGTTCGGGTCGATCGCGACCGGTGCCTGCTTGGCGATCAACTGCGCCGCTCCCACCGACGTACGGACCTCGACCGACTCCGGCGCCTTCAGGTTGTACGCCGTCTTGGCCGTCCCGTTGGGCATGATCACCGAATCGAGCAGCTCGGCCTTGCCGCTGACCGAGTCGAGGATGCCGATCACCGTGTACGCCTGATCGCCGATGAAGACGGCCGGCTGCGAGTCGACCCGGTTGATGCCGAGCCGCTTGGCCGCGTTCTTGCCCAGTACGACGACCTTGTCGCCGCGAGCGTCATGACCAGCATCGAAGAACCGCCCGGTCTTCAGTACCGACCGAACCGCATCGAACAGCCCACCCGATGCGGCCATCACCTGCAGGTTCAATCCGTCCTTCTGCCCGTCCAGCCCGGCGACACTGTGGACCGTGTCATCCCCGACGTCGACGTTGCTGACCGTGCCGGCCGCGTCCACGCCGTTCAGCCGGACGAGCCGCTGCGGTGCATCCCACGGCAACTGGGTCGCCGATTCGTCCGACTGGCCGTTGCTGTCCGGACTGACCACCACGCGAGTCGCGGCCGCCAGGTCGAACAGCTGGGTGATCTGGCCGGCAGCAGTTTGCCCGAGCCCGACAGTGCCCACCAATGCGGCGATGCCCAGGACCGTACCGAGCGTGGTCAGTACCAGCCGCGTCGGTCGGGCTGCGACGCCCGCGAGCGCCTCGTCGAGCAGGTCGCGCAGCGCTGGGCCGCTCTTGCGTCGAGGGCTCCCGGGACGCGTCGGCCGCTGGTCATCTCGTCGCGCCCCGGCGACTCGCCGTACCACGCCCGCCAGCGCAAGCCGCCCCGACTTGCGCTGGCGATGCGAGGTGGACGGCCCGCCGGCGGGATCCGGGGGGCCTGCTTGAGGGGACCTCCGCGTGCGACGCCAGCTCACCATTGCAGCGTCCCGTCGACGATCCGGACCCGGCGCTGGGCGCGCTCGCTGACATGGTTGTCGTGGGTGATGACCGCGAGCGTCATGCCCTCGTGATGGAGTTCGTCGAACACCTCGAGGATCGCCTCCGCGTTGGCACTGTCCAGGTTGCCGGTCGGTTCGTCGGCGAGCAGCAGACTCGGCTCGGCCACCAGCGCCCGGGCAATCGCGACCCGCTGCCGCTCGCCGCCCGACAGTGTCGTGGGCCCGAACTCCATCCGGTGTGCCAGCCCGACCCGTTCCAGGGCGAGTCGTGCACGCGCCATCCGCTCCTTCCGGGGCACTCCGACGTAGACCATCGAGAGTGCGACGTTCTCCAGCACGGTCCGGTGGTCGAGCAGATGGAACGACTGGAACACGAACCCGATCCGCTCACCCCGCAGTACGGCGCGACGCCGCTCGCGCAGGCTCATCGTGTCGACGCCGTCGAGCCGGTAGACGCCGCCGGTCGGGTTGTCGAGCAGCCCGAGCAGGTGCAGCAGCGTCGACTTGCCGGAACCAGAGGGCCCGACGATCGAGAGGTACTCGCCCTCGCGGATCGTCAGGTCGATCTCCCGGATGGCCTGCACCTCAGGCGGTCCTGGGAAGAACCGCCGGACGCCGATCATCTCGACGACGGGTGCCGGCAGGGCCACGGCTGTCGCGGTCATTTGCCGACCACCACTTGGTCGCCCTCGGACAGCTTGGCGTCTCCGGTCGCGGTCACCTGGGCGAAGCCGTCGGCCGACAACCCGACCTTGACCGGGATCAGCTCGACCTTGCCGTCACGGAGTACCTCGACCCGCGAGCTGCCGTCCGAGCCTGCTGACAGCGCGGCCAGCGGGACGGTCAGCACCTTGCCGTTGGTGCTCTTGAGCGGGATGGTCACCTTCACGTTCGCGTCCCGCAGCCGGTTGAGCTGGGCCGCGGTCAGCGACTTCGGCGAGATCACCACGCTGTACTCGTCCCCGCTGCCGGTGATCCGGACGATGGTCGCCTTGATGATCGTGCCGTCGCCGATGTCGAAGGTGGCCGGCATCACGGCCTTGAGCCGGTCCTTGGTCGCCGCGTCCACCTTCACACTGACCACCAGGGAGGCGCCGCTGGCCGACATCACCACGCCGCTGACCGTTCCGCCGCGCTCGACCTTCACCTCGTCGACCCGGCGCGGCAGGGACTTCACATAGACGATCTCCGAGACCGGCACCGGCGTACCGGCCTTGAACTCGGCCTCGTTCTTCGCCTCGACCGCGTCGGCCAGGTTCTCCTCCGCGTCGTCGACCGCGCCCTGCTGCACCGTGGTGTCCGCCTTGCCCGGGCCGGCCTTGGCCTGCTTGAGCGCGAGCTTGGCCTGCCGGAGCGCGTTCTTCATCGCGTCGACGTTCTTGTCGGCGGCGTCCACGGCCTGCTTGAGCTGCTCATCGGGCTCCGGTGCGTCGTACCCGGCGGCCTCGTAGAGCTTCTCCACCGCGTGCGAGGTATCGGTCGTGTACTTCGTATCGACCTTGCCCGGGTCGAAGCCCAGCTTCTCCAGCGTCTGCTCGAGCTGCAACACGTCCGGCCCCTTCGACCCCGGTGCCAGTGCCCGGTACATCGGCAGTACGCCGGGAAGCCCGATCACTGGCCGACCCGCGATCTCCAAAAGCGCCTTGCCCGCCTGGAGAGTGGAACCGACCTTCGGAACCTTGCCGGTCACCACGGCCGGCGTCTGGAGTCCGCTCGTCTCGACCCGGATGTTCACCGCTCCGTCGAACGAGGTGTCCCCCCGTCCGACGACCTTGCTGGACAACGCCTTCATCTCCACCGGCACGGTGATCTGGGAAGCCTTCGGTGGCGCCGTCTTGGCCGCCGCGTCCTCCGGCGACATCAACCGGCTGCCGGCGGCGACGCCCACTCCGAGCGAGAGGATCGCCACCCCGGAGACTCCGACCAGGACCCGGCGGCGCGATTTGGGTGAGGCGGTCACCGCTCCGACACCGAGTCGCGGTACTGCTCGAGCTGGGTCTTGTTCGCGTCGACGAACTCCTTCTCCAGCTCGTACTGCGCCTTCTTGAACGGCTCCTCGTAGACCTTCTTCTTGCAGCCCTGGTCAGCCTTGGCCAGCTCGATCTCGTCCTTGCGGAGGTCGGCCAGCTTGGCCGCGTCGACCTTGTCCAGCGACGGCGCGCCGATCACCGCGCTCGGTCCGTCGGACTTGCCCGAGCCGCTGTTCTTGTTGGCACCGGTCAGCGCGTCGAGCTTCTTGCTGATCGATTCGCGCGGCTCGTCGACCTTCTTGAAGCCGCTGTGCCCGGCGTCGGCGAGACAGTCCGACCAGGCAGCGGTCGCGTCGACCACCCGCTGGTCGGCCTCGATCCGCTTGCGCAGCGCCTCGATGTCCTTGAAAAGCGAGTCGAACTTGCTGAAGTCGGCCGCCTTGTCATCAGGCTTGCCGTAGACCTCCTCGACCGCCTTGCCCCGGCACCCGGTGTCCTGTGGCTTGCCCTTGCCGCCACCGGACGGCGCCACCGCGATCACCCCGCCACCTTGAACGGTCGTGAGCTGACCGTTGAGCGCCTTGTCGTAGGCCTTCTGCGCGGACGGTGACAACGCCTTGCGGATCTTCGCGTTCGGGTCGTTCTTCTCCGCGTCGTCCGGCTTGCCCCAGTCGATCGTGCTGATCCCGTAGCCGTACTGCTCGGCGAACTTGTCCGGCGGCAGCTTGAACGCCTCGTCGAACTTGCCCTTGCCCTGCTGCTCCGGCGGCACCACCGTGTAGTCGAACCCGGCGGCCTTCATACAGGCGGCGGTGGACTCCTCGATCTTGCGCTGCTTGGCCAGCTGTTCCTCGGAGGACTCCTGCGGTCCGCCGATGGACCGGGTGGCCATCATCATCCCGCCGCCGGAGCTGATGAACCCATCGCCCATGTACTCCGCGAGCGGGCTCTTGTCCTCGCCGTTCTTCACCGGTTCCTTGTCAGCTGCCGAGCTGCTCGCTCCGCAGCCGGCGAGTGCCAGGACGGCAACCAGGGAGAGCGCTATACGTGAGTTCTTCATGGCACGGAGCCTGGCCGGAACGCTGTGAAGAACCTGTGAAGGACCGATCAGCACCTGATGCTCTCAGCCGATCTTCATCGAAATCTCATGAAGATCAGTCATCGTCAAGGCATGCCAGCCCGGATCCTTGTCGCCGAAGACGATCTCAAGCAGGCGGAGCTGATCCGGCGCTATCTCGAGCGTGAGGGCCACCTGACCGTGGTCGTGCACGACGGGCGGGCGGCGATCGACGAGGCCCGCCGGCGCAGCCCCGACCTGCTCGTCCTCGACGTGATGATGCCCAAGGTCGACGGGCTCGACGTTTGCCGGGTGCTGCGGGCCGATGCCGCGGGCAACGGGGACGTGCCGATCATCATGCTGACCGCCCGGTCCACCGAGGACGACCTGCTGCTCGGCCTCGATCTGGGCGCCGACGACTACCTGACCAAGCCGTACAACCCACGCGAGCTGGTAGCCCGGGTCCGGACCGTACTACGGCGTACGCGGATCCGCTCCGAGGGTGAGGTCTATCGGGTCGGCGCGCTGGAGATCGACCCGGTACGCCACGAGGTACGGCTGGACGACGAGCTGGTCGAGGTCACCCCGGCCGAGTTCAAGATCCTCGCCTGCCTGGCAGCCTCCCCCGGCCGGGCGTTCTCCCGGCAGCAACTGCTGGAGCACGCGTTCGGCTTCGACCACTACGTGTTCGACCGGACGATCGACGTCCACGTGATGAACCTGCGCAAGAAGATCGAGCGAGCACCGGCCAGCCCGGCGTACCTGAAGACCGTGTACGGCGTGGGCTACAAGCTCGCGGACAAGGTGGTGGCGACCGATGCGCCGTAGCATCCTGCTCCGATTCCTCGGCCTCTCGCTCGCCGTCGCGCTCGGCGCCGTCATCGCGACCGCCGTGATCGCCACCTACAGCACCACGGAGAAACTCCAGGGCGAGCTCGACCAGAACACGTCGCAGCTCCAGGTCGACGGCGACATCTACAGCCAGCTCAGCACGTACGCCGCCGACAACGCGAGCTGGTCGGGCGTCGACAAACTGGTCTCCTCGCTCTCCGACAAGACCGGCCGGCGGATCGCGCTGACCCAGCCCGACGGCACGGTGCTCGCCGATTCGGCCCGGATGCTCGGCGCCGGCCCGGATCTCCCCTCGGTGCCCGCGGCAACAATCGATGTGAGCGCCCAGGGCGGCGCACTACCGATGGCTGCCGTCTCCGCCGCCGTGCCGCGCTCGATGACTCTGACCAAGGCAGCGACCGCGGGCGTCTCGATCAACGGCCAGTACCCAGGTGCGCCGGACTGGGGCCTCACGCCAGACGAGAGCCGCCAGCGCGAAGAGCTCGCGAACCAGGCGGTCGCCTGCCTCCAGGCCACCGGCCGGAACGCAGAGGCGGTCAAAACCGCCGGTGGAGGCTCCCAGTTGACCTACGAGTCGGGCAAGACGGCGAATGGCACGGCGGTGATGCAGTTCCAGCCGGCCATCGCGCCGGTCAAAGATCCGTGCATCCCCGACGAGCTGAACGCCCCCAGTGCGAAGGCCAAGAAGGTCAACGAGGACGAGGTACGCCGGGCGACCAGCTGTCTCGACGCGGCCGGCGAGACGTACCAGCTGACCGCCACCGCGCCGGACGGTCTGTACGCCGCGGTGCCGATCGACAGCGAGTCGCCGATGTCGGACAGCTTCGCGTCCTGCGTCGACACGGCCCGGACCGAGGCGCTCGCACCGTACGTCGCGCCGGAGGCCAAGCTCTACCTCGGGGCCAAGAGCACCTTCAACGTCTTCTCCGGCGAAGGCCTCGCCCGTACTGCGGCGACCGCGCTCGGCGTACTCCTGATCGCGGCCCTGGTGATGGTGTTCACCGGTCGCCGGCTGGTCCGGCCGATCCTGGCGCTCACCGGCGCGGCCCAGCGGATGACGAACGGCGACCATGCCGCCCGGGTCCCGGTGACCGGTCGCGACGAGGTGGCCCGGCTCGGGCATGCGTTCAACGCAATGGCCGAATCGATCCAGCATCACGACCACCAGCGCAAGGCGATGGTCAGCGACGTCGCCCACGAACTGCGGACGCCACTGGCCAACATCAAGGGCTATCTCGTCGCCTCCGAGGACGGAGTGGTTCCGCTCGATCGGGAGCTGGTGACCTCACTGCTGGAGGAGGCCGGGCTGCTCGAGCGGCTGGTCGCGGATCTGCAGGATCTGGCGCTGGCCGATGCGGGCAAACTTCGCATCCATCCTGAGCTCAAGGACCTGTCCGAGCTGGCGCAGCAGGTCGTGTCGGCGCACCGCCCGGCGGCAGAAGGTGCGGGAGTCACCCTGACCGCTTCCGTTAGCGGCCCCGCACCAGCGGTGGTGGATAACGCCCGAATCCGGCAAGCTCTCGGCAACCTGGTCTCGAACGCGATCCGCTTCACTCCCGCGGACGGCAAGGTGATGGTCGGCGTCCGCCGGGTCGGCAACGGCTACAACCTCACGGTCACCGACAACGGGACGGGCATCTCGGCGGAGCATCTGCCGTACCTCTTCGACCGCTTCTACCGAGCCGAGCACTCCCGCAGCCGGGCCACGGGCGGCAGCGGACTCGGGCTGGCCATCACCAAGCATCTGGTCGAGGCGCATCGAGGCACGATCGCGGCGGCCAGTCGGCTGGGCCAGGGCTCGACTTTCACCATACACCTGCCGGCCCGCTAACTAGACTGCGGGGATGGCGAGGAGTCGGAAGGCTCGGGTGGCGGACGTGCACGCGGTCGCGGCGGGGATGCCGCACGTGACGGTGGTACAGGGTGGTGGCGAGAACCCGGTCTACCAGGTCGGCGGCAAGTCGTTCGTGTTCTTCCGGACGCGGCGGCCGGACGCGTTCGATCCGGAGACGGGCGAGCGGTACGACGATGTGATCGTGTTCTGGGTGCCGGCCGAGGAGGACAAACTCGCGCTGGTGGCGGACGAGAGCAACCCGTTCTTCACCACGCCGCACTTCGACGGGCATCTGTCCGTACTCGTCCGGGGCAGCCGGTTGGGTGAGCTCTCCGTGCAGGAGCTGACCGAGGTGGTCCAGGACGCGTGGCTCTCCCGCGCCTCGAAGCGCCGCGCCACGACCTGGCTCGAAGAGCATCGACTGGCATAGACCCCTTTGCTGCAAGACTACGAAGGGTGAGCTCACCGACACCTCCTCCTGGTCAGTACGGACCTCAGGGGTACGGACCGCCGCCACAGGGGTACGGTCCGCCGCCGCAGGGCTACGGCTATGGGACGCAACCTGGCTACGGGCCGCCGCCCGGGTACGGACCGCCGCCGCCGAAGCGGAGCAACCTCGGGCTGATCATCGGGATCGTGATCGGTGCCGTCGTGCTGCTGATGGCGATCGGCGGCTTGTTCCTGGTCATGCAGGGCGACGGCGAGGGCTCGACGGGGCCGCAGACCCAGCCGAGCCAGGGGCTCGGTCAGGAGACACCGAGCCCGCCACAACCCACCGAGCCGAGGCCCAGTACGCCGCCCAGCACGCCTGCGGCGGATGCGCCTCGGGTGACCGCGGCGACGGCGTTGGCCACGCGATTCGTGGCGTTCATGAGCACGAACAAGCAGAAGGAGGCCGCGGCACTCGGCTGCGAGGACTCGAAGCAGCTGCTGCCCGGCGCGCTCATGCTGATCGTGGACGAGCAGACCAAGCTCAAGGTCAGCGGCAAGGCGATCGTCCAGGAACCCGGCACGACCGCCTACCCGATGCGGATCGTGCTGGTCCCGATCGCCGGCAAGACCCGCTTCGGGCCGGAGAGCGGTTTCGTGCGGATCCAGGACATCTCCGGTCAGCCGCTGTGCGTGCGGATCTACGAGCTGAAGTGACTCAGCCGGCCAGCAGCATGTCGAGCAGGCCGTAGGCGGCGACCCCGAGCAGGCCGAGCGGGATCAGCAGCAGGAATCCGGTCACCCGGTCGCGGCTGCTGTGCGCGAGCGAGAGCGGCGCCAGGATCGCGGCGATCAGCTCCAGCCAGCCGGACGCGTGCTTGTTCTCCACTTGCCAGAGGAAATGGATGCCCTCAGCAAGGAGTACGGCACTCACCAACGCCACCGCGACGACCGACCGGCTGAAGTGCCACAACCGCGCCTCGGCCCGGTCCGACTCGCCATCCGTACTCAACCACGACCCGGTACTCCGCACCGCGCCATCCTCACTCCACCAACTCCCGGCGACCCCGAAGACGGGTCCACCCACGAGCGCGGCGAGCACCCAGACGGCCATGGTCGACACGGTGCTCGTGGCGCCCTCGATGAAGCGTGCCGATACGTAGTACCCGGTCAGTGCACCGAACAGCGTGATGAAGCCGAGCAGCGCGGACCAGCCCGTCGACAAGCGCCAAGCGGCGGTCACCATGAACGCGACGAGCACCCAGACGACGCCCGAATTGGCCAGGGTGTTCCAGTTGCCGGGCAGCTCGCCCTGCAGGTACTGGGTGAGGAATCCCAGCCCGAGCCCGACCACCAGCGCAGCCGCCACGGCCCTGACTATTCGTGAGGGATCGGTCACCGGATCAGTCTGCTGCACGGCGAGGGGCAAGCGCTGCCGGGACGCGCGAACAACTGGCGGTCCGGATGGACCTCTCGCTGCCACACTTGCCTTGTGAGCTACCCACCGCCGCCCGGTCCGCAGGGTCCGCCGCCGCAGAATCCGCCCAGTCAGAACCCGGGTTGGCAGCAGCCGACGTACCAACCGCAAGGCGGCAACTGGGCGGCTCCGCCCTACGGCACCCCGCCGCCGAAGAACCGGGCCGGCCTGATCATCTTCCTGATCGTGCTGCTGGTGGCCGCCATCATCGGCATCGTCGGGTTCGTGAGCTACCGGCTCACGTCCGGCGGGAGCGACGACGGCGGTACCGCGCCTGCGGCCCCGGTGAGCACCAAGGCGACCACGGCACCCTCAAAGGCACCGACCCAAGCTGTGCCCAGCAAGCCCGTGGCCAGCAAGCCGGTTCCTACCAGGACCGTGCCGAGCAAGCCCGTGACGAGCAAGCCGGCGGCCGCTACGAAGCAGGCCGCGTTCGCGCTGGCCGGGCAGTTCGCGGCTGCCCTCAACGCGGACAACACCGACGCGGCGGTGGCGCTCGCCTGCCCCGACACGAAGGAGATCTTCCCGTCCCTGATCTCCGCCTGGATCAAGGCGCCGACCAAGCTCACGGTCACCGACGCGGTGATCGGGGAGAATCCCTTCCTGGTCCCGATCTCGGGCACCACGCACGGTCAGAAGATGGGCGGCATGGTGATCGTCCAGGGCTCCTGCATCCGCGCCTTCGCGATCAACCAGTCCTGACGTCGGGCGCCAGCGCGCGAGCCGTCTCCAGCAGGTCGGCGCCGGTCGGGAGGGTGGCGAGGATCGGGGTGTCGAGGCCGTTGGTGACGTACTCGTTGATCTGCGCCCGGCAGTCGGCGGCCGAGCCGTGCACGACCAGATCGTCGATCACCTCGATCGGTACGGCGGCCATCGCGGCGTTCCGGTCGCCGGCCGCCCAGGCGTCGCGCATCGGTTTCATCGCCTCGCCCCGACCGAGCCAGTCGTGGAAGGCGGCGTACCCGGGCACGGTCAGGTAGGTCGCGATCAGGAACCGGCCGATGTTGCGGGCCATCTCGGCGTCCTCGGTGACGCAGACGAAGATCCGCGCCGCGAGCTCCTTGCCGTCGCCGAGTTCGGCGCGGACCTGCCGGACGTCGCCGGCCGAGAGCCAGTTGGTGATCGCGCCGTCCGCCTCTCGGGCCGCCAGCCGCAGCATCTGCGGGCGGAGTGCGGCGAGCATGATCGCGGGCGGGACGTCGGGCGCCTTCTCCAGCCGGAACCGCTTGATCGTGAAGCTGTCGAACTCGCCGTCGACCTTCTCCCCGGCGAACGCCTGCCGCAGGAACCGCAGGACGTCGCGCGTACGGGCTAACGGCGGGTCGTACGCGATCCCGTTCCACCCGGTGACGATGGTCTCCGACGAAGCCCCGATCCCCAGCACGAACCGCCCGGGCGCAAGATCGGCCAACGCGGCCGCACTCATCGCGAGCGCCGCCGGCCCACGCGTGTGAACCGGTACTACGGCCGTCCCCAACCGCAGCTGCTGCTCCCACTCCGACGCGAGTACCAACGGGGTGAACGCATCGGCGCCGGCCACCTCGGCCGACCACAAGTCGGTATACCCAAGCGTTGCCAGCTCGGTGATCAGCGGCTTGTGATCCCGGATCGGCACTCCGGTCAGCGGAACTGTCAGACCCCAGCGCATCAGATCATCCTCTTCACGAGCGGCAGCGGAGCGTACTTGAGAACCCTTGCCAGCAGCACCCAAGGCCAGGCCGGCACGAACGCCTTCGCCTTCTCCGCCTCGATCGCGGCCACCATCGCCCGCACGCCGGGCACCGTGTCGACGATCAGCGGGGTCTTGGCGACGTGCTCGTTCAGCTCCGACTTGATGTAGCCAGGAGAGATCGTACTCACCGTGATCGGCTTGCCGAGCAGTTCGAGCTGGAGGCCTTCGGACAGCGTCGCGACAGCAGCCTTCGTCGCCGCATAGGTGGTGACAGCCTTCGGCAGGCCGCGCACACCGGCGACCGAGGAGATGAAGACCAGGTGGCCGGCGTTCCTTGCCCGGAACAACTCCATCGCAGCTTCAGCCTGGGCGAGGACGGCGGTGAAGTTCGTCTGCGCGGTGATCAGGTTGGCGTCGAACCGGCCGGTGCCGAGCGGGGCGCCCTTGCCGATGCCGGCGTTCACAATGATCCGGTCCAGGGTCAGCTCGGCGTCGATCGCGCGGAACGTCTCGAAGACCGCGTCATGGTCGTTCACGTCGAGGGTGTGGACCAGGATCGTCAGCCCAGGATGCTTCGTGGTCAGCTCGGTCTGCAGTGCCTTCAGCCGATCCTCGCGCCGGGCGGTCAGCGCGAGGTTGTGGCCCTTGGCGGCGAACTGCCGGGCCATCTCCTCACCCAGTCCCGAGCTCGCCCCGGTGATCAGGATGTTGCGTCGCATCAGGTCGCCCTATCTGTAGGAGAGCAGTTCGGTGCCGTCGAGATGGCCGTGTTCGTTGTAGCTGACCAGGGTGAGCCCGCTGCGGCCGACGGTGAGCTTGGTGATCGCGGTGTTGACGGTGACCGGGTTGAGCTTGAGCCACAGGTCGTCGGTGCCGCTGAGGAGGCGGCTGGTGACCGCGGCGATCGGGCCGCCGGAGGTGAAGACGACGGCGGTCTCGCCTTTGCCGAGTCGGGTGGCAGTACGGCGTACCGCGTCCTCCGATCGTTGGCAGAAGGCTTGGAAGGACTCCGGGTAGTCGACGCCGTCTGCTTCGGCCCAGCGCTGGGTCGCTGCGGTGAACATCTCCTGGAACGCCCTGGCCGGGTGACCGGTGCGGGCGAGGTCGGCCAGCAGTACTGCGCGTCGCTTGTAGGCGGGCTTGTACGCGACGATCACGTGGTCGTGGTCGAACTCGTTGAGGCCTTCGTCAATCTCGACCGGTACTTCGATGCCCGCTGTCTTGAGGGCGATCTCGGCGGTCTGCGCGTGGCGCCGCATCGCGCCCATGACGACCAGAGCCGGCTTGATCCCGCGTTCGGCGAGCGCCTTGCCCAGTACTGCGGACTGCTGCTCGCCCTGCGGCGACAGCCGGTCGTAGTCGCTGCGCCCGAACGACGCCTGCGCGTGCCGGATCAGGTAGACGGCCGGCATTCAGCGGCTCATGATCTTGCGACAGCGCCGCTCGAGCAGGTTGACCGGCAGCCAGAGGTTCTTGAAGCGCGGGTTGCGGGTCTGCTTGTGGTGGTACCGGTAGTAGATCTGCTGCGCGATCACCGCGAGCCGGAACAGCCCGAACACCTCGTAGAACGCCCAGTTGGACGCGTCGAGACCGGTCTTCTCGCAGTAGTACCGGACGATCTCGTCCCGCCCGATCATCCCCGGCACATCAGACGGCTGCAGCCGGAACCTCCTGAAGGCCCAGTCATCGTCTGCTTGCACCCAATAGGCGAGCGCTGATCCCAGATCCATCAACGGATCCCCCAACGTCGCCAACTCCCAGTCCAGCACCCCGACGATCTTCAACGGGTCATCGGGCGCGAGCACGACATTGTCGAGACGGAAGTCGTTGTGGATAACGCAGATCCTGACATCAGCCGGCTTGTTGGCCTCAAGCCACGCCATCACCTTCTCGAAGCTCGGCACGTTCCAGGTCTTGACCTTCCGGTACCGCCCACTCCACCCGCCGACCTGCCGCTCGACAAACCCCTCGCCCTTCCCGAGGTCCCCGAGCCCGGCCTTCTCCGCATCCACCTGGTGAAGGTCGACGAGCGTGTCGATCAACTTGTGCCCAAGCTGCTTCGCCTGCTCCGGCGTCAACTCGACACCCAACTCGGACCGCCGCGGAATCGTCCCCGCAATCCTCTCCATCACGTAGAACTCAGACCCGATCACCGCATCATCGGTGCAGTGAGCAACCATCCGAGGCACATACGGAAACACCGGCGCCAGTTGCTCCTGAATCCGATACTCCCGCCCCATGTCATGCGCACCCTTGGCCTTCGTCCCAGCCGGCGGCCGGCGCAGGATCAGATCGCGATCCGGGTAGCGCAGGAGGTAGGTGAGGTTAGAGGCTCCGCCTGAGAACTGCCGGACCTCCGGCAACCCTTCAGGCAGCGGGCTCGCCTCCGATGTCGAGCGAAGCGAAGACGAGCCAGGGCGGGCGTCGGCTGGCGTACCGCCTGGCCCTTCATCCGAGGTCGAGCGAAGCGATGACGAGCCGGGGGTGGCGGCGTGCGCCTCGCCCACCTCCCCGGCCGAGGCCGAGCGGAGCGATGGCGAGGCCGCGGCGGCGCGTAGCCAGGTGTCGACTGCAGCGACGTCGAAGGCGTCCTCGTCGCGCACGGCGCGGGCACCTTCGACAGCGCTTGGGTTTGGTGGCATCAGCGGTCCCCGGCGGCCTGCTTCGGGGATTCGGCTCGGTCTCGGGCTCGGGCGGCGATTTTGCGCATTTGGCGGTCGTACAGGGGGCGGGCGAAGCGTTTGGTGCGCCAGGCCAGCAGGGCTGGGCGGTCGGGGATGATGAGGAACTGGTGTTTCTTGATGCCGGCGATGACGTTGGCGGCGATCTCGTCGGCGGTCCGCGGCGACTTCTCGATCAGCTTGCGGGCGGTGGCGCGCATCTCGAGGTCTTCGCCCTGGATCGAGTCGCCGAGGTTGGTACGGAAGAAGGACGGGCAGACGACCGAGACGGTCACGCCGTACGGGTGCAGTTCGTGCGAGAGCGTCTCCGAGAGCGCGACGACGCCGGCCTTCACCGTGTTGTACGAGCTCATCATCGGCGGATGCACCAGCCCGGCTGCCGACGCGGTGTTGACGATGTGCCCCGAGCGCTGCCGCTTGAAGAGTGGCGTGAACGCGCGGCAACCACGCACGACACCCATCAGGTTGATGTCGACGACGCGGTCCCACTCGTCCAGCGACTCGACGTCGATCCGGCCGCCGGTCGCGATCCCGGCGTTGTTCACCAGGATGTCGAGGCCGCCCCAGTTCTCCTCACACCAGGCGACCGCCTTGTCCCAGTCACCCGCATCGCGCACATTCAACTGCCGGTACTCCGCGCCGGCCGGCGGCGTCGACTCCGCCGCCACGTCGGTACTGAGCACTTGGTGGCCTTCAGCAACGAACCGGGCAACGAGCGCCGCCCCGAGTCCACTGGCGCCACCGGTGACGAGAACCCTGCTCATTCGGACTCCTTGTACTTCGCCAGCTCGATCTTCGCGACCACTCCACGATGCACCTCGTCCGGCCCGTCGGCCAGCCGCAGTGCTCGCGCACTCGTCCATGCACCCGCCAGCGGGAAGTCGTCGGACAGCCCGCCACCACCGTGCAACTGGATCGCCATGTCGATCACGTCCTGCGCCATCCGCGGTACCGCGACCTTGATCTGGCTGACCTCGCTCAACGCACCGGCCAGGCCCTTGGTGTCCAGCAGGTACGCCGTCTGCAGCACGAGCAGCCGCGCCTGGTTGATCGCGATCCGCGCGTCGGCGATCCGCTCGCGGTTGCCACCGAGGTTGACCAGCGGCTTACCGAACGCGGTCCGGCTGGTCCCGCGCAGGATGGCGAGCTCGAGCGCCTTCTCCGCAAGGCCGATCAGCCGCATGCAGTGGTGTACGCGTCCCGGACCGAGTCGTCCTTGGGCGATCTCGAACGCGCGACCGGGACCGACCAGGATGTTTTCCACGGGCACCCGCACGTCGGTGAAGGAGACCTCGCCGTGGCCGTGCGGTTCGTCGTACCGGCTCATGGCGGGGAGCAGGCGCTCGACCTTCACGCCGCGGGCGTCTCGCGGTACCAGGACCATCGTGTGGCGGGCGTACCGGTGGGCGTCGGGGTCGGTGAGGCCCATGAAGATGAGCAGGTCGCAGTCCGGGTGGCCGACGCCTGTACTCCACCACTTGCGGCCGTTGATGACGACCTGGTCGCCGTCGACGATCGCGGTGGCTTCCATGTTGGTCGCGTCGGAGGAGGCGACATCGGGCTCGGTCATGCAGAACGCGGACCGGATCGTGCCGTCCAGCAACGGCTCCAGCCACTGCTGCCTCTGCTCGGCGCTGCCGTAGCGGAGCAGCACCTCCATGTTGCCGGTGTCCGGGGCGTTGCAGTTGAACACGTACGGCGCGATGAACGAGCGGCCGGTCAACTCCGCGATCGGCGCGTAGTCGAGGTTGCTCAGCCCTTCGCCGTACTGCTCGTTGCCGGGCTCGGCGGGTGGCAGGAACAGGTTCCACAGACCCTGCTTGCGGGCCTTCGCCTGCAACTCCTTGAACGCGGGCAACGGCTCCCACGGATCACTGGCGGCCTTGGTCGCGGCATGCAGCTCGGCCTCGACCGGCTCGATCTCGGTCCGGATGAACCCGTCGACCTGCCCGATCAACTCCTGCGCCCTCACGGACGGTTCGAACCCCATCACGTCTCCTCGCTCGGCTTCCTTGACGGTAGCGCACTTACTGAGCAATGCTCAATAGCGTGAATACGCCGAAAGCCCCGCGAGCCGCCGCGCAGGCGGTGCCGGACGCAGCGGCTGAGGCGGACGGCACAGCGACAGCGACGCCCACGGTGGGTAACGGCGAAACGCCGGTGGTGGCCGCGGTGGGTGACGAGACGCCGGTGGCGCCTGCGGTGGGTGGCGAGACGTCGGTGGTACCGGGTGGGCGGCGGAAGCGGCTGACTGCGGAGGATCGGCGGAAGCAGTTGGTCGGTATCGGGCTGATGATGCTGCGCACCCAGCCGATCCACGAGCTCTCGATCGACGCGGTCGCGGCCGAGGCGGGGATCTCGCGCGGGCTGCTGTTCCACTACTTCCCGACCAAGCGCGACTTCTACGTCGAGGTGATGAGCGCTGCCGGCCGCCGCCTGCTCCGCGTCACCAAGCCAGACCCGGCCCTGCCGCTCGACGAGCAGCTCCGCCAGATGCTCTTGTCGTTCGTAGCCTTCGTCACCCGCCGCCGCGACTCCTACATCTCCTTCGTCCGCGGCGCCGCCGGCGGCGACAACTTCGTCGTCGAGGTCTACGCCGCAACCCGGGCCGGCCTCACCACCCGAGTCCTCACCCTCCTCGACCACCCCGACGCGACGGAACCCGCCTCCCCGATCCGCCTCACCGTCCACGCCTGGCTCGCCTACGTAGAAGACCTAACCATCGAATGGTCCGGCCTCCCCGACCCCGACCGCCCCACCACCCCAGACGAGCTGGTCACCCACTTCATCACCGCTCTACAGGCGCTCCGCTCGCTCTGACCTCCCACAAGTGGCGGGCTTGAACACCCAGTGGTGACCTTGAACAAGTTATTTCGTGTCCGAGGCCACCGTTTGGTGTTCAAGGTCGCGGCTTCTTGCGCTAGCGGGGTGGGGCGGTCGAGTCTCGTACTACTAGCTCGGTGGCTAGTTCTACATGGAGGGCTTCTAGTTCGTGGCGGTCCAGGAGGCGGATGAGGAGGCTTACTGCCATTCGGCCCATCTCCTGGAGGGGTTGGCGGACGGTGGTGAGGCTTGGCGTGGTGGAGCGGCTGATGTCGATGTCGTCGAAGCCGGCGATTGAGAGGTCGGTGGGGACGGAGACGCCTCGGATGGTGGCGGCTTGGAGGGCGCCTACTGCTGCTTTGTCGTTGAAGGCGATCAAGGCGGTGGGGCGGTCGGGGAGGTCCAGGAGTTGGCCGGCGGCTCGGTAGCCGTGCTCGGTGGTGGGTTGGATCGGGCGTACCAGCGACGGGTCGGGGAGGATGCCTGCGTCGGCTAGGGCGGCTGCGTGGCCGCTGAGGCGGGCGTCGGAGGCCAGCCATTCGCTGGGGCCGCCGATGACGCCGATCCGGGTGTGGCCCAGGCCCACCAGGTGGGCGGTGACCTGCCGCGCGCCGGCGAAATGGGCTGCGGAGACGGCTGCGATGTCGCGCGGCAGCGGAGTACGGGGGTCGACGACGACGAACGGGAAGCGGCGGGCGCGGAGCTGGATCAGCTCGTCGCTCGTCTCCGGCGGCAGGATCAGGATCGCCCCGGCGAGGTCGCGTTGCGCGGGCAGCTTGGTGAGGACCTGGTCGTGCTGAGTCGCCTCGCCCGCGTTGAGGACCAGCCGACGCCCATGCCGATCGAGCGTCTCCGCGATCGACGAGACGATCAGTCCGAAGTAGTCCGTCAGCACATACGGACACCGCAGATACACCGCCCCTCCGACCGGCTTCGGCGACCCACCGCGCGGATTAGGCGCCCGTACGCCGAGCCGCTCGACCACCCGCTCGACCAGCTCACGGGTCTCGGGCGCGACGTTCCCCTGCTGGTTGAGCACGCGCGAAACCGTCGCGATCGAGACGCCGGTCTCCGCCGCGACGTCCCGGACAGTCGCCCTACCCGGCATTTGTTACATCGCCTTGTTTCACACTCAGGACGATAGCCGATCTTGACAGCCTCCGCCTGCCGTCGTTTGCTGAGGCGCAGATGTTGCGTTCTTGTTTCATTTGTTACATCGGGGTTGACCTGAGGAGAACGATGAAGAGACCTGCGATCGGCGCCGTCGTGGCCGGCTCCGCCCTACTACTCAGCGGGCTGTCCGCCGGTGCCCAGGCGGTCGAGCTGCCCGCCGCTCAGAACAGCACCACGAAGAGCACCACCAAGGCGAGCGTTTGGGTCACCACCCCCGACCGCGCCGAACTGATGCACCAGCGTCCCGACGTAGCCTTCGGCAAAGGGCAGAGCACGCAGACGACCATCACGGTCGACCCCGCGACGAAGTACCAGACGATGGACGGCTTCGGCGCCTCGATCACCGACTCGTCGGCAGCGGTGCTTTACCGCCTGACCCCGGCCGTGCGCGACCAGACGATGCGGTCGCTGTTCGATCGCAACCAGGGCATCGGCGTGAGCTTCCTGCGTCAGGTGGTCGGCTCCTCCGACTTCACCGCGGCGCCACAGCACTACACCTACGACGACGTACCGGCCGGGCAGACCGACTTCGCGCTGCGGAACTTCAGCATCGCCCATGACCAGACGCAGATCCTGCCGCTACTCCGCCGGGCCAAGCAGCTCAACCCCTCGCTCAAGGTGATGGCGACACCGTGGAGCCCGCCGGCCTGGATGAAGACCGGCGACTCCCTGGTCGGTGGCCGGCTCAAGGACGACCCCAAGATCTACAACGCCTACGCGCGCTATCTGGTGAAGTTCGTGAAGGCGTACGAGGCGGCCGGCGTACCGGTGGACTTCATCTCGGTGCAGAACGAGCCGCAGAACCGCAAGCCGAGCGGCTACCCCGGCACGGACATGCCGGTCCGCCAGGAGGCCGCGGTGATCGAGCAACTCGGCCCCCTGCTCCGTGCGTACAGCCCGCGGACCAAGATCCTCGGCTACGACCACAACTGGACGACTCACCCCGGCGACGTCAACAGCACCCCGCCCGGTGAGGACCCGGAGACCGACTACCCGTACCAGTTGCTCGACAGCCCGGCCGGCAAGTGGCTGGCCGGTACGGCGTACCACTGCTACTCCGGCAACCCGAGCGACCAGAGCAACCTCCAGAAGGCCTTCCCGAAGAAGGGAATCTGGTTCACCGAGTGCTCCGGCTCGCACGGCGCGAGCGACACTCCGCCGCAGATCTTCCGCGGCACGCTGACCTGGCACGCCCGCACGCTGATGCTCGGTACGACCCGCAACTGGGCCAAGTCGGTCGTCAACTGGAACATCGCGCTGGACGACAAGGGTGGCCCGTACAACGGTGGTTGTACCACCTGCACCGGACTCGTCACCGTGCAGCCGGACGGCAGCGTCACCACCGACGCCGAGTACTACACGATCGGACACCTGTCGAAGTTCGTCCGCACCGGCGCGGTACGGATCGCCAGTACGTCGTACGGGACGACCGGCTGGAACGGGCAGCTCATGTCGTCGGCCTTCCGCAACCCGGACGGCTCGACCGCGTTGGTCGTGCACAACGAGAACGACGACCCGCGGACCTTCGCGGTCGCAGTCGGCGACGAATCCTTCGAGTACACGCTGCCGGGTGGCGCCATCGGCACCTTCGTCTGGCAGCGCTCGCCCAAGACGCTGACCCCGGTGTCGCTGGCGGGCGCGACGGCTAGCGCGGTACCGGCTGCCGATGCGGCGCTCGCGTTCGACGCCGACGGTTCCACTGTCTGGCAGTCGAAGGCGGCGCAGGCTGCTGGCCAGTACGTGCAGGTGGATCTCGGTACGGCGAAGCAGTTCCGACGGGTCGCGATCGACACCGGCGGCAACCTCGGCGACTTCGCCCAGGCCTGGCAGGTGTCGACCAGCTTCGACGGCACCACCTGGCGACCACTGGCGACTGGCACCAGTAACGGCCAGCTCACCAACGTCGACGTGAAGCCGACGCGGGCCCGCTACGTCCGGATCACGAACACCGGCACCAGCGACCACTGGTGGAGTCTCGCCGACGTGCGCCTCTACAACTAGACCACCCCGATACTGAAGCCCTCCTGCGCCACAGAGCAGGAGGGCTCAGTGTCTGCGAGACGTGATCCGCAGGTAGTACCCGTCAGGGTCGTGCAGGCGAAAGTCCCGGAGCCCCCACGGCTGCGTCTGCAGTCCGGCCGCGATCGGCCAACCGGTCTCCTGAACGCGAGCGAGCTCCGCTTCCAGGTCGTCCACTTCGAGCACGATCTCCGTCCCCCGGGGCGTGTGCCGGGTCGCCGGGTCGATCGCGGCGTCCCCGGCACCGATCCCGATCCGGGCGCTGCCGCGACCCATCCACAGGTACTGCGCCGGGCCGTCAGCCGGCTGCCGGGACAGTTCGTCGAAGGCCATCACTCGCCGGTAGAACTCACCCGATGCCTCGACGTCCGCCACGAAGACCTCGATCCGCAAACTCATCACCATGACGGCATCCTCGAACTTCATGCTTTGTTGAGGTCAAGGTGGCCGGTGATCCAGGTTGCCACCGCGCCGGCCAGTTGGTTGCTTCTGGCAATGATTTGGAGGCCTACCGGGAGGCCGGCAGTCTTCAGCGGGATGGTGATGGCGGGGACATCGGCGATGTTGGCCAGGCGGATGTGGCGCATCAGGGTCGATCGAACGTCTTGTGCATCGAGCAGTGGAGCCACGATGGGCACTGTGGGCAGGACTATTGCATCGACTTGGTCCAGTAGCTCGGACAGTTGTCTGGCCAGGTCGGCTGCTGTCGCCCGAGCTTGCACGTAGCGCCAGGCCGGTACCTCTGCCGCCTCCCGGAGGCGTTGCTGGACATCGGGCTGGTAGAGCTCAGTGGACCTGCCCATGTGGTTGGCCACCGCCTCCGGACCTTGCAGGTCTATGCCCGTCCGCAGCGTGGTCGCCCAGTCAGGCAGCTCGACCTCAACTGTCGGCAGCCTCTCTAGCGCCTGCTCCCATGCAGCGCTGACCTCGGCGTCGTACTCCCGGTACTCCGGGTTGCCCGGCACCCCCAGTCTTGGCGCGTCGATGGCCGGCCTGCCGCCCCCGGAGAGCGCAGCGACCGCATAGACCGCGTCCGCGACCGTATTGGTCAGCACCCCCACCACATCCAGGCTCTGCGCGAGCGGGAACACCCCATCCGCCGGCAGCGTGTCCCGCGTGGGCTTGTAGCCGACGACCCCGCAGAGCGCTGCAGGAGTTCGCACCGAGCCAGCCGTGTCGGTACCAATCGCCAGCGGTACGACTCCGGCCGCTACTGCTGCGGCTGCCCCCGAACTGGAGCCACCCGTCATCCGCGACAAGTCATGCGGGTTGAGGCACGGCCCGGTGCGATTCGACGTACCGGTGCAGCCGTAGGCGAACTCATGTGAGTGGCTGAGCCCGATGACGACGGCACCGGCCGCGCGCAACCGGCGTACGACGTCCGCGTCCCTAACCGCCGGCCCATCCATCGAGGCCGATCCGCAGCGGTACGGCAGCCCCTCGACCTCGATGATCTCCTTGACCAGCACGGGGATGCCCGCGAGCGCACCCGTCCTGCTGTGGGTAGCAGCCACGGCACGAGCACCCTCGACGTCCAGGTGGACCACTGCGTTGAGCCGCGCTGCGTCAGTCGCTCGCTGCAGGGCGGCCTCGACCAGGTCGACGGGGTCTAGTTCACCAGCACGGACAGCGGCCGCAGTGGCCTCCAGAGAGGGCATGCCCCATCAGATCACCTCTACTGTCGAGCTCCCCCGCGCAGTACGCACCTGGTAGCTGGTGCTGACGCCAGCGTTGGCGTGCAGCTTGTCCACCGCTCGGTAGGAGAGCTTGGCGTCGTCCTGGGTCACCTCGAGTACGCCGTACCCGTGCTGCCGCATGTCGACCTGCTTCAGGTGCGGGTTGTACTGCAACCGCTTCTGCTCCTCCGCCTTCGCGCCGGCCACGCCCTTCGTGTCGCCGGTATTGGTCGAGGACACGGACGGTACGACGAACTCGACCCCGGCCCGCCGAGTACCTCCAGGGTTGCCGGGGGTGCCCGGTGCGAAGCCGGTGTCCCACAGCTCGCCGGAGAAGGTGTCATGGTCGTCGCCGGTCACCACGACCAGGTCGGACACCCGCTCGGCCGCCAGCGACAGCAACTCGGTGCGCTCGGCGCCGTACCCGTCCCAGGTGTCCATGAACGCGCGCTCGCCGGCTGCGCCGGTCACCATGCCCATCATCATGTTCGGGTTGGCGAGCACCTTCCAGCGCGCGCCCGACGATCGCAGCCCGTCCTCGAGCCACGCCTTCTGCGCCGGGCCGAGCATGCTGCGACCAGGCGCGTCGGCGGCCGCGCAGACGATCGAGCCGCCGTCGTCGCAGGGCTGGTCGTCCTTGTACTGACGGTTGTCGATGGCGAACAGCTCGACGGTCCGGCCGAGCTTGAGCGAGCGATAGGTCCGGGTCATGTCGTCGGCGTACCGAGGTACCGGCATCCGCTCGAACCAGGCGTGCCAGGCCGCGCTCTTCTTCTCCTGGAAGAACAGCTCGGGCAGCGTCCAGTTGTCCTTGCTGTAGTTGTTGCGGAACTCGTGGTCGTCCCACAACGGCAGGAACGCGTGCTGCGCGTGCATCGCCTTGAGATCCGGATCGCTGCGATAGAGCGTGTACTTCGCTCGCATGCTCGGCAGGATCTGCGGATAGAGGTTGAGATCGATGCCGCGGACTCCGGGGACGGTGGCCTCGTAGACGTAGTCGCCGAGGCAGACCACGAGGTCGAGGTCCTCGGCCGCCAGGTGCCGGTGCGTCGCGTAGTACCCCTCGGTGAAGCCCTGGCAGGTGAAGAAGCCGATCCTGACGGGCTGGTTGGAGTCGGCCGGGCGCAGGGTCTGGAACCGGCCGACCGGGCTCACGGCGTCCTGGCCGCGGAACTGGTAGAAGTACTCCGCGCCGGCGGCGAGCCCGTTCGCCTGGAAGTGCACGCAGCCGTCCCACTGCTTCTCCGCGATCACCGTCTCGACGATCTCCGGGCTGCTCAGGTCGCGCTGCTTCGACACTACGATCGCCAGCTCGGCGTCGCCGTCGAAGAGTCCACGCGGGACTCGCGTCCACAGCGTCGCGCCGTCGGTGCGTGGGACGCCGGCCATGATCCCCTCCGGGAAGGTGGCGCCGCGGACGAGGTTCGGCGAGGCATCGGCGGCGGTGCGGAGCATCGGAGTACCGGAGCTCCAGGCGACGGCCGGAGCTGCAGCGGTGGCTCCAGCGACGGTCAGAGCGCCGAGGACGGTCCTGCGGGTGAGGTCAGCCATGCAGAAATACTGAGAGGTAATGATGAATCTGGGAAGACCTCAGCGCGACCGATCGGTGACGCCCTGTCGACCTCACTGCCGGCTCCAGCGGCAGTGAGGAAAGCGAAACAGCAGCGTCACGCCTGATTGCTAGCGTCGGCCCATGGAGCTGATGGAGGGCGTCGAGCTACGCCACGCCGACCGCACCGATCCAGCCGTGCTCGCGCTGACCACCGCCCAACAGACCGAACTGGCCGCCCTCTACGGCGAAGACCAGCCGCTGGTCGCCCTGCACCCCGACATCGAGTTCATCCTGCTCACCCTCGACGGCGCCCCGGTCGGCTGCGTCGGTCTGCAACCGATCTCCCCCGGCCTCGGCGAGATCAAGCGCATGTACGTAGAACCATCCTCCCGAGGCTGGGGCCTCTCCCGCCTCCTCCTGACGGAGATCGAGTCCCACGCCCGCACCCGAGGCCTGACCACCCTCCGCCTCGAGACCGGCACCAAACAACTTGAAGCCATCGCCCTCTACACCCACCACGGCTACACCGAGACCCCGCGCTACCCACCCTTCGAAACCGAAACAGTCTCCCGCTGCTTCGCCAAACACCTCGACTAGCTGGGGCGTCGGTACAGATCGTCAAGGCCCACGGTCAGCACGCTCGGGTCCAGGTCCGGCTCGAAGCCGGCGCCGCTGTAGCAGGCGAGGATCGTGTCCGACGTGTCGTAGTCACGGGACAACAGTTGCCGAGCCCGCTCAAGGCGGCTGACATGGCGTTGCCCCATCACCTCGCCCCACTTGGCCTCACCCAGCGACAGCACCTTGCGCCGTCGGCCGGAGATCGCGGGCGCGAGGACGGCAACATCCACTTCGATCTGGCTCCGATTGGCGTGGTCCGCCACGACGCCCGCTCCGATCTCACCCGGCAACTCGCCGTACAGCTCGGCCGGCGCGGATATCGCGTAGTCACGGCAGAGTTGCTCGAAATGCGGGCCGACGACCTGCGAGGAGAAGCGCGGCCTCGCCGCTTCCCAGACGTTCGCGGCCCGGCCACTCTCGAGCAGACCCCACTGCGGCCGCATCACCACCTGGTAGAAGACGATCAGCGGCTCGGCGACCTCGTAGCCCGTTCGCCCCGATCTGAAGACATCGGGCCGGCGCCGCAGCAGCCCGCTGTCTTCCAGAACGATCAGCTGGTGCCCAATCTCAGTCGCCTTGCGCCCGACGTAGTTGGCGATCCCACCTCTCGTATGGTTGCCAGAGGCAACCGCTGCGAGAACCGAGTGGTAGAGCGCGCCGTCACGGACGTTCATCTCCTCCTCGAGCAGGTATCGGGCTTCGCGAAACAGCGGACTCGCCGGGCTCAGCACGGTACGCAGTACCCAGTCGTCGAAGTCGTCGAGCGAGTCCGGCCCGTCGTCGTTCACGAACCGCCGGTACGCCGGTGTGCCACCGACGACAGAATGCAGCAGCGCGGCAAGCCTCGGATCGCGAATGCCCCAGTACTCGGACGCCAACAGGTAGTCGAACGGCCGGACCACCAGTTCGAGCGTTGCCCGGCCGCGCAAGGGAGCCGTGCCACCCAGCAGGCCACCCATCACCGACATCGCGGACCCACACACCAGCACCTTGGTCCGCCTGCCCGCCGACGCCGCCTGGTCGATCTCCCGCTGCAGGATCGAGGGCAGTGCGGGCGATACCTGGCTCAGATATGGAAACTCGTCGATGACGAACGGGCCGCCGGCATCGATCGAGAAGAGGAAGCGGATGGCCTCGTCCCAGCTGTCGAAGCGAGGCGGCGACGGAGCGCCGAGGTGTGCGCCGATCGCTGCGGCGAACAGCGCGAGCGACTCAGTCTCGGTCGCCTGGGTGGCGCCGAAGTACAGGCCGCCGGACTGTTCGGCGAGGCCTTCGACCAGATAGGTCTTGCCCTGCCGCCGCCGGCCGCTGACCACCCCGAACTGGGGTCGATCAGCCGACGACGCGGCGAATCTCGTCAGCTGCGCCCACTCCTGGTCGCGAGCGAAGATCCGTTCAGGCTTCCTCATGTTGTAGAACAATACTTATAATAAATATAGTTCTACAACTTTGTTCTTGGTCAGTCCGGCAGGTCCAGGACGAGGTGGTCGCCTTCGGGGTGGAAGCCTAGGTTTTTGAGGTAGCCGTCCATGGCGTTCATGCGGGGTGGGGCGAGGACCTGGTGGAAGCCGTGGTCGGTGAAGACGTCGCTGCGGCGGTAGACGAACTCGCCGGGGGTGAAGTCGCGGTACTCGGGGAGGACGTAGTCGAGGTCGATCTGGGCGCGGCCGGAGCCGGCGTCGTGGGCCAGGACTACGCCGACTGTGCGTTCGCCGCGTTGGACCAGGAAGGCGTACGGGCTCGTCGCTGACGTGAAGCCGGGGTTGAACTTGGAGATGTCCTTCTGGTGCGCGGTCAGCACGTGGCTGAGGTAGGCGTCGCCGCTGTTCACCTCGAGGACCGCGTATTCCAGGTCGTCGTGGCGATGCCGGAGCAGACGCCACATGTGGACGACGTTGATCACGGCGAGGACGGCGTTCATACCGACCATCGGCCAGACCGGGATGGCCAGGTTGAAGCCGACCAGGATGACGCAGCCGATCAGGTTCAGTACACGCAGTCGCAGGATCCGGGTCTGCAGCAGGGACACGACGACGAGCGCCGACCCACCCCACCCGATGATGCTCAAGAGGTCCACGCGGTGAGACTAGACCAGCCTGGGCAGTGGACTGGTGCCTGCAGACTGCTGTTGTGACCCACCTCGTACAGCTCAACGACGCACCGCTGACCCTCGACGACCCAGCGTTGCTGAGCGCAACCAGCTACGGCCACTTCACCTCGATGCAGGTCCGCGATGGCAAGGTCCGCGGCCTCGACCTGCACCTGGAGCGGCTGGACCGCAGCTCCCGCGAACTCTTCGGCCACGGCGTCGCCGCCGACCGCATCCTGACCTACCTCCGTACTGCGCTCGCAAGCTCGCCGTCAGGCAACCTCTCGATCCGCATCAACGCCTTCGCCCGCGACCGTGCCTTCGTCGACGGCACCCCCGTCGAACCCGACCTCCTGCTAACGCTGACCGACCCCATCGAGCCTGCGTCCGAGCCGCCGCGCCTGCTCGCCGTCGAGCACGAGCGGACCGCGCCGCACCTCAAGCACACCGGCACCTTCTCGCTCACCCACGAGATCCGCCGTGCCCGCCTGGCCGGCTACGACAACGCGCTCTTCTACAACCGCGACGGCCATGTCTCGGAGGCGTCCATCTGGAACATCTGCTTCGCCACCGAGGACCGCATCGTCTGGCCGGCCGCCGAGGTCCTGCCCGGCATCACCATGCTGACCCTCCAGGCCGGCCTCGAGGCGCTCGATGTTGCACGTGAAACTGTCGACATTCCGCTGACCGCGGTCGGCGACTACCGGGCCGCGTACCTGACCAATTCGATCGACCCCGCGCTCCCGGTCGCCTCCATCACGAGTCCGGGTGGCACAACGCAGTACGAGCCGAACCCGGATTCGGCCGCCCTGATCGCAGGGGCGTACCTCAAGATCCCGCTGCAGGAGATCTAGTACTCCACCACTCCGAACCTGGACGCCGAGCGGCAGGGCGATCACCATGACGGTGTGAACGACGGTTTCCGCGTGCCGAGCATCGCTGAGCTGAAGGCCTGGGCCGTCGGTCTCGGAGCCGACCTGCCGGACGAAGACGCCGCACGCCTGCAGTGGAACCTCAGGGTGTCAGTGCAACTGTTCACCAAGTCGGCGCTGGCGTCCGCAGTCATCGCCCTGGCGGGGATCGCGGCGACGAGCTTGATCGGCCGCAGTAGTCCCACGGCCTTCTGGCCGGTCTACGCGGTGATCGTCTCCGTCTCGCTGGCGCTCATCTACTCGCATCGCGCACTGGTTGGCACGCTGTGGCCGAGGATGGCCGCTGAGTACTACCTCGTCGCGACCATCAACCGGCTGCGCGCCGGCCCGCGCTTCGGCCAGTCCGACGCTGACTACCTCCGGATCATCCTGCCCAGCCTGGAAGAGAGCCTGCTGCGGAACTCGATGATCGGAACGCTGGCCGGCAGCCGTGCTGCCCGGCAACGGTTGCGGTCGACCCTGGTGCTCGTCATCCAGGACATCGGGGAGGCTGAGCTGATGCTCGCCGATCACACCCGGGCCGACCGTGGAAAGACGGCCATCCTTCTGCACGATCAGTTGGGTGGCGTACTGCTGGCGATGCACCTCGGCCGGATCCCATCTCTGCGTGCCACGCCCCAGAACTCGCCGCCGCCGAGTTCGGACGACCCTCAACCGGCCACCGGCAGTTGGCGTGCGCAGGTGGCCGAGAAGGCGGCGTCAAAGGGCCTCGAAACGCTGTTCGGAGCAGTCGTCGCGGTCCTGCCACTCGTCCTCGGACGAACCAGCTGACCGTCAGGACCGAGAGTTCCACCAGCTGAGGAGTTTCTCCTTGGCCGCTTCCTCGCCGAGTGGGCCTTCGTCCATGCGGAGTTCCATCAGGAACTTGTAGGCCTCGCCGACCTCGCGGCCGGAGCCGATGCCGAGCAGCTGCATGATCTGGTTGCCGTCGAGGTCGGGGCGGATCGAGTCGAGTTCCTCTTGCTCCTGCAGGCGCTCGATCCGCTTCTCGAGGTCGTCGTACGCCGTCCGGAGTGCCTCGGCCTTGCGCCGGTTGCGAGTGGTGGAGTCGGCGCGGGTCAGGACGTGCAGGCGGCTGAGCAGGTCGCCGGCGTCGCGGACGTACCGGCGTACGGCGGAATCGGTCCACTCGCCGGTGCCGTAGCCGTGGAAGCGCAGGTGCAGCTCGACCAGCTTGCCCACCTGGTCGATCTGCTCGTTGCTGAACCGCAGCGCCTTCATCCGCTTCTTCGCCAGCTTCGCGCCGACCACGTCGTGGTGGTGGAACGTGACCTTGTTCCCGTCCTCGAAGCGGCGGGTCTTCGGCTTGCCGATGTCGTGGATCAGCGCGGCGAACCGGACCACGAAGTCGGGCAGCTCGACGCCGAGCCGCGGCTCCAGGTCGATCGCCTGCTCGAGCACGGTCAGCGAGTGTTCGTAGACATCCTTGTGCCGGTGGTGCTCGTCCAGCTCCAGCCGCAGCGCGGGCAGCTCGGGCAGTACGTGGTCGGCAATCCCGGTCGCGACCAGCAGGTCGAGGCCGATTCGCGGGTACGGCGCACAGACCAGCTTGATCAGCTCGTCGCGCACGCGCTCGGCCGACACGATCGTTATCCGCTCGGCCATCTCCTTCATCGCGGTCACCACGGCCGGGTCCGGCGTGAAGCCGAGCTGGGCGGCGAAACGGGCCGCGCGCATCATCCGCAGCGGGTCGTCGGAGAACGAGTCCTCGGGGGAGCCCGGGGTCCGGATCACCTTGTTGGCGACGTCCTCGATCCCGCCGTACAGGTCGACGAACTGGTGCGACGGGAGCATCACCGCCATCGCGTTCATCGCGAAGTCGCGGCGGGCCAGGTCGCCCTGCAGGTTGTCGCCGTAGGCAACCTCCGGTTTGCGCGAGGTGGGATCGTAGGACTCCGACCGGTAGGTCGTGATCTCGAGAATCCACTCGCCCTTCTGAGAACCGATGGTGCCGAACGCCTTGCCGATGTCCCAGACGTGGTCCGCCCAGCCGGCCAGCAACCGCTCCACCGCCTCCGGCCGGGCCGAGGTGGCGAAGTCGAGATCCTTGCTCCCCCGACCGAGCAGAATGTCCCGGACAGGACCCCCGACCAGGGCGATCTCATGGCCGGCGGCGGCGAACCGGGCACCCAGTTCGTCGACCACCGGAGCGATCTTCAGCAGTGACTGGACACCTTGCCGCTGGACGGCGGACAACGATCCGGCAGAGGCTGAGCGGTCGGGAGTAGAGGACACGGGGAACTAGGTTACGGTGACGGCGTGTTCAGACGGCGACTGAGGCTCTCCGCGGCGGCGGGCGCGAGCCTGCTGATCGCTGCGTCGGCCGCTTCGCTGGCCCCGACGCAGGCGGTCGCGGCCGCGGCGGAAGAGAACCCGATGGTGGATGTCGCCATCGACTCGTTCAGCCCGTCCACCCCTGTTCCCGGCCAGCCGGTCACCATCACCGGCCGGGTCACGAACACCAGTCAGACCACCTTCGAGGCCTCGCAGGCGACGGCCTGTATCGAGCGCGACCGGCTGTCGACGGCCGCCGCGATCGCGGGCATCCCGACCGAGGCCGACGTCCCGGTCAACGACCGCAACGACTGCTCCGGCCTGACCAACCCCGAGGCGACCACCTTCCAGGAGTTCGACGCCCCACTGGCCCCCAAGGCCTCGGTCACGTTCAAGCTGGTGGTGCCGTGGAGCGAGTGGAAGATCTCGAGCCAGCCCGGCGTCTACTCGGTCGGCGTGCGCTTCCGCGGCAACGTCAGCAAGACGGATCGCACCACCGCCGGACTGACCCGGATCCTGATGCCGGTGATCAGCAAGACGCCGATGCCCGGCCGGGTCAACGCTGCCGTCGTACTGCCGTTGACGCACCGCCCGACGCTGCTGGCCGACCACCTGTTCGCCAATGACTCGCTGGCCGAGTCGATGGCGCCGACCGGACAGCTCGGCCGCCTGCTCGCGCTCGGGCAGAGGCGGCTCGTCACCTGGCTGGTCGATCCGGCGATGATCGACGAAGCCCGCACGATCGCCGAGTCGGACAGCTACAAGGTCGCGAGCGGACCTGGGCAGACGAAGGCCGGTACCGGCCGTGCTGTCGTCAAGGCCTGGCTGGACGGGTTCGACAAGAGCCGCAGCGTCAACCAGACCGTGCTGCTCCCGTACGGCGATCCGGACATCACCAGCCTCGCCGGCGCCAGCGGCCCGGCCGGCAAGAACCTCATCAACAGCGCGCGCTCGACCAGCGAGCGGTACAACCTGCGCATGCCACTGTCCGACGAGGGCAACCCGTCAGGCCTCTGGCTCGGCGACGGCCAGGTGGACAGCAAGACGCTGGTCGCCGGTTCCTTCGGGTTCGCCGCCCAGCGCGACGACGACGTGAACATCCTGCCGAGCTCGGCCTGGGCCGCCAACGAGCGCCCGAAGCTGCAGCCCAGCCCGGTGTACCGCGTGCAGACTCCCGAGGGTCCCGCGCCGAAGTTCGTCAAGGCCCTGATCGCCGACTCCGCTCTCCTCGCGGGCGGCCCCGATCCGGCGAGCGCGAAGCAGCCGCTGCAACTGCAGCAGCGGTTCGCGGCGGAGACCTCGTTGCTGGCCGGCCGCGCCGGCACGTCGACCGTCGTGGTCGTACCGCCGCGCGGCTGGGACAACGACGGCCTGTCCACGGCGGCCGTCCTCCAGTCCATGGCCACCAGCCCCTGGATCACTCCGGTTGGAGTCAAGCAGGTGACCTCCCTCACCGCGGGGCAGACGAAGGTACCGGCCGCTCCCGTCGGTACTCCGGGCCTCTCGGGCGGGCAGCTGGACAAGATCCAGGACCTGAGCGCCAGCACCACGACGTACCAGGCGCTGCTGCCGGACCCGACCGCGCAGACCCCGGCCAGCATGAGCCAGGGACTGCTCCGGTCCGCCTCGCTCGAATGGGTCAACACCCCGAACGAGGCGCAACGCTTCGTCAACTACCAGCGCAACGCCGTCACCAACCAGCTGAAGAAAGTCCACCTGGTCACCAACCGGAACAAGGGCCAGCACGAGGGCATCAAGGTCAACCTCTCCGGCAGCAAGGGCAGCTTCCCGCTGACCGTCGAGAACGGGCTGGACGTGACGATCCGGGTCGGCCTGGAGGTCACCGCGACCGGCAACCGGAACGACCTGAAGATCGACCAGCTGCACACCCTGCTGCTGCCGGCCGGCCAGAAGGGCACCTTCCAGGTCAAAGCGAGCGCGGAGCAGAACGGTGTCATCAACGCCAACGCCCAGCTGATCACCGCCGCTAAGCAGCCGGTCGGCGACTCGCAGCCGCTGGTGATCCAGGCGGCGCAGTACGGCAGTGTCGGCTGGATCCTGGTCGGCGCCGCGGTCGCGCTGCTGTTCGGTACCTCGATCGTCCGGATCTACCGCCGGGTGCGCTCGGAGCGACGCAACCCGACGCCGAAGTCCGAGGCCGACGCGCTGCACCCGGAGCCGCTGGCGCTCGAGGACCTCGGCCCGGCTCCGGACGATCCGGCCGCCAACGGCAGTACCAACGGCGTCTCCCGCCCGGAGTCGCCGGCGCCGCTCGTCCCCGGACAGAGCGACCTCGAGAGCCTGAAAGAAGGAGTCGGAACGAAGGATGGCTGACCGCACCCTGCGCTCCGCGGCGGTGATGGCAGCCGGAACGGTGCTGTCCCGCCTGCTCGGATTCGTCCGGATCGCCCTGCTCGCCGCCGCCATCGGCACCGCGTTGCGCGGCGACATCTTCACCGCCGCCAACACGATCCCGAACAGCCTGTACATCCTGCTGGCCGGCGGCATCTTCAACACCGTGCTGGTGCCGCAGCTGGTGCGCGCGATCAAGAATCATGACGACGGCGGCCAGGACTTCACCAACCGGCTGCTGACCTTCGGCTTCCTGGTCCTGGCCGTGGTCACCGTGGCCTGTGTGGTGCTGGCGCCGCAGATCTCCGAGCTCTACCTGCCGAAGGAGCTGCACGACCCGTCCCGGATCGCCGAGAAGAACTCGATGATCATGTTCGCCCGGCTCTGCCTGCCGCAGATCTTCTTCTACGGCGCGTTCGTGCTGGTCGGCCAGGTGCTGAACGCCCGGCGCCGGTTCGGCCCGATGATGTGGGCGCCGATCGCGAACAACGTCGTCGCCTGCGCCTCGATCGTGATCTTCCTGATGATCTACCGGGCCGGGGACACTCCGCCGACCTTCAGCCACGGCGAGGAGCTGCTGCTCGGCCTCGGCCACACGCTGGGGATCGCGGTGCAGTTGCTCGTCCTGCTGCCGTACCTGAAGGCCAGCGGCCACACCTACGTGCCCAAGTTCGGCCTCCGCGGCACCGGGCTCGGCCAGACCGCCAAGCTCGGCACGTGGACCGTGCTGTTCGTCGCGGTCAACCAGGTGACCCTGGTAGTCGTCACCAAGCTCGCGATCGCTGGTAGCGCCTCGACCGACCCCGGCGCCAAGGCTGGTCTGTTCGCCTACAGCACCGCCATGCTGATCATCCTGGTCCCGCACGGGATCGTCACCGTCTCCCTGGCCACGGCCGCGCTCCCGCAGATGTCGGCGCTGGCGGCGGCGGGCGACGTGACCGAGGTGGCCCAGCTGTCGGCCCGTTCGATCCGCCAGACGCTGGCGATCGTCGTACCGGCGGCCGCGGCGATGATCGCCTTCGCGTACCCGATCGTCACGGTGATCGCCGGCTACGGCTCCGGTAAGAACAACCTGCAGTTGATGGCGTACACGCTGATGACGCTCGCGCTGGGAATCGTGCCGTTCACGGTCCAGTACTTCCAGCTGCGCACCTTCTACGCGTTCGAGGACACCCGGACGCCGTTCTTCATGCAGTGCGTGATCGCCGCGACCAACATCGCCGCCGCGCTGATCGGCGTACGGGTCCTGCTGGACGAGTCCCACCTGCGGTTCAGTGGTGTGGTGCTCGGTGCCGCCTACGCGCTGGCGTACACGGTCGCCGTCCTGATGTCCCGCCGAGTGCTTCGCCGCCGGGTTCCCCGGGTGGCCGGCTCGGGGATCGGGCTGCCGCTGGTCGCGATGGTGATCGCCGCCGTGGCCGGGGCGGGCATCGGGCGACTGGTACTGACCCTCTTCGACTCCGCCGTCGACTGGACCGGCCCGCTCGCGGCGGTCGTCCAGCTCGCGGTCGGTGGTGTGGTGATGCTCCCGGTGTACGTCGGTGTGGCGCGGGTACTCCGTATCCACGAGGTCACCGACGTGGTGGCCGCGGTCACATCGAAGCTCCCTGGCCGCTCCCGAAGGTCCTGATCGGACCGCTTGTGCACTCGTGCACCACTTGTCCGGTCAGCGGGGCACTAGCATGGGGGCTGCGATCGGACCGCCAACCGTTCGCACCTGCCTGGATCAGCCGAAACTGGCCGCCGACCGGATCCAGGGCGGAGACGCAGGACGACCAGTGCATCGAGGAGGGCGAGAGACACCGTGTCGAACCAGACCGTCAGTCCTGGTGCCCTGCTCGCCGGCCGGTACCGGATCGCCGAGTTGCTCGCGGAGATCGACGGTGCGCGGGTGTGGCGAGCAGTGGACGAGGTGCTCAGCCGGGCAGTGGTCGTAGACGTCCTGCCGGTTGGCGACCCGAGGACCAACCAACTCTTCGACGCGGCCCGGCGTGCCGCGGCGGCAGCCGACCCGCGGTTCCTGCGGGTGCTCGACTGCGACATGCACGAAGGCGTGACGTACTGCGTCCGCGAGTGGGCCGGTGGCCGGCCGCTCGAGCGGATGCTCACCGCCGGACCGCTGACCGGTCAGCAGGCCGGCTGGCTGGCCCGCGAGGTCTCCGAGGCGCTGGAGAACCTGCACCGCACCGGCCACTCGCACGGCTCGATCAGCCCCTCCACGGTCGTCGTGACCGACGCCGGAGCGATCAAGGTCGTCGGCCTCGCCACTGAAGCCGCCCTGCGCTCCACCGGCCCCGGTTCGCCGGAGGAGGACGTCCGCGCGCTCGGAGAGCTGCTGTACGCCTCCCTGACCGGCCGCTGGCCCGGGCCTGCCCCGGCCTGGGGGCTCCAGCCCGCTCCGGTCGAGCACGGCCGGCTGCTGAGCCCGCGCCAGGTCCGCGCCGGAGTGCCGCGCTCGCTGGACGACATCTCCGACCGGTTGCTCGGTGATCCGCCCCGGCACCACTCCGTCCCGATCACCAGCGCGGCCGGCCTGTCCGCTGCGCTGTCCGGGGTCATCGGCAGCTCGCACGAGCCACCGAGCCAGATGGACGAGACGGTCGCGGTCGCCCGGCAGAACGGCAGTGTCGACGACGCCACCCAGGTCGCGCCCGCGATCCAGGCGCCGCCGGCGCTCGACCCGACGCCGCAGATTCCGGAGTACCAGCAGAGCGCCTACGCCGAGAACAACGGCCGCACTCCGGCCCAGCCTGCCTACGCGACCGCAGCGGAGACCCAGCCGGTACGCCGCCAGACCCCGCCCCCGCAAAACGGTGGCCGGCGTAAGCCGCCGCCCGACGAGCCGAAGCAGCGCGGCAGCTGGGGTGGCCGGATCCTGATCCTGCTCGCCATCCTGGCGCTGCTGTCCGTGGTCGCGATGGCGCAGTTCCTGGTGAAGGGCGCCATCAACAAGGACCAGGGCAACGACAGCAAGACCAATGCGCCGCCACCAGCCACGTCGGCGCCGCCGGCCGCTTCCGGCGCTCCGGCGAAGATCGTCGGCGCCAAGGACTTCGACCCGCCGCCGGACGGTAGCGGGTCCGAGCACCCCGAGGATGTCCCGAACACCTACGACGGCAAGCTCAGCACGACCTGGACGACCCAGTCGTACAAGCGCAAGCCCGAGCTCGGTGGCACCAAGGACGGCGTCGGCATCATCTACGACCTCGGCGCGCTCACGGACGTCTCCAAGGTGACCGTCAGCCTGGTCGGTGACGACACCAGCCTCTCCCTGATGATCCCGAAGGCCGACCCGAGCGTCTCGGCGCCCGCTGCGGACGGCTGGAAGGCAGTCGCCACGCTCAAGGACCAAGGCGCCCAGGCCGTGCTGACGCCTGCCGCGCCGGTCAAGACCCGCTACGTGCTGGTCTGGCTGACCAAGCTGCCGAAGGCGGACGGCGGCTTCCGCGGCGAGATCGCGGAGGTCGCGGTCCAGAAATGACCTCCCTGGATTCGAGTCCCAACCCACCGCCCCGGTCTGACATCACCCGGATCGGTCCGGCCGACGGCGGAGCTACGGCGCCCCCGGCGGCGTACGACACGATGGACGACCACGAGCTGCTCCGGCTGCACGTGGCCGGCAACCCCGACACCTTCGGCGTGCTGGTCAAGAGGCACCGCGACCGGATGTGGGCGGTCGCCATCCGCACCCTCGGCGAGCCCGAGGAGGCGGCCGACGCACTGCAGGAGGCTTTCATCTCGGCGTTCCGCCGGGCCGACTCGTTCCGCGGCGACGCCAAGGTGACCACCTGGCTGCACCGGATCGTGGTGAACGCCTGCCTGGACCGGATCCGCCGCCGGCAGGTCCGCCAGGCCGATCCGCTGCCGGAGGACGAGGACCGCGCGGCCGAGCTGGCCGGGCCGGTCGAGGAGGACGCGGCCGAGGTCCGTGAGCGCCGCCTCGACGTCCTGAATGCGCTGAAGCAGATCAACGTGGACCAGCGCAGTGCGCTCGTGCTGGTCGACATGGAGGGCTACTCGATCGAGGAGGCGGCGGCGATCCTCGGTTGCGCTCCGGGCACGGTGAAGAGCCGATGCGCCCGCGGGCGAGCCCGGTTGCTGCCGTTGCTGCGCCATTGGCAGGTCACCCGCGGCGGCTCCGACGTACCGGAGAAGACAGCCGCGGAATCGGTGGGAACCGAATGACCGCCGTCCCCGTCGAAGCAGAGTCGCCATCCTGCGACCCCGTGATCGCCGACCGGAGCTTTTCACCGATGACCACTCTGCGCACCTCCCGTGAGGAGGCGAGTTCCCGATGACCGAATCCGGTCTGCCGACCAGTGAGCACCTCGAGCACCTGGACACGGACACCATCGCCGACCTGATCGAGAACCTGCTCCCCGCACCCGACGCGCATCGCGCTCGTGAACACGTGAAGGCCTGTCCGGACTGCCAGCAGACGTACGACGCGCTGCTGCAACTGACCGAGGACCTGGCCGACGAGGGCCGCGCCGACATCCCGATGCCGGCCGCCGTGGCCGAGCACCTGGACTCCGTCATCGTCTCCGAGTCCGTACTCCGCGCCTCCACGGTCGGCGTGCACTCGCTGGTCCAGATGCGGGAGGAGCCACGCCGGCACCTGCCGAAGCTCATGCTGGCCGCGGCCGGCGTGCTCGCGATCGCCGCGATCGGCGTCGGCGTCGCGCTCGGCACCAACGGCCACGGCAACGAAGGCGCCGCCGGGATCAACCCGACCGTGCCGATCGACTCGATCCCGTCGCTGTCCACCGACCAGGTCGGCCCGAACGTGCAGCGCTGGCTCGAGAACGCCAACGGCCCGCTGTTGCACGCCACCCCGACCGAGGTCGACTGCGCCCGGAGCTTCGCGGCCGGCCGGTCCAACCCGGACCTGCAGCTGGTCCAGCAGGCGAAGGTCGACGGCAAGCGGGCGACCGTGATCGGCGTACAGGGCAGTTCGCCGAGCGATATCCAGATCACCGTGGTCACCGGATGTAACACGTCCGGTGGCGTCGCCACGCCGTTGTACGAGACGACAGTGACGCTGCGCAACCGCTAGTTCCGCCCGGTGAGCCGATTGGGCGGCACCTCGGATCCATGGGTACCGTGGGAATGGTCGGCCTCATGGATCCGTTGAGTACGACGTACCATCCGTCTCGACGACCCGAGGAACGCCTGAATGAGCGAGGCAGAAGTCCGCAACGTCATCATCATCGGCTCCGGCCCGGCCGGCTACACGGCCGCGGTCTACGCAGCACGCGCCCAGCTGGCGCCGCTGGTCTTCGAAGGCTCTGTCACGGCCGGTGGCGCGTTGATGACCACCACCGAGGTGGAGAACTACCCGGGCTTCTCCGCAGGCATCATGGGCCCGGCGCTGATGGACGAGATGCGCACCCAGGCCGAGCGCTTCGGCGCCGAGCTGGTCGCTGACGACATCGTCGCCGTCGACCTGACCGGTGAGATCAAGTCCGTCACCGACTCGGCCGGCACCGTGCACCGCGCCAAGGCCGTCATCCTGGCGATGGGCTCCGGCTACCGCAAGCTCGGCCTGGAGCACGAGGACCGGCTGTCCGGCCACGGCGTCTCCTGGTGTGCGACCTGTGACGGCTTCTTCTTCCGGCAGCACGAGATCGCCGTGATCGGCGGTGGCGACACCGCGATCGAGGAGGCGACCTTCCTGACCCGGTTCGCCGACAAGGTCACCATCGTGCACCGCCGCGACGAGCTGCGCGCCTCCAAGATCATGGCCGAGCGGGCCTTCGCGAACGAGAAGATCGAGTTCGCGTGGAACTCCGAGGTCGCCGAGATCAAGGGCGACGAGAAGCTGAGCAGCATCGTGCTGCGGGACACCGTCAACGGTGACACCCGTGAGCTGCCGGTGACCGGCCTGTTCATCGCGATCGGCCACGACCCGCGCTCGGAGCTGATCAAGGGCCAGGTCCACCTGGACGAGGACGGCTACGTGCTGGTCCAGCCCGACAGCACCCGGACCAACCTGCCCGGTGTGTTCGCGGCCGGCGACCTGGTCGACCACACCTACCGCCAGGCCATCACGGCGGCCGGCACCGGCTGTTCCGCGGCCCTGGACGCCGAGCGCTTCCTGGCCACACTGGAGTTCGAGGCGACGGCCTCGGCGGCTGAGGCCACCGAGCCGGTCACCGTCTGACTCCGAACACCTTCGCCACTTCGAGCAACAACCTTCTAAGGAGATCGCCATGGGCGACAAGATGAACGCAGTCACGGACGCCGAGTTCGACGCGACCGTACTGAAGAGCGACAAGCCGGTGCTGGTGGACTTCTGGGCCGAGTGGTGCGGACCGTGTCGTCAGGTCTCGCCGATCCTGGAGGAGCTGGCCGGCGAGCACAGCGACAAGGTGACCTTCCTCAAGATGAACGTCGACGAGAACCCGGTCACCCCGAGTACTTACCGCGTCACCGGCATCCCTACCATCAATGTCTACGTGAACGGTGAGCTGGCCAAGTCCATCGTGGGTGCGAAGCCTAAGGCCGCGCTGCTCAAGGAACTGGCTGACTTCACCGGCTGAGACACTGCTTTAGACATCCCTGCGAGGGGACGTTTTCCGCCGCATGGCAAGGAGCATTGATGGCAGCCTCCCAAGGCATCTACCGAATCGGCGACAGCGGTGAAGCTGTCGCCGAGATCATCGGAAAGCTGCAGCGACTGGGGCTGCTGCAGCCGGGTGGTCACGACGTCTACGACGAAGCGACCGCTCATGCCGTCCGGGGGTTCCAGCAGCAACGCGGGCTGATGATCGACGGCATCGTCGGCCCGCAGACGTATCGCGCGATCGACGACGCCCGTTGGCGGCTGGGTGACCGGCTGCTGACGTACGTCGTCTCGCACCCGCTCACCGGCGACGACGTCCAGGCCCTGCAGGCAAAACTGCAGGAGCTGGGCTTCGCCGTCGCCCGGGTGGACGGCATCTTCGCTGCCGACACCCAACGCGCAGTGACCGAGTTCCAGCGCAACATGGGCCTGCCTGCCGATGGCACCTGTGGCCCGTCGACTTTCAAGGCCCTGCAGCGGATCCGCCCGATGGCGACCGGCGGCCGGCCTGACGCACTGCGCGCATCGGAGGCCGTTCGCGCGGCCGGCCCGCGGTTGTCGGGCAAGACGGTCGTGATCGACCCCGGCCACGGTGGCTTCGACTACGGCTGGGAGGGCTTCGGCCTTCGCGAGTCGGATGTCGCGTACGACCTGGCTTCCCGGATCGAGGGGCGGCTGGGCGCTACCGGCGTACGGGCCTATCTTTCGCGTGGGCGGGATCAAGGGCCGGACGAGCTGGCCCGGGCCGCGTTCGCCAACGAGACGGACGCGAATCTGTGCGTCTCGCTGCATACCGACGGGTCGATGAACCCGGAAGCGCAGGGCATCGCGACGTACTACTACGGCAACGACCTGCACGGCGCGTCGTCCAGCGTGGGCGAGCAGTTCGCCGGGCTGGTGCAGCGGGAGATCGTTGCTCGCACCGACCTGCTGAACTGCCGTACCCACGAGAAGACCTGGGACCTGCTGCGCCGGACCAAGATGCCTGCGGTCCGGCTCGAGATCGGGTACGTGACGAACCCGCACGACTCGTCCCGGCTCGCCGACCCGGCCTTCCGCGACGTGATCGCCGAGGCGATCGTGGTCGCGATCCAGCGCGTCTACCTCCCGCCGGAGCAGGACGCCTCCACCGGCATGCTCCACTTCGGCCAACTCACCGTCTGAGCAAGCCCCGCGCTATCGCTAAGAATGAACGAGTTCAGCCGGTACTACGTCAGCCGGCTCCTCCCGCTCGAGCGCTATCACCGGGAGCAGCCGGTCGAGCCAGCGAGGCAGCCACCAGGCACGCGCGCCCATCAGGCGTAGTACCGCCGGGACGATCACGCAGCGGATGAGCAACGCGTCGAGCAGAACGGCGACTGCCAGCCCGAGACCGAACTGGTTCAGCATCCGGTCCGGGCTGAGCAGGAAGGCGCCGAAGACCACGATCATGATCGCCGCGGCGGCCGTGATCACGCTGCCGGTGTTGGCGAGCCCCTCCCGCACCGCCTCCCGGGCATCACCGGTCCGCCGCCACTCCTCGTGGATGCGCGAGACCAGGAACACCTCGTAGTCCATCGACAAGCCGAACACGATCGCGAAGATCATCACCGGCACGAAGGCCTCGATCGGCCCTTGCTGCGCGCCGAACCAGCCGTGCTGGAAGACCAGCGTGATGACGCCGAGCGAGGCGCCGATGCTGAGCAGGTTGAGCAGTGCTGCCTTGAGCGGGATCAGCAGCGAGCGGAAGACCGCCATCAGCAGCAGGGCGGACAGGCCGACGACGACCAGCACGAAGATCGGCAGCCGCTTGCTCACCGCACTCGCGAAGTCATCAGCTGCCGCGGTCGATCCACCGATCAGGTAGGTCGCCTTCGTCTCGTTCGCGAGCGGCGGCAGCGTCTCGTCGCGCAGGCGTTGGACGAGGTCGCTCGTCGCCTTGTCCTGCGGCCCGGAGGTCGGGAAGGCGAGCATGGTCGAGACCGTGCCGTCGGCCAGCGGTTGCGGCGGGGTGACGGCCGCGATGCCAGGATCCTTTGCCAGCAAGGCGTTCAGCTGCTTGGCCGCGTCAGCACTCCCCTCCGACATGACAATCAGCGGACCGTTGAAGCCGGCGCCGAATCCTCCGTCCAGCAGGTCGTACGCCTTGCGGCTGGTCTTCGCAGGAGCATCCGTACTGGCGTCAGCGAACCCGAGTCGCAGGTCGAGGGCCGGCAAGCAGAGCGCGACGAGCGCGACCGTACCGAGGACGAGCGGCACCCACGGTCCACGCTGGACCGCCGTCGCCAGCTTGCGCCAGCCATCGCCTGGGTGCCGTCGCGACTTCGCCGCGTGCTTGCGGATACTGCGCTCGATCCGCTTGCCGAAGAGCGTGAGCAATGCGGGCAACAGGCTCACGGCCGCGAGCATCGTCATCAGTACGGTGACCGTGACGCCCAGCGCGAGACCTTGCAGCGAGCCGAGTCCGAGAGCGAGCAGGCCGAGGAGGGCGATCACCACGGTGCAGCCGGCGAAGATGACCGAGCGGCCGGCGGTGTCGAGGGCGATCCGCCCGGCGTTCGCTCGGTCGGCGCCCTTGATTAGCTCACCGCGGTACCGGGAGAAGATCAGCAGCGCATAGTCGATGCCGACGCCGAACCCGACCAGCATCATCACCGGGGCGGTGTAGCTCGGGATGGTGAAGACATGCGAGGCCAGCACCAGCAGGCCGAGGGTGCTGCCGACGGCGAAGACGGCGGTCAGGACCGGAAGGCTCGCGGCGAGCAGGGAGCCGAAGAGGAAGACGAGAATCACCAAGGCAGCAAGGATTCCGGCGCCTTCGGAGGCTCCGCCCGCACTCTCCTCTGCGCTGCGGACCAGGTCACCGCCGAGCTCGACCTGCAGACCATCGGTCGCGATCCCCTGGGCTTTGTGGATGATCGTCCGGACGTCCTCGGCCGGCATGTCGGCCGCGGCGACATCGAGGTCGACGGTCGCGTAGGCCGTTTTGCCGTCGGTCGACAGGGAGCCTTTGGCCGTGAAGGGATCGGCGACGGCCGCGACATGTGGCAGCGCGCCGACCTGGGCCAGCATGCCGGCGATCCGGGGCTTGACGGCGGTGAGGCCGCTTTCGGCGTACAGGACGATCTGGACCGAGTCGGTCGCGCCCTCCGGCTGGTGCTCGCGGAAGATGTCGATCACCCGCTGGGAGTCCGTCCCCGGCAGTGAGTTCGTGTTCTTGTAGGCGCTCCCGATCAGCGTCGCCCCCGCGGTCACAACGATCAGTGCGACCAGCCACAGTACGACGGCCAGTCCCGCCCGCCGCATCGCCCACCCCGCCACCCGCTGCACCATCGTTGCTCCCTACATGTAGCCGATCTACTTATAGATCACGACGGTAGCACTTCTATGAGTAGACTGCCTACATGAAGGCGGATGCGCTCCGAGGACATCTGGACCCGATGATCCTGGCCGTGGTCGAGTCAGAGCCGCTGCACGGCTACGCGATCATGGAAGCCCTGCTCGAGCGCAGTGGCGGCGTACTGGACCTGCCGACCGGCACTCTGTACCCGGCGCTCAGGCGGCTGGAGCGAGCCGGTTACCTGGCCAGCGAGTGGAGCACGGTGAGCGGGCGCAAGCGGCGCACGTACCAGCTGACGTCGGCCGGCCAGAAGATGCTTGCCACCGGCAAAACCGAGTGGGACGCCTTCCGGGCTGTCGTGGAAGGCGTGCTGCGGCCTAAGCCAGCCGCAGGCAGCGGTGAGCTGAGCGGCTGACCAGCACGAGCGGGCCGACGACGAACGCGCCCACCACGAGCAGGCCGACGGCGCCGGTGCCGTTCGCGAGGGCACTCGCCGTACTGAGCAACACAGCGATGAGGCTCACCGAGGCGCAGCTAGCCAGCGCGAAGCGTGCGGTCGCCTTCACCGCCCGGTCGCGGATCGCTGGGTAGCGCAACCCGATGCCGGTGGCGAGCAGGACCAGGACACCACCCGCGATCGACAGTCCGCCGACCGCCATGACGAGCTGGTTGAGGAAGACGACCACCGGGTTGTCCACGTCGGGGTGCTGGTTCCAGGACCAGACGCCCTCCTTCCAGATGATCGGCTGAGCCATCATCACCAGCAGGAGCAGTACCGCCGTACGCCGCCCCTGCGCGATCCCCAGCTCCGCCCGGTACCCCGGCACGACCTCGTCCAGGTCGCCGAAGTCGGCCACCGCCTGCTCAGCCGCCTCGGCCGGGCTCAGTCCATCGGCCTCGTACGCCTCGGTCGCGTCGACGAGGCTGTCCCGCGCCTCGGCCAGCAGGTCGGCCTTACGCCGGCGTGGACCTCGCAGCGCGCGACTCAGACCGGTCAGATACGCCTCGACCGGGTCCTGGACGACGGTTCCATGACTGGACACGGCTACCAGTATGGGGACGAACGGGCCGAATCACGTCCGGGTCTCCACTGAACGATCCCTGGTTCGCCGGCTGACGAAGTACAGGCCGACGTAGGAGATGACGAGCAGCGCGAAGCCGACCTTCTCCGCGACCCAGGTGTAGCCGGCCGGATAGAGGGTGCCGTCGATGTAGTGCTGGATGAAGCCGTCGGGGTACGGCTGCTCGCCGCCCTCGCGCCGCCAGTGCTTCTCCAGCGCCGTCACCGGGCAGCCGAAGTCGAGGATCACGATCGCCAGGTTCCAGACGCCGACGAACAGATGCGCCCAGATCACCCGCCGCCACTTCCAGGCCAGGAAGCCGCCGATGAGGAAGAACACCAGCAGGGCACCGTGCACGATCGCGACCAGGTCGGCCAGCACCCGGTAGATCATGACGGCTTGCGGGTCAGGGTGTCGCGTACCGCGGCCGGCGCGGGGCGGGCTGGCTCGGGGCGGATCGCGCCCATCAGGCGTTCGACCGCTGCCTCCATCTCGCTGCGCCAGGTGATGACCGAACGCAGATCGAGCCGCAGCCTCGGATTGCGCGGATGCTCCCGTACTACGCCGAACCCGACCGCCTGGAGGAAGTCGGTCGGCCAGACGCAGCCCGGTCCGTCCCAGCGCGAGTCCCCGAAGGCCTCGACCGCCCGGAAGCCGCGCTTGAGCACATCCTTGGCGACGGCCTGGATGAGGACCTTGCCGAGTCCCATGCCCAGGTACCGGGGCAGGATGCGGCCGGTCGCCAGTACTACGGCGTCCGGGCTCGGTGGTGCGGTCGGGAAGGCCTGGATCCGGGGCAGGTACGCCGCCGGCGCGTAGAGGGCGAACCCGGCGGGTGCGTCGTCGACGTACAGGACGACTCCGGCAGTACCCCAGTCCAGCAGCAACTGGGAGAGCCAGGCTTCCTTCTCCAGTTGGGTGTCGCCGGTACGGCTCGCCTGTCGCGCGGCGACCGGGTCAAGCTCCCAGAACACGCAGGAACGGCAGGGGACCGGGAGCTCGTCGAGGTTGGCGAGCGTGAGCGGTTCCAGCCGTCGTGCCATCAGCGCACCGGGAGGATCACCGAGCGGCCGGTGCCGGGGTGCGGGCGTCGGGGGTCTCTGCCGCCTCAGGGGCGACGTATCTCTGTTGCACCTTGGCGGCCGGTTGCCGTCTGAACAGCTCCCCCGCGAACCCGGCCAGGACGCCGAACAGCAGTCCGCCCAGCGCCAATCCGATCGCCTTGCCCATGCTCATCCGATCCCGCCTTCCACCGCACTCCAGGTGGTGCCCCAGGGCCGGCGGCCGTCTCAGCCACCAGTCGGCACCATGGTCGAACCTGCCCCTATAAGGCATGGTAGTGAGAGGTGGCGCCGATCGGCAGTCCGGGCACGCGAACACGCTCGGCTACTTCGGCGTAGCCTGGTGCCTTCCCCGGCATGCCCCTCGTCGCCTGTTCTTGGAGCCGCTCCGTGAGTGCTGACCTGCCTGATGTCCGGCAGACCCGTCTCGACAACTACGTCGACCGGTACGCAGCACGGACCAAGGGTATGACCGCGTCGGAGATCCGGGCGCTGTTCTCGGTCGCCAGCCGCCCCGAGGTGGTCTCACTGGCGGGCGGAATGCCCAATATTGCAGGGCTTCCGCTCGATGTGGTCGGCAGCGCGGTCCGCGATCTGGTGGTCGACAACGGCGCGGTCGCGATGCAGTACGGCTCCGGCCAGGGCGACCCGACGCTGCGCGACCAGATCTGCGACGTGATGAAGCTCGAGGGGATCGAGGCCCATCCGGACGACATCGTCGTCACTGTGGGTAGCCAGCAGGCGGTCGATCTGGTCACTCGCGTGTTCTGTGATCCCGGTGACGTGGTGATCTGCGAGGCCCCGTCGTACGTCGGTGCACTGGGTGTTTTCCGGGCGTACCAGTGTGAGGTCGTTCACGTTGCGATGGACGACGACGGTGTGGTGCCGGAGGCGCTGGAGCAGGCGATCGCCGCGGTCCGGGCGGCCGGCAAGAAGATCAAGTTCTTCTACACGATCCCGAACTTCCACAACCCGGCCGGGATCTCGCTGTCCGACGAGCGGCGCCGGCGCGTGCTGGAGATCTGTCAGCGCGCCGATCTGCTGATCCTCGAGGACAACCCGTACGGACTGCTCGGGTTCGACGGTGAGCCGCAGCGCGCGTTGCGGGCCGATGATCGTGAAGGGGTCATCTATCTCGGCTCCTTCTCCAAGACCTTCGCTCCTGGCTTCCGGGTCGGCTGGGCGGTGGCGCCGCATGCGGTGCGGGAGAAACTCGTGCTGGCGCAGGAGTCGGCGACGCTGTGCCCGCCGGTCTTCAGTCAGCTCGCGATCTCGTCGTACCTGATGCGGCACGACTGGCTCGGTCAGGTGAAGCAGTTCCGCGAGATGTACCGCGAGCGCCGGGACGCGATGCTCGCGGCCCTCGCCGACAAGATGCCTGCGGCAACGACCTGGACCCGGCCTGGTGGTGGGTTCTACGTCTGGCTGACGCTGCCCGAAGGCCTTGATTCCAAGGCGATGCTGCCGCGCGCAGTCACCGCCCGGGTCGCGTACGTTCCCGGCACCGCCTTCTTCGCCGACGGTTTCGGCTCTCAGTGCATGCGGCTGTCCTACTGTCACCCGACGCCCGAGCGGATCACCGAAGGGGTTGCCCGGCTCGCCGCGGTGATCAACGAGGAGCTCGAGCTGCGGCAGACGTTCGGTCCGCTCAAGCCCGGCGCGGGTCGTGACTACGACGCCCCCGGCCCAGAGCTTAGTTAAGGATTTACTGGGCACCGGTCATAGACGGCCGGTGATGGCGGTACCGTTCAAATGGGCCTCGGGACCGGCGCCCGCCGGAAGTCGCCTACTAGCGATCGGGAAGTTTCTATGAGTGATCTGGGTCGAGTGCTGGTACTGGCCGGCGGACTGTCGCACGAACGGGATGTCTCGCTGCGCTCCGGCCGACGCGTCGCCGACGCCCTCCGTAGCGTCGGGGTCGAGGTCGAGCAACGCGACGTCGACGCCAGCCTGGTGGAGCGCCTGCGCAACGACCCACCCGATGCGGTCTTCCCGGTCCTGCACGGGGTCACTGGTGAGGACGGCGCACTCCGCCAGGTCCTCGACCTCTACCACGTGCCTTACGTAGGTGCCGACGCGGAAGCCTGCCGGACCGCCTTCGACAAGCCGGTGGCCGCGACGATGGTCACCTCCGCCGGACTGCACACGCCGCCTTCCGTCGTCCTTGGCCATGACACCTTCCGCGAGCTGGGCGCCGCTGCGCTGATGGAGGCCGTGATCGGACGGATCGGGCTGCCGCTGGTGGTGAAGCCTGCCCGTGGTGGTTCAGCGCTGGGAGCTTCGATCGTGCGGGCGGCGGATGAGCTGCCGTCGGCGATGGTGAACTGCTACGCCTATGGACCGGTCGCGTTGATCGAGCGGTACGTCGATGGCGTCGAGGTGGCCGTGACCGTGGTGGACACGGGTGATGGGCCGCGTGCGTTGCCGGCGGTGGAGATTCGGCCGGATTCTGGGTTCTACGACTACGAGGCTCGGTATACGGCCGGCGCTACGCAGTTCGTCGTACCGGCTCGGCTTGAGGCCTCGGTGGCTGCTGCGTGCGCTGCGGCGGCGGTGACCGCGCACACGGCCCTGGGGTTGCGGGATCTGTCGCGCTCGGACCTGGTCGTCGACGCCGATGGCGTGCCGTGGTTCCTCGAGGTGAACGTGGCTCCGGGGATGACCGAGACTTCGCTGGTACCGCTGGCCGCTGAGGCAGCCGGTATCGAACTCGGAGTGCTGTGCCGCGATCTGCTGGCCGCGGCCGCTGCTCGTTGAGTCTCCTCTGATGTCTGTCGCGCCTCCACCTTCGCCTGTTGCTTCCCCGTCGTCGGCGCGACCCTTGTGGCGAACGGTCTTCACCCCGCGCTGGATCGCCCTGCTGCTGCTCGCCCTGGCGATCGCGGCCACGATGTCGGTGCTCGGCGTGTGGCAGCTGGACGTCTACCACTCGAAGACCGCGGCGGCGACGGCGAAGCGTGCTGAGGGCGCGCCGGTACCGCTTCAGACTCTCTTCTCGATCGACGAAGGGCTGACCTCCAAGGCGGTCGGGCGCAAGGTGACTGTTGCTGGGACGTGGGGTCCTGCTGCAGACCAGCTCTACATCTCGGACCGCCGGCTGGGCGACAAGAACGGCTTCTGGGTCGTCTCGCCCGTCATGCTGGATTCGACCGGGAGCGCGGACGGCTCGACCGGTGCCGTGATGGTGATCCGTGGCTGGGTGCCGACCGTCACGGATCCTGCCGTCAAGCCGCTGACCGGCCGGGTCGAGCTTACTGGCGCCGTCGCACAGTCCGAGGCCCAGGATGCCTCCGGTGACGCCGCGAAGGGACGCACCCTGCAGTCGCTGCGGATCCCGACCATCGTCGATCTGGTGGACTACCGCATCTACGACGCTTTCGTCGTCCTCTCCTCGATCGACAAGCCGGCTGCGTCATCGGCTGCCGCTCTGGCACCCGCGATCGTGCCCGCCCCGTCCCCGCCGACCGACCACGCAGGCCTCCGCAACGTCGCCTACGCCTTCCAGTGGTGGATCTTCGCCGCCTTCACCCTGTGGATGTGGGGCCGGATGGTCCTCGACGCCCACCGTTCCGATGACTCCGACGAACCGGCCTCGAACGAACCTGACCAACCCGACTCCGACGACGCCGGCCAGCGTCGTACTGGCGAGGCGGACCAGGCGTCCGGCGAGCTGGAGTCGAGCGGTACCGTTTCAGCGTGACCTCCCCCGCAGACCCCGCCACGTCCGCTCTGTCCCCGGCCGTGAAGGGCGCACTCACCCGGTACCGCGTGATCGCCTACATCGTCGGCGTCATGCTGCTTGTCCTGGTCTTCGTCGCGATGCCGCTGAAGTATTTCGGCGACAACCCTTCCGCGATGAACGTGGTCGGCCCGCTGCACGGCTTCCTGTACGTCGTGTACCTGCTCGGCGCCTTCGACCTGGCCCGCCGAGTCCGCTGGAGCCTCCCCCGCCTCGTCCTGGTAGCACTGGCCGGAACCATCCCGTTCCTGTCCTTCTACGCCGAGCGCAAAGTCAGCCACGAGCTCAACCGCAACTGAGCAGGTCGCTCGTCCCCTCGTGCTCGGCCATAAATGCAGTGCTTCAACTCCAGCACTGACCTAGCTTCACCAGCATGAACGCTTCCTTCGAGCACCTCACCGAAGCCAACCGCGCCAGCTGGAACCGGATCGCCCCCTCCCGTCACGGCGAACCCGCCGAGTTCTTCCGCGACGGCGGCCTGGCCCTCGAAGACTTCGAACTGGCCCTCGCCGGCGACGTCCGCGGCCGACGCGTTCTCCAGCTCGCCTGCTCCTGCGGCGACCAGGTCCTCTCCTGGTCCACCCTCGGCGCCACCGCGATCGGCATCGACATCTCGGATGTCGCCATCACCATCGCCCAGCAGAAGTCCGCCGTCGCAGGCATACCGGCCGACTTCCGTCGCGCAGACATGTACGACCTGCCACCCGACCTGGTCGACCTGGACCTCATCTACCTGAGCTGGGGCGCCATCTGCTGGGCCCCCGACCTGAACCGCCTGGCCGAGATCCTCACCACCCGCCTCCGTCCCGGCGGCTCGATGCTCCTCGCCGACCACCACCCCATCTGGGAAGTCCTGGCCGTCCGAGGTGAGAACCACCTGGCGGTTAGCGGTGACTACTTCGGCCGAACCACACCCCGCCCCGAAACCGACAACGCCAAACTCCCCACCGGCGCCCGCGATACCCCGGCCCCGCCACCCTTCAACGCTTTCATCTGGCCCACCAGCGACGTAGTCATGGCCCTCCTCACGGCCGGCCTCCGCCTGGACGCCTTCACCGAGTCCCCCTCCCCCGACATCTACTCAGGCCTCGGCCCCACGGCCGCCCAGCTCCCGGCGTACTACGTCATCAAAGCCACTCGCCCCTGAGCCCTGAGTCCCGGGTTTCACGTGAAACATCGGGCCGATAGGTCGCTAAGTAGTCATGTCGACAAATCCCAGCGGTGTGTGCTGAGCGCTACTCCGCACTGGGTCCGGTTCCTCAGAAAGCGTTTGGGCACAAATGTCGAAAGGGCGAGAGGCGGTTCGTAGACAGAGTGAGAGACCGGCGACGGTCCGGTTCGAGGCGAGGAGTACGGACGATGGAGAACGTGGCGCAGCAACTCAAGGATCTGTTCGTACCGATTCACGAGGTCGCCTACATGGCCGACGAGCCGAACGAGGAGCTCCAGGCGCTCGGCTATGAGGGGTACTGGCCGTTGTACTTCGCCTCGCGCTCAGCGCCGCTGGGACGTGTGCCGGCCGAGGTCGTGGACGCACTGTTCTACAACTTCGCGCCAGGTGAGGTCGCTGCGTGCATCCCCAGCGTCTGGGAGGTGGCCACACCGGAGGCCGTCCTCGCCGCCCGGCAGCGCGGCTGTGTGGCGGCCCTCCGCGGCATCCTCGGCGACCTGGCCGACAGCCCGGTGATCGCGCGAGCCGCCGATCTCTTCATGAAGGCCGCGGTCAGCGCGCCCGTCGAGGGCAGGATGCTGTTCGCCGGGCTCCGCTCGCTCCCCGTACCCGACGAGCCGCTCGCTCGACTCTGGCACGCGGCCACCCTGCTTCGTGAGCACCGCGGCGACGGCCACCTGGCCGCACTGGTCGCCAACGGCATCAACGGCCAGGAGTCGCACGTCCTGATGGCGCTCTTCTGGGACATGAAGCCCCGCGACTTCGGCCGCCTCGACCCGCTCACCGACGACCAACTGGAAGAGGTCATCAACGGCCTCCAACAGCGCGGCCTGATCGGCAACGACGGCTGGTTCACCCCAGCCGGCCGCAAACTAAGAACGGACATCGAAGACCTAACCGACGCCCTAGCCGCCCCGGCCTACACCTGCCTCTCCCCCCAGGAGGTAGACGAACTAACCACCAACCTCACTCCCCTAATCAAGAAGATCAAAGCCGCCAGCCCGTTCTAACCCGACGACTGCCACCGGAGACGACCCGTCCGGCATCAGCGCTCGCCTGCAGCCGCGGCAACGAAACAACACAGCCGGACCCAGCCGGACGGCTGACGGCTGACGGCTGACGGCTGACGCCAGAGACGACCCCGTCCAGCACCAGCGGGCTCGCCTCCAGACGCGGCAGCGAGACGACGCAGCCGAGCGGAGAGCCCGGCGCCCAGGGTGCAGCCGGATCCAGTCCGTCGGCCGAGCCCGGCGCCCAGGGTGCAGCCCGCTCGCGGCGCCCAACCGTGCGGCTGCGGTCTCCGTCCTTTCACCGCTCGCCGCCAGATCGCGAGCAACACTGCAGGTCGATGGTCGAGACGACCGCCCAGCGCACCTGACCCCACCGCTGAGGCCAGCCAGACCGAGCCAGGTACCGGCCATCACCTAGACGTTCCACGTGAAACACGACCTCGCACGCCCCGTTCTCCCCGCTGCCCCTGCACGCCCCGTCCTACCCGCCCCCGTCCTGCTCTGCATACCCGCCCCGCCCCCGCCCCCGTCCTGCCCTGCCCAGGCTGGGCCGCCTGCCCGCCCCGCCTGCCTGACCCGCCCGCCTGCCTGACCCGCCCCGCCTGCCCGCCCCGTCCTGCTCTGCTGCCCGCCCCGCCTGCCTGACCCGCCCTGCCTGACCCGCCCTGCCCGCCCCGCCTGCCTGACCCGCGTGCCTGGGCGCCGCGGCCTCCTCGCCCTGGGAGCACGGGCCCAGTGGAACATCGCCGACCTTCTGCCGGAGGACTTCCAAGGACATCGCCGACGCCGCGCACCCGCGAACATCCCCCCCAGTCGACAGCTGGCAGACCTGCATTCCGCGCCCGGTAGGTGCGCCGGTTGGGGAGGACCGCACGCAGCGTGTGCGACCGACTTGACCTCACCGGCGAGACGTTCCAGCCAATCGGCATGACTTCCCCGATCCCGTGTCCTGACCGAGCCGATCCGTGCCTTCGTGGGAGTGGACGTCTACTCGCCTCGCGCCCGCCACGGTAGTTGGCAATGCCTCGTGCGCTCGCCGGAGCAACCGGCCTTGCTCGGTTGGCGCCTGCGGGTTGGCGCCTATACGCGCAACCGCCTGTACCCGCCCCAACCACAGGCGGCTGTGCTCGCGTCTGGCGCGGTTGCGTAGCTCCGTCCCTAACCAGGCCGGCGCAGATGCGCGACCGCGCCCTGCGGATGGCCCGCCGCCTCGACTTTGTCTCGCGTCTGCTTAGGGTCCGGCGGTAGCGACACCTGCCGCAGCGACGGTCGTCGGGCGTAGCCGCGTAGCCGCGTAGCGCAAGGATCGCTGGCGGTCGTCGCGGGGAGTAGCGGGTGGGCTGGGTAGCCGCTGCCGGAGTTCAGCCGCCTTCCGACAGAGCTAGGCAGCACGACGCCCTGTGGCATCGGGTGTGATGCCACAGGGCGTGGGGGTCGGGCAGCGGATGAGCGCCGCGCCAACGTGAGTGGGACGATCTGGTGTGGCGCCGAGTACCTGGCGCCGAGTACCTGGCGCCGCTCTGGGTGGCGCCGCTCTGGCCGGTGCCGGGCTTAGGACTCGCGGGAATCTGTGGAGTCTGTGGACGTCTTGTTCGGGTCCATCAGGGTGACGATTCGTTCTAGGTCGTCGATGGTGGCGAACTCTACGGTGATTCGGCCCTTGGTTTTGCCTAGGTCTACCTTGACTCGGGTTTCGAAGCGATCCGAGAGGCGATCGGCCAGGTCGACCAGGCGGGGGGCTACCGGCTTGTTGCGGCGGCGGGCTGGGGTCGGGTCGTCGGCGGACATGTCGCCCATGGCGACGATCTCTTCGACGGTACGGACCGACATGCCTTCGGCGACGATGCGCTGAGCGAGGCGCTCGATGGCGTCGCCACTGGGGAGGCCGAGGAGTGCGCGGGCGTGGCCGGCGGAGAGGACGCCAGCGGCTACTCGGCGCTGGACCGAGGCCGGGAGCTTCAGCAGACGAAGGGTGTTGGAGATCTGCGGGCGGGAGCGGCCGATCCGGCTGGCCAGTACTTCCTGGGTGCAGCCGAAGTCGTCGAGCATCTGCTGGTAGGCCGCCGCTTCTTCAAGCGGGTTCAGCTGACTGCGGTGGAGGTTCTCCAACAGAGCGTCGCGCAGCATGACGTCGTCCGAGGTCTCACGGACGATCGCCGGGATCGTGGTGAGGCCGGCCAACTGGGTCGCGCGCCAACGGCGTTCACCCATCACGAGCTCGTACGTCGTGTCGGTCAGTCGACGGACGACGATCGGCTGGAGCAGGCCGATCTCCTTGACCGAGTGCACGAGCTCCGCCATCGCGTCCTCGTCGAAGACACTGCGTGGCTGCTTCGGGTTCGGGGTGATCTTCTCGACGTCGATCTCGGCGAACTCCGCGCCGGGGACAGCGGCGAGTTCGGGGCCGGCCGGTACGGGCGGCGCTCCCGGAATCGAGCTCGACTTGCTCCCCAGGCTGTTGGTCGTACCGGGAGCAGGTGTGCTGGGAATCAGCGCACCGAGTCCGCGTCCGAGTCGGGTGTTCATCGCTGCTCCCTCGAGTTCAAGTGCTTCGGATCGATCAAGTGTCGTCGACAGCAACTGCGCCACGGTAGCTGGTCCGGCGAGGCGACCGCTGAGCCGGTCCCCTTGCTGTGGAGAACTCCTCCACCAGTCACCCGTTTCACGTGGAACGTCATCCCCAGCTCGCGTTCCAGTTTCCCGTGGAACGCCTTCCCCGCATGGGCTCCGGTCTTGCGTGGAACGCCATGCCTGCAAGCGCTTGGGTTTCACGTGGAACATCACCAGTCGGATCGGCGGGGGTTTCACGTGAAACGCCGGTTGTACAACAATCGGCTCGCCAGCGGGGCCGGCGAGCCGTTCGTCTGTTCGGATCAGGAGACGTTGTTGCGCATCGCGATCTCGCGCGACGCCTCCAGGTAGGACAGCGCACCGGCCGAGGCCGGGTCGTACGCGAGCACGGTTTGTCCGTGGCTCGGCGCCTCGGAGATACGGACCGAGCGCGGCACCGCAGTCCGGAGTACCGAGTCTTGGAAGTGGTTGCGGACTTCGGTCGCCACCTCGCCGGCCAGCTTGGTGCGGGCGTCGTACATGGTGAGGAGAATTGTCGACACATCGAGAGTTGGATTCAGGTGCGACTTCACCATGTCGATGTGACGCAGCAACTGCGACAGACCTTCCAGTGCGTAGTACTCGCTCTGGATCGGGACGAGTACCTCGCGGGCCGCGGTCAGCGCGTTCACGGTCAACAGACCGAGCGACGGCGGGCAGTCGATGAAGACGTAGTCGTACCTCTCACCCGCAGCCTCGGTCTCGGCCAGGTGCTGGTCGAGCGCCTTCTTGAGCCGGCTCTCCCGGGCCACAATGCTGACCAGCTCGATCTCCGCACCGGCCAGGTCGATCGTGGCCGGCACGACCACGATGCCGGGGTGCTCGGCGCAAGGTGCGAGTAGCTTGCTCAGCGGCTCTCCCTCGATGACCGCCTCGTAGACACCGGGGGTGCCCTCCGAGTGCTCGATCCCGAGCGCCGTCGAGGCGTTGCCCTGGGGGTCGAGGTCGATCACCAGGATGCGTGCGCCGTACAGCGCGAGGCCGGCGGCGACGTTGACGGTAGTTGTGGTCTTGCCGACGCCACCCTTTTGGTTGGCGACCACGAAGACCCGGGTCTCTGCGGGCAGCGGGAACTCGCGGCCCATCGTGCGTCCTTCATTCACCAGCAGGGTCCGTTCGGTGGCGGCGGCGATCGGAGTTTCGAGAAGTCGTCGCTGAAGCTCGTCCGAGGTGGCCCGCGCGGCGATCTGTGCGGCAGTCATAGCGCCCATTCCGATAGGTGCGGTACTTGGCCCGAAGAGGATGTCGGTGGGGGTCGGAGCGGCTTTGCCCCCAGGTTTATCCACAGCCCTCTGTGGATGAGTTCCCGCGTAAGTAGGCGTGTCCAGGGGGTAGTCATCCACAGGCCGGGGAGATTCGGGGAACTCTTCGTCGGCCTTCTCGGCGGCGGCCGATTCGGGCGAAACGGCCTCTCCGGTTTCACGTGAAACGGCTTCTGACGGCGTCGCGTCCGGCTCGTCACCGAGACCGATCGAAGCGGCCGCCTGAAGCGCGGACTGCCCTTCGGAGGTCCCGTCAAAGTCTCGCTCGCCGGACCCGTCCAACTCAACCTGGTCCGCGGAATCGATAGACGACTCCGGCCGAACAGGCGGAGTAAACACCGGCGCAGCAACAAACCCATTCGCCGGAGCCGCGGTCACCGCAGGCGGCGTGTCGGTGGCAGGCGATGCGTCCGTCGCAGGCGATGCATCGGTTGCAGACGAAGCATCGGTTGCAGGTGATGGCGCGCTGCCGCTTCCGTCAGAGTCCGCCATAGGGGCGCCCTTTACGTCGACGACAGGAGCGGCGGGTGTCCTGGGGTCGCTCGGCGCGATGGTGGCGCCGAGCGGATGGGCTGTAGATGACGCAGGGGTGTTCTGAGCAACTGTCGGGTCCACCGATGCGGAGGTAGGTGTTGCGGGGTCGCTCGGCGCGAGTGCGGCGTCGGGCGCAGCCAACTCAGCTGAGGCATGGGCGCTCTCCACGCCTGCCGGGTCCACAGATGCGGTGGAGACAGCTGCAGGGTCCCGCTCGATGGCTGCCGTGTCAGCTGCAGGCGCGTCGGGTGCCGCGGAGTGGCTTGGCGTGAAGGGGGCGTTGGAGGATGCCGGCGCAGGTGAGGCTGGGGCGTTCTCCATGACTGCCGCGTACCCGGGGGGACGAGCTCCTGCGTGCGCGGAGGCAGAGGATGTCGCGGGCTCGCTCGGCGCTCCCACGGGCAGGCTCGTCGCGGGCGCAGACTCGCTTGGCGGTCCCGCGGGATCGCTTGGCGCGGGCGCAGAGTCGCTCGGTTCTACTGGAGTGTCTGCAGGAGCTGGGCTCGGAGCCGGCGAGTCGCTTGGGGCAGTGGAGCTTGGTGTTGGGGCTGAGTTCGTGGGCGTGGTGTCCGGGTCCGGCGGGACTTGGCGAATGCTGGTGGGGTGGTCGGCCGGCCAGCCGATTCCTTGTGACACCTGAGGTTCACCGGTGCTTTTCTCAGGCCATCCGAGGGCACGACTCACGAACCCGATCACCTCCCGCGTCTCCGGTGCTGGGATCCCCGCGCAGCACGTCCGGCCACAATACTCACGACTGTCGTCGGCTGGGCCAGTTCATCGACACCGAGTTGGTGTACGTGCCATTCCTCGGCACCCAGGGCCTCGAGTTCGGCTTCGGAAGCGGCGAGTTCCTCCTCCGCGGAGGCCCCCTTCATCGCCAGCATCAGCCCGCCCTCGGCCGTCAGCGGCAGGCACCAGCCGGCCAGCTTGCCGAGTGGAGCGACCGCCCGCGATGCCACCACGTCGTACGGCGCCTGGCCGCGAGCGGCGCCAGCAGCACCGGAGCGGGTACCAGGGATGAGGTCTTCAGCACGAGCGCGGACGACCACGGCGTTGGTGCAGCCGAGCAGGTCCACCGCCTCTTCCAGGAAAGTGGTGCGCCGGAGCAGCGGCTCGACGAGCGACACCTGGAGATCGGGGCGTACGAGGGCGAGCACGATGCCCGGCAGGCCTGCGCCGGTGCCGATGTCGGCGACGGTGGACTCCTCCGGGATCAAGCGCTCCAGCACCGCACAGTTCAGCAGGTGCCGATCCCACAGCTTCGGCACCTCGCGCGGACCGATCAGTCCGCGCAGGGTTCCTTCGGTCGCCAGTAGGTCGGCGTACGCCGACAACCGCTCCGCCGCTCGTGGGTACAGCTTCTCCACGAGCGGCGGTGTTTCACGTGAAACGTCGTCCGTCACGAGCAGGACACGGCGATCACGCGGGCTGGACGACGACCCGGCGACGCGGCTCCTCGCCCTCGGACTCGCTGGTCAGCCCGGCGGCCGCGACGACGTCGTGTACGACCTTGCGCTCGAACGGCGTCATCGGGGCGAGCTTGACCGCCTCACCCGAGGCCTTCACCTCGTCGACCGCCTTGCGTCCGACCTCTTCCAGCTCGGTCTTCCGGTTGGCGCGGTAGTTCGAGACGTCCAGCATCAACCGCGACCGCTCACCGGTCTCCCGGTAGACGGCCAGCCGGGTGAGCTCCTGGAGCGCCTCCAGCACCTTGCCGTTCTCACCGACCAGGTTGCTCAGGTCGGCGCCGACGATCGAGACCGCCGCCCGGTCCCCGTCGATGTCCATGTCGATGTCGCCATCGAGATCGGCGATGTCCAGCAGCTCTTCCAGATAGTCGGCCGCGATGTCGCTCTCGGCCTCCAGTGCCTTCAGACGGTCGCCCGCCTGGCCTGCCGGTGCGGACTTCTCCGCAGCCTCGGTGTTCTGCATGCCGTCGCTCACGGCCACTCCTTCACGTTTCGAGATCCGCCCCACGGGGACCCAGGTCGTACACAGCAGAGAAAACGGGATGCCGGGTCAGCCGGCCGTCCGGACGCCAGTCGTCAGGAGCGGCCGGAAGAGCCACCGCCGGGCTTCTTCTGCGCGGCCTTCTTCTGGGCGGCCTGGCGAGCGGCGCGAGACTTCGCAGCCGGCTGGCGCTTGGCCCCCGAGGTCTGTCCGGAGGTCTGCTTGGCCGCGGCCTTCTTGACCGGCTGCAGGCCGTTGCTCGACGCCTTCGGGGTGTCCTGCACCTTGGGCGTGTCCTGTACCGCGGACTCGCCGGCCGCCGGGGCGACCGTCTTCCGGGTGCTCCGGGACTGACGCTTCGGCTGCTGCCGGTTGGCCGGACGGCGATCGGTCGCGACCGCGCCCTCCTCGGCGCCGCCCAAGCCCTCATCGGCCGGTCGGCCCGCACGCAGGTTGTGCTCGCGCTTGCGGGCCTCCATCGCGTCGAAGGCCGGCGTACCGGGGGCCGGGTTGCGGCGGATCACGTAGAACTGCTGGCCCATCGTCCACACGTTCGAGACGAACCAGTAGATGAGCACACCGATCGGGAAGTTGAAGCCACCGATCAGGAAGAACACCGGGAAGACGTAGAGCATGATCTTCTGCATCTGCGCCGCCTGGCCCTCGAGGGCCTCCTTCGGCATGTTCTTGCGCATCAGCTGCAGCTGCGTGGTGAACATCGTCGCGGTCATCAGGATGATCAGCACGATGGCGACCACCTTGACGTTACCGGCGCCGTCGCCGTTCGCCTTCAGGAAGGTCTGCGAGATCTCCGCGCCGAAGATCTTCGCGTGCTGCAGCGAGTTGACGTGGTCCTTCATGATCTCGCTGTGCCACTGGCCCTTGGCCGCGTAGTCGAGCACCCGGAACAACGCCAGGAAGATCGGCGACTGCAGCAGCAGCGGCAGGCACGAGGAGAACGGGTTGGTGCCCGTGTCCTTGTACAGCTTCATCATTTCCTGACCGAGCTTCTCCCGGTCATGGCCGTACTTCTTCTGCAGCTCCTTCATCTTCGGCTGCAGCAGCTGCATGTTCCGGCTGGAGCGGATCTGCCGCACGAACAGCGGGATCAGCAACGTCCGGATGATGATGGTCAGTCCGGCGATGGACAGCGCCCAGGCCCAGCCGCTGTCCGGATCGAACACCTGTGACAGCAGCCAGTGCCATCCCACCAGCAGCGCCGACACCGCCCAGTACAGCGGTGTCATCACGGCGTTGAAAATGTCTACGATCCCGTCCCACAACGCGAGTTCGGGGATGGCCAGAAGAGTCACTCAAGCACCTCGCTGCACAGGCCCACCGTCGGTAGACGGCTCGGGCTGGTTGGCGGAGACGGCATCTCCGCGCTGGTCGACATCTGTGGGTGGAACGGGGTCGTAGCCTCCGGGGTTCCACGGGTGGCAGCGGGCGAGTCTCCTCGCCGCCAGCCAGCTACCGCGCACCGCACCGTGGCGTTCGACCGCTTCCAGGGCGTAAGCAGAACAACTGGGATAGAACCGGCACACCTGCCCGTACATCGGGCTGACGAACTTCCGGTACAACTTCAGAAAACCGATGATCCCGTACTTGACGGGCGCGATCTTCATCGCAGGACCCGGGACAGCGCGGCCTGCACGTCGGCCACCAGCTCCTCGAACGACGAAGAGCCCGACGGCGGCAGGGCCCGGACAACAGTCAGGCTGCCGGCCGGCAGGCCGGGGAGCTGCGCCGCCATCACGGCACGCAGGCGGCGGTGGACGCGGTTCCGCAGAACCGCATTGCCCACCGCCTTGTTCACCACGAATCCGACACGAGCAGGCTCGGCCGTCGGACCGGGCCCTGGCAACAAATGGACCACCACGGCGCGCCGACCCGCGCGGCGTCCGGTCCGGACGGCGCGACGGAAGTCGTCGGACCGGCGCAGCCGATTCGACGCGGGTAACACGAGGTGGTCACCGTCGCCAGCTCAACGGCGTCAGGCCGCGAGGCGCTGGCGACCCTTCGCACGACGGGTTGCGAGGATGGCGCGACCCGCACGGGTGCGCATCCGAAGACGGAAGCCGTGCTTCTTGTGCCGGCGCCGGTTGTTCGGCTGGAAGGTCCGCTTGCTCACTGGAATGACTCCGGTTACTCGAGATCACATTTGTCGACAAATCCACTGATAGATCTGTCCCTGGTGCAGGTCCTGCCCATCGCCTCGAGAAACCTTCAATGGAACAAGGTCACGCGGGGAGCGCAGCACGAAACGGCCGGCTCAACACCGACTGATCCACGGTACGTGGCGCCCTGTGGACAGGTCAAACCAGCCATCCCCATAGTTTTCCACAGGCCTGTGGACGAAACAGCCCGTCAGAGGCCGGTCACAGCCAGGTCACCAGTACTACTGACCGCGACAACCCGCCCGTACTCCGAACACGACTACGCTCCGGCGTCTACCCGACACGCCGCAGGTTGCCCCCAATTTACGTCCCATAGCCTGTGGATGACGGCTTGAAGCGGTGTGGGCGGACTTGTTAGCGTCAGCCCCTCACACCAGAGGTCCCACACCCCGACACCGGTAACCAACTGGCTCCACGCTTCGTTCACAACTGTGGACAACGATGTGGACAATGAGGAAAACCGGCTGAGGAGAAAGCAACTGCTACGTGCGGCCGACCGGCGGCACGGGTGGGGTGCCGGGTCGAATGGTCGCGTGGCACCGGGGACCAGCCCGGGAGCGTCGGCCACCGCAGCGAAGGATTCGGGGAGCAACGCGTGGTCGAGGACCAGTCCGCCAGTGCGGAAAGCAAGGCGGAAGTGAATGATCTGGACGTTGCCTGGACCAGGGTCCTCGCCGGACTGCCACCCAACCAGCGCGCCTGGCTGACGAATTCGCGGCCGGTGACGCTGCACGAGAGCACCGCGATCGTCGCCGTACCGGACGATTTCACCCGGGGTCAGTTGGAGACCCGGCTGCGGCCGGACCTGGAGCGCATCCTCACCGAGAGCTTCGGCCGCGACATCCGGATTGCCGTCACGGTCGACCCATCGCTCGATCCTGAGCTGCGCGAGCCGACGCCGGCGCCGCAACCCGTAGTACGGGAGCAGGCGCCGGTTTATCAGTCGCCGATCAACCAGCCGCCGAACCGGCCGCTGACCCAGCCGTTCGGTCAGCCCGTCGAGCAGCCGTACGAGCAGCCACAGCACCAGCCGATGCAGCAGCCAGTACAACAACCGGCGCAGCACCCGATGCACCAACCGCAGCACCAGCAGACTGAGCAGCTGACCCCGGCGCCTACGCTGCAGGAGCCGACGCATCTTCAACAGCGGCCCGAGCCGATCCAGCAGATCCAGCCGCCGCCCCCGCCGCTTTCGGTGGCGCCGCCGCCGAACGGGGCGGCCCAGTTCCAGCCGCCGACCGACTCGCAAGGTGAGGCGCGGCTCAACCCGAAGTACACGTTCGAGACGTTCGTCATCGGTAGCTCGAACCGGTTCGCTCACGCCGCCGCTGTCGCCGTCGCCGAAGCGCCGGGCAAGGCGTACAACCCGCAGCTCATTTACGGGGACTCTGGGCTAGGAAAAACGCACCTTTTGCACGCGATCGGGCACTACGTCCGCAGTCTCTACACCGGCGCCCGCGTCAGGTACGTCTCCAGCGAAGAGTTCACCAACGACTTCATCAACGCGATCCGCGACGACAAGGCGGCCCAGTTCCAGCGCCGCTACCGCGACGTCGACGTGCTGCTGATCGACGACATCCAGTTCCTGGAAGGCAAGATCCAGACCCAGGAAGAGTTCTTCCACACCTTCAACACGCTGCACAACGCGAACAAGCAGATCGTGATCAGCTCCGACCGCGCGCCGAAGCGGCTCGAGGCGCTGGAGGACCGGCTGCGGAACAGGTTCGAGTGGGGCCTGATCACCGACATCCAGCCGCCCGACCTCGAGACCCGGATCGCGATCCTGCGGAAGAAGGCCGCGACCGAGCGGCTGACCGCGCCGCCCGAGGTGCTCGAGTTCATCGCGAGCAAGGTGCAGACCAACATCCGTGAGCTCGAGGGCGCGCTGATCCGGGTGACCGCGTTCGCCAGCCTCAACCGGCAGCCGGTCGATCTGTCCCTGGCCGAGATCGTGCTGAAGGACCTGATCCCCGAAGGCAGCAAGCCCGAGGTGACCGCCAGCATGATCATGGGCCAGACCGCCTCGTACTTCGGACTGTCGATCGACGACCTCTGCGGTTCGAGCCGCAGCCGGGTGCTCGTGACGGCACGGCAGATCGCGATGTACCTGTGCCGCGAACTGACCGACCTCTCCTTGCCGAAGATCGGCCAGCAGTTCGGCGGCCGCGACCACACCACCGTCATGCACGCCGAGCGGAAGATCCGCCAGCTGATGTCGGAACGGCGCAGCGTCTTCAACCAGGTGACCGAGTTGACCAACCGGATCAAGCACCAGGCCAAGCAGCAATGAGGCGTCGTGTGACCGGGTCGGGATGCGTGTACGCCGAGCGCTACGACGCGGTCACACGAACCTCACAGGCTGGGGACAGTCCTGTGGATAACTGTGGGTATCTCGGTGGACACACTTCCGCAATCTGTGGATTGGCTGTGTGGAGAAAATCCTTCGTACCCAGCCGTCCAGAGGTTGCCCCCATTTCATCCACAGCTAGCCCACAGGGCAAAACAGGGTCTGACCTGCGAACTCGCGCCTTTTCCACAAGATCCACAGGTGCGAAGAACCCTATGGAATCCCTAATGAGGCTCCAGGGCAGAAAAGGGTCTGGCCGCCCTTCCTGGGGAAAACTCCGATTTCGCACCTGCCCGACGGCCCGCTGGACAGGCCTGTCAGGCTGTCCCCACGAGCACCGAGATGCTCGTGACGCGACCCGCCCGAACCGCCACGTCAAGCCCGGTTGGCGCACATCACATCTGTCCGTGGCAGGATCTGCCTGGCACACAGCCGAAACAGGAGGCACCCAGCGGTGAAGTTTCGCGTCGAGCGTGACGTACTGGCCGAGTCGGTGGCCTGGGCCGCGCGCAGTTTGCCCAGTCGTCCCAGCGTCCCGATCCTTGCCGGACTGTTGGTCGAGGCCGAAGAAGGCCAGATCACTCTGTCCGGCTTCGACTACGAGACGTCCGTCCGCGTGACCGTCCCGGCTCAGGTGGCCGATACCGGCAAGTGCCTGATCTCCGGCCGGCTGGTCGCCGACATCTCGAAGAGTCTCCCGAATCAGCCCGTGGACATCTCGGTGGACGGTGCGAAGGCGCAAGTCACCTGCGGCACCTCGAGATTCACGCTCCAAACGCTTCCTACAGAGGAATATCCGGCTCTGCCCGATCTTCCGGCCGCCAGCGGCACCGTCCGGAGCGACGTTTTCGCTCAGGCTGTCGCTCAGGTCGTCACCGCGGCCGGTCGCGAAGACACGTTGCCGGTGCTCACCGGCGTACGGGTCGAGATCGAGGGATCCACGATCTCGTTGCTGGCCACCGACCGGTACCGGTTGGCGATCCGCGAGCTCGAATGGAACCCGCAAAGCCCAGATGCCTCTGCTGCAGCCCTTATCCCGGCCCGCGTCCTCTCGGAAACCGCGAAGGCGATGACCGGGACCGACATCATCGTCTCCCTGGCAGCTCCTGGCAGCGGTGAGGGCATCGTCGGATTCGAAGGCGAGGTCTCCGGCGGCAACCGGCGTGCGACCACCCGGTTGCTCGACGGCGAGTTCCCGAAGGTCCGCGGCATCATCCCGACCGACGCGGCGATCGCGACCCGGGTACGGATCGACACCGCGACCCTGGTCGAGGCGGTCAAGCGGGTCGCCCTGGTGGCCGAGCGCAATGCCCCGGTCCGGCTGACGTTCTCCGACGACACCGTGACGCTGGACGCCGGCAGCGGCGACGAAGCGCAGGCGTCGGAGTCGATCGAGGCTCGGGTAGTTGGCGAGCCGGTTACCGTGGGATTCAACCCGACGTACCTGCTCGACGGTCTGAACGCGATCGGCACCCCGGTCGCGCACCTGGCCTTCACGCAGGCGACGAAGCCGGCCGAACTGACCGGCGTGAAGGATTTCGACGGCGACCCGATCAGCGAGTTCCGGTACGTGCTGATGCCGGTCCGCCTGAACAGCTGATCAGCGAAACGCCAACAGAACAAGGGGATTCACGATGGAGCTCGGCCTTGTCGGTCTCGGCAAGATGGGCGGCAACATGCGCGAGCGGATTCGCGGCGCAGGCCTCACCGTCGTCGGTTTCGATCACAACCAAGCCATCTCCGATGCGACAGACCTGGCCGACATGGTCGGCCAGCTGACCGCGACCGATCAACCGAAAATCGTCTGGGTGATGGTGCCGGTCCAGGCCATCGATCCGGTACTGACCGAGCTCGCTGAGCTCCTCTCCGAGGGCGACATCGTGATCGACGGCGGCAACAGCCGCTGGACCGATGACATCCGGCGCGCCGAACTGCTGTCCCACAAGGGCATCAAGTTCGTCGACTGCGGCGTGTCCGGTGGCGTCTGGGGTCTGGAGAACGGCTACGCGCTGATGTGCGGCGGCGAGACCGACACGATCACCACGCTGATGCCGATCTTCACCGCGCTGAAGCCGGCCGGCGATTTCGGATTCGTGCACGCCGGCCAGGTCGGCGCCGGGCACTTCGCCAAGATGGTCCACAACGGCATCGAGTACGCGATCATGCAGGCGTACGCCGAGGGATTCGAGCTGCTCGAGGCCGCCGAGATCGTCGAGAACGTGCCGGAGGCGTTCGACTCCTGGCGCGAGGGCACGGTGATCCGGTCCTGGCTGCTCGACCTGATGGTCAACGCGCTCAAGGAAGACACCCACCTCGACAAGATCCGCGGCTACGCGGACGACTCGGGTGAGGGTCGCTGGACCGTGGAGGCCGCGATCGACCACGCCGTACCGGTGCCGGCCATCGCCGCGTCGCTGTTCGCGCGGTTCGCGTCCCGCCAGGACGACTCCCCCGCGATGAAGGCGATCGCAGCGATGCGCAACCAGTTCGGTGGCCACGCCGTCAAGGGCGCGGGCGAAGACCCGTCGTACGCGACGCCGCCGATCCAGCACTGAGCACCAAGCACTGAGCATCAGGTCCGGGTCGCCGCTACGTTCGGCGGCCCGGACTCTGTACGATCGGCGACCCAGGGCCACCGCCCTCAGGATCCGCCCAGCAGAGGAATATAAGTGCCCCGTGAGCAATGTGTCTTGGCACCGACGGCGCCCAGGCACGCACCCCGCCGCGTTGGAGAAGCAATCATGATGGAAAAGCATCGTGATCGCTTCTCCGCCTTGCGGGGCACGCACCTGAACACCGTCGGCACTCAAGACACATCACCCACGGGGCACTAGTGTTTGTCACCGCGCTCGGACTGATTGACTTCCGGTCGTACCAGCAGGCGGAGGTCCAGCTCCAGGCGGGCGTGACCGCTTTCGTCGGGCCGAACGGGCAGGGCAAGACCAATCTGGTCGAGGCCATCCACTACACCGCGACCCTCGGTTCCCACCGGGTCGCCAACGACGCGCCGCTGGTCCGGGCCGGCGCTCCGCGCGCGATCGTGCGGACCGAGATCCGCTCCGACCACGAACGCGATCTCGTCGTCGAGCTTGAAATCAATCCTGGGAGGGCAAATCGGGCCCGGATCAACCGGTCCCCGGTCCCCCGGCCGCGCGAAGTGCTCGGATTGCTCCGTACGGTGCTTTTTGCGCCCGAGGACCTCGCGCTCGTCAAGGGCGATCCGTCCGAGCGGCGCCGGTTCCTGGACGAGTTGCTCACCCTGCGGTCGCCCCGGTTCGCCGGCGTACGGCAGGACTACGAGCGGATCCTCAAGCAGCGGAACTCGTTGCTGAAGAGCGCCGCGGTGGCCAGACGCCAGAATCGTTCTGGTGGAGCAATCGAGGGCCAACTGCGCACGCTGGACGTCTGGGATTCGCACCTCGTCACCACTGGAGCAGAGCTCCTGGCGGCAAGACTCGATCTGCTGGAATCCCTTCGCCCGTTGGTTTCCGGCTCGTACGACGCTGTTGCCCGGGGCAAGGGTGATGCGCGGCTGGAGTACAAGTCGTCGGTGCAGTTGGAGCCCGGGGTGGCCAGTCGGGAGCAACTTGCTGAGGTGTTGCAGAACGCAGTACGGGACCGGCGGAACGACGAGCTCGATCGTGGTGTCTCGCTGGTCGGGCCGCATCGCGACGACGTAGTACTCGGGCTCGGGGACTTGCCTGCGAAGGGGTATGCGAGTCACGGTGAGTCCTGGTCGTTCGCACTCGCGCTGCGGCTGGCGTCGTACGAGTTGCTGCGGTCGGACGGGGGTGAGCCGGTGCTGATTCTGGATGACGTGTTCGCCGAGCTGGACACCAGCCGGCGCGACCGGCTGGCGGAACTCGTCGCGCCCGCCGAGCAGGTACTCGTCACGGCGGCCGTCGGCGCCGACGTACCGGCGGAGCTGAGCGGCGCCCGGTTCGACGTCGGCGAGGGCTCGGTCCGTCGTGCCTGAAGGCCCGAACTCCGTTGAGAAAGGCCAGAATTCCTCTGACAGCGGCGTCGAGAGCGAGTCCGTCGAGGCGGCCGAGCACGACAAACGCGGCCTCGAGCTGGCAAAAACGCTCGCCAGCCGGATCAAAGGGGCGGGCCCGATCCAGCCTGTCAAGAAGACCCGCCGACGTCGCCCGACCGGAAACCAGGTCAGCAGCGCCCGCGCCGACGACCGCGACCCACAGTTGCTCACCAACACCCTCGGCCGGCTGATGCGCGAACAGGGCTGGGAGGTCGACGTCGCCGTCCACGGCGTGATGGCCCGCTGGCCGTCGATCGTCGGCCCCGAGATGGCCTCCCACTGCCAGCCGGAGAGCTACACGGACACCGAGCTCACCGTCCGTACAGACTCCACCGCATGGGCCACCCAGGTCCGCCTGCTGGCCCCTGACCTGGTCCGCCGCCTCAACGCCGAACTAGGCGACGGCACCGTCACCCGGGTCAAGGTAGAAGGCCCCAACGCCCCCAGCTGGCGCAAGGGCCCGCGCACTGTCCGTGGCGGCCGAGGCCCGCGAGATACCTATGGCTGATCGGCTGCTGTAGAGACCCATCCGATCACCTAGGATCGGGCGCGATGCGCGCGATCGTTGACGGTTTTCGAGAGATGGTCCACCTGATCGGAGATACCTTCCGGTTGTGGTGGCGCAACCTGTTGCCCCTGGTGACCTGGTTCCTGGCCGGCTACGTCGGCTTCCGCGCGTCGATCCAGGCCGCGATCTGGCTGGACGAGCACCAGCATTCGAGTCTCGGCGTCGGAGTGTTCTCGACCGGCGTACTGATCCAGATCGCTGCCACAGTTGGCATGATCCGCACCTGTGCGACCTCCCTCTACCGCTGGCGTGACGCCGCCAGCAACAAGGCTGAGGAGACCGCTGACCCCACCCAGCAAGGCCTGATGGAGTTGCTGGCCGTCACTCTGCTGCCGATGATCGCGGTCTGGTCGGCCTGGGGATTCCTGGACGACCGGGTCAACGAGCTGTCGATCAGCAACATCGTCCAGCGCGGAGTCGGGAGCGGCGCGGCGTTCTTCGACATCGCCGGCAACGCCTGGCACGCCTACCTTCCGGCGATCGGGATCCTGCTGGTCCTCCGGCGGATCCTCGAGGCGGTCGACGACCGGTGGCCGAGCCGGCCGGTCCGGTTCGCGCAGGTCTGGGCCGAGGCGTTCTTCGTGCTGCTCACGGTCGTCGTGGTGCCGTTCGCCGTCGCGGATCTCAAGGGCTGGTTCAAGGACCGGGACTTCTGGTACATCTCGACCGGTTGGTGGGACGGACTGAAGGACTTCTTCTCCGGGATCCACATCCCGATCCCGGCCGGTATTGAGTTCCTCTGGGGCACGTTCTGGGACACCCTGTGGCCGCTGTTCAAGCTCGGCGTGGCCGAACCGCTGACCTGGCTCGCGATCACGACGGTGGTCTTCGGCCACCGGGTGCTCGCGAGCGGTGGCGTGTTCCGCGGCACCAGGATCGAGCGGCGGCTCGGCGGCCGGCTCACCGAGGAGGATGCGTCGAAGCCGAATCGCTTTGTCGCCATGACCAACCAGGCACCGAACCTGCTGCTCGGTGGGTTCCGGGAGAAGTTCTACCCGGCCCTGACGGCGTTCCGGTTGCTGGTCCGGGTCGGTCCGGTCTACCTCGGCGTGGTCTGCATGGTCTACACGTTCTGGTTGCTGGGAAGCGACTGGGCGTTCGCCGGTGCGGTCCGGCTGGTCGGCATTCACGGCGTCGGCACCGACTGGGGGCTGATGAACCACGAGATCGTCACCCTGGTTCGCGACGCGGTCTTCGAGACACTGCGCATCGCCTTGCTGGCGGCGGCTTTCGACCTCTGTATCTCGGTCGGCGCCGAGCGTCGCGCCGAGGTGGAGGAAGCCAACGCGGCGAAGGATCAGTCCGTACCGGCCTGATCAGCGGGTGATCAGGACCCGCCGGTACTCCCGCTGGTTCTCGACCTGGATGCCGGTCAGATGCGGCACCGCGGACTCCGGCACCACGAAGACCTGCGCGAGCTGATCGGTCCGGTTCAGCTTGAACGGGTGCTCGTCGTCGGTGCAGCTCGTCGGCAACGCGAGACCGGTGGCGTACTGGCTTTCCCAGAGGTTGCCACGATCGTCGCGGAGCTTCGCCGAGCAGACGGGAGTGCTGACACCGGGCAGCGGGGTGAGCGCGATCGTGGCGAGGATCACCACCGAGCCGGCCGGCTGCTCGAGCGTGATCTTCTTCTTCTCCTGGTCCACCAGTTGGGTGTAGACCTCGAGTGACTCCAGCTTCCATTGGATGTGGTCGATCGTCACCGGCCCCTGGGTCACCTCGCTGACGGTGCCCTGGCGGTAGATCCGTTCGCCGTCGTCGTCGAGGTACGGGCGGAGCAGCAGGACCGTACTGGTCCCCGCCAGAGCGACCAGCAGCGAGATCTGCGCGGCCAGCCGGAGCACGCGCTGGGAGCTGATCATGAGGCGACTCGCGTGACGCTGTGCGGGATCAGATATTCCGCCGCGGCCTGGTCGACCAGCCGCTGCGCCACCGCGTCGTCAGGTACGGCGAGATCGAACGCGAGGTCCTGGGTCAGCACGGTGAACAGCGGACTGCTGCGGACCTTGAGGGTGAGCCCCGCGAGATCGGCGGGGTTGACCTCGAACACGACCACGCCGGTCACGCCGAAGCCCGGGGCCGCGAAGTCGAGGCTGCTTCCGTAGGTGTCGCTGATCGGCGCGTACGCCGTGCCGGCGTCGGTCGCCAACTCGAGTCGGGGGTTGGGCACGTTCTCGGTACCTCGCACGGTGTCGTACTCGACGACGGCGTAGATCCCGCTCGTCTCCACCGCCTTCTCGTCGCTGTCGCTCGACAGGTAGGCCCGGGCGAACTTCAGCCGGTCCACCTTGACGGTCGACTCGCCGAACCGGAGCGGCTCGCCGATGGTGCCGTGCCGAACGGTGCGGTTGGCCTCACCGTCGTACACATGGTCCGGTTCGGCCAGCCGGGTCAGCCCGCCGAGTAGGACGAACATGATGCCGACGAGCACGGTGGCCGGCCGATACAACTTCATTCGGTCTCCGTCGTCATCGTTGTCTTGACCCGGACCACGGCCTTGGGCGCCTCGTTGTGCCAGTACGGATTCTCCGACGCTCCGAACAGGCCTTCGTCGGAGTCGTAGCTCTCGGCCCAGACGGCGAACTCCGTCTGGTCGGCCCTGAAACTGGGTGACACCTCGAAGGTCGCGACGCAAGCCTCGGCGGGCAATCCGTAGACGAGCGGGCTGCCGATGATCTTCTTGTCCTTGCACTTCACGTTGTCCGGCTTGATCAGGTCCTTGCCGGGGACGACCCAGTTGAACAGCTTGTCTCCGGAGAAGTCGACGCTGGCGTGCTCTTCCTCGTCGATGTTCTTCAGTTGGAGCTCGACCTCGAGGCGGGCCTTGGCCGGGCTGTACTCGGTCTTCGGGGTTCTGATGATGGTGGCGGTGGTGACGCCGATCTCGAACCGGCCGGCCTTGAGAGTGGTCGGTGCGTCGAGGGTGTCGACGGTGCGGCCCTTGTGCTCTTTCCAGCCGCCGGTGAAGAAGATGATGACGGCCAGGACGAGGATCGCGGCGACGGCGATCAGCCATTTCCGGCGGTGCCGGTGGATCACCCGGTCGGCGATCATGGCGTCGATGACGTCGTCGAGACTTTCCACGGCAGCGATCTTAGGGGGCATCGGGGGCGGTGGTCGCGGGGTGACCGGGTCTCGGTTCGCAGACAGTCAGGGGCGATCCAGCCAGAAGCCACTGAGCGCCATGAGCGCTTTCCGAGCCCCCACCCCGCGTGGGGGGACATGGCGAGGAGTCCGAAAAGACGCCCTGTCCACAGTTCTAGCCGCCTGGTGGCAGGTTCTGCTTCGGTCGACGGGTAAGATGGAGGTGTTGAGAAAGTCACCCCACTGATGAACACAGTAGGGGCGGCTTCTACTGTGCATCGATGCCTCGCGCACGCGGGGTCCGAGGAGGACAACAGCCGGTGACCGACGAGCCGACCGAGATCGACGAAACAACGTCCGCCGACAGCACCGGTATCGAAGAAGCACCGCTGACCGCGATCAGCCGAAGTGCGGTAGAGCGCGAGTACGACGCCAGCGCGATCCAGGTCCTCGAAGGCCTCGACGCCGTGCGCAAGCGCCCTGGCATGTACATCGGGTCCACCGGTGAGCGTGGTCTGCACCACCTAGTTTACGAGGTGGTGGACAACGCCGTCGACGAGGCGCTGGCCGGGTTCTGCGACAAGATCGTCATCACCCTGCTGGCCGACGGCGGCGTCCGGGTGGTCGACAACGGCCGTGGTATTCCGGTCGACATCGTCGAGTCCGAGGGCAAGCCGGCCGTCACGGTCGTGCTGACCGTGCTGCACGCCGGCGGCAAGTTCGGCGGCGGCGGGTACAAGGTCTCCGGTGGTCTGCACGGCGTCGGTGTCTCGGTCGTGAACGCGTTGTCCAGCAGGCTCCGGGTGGACGTGCACAAGAACGACAAGGTCTACATGCAGTCCTTCACGGTCGGCGTGCCGGACGAGGACCTGAAGGAGATCGGCAGCACGGACACCACCGGCACGACGATCACCTTCTGGCCGAGCCCGGACGTGTTCGAGACGACGGTCTACTCGTACGAGACGCTGGTCACCCGCTTCCGCGAGTACGCCTTCCTGAACAAGGGTCTCGAGTTGGTCGTCCGCGACGAGCGTCCGGACCACACCGAGGACGGCAACCCGACCGAGCAGTCCTTCAAGTACGACGACGGCCTGGTCGACTACGTGAAGTACCTGACCGGCATCCGCGAGACCGTGCACCGCGACGTGATCGCGTTCGAGGCGGCCACCGGGGAGGACACGCTCAGCCTCGAGGTCGCGATGCAGTGGAGCGGCTCCTTCCAGGAGTCCGTGCACACCTTCGCGAACGCGATCAACACGCACGAGGGCGGCACCCACGAAGAAGGCTTCCGGGCCGCGCTCACCTCGCTGGTCAACTCGTTCGGCGAGGACCAGGGCATGATCAAGAAGAAGGAGGACAGGCTCACCGGCGACGACATCCGGGAGGGTCTGACCGCCATCATCTCGGTCAAGCTGGCAGAGCCGCAGTTCGAGGGCCAGACCAAGACCAAGCTCGGCAACACCGAGGTCAAGGGCTTCGTCCAGCGGGTCGTGAACGACCGGCTGGGCGCGTGGTTCGAGCAGAACCCGCAGGAGGGCAAGGAGATCATCCGCAAGGCCACCGCGGCCGCGAGTGCCCGGATCGCCGCCCGCAAGGCGCGCGACCTGGCCCGCAACCGCAAGGGCCTGCTGGGTGGCGGCGGGCTGCCGGGCAAGCTGTCCGACTGCCAGTCGACCAACCCCGAAGAGTGCGAGGTCTACATCGTCGAGGGTGACTCGGCCGGTGGCTCCGCCAAGGGTGGCCGCGATCCGAAGTACCAGGCGATCCTGCCGATCCGGGGCAAGATCCTGAACGTCGAGAAGGCGCGGATCGACCGGGTCCTGCAGAACAACGAAGTACTCGCGATCATCTCGGCGCTCGGCACCGGGATCCACGAGGACTTCGACGAGGAGAAGCTCCGGTACCACAAGATCGTGATCATGGCCGACGCCGACGTCGACGGCCAGCACATCCGGACGCTGCTGCTCACCCTGCTGTTCCGGTTCATGCGGCCGCTGATCGAGCGCGGGCACGTGTACGCCGCACAGCCGCCGCTGTACAAGATCCGCTGGAGCGGCCAGCCGCACGAGCTGGCCTACACCGAGCGGGAGAAGGACGGCCTGCTGGAGGCCGGCGTCGAGGCCGGCAAGAAGCTGCCGAAGGACAACGCGATCCAGCGCTACAAGGGTCTGGGCGAGATGAACGCGCAGGAGCTGTGGGAGACCACGATGGACCCGGCCAACCGGGTGCTGCTGCAGATCACCCTGGACGACGCCGCCCGCGCCGACGAGACCTTCGCGACGCTGATGGGCGACGACATCGAGGCCCGTCGCAACTTCATCCAGCGCAACGCCAAGGACGTCCGGTTCCTTGACATCTGAGGGCCGCCCGGGCCGTGCCCGGGCGGCTTTCGCGCAGCGCCGACCTCACCGACGTACTGACACGAACGGGACGAGCACCAGATGACCGAGACCCCCATTTCTCCGGGACACGACCGGATCGAGCCCCTCGATCTGCAGACCGAGATGCAGCAGTCGTACCTCGACTACGCGATGGCCGTCATCGTCGGCCGGGCGCTGCCCGAGGTCCGCGACGGCCTCAAGCCGGTGCACCGCCGGATCCTCTACGCGATGTACGACGGCGGCTACCGTCCCGACCGCGGTTTCTCCAAGTGCTCCCGCGTCGTCGGTGACGTGATGGGTCAGTACCACCCGCACGGTGACTCGGCGATCTACGACACCCTGGTCCGGCTGGCCCAGCCCTGGGTGATGCGCGCGCCGATGATCCAGGGTCAGGGCAACTTCGGTTCACCGGGTAACGACCCGGCCGCCGCGATGCGGTACACCGAGTGCCGGCTGGCCCCGCTGGCGATGGAGATGGTGCGCGACATCGACCAGGAGACGGTCGACTTCCGCCCCAACTACGACGGCCGCTCGCAGGAGCCGGTGATCCTGCCCAGCCGGTTCCCGAACCTGCTGGTCAACGGCTCGGCCGGAATCGCCGTCGGTATGGCCACGATGATCCCGCCGCACAACCTGCGCGAGGTCGCCGCCGCCGCCCAGTGGTGCCTCGAGCACCCGGAGGCCACCCAGGAAGAGGTCCTGGCGGCGTGCATGGAGAACATCAAGGGCCCGGACTTCCCGAACGGCGCGCTGATCGTCGGCTACAAGGGCATCGACGACGCCTACCGCACCGGCCGTGGCTCGGTCACGATGCGCGCGGTCGTGGACGTCGAGGAGGACGCCAAGGGACGGACCAGCCTGGTCGTCAGCCAGCTGCCGTACATGGTCAACCCGGACAACCTGGCGCAGAAGATCGCCGAGCTGGTCAACACCGGCAAGATGACCGGCATCGCCGACATCCGTGACGACACCTCGTCGCGGACCGGCCAGCGCCTGGTGATCGTGCTCAAGCGCGACGCCCAGCCTCGGGTCGTACTGAACAACCTCTACAAGCACACGCAGCTGCAGGACACCTTCGGCTGCAACATGCTGGCGCTGGTCGACGGCGTGCCGCGCACGCTCAGCCTGGACCTGTTCATCACGCACTGGATCGACCACCAGATCGAGGTCATCCAGCGGCGGACCCGGTACCGCCTGCGCGAGGCCGAGAAGCAGGCGCACATCTACCGCGGACTGGTGAAGGCGCTGGACGCGCTGGACGAGGTCATCGCGCTGATCCGCCGCAGCCCGGACGTCGAGGAGGCCCGCACCGGCCTGATGTCGCTGCTGGAGATCGACGAGGTCCAGGCCCAGGCGATCCTGGACATGCAGCTGCGCCGGCTGGCCGCCCTGGAGCGGCAGAAGATCGTCGACCGGCTGAACGAGCTCGAGGTCGTCATCGCCGACCTCGAGGACATCCTGGCCGACCCGGTCCGGCAGCGGCACATCGTCCGCGACGAGCTGGCCGAGATCGTCGAGCGGTACGGCGACGAGCGGCGGACCGAGATCATCGCGGCCGACGGCGACCTGTCCGTCCAGGACCTGGTGCCGGACGAGGAGGTCGTCGTCACGATCACCCGTGGCGGGTACGCGAAGCGCACCAAGACCGACCTGTACCGCACCCAGAACCGCGGCGGTAAGGGCGTCCGTGGCGCGACGATGCGGGCCGAGGACGAGATCGGCCACTTCTTCGCCACCACGAACCACCACTGGATGCTGTTCTTCACCACCAAGGGCCGCGTGTACCGCGCCAAGGTGTGGCAGCTGCCCGAGTCCGCACGCGACGCCAAGGGCTCGCACGTGGCCGGTCTGCTGTCGTTCCAGCCGGACGAGGAAATCGCCCAGGTACTGACGCTGCGCGACTACGAGCAGGAGCCGTACCTGCTGCTCGCCACCAAGCGCGGCCTGGTGAAGAAGACGGCGCTGACCGACTACGACTCGGCCCGGCAGAGCGGCATCATCGCGGTCAACTTCCGCGAGGAGGACGACGAGCTGATCGGCGCCGAGCTGGCGTCGGCCGAGGACGACCTGATGCTGGTCTCCAAGAAGGGCCAGTCGATCCGCTTCACCGCGAACGACGAGCAGCTCCGCCCGATGGGCCGGGCCACCTCGGGTGTGACCGGGATGAAGTTCCGCAACGGCGACGAGTTGCTGTCGATGGCGGTCATCCGGGCCGGCTCGGAGGAGGACACGCAGTTCGTCTTCACCGTGACCGATGCGGGTTACGCCAAGCGCAGCCGGGTATCTGAGTACCGGCAGCAAGGTCGCGGCGGACTGGGCATCAAGGCGGTGAAGTTGAACGACGAGCGTGGTTCGCTGGTGGGTGCGCTGATCGTGGTCGACAGCGACCAGGTGCTGGCGATCAAGAACAGCGGCCAGGTCGTTCGCAGCCGGGTCGACAGTGTGCCGGTCAAGGGCCGCGACACGATGGGCGTGAAGTTCGCCGGGGTCGGCGAGTCCGACGCCGTGGTCGCGATCGCACGTAACACCGACCTCACGGTCAGTGACGACGAGGCAGAGGACGTCGAAGGCAGCGAAGAAGTTGCCCAGGATGTGGACGGTTCGACAACCGAAACCCCCTCCACGAGCGTCAGCACTGATGACCAGCATTCGACGGACGTCGACGGCGCGGCTACGGTCGAAGACGACGAAGCCGGCCAGGAGGGTACCTGATGACCAACCGCGCGAGGCCGACCTGGCCTGATGGAGCGGACAGCCCCAATTCCCAGCGACCGCAGAGCGGCGCCGGGAAGGGCCAGTCCACCCCAGCTGCCACTCCGGCCTCCAACGGTCGTAGCAGTTCGAACGGCAACGGCCAGACCAGATCCGGTACTGCGAACGGCCAGCGGCCCGGCGATGCGCGCCAGCCGCGTCCGGGTGGACCGTCGGCAGCACCGTCGGGCGCAGGCTCGACCGGTACGCCGACGCGGCCGCCGCAGCAGCCTGCGGTCCGCCCGGCGCCTGCCACGCCGTCGAACGCTGGGGCTCCTCGACCGGGTGCCGCCGCTGCGGGGAGCCCGTTCCAGGCCACCCCGAGTACGCCTGGACGGCCGGAGCCGCGGCTGCCCAGTTCGGGCAAGGTGGGGGACGGTGGCGGGTCGGCGTACGGGCAGACCGGCAAGCTGGCGACGCCGACGCATACCCCGACCGAGAGCTTCAGCGACAAGCTGAACGCGGCGAAGCAGGCCGTGCTCGGCCGGGCCAGCGCGCTGAAGGAGTCCGCGACGTCCTCTTCGGCGGCGGTCGTCGAGCCGAAGGCCAAGGTCGACCACGACTTCACGCCGGCCGTCGAGGCGGCGCCGAAGAGCTCGGGCCGCACGCAGACCCGGAAGGCGCGGCTGCGGATGACCCGGGTCGACCCGTGGTCGGTGATGAAGACCGCGTTCCTGCTGGCGATCGCGTTCGGCATCGTCACCTGGGTGGCCGTCTTCATCATCTGGTCGGCGATCGGCGCGGCCGGTGTGTTCGACAACATCAACAACACGGTCCGCGAGGTCCTGGGCAACCAGGAAGGCGCCGATCCGTTCCAGATCGAGGACTACATCAACACCGGCAAGGTGATGGGCTTCACCACCCTGCTGGCCTGCGCCGATGTGCTGATCATCACGGCGCTGGCGACCCTCGGATCGTTCCTCTACAACATCGCGGCCACCCTGCTGGGCGGCCTCGAAGTGACGCTGGCCTCAGAGGACTGAGCCCTGGTTTCTGGATTCGGCCGGACCGTGCTCCGGCCCGGCCGAATCCAATTTGGGAGCCAGGCACCGGGTGCGGTAATCTCTCCGAGTTCGTCCCCCGCAGTTCGCGGGCCTATAGCTCAGTTGGTTAGAGCGCTGCCCTGATAAGGCAGAGGTCACAGGTTCAAATCCTGTTAGGCCCACCCCTGATCGACATCGATCCAAGGAGAATCCCCGGTGCTGAAGAAGATTCTGCTGGTCCTGCTGGCCAGCGTCGGTGGATACTTCGTCTACAAGAAGACCCAGCAGGCCCGCGCCGAGCAGGACCTCTGGGCCGAGGCCGTCGACCCGGTCACCCCGGGCCGCTGATCAAAACCCCCACGGGGGCGTAGCTCAACTGGCAGAGCACTGCCTTTGCAAGGCAGGGGTTAGGGGTTCGAGTCCCCTCGTCTCCACCCCAAGAAAGCCGGTTCCCCCGCGGAACCGGCTTTCTCCTTGTCCCGCGAACCCCCCACGCGCCCTCCGCCACTCGCTCCTACGTCGCTCACCACTCCGGGCGCTCCCACCCACCCTTCCTCGAGTACCGCTCCTCCGTCGCGTGAGTACTTGCCTAGGCGCGCCGTGGACCCTGCCGGAGCGTTCCACCGTCGACCAGGCCGACCGTCCCACGGCGAACTCCCAGCGCTCGCGGGCGCGGATCTGTCGAATGGCGCTGCGTGCTCAACAGCAGGACGCCTCCCCATCCACGCGGTCCTGCCGCCAGCGAACGCCAACTGACGTCTGACCACCGATAAACCCGCGTTCGAGTCGCGTCGATGACCGTGTGCTCAGGACCTGAGGCCGTCCGGCTGGACTACTGAATGTGCCTTCAAGCCATGGCACCATGCGCTGGTGACAAGTGACGAATGGTCGCGGACGTCCATCTCGGTGTTTGACTCTGCGGGTGGGCTCGTGGAGACCACTGACTTGCCGGGATCTGGCCTAGAGCAGCAGTTGGAAGCCGCAGAGGTCTGGTTAAGAGAGTCGCACCTTCCCAGAGCGGCCAGTGGCGATGCATCTAGAGTGCGCCTGTTCTGTAGCTGGAGCCCTGCCGACGGCCAACATGCGATGACTCTTCCAGAAACACTCATCAAGGCCCTAGCCAGTGCAGACGGAGTCGTCTGGATGGACGTCTACCCACCTACCGACTGAGCTCCTCGACTTTTAGGTGGTCAGACGTAGTTGTGGGTGCGGGAGAGGTTGGTGGACAGGTTGGGGTTGCCGTCTTCGGCTATGCGTTGGGCGAGGGCTTTGGTGCGGTCGGTGGCGCCTTCTGGGGAGGTGCCGGCGATCCAGTCGAGTTCGGGTTGGGTGATGCCGACCAGTTGGATGAAGTCGACTCGGCCGTGGAGTGTGTCGATGCCGTTGACCTCCGTGTCCGGCACCGTCAGGTAGCTCGTCAAGAGGGTGTTGCTGTCGGTACGCAGGGGCTGGCCGCGGCCGCTGATGAACTGGAAAGGTTCGAACCAGCGCTTTGATGTGTAGGTGTAGCGAGCGAGGTTGCTCATCGAGCTGACGGCCCATCCGCAGTCGTCCGGTCCGTCGGCTCGGACCTTCATCGTCATCTCGTAGCCCCAGCCGCTGAACTCGCCGCCGTACGACTCTTCATCGACGTAGAGCGTGGACATCCCGTATGTGAGCAGGTGCTGGTAGCCGTTCGGGCTGGGGAAGATGCTGCACCCGTCGAGGTACTCCTCGCCCCCGAACATGGCGCGTGCGGGAAGGAGTGTGCCGAGGTGCGCCGGCGTGATGCCCGGATAGTGGGTGTCGAATGCCGCGTCGATTGCAAGCCACCCAGGCGCCCAGTCGTCTTCGACTGCAGCCTTGGCGAGGTACTCCGCCTTGGTCATCATCGGCCGATCATGACAGCCGCCGGGGCGACGGCGAGGAAAGGGAGCGGCAGGCATACTGCGGTAGGTGCGGGCGCGGCTGCGGCGAAGGGGCGGTGGTGGGGCGGTGTTTCTGCTGCAGATGTCGGGGGTTCCGGGTTCTGGGAAGTCGACCGTTGCCGCGCATGTCGTGGAGACGTTCGGTGCGGTTGCCTTGGACTACGACGTCATCAAGACGGCTGTTCTCGATTCGGGCGCTGACCTCGACGCTAGTGCCAAGGCGGCGTACGAGGTGATGTACGCGTTGGCTCGGCAGGTGCTTGGTCAAGGGCATCCGGTGATCATGGACAGTCCGTGCGGTTGGCCGCGCATCGTCAATGAGGGCAGGGAAATCGCCAAGGCGCACGGTGCTGGCTACCGGTACATCGAGTGCCAGGTTCGTGATTTGAAGCTGCTCGACCAGAGGCTTGCTCAGCGGCCGCGGCTGCGGACCCATCGTCGCGGCGTGGACCAGCCGCCGGTGGATCTCGGTGACGAGCCGATGGATGGGGCGGCGCTGTTCCGCGTCTGGATGGACCGTGTCGAACGGCCCTCGGACAACTACCTTCAGCTGGACATGCACCGACCGCTGTCCGAAGTACTACCCGAGGTCGACCTTTACCTCAAGGCATCCGGCAACTGAGGGCCACGGCGGAGTACACGGCCGGCCGAGGGCAGCTCCCGGCCCAGGCTCAGCCGCTGCCACAACACGTGGTACCCGCTTGCTTGCCTCTTGCCCTGGCTGAGAGGGGCTCTAGCTCTGAGTCCGAACGCCAGAAGGGTTATCAGCAACTGGCCGGCGACAAACACGCACCCGCCAACGATGACCTGCGCTCCCCTGCCACCAGTCGCCTAGTACGTGCTTGCTGAGTTGAGGGCGCGCGAGCCGATCTCTCATCGGACCGAGTTGGGGACGACCCGCGCCGACTTCGAGGCGCAGACGACGGGCGACGGTTTGGCGTCGGGGTGACTCCGGGTGGCAGGCGGTCTACGACCAAGGGACTGTCGTGGGCTAAGGCAGGTCGGGGGTGCTGGTGCGGAGGTGGGTGGCGTGTTGGCCGGGTAGGGTGCCGAAGAGGCGGCGGTATTCGCGGTTGAACTGGGAGGGGCTGTCGTAGCCGACCAGGTGGCCGATGCCGGCTACGTCGCCGGGGTGGGCGGCCAATAAGGACCGTGCCTCCTGGAGGCGGATGCGTTTCTGGAACTGGAGTGGGCTCAACGCCGTGATGGCGCGGAAGTGGCGGTGGAAGGCGGCTGGGCTCATGCCGGCCAGGCGGGCCAGGTCGGCGATCCGCATCGGTTCGGCGTAGTTGTCGCGGATCCAGCGGATGGCTCGGCTGATGTGGGTGAGGCTGCTGTCGGCCAGGCCGATCTGGCGGATCACCTCGCCGTGCGGGCCGGTGAGCAGGCGCCAGAGGATCTCGCGCTCGAGCATCGGGGCCAGTACCGGGATGTCGTCAGGCGTGTCGAGTAGGCGGAGCATGCGGGCCGCAGCGTCGAGGATCTCCGGGCTGGCGGGACCGGTGGCCATCGCCGGGGTGCTTGCCGTACTACGGGATCGCTGGCCCACCCTGGATTCCAGGAGCAGCGGCGCGATGGCGGCCGGGCGTAGTACCAGGCCCAGCCCCAGCGAAGGCACCTCCGGCGATGCCTCGATGAAGTGGCCGGTGACCGGCAGGTCGGCCGTCACGATCAGGAGCTCGCCCGCGCGGTACTCGAAGACCTCGTTGCCGAGCAGGAGCTGCTTGCCGCCCTGAGCCATCACGACCAGCAGCGGCTCGGTGAGCGAGTACTCCTGGGCCGAGGACTCCATCCGGGCGAGCGACAGGCCGTCGATCGGAGACTGCAGATCCGGCCGGGCATGGGTCGCGAGCCGGTCCCGGATCTCGGCGAGCAGTACGGAGCTGTCAGGCATGATCCCAGCAAATCACAGTCAGACACGATTCGGCCGAAGATGATCGGAATAGGCAACAGCCAGCGCGGATCAATCTACCGCCAAAGCACACGAAGACGCTTCGATAGTGGCAACACCAAAACCACGAACTGGAGCATGATCATGCAACTCGATCACTATGTCACCCTCGGCCGTTCCGGCCTGCGCGTCAGCCCGTTCTCGCTCGGCGCGATGACGTTCGGCGAGGACCCGGGCGGCGCCGGCACCACCGTCGAGGAGTCCGAGAAGATCCTCGCCACCTTCCTCGACCTCGGCGGCAACTTCGTCGACACGGCGAACTTCTACACCAACGGCCACTCGGAGAAGATCCTCGGCGACTTCTTCGCCGCCCAGCCCGGCCGCCGCGAGCACGTAGTACTGGCGTCGAAGTTCTTCGGCAACATGTTCCCCGGCGACCCGAACGGCGGCGGCGCCGGCCGCACATCGATCCGCGCGCAGCTCGACCAGACGTTGCGCCGCCTGCAGACCGACTACCTCGACCTGTACTACCTGCACAACTGGGACCGCCACACCCCGATCGAGGAAACGCTCAGCACGCTCGACGACCTCGTCCGGGCCGGCAAGATCCGCTACGTCGGCTTCTCCAACACGCCCGCGTGGTTCACCGCCCAGGCACAGACGACGGCCCTGCTGAAGAACTGGACCCCGTTGATCGCGCTGCAGGTCGAGTACAGCCTCCTGGCCCGCACGGTCGAGGGCGAGGTCGCCCCGTTCGCGCTCGACCAGGGCATCGCGCTGACGCCGTACAGCCCGCTGGCTCACGGCTTCCTCTCCGGCAAGTACCGGCGCGGTACCGAGGTCACCGACTCGGCCCGTACTGCGTACGTCGGCAGCCCCACCGAGGCCCAGTACGTCGTCATCGACGCCGTCGCCAAGATCGCCGACGAACTCGGGACCAGCTCGGCAGCCGTCTCACTGGCATGGCTGCGAGCCCGGCAAGGCACCGTCGTACCGATCATCGGAGCCCGCCGGGTCGAGCACCTGGAGAGCAATCTGGCGGCGCTCGCCGTGACCCTGACACCCGGACAGCTGAGCACCCTGGACGAGGTCTCGGCGCCGACCCTCAACTACCCCGCCCCGATGCACGGAGCGCCGCGGGACATGCTCCAGTTCGCCGGCACCACGGTCGATGGGGTGCCCTCGACGGTCTACCCGCCACTCCTGCAGAGCGACGTCCGCTACTGAGGCTCCGCCGAGAAGACCCGGAAGCCGCGGCTCTGGTAGTTGCCGAGGGCATGGGCATGATCGTCGGAGGAGGTCTGCAGCCAGACCCGCTTGGTCGGCCGGCCGAGTTGCCAGGCCAGCTGGGTCGCGGCGGTCAGGAAGGCGGCTCCGAGTCCTCTCCCCTGGTACGCCGGAACGAGGCCGAACACCACGATGCCGACCTCACCGTCCGCGCTGAGCTCCAGCTCCACCACGCCGGCCGTCTCACCCTCCAGCCGGGCAATCCAGGTCCGGATGGCGGGATGGGACAGCTCGGCGACCCACTCCTCGTCGCTCCACTCCAACCGGCCGTGCGCCTTCAACGGCTCCCAGATCCACACGTAAACGGACCGCACGACAGCAGCGTCATCCGGCCCCACCTCGACCAACTCGATGGACACATCCAGCAGCTCCCCCGAAACAAGCTGATCGGGAGAAGTCATCTCCAGGCGCGTGATGATTTCGGTAGCTCCCAGGTCTGTTCGCAGGTCAGGTGCGGGTAGATCGTGTGGAGATGAAAACTGAAGTGTGGATCTGAAGTATGTGGGGGGCAAGGGGTAAGCGATCGGTGGGGGGACTGCTGATCGCACTGGCACTACTACTGACCGGCTGCGGCATCGAAACCTCGTCACCGCGGGTCGCCGGCCGGGTCACCAGTACGACGGACCCGGGCGCCGCAGCGTCGTCTGACGCATCGGCCGAGCCATCGGCAACCGAGGCCGTCACGCCGTCAAGCACACCGAGCACGCCGCCGAGCACCTCGGCCGGTACGCCGTCCGTGCCGCCGCCTGCTCTGGTGTCGAAGCCGGTCAAGGCGACGCCGGTCGTGGTGACCAAGAACGTGGTCGTGGTGCGGTCGGTGGCGTTCAAGAAGAAGAACGTACGGGACCCGGAGCGGCCACAAGGTGAGAGCGCCGTCACCACGCGAGGGGTGAAGGGCAAGAAGCAACTCACCTATGCGGTGACATATACGGACGGCAAGGAGACCGGTCGGCGGCTCGTCCGCGAGGTTGTCACCGTTGCACCGGTCACCCAGATCACGTCGATCGGCACGAAGAAGGAAGAGACCGGCGGTGGATGCGACCCGAACTACACCGGGTGCGTCCCGATCGCCAGCGACGTCGACTGCGAAGGTGGCACCGGCAACGGGCCGGCGTACGTCGCGGGCCCGGTCGAGGTGATCGGCTCCGACATCTACCGCCTCGACGCCGACCACGACGGTATCGGGTGTGAGGACGGGTAACCGGATCTGTTGCCTGGGGCTACTAAATTGATTGCCTGGTGCATCGATAGGGGGAGGGCGTGACAGTTCGTGTACGGATTGTCACGGGGAACTCACTGTTTGTTTGCGGGTGCGTGCAGATGTCCTGAGTGGCCTAGCGGTCGGTGGAGTGGACGCCGGAGTCTCTGTGGAGGAAGACAGCGGGCAAACCACTGACGACGTGATCGCGCGGACACCTACCGGAACTGCGCGGGCCGGTCGACGACGGAGGTTCCGGACGCGTGCTCGAGACCTATCGCGGTATTCCGCACCTGTTGGACACCTGGGTCGTGCTGACCGGGATGACGGTTCCGATCGCCATCTCGTCGGCGCGCCGGCCAGGTAGTCCGGTCCCACGGATCGCGGCTCTGCTGATGCCCGCTGCCTTCGCGCTGATCCTCGCGGCCACGCTCAGCCCGACCAGCCACCGGCTGCCAGGGATCGGCAGTTGCGGCACACACCTGACCACCACCGGTGGGCTCACCTCGATCCAGGGCCTGCTGAACGTCCTGCTCTTCATCCCGGCGGCGGGGCTGCTGACCCTGGCGAGTGGCCGGCCCGCGGACGGGATCGCGGCGGGGATCGGGATGTCCGCGGCGGTCGAGGCGGTCCAGGCGCTGATCCCACCGCTCGGCCGGTCGTGTCAGCTGCACGACCTGATCGCGAACACCGGCGGCGCGTTCGCAGGCGTCGGCCTGGCCGCGGGTCTCCAGGTCGCGCTGCGGGCGGCGACCCGCCCGGTCATTCTGACGAACCCCGGGTACGTCGTGGAGCACAGCGCGATCCTGGTCAGACGCCCGGCCGCCCGCCATCGCCGCCCCGAGCTGGCCCCCGTACTGGCCAAGGCCCGACCCGTCGCCCGAGCCAGATGAGCTGGCCTTGCATAGTTATCCACAGGTTGTGGGTAAACCGGGGGATGAAGGGTCATAACCCTGGAGATATCCACAGGCATGCCTCGGGTCAGGGGCGTACCTCCAGGCCCAGCGAGGTGGTGATGACGATCGCCTGGGGCAGGTCCACGATCGCGTCCCTGAGCGTGGCGGTGAGCGGATCGAGCGTCGAGAGGTCGGATCCGCGTAGGTCCGCGCCGGTGAAGTCCGCCCGTTGCATCGAGGCGCCGGACAGGTCCACGTTCCGCAGTACGGCCTTGGTCGCGCGCAGACCGGTGAGATCGGCCTCCCGCAGCTTCGTGCCGCTGATCTCAGCTCCGGTCAGGTTCGCACCAGCCAGACCCACGAACGACCAGTCGCCGCCCTCGACCTTCATCAGGTTGTAGGTGCAGTCGTCGAACATGCTGCCCATCAACTTGCACCGGGTGAAGGTGCTGTCGAAGAACGAGCACCGGACGAAGGTGCAGTTCACGAACGCGGCCTCCTGGTGCACCGACGCGTTGAACCGGACCCCGCGGAAGACGCACTCCTCGAACACCCCGCGCTGGTTGTTCACCTCGGTCAGATCCGAGTCGATGAACAACACCCGGCTGTACGTCTGCCCGGACGGATCGGCCTCGTCCCAATCGCGGATCGTGGACTCGGTCTTGGGTGCTGACCTGTGCTGCGCCATGGCACTCCCTTCGGTTAGCCCGCAGTTTGCCCTGATCCACCGACAAAGTTCAGATCGAGCGGGAGGATGGCCGATGTGACCGGATCAGAGCGAGTGATGGTGTTCGGCGCCGGCGGGTTTCTCGGGGGCACGATCTGCCGGCTGCTGGCGGAGCGCGGGATCGAGTACCGCGGGTTCACCCGATCGACCGGCGACCCGCATCGGCGCTTCGACCTGGCCAGCGGGCACTGTTATGCGCTGGATACCCAGCTCGGAGCGTACAAGCCGACGGTGATCGTCAACGCCGCGGCCGCCACCCATGGCGACGTCCTCGAGCTGACTCGTGGCAACGTCGTCGCCGTCCAGTCGCTGCTGTCCTCGATGAACGGGCACGCGACCAACGCGCGCTTCATCCAGATCGGTTCGGCCGCGGAGTACGGCGGCGCGCCACGCGGTACTAGCCAAGACGAGCAGGCTGAGCTCCGTCCAGGAGCGGCGTACGGGTACACCAAGCTGGCCGGTTCCGAGCTGGTACTCCGCGCGCAGCGCAACGGCGCCGATGCCGTCGTGGTGCGCTCCTTCAACATCACCGGCCCGGGATCGCCACCGAGCACCCTGTTCGGCCGGGTACTCCGCCAGCTCGGTACGACCGGCACGATCCAGCTCGGCTCGCTGGAGGCGTGGCGGGACTACGTCGACGTCCGGGATGTCGCCGAAGCCGTCCTGGCGGTCGCGACGGCGGACGGCAAACTGCCGCCGGTCCTCAACGTCGGATCGGGCAAGGCGACGCTGGCCCGGGATGCGATCAACAAGCTGATCGAGGTCAGCGGCACCAAGACCCAGATCGTCGAGGGTGAGGCGCACGCCGGCCACGCGGGCTCCCCCGCCGACGCGGTCGCCTGGCAGCAGGCCGACACGTCCCTGATCAGCAAACACCTCGGCTGGTCCAGCAAGATCCCGCTCGACCAGTCCCTCACCGACACCTGGACCGCCCGCCCCCGAGAATGAGGCTGTGGATATCTGGTCGGTCTGTGAGCCTGCGCCGGATCGGGAAGGGCCGAACGAGGACCTGGTGATCAGTGGGCCGGACTTCGTGGTGGTGCTCGATGGTGCGACCGCGCCGAAGGGGATCGAGTCGGGTTGCGTGCACTCGGTGGCCTGGCTGGTCGCGCGGTTGGGGACTCAGTTGGCGCTCCCACTGCTCGGGCGGTCGCAGTCGCCGCTCCCCGAGCTGCTCGCGGACGCGATCACCGCAGTACGGGCTGAGCACGTGGACACGTGCGATCTGGCCAACCCCGACAGCCCGTCGTCGACCGTCGCGATGGTGCGGGTGAGTGACGAGCAGGTCGAGCACCTGGTGCTGGCTGATTCGCCGATCGTGCTGCGCGCCCCCGACCAGCGCGTGACGGTGCTCGCGGACAACCGGGTCGACCTGCTGCCGGAGTACACCTTCGAAGCCGTACGCCGGTTGCGCAACCAGCCGGGTGGGTTCTGGGTCGCGAGTACCGAGCCCAAGGCGGCGTACGAAGCAGTCGCCGGTACTACGGAACGCGCAGCGGTAGAGCTGATCTCCTTGCTGACCGACGGCGCCTCCCGCTACTCCGAGCGCTACGGCCACACCTGGGAGGACCTGGTCGACACGCTCGCGACAGCCGGTCCGCAGACCCTGATCGACAAGGTCAGGCAGTACGACGCTGATGCCCCCGTCGGCACCTTCCGCGGCAAGCGCTACGACGACGCAACCGCCGTCCTCTGCCGACTGCCAAGGTCATAGTCGAAGCCGGCGTCAGGGCCACGGTTGTCGCGGTGACGGCGCGTACGGCGGCGGAGCCAACGACGACGGTGGGTAAGGCGCGTAGGACGGGAAGTCTGGCGGCCGGGGAGCGTATTGCGGCGGCCCGGCCGGCGGCTCGGTGATCCGCGGCGCCATCCGCTCGTCCTGCCACACATTGGTGCGGAACATCAGCCAGACGATCGCCACCCCTGCCACGGCAAGAAGCACAGCAGCGACCGTGAAGCCGATGTTCACCGCGAGCGCCGTCCGGACCATGAAGCTCTGCAGGTCGTAGATGTCCACATAGTCCCCGGTCGCGTCGGCCACTTCCTTGCGATGCACCAGCCGCACCACCCACACGATGAAGCTGGCCAGCGCGAAGCCGCTCCCGCCGACGATGATCAGCCAGAACGTCGTCCAGGCGGCCCACCAGGTATAGAGCAACCCTCTCGACGACTTCGCCCGACCCCGACCTGGCTGCTCGGTAGGCGGCGCGCTGGCGCGAACCACATCCTCGACCACCTGCAGCGGATACCAGAACTGGACGATCGGGCAGATCCAGCTACCGATCACCCAGCCTTGCTCGCGCCGGTGCACGCCGTTGCCGAGCCGCTTTGCCCCTTGATAGACGACACCTGCGGACGGCGTGAAGACCTCGGTGTTCTCTCGCGCCTTCCACAGCCAGATCACGAAGAAGACCCCGGTCGCGGGGACGAGCAGGCTGACCAGGTCGAGCAAGGGACCGCTGTTCCCGATCGACTCCACGCCGCGAGCGAGCTCGTCCTCGGAGAGCAGTCCGTAGACGAGCCGCTTCACGTCGTCGTACGACCGCCACATCAGCACCGCCTGGAGGACGGCGACGAGCGTGGTCAGCACCATCAGGACAAGGAAGACCACAGTGATCTGCCGCAGCGGCTTGTACGTCCGCGCCGGCGGCCCCATATACGGCGATGGGTGATAGCCGGGCGGCCCCGGATACGGCTGACTCACCGACCTCACCTCCCCACAGACAAGTTAACCCGGAGGTGGGAGCGGCGAGGAGTTGTCCACAGGCCAAAAGCTGCAAACCTCAGACTGCGGCGAACGCCTCCCGCGCCGCTGGCAGGGCCAGCTCCCGATCCGTCGCCGACAACCCGATCCGGGTCCGCCGATCGAGCAGGTCCTCCTCGGTCAACGCCCCTTCATGCCGTACTGCGAAGCGCAGCTCCGCATGCGTCGTCGCCAGCCCCGGCGCGATCGGCGCGAGCAACTCCGGCTCGACCGCGATCACGTCCGTCGCCTCCACGCCGTACCGGTCGACGAAGCGCGAAGGCGCCCGCACCGCCGCCAACTGCACCCGGCTCGCAGCACCCACCAGCGGAATCCGATGCGTCAGACAAGGCCGCCGCACCTCGACCGATGACTGAGCGAGCGCCTTGTCGAGCGTGTCCTGCGCCATCCGCCGGTACGTCGTCAGCTTGCCGCCCACGATCGTCACGACCCCGTCGGGACTCGTGATCACCGCGTGCCGCCGGGAGATGTCCGCCGTCTTGTCCAACCCCTTGTGATGCCCCGTGTCGAGCAGCGGCCGCAGACCCGCGTAGCTGCCGAGCAGATCGTCACGCGTCAGCGGCACCCGCACCGCCGCGCTGATCGTCGACAGCAGGAAGTCGATCTCGGCCTCCGTTGCACGTGGAACATCACTGACCGGACCAGGCGCCTCCTCATCGGTCAGCCCGACATAGACCCGGCCGTCGGGCGCTGGGATCGCCATCACGACCCGCCGCAACTCCCCCGGCACCGGCACGGTCAGTACTGCGGACAGCCCGCGGAACGCCGATTGCGGCAACACCAGATGCGTCCCCCGGCTCGGCCGGAGTTTGATGCCCGAGGCAACTTGATCGGCCCAGATGCCGGTCGCGTTGACCACGATCCCGGCGTCGAGATCGATCCGCCGGCCGGACAGTTGGTCGACCAGTACCGCGCCTCGGCCGGTCACCTCTTCGGCGGCGCAGTGCGTGATGACGCGAGCCCCGTACGACGCTGCGGTGCGTGCGATCGCGACGACCAGCCGCGCATCGTCGTACAGCTGGCCGTCCCAGGTGAGGAAGCCGCCGCGCAGGCCCTGCGGGCGGACGGTCGGTGCGTAACGTAGTACCTCCGCCGAGCTGACCCGGCGGGAGTGCGGCAGGTAGTCGTCGCTGGTGCGGGCGAAGGTGCGGAGTACGTCGCCGCCGAGGAAAGCGCCACGCAGCAAGGCCGCCTGGGCATACCGCGCCTCCGGAAACCAGGGCGCGACCTGCGGCACCGGATGGACGAGATGAGGTGCGGTCGTCTTCATCAGGATGCCGCGCTCGACGGCGCTCTCGTACGCGATCCCAACATGGCCTGAGGCGAGATAACGCAGGCCGCCGTGAACGAGCTTGGAACTCCAGCGGCTGGTGCCGAAGGCGAGGTCGTGCTTCTCGACCAGGGCGACGGTGAGACCGCGTGCGGCCGCGTCGAGCGCGACGCCGGTGCCCGTGACGCCGCCGCCGATCACGAGGACGTCGACCCGGCCGGTCGTGTCGAGCCAGTCGAGCTCGCGCGTCCGCCGGGCCGCGTTGAGGCTGGCGTTGCCGACCGCGATCATGGCGTCAGGTACCTGGTGAGCATCACCCGCAGCTCCTCGTCCAGCTCGGGGTACTCCTTCGGCTCGGCGAGCACCGGTCCGGACACCGCCGACGCGAGCGAGACCAGGATGATCTGCCGCGAGAGCCAGTCGGAGTCGCCGTCGCGGATCGAACCGTCGGCCTGACCGGACTCGATCCCGGCCTTCACGAGTGCGAGATGCGCGACGGTGCTACTGCCGCGTCGCTCGAGCAGGTACGGCGTGAGGAACTCGGGGTCGAGCTCGATGATCTTGCGCATCAGCGGGTGGGTCCGGGTCTTCGCGACCACCTCGACGACGCCCTCGACCAGGCGCGCGCGGCCGTCGACGGCGTCGGGCTGGAAGGCGGAGACGAGCGCGGTGGTCCATTCGCGGGTCATCAGCGCGGCGACCACTGCCTGTACGTTCGGCCAGCGGCGGTACAGGGTGGCGCGGGAGACCTCGGCGTGCCGGGCGATGTCCGCCATCGTCATCCGGCGCATGCCGATGGCCAGCAGCAGCTCGTACGCCGCGTCCAGGATCCGCTCCTCGCCGATGGCGTTGGCCGGCGTCGGGCGCGACGATCCGGTCGAGCTGGAGGAGGTATCGGTTTCGCTGCTACGCTGAGACATCACACGTCAGAGTGTATCAGCGACTTCCCCGACTTCAAGAGGGGTTGCGCCCCTCGGCGACGCTACCTGCCGAGACCTCAGATGAGGAGCCTCCATGACCGAATCCGACCTCCCGGTGGTCAACCTCACCCCCGGCCGCTGGGGCGACCCAGCCCACGCCGTCGACCTGCCGGCCGCCGCGCTAGAAGCCCTCAAACACCTCGGGGTACACCGCCCGGCATCTACGGCGTCGGGCGAAGTGGATGGCACGGGCGGGCGGGAGCTTGGTGGGGGTGAGGTGGAGGGGCTGGTGGAGCTCCTTGGTGCTGAGTTTGTGGTGACGGACTTCGAGAGCCGGTGGGCGCACACCCGGGGGTACTCGACTCCGGATCTGTTGCGGTATCGGGCGGGCGATACCAGCGAGATGCCGGCGGCGGTTGTTTACCCGGGCTCGCATGATGAGGTGCAGGCGCTCTTGGGTGTCTGCTCGGAGCGGGGTATCGCGGTGGTGCCGTATGCGGGTGGGACCTCGGTAGTGGGTGGGCTTGCGCCGCAAGGCACCACGTTTGTCGCCGTTGACCTGCGCAGGCTCGACAAGCTGGTGGAGATCGACGAGGTTTCCCGGACGGCCACGATCGAAGCGGGTGTGAGGGGGACGGCGGCTGAGGGGTTGCTGGCTGCGCGGGGGTACACGCTCGGGCATTTTCCGCAGTCGTATGAGGGCGCGAGTATCGGTGGGTATGCGGCGACGCGGTCCAGTGGGCAGTCGTCGGCGGGGTACGGGCGGTTCGATCAGATGGTGGTTGGGCTGACGGTCGCGACTCCGCGGGGGACGATCGAGTTGGGACGGGCGCCCATGTCGGCGGCTGGGCCGGATCTCCGGCAGCTCATCCTCGGCTCGGAAGGCGCGCTCGGCATCATCACCAGCGTCGTACTCCGGATCCGCCCCCGCCCGACCGAGCGCTCCTTCGAGGGCTGGCGGTTCGCCGACTTCGAGCAAGGCCTGGCAGCGATCCGCCGCCTCGCGCAGGACGGTCCGCTGCCGACTGTGCTCCGGCTGTCCGACGAAGCCGAGACCGCGATCAACCTCGCCGACCCCGACGTCCTCAGCGGCGGATCCGGCGGAGTCCTCGCCATCGTCGGCTTCGAAGGCGCCCGTACTCCGCAACGCCGCGCCGAACTGGCAGAGGTCCTCACGGCTGCCGGTGGCGAGTCCCTGGGCGAGGGACCCGGCGAGACCTGGCGCCAAGGCCGGTACCGGGCTCCGTATCTCCGCGACCCCCTCCTGGACGAGGGCGCGCTGGTCGAGACGCTCGAGACGGCCGGCTTCTGGTCGACCCTCCCGGCGCTGAAGGCGGGCGTGACCGAGGCGCTCGTCAACGAACTGACCAGCCAAGGCACCCCGCCGATCGTGCTCTGCCACGTCTCGCACGTCTACGAGACCGGCGCCTCGCTGTACTTCACCGTCATCTCCGCCCAGACCGACGACCCGGTCGCGCAGTGGCGTCTGGCGAAGACCGCGGCCAACCAGGCGATCGCCAAGGCGGGCGCCACGATCACCCATCACCATGCGGTTGGCACGGACCACCGCGACGCCTACGCCGCCGAGATCGGCCCGCTGGCGGTCGAGACGCTGCAGGCCGTCAAGCGCGTCCTCGACCCGAACAACATCCTCAGCCCCGGCATTCTGATCCCCCCAGCGAGGGAAGAAAGCAGTGCGGAGCGCAGGGAGCTCTCGGAGTACGAGATCGACGGCCGGTAACGCTTGACCTCAAGCTAGCTTGAGGTATGAGGGTGACGGGCATGACGAACCAATCTCTGACACGTCCTGTTGCTCTCATCACCGGCGCCAGCGCGGGGCTCGGCCTCGCGCTGGCGCACGGTCTGGCCGACCGTGGCTGGGCCCTGATCATCAACGCCCGGGGCGCGGATGCGCTCAAGAACGCGGCCGACGTGCTGGCCGCGAAGACCGACGTCGTGCCGCTGGCCGGTGACGTCACCGACGCCGAGCACCGGGCCGACCTGGTCGATGCCGTCGGTGAACTCGGCCGGCTCGACCTGCTGGTCAACAACGCGAGCTACCTCGGCGCGAGTCCGCTGCAGCGGTTCGCCGGTACCGATCTCGACGAGCTGCGGCGCGTCTACGACGTCGATGTGATCGCGCCGATCGCGTTGAGCCAGGCGCTGCTGCCGGATCTGGCTGCGTCCGCCGGGATCGTGATCAACATCAGCTCTGACGCCGCGGTGGAGGCATACGAGGGGTGGGGCGGCTACGGGTCGGCCAAGGCGGCGCTGGATCACGCGAGTGCTGTACTCGCTGCGGAGCAGCCGGGGCTGGCTGTGTACGCGGTGGATCCGGGTGACCTTCGGACGGCGATGCACCAGGCGGCCTTTCCCGGGGAAGACATTTCTGATCGGGCCGAGCCTGCGAGCGTCGTACCGGCGTTTCTGCAGTTGCTGGACAGTCGACCGGCCAGCGGTCGCTACCGCGCGGCCGAATTCGCGCCGGCGGTCACGTCGTGAGAGTCCATCCACAGACCAGGTTCACGCTGCCCGACGAGCTGAACGCGGTCGAACCACCGGAGGCACGCGGGCTGGCCAGGGACCAGGTGAAGCTGTTGGTCGCGGAGGGGTCGACCGTCACGCACACGAGGTTCGATCGGATCGGCGAGCACCTGCGGCCCGGCGATCTGTTGCTGGTCAACACCTCGGGGACGCTGGGCGCCGCAGTGGACGGTACTTGGATCACTGGCTCGGGTGTCGCTCCTGTGGTCGTGCACTTCTCAACTGAGCTCGACGACGGCAACTGGGTGGTCGAGCTGCGCAACGGCGGCCTGCCGATGTTCGGTGGTTCGGCAGGCGATCGGGTGGAGTTGCCGGAGGGAGTACTGACGCTGCTGGAGCCGTACGAGCCAAGCAGTCTGCGGTTGTGGAAGGCCAAGCCGCCGGTGGCAGACGTCGTCAACTACCTATGGAGGAACGGGCGGCCGATCACCTACAAGTACGTCGGCAAGCAGTGGCCGCTCGCGCTGTACCAGACGGTGTTCGCGAATCAGCCGGGCTCAGCGGAGATGCCTAGCGCGGGCAGGCCGTTCAGCTTCGAGCTGGTGAGTCAGCTGGCGGCTGCCGGCGTACTGATCGCTCCGATCCTGCTGCATTGCGGAGTGTCGTCGCTGGAGAGCCATGAGCTGCCACTGCCCGAGCGGTACGAGGTAACTGACCACACTGCGAACCTGGTGAATTGGGTGAAGGCCAACGGCAGCCGGGTGATCGCAGTCGGCACTACCGCGGTGCGCGCGATCGAGTCGGCGGCCCAGGCTGACCGTGTGGTCGCAGCGAAGGGCTGGACCGACCTGGTGCTCGGGCCTGACCATCCGGCGCGTGTTGTCGATGGGCTCATCACAGGAATGCACGCGCCGGAGGCTTCACATCTGTTGTTGCTGGAATCGGTGGTCGGGGGCGACGTCGTGCAGCGTGCTTACGACGCCGCCCTCGAACACTCTTACCTGTGGCACGAATTCGGTGACGTCAGTCTTTTGCTCCGTCGGTGACCTCGACGGCCACCTCGGCTTCGGCCGGTTCGATGGTCTCGAACTCGGCCGTGGTCACTGGAGGTCCGGCCGGCCCCGGGGTGGCTTCGTTACCCGGCCGGGCCCGCTTGTCGACCGCCCGCGGGCTCACCGCGGCCACCACCTGATGTCGGTACGCATCATGAATGTCCTTACCTTGCAAGGTCCCCCGTTGGGACTTCACTCCTTTGACGAGTGATCAGTGCCCAACGTCATGCGCCGACGCGAAATTGTGGCCTAGCCCTTTATTAGTTCGCCTTTCAACCGTTGCCGGCCGGGCACCACATCCGTGCAGAAAGGTGTGGACGCCGCTGGTGACCGTTGCGCGGATCTCCGCTGAGGAGTCGGAGATCAGGAGGCAGAAGTGCAACGCTGCCTGCATCGGGTCCTCGAAGTCGAGCAGGCCGTCGTCGGCAAGGGTGTTGAAGCGGTCGGCCAGCACGCGGCGAACCGTCAGGGTCTGCTGCCAGGCGTCGATCGCCCCGTCGGGGAGGTGGCCGGCCTCGGCGTTGACCTGCCGGACCAATGCGGCGTGATCGGCGTAGTCCGGCATCGGAGTCCGCCAGGCGATCCCGAACTCGACCAGGTCCGCCTCGAGATCGGTGATCCTGCGCAGGTACCGGTCGACAATCTCCAGTCGCGCACTGGTGACCCGCTCGGCGCTGTCCTGGATCACCGCATGAAACAAGCCGGCCTTGTCCTGGAAGTGGTTGTAGATCGTCCGCGTCGAGACCTTCGCCTCCGCGGCGATCACGTCGATGCTCGCCCGGGCGTAGCCGTCCCGCGCGAACACGGTCAGCCCGCCCGCAAGCACCGCTTGCCGCTTGTCCATGGGAGTCAGCCTCTGGTCGGTACAACGCTCGTTGTACAACTACAACGAGCGTTGCACCTCCGGGTCATGACAACCAGGTCAGCGTTGCCGGTAGGGCCTCGGCCAGTGGTGGCAGGTGCGGGTGCCACTTCAGCTCCCATTCGAGGGAGAGCCAGTAGTCGGTGCCTTTGAGGGTCTGCAGAAGGTCGGCGATCGGGTAGTCACCGGCGCCGATCGGTACCGGCTTGTAGTCCTGGGTGGAGTCTTCGTCCTTGATCTGGATGAAGTCGATCCAGGGTTTCAGCAGGTCGTACGCCTCGGCAGGGGTCTCGCCGCGGCTCCAGGTGTGGGCGCTGTCCCAGAGCACCTTCACGTTGTGGCTGGGTGCTTCGGCGTCCAGCAGCCGGCAGAGCTGGGCCATCTTTTGTCCGGCCGAATGCGAGTCGTGCGTCTCCAGCAGGATCCGGGAGTCCTTCGGGGCGGACGTCACCCGGTCCAGCGCGCGGATCTCGCCTGGGGTCGGACCCTCTGCGAGGTGCTCCGCTGGGTCATCGCCTGGGAAGACGCGGACACCGCGGGCACCGAGGTCGGCGGCCAGTTCGAGATGCGCCTCGAGCGGTTGCTCCTCGACCGCGCAGAGTTTCACGTAGCTGTTGACGGCGAGGATCTCCAGCCCGGCGTCCTCGATCCGGGTCCGCAGCGCGCGGCGCTCGGCCGGGGTCAGTCCGAGGTGGGTGAACTCGTCGTCGGCCGTCCGCAGCTCCAGCCCGGCAATGTTGTTGCGTTTGGCAAGCTCCAGGACGTGGTCCAGGGGCTCGCCGGGACAGCCGAGGGTGGAGAAACCGAGCGGGAACACTCGGTCAGACCCAGCGACGGCGCGGGTGGGTGCGGGGAGCGGTGGTCTCCGAGTCGTCCTTCTCCGGAGCGGCCGGAGTGGTCGGAGCAGCCGGGGTGGTCGGCTCGGCCGGGGCCTCGTACGAGTACGGGGACGACTGGTAGTCCGTCGCCGGCTGGTCGGAGTAGCTGGTGCTGTAGTCCGAGGTGTACTCGCTGGAGTAGTTCTCCTGCGGGTAGGTCGGGCTGTAGGAGCTGTCGTAGCTCGTGCTGTAGTCGTCGGTGGCCGGTGCCGTGTAGGGGGTCTCCGGGGCCGGCGTGTACGAGTCGTAGCCGGTGTTCGAGCTGTACGTGTCGTACGAGGATTCCGACGAGTAGCTGTCGTAGCTCGGGTTGCTGCTGTAGTCCGAGGTGTACGTCGGCTCGGGCGTCGTCGGCTCGGTGTACGACGAATAGTTCGACGAGTACTCCGAGGTGTAGGACGTCTCGTACTCCGGGGTGGCCACCGGGGCCGCCGGCTCTTCGTACGGCGCGTAGGTCGGGTCAGGCGTGTAGGTCGGAGCGGTGTAGCTGGTCTCCGGCGTGTACGACGGCTCGGGACCGTACGACGGGACGGTCGGCAGCGGCTTCGACGGCGTGAGGTAGTCGTCCTGCGCCGGCAGCGACGGCGCCTGCTGGTAGTAGCTGTCCGAAGCCGGTACTGCGGCCTGAACCGTCGACGGGCTGTCAACCGCGACCCGAGCGGCCCTGCGACCAGCGCGCGCAACAGGCGCGGGCTCAGGCTCGGGTGCGGGCTCCGTGGAGGTCAGGTAGTCAGAGGTGGTGCTGCTGCTCTCGTACGAGTAGGGCTCGGAGTACGAGCTGGCCCAGGAGGGCTCCGACGGCTCAGTGGTGCGGGCGGCCGGCTGGTACGCGTACGGGTCGGGCTGGGCCGGCGGCGCGACGGTCTCGGCCTGCCAGCTCGGCAGCGGCGCGGAGGAGAGCAGGTCGTTGCTCGGCGTCGGGGGGTACGGGTTGGAGGGGCTCGACCAGGTCGGCGTCTCCAGACCGGAAGCGGTCTGCTGGTACGACGGCTGTGCCTCGATCACCTGGCCGGTGTCCTCGCGCCAGCTCTCGATCGGGCTGAACTGCTCGGTGGCCGGGCCTGCGTCCTCCCAGGACGGCGCGGCCGGGGCCTCGGCGGCCGGGGCGAACGGGCTCCACTTCGGAGCCTCCTCGGCCGGCGGCGCACCGGCGGCGAGCGCCAGCGCGGGCTGACGGTCCAGCCGCGGTTGGGCGATCGGCTCGGCGATCGCGGGCTGCTCGGAGGTGTCGTCGTCGGCAGCGACCCGGTACGACGGGACGGCCACCAGCTTCGGCTCGCGCTGGTCCCACCAGGGCATCCATTCGCGGCTGGTCTGCATGCCGTTGATCTTGCGGATGATCAGCGTCGCGCCGGTGGCGGCGACGGCCGTCAGGATCAGCGACGCGGTACCGGCGAGGGCGATGCCGCGGAGCGAGCCGACGGTCGCCTCCATCCACATCAGCGCCCGGCGGATCACCACGTCGAACACGAGAGCGCCGACCCAGGCTACCCACCACACGTTCGTGAGGAGAGGCTTCCTGAGCCGGCGCAGGTCGTCGGCGTACACAGGAGTCTTCGGATCGCTGGCCAGCCAGATGTCGTCGACGATCTGTTTCGGGTAGATCAGGTTCGGGCCGGGGACGAACCAGCTGGCCAGCACCCAGCCGTGGCTGCGGCGGTGGTCCGCCTGGCAGAAGACCTCGGAGTTGACCCGCACTCGCCACAGCCAGATCACGAAGACCACGGCGGCGGCGACGGAGATGATGACGTTCGGGATCGAGGTGATCCGGGAGATCGCGTCGGCGCGGTTCAGATCCGCGTCGTCGACGTTCGGGCCGCCACCGAGGTAGCCGTTGACCACGCCGTAGGTGTTCCAGTCGGACCACGTACACAGCAGATGAGTGACCGTTGAGGCGCCGAGCAGACCGATCGCGATCTTCCCGACCGTACCGACCTGCTGGAACTCTTCGGCGGCATGTGGCTGCCACTCATCTTTTGCTTCAACAGCAGAAAGAACTGCTCGTTGCGGGTGGCTCACGTCTTGCGTCCCTCGCGTTGCTGGAACTCCGTCTGTTCGGCGTTTCGATCGTGTCCTGCCCCCGCGTGACCGAGCCACATTGATACCACGAAGTAAGTACGCCTGTGGAGTCGATGCCAGCACGGAGGGTATCGACTTAACGCGCTCTTTTCGTACGCCCATCACCACTTGTAACGACGTACTCCACGGTCTGTAACGGTTTGGTTTACAGAGCAGGAGGTTGGTAGCCCCGATCGACCGGATATCCGGCCTGGTCCTGGGCCCACCACGGCGTCCACGGCCGGCGCAGCTGGAGTTCGTTGATGCGCTGAACCAACATCACTGCGAGTACTGCCGCGGCGGTTGTGCTGATCGCGGAAATGCCGGACATCACAGCATTCGTCCGAAGTTCGGAGAGTTGCGGGGCGCCGTTCAGCACGCTGCGCTGGGCGACGTTGTCGAGGACCAGCCCGACCACCCAGGTCAGCCACCAGGCCCAGACCAGCCGGGTGCCGGGGATACCGCGCAGCGACTCGATCCCGGTCGGCGTCCGCGGGTCGCTGGCCGCCACGATGTCGTCGACCACCTGCTTGGGGTACCAGAGGTTCACCACCGGGCAGATCCAGCTGCCGAGCACCCAGCCGCGAGTGAACCGGTGCTCGCCGCGGCAGAACATCTCCGCGTTCCAGCGGACCCGCCAGAGCCAGACGATGAAGACCGCCGCGGCCGCGAACAGGGCGATCGCGGCGACGATGCCGAGCGAGCCGGAGATCAGGTCGGCCCGGGCGAACTTGTCGTCGTTGCCTGGATAACGCTCGAGGGTGCGGAAGGAGTACCAGTCGGACCACGCGGTGGCCCAGCCGAGCACGGTGACAACGCCGATCAGTACGGAGGCGGCCAGGCCCATCGCCTCCTCGGAGCTGAACCATCGGTCCATCGGCGGCTGACCGGTCATGTACACCTCCTCGGGCAGGCTGGCAACGGCGAGGCATCAGAAATAGCACACAGACAGTGATCGTCCGCGAACCTTGTGTGCGGCACCGGCAGGTGTCGTTGCGCGGTAGCGGCCGCGGCCTGCCATAGTGTCGGTCCTTGGGTGGACCATAGGACTATGCGCTGGTCCGTGTTCGATTCGCCCATCGGTGAGCTGTCCGTCGCCGTTGACGACCACGGCCTGTGCCGGTTGCGGTTCGGCGCCATCGAGCTCGGGCCGGACCGGGCCCGCGACGAGCTGCTGATCGCTGCCGAGGAGCAACTGAAGGCGTACTTCGCCGGCGAGCTGACCGAGTTCGACCTGCCGCTGTCGGTGCGCGGCGGGTCGCAGTTCGAGCGCGCTGTCTGGGAGCGGCTGAAGCAGATTCCGTACGGCGAGATGGAGACGTACGGCGAGGTCGCCAAGGCCGTTGGCGACGCGGGGGCAGCGCGGGCCGTCGGGGTCGCCTGCAACCGCAACCCGATCGCGGTGATCGTGCCCTGCCACCGGGTCGTCGGGGCCGGCGGCAAGATGGTCGGCTTCGGCGGTGGCATCCCGCTGAAGCGGCACCTGCTCGAACTCGAAGCACGGATCACACTCGAAACGCGCTGGCTCTGAACACTCAGTGAAGAAGTTGCAGATGAAGCGTAAAGAAGTTTCCGCCGTGCCGTTGCGATGACAGGTATCGGTCAGCCAAGCGCTAATGTCGCGGTGTGCGATCACACTGACACAGTTCGATCACACGTTTGACTGGTTCCGCCCCGACCTGCCCGGAGACGATGAATGACGCAGCCCAGCTCGGCGCCGCATGACGACCTGAGCCAGTTGATGGACAAGAGCGCCGAAGAGTGGTCCGCGCCGGAGATCCAGGACGCGGCCAGAACGGCCCTTCAGATGCATGCACCGGATCGTGAGCCGCTGACCTGGATCAAACGGTTCGGCGTACTGCCCTGGCTGCACCGCAACGACGCCGTCTGCCGCGAGTGCGGCGGCAGCTACCCCTGCATCACCCACCGCTACGCGACCCAGCTGCTCTCGGCCGGCCGGATCTCCACCACCCGCCCCGACCGCTCCGACGGCGAACCCGCGGACGAGACCCTGAACTGACCGGTCCTGGCTGACCGGCGCTGAACCGGCCGGCGTTCATCTGACCGGCCGCTGAACTGACGAAGGCCGCGACCTCCACCTGGGGGTCGCGGCCTTCGCCGTTGCGGTGTCGAGGGTGGCTCAGGAGTCGGTCGGCTTGGTGTCGGTCGACTTGCGCGGAGTGGCAGCCTTCTTCGCGGCACCGTTGGAGGAGGCCTTCGCGGCTTCCTCGGTCTCGGCCTTCGCGTCCTCGGTCTTGCCGTTGGCGGACGGAGCGTCCGTCTTGGCTTCAGCCTTCGGCGCGGCGGCCGCAGGCTTGTCGGCGGCCGGGCGCGACGTCGTACCGGCCGGGGCCGAGCTGTAGTCGCGGCCGCTGGTCGGGGTCGACTGCCAAGCCGGCTCCGGCGGGGTGAGCAGCTTCTTCACTGCCGCGGCGGCGAGTGCCCCGAAGCCGAGGAACAGCACCACCTTGCGCAGCTTGTGGCTCTTCTTCGGGACGTCGATCTCGCCCTTGAGCGCGGCCTTGGTGGCCTTGCCCCGGCGCGAGCTCTCCTCGATGACCGGCTCGGCCGCGGCGGCAAGCGTCGCAAGCGCGGCGGTCACCTTCGGCAGGACGTCGTCGTTGAACCGCTCGCGGGCCCGCTCAGCAGCGTGCTCGGTGGCCGGTCCAACCTTGCTCAGAGCGTCGTCGATGACCGGTCCGGCCTTCTCCACCGCGGCGTGCGCGACGGCGGCACCACGCTCGACCGCCTTCTCGGCGTACGGCGACACTCGCTCCCGTGCGCTGCCCACACTGTCCCGTGCGGTGCCCACGGCCGACTCGGCCAGCGGTCGGACCTTGTCCTTCGCGGTCTCGACCCGGCCCTTGGACTTCAACAAACCCACGGTTCCTCCATGGACGCTTTCGATTCGACTTCTGGACAGATCCGGCTTTGTTTGCATCGTACGACGTACCCAGCCGATAAACCCCTCGGCCACACCCTGAGATGCCCCTGGGCACGTCGATGCGGCCCGGACTTGTGGCCCATGACAGGATCGATGCCGTAAGCCGTAACCCCGATGAGGAGTATTCCCGTGGCCGAAGAACTGTTCGCGACGCTGCAGACGACGAAGGGCGACGTCGTCATCAAGCTGTTCCCCGATCACGCGCCCAAGACGGTGCAGAACTTCGTCGGCCTCGCCGAGGGCACCAAGGAGTGGACCGACCCGACGACGGGGCAGGCCAGCACCGCCCGCTTCTACGACGGCCTCGGTTTCCACCGGGTGATCGACGGATTCATGATCCAGGGTGGCTGCCCGCTCGGCACCGGCACCGGTTCGCCGGGCTACAGCTTCGACGACGAGATCCACCCCGAGCTGCAGTTCGACCGCCCGTACCTGCTGGCGATGGCGAACGCGGGCATCCAGTTCGGCAAGGGCACCAACGGGTCGCAGTTCTTCGTGACCGTGGTCCCGACCCCGCACCTGAACCGCAAGCACACCATCTTCGGCGAGGTCGTCGACGACGACTCGAAGAAGGTCGTCGACGCGATCGCGACCGCGGACACCACCGCGGGCGACCGGCCGACCGAGCCGATCGTGATCAACAGCGTCAAGATCGAGCGCAAGACCGTCTGATCCACCGCGGGCCGGCCACCTGACGGGCGGCCGGTCCGCACCTTTTCTGACTGTGGAGGACCAGGGCGTGACCGAGACCGTCTGCTACCGGCACCCGGATCGGCCCGCTGGGGTCCGCTGCCAGCGGTGCGACCGGCCGATCTGCCCGGCCTGTATGAACGACGCCTCCGTCGGCTTCCAGTGCCCGTCGTGTTTCAACGAGGGTGTGAAGTCGATCCCGCGCACCCGGACGTCGCTGGGCGGTGTCGCGCGCGGCAACAGCCCGTACGTGACCTGGACGATGATCGGGCTGAACGTGCTCGTCTTCATCGCCGTCCGCAGCGGCAGCCCGAAGCTGCTCAACGATCTCGTGATGGTCCCCGTGCTGGTGGAATCCGAGCCGTGGCGGCTGCTCACGTCGGCCTTCACCCATGTGGCGATCTTCCACATCTTCTCGAACCTGTTCATGCTCTGGCAGGTCGGTCCGATCCTCGAACAGATGATGGGCCAGGTCCGGTACGCCGTGCTGTACCTGCTGTCGGCGCTCGGTGGTGGGGTCGCGGTCTGGCTGCTCGGCTCCCCCGGCGGCGCGACGCTCGGTGCTTCCGGCGCGGTCCTCGGGCTGGTCGGCGCGCTGCTGGTGATCAGCAAGGCCCGCGGCATGGATGTCACCTGGATCATCGCGTACGTCGCGATCACGGCGGTCATCTCGTTCGCCGTCCCGAACATCTCGTGGGAGGGCCACCTCGGTGGCTTCGTCACCGGTGCCGCAGTCGCCTGGCTGTTCCTTCTGGACACCAAGCGCCGCCGCAGCAAAGTCAATCGCTAACCCTCCCGCCCCCTCATCCCTCCCCCCGGCCTGCCCCGCCATTTGAGGGGTTAACCCCTCAGATGGTGGTGGGTGGAGCCGTTAGGTAGCGGGTGATCGTCGGCCCCAGCCAGGCGACCGCTTCCTCGCGGGTCAGCGCGGCCACCGGCGGCAGGGCTAAGACATAGCGGCAGAGCGCGAAGCCGAGCGCTTGGGTGGCGACGAGGCCGGCGCGGGTTGCCGCGTTGGCGGTGGCCGACGAGACGGCGTGGCTGCCGTGCTCGGATCCGGGGCTTGGCGGGCCGGTGCGGCTTCTGCCGGACGGGGTGCTGAGGCTCATGATCGCTGGGCCCAGTTGGTCGGCGAAGAGTTGGCGCATGCGGTCGGCGGCGGCCTCGTTGGTGACGCTGGCTCGGAGTAGTGCCTTGAGGGACTCGTCGTCTTCCCAGCGGTCGAGGAAGTGGTTGGTGAGTGCTGCCCCGACCTCTTCCCGCGGGAGCTTGCTCAAGTCGGGCAACCGCAGGTCGAACTCCGCTGCCGCCGCGAACAGCTTCTCTTTGTTGCCGAAGTAGCGCATCACCATCGCGGGATCGATCGCCGCGTCCGCCGCGATCGCCCGGATCGTCGCCCGCTCATAGCCGTCCGCCGCGAACCGCTCCCGCGCCGCCGCCAGGATCACCGCCCGGGTCCGATCAGCCGACCGCTTGCCTGGCGCTGCGCCGCCCGAGCCGCCTTCGGCCGCCGCGGACTGCTGTTCGTCTGCCGTCTTGCTCATGGCGACACCGTAGGTCAACAGGTGTTGACTTGGCCAGTTCGGCGTGTCTACAGTGAAGTCAACAAGCGTTGGCCAACAGATGTTGACTTAGGAGGAGGGTCGGAATGATTCCGGAGCAGACCGAGGTGCTGGTGGTGGGTGCCGGGCCGGTGGGACTGGCGGTGGCCGTCTCGCTGGCCGGGCACGGCCGGCAGGTGACGGTCGTCGATCGACAGGCGGCGGGGGCAAACACCTCGCGCGCCTCAGTCGTGCACCCGCGGACGCTGGAGTTGCTGGAGCGGATCGGGGTCAGCGAGCGGCTGACCGAGCTCGGCATCCACGTCGAGCAGTTCAACATCGCCGACGGCGACCGGACACTCGTCCCGGTCCGCTTCGACAAGCTGCCGACCGAGTACCCGTACGTCCTGATGATCCCGCAGAACGTCACCGAGCAGGTGCTGCTCGACCGGCTGACTGAACTCGGTGGCACCGTCCACCGCCCGTACGTCGCAACCGGGCTGCGACAGAGCGCTGACGGAGCCGAGGTCACCCTGGAGTCCGGTGAGTTGATCAAGGCGCAGTACGTCGTGGCCGCCGACGGGATGAACAGCCGGATGCGCGACCTCGCCGGACTCGGCTTCGACGGAGCCGATGCGCTGCCGCTGAACTTCACCCTCGTGGATGTGCGCGTCGAGAGCGGGCTGCCGGCCGACGAAGTACTCCTGTACTTCTCCAGGCCCGGCATGTTGGTGGCGGCTCCGTTGCCCGATGGCACGTTCCGGCTCGTGGCTGAGGTGGAGGAGGCGCCGGAGCGCCCGGATGTCGCCTATGCCCAGCGGCTCCTCAACGCGCGCGGCCCGCAGGAGCGGACCGCGAGGGTGACGGAGGTGGTCTGGGGTTCACGCTTCCGGATCCACGAGCGGGTGGCCGACCGATACCGCGAAGGCCGGGTCGTACTGGCCGGCGATGCCGCCCACACCCACAGCCCAGCAGGCGGCCAAGGCATGAACCTCGGCCTCCGTGACGCAGTCGTCCTCGGCGACGCGCTGGCGGACGCCCTGACCGCCGGCGACGAGACCAAGCTCGACGAGTACGCGAAGGCCAGCCGCGAAGAAGCAGTCCGAGTGGTAGCCCTCGCACACCGACTCACCCGCCTGGCGACAGCGCCGACCGCGCTCAGGCCGGCGCGCAACGCAGGACTTCACTTCCTTTCACGTCTGCCTGCTTTCCGTCGCACCCTCGCCGAGCAGCTGTCGGCCGTCGGTCATCGCTGAGGGTTTCCCCGCACAGTTGGCGGAACTGCTTCCACCTGAACCGCTCCGCGCCCTACCCTCCAGTTACCCATTGCAACAACCTCACTACTGGAGGTCACCGTGTTCCATCCCGCCCGATGGCACCGACTTGTCCCCCTCGCGATCGCGGCCGCCGTCGTGGTCGGTGCCGGCAGCCAGGTCCAGGCTGTCGCGCCACCCGACCGCAAGGTGCAGGCCTACGAGAAGGCCGAGCTGATCCAGCTGCTCCGGATCGACACCCCGACCCTGGCCGACCGCAAGCGGCTGACCACGCTGGATCTCGACCTGGCCGAGTCGGCGGGCAAGAACTACGTCGACGTGGTTGCCTATGGCAACCAGGATCGGCGGCTGCTGAAACTGGCCGGCTTCACCTGGTCGGTGATCGAGGACGACCTGGTCGGCGCCGACCAGGAACGCGAGCGCGCCGACGCGGCGTACGCGAAGGCGGTGAAGACGCGGGCCATCCTGGCCACCCTGCCGAGCGGGCGGACGGCGTACCGGACGCTGGCCGACTACACCAACGACCTGGCGGCGCTGGCGTCGCAGTACCCGACGAAGGTCAAGCAGATCACGCTGAAGAACACTTCGCTCGAAGGCCGCACGATTCGCGGCATCGAGATCAGCCGGGACGTGAACGTCAGCAACGGCAAGCCGGTGTTCATGATGATGGGCCTGCACCACGCGCGGGAGTGGCCGTCGGGTGAGTTGACGATGGAGTTCGCGTACGACCTGCTGAAGAACGACGGTGTGGTGCCGCGGATCACCAGCATCCTGGACAAGGCGCGGGTCGTCATCGTCCCGGTGGTGAACCCAGACGGCTTCAACCTCAGCCGCACCCTCGGCTACGAGATGAAGCGGAAGAACTGCCGCGTCACCAACGGCCAGATCCCGACCACCGGCCAGTGCGCGCAGTCGTCCAACCAGTCGCGCGGTACGGACCTCAACCGCAACTACGCCGGCTTCTGGGGCGGCCCGGGCGCGTCCACCAGCCTGACCTCGGAGACGTACCGCGGCGCGAGCGCCTTCAGCGAGCCGGAATCGCGCAACATCCAGGCACTCGTCTCGTCGTACCAGGCGACCACGCTGATCACGAACCACACCTACTCCAACCTCGTACTCCGTGAGCCCGGGTATGCCGGTGCCGGCAACACCCCGGACGAGGCGCTCTACAAGTCGCTGGGCGACCAGATGGCGGCCCAGAACGGCTACGACAGCCAGTTCGGCTACGAGCTCTACGACACGACCGGTACCACCGAAGACTGGTCGTACTACGCGACGGGCGGACTCGGGTTCACCTTCGAGCACGGTACGAGCAGCTTCCACCCGGCCTTCAGCAATGTCGTCAACTACTACTACGGCTCGGGAAGCACCGCAGGCAAGGGAAACCGCGAGGCCTACCTGATCGCCGCGGAGAGCACGATCAACCCGGCCCGGCACTCGATCATCACCGGTACCGGCCCGGCAGGCGCCGTCCTGCGGCTGAAGAAGTCGTTCAACACCAAGACCTGGAACGGCACCCTGATCCCCGACGTCCTCGACACCACGATGACCGTGCCTGCCGGAGGCACGTACACCTATCACGCCAACCCCTCGACCCGGCCGATCACTGCCCAGCAAGGCGGTACGGAGGCGTGGACGCTGACCTGTGAGCGCCCGACCGGTCAGGTGCTGGAGACCCGTCAGATCACCGTCGCCAGGGGTGCGTCTGCTACGGCGAACCTCACCACCTGCGCGGCGGCGTTCTAGCCACCCACCCCCCACCCCTTTTGCTTTTAGCTTTTGGTAGCTGTGCTTTCCCTGATCTGCAGTGTGTAGGGGACGGTGAGGTCGCGGCGGTCGACCTCACCGGTTCCCGCGATCCGGTCCAGCAGCAGTCCGACGGCGTTTTCCGCGAGCCACTCCTTGTCCGCCGAGATCGTGGTCAGCGACGGCGAGTGGTAGCGGCCGTCCTCGATGTCGTCGAAGCCAACGACCGCGACATCCCCAGGCACCGACAGTCCGGCGTCGGCCAGCGTCCGCAAGGCTCCGAGCGCGAGCAGATCGTTGAAGCAGAACACGGCATCCGGCGGCTCAGGCAGGGCGAGCAGCTCTCGCATCGACGCCGCTCCGTCCTCGCGGTGATACCCCGTACCGGCCAGCTCCAGCGTCGGATCGAGCGGCAGGCCCGCCGCCTTCAACGCCTTGCGGTACCCCTTCCGCCGTACTGCGCCGGTCCCCGCGCCGCCGCCGACCCCGATCGCGGCGATCCGGCGCCGGCCGATCGAGATCAGGTGCGTGGTCGCGTCGAAGGACGCCTGGACCGAGTCGACCGCGACGTGGTCGAGGGTGCCGCCGGCGTGCCGCTCACCGAGCAGGACCAGTGGTTTCGCGTTCGCGGCGAGCTCGATCTTGGCCGGCGCGGTGGTGATCGGCGAGAAGATGATGCCGTCGATCAGCTGCCCGCGCATGCCGTCGAGCACCAGTTTCTCGGCGGCCGGTTCGCCCTCGGTCTGGTCGATCAGCACGGTGATGCCGCGTTTCTTGGCCGCTCGGCTGATGGCGGCGCCGAGCTCAGCGAAGTACGGGGAGGCCATCTCCGGGATGGCCAGCGCGATGAAGTCCGAGCGGCCCTTGCGCAGCGAGCGGGCGCTCACGTTCGGGGTGTAGTCGAGGGCCTCGATCGCGGCCTCGACCTTGGCCCGGGTCTGCGCGGTGATGTGCGGGTAGTCGTTGATCACGTTGGAGACCGTCTTCACCGACACCCCGGCGCGCGCCGCCACGTCGCTCAGTCTGGTCGCCATCCGTCTTCCCTTCGCCCGCTTGTCGCCTGAGTGTGCCACGGCCATCTACAGCCAGCTCTTTACAGCGGATGTCAATCGTTGTAAAAACTCAGGTTAATCGTTGTAGAGATTTCTCTGGAGGATCTGTGGCGCGTCTTGCGGTCGACCCCGCGTTCGTAGTCGGTGCACTCGACCGGCGGCTGTTCGGCTCGTTCGTCGAGCACATGGGGCGGTGTGTCTACACCGGGATCTACGAGCCGGGGCATGCGACGGCTGACCCGGACGGGTTCCGGGAGGACGTGCTCGCGCTGGTGCGCGAGCTGGGCGTGACCGCGGTTCGCTACCCGGGCGGCAACTTCGTCTCCAACTACCGCTGGGAGGACGGCGTCGGCCCGAAGGACCAGCGGCCGCGCCGCCTCGACCTCGCCTGGCGCGCGGTCGAGCCGAACCAGTTCGGCACCGACGAGTTCGTCACCTGGTCCCGCAAGGCCGGCGTCGAGCCGATCTGGGCGGTCAACCTCGGTACCCGCGGTATCACCGAGGCGGTCGAGCTGCTCGAGTACTGCAACCTCCCAGCCGGTACTGCGACCGCCGACCGCCGCGTCGCCAACGGCACTCCCGAGCCGCACGGGATCAAGGTCTGGTGCCTGGGCAACGAAATGGACGGCCCCTGGCAGATCGGCCACAAGACCGCCGAGGAGTACGCCCGCCTCGCCGAGGAGACCGCGAACGCGATGCGCCGCGTCGACCCCGGCGTCGAGTTCGTCGCCTGTGGCTCGAGCAACCGGCACATGCCGACCTTCGGCGAGTGGGAACGCACCGTGCTGGAGCGGACGTACGACCTGGTCGAGCACATCAGCCTGCACGCGTACTACGAACCGAAGGACGGCGACCAGCAGAGCTTCCTCGCCGCCGCCGAGGACATGGACCGGTTCATCGACTCCGTCGTCGCCACCGCGGATCACGTGAAGGCGCTCAAGCGCAGCGACAAGGAGATCACCTTGTCGTTCGACGAATGGAACGTCTGGCGCCAGCAGGACTTCCCCGGCGAGCTCGGCCTGGACGTCCGCGAGGTCGGCCCGCTGATCGAGGACACCTACACGGTCGACGACGCGGTGGTCGTCGGCAGCCTGCTGATCACCCTGCTCCGGCACGCCGATCGGGTGAAGATCGCTTGCCTGGCGCAACTGGTCAACGTGATCGGCCCGATCCGGACCGAGCCGGACGGTCGCGCCTGGCGGCAGACGATCTTCCACCCGTTCGCGCTGACCGCGAAGTACGCGGGCTCGACGGTACTGCGCACAGCGGTGGCCGGCCCGGAGATCGACACCGCGGCGTACGGGCGGGTACCGGCGCTGTGGAGCACGGCGACGTACGAGGAGAGCACCGGCGAGGTGGTGCTCTTCGTGGTGAACCGGAGCGAGACGGACAAGGTCGATCTCGAAGTACCGGTACTGCCCGGGTTGCAGGTGGTCGAGCACGTGGCCCTGTACGACGGCGACCGGAGCGCGGTCAACACCGCCGAGGACCCCGACCGGGTGGTGCCGCGACGCATCGACGGCACCGAGGTCACCAACGACAGCTGTACGGCCACGCTGGCCCCTGCCTCGTGGCACATGATCAGGCTCTCCCCTGGAGGTACAAGGTGAACACCATCAACCGTCGAATGATGCTGGGCGGAATCGGCGCTCTGGGGGCGGCCGGCGTCCTGACAGCGTGCGGGTCCGGCTCGGCCGGAAAGCCCGGAGCGGCGCCCGCGGCCGGCGACGGCGGCGCGAAGGGGTACGACGGGCCGGCCGTCGAGCTCGATTTCTGGAACGGGTTCACCGGCGGCGACGGCCCGTTCATGCGCAAGATCGTCGACGCGTTCAACAGCGAGCACCCGAACATCAAGGTCAAGATGACCGTGATGCAGTGGGCCGACTACTACACCAAGCTGCCCACCGCGGTGAGCAGCGGCCGGGGTCCGGCGGTCGCGATCATGCACGTCGACTCGCTCGCCACCAACGCCGCCCGGAACGTGATCGAGCCGCTCGACGACGTCGCGAAGGCGCTGGACCTCAAGCAGGAGGACTTCGCCGATGTGGTCTGGAAGGCCGGCGAGTACAACGGCAAGCGGTACGGCATCCCGCTGGACATGCACCCGCTCGGCTTCTTCTACAACAAGACGCTGATGACCCAGGCGGGTCTGGACCCGGCCAAGCCGCCGGCCACCGCGGACGAGTACATGGCCGCCCTGGACGCCCTGAAGGGCAAGGGCATCCAGGGCCACTGGGCGACGCCGTTCCAGTTCACCGGCGTGATGAGCGTGCAGTCGCTGCTCTGGCAGTTCGGCGGCGAGTTGTTCAATGCGGACTCGAGCAAGACCACCTGGGCCGACGAGCCCGGCGTCAAAGCCCTGACCTGGTTCACCGATCTGGTGAAGAAGGGCTACAGCCCGAAGAACGTCGCGCAGGACGCCGACAACATCGCGGTGATGAACGGCAAGAACGCGTTCGTCTGGAACGGCATCTGGAACATCAACACCTTCAAGGAGAAGAAGGGCCTGGAATGGGGCGTCGCGGCCATTCCGAACATCGGCGGCAAGCCCGGCGCCTGGTCGGGCTCGCACCAGTTCTGCCTGCCGAAGCTGAAGACGCCGGACGCGAACAAGTCCACGGCCGCCCGGGTGTTCGTGAACTACGTCAGCCAGAAGTCGATCGAATGGGCTCGCGGCGGTCAGGTACCGGCGCGCAAGCAGGTCCGTGAGTCGGCCGAGTTCAAGGCGCTGCCGGAGCAGTCGATCCTCGCCACCCAGGTCAACGACCTGCACTTCCCGCCACCCGTGCCGGGCATCGGTGACGCGCTGGCCGAGCTCAACAAGGCGGTCAACGAGGCCGTCCTGCTCAAGACCGAGCCCGCCAAGGCGTTGTCGGACGCGGCCGGCCGCTCCGACAAGATCCTGGAGGCCAACCGCAAGAAGTACGGGGCATGAGGGGATACGGCCGGGCTACGCCGTACCTCTTCCTGGCGCCGTATCTCGCGCTGTTCCTGCTGTTCGTCGTCGGACCGGCCATCTTCGGCCTGTGGATGAGCCTGCACGACTGGGACTTCCAGTTGCCGGGCAAACCGTTCGTCGGGCTGCAGAACTACAAGGACCTGTTCGACACCCAGTCGACCACGGCCGAGCCGTTCTGGCACGGGATGCGGGCGACCGGGATCTTCACGCTCGCGTCGGTGCCGTTCCTGGTGACGTTGCCGCTCGGGCTGGCGGTCGTGCTCAACCGGCGGTTCCCCGGCCGGACGTTCTTCCGGGCGGTGTTCTTCGCTCCGTACGTGCTCGGGGTCGCGGTGGTCGGGCTGATGTTCCGGTACATCCTGGACACCAGCTTCGGCGTGCTGAACGCGTTCCTCGGGTTGTTCGGGATCGGCGAGATCGGCTGGACCACCGAGCAGCCCTGGGCGTTCGCGTCGCTGGTCGGGATGACGGTGTGGTGGACGATCGGCTTCAACGCGATCATCTACCTGGCCGGGCTGCAGGACATCCCGGCCGACCAGTACGAGGCCGCGGAACTGGACGGGGCCAACCGCTGGCAGGCGTTCCGCCACATCACCGTGCCGGGACTGCGGCCGGTCGTCACGTTCGTCGTCACGATCACGATCCTTGCCTCCGCCAACATGTTCGGTCAGGCCCTGCTGGTGACGCAGGGCGGTCCGGGTGACACCACCAGGACCGCTTTGATGGTGATCGCGGACACCGGCCTGGCGCAGTTCCGGATGGGGCAGGCGACCGCGATGAGCTACGTGCTGGCGGCCTGTCTGGCGATCGTCTCGCTGATCAACTTCGCGCTGCTGAGGGAGAAGAAGTCATGAGGCAGCGGAGGTCGCCCGGGTTCTGGGTGCTGATCGGCCTGCTGACGTTGGTGTTCGTCGCGCCCCTGCTGTGGATGTTGCTCACCTCGTTCAAGCCGATCGGCGAGTCCCAGCAGGCGCCGCCGACGATCATCCCGTCGGACCCGACCGGGCGTGCGTACGGCGAGGTTCTCACCACCGGCGGACAGAACCCGGTACTGCGCTGGTTCATCAACTCGCTCGTCGCGGCCACGCTGCATTCCGGGCTGGTCGTGCTGGTCGCGTCGATGGCCGGCTATGCGCTGGCCCGGATGGAGTTCCGCTTCAAGAAGCCGATCTTCGCCGTCATCCTGGCGACCCTGTTCGTCCCGGGCTTCGTCTTTCTGATGCCGAACTACCTGCTGATGGACAAGCTGGCCTGGCTGGACACGCTCTGGGCGCTCGTCGTCCCGGGCGCGGCCGGCGCCTTCGGGGTGTTCTTCATGCGGCAGTTCTTCCTCGCCCTGCCCAGGGAGCTCGAGGAGGTGGCGATGATCGACGGCGCGAACGCGTGGACGGTCTTCACCCGGATCATCCTGCCGAACGCGAAACCCGCGCTCGCCACGCTGACCGTGCTGTCCTTCCTGGCCAACTGGAACGACTTCATCTGGCCGCTCTACGTGCTCTTCTCGCCCGAGCGGCTGACCCTGCCGGCCGGGCTGAAGCTGCTGCAGGGCGCCTACACCACCGACTACCCGGTGATCCTGACCGGCGCGACCGTCGCGTCCGTGCCGGTCCTGATCCTCTACATCTTCGTCCAGCGCTACGTCATCGAAGGTGTCGCCCGCAGCGGCATCAAAGGCTAAGAGAGGAACCCGCCAGTGCCTCCCAGACGTTTGCTCGCAGCAGTTCTCGCCGTCGCCGCAGTAGCCACCAGTACTACGGCTGCCGCGATGCCACCGAAACCATTGGTCACCCAGAACGCGATCTCATCACCCTTCGCCGACACCTTCGCCGACCCGTCGATCATCCAGGGCCGCGACGGTTACTGGTACGCCTACGCCACCTCCGATCCCCTGGTAGCGAACGGCCCGTTCGGCCTGATGCACATGGCCAGGACCAAGGACTTCGGCTCCTGGGAGTACCTGGGCACGGTCTTCAACGACAGCACCAAACCCGCCTGGGCCGCGCCCGGCTCGTTCTTCTGGGCACCGGACATCCGGTACTTCGGCGGCCGGTACGTCATGTACTTCACCGTCACCGACACCCTCGCCAACCCCGGTGGCGATCCGGGGATCGGCGTGGCCACCGCCCCGACTCCCGCGGGTCCCTGGACCGCCACCGACGGCCCGGTCGTCGCCCCGAAGCCGGACGGCAACGGCGGCTACTTCGGCACGATCGACCCGGCGATGCTCACCGCGGCCGACGGCAAGCGCTACCTCTACAGCGGCGGTTTCTACGGCGGCCTCTCCGTCACCGAGCTCTCCCCCGACGGCCTGCACTCGGTCGGCACTCCCACCCAGGTCAGCGTCGGCGACCGCTACGAAGGCTCGTACGTCGTCTACCGCGACGGCTGGTACTACCTGATGGGCTCGTCGAGCAACTGCTGCGCCGGCCCGACCACCGGGTACTCCGTCTTCGCCGGCCGCTCCAAGTCGCCCCGCGGACCGTTCCTCGACGCCGACGGGGTCTCGATGAACGAGTCGCGCGTCGGCGGTACGACCGTGATCACCCAGAACGGCAACAAGTGGATCGGCCCTGGCCACCACGCCTTCATCACCGACGCGGCCGGGCAGGACCACATCGTCTACCACGCGATCGACCGCGGGACCCCGTGGCTGACCGACCCGTTCGGGATCAACCGGCGCCCGCTGCTGATCGACGACATCGACTGGATCGACGGCTGGCCGCGCACGCGAGCCGGTGCTGGTCCGTCCGACACCCCGCAGCCTGCGCCGACTACGGGCTCAGCAGCCGGGATCAACTCCACGGATCCGGCTGGCGGTCTCCGGGGTGCGACCAGGCTGGCTGGTGACTCGCTTGGTGGACCCACTGCTTCCATCCGTGGGGCTGCGACGACGCGGCAGTCTGCGCCCGCCGGTTCGGTGCGGGTCGAGGCTGATGTGCGGCTTGGGAGCAGCTTTACTACCGTGGTCGGTGGTGGCGGGAATATGGTCACTGTTGGACGGGACAAGATCACCGTTGTTGCGGGTGGGCAGGCTGCGAGTGCGGCTTTGCCCGGGGACTTCGTGCGCGGGCAGTGGAATCACCTTGTGGTGCAGGTTTCTGGGGCCACCGTTACCGCTCGAGTCAACGACGCGGGGTTGGGCGATCTCTACGCGGAGGCACGGCTCGACGTACACGGCTTGAAGGTACGAGCGGCTCCGGTGAGCTGGCTGGGGACAGCAGAGGTGGACAACCTGACGGTCCGTTCGGTCGCGGAGCCGGTACGCCGGGCCGCCGCGGTCCCGGTCGCCGGGAAGGTGCTGGCCAACGACGACTTCAACGGTGCGGCCCTTGGTGACAAGTGGTCGTGGGTGCGACCGGACGCCAGTGCTGTTGTTGCTAATGGCAACTTATCGTGGCCGTTGCAGAACACCGATCTGGTCGGGTCCGGCAACAACGCCGGGCTGCTCTTCCACCAGACGCCGGCCAGGGACAGCTGGATCGCGGAGACGAAGCTGCACCTGGACCTCGGGGAGGGCGACATCCGCAACTACCAGCAGGCCGGGATGATCGCGTATCTGAACGACGACGACTTCGCCCGGCTCGGCGACGTGTCGATCTGGAAGACGCGGCAGACCGAGTTCGGCCGGGAGTTGGTGGCTCGACCGTCTGACGGCGCAACGATCTACGGCGGGGCGGCGATCGGGCGGCCGGCGCCGACGATGTGGATGCGGCTGGCCTATCACCGCAATGCGGCCGGGGAGCACGTGTACCGGGCGGGTACGAGCACCGATGGGAAGAAATGGACCTGGGGTGCGTCTTGGGTGCTGCCCGCTGGGGTGACGCCAAAGCTCGGTCTGTACGCCCATGGCGACCAGACCGGATCCAACCCACCGCCGGTGGCCACGTTCGACTACTTGCGGTTCTACGCGAGCAAGTGATGCCGCGCTGGCCGGGGTTGCTGCTGCTGGTATCACTGGCGGCGGGGTGCAGCAACCCCGGCGGTGCTCATCCCGGGGCTCCTTCTGAAGGGACTGCGATGGGTTTCACGAATCCGGTGTACGACGGCAACTTCGCCGATCCGCAGGTGATCGCGGTCGGTGCGCAGTACTACGCGTTCGCGACGAACGGGCCGCTCGGCAACATTCAGACGCTGAAGTCCACGGACCTGGTGTCGTGGGACCAGGTCGGCGATGCGCTGCCGTCGCTGCCTGACTGGACCTCGGCCGGGAAGGTCTGGGCACCGGAGGTCGCAGTCCATGGAGACGACCGATTCGTCATGTATTACACGACTTCCGACGATGCAGCGGGGCGGCAGTGTGTGGGTGTCGCGGTGGCCGCCGAGGCCAAAGGTCCATATGTCGACAAATCGAGGAAGCCCTTGGTCTGTCAGGTATCCGAGGGTGGATCGATCGACGCCAGCCCGTTCCAGGACTCGACCGGGCAGCGCTGGCTGTACTGGAAGAACGACGGCAACGCGATCGGCGTCGACACCTGGATCTACGTCTCCAAGCTGTCGCCCGACGGGCTGACGCTGGTCGGCGAGACGACCCGGCTGATCAAGCAGACGCTGCCGTGGGAGGGCAACCTGGTCGAGGCGCCGTACGTTGTCGAGCGCAACGGTAAGTTCCACCTCTTCTACTCGGCCAACGCCTACGACAAGGCGGAGTACGCCGTCGGTCACGCGCTCTGCGAAACCCCGGCCGGCCCCTGTGTGAAGTCGGGCGATCCCGTCCTCACCACCTCGGCCGACGCGGCCGGCCCCGGCCACAACATGGTGCTCGTCAAGGACGGCCGATACTGGTTCGTCTACCACGCCTGGGACCCGGCTCTGATCGGCGTCGATCCGCCCGGCCGGACGATGTGGCTGTCCGAGCTCACCTGGAACGGTGACGAACCTGTCGTCCAGCCGCCACAGCAACGTAATCCGGCGAAGCCCTAAACCTTTCTGGTCCGGTCCGCATCTAGAGGTATGAAAGCGATACACGCACGGACCAACCGTTTAGGGGACGATTGTGACTGCACGAAACCTCTTCCGCGCCGGCCTGGCACTCGCCGGGACGGCCGCGCTGAGCACCGCCGCGCTGGCCGCACCCGCACACGCTGCCGGCGCCTCTGCGACAAGTACCGTCGCGGCCTGCGAACTGAGCGCCGGATCGGTGACCGCGCTCGGCGGGCAGACCACCGGCTCGGTCGGCGGCATTCCGCCGGTCAAAGGCCAGACGAGAACGGCACACGGCGTGTACCAGCCGGGCAAGGTGCGGGTCAGCTCCTACTTCATCAGCGAGCCGAACATCTCCGGCCTGGACATCTTCGGCTACGTGCTCCAGGGCGACGGCCTCTACCGGCACTCGTACTCGCAGGACGGCACCGGTGAGATCGACACCTCCACGCCCAACTCGCTGACCAAGGTCGGTGGCGGCTGGACGAACTTCAAGGCGCTCGAGACCTCGGCCTACATCTCCGGCAACACCCAGCGCCACACGGCCTACGGGCTGCGGACCGACGGCAGCCTGTTCCGCTGGGACAACTCGGGCTCTTCGTGGCGCTCGACCGGCTCCACGGCCGGCTTCCAGTCGGTCAAGTCGCTGGCGCTGATCGGCAAGACCGCCACGTACGACACGTTCCTCGCCAACCTCAGCGGCGGCGCGCTCTACACGATCAAGATCCCGGCCACGAGCCCGATGAAGCCCGTCGTCACCAAGGTCCGCCCGTCCGGCTGGGGCGGCTTCGAGAAGCTGATCGCCAACAAGTGCGGCGTCTCCGGCACCCTGCTGCTCGGCATCGACAACGACACCAAGTCGGGTTACACCTACGCCGTCAGCCACGCCAACGGCGCTGCCACGGTCATCCAGAACCTGGGCAAGGTCAACGGCACCTTCCCCGACGCGGTGAACTTCCGTTGGGGCGTCGTCGCGGACCTCGACCCGCTCACCGGCGGCTGAGCACTTCGCAGAGGGTGTCCAAGGCCTGGTGGAAGTCTGCGTCGGTTGGGGTGGCGTAGCCGATCACCAGGCCTTGGGGGCCGGGGATGGAGCGGCGGTAGTCGGAGAGCGGGGCGACGATCACGCCGGCCGCTCGGGCCGCCGCGGCGATGGCGGAGTCGTCTGCTCCTGGGGGGAGGAGCAGGGTGATGTGGAGGCCTGCGTCCTGGCCGACGATCTGGCCGTACGGCTCCAGCACGGCACACGTGTGGTTGCGGCGTTCGGAGTACAGGCGTTTCGATCGGCGGATGACCTGGTCGAGGTAGCCGTCGCGGAGCATGGCCAGGAACGCGACCTGAATCGGCCAGGCGGGCCAGTCGCTCGCCTCTTCCCGGTACGCCGCCAGCCGGTCGACCGTCTCGGCGGAGGCGACCAGCCAGCCGAGTCGCAGCGACGGGCTGATGAGCTTGGACAGTGTGCCCAGGTGGACCACCCGGTCGAGGTCGAGCTGGGCAAGGGCGGGCAGCGGCGCTACGTCGTACCGGAACTCGCTGTCGTAGTCGTCCTCGATCAGCGTCGCGCCGGTCCGGCGTGCCCAGCGGATCAACTCGTTGCGTCGGGCAACGGGTAGCCGGCCGCCGAGCGGGTACTGATGCGACGGCGTGACGTAGACGGCCGCCAGGTCCGAGTCCAGCTCGGACACCACCAGGCCGTCCTCGTCGACCGGGATGTCGACCACCTCGAGCCCGTGCTGCCGGGCGGTGATCGCCGCACTGAGGTAGCCCGGGTCCTCAACGGCGAACCGTTCGCCGGGCCGGCCGCGGACGGTCAGCAGCAGGTGAAGCCCGTGCATGGTGCCGTTGGTGATCATCACGTTCTCGGGTCCACAGGAGATGCCACGGACCCGACCGACATGCTCGACCAGGGCGGCCCGTAGCTCTGGAAGGCCAGCGGGATGGTCGTAGCCACGCGCCGGTGGTTGAGCCGCCACTTCCCGCCAGGCGCGCTTCCAGCCGGCGTCCGACGTCGGCCCGACAAACGGGATGCCGGGGCGGAGCGTCAGGAGTTCTTCGTCCGCAGGCTCGGTCGGCCGCGCCCGCGGTCGGCGTACCGGCGGCAGCGGTACTACGTCCGCCACGTAGGTGCCCGAGCCGGTTCGCCCCGCGATCCAGCCCTCCGCGTGCAGCTGGTCGTACGCCGCCTGTGCCACCGAACGCGACACGGAGAGGTCCTTCGCCAGATCGCGAGTGGACGGCAGCCGATGCCCGGCCTGCAAGCGCCCGTCGCGAATGGCCGCGCGGAATTGTTCGGCCAGCTGGAGGTGCAGCGGGCCGGTGCCGTCGCGGCTCAGGACGAGCGGGAGCGAGCTCTCCAAAGTGGACTACCTGATTCGGGCGGGAATGGACCGTGCCAGCATGCCACTGAGCCGTCAAGCTGGAAACATGACCACCACACCACTCTCCCCGACCACCCGGACCAAGCTACGCCGGGAGAAGGAACGCGCCGCGACCGAACGCACCGCGCTGCACGAGGTCCTGCTCGACGGCATGTTCTGCCACCTCGGCGTGATCGTCGACGGAACCCCGCTCGTGCTGCCCACGGCGTACGGAGTGGACCTCGACGCCGGCGACGACGGCACCCTCTACCTGCACGGCTCGGTGGCCGCGCGCAGCGTGGTGGCCTCGCCCGACCAGACGATCTGCGTCACGATCACCCACACCGACGGCCTGGTGCTCGCCCGGTCTGCCTTCCACCACTCGGTGAACTACCGCTCGGCGGTCATCTTCGGCGTCCCCCGGCTGCTCACCGACTCCGACGAGAAGCTGCATGGCCTCAACCGGATCGTCGACCACCTCGTCCCCGGTCGCTCCACCGAAGTCCGCCCGCCGAACCGCAAGGAGCTCGCCAAGACCTCGGTCCTGGCCCTCTCCCTCACCGAGGCCTCGGTCAAGTCCCGCTCCGGCGCTGCGAACGACGACGAGGAAGACCTCGACCTCCCGCACTGGACCGGCCTGATCCCGCTCCGCGTGGTGGCCGGCCCGCCGATCACCAACCCGGACTGCAACGTGATGGTCCCCCGTCACATCGACTCGAGAGCCAACAACCTCGGCGCCGCAGCCCTCATCTGACGGCCCGCTCCAGCACGGCGCGTAGCTGCGAGACTACTTACTGTGATATGTAGGTGACGGCGTCCGCCCGCCACCGACGAACGGGGATCACGGATGGGTCGGCTACGCCTAGGGCTTGCACTGCTGCTCGTCGCCGGATTCGGTCTGGTGCCCACGGCAACAGCCCGCGCGGAAACGATCCGCACCTTCGGCAAGGTGTTCGGCGCCCAGACCAACGGCGGGATCCGGATCACCGGCAACGCGCTCGAGACCTGTGACACCGCGGACACCGCCTGCAGGTCGGCGCTGGGCGGCAGCAGTGCCGGCGCCTCGAACAACGAATGGACGATGCGCCTGCTCGACGCGGACTCCGATGCGACGACGAAGTCCTCGTCCGCGGCCACGGTCAGCCTGCCCGACGGCGCGAAGGTCCTGTACGCCGGTCTGTTCTGGGGATCCAGTCGCGCCGCAGGCACCGGCGGTACGGCGAGTGCCGGCGACGGCACGACGATCAAGCTCAAGGTTCCGGGAGAGCCGGCGTACCAGACGATGACGGCCGGGCGGACCGACTATCTGAGCGCCGGGACCAAGGACTACTCCTCCTACCTCGACGTCACCGGGGAGGTGCAGAAGGCCGGCAGCGGTAAGTACTGGGGTGCAGATATCGCCGCAGGCACAGGATCCGACCGGTACGCCGGCTGGAGCCTGGTGATCGCCTACGAAGACCCGGACGAGCCACTGCGCGACCTGACCGTCTTCAACGGCTACGCGCGGGTGACCACGGGTGACGTGATCAAGACCAGCATCTCAGGCTTCTTGGCCCCGCCGAGCGGCGCGGTGAACGCCCGCTTCGGCAGCGTCACGTACGAAGGCGACGCCGGCATCAGCGGCGACTACTTCGCGGTGAACGGCACCCGGCTCGCGGACGGCCAGAGCCCGTCGGCGAACTTCTTCGGCAGCCGGGTGACCGATGCCGGCAGCAACCTCACCGACCGCCAGCCGGCGGCGCTGAACAACCTCGGTCTGGACGCGAAGGTGGTGGACGGCGCCGGCATCCTCGCGAACAGCGCCACCAGCGCCGAGCTGACCTTCGCCAGCACCGGCGACTTCTACTACCCGGCCGCGCTCACCACCCAGATCGACCTCTACGCCCCGGCGATCAAGGGCACCAAGACGGTCCGCAACCTGGCCGGCAACGCTCCGGCGAAGATCGGCGACACCCTCGAGTACGCCCTCAGCTACGGCAACACCGGTGACGACGACGCGCTGAAGGCCGTGGTCCGCGATGCCCTGCCGTCGAACACGACCTACGTACCGGGCTCGCTCGCGGTGTCCGCGGGCGCTGGGGTGGGCGCCAAGACGGACCAGCCCGGTGACGACCAGGCGGAGTACGACGTCGCCTCGCGAACCGTCCGCTTCCGGGTCGGCACCGGAGCGAACGCAACCACCGGCGGCCGCCTGAAGAAGAACCAGAGCACCACGGTCCACTTTCAGGTCACCCTCGACGACGCCTCGGCCGGGACCACGGTGGTGAACACCGGCTACCTCGACTACACGGCCGAGACCCTCGGCAAGCCGTACACCTACCGCGCCGACGAGGTCCGTACGCCGGTCGCGGCGTCGGCCGATCTCCAGCTCACCAAGACGGGTACGCCGGATCCGGTACCGGCCGGCGCCGACCTGACCTACACGATTGTCGCCAAGAACAACGGTCCGAGTACGGCGAAGGACGTCGCGGTCACCGACACCCTGCCCGACGGCGTCGAGCTGGTCGCGGCCAAGCCCGCCCAAGGCACGTGCACGCCGGCCGCCGGCAAGGTGGACTGTGTACTCGGGGAGATCCCGTCTGGTGCGAGCGTTTCGATCGCGGTGGTGGTCCGGGTTCCGGCCGCCGGCACGGCGACTGGTCTGACGAACGTCGCCACCGCGACCACCTCGACCTCCGACCCGAATCCCGCCAACAACACGGACTCGGTCACCACCCCGGTCACCCACGTCGCCGACCTCTCCCTCGACAAGGCGGTCGTCCCGACCAACCCATCGGCCGGTGAGAGGGTCAAGTACACGCTGACCATCCGCAACAACGGCCCGTCCGAGGCGCAGCAGGTCCGGATCGCGGACTCGCTCCCGGCCGGTCTGACGATCGTCGATGCGCAGGCACCGCCTCCCGCGGGATGTTCGGCGGCCGGCCAAGAGATCACCTGTCTCGTCGACAGCCTGGCAGGCAAGGCCACGCTGGTCGTGCAGATCACCGCGACCCTCGATTCGGCGTACCAAGGTGGTCCGCTGACCAACAGCGCTGCGGTCTCCAGCACGACTCCGGACCCGGACCCTTCCAACAACACCGGTACGGCGACGCTCACGCCGGGCGATCCGAAGGCCGACCTGATCGTCGGCAAGCAGACCGTCACGACTCCGGTGGTCCCGGGCAAGCCGGTCACCTACCGGATCTCGGTGCACAACGACGGCCCGTCGGATGCCCGCGCGGTCCAGGTGGCCGATGACCTGCCGGCGGCCTTGAGCGAGGCGACAGCCGACTCGACGGCCGGCTCCTGCACGGTGTCGTCCGGGCAGGTTCGCTGCGTGCTCGGCGACCTCGGAGCGGGCTCGACCGCCACGATCACCGTCACGGCCAAGGTGTCCGCGACGGCCACCGGGACGCTGGTCAACAGCGCGACGGCGACCAGTACGACGCCTGACCCGGAGACTGCCAACAACACCGGCCGTACCTCCGACAATCTCAGCGCGAGCGCGGACCTGGCGATCACCAAGACCGCGCAACCCGCGCCGGTCCAGGCCGGCAAGCCGGTCACCTACCTGCTGACGATCACCAACAATGGTCCGTCCGCCGCGCGATCGGTGACTGTGACAGACCCAGTTCCGGCCCCGCTGAAGTACGTCTCGGCCGCCTCGTCGAAGGGCTCTTGCGACCAGGCCGACGGCACGGTCACCTGCGCGGTCGGAACCGTTGCCCCGGGTGACGAGATCACCATCAGTGTGGTCGCGAACGTCCCGTCCGGCACGCCGCCGAACGAGCTCGCCAACACAGCCGAGGTGTCATCGCCGACCCCGGATCCGGTGGCCGGCAACAACACTGCGACGTACACACTGCTCACCGGCGCGCAGGCGAACATCACGCTGACCAAGTCCGTCAGCCCGGACCCGGTGGTCGCTGGCGCGGCGATCACCTACACGCTGACCGTCGGGAACGTCGGGCCCTCCGACGCCCAGAGCGTGAGCATGGACGACGACGTACCGGCCGCCGTCACCGGCGTGAGCGCGTCGGCGACCGGCGGCGCGACCTGCAAGGCCACCGACGATCGAGTCACCTGTGAGCTGGCAACACTGGCTGCGGGCGACAGTTTCGTGGTCACGGTTACCGGCACGGTCGCTCCGGCCACCCCGCCAGGAGCGCTGACCAACACCGCCTCGGCCGGTGCGAAGACGCCGGAGGATCCGACCGACTCCGACAACACCGCGACCAGTACGACGACAGTCCAGGCGCGGGCGGATCTCTCGATCGCCAAGTCCGCCCCCGCGACCGTTGTTGCAGGCAACGAACTGAGCTACACGCTGACGGTTCGCAATTCCGGTCCGTCCGACGCTGTCGGCGCCGTGGTCACCGACACGTTGCCCGCGGGGACGACCTACGTCCGCGGCTCGAGCTCGGCCGGCGAGTGTCTGCAGGATCCGTCGGTCTCGGAGCCGGTCGTGATCTGCCCGGCCGGTCGCCTCAGGCCGGGCGCCGAGCTGATCGTCACCGTGCTGACCAAGGTCGATCCGGCCATTGCCCCCGGCAAGCTGGCCAATGCCGCGACGGTCAGTTCGCAGACGCCCGATCCGAACGACGCCAACAATCGGGACACCGCCGAGACTGTGGTGACTGCTGAGGCCGACCTGTCGATCAGCAAGTCCGTGAAGCCGGATCCGCTCATCGCGGGCGGCGATGGGCTCTACACCCTGACGGTGCACAACGCCGGTCCGTCCAGCGCTCAGGCGGTCACGGTGACCGACACCCTGCCGGCCGGCGTATCGGTGCTAGAGGCAACCAGTGCTGACGGCGACTGTACGACAGCCGTGAGCTGCACGCTCGGGGCAATGAGCCCGGGCGCCGACGCCGTCGTACAGATCCGGGTCAGGGTCGACTCGAAGCAGACCGCTCCGATCACCAACGCGGCCGGTGTCACCAGCACGACACCGGACCCGAACGAGTCGGACAACACCAGCACGATCACCACCCAGGTCGACCAGGCCGCCGACGTCGAGGTCATCAAGACCAGCGACGAGAAGTCGGCGACCGCCGGCGGTGGCGTGACCTATCGCCTCACCGTCGTCAACCACGGCCCGTCCGACGCGACCTCGGTCGTCCTGACCGACACGCTCCCGGCCGGACTCACCGTGCTGAAGGTCGAGCCCGATTGCAAGGTCATCGGGCCGAAGATCGAGTGTGCACTCGGCAAGCTTGTTGCCGGCGGCTCGGCGAAGGTTGTCGTCACCGCGGCGCTCGACTCCGGCTACACCGGCACGACGGTGGAGAACACCGCAACGGTGACCTCGCCGGTGCCCGATCCCGATGACACCAACAACAGCTCGACCGTCACGATCCCGGTCGGAACCAGCGCGGACGTCCAGGTCACCAAGCAGTCCCAGCCGGGGACCGTTACCCCGGGCAGTACGTTCGACTACGCGATCGTGGTGACCAACACCGGCCCGTCGGTCGCGCGTTCGGTGGTCGTGACCGACCCCGTCCCGGCCGGTCTGACCATCGTGTCGGCCGGCACGCCGTGCCAGGTCGACGGATCCACGGTCCGCTGCGCACTCGGCGACGTACCGATCGGGCAGCTGCTCCTCTCGGTGCGGGTCAAGCTGGCCGCCGGGTACGACGGCGCGCCGGTGACCAACACCGCGACCGCCACGTCACCGACGCCCGATCCGGACAAGGACAACAACACCGGTACGAGCGTCTCGCCAGTGGTCGCTCAGGCGGACCTGGCCATCACCAAGACGATGGCCCCGGCCGACCCGGTCGCCGGTGCGAAGGTGACCTACACGCTGACGGTGAAGAACAACGGCCCGTCCGACGCGCACAAGGTCGTCATCACCGACCAGTTGCCGCGCGGCCTGACCAACGTGTCTGCGACGGCCCCCTGCGTCCTGTTGCCGCCGACGACGCCGGGTGCGCCCGATGCTCCGGACGCTGGGACAGTCCAGTGCGGTACGGCGTCGCTCGCGGAAGGCGCGACTCTCACGGTGACGATCACGGCGACCGTCGTACCGGGGTTCAACGGGGAGCTGGAGAACGTGGCGCGGGTGGGGTCGGCCACGCCGGATCCGGTGACCACCAACAACGAGGCGAAGGTCAGCGGTCGCCCGGGCAGGTCGGCGAACCTCGAGGTCTTCAAGACAGCGTCAAGTCCGACCGTGGTCGCCGGTGGGTCGTTGCGTTACCGGATCGCGGTGCACAACACGGGTCCGTCGACGGCGCTGAAGATCTCCGTCACCGATGAGCTGGCGGCCGGACTGCGGTTGCGGACGACACCGGCACGGTGCAAGGCCACCGGGCAGCTCCTCACCTGCTCGCTCGACCGGCTCGACCCTGGTGCGACGGCGGTGATCGTGCTCGACGTTGTGGTGGATCCGAAGTACGGCAGCAAGTCGGTGGTGAACACGGCGACCGCGACGTCAGGAACTCCTGACCCGGACCCGAAGGACAACACCAGCACAGTCACGGTCACTGTCGCGCCGCCCGGTCAGCCCAAGCCGACACCGCATGTACCGGGTGGTGATCTGCCGGACACCGGTAGCCCGTTCGGGTTCGGGGTGGCAGCCATGGCGCTCATCCTGTTGGCGGCCGGGACCGTGCTGATCGTGGTCGACCGGCGAACCGGTCGACGCAGTCGCTGAACGCGAGGCCCTTACGGGCTGAGTGGCCGCAGCTTCCGCCTGACGACGCGGCTGGTGACCGGGCCGAGGTTGTCCAGCTCGGTCAGCAGGGTCTCGGTCAGTACTGCGAGCTGCTCGAGCGACCCCAATGCGCGGGTCGCGCCGGCGGGGTCGATCCCGTCGAGCAGTTCGATGCCGACGAATCCCGCCGAGATCGCCCTGGCCAGACCGCCCAGGTCGACCAGCGGGAGCAACGGGCTGCCGGCAAGCACTCGCTGCAGGGTCTTCTCCACCTCGACCACCCAGAGGTTGATCGCATCGGCGACCGCTGCCCCGACCACCTCGTTGCCGCGAGCACCAGCGAGCAACTGAGCCAGTACTGCGACGTTGCCCTCAGCATGCTCCGTGTCGTGCACCCGGCGGCCGACTGTGAGTAGCTCGGCGAACGTACTCGCCTTGTCGAACTCATCCCGGTAGAGCGCGATCCGCTGCTCCGTACTGGTCCGGCAGGCCTCGGCAATCAGCTCGTTGACCGTGCCGAAGTGGTAGAAGACCAGCGCCTGGTTCTGCCCGGCAGCCGCGGCGATGTGCCTGGCGGAGGCCCCGGCGAAGCCGAGTTCGCCAATGGTCTGCAGCGCGGCCTGTAGCAAGCCTGCCCGGGTGTCCTTCGCCATCATGTCTCCTTCGCCATCGGCAGCTGCCGTGGTCCACCGCCCATCCCGTCGACCAGCAACTGCAGCATCGGGCGGACCACGGGCAACCTGATCGACCAGCCCAGGTATGCCCATCCCGGACCGCTGTGCTCCAGTCCACGGGCCACAGCTGCCAGTCCGCTGGCCTGGAGGCCGTCGGGTCCGACGTACAGAGCCCGGCGCAGCCCGGCCACCGTATATCCCTCGGCAGCACGGATAGTGAGGTCCCGTGGGTTGGTGCACTCAACTAGAGCCCGCGTCTGCCGGCAAATGATGCAGGTGTCCGATAGATAGAGCGCAGCGGGTTCTGCCACGTACGGCCTGCGCCTGACTCGCCACTGCTTCACCTCCGCGTCATAGGCCAGCCACTGCCTTCCCAACCGGCTCGCCAGATCGCCGCGCTCATGCAGGTCCGCCACGAAGCGGACGAACGCCAGTGCCCCGACTGCCGCCGCCGCAAGGGACCAGCTGTGGGTCCCAACGGCCAGCAAGGCGAGCATCAGTACTGCGGACACCTGCATGGGGTTGGCGATATAGGCGTACGGCCCGGTCGTGACCAGCCTGCTCGGCGGATCCCACGGGTACGGCGTACCACCGCCACGGACAGCGAACTCGACCATCCCCGACAACGCCGGTACTGCGGCCAGCGCCATCAACTGCAGGACGCTGGAGCTCCGCCACAGCGGGTCGTCGACCAGATGACTCCAGCCGCCGTCGCCACGAGCCATCACCGCCGACGGGAGTAGCCAGAGGGTCAGCCCGGTGAAGGTGAGCAGTTGCAGGACCACTCGACAAGCGAGCTGCTGCTGGTCGATGGTCCACCTGCCCAGGAGCAGGGCGGGTGGCACTCCCAGCAGGAGGCTGACCAGTTCGCCGTACAGCCAGTGGTGGTTCAGCTGGAACAGGCTGTCGAGGCTGGGCATGAGGAGGACGTCCAGCCAGCCGTAGAAGAGCACCACTGCCCAGACCGGCACGCGACGCCGGAGCAGGAGCGGTATCGGTCCCCAGAGAACGGCCCAGCCAAGCCACAGGTCCAGCGGGACGTCTAGGAAGAGTCCGCCGGTCACCTTGAACTGCCACCAGCCAGCGGCAAGTGCGACCTGGTTGGCCACGCCGACACCGACGAAGGCACTCAAGAACGACAGCAGGACTGCTCCGGCCGTCCTGTGATCAGGTCGCCGCCACAGGACGACGGCCAGCCCGACCGGTACGACCAGGCAGAGCCAGCGCAGTACCGCGGTCTCAAGCATCGTCGACCAGCCCGAGCGAGTCGGCGAAGTGATCGAGACCTGCTCCGACCATCGCGCCCTCGATAGGTCCGAAGTACCAGCTGGGGTCGAGCCGGCGGGTGAAGGAGAGCTCCATTGTCACCGCGGTGTCTCCGTCTGCCCGCGGAGTCAGCCGGATCACCGCTCGTTGCCAGCTGAGCCAGCGCTGCGTCTTCGACTGGTCCGAGACGACCGCGAACTCGATCCGCCGATCGTCCCGCGAGCGGACCTCGGTGACGATCGGTCCGCCGGCCATCGTGAAGGTCCACCTGGTCCCGACGGCGAGCCCGTCGCCACTCGCGGCCGTCGGCGTCGGGTAGCCGCTGAACCTCAGCAGGAACGGCCGGGTGGCCGAGAAGTCCGGTCCGCGCTGGAGCCGCTGCTCGACCTGCTGCGGCGACATCGCGACCACCCGCTCGGTCGTCACGGTCTGGACGGGGTCGACCCGGTAGGCGGTGCCCTCGAGGCTGGCGAGCAGCAGGAGCGGTACGACGGCGAGCGCGGCGCGCCTGCGTTCGTCGTACTGGCGGGCCTGCCGAACGATCTCGGCGCCGAGATGGCCGACGCCGTAGACAAGGGGTGCGGCCATCAGTACGCAGGCGGCGCCCTCGTGCAGGAAGGCCGAGGTGATCAGCAGGCCGAAGGTGACCACCCGGAAGGTCAGTCCGTGCAGGCTCTTGGCCGGTGGGGCGAGGGCGATGATCACCGCCAGAACCAGCGGCACCCCGACGAAGAGCGCGGCGGTGTCCAGGTGTCCGCAGCGCACGAGCAGAAACGGCGCGGTCACCCCGGTCACCGCGACGATCCCGAGGGCGGCGACGCGACCGCCCCGGCTCCCTGGGGTGGGAGCCGGGGCCGGTTCGGGCGCCGGGTACGGCGGTTGGTGGTCGGACGGGTCTGGAGGCTCAGCGGGCGTCATGCTCGCCAGCATAGACCCAGTTTTGAGCGACCGCTCAAAACTGTGACTTTCAGGCGGCGGTGCCCTTGTTGTAGGTCTTCTGGGCCCAGAAGTAGCCGACCAGGGCGATGGCCACGCACCAGGCGACGGCCAGCCAGCCGGTACCGCGATCCATCGGCATTCCGAGCAGCAGGTGCCGGAGGGTGTCGATGACGGCGGTGAAGGGCTGGTACTCGGCGAACCAGCGGATGCCGCTCGGCATCGCCTCCAGCGGGATGAAGGTGTTGCTCAGGAAGGGCAGCAGCAGGCTGATCGGCAGGACGATGTTGCTCGCGCCCTCGGCGGTCTTGCTGGTGAGGCCGAGCGCGATCGCGAACCAGGTCAACGCGACGGTCAGCGCGATCAGCAAGCCCGCAGCCAGCAGCCAGTCGACGACCGACGCGTTCGGGCGGAACCCGATCAGGACGGCGAAGCCGACTACCAGGACCAGGCTGACGGTCGTCAGGATCACGTTGCCGAGCACGTGCCCGGTCAGCACGGCGGGCCGGAAGATCGCCATCGTCCGGAACCTCGCGACGATGCCGTCGGACACGTCCATGGCGGCACCGACCGCGGGGGACATCGTCCCGGACGCGATCGACATCAGCAGGATGCCCGGCGTGAGGAAGTCGATGTAGTCGAAACCGCCGGCGCCGCCGATCCCGGCTGAGAAGGTCTTGCCGAAGACCAGGCCGAACAGCAGCATCATGATCACCGGCATCCCGAGGGCGCCGAGCGACAGTCCGGGGTAGCGCTGGGCGTGCCGCAGGTTGCGGCGCAACATGGTGGCAGTATCGGCCAACGGGTAGCTCACGGTGCTCATTTGCTCATCACTTTCTGGGTGTCGGTGTCGGTGCTGGTGGGCTGGCCGGTGACGGCGAAGAACACGTCATCCAGGTCAGGGGTGTGGACGGTCAGTTCGTCCACCTCGAGGGAGGCGTTGTCGAGCTGGGCCAGTAGGGCGCGCAGGGCCTGCACGCTGCCGTCGTTCGGCACCTGGAGGACCAGGGCCTCCTCGTCGCGGTGGGAGGCCTGAAGTACCTGGCCAGCAAGGGCGAACTCGTCGGGTGCGTTGAACCGGAGCCGGACATGTCCACCCGGTGCGAGCCGCTTCAGTTGCTCGGGCGTGCCCTGGGCAACCAGCTTGCCGTGGTCCAGTACCGCGATCTGGTCGGCGAGTTGGTCCGCTTCCTCCAGGTACTGCGTGGTGAGGAGGACCGTGACGCCACCGGCGACCAGTTCGCGGATGATCTGCCACATGTTGTGCCGGCTGCGCGGGTCCAGCCCGGTCGTCGGCTCGTCCAGGAAGATGATCCGCGGGCTGCCGACCAGCGTCATCGCCAGGTCGAGCCGGCGTTTCATGCCACCGGAGTACGTCATCGCGGGCTTCTTGCCCGCCTCGACCAGGTCGAACTGTTCGAGCAACTCGGCTGCCCGGCGGCGTCCTTCCACCCGGCCGAGGTGGTACAGGTCGGCCATCATGATCAGGTTCTCCGTGCCGGTCAGCAGACCGTCGACCGCGGAGAACTGACCGGTCACGCCGATCGCCGCGCGGACCGCCTCGGGGTCGGCGTTGAGGTCGTGGCCCGCGACCCGGATCTGGCCGGCGTCGGCGGTGATCAGGGTGGACAGGATCTGCACCACGGTGGTCTTGCCGGCGCCGTTCGGGCCGAGCAGGGAAAAGATGGTGCCTTCGGCAACATTCAGGTCGATGCCGTCGAGCACGAGGTGGTCGCCGTAGGCCTTGCGCAGGCCGGTGACGTCGAGCGCCGGGGTTGAGCTGTTCATGGGTCCTCGCTTGGTTTCGGGCAGGGTGAACCTGACCCAGGTGGTGTGAGAGGTGTGGAGGAGGAGATTCAGGGCGTGCGGATCCAGCCGGCCGGCTCGTTCGTGAGCCGCCGTCGGCGGGAGCTGTTCAGTTGGGGACTGCGGGGATCAGATGTCGAGGTCCTCGACGGTCGGCTGCTCGGCCGCGTCCTCGACCAGGGTGTAGAGGTCGTCCGGGATCAGGTCCCGGAGCTCTTCCACCGTTTCCACGATGTGCAGCGTCGACTCGCCCTGGGCCATGCTCCAGGTCTGGTTGCTGCTGAAACTGCCGATCCAGCTGCGCCAGCCGGTGGTGTCCTGCTCCTCGCCGTTGACGGTGCCGGCGTGGTCGTACAGGTTGCTCCGGTCGGCGTGCAGGACGAACTTCCCGGTCCGGCTCCGGTAGACCTTGAAGGCCTCGTAGCCGTTCTTGTTGGACCGGCCGCCCTCGGCCAGCAGGACGCCGGAGAACCGCTGCTTGCGGCCGGTCCCGCGGCCGACCCGGACGGTGATCTCGTCGAAGCCCTCGAGTCGGCCCTCCTCCATCTCGACGTACCGCCGGAGCGCGGTCGAGATGGCCTGGGACAGGTTGCCGGCGAGTTCCTGGGCCCGCTTGTAGAGCGCCAGGTCGTCGTCGGAAACGTAGATCGTCTTGTTCGGCATGATGTATCTCCTCCTACGTAGAACTATACGCACAGCTCTACGTAGACGTCTACATATATGGCAGGATTACCTGGGTGGAGACTCCAGAGGACCGCTACGACCACCTGACCGACCGCATCTCCACCCTGTACGACGAGGGCCTGCAGCCGGTCGCCTTGGATCTACTGGACGCCGCCGACTCCGACCTGGAGCCGTGGGCTGCGGAGCTCGCCCACCTGCGCGCCTGCCTCCTCGGCTCCATCCACGAGACGACCGAGGCGCTCACCACCCTCCAGCAGGCGAGCGCTGCCGGAGCCTGGTGGGCCGAAGAGATCCTCACGGACGACGACGACCTGGCCGCCCTCCAGTACCTACCCGCCTTCCAGCAGATCCTGGAGACCTCCCGCGCCCGCCGCGTCACCGCGGAGGACCCACCACTCGTCCAACTCCCGCAATGGTCGAGCGACCCAACGCCGGCGAGTGAGGCGGGGCCGGCTGAGGCGGGGCCGGACGACGCGGGGCCGGGCGAGGCGGTGGGCCGCCATCTCTGCGGAGTTGTGGTCGCTCTACATGGAGCCGGGCAGCGGGCTCGGCATGCGATGCGGGACTGGGCCGGGGTGCTCGAGCTCGGCTATGCGCTGGTCGGAGTGGAGTCATCCCAGCTGATGTCGCCGGCGTACAGGACCTGGCCAGACCCGGCAGAGGCGGCGAAGGACATCGCTCGGGCGCTCGACCAGCTTCCCGCGCAACTGCGGGAGCTGCCGCTGATCGCAGCTGGGTTCTCGGCCGGTGGACGGGTGGCGCTCAACTGGGCCGTCGAGGCCAACCCTGTGCCGGCGGGCGGAGCCGTAGTACTGGCTCCTGCCCTGCGGGGCCTGCCGGAGAGCGCGCAGAACGCGTTGTCACCAGCCAGCATTCTGATCGGCACGGCCGACGACCTGCTGGAGGTTGTGGACGATGCCGAGGGACAGCTGGCCGGGCTGGGCTTCACCGTGGACCGGCTGCCGGGCCTCGGGCACGAGTTTCCCCAGGACCTCGCCGCGCGGCTCGAAGGATTACTCCCCAGCTGTGGATAAGACGGTGATCAAACCTTCTTTATCCACAGATTTCGGCGAATTCCCCCCAGATCCGGCCGGATCCCGGGGAAAACCTGGGGACAAATCGGCCGAAATCTGTGCACAGCTGGGGATACCCATGTGGATAACCACAGCTCTGTAATTCAGTCGTGGACCACGAAACCTCAGCCGGTTGCGCCCGATCGCCGGCTGAGGTTCGCGCTACCAGTACGTCAGGAAGCGACTAGATCCACTGGGTGGAGACGACGAAGCCGCCCGCAATCAGGCCCATGCCGATCAGCAGGTTCCAGTTGTTCAGGTCCCGCATCACCGGGATGTCCTGGCCGGCCACGTAGAAGACGACCAGCCAGGCGAGTCCGAGCAGCCAGCACGCCAGCATCAGCGGGGCGACCCACACCCGGCTGGTGGTACGCGGCTTCTTCGGAGTCTTCTCCACCTTGACCTTGTCGGTGGCGGACTTCTTGGTCTTGCGACTGCTCGACTCGGGCACGACTCGACTCCTCGTAACGGACACCTACTGCGGACACATAAGCTAGCTCTGGCCTCGGTTAGCGTAGTGCAGACGAGAGCAAGGGGATCACGGGTGAGCAAGCTGCGGCGTTTTTCGCTCTGGCGCGCAAGTGCGCCGGTGGCGTTGCTGTGTGCCGGGTTGCTCTTCGCGACCAGCGCAACGAACGCCCGCGGTACCGATCTGCGTCCCAGTCGTAACACTACGCTGGCGGGCCTGGTCGAGGAACAGAGCCGGCGCAGCGCCAGCCTGACCCGGCAGCACGCGGCGCTGACCCAGGACATCGAGAAGCTGCAGGCCCAGCAGGGCTCGATCGAGCCCAAGCTGGCCAAGCAGCTGAAGGACCTGTCCGAGGAGGTCGGCACGACGCCGGTCACCGGCGCCGGCCTCACCGTCACGCTCAAGGACGCCCCGCCCGAGGTGGTCAAGGACAACCCGGACGTGGACGCCGACTGGCTGGTGATCCACCAGCAGGACATCCAGGCCGTGGTGAACGCGCTGTGGGTCGGTGGCGCCGACGCGATCTCGATCCAGAACCACCGGGTGATCTCGACCACGGGCATCAAGTGCGTCGGCAACTCGGTCGTCCTGCACGGCGTGCCCTACCTGCCGCCGTACAAGATCACCGCGATCGGCGATCGCAAGAAGCTGCAGCAGGCGCTGGACGACTCGAAGTACATCGAGAACCTGCAGGACTACGTGGTCCGCTTCCAGCTCGGCTACGAGGTGAAGAACGAGTCCTCGATCGCGATGCCCGCCTACGAGGGCACGCTGGAGCTGCAGAGCGCGACCGTGCCGGGCTTCGAGAAGTCGCCGAGCACCAGTCCCTCGGCGACCGGCGGCTGAGCAAGGCCCCGCTTCGGCCGGTCTGTGACAATGGTCCGCATGCCGCGGATCCTCGTCGTCGACAACTACGACTCCTTCGTCTACAACCTCGTCCAGTACCTGCAGCAGTTGCAGGCCGACACGACCGTGCTGCGCAACGACGAGGTCACCCCTGACCAGGTCTCGGAGTACGACGGTGTCCTGCTCTCCCCCGGCCCCGGCACGCCGGAAGAAGCCGGCGCGTGCGTGGAGATCGTCAAGCAGAAGGGCGGCGAGGTGCCCATCTTCGGCGTCTGCCTCGGCCTGCAGGCGATCGGTGTCGCGTACGGCGGTGTGGTCGGCCGCGCGGACGAGTTGCTGCACGGCAAGACCAGTCAGGTCTTCCACGAGGGTGCCGGCGTACTGGCCGGGTTGCCGTCGCCGTTCACCGCGACCCGGTACCACTCGCTGGCGATCGCCCAGGACAGCGTGCCGGACGAGCTGCAGGTGACCGCGCGGACCGAGGCGGGCGTGATCATGGCCGCCCGGCACCGCGACCTGCCGGTCGAAGGCGTGCAGTTCCACCCCGAGTCGGTACTGACCGAAGGCGGCCACCGGATGCTCGCCAACTGGCTCCAGATCTGCGGCGACCCCAGCGCGGTCGAGCGCTCCGCCGGGATGGCCCCGGTCGTCAGCTAAGTCCCAGCAAACTGGTCCCAGCAACGCAAAAGGCCGCCGGAGCAGGTGCTCCAGCGGCCTTTCGTGTCTGCGGTACTACGGCTGCGGTACTACGGGTCAGCCGTTGCCCTCGCCGCCGCCACCCCCGCCACCGGGGATGATCGGCGTTTCGGTGTTGCCCGGATCGGTCGGCTCCGTGCTCGGCGGCGTCGGCGGGGCCTTCACGGCGATCGAGAGAGTCACCTTGGTGCCCTCCTGGACCTTCGTGTTCGCGGCCACGCTCTGTTTGGTCACCGTGCCCTCGGGCGCGTTCGGGTTGGTGTCGTCGTTGACGTACCCGACCGACAGGCCCAGCGCCTTGAGCTGCGCGGTGGCGTCTTCCTTGCTCAGCTGGGTGACGTCGGGCACCGTGACCTGGACCTGTCCGGTCGAGATGGTCAGGGTGAACTTGGTGCCCCTGGCGTACTGACCGTCCTGGCCCGGGTCGATCGAGAGCACCGTGCCCTTGGGGGCCTCGTTCTCGACCTCCTTGGACTTGGACGCGACCTTGAACTGCCCGGCCGCCCCCTCGAGCGCCTTGCGCGCGGCGTCCTCGGACTTGCCGACCACGTTCGGTACGGCGAAGGTGTCGCGGCCGGCCGATACGACGAGGGCCACCGATGCGCCCTTGTCCAGCTTGGTGCCCGGCGCCGGGTCCTGGCTGATCACCGTGCTCTTCCCGACCGTGTTGCTGGCCTGGGAGGTCTGGGTGATCTTCAGCCCCTGATCGGTCAGCAGCTGGGTCGCCTCGGTGATCGAGAGTCCCTCGACCTTCGGTACTTCGACCTGCTCGACGGGCTGACTGGTGTTGGTGCTCGGCCCCGCACCGTTGTTGTTGCCCTTGTCGCCCATGTTGGTGATGATCGCGTAGGCGCCGACGGCGATCGCCACGATCGCCAGGCCGAGCAGGAAGTACGCGAGACCCCGGTTGCGCCGGGCTCGTGCGGTCTGCGCTTCGTCGTCCCCGTCGTCGGGCGGCATCAGGTCGTGCGTCTGCGGCTGGTAGGCCTGGGTCGCAGCGGCCGGCGCTACCTGGGTCGGCGCCATTGCGCGCGTCTCGGCGACGGCTGCCATCGGCGCGGTCACCTGTTGGCCGGCCAGTACCCGGTGGATGTCCTGGCGCATCTCGTTCGCGCTCTGGTACCGGTGCTCGCGGTTCTTCGTCAGCGCCTTCAGGACGACGGCGTCGACCTCCGGCGGGATGTCCGGGTCGAAGGACGACGGCGGCAGCGGCTCTTCCCGGACGTGCTGGTAGGCCACCGACACGGGCGACTCACCGACGAACGGCGGCCGGCCGACGAGCAGTTCGTACAACAGGCAGCCGGTCGAGTACAGGTCGGAGCGGGCGTCCACGGTCTCGCCGCGGGCCTGCTCGGGCGACAGGTACTGCGCGGTGCCGATGACGGCCGCCGTCTGGGTCATCGTGGACGACGTGTCCGCGACCGCCCGGGCGATGCCGAAGTCCATCACCTTGACCTGACCCTGCGGGGTCAGCATCACGTTGCCGGGCTTGATGTCGCGGTGCACGATGCCGGCCCGGTGGCTGTAGTCGAGCGCCTCGAGCACGCCGGAGGTGATCTCCAGGGCGCGCTCGGGCATGATCTTGCGGCCCTCGCGGATCAGGTCGCGCAGCGTCTTGCCGGTCACCAGCTCCATCACGATGTACGGAATGGTGATGCCGGAGCCGTTCGGGTCCGGCTCCTCGCCGGTGTCGTAGACCGACACGATGGTCGGGTGGTTCAGCGAGGCGGCCGACTGGGCCTCCCGCCGGAACCGCGCCTGGAAGGTCGCGTCGCTGGCCAGGTCGACGCGCAGCCGCTTGATCGCGACGGCCCGGCCCAGACGGTTGTCGATGCCCCTCCGGACGTCTGCCATCCCCCCTCGACCGAGCGGTTCGCCTTCTTCGTAGCGACCGCCGACGAGACGTGCCTGCGATGTCATTACTCTGCCTTCCAACCTGCGCGGATCGAACTCGGCCAAATCTCACTCAAAGTGCCCACGGTAGCCCGGACCATCCACCGGACACTGTCGGCCGGACGCTCTGTCACCGGGTTATATCGCATCGTCATCACCGGCCGAGCACCGCTTCCATCATCTTCTTCGCGACCGGCGCGGCCAGCTTGCCGCCGGCGATGTCGTCGCGGCCCACGCCGACCGCGTCCTCGATGATCACCGCGACCGCGATCTGCGGGTCGTTGGCCGGCGCGAAGGCGGTGAACCAGGCGTACGGCGGCCGGTCCTTCGCGCTCTGCGCCGTACCGGTCTTGCCGGCCACGTCGATCCCGCTGATCTGGCCGGGCTTGCCGGTGCCGTTCTTGACGACATCCACCATCATCGCGGTCAGCTCGCTGGCGACCTCCGGGCTGACCGCCTGGTGCAGCTCCTCCGGCTTGGTCTCCGAGACCGTCTTCAGGTCCGCGGTCCGGACGCTCTGCACCAGGTACGGCTTCATCACGGTGCCCTTGTTGGCGATCCCGGCCGCCACCATCGCCATCTGCAGCGGGGTGGCCCGGACGTCGAACTGGCCGATCGCGGACTGCGCGACCTGCGGTTCGTTCGGGTCGCCGGGGAACTGGCTGGCGGCCGCGCCCAGCTCGGGCAGCTGCCGCTCACCGAAGCCGAACTTCTCGGCCTGCTCGCGCAGCGCGTCCGCACCGAGGTCGAGACCGACCGAGGCGAACGCGGTGTTGCAGGACAGTCGCAGCGCGACCGTCAGGGTGGCCCGGTCGCTGCCACCGCAGTTGCGGCCGTTCTCGTTCGGCAGCGGGACCGTGGTCTGCGGCAGCGGCAGGCTGGCCGGCGAGTTCACCTGGGTGTCCGGCTTGTACTTGCCGCTGGACAGCGCGGCCGCCGAGGTGACCAGCTTGAAGGTCGAACCCGGCGGGTAGAGCTCTTTGATCGCCCGGTTCGACATCGGCTTGTTCTTGCTCGCGTTCAGCGACTTCCAGGCGTCGCTGGCCTTGCTCAGGTCGTGCGAGGCGAGCAGGTTCGGGTCGTACGACGGCTTGCTGACCAGGGCGAGGACCTTGCCCGTCTTCGGCTCGATCGCGACCGCGGCGCCCTTGTTGTCCCCGAGGGCGGTGTACGCCGCCTGCTGGGCCGCGGCGTTCAGGGTCAGGGTGACGCTCGCGCCCTCCTGAGCCTTGCCGGTGAGCACGTCGACGACCCGGCGGAACGCCAGCGACGGGTCGGAGCCGTTCAGCTCGCTGTTCTGGTTGAGCTCGATCCCGCCGCGGCCGAACTGGTACGAGTAGTAGCCGGTGACGGGCGCGTAGAGCGGACCGCTGGAGTACGTGCGCTGGTACTGGTACTGGTCCTTCGACGGCACGCTGCGGGCGATCAGCGTGTTGCCGATCAGGATCGGGCCGCGGTTCACCGAGAACTGCTCGTTGCGGACCCGGCGGTTGTCGTTGCGGCCGTTCAGCTCGTTGGAGCGGAAGGCCTGCAGATAGGTCGAGTTGGCGATCAGCGCGAGCATCAGGATGATCGCCGCCACGGCCAGTCGTCGGATCGCTGAGTTCACTGCTTCTGCACCGCCATGGCGATCGTTTCGTCGGAGACCGGCGCCGCAGGGGTCTGCGGCCGCCGGGCCTGGTCACTGATCCGCAGCAGCAGCGCCACGATCGCCCAGTTGGCGACCAGCGACGTACCACCCAGGGCCATGAACGGCGTGGCCAGACCGGTCAGCGGGATCAGCCCGGTGACACCGCCGACGATCACGAACACCTGCAGCGCGAACGACATCGCCAGACCGGTCGCGACCAGCTTGCCGAAGATGTCCCGGCAGCCGAGCGCGGTGCGCAGGCCGCGCTCGATGATGAGCGTGTAGATCAGCAGGATCGCGATCAGCCCGGTCAGCCCGAGCTCCTCGGCGAACGAGGAGATGATCATGTCGCTGTTGCCGTAGAGGGTCCATTCGGGGTGGCCCTGGCCGAGCCCGCGGCCGAGGATGCCGCCCCAGGCCTGGCCCAGCAGGCCGCCGGCGATCTGGCCGCCGTCGATCGAGAACGGGTCCAGCCAGTCGGTGATCCGCGAGTGCACGTGCCCGAAAGCCGTGTAGGCGAAGAAGGCGCCGCCGACGAACAGCAGGCCGCCGATGATCAGCCAGCCGGCCCGTTCGGTCGCCACGTACAGCAGGAACAGGAACAGGCCGAAGAACAGCAGCGACGACCCGAGGTCGTTCTCGAACACCAGCACACCCAGGCTGACCACCCAGGCGATCCCGATCGGTCCGAGGTCGCGGGCGCGCGGCAGGTCGAGGCCGAGGAACCGGTGCCCGGCGAGCGTCAGGACGTCGCGCTTGACCACCAGATAGCCGGCGAAGAAGACGACCAGGCACAGCTTCGCGAACTCACCGGGCTGGAAGGACATCCCGGCCAGGTGGATCCAGATCCGGGCGCCGTTCAGGTTGACGCCGAGACCGGGGATCAGCGGCAGGACCAGCAGCACCAGACCGGCCAGGCCGGCCGTGTAGGTGAGGGCCTGCAGCCGCCGGTGGTCGCGGATCACCAGGACGACGACCAGGAAGAGCACCACCCCGACAGCCGTCCAGGTGATCTGTTGCGGCGCGGCGGCCGCCTTGGCGTCCAGGCCCCGGGCAAGCCGGTCCTCGGCGATACCGAGGTCGATCCGGTGGATCATGGCGACGCCGAGGCCGTTCAGGAGCACCGCGCAAGGCAGCAGCACCGGATCGGCGTACGGGGCGCGGTAGCGCAGGGCCAGGTGGGCGATCAGGGCGAGCAGGCCGATGCCGGCCGCGTAGTACCCGGTACTGGCCGGGACCTTGTCCTGCACCGTGAGGCCGATGTTGACGTATGCGGCCACCGAGACGCCGACCGCCAGGATCAGCAGCATCAGCTCCACCCCACGCCGGGTGCGCGGGATGATCTGGATGACGGAGGTCGAAGCGATACTCATCTGACGCCGTCACAGTCGTCGGGGTTGACCGTGCCGTTGCTCGGGGTGGAGCCCGGCGTGGTCGCCGGAGTCGAGACAGGCGTGGTCGCCGGCGGCTTGGGCGGCGTAGTGACCGGCGTACTGGGCTTCACGGAGGTGGTCGGCTTCGGGGTGGTGCTGGGCTTCGGGGTCGGCTTGGTGGCGCACTCGTCGGCGGTGCGCTGCAGCTCGGTGACGATCTGCTTTGCCGCGGCCAGGTTGTCGGCCTGGATCGTGCCCTCGACCTGCTCCCGGCTGTACGTCGGCAGCTTGTCGACCAGCAGCGTCTGCTTCTCGTAGACGGACGACAGGTTGAGTCCGGGGACCACCTCGTCGACGCCCTTGAAGATCACCACGTAGTCGCCGTCGGTACCGACGTAGTACTGCTTCTGGGTCCAGCTGTAGGCGAACCAGCCGCCACCGCCGATCAGCCCGAGGATGACGACCACCACGGCGAGCCGCCGCAGCCACAGGAACCGCTTGGGCGGCTGCGGCGCGTAGCGGAGCTCCTCCGGGTCGAGACCCCGGGCACCGCCACCTCCTCCGCCGCCACCCTCGCCCTGGGCGCGCATGGTCGTGGTGGCCGGACCGGTCCCGCCCTGGGCGAGCTCGGCCGCTGCACCGACCAGCTGGGGCTGGGTGCCGCTCGAGGGCTCTGTCTCGACCACATCGGCGACGACGCAGGTGACGTTGTCGTTGGATCCCGCCTCGAGCGCGTGGGTGATCAGGTCGACCACCACGGAATCCGGCGTGCCTTCGGCCATCGACGTGGCGATGACCTGCTCGCTCACGTAGTCGGGCAGGCCGTCGCTGCACAGCATCAGCCGGTCGCCGGCCTGGACGTCGAGCATCTCCAGGTCCGGATCCGAGTCGGGGCGGCCGTCGAGCACGCGGAGGATCAGGTTCCGGTGCGGGTGGGTGAAGGCCTCTTCCTTGGAGATCCGGCCCTCGTCCACCAGCGACTGGACGAACGTGTGGTCGTGACTGAGCTGGTAGAGCAGCCCGTCGCGCATCCGGTACGCGCGTGAGTCGCCCAGATGGGCGAGCCCGAGTTGCTGGCCGTCGAAGAGCAGCGCGGTGACGGTCGAGCCCATGCCCTCGCGCTCGGGGTCTTCCTCGACCAGCTCGGACAGCCGTTCGTTGGCCCGGTGGACGGCGCCCGCGAGCGCTTCCATCATGTCGGGGCCGGCGATCCCGGGCTTGTCCAGCCGGCGGATCACCTGGACGGCGGCCGAGCTGGCGACCTCACCGGCCGCGGCGCCGCCCATTCCGTCGGCGAGCAGCAGCAGGTGCGGACCGGCGTACGCCGAGTCCTCGTTGTTGCGGCGCACCCGTCCGACATCGGACAGTGCTGCGTAGTCGAGCGATAGCGTCATGACCGGCGCCCTACTTCGCGATGTTCAGCGTCGTGCGACCGATCCGGATGGAACCGCCGATCTCTGCCGGGACCGGCCGGGTGACCCGCTGGCCGTCCAGGTACGTGCCGTTGGTCGAGCCGAGGTCCTCGACCCACCATTCGCCCTCGGACAGGAACACCCGTGAGTGCCGGGTCGAGGAGTAGTCGTCGTCGAGCCGGATCTGGCAGTCCGAGCCGCGGCCGATCACGACCGGCTCGCTCACCAGGGTCGCGCCGACACCCGCCTGCGGGCCGTCGGCGATGGTGACCGAGCCGGGCAGGCCCTTGCGCTTCTTGGCCGGCTTGGCCGGTTTCGGGGTCCGGCCGTTGGGCTGCGGCGACGAGGCGGGCGCGATCGCCCGGGCGTCGACCTTGGCACCGAACAGGTCGGAGCGGATCACGGACAGCACCGCGAGGACGAACATCCACAACAGAGCCAGGAACCCCAGTTTGATCAGGGTGAGAGTCAGTTCCGACATGGAGGTTCCGTCACCACCCGCTGCTAGGCGGCTGGGCGATCGGCTCGTCCGCTAGGCGCAGCGTCATGGTGGTGTTCCCGATCCTCACGGTCGATCCGTCGGTCAGTTCGGCCTCGGCGGCCCGGCGTCCGTTGACCAGGGTGCCGTTGGTCGACCCGAGGTCGACCAGGACCACCCTGACACCTCCGGGGCCCTCCGGCATAAGCCGGATCTCCGCATGCCGCCGGGAGACGCCCGGATCGTTGATCTGGATGTCCGCGTCGGTACCCCGGCCGAGCACGACGCCCGGCGGGTTGATCGGCCGGCGCCGGCCGTTCACCTCGAGCATCACCTGCGGGTGGCCGCGGCGTACCGGCGGGGGGCCGGGGGGCGGCTGCACGGGAGCGCTCTGGAGTTGGGTCGCATTGGGGTCGGGGGCCGGCGTGTACGACGGCTGCGGCGGGGGCTGCGGCGGCCGTTGCTGGTTGCCGTGGGTGGCGCTGACGACGCGGAACTTCCCGGTCGGCAGGTCGTCTTCCTGGGTCAACTCGATCTCGATCGGTCCGGAGAAGGTGTAGCGCTGGATGTCTGCGTGGTCACGCAGTTCGTTCGCGAGCTCGTGGTTCAGCGTCCGGCCGTAGGCGTTCAGCCGCTCGAAGTCGCCCGGGCCGAGCTCGATGGTGAAGTGGTTCGGCACCAGCCGGCGGTCCCTGGACAGGATCCGCGCGGTGTTGTCGATCTCTCGCTTGAGGGCCGCGGCCAGCTCGATCGGCTCCACGTCTCCCTTGAACGCGCGCGCGAAGACACCACTCACGATGCCCTCGAGGCGTCGCTCGAAGCGCTGCAGCGGTCGCACGCGTCCTCCTCCACGGTCGGTCGTCGGGTGGACCCAACGATCGTGCTTGCCGTACGGCACCTTCAAGAGGCTCGCCGTACCCCGTGCTCACCGGTGCGTGGGTGAACACACTGGTACGACGATCGATCGTATCGGCAGGTTCGACCGAACCCGCAATGTCAGAGTCTGCCTGAGGCCGTGCTAGTGTTTTCTCTCGGTCGCAGATGGCAGTTTAATCAGCTCAAAGTGACCAGCGCGCGAGTGGCGGAATAGGCAGACGCGCACGGTTCAGGTCCGTGTGCCCGAAAGGGTGTGGGGGTTCAACTCCCCCCTCGCGCACAGCAACTCCCAGTCAGATCATGACTGGGAGTTTTTGTTTTCCCGAACCCGGGACTGCTCGTCCCCGGCTGTGATCTAGCCCTCAGGATCCGCCGCTCCGCAGCTGCCCCGGACTCGAAGTTCGGGCCGGAGCAGCACCTGGTGCAGCGGCCGGGCCGGCTCGGCCAGGCGCTCCATCAAGAGCTTCACGGCCGTCGCGCCGACGGCTGACCGCGGCGGTGCCACCGCGGTCAGGGGCGGATCGGACAGTGCGGCCAGCTCATCGTCGTACGCGACGACGGCCAGCTCACCCGGTACGTCGATCCCCGCCTGCCGCAGCCGGCTCACCAACGGCAACGCGGCGACGTCGTGGTGCACGATCAGCGCGTCGAGCAGCCCTGCGCGCACAGCGCTGATGATCGCCGCGGCCTTTTCCTCTAACTCCTGTGGACTCTCGTCACGCAGGTCTCGCGGTACCTCCGATGACGGTGCCGGCAGGCCGAGTGCGGCCAGCGCCGCGTCGTACCCGGTACGGAGCCGGGGAGCGGTGATGGTGGTGAAGAGCAGGAGCCCGATCTGCCGATGACCGAGCCGGGCGAGATGCTGGACCGCGTCGTACGCGCCCTGCTCGTGATCGGTGGCGACGTGCTCGACGGTCCCTGATTGCCGGCCGGCCCGGCGCTCGGCCAGCACGACCGGTACCGGGATAGACCGGAGCCAGGACTCGGTCTCGGGTGAGCTCTGCGGGTCCAGCCGGCTGGCGATCACCAGTCCGTCGACCCCGGAGTCGAGTAGCCGGGCGACCTGGGCGCGTTCTTCGGCGACGTCGTTCTGGGAGACACCGAGGACGAGTCGGGCGCCGAGCGGTTCGGCTGCGTCCCGGGCGCCGCTCACGACGGCCGGGTAGTAGTAGGACGCGTGCGGCACGACCATGCCGATGGTGCGAGTCGCAGTTGGCGCCGTCCGCGTGCGGTCCGGAGTCGTCCTGAGGTCGCCGACGCGGGTCACGCCGCCGTGCACGCGGTTGAGCAGGCCGCGCCGGGCCAGCTCGCGCACGTCGCCGCGAACGGTGACTGCCGCTACCCCCAGGGCCTCTGCCAGCTCTTGGCCGGTCACACTTCCCCGTGCCTCGACCAGGTCGAGGATGGCGCGGTGCCGCTGGTCGGCTTGCAGCCGCGATTTCTTCGCTGGGTCGGCCGTCATGGCCGAAACGATATCATTTGGCGTCGCTTTTCCCGCCTAATGAGCCATTGACAGATATCGAGTGACATCATTTGATGTCACTTATGACGGATCTCTCGATAAGTAGGCGCACAGTGCTTCAGGCCGGCGGAGCGATCGGCCTCACGGCGGCAGTCGGGCTTCCCGCGGCGGCGGCCACCAGGACGAAGATCACCGACCTCGGGCCGGCCCTGGTCCAGTTCGCGCTGATGAGTTCGGTACTGGTCGGCGACGTGATCTACATCGGCACCCGCAACACGCTCCCGGCCCGGGTCGTCGCGTTCCACGTACCGACCCGCAAGGTGATCGGCCAGACCGACCTCACCACCGGCTACGCCATCCAGGCGATCGCGGCCGACCCGACCGGGCGCTACCTGTACGCCGGTGTGCTGCAGAAGTCAGGCGGACCGCAGGCCAACCTGCATCGCTGGGACCTGTCGACTCCGGACCAGCCCGCCGTGCCGATCGGCCGGATCGGCGACCGTGACGTCCGGGACATCACCGTGGCGCCGGACGGTGTGGTCTTCGCGGTCGGCGGTGGCAGCCCGACGGCTCCCGCGCTCTGGCAGTACGACCCCGGCACCGGTGCGGTCAGCAATCTCGGCGTACCGGATCCGGCGTCGACGCTGGCCCGTGCCGTGGCCGCCACCTCCGACGCGGTCTTCTTCGGGGCGGGCAGCACGCTCGGCGGTGGCGGGACCACGAGTCGTGCCTCGCTGTTCGCCTACGACCGGGCGGGTGGTGGGTTCGCCAACATCACCCCACGCGAGATGCTGGCCGATCCGAGCCTGCGCGACTTCGCGGTGGTCGGCGATCGGCTGCTGGCGGGGTCGGCGGGTGGGACCGAACCGGCGAAGATCGCGATCATCGAGTTGGCCGACACCTCGAAGTACAAGCTGGCCACGCTGAGCAGCCAGGTGACCAAGATGTACGCCGCCGACGGAGACACCGTGTACTACGCGACGGACTCGCTGATCGAGTCGATCTCGCTCTCGACCGCCGCCGTCACCAAGGTGCCGTTCGACGGGCCGTCGCTCGGTGAGGTGTGGGGCGTAGAGGTCCGGGCCGGCAAGGTCGAGGTGGTGTCCGGCTACGGGTTCGTGGCGGAGATCGACCCCGCGACCCGCGGTTGCGTGGTGACGGATCTGATCGCGGCCGGTGCTCCGGCCGGTCCGCAAGCCGTGATGGGGATCGCGGCCGGCTGTGGGTTCGTGTACGTCGGCGGCAACGGCACGATCGCCCGGCACTCACTGCACGGCGGTCCGACGAAGTACGTGCAAGCACCCGGTGAGGCCAAGGATGCCGAGGTCATCGACGGAGTGCTCTACACCGGGCAGTACAACTCGCAAGGGATCTGGACCTACGACCCCAAGACCGGCCGGCCGCCGCGTCAACTGGCTGAGTTCCCCGGAACGCAGAACCGCCCGCTCGACACCTGCTGGGACGCCGACAACCGTCGGCTGCTCGTCGCGGTGCAGTCGGACACCGAGGGCGGTGGGGCGTTGTGGACCTACCTGCCTGACACCAAGAAGGCCGCCAACTTCCCCAACCCGATCGATGGCGTGCAGCTCGTCCGGGCGGTCGCTGTTCGGCGGGGCATCGCCTATCTGGGCGGTGACAACGCGCAGACCACCGGGCCGCGCGGGACTGTCGTCGCCTTCGATCCGGTGCGGGGCAAGGAGTTGTGGCGGATCGAGAGCGGGCAGGCCTACGGAGTCGGCTCGCTGACGGTCCACGGCAAGTACCTGTACGGCATGGCCCTGAAGGGTGGCTTCTTCGTCATCGACCTCGATCAGCGCAAGATCGTCCACACGGCTGACCATCGGCCGGTCTGCCCGCAGTGGTCCTCGATGGTGCTCAACCGCGGACGGATCTACGTTGCCTCCGACACGACGCTGATGCGATTCGACCCGAAAACCTTCGCGATGACTGTGGTCGCGGCACAGCTCAACGGCGGCTGGTACAGCGGCTCACACGTCAACCACGACGAACACGGCGTCCTCTACACAATGCGCGGCACAAACCTGGTGGCGATCGACGACCGGGTCTGAGGGGACCTTCAGGTTGCGGGTTCAGACGGTGGACATAGCGAGGTCACCCCCAGCATGCTCAGTCGCTGGGGGTGCAATGACAACGTATCGAAGGCAGGGTCATTGGCGTCGCGGCCGCAACGGTCAGTGGCACTGGGTTTCGCCTCATCTGGTGACACGCTCGTCGGGTATCTCAAATCGGAGAAATTCGTCGGTACGCCGGATCAGGAAACCGCCTCGCAATGGTCTCCCGCAGATGCCAATCTTCGTTGCCTACAGTCAGCGATGGGCCTCGCCCAACGCTAAGTGCCCGTTGTGCGGAGCTGCCGTCTATTTCTATTGGAACGAGAATGGCGGACGGGTCTACTTCGACGAGATGGGTCCACCTTGGCCGAAGCATCCTTGTATGGACACGCGCTTGTCGGCCCAGCGACCACCCGTTCCGCACGCGTACCCGTTCGCCTATGGGCGCCGAGCGCTCATACATGCCCGGCAGGCGAAGATCGGTCAGGCTTCGACCTACCGCGACCGTTACCGCGAGTCTCCCGCACAGGCCTGGCTGGTCCTCGCCCAATGGTCGGTCGCGGAGGGCACTGTCCTGCATCTGCATCTGGCCTACCAGTACGGTCCGCCGACCGCGTGGATGACGCCTGCACGGACGGCACTGCGTGCTGGTGATTTGTTGTTCATGCGGAACGGCATGCTGTCGTACTTCGACTCCGAACGATTTGCTGTCGTGACAGCGCCAATCCGGTACCTGCATCAACTCCCACAGCGGTCGTTCCTCTGGCGCCTGCAAGCACGTTTGAAGGGTGAGTCGCCGTTGTGATCTGAATTTCCATTCAGCGGGTCCACAGGCCTGCGGTGCGGAGGAGGTTGAGGACCTGGGTTTCGAGGTAGCGGGCGTCGGGGGCGTCTGGGGTGACGGACCAGGCGACCTCGAGGTCCAGGCGGAGGACGGCTTCGCGGGCCCAGTCCTGGGTGCGTTTGGGGCCGTGGGCGTGGAGGTCCTGGAGTTGTTGCTCGAGCCAGGCAGGGTCGGCCAGGGCGCGGTCCAGGGCCGCTTCGCCGAATCCGCTGATGGCGCCGCGGCCGTTGCTGTAGATGCGGAGCCGGCCGTAGAGGCCTTGCGGGCGGCCGCCTCCCGCGCGTTCGCCGGCCATACCGACGTACCGGATGATCGCGGTGATCGGCTCGCGGAGCAGGTAGACGCCGGGTTCGCGGGGTGCGGACGGGATCGCCGCCTCGAAGGGCATCCAGTCGGACCACTCGGCCAGCTCGCGGACCTCGGCGTACCGCTCGCGCAGGGTGAAGTCGTGGACGGCGGACCAGCTCATGCGGCCAGCATGCAGGTCGGTACCGACAATCCGGACAGCTTTGTGACGGTCGTCGCGTCCGGGCGGGATTGTCGGTCGGGGATGGGACCGTGGGGCGATGACGGGGATTCGTATTGCTGTTGCAGAACCGATGATCACCAAGGATCCAGCCGAGAACGGGGCGAAGGTCCGGGAGCTGATGAAAGTGGCGGCCGGCCAGAAGGCGCGGCTGATCCAGTTTCCGGAAGGTCAGCTGTCGGGGTTTCCGAACGAGCAGTTCCAGGACTGGTCCGAGGTCGACTGGGCGCTGGTCCGCGAGGAGCTGGAGAAGATCCAGAAGCTCGCCGCCCGGCTGGAGCTCTGGGTGGTGCTCGGCTCCGCGCACCCGCTGACCCCGCCGAACCGGCCGCACAACAGCCTGTACGTGATCTCCGACCAAGGCCGGATCGTCGACCGCTACGACAAGCGGTACTGCTCCAACACCGAGCTGACCCGGTACTTCAGCCCCGGCTTCGAGCCGATCGTCTTCGATGTCGACGGCTACCGGTTCGGCTGCGCGATCTGCGTCGAGGTCAACTTCCCCGAACTCTTCGCCCACTACGAACGCCTCGGCGTCGAGTGCCTGCTGCTGTCGGCATACCCGGCCGACGCGATCTTCGAGGTGAAGGCCCGCGCCCACGCGGCGATCAACAACTACTGGATCGCCATGTCCCTCCCGGCCCAGACCGCCGACCTGATGCCCTCCGGCGTGATCGCCCCCGACGGCACCTACGTCTCGACGGTCACCGCCCCCGCGGAACTCACCATCGCCACCCTCGACCGCGACGACCCCGCCTACCAGACCCCCCTCACCAAACTCCGCCCCTGGCGCACCCTCGCCCGCAAGGGCGACATCTACACCACCCGCCGCGTCACCGGAGACCCCCGCTCCACCAACCACACGATCAGCTAGTACTCCGACCCAGGTACGTGACCACGTCGACGTCGGGGACCGGGATGTGGTGGAAGCCGAGGCGGTCGTAGAAGGCTCGGGCCGGGGTGTTGCTGGTCAGCATGGTGAGGTGGACGGCTGGGATGCCGGCTGTGGACAACGCGTTGAGGAGTGTGGTCATCAGGGCTCGGCCGTGGCCGGAGCGTTGGTACGCGGGGAGTAGGTCGATGTGGAGGTGGGCGGGGTAGGCCGCTACCTCGGGGATGACCAGGCGCTCGGGGTTGTGCATGAGGCTGATCATCTGGTCGGTGGGGGTTTCGGGTGCGCGGGTCGGCGGCGGGTAGCGGTCGGCCAGGCGAGGGAGCCATTCGGTGCGGAAGCGTCTCGCGAAGGTGGGGGTGTCGGCGGCGCCTAGGACGTAGCCGACGGGGTGGTCGGCATCGGTGAGGACGAAGGCGTAGTCCGGTTCCAACTCGGCGTACGGGAGGGCGAAGATGCTCGGCATCAGGTCCGGGTCCGGGTAGAGCGATCGGGAGTCGCCGCCGTTGTCGGCGGTGCGGACGCAGATGTCGGCGACGGCGTCCCGATCGCTCGGCCGGTACGGCCTGATCTCAGGCATGGACCCCTCCAACAGGCTTGAGAACGCGCTTGAGAGCGCTCCCACACGGTAGCCGATCGACAGGCCTGAAGGCTTGTGTTAACTTCTGAACGTGCGTTCAGAAAATGAGACGTTTATTGAGGCGGCTCGCCGCGCTCAGTTGGCGGACTGTGCCATCGAGGTGATCGCCGAGAGTGGGATCGGCAAGGCCTCGATGGCGCGGATCGCTGAGCGGGCCGGGGTCAGCGTGGGGGTGATCTCGTATCACTTCGGCAACAAGGCGGGGCTGATCGCGGCTGTTGTCGGGCAGGTCGCCAAGACCGCGGTTGCGCTGATGGAGCCGCGGATCGTTGGGCAGGCGACCGCGACTCTCGGACTGCGGGAGCTGATCATCAGCAACCTCGAGTTCATGCGCGAACACCCCAACGCCCTGCGTGCGCTGCTGGAGATCATCCGCGCGGACGACGGTGTGTACGCCGGACAGGGCGCGCAGGCCATCGTTGACGTTCAGCGTGTCCTGCACTGGGGTCAGCAGACCGGCGAGTTCGGCAGCTTCGACACCCGGGTGATGGCGATCGCGATCCGATCCGCCATCGACGCGGTGCCGCTGGTGCTCGGCGCCGACGAGGACCTGATCGCGTACGGCGAGGAGCTCGCCGCCCTCTTCGAGAGAGCTACCCGGAAGGAGGCTTTCTGATGGAAGCCCTCGAGTTGATCGGCCTGACCAAGACCTTCGGTGACCAGCGAGCGGTCGACCAGCTGAGCCTGACGGTGCCCCGCGGCTCCTTCTTCGGCCTGCTCGGTCCCAACGGCGCAGGCAAGACCACCTCGCTCTCGATGGCGGTCGGCCTGCTCCGCCCCGACGCGGGTACGGCGAAGATCTTCGGCGTCGACGTGTGGGCCGACCCGGTCCAGGCGAAGGCCCTGGTCGGCGTACTCCCCGACGGTCTCGGCATGCCCGAGCGGCTGACCGGCCGAGAGGTGCTCACCTACCTCGGTCTGCTCCGCGGTCTTCCGGCGCCCGAAGTGCAAGCCCGTACTACGGAACTGCTCGAAGTACTCGAATTGGACCACGAGGACGACAAACAGGTCATCGGCTACTCCACCGGAATGCGCAAGAAGCTAGGCCTGGCCGTCGCCCTGCTGCATGCGCCAAGGTTGCTCGTCCTCGACGAACCCTTCGAGGCCGTCGATCCGGTCTCGGCCGCGACCATCCGGACGATCCTCAACCGCTTCATCGCCGGCGGCGGCTCGGTGGTGATGTCGAGCCACGTGATGGCCCTGGTCGAGCAGCTCTGCGATCGCGTCGCCGTCGTCACGGCCGGGAAAGTAGTTGCTGAGGGCACCATTTCGGAGGTGCGGGCGGGTGGCACCCTGGAGGATGCGTTCGTCTCGCTGGTCGGCGCCTCGACGCGTGGGGCGGAGGGACTGGCATGGCTCTCGGTCTGACCTACGCCACCTCCGAGACACTGGTCCGGATGCGGCTGGCCGCGTTCAGGCATGCCTTGCGCGACCAGAACCGGGCGGCGTCGATCGGTGGTGGCGGGTTCGTCGGTCTGGTGCTGGCCGGCGGGACGATCTGGGCCGCCGCGAAGGGCGACGCCGACGTGGTCGCCGTGGCAATCGCGGTGTGGATGTTGGGCTGGATCGTCGGGCCGCTGTTCGCCGGTGGTGGCGACGAGACGCTCAAGCCGGAGTACTTCACCATGCTCCCGCTGCCGCCCCGTACCTTGTCCGGCGGCCTGCTGGCGGCTGCACTCGCAGGGGTTGCACCGGTGGTGAGCCTGGTCGCGCTGCTGAGCCTCGTAGTCGTCGGTGGGCAGCTCTCGGTGGGTGCTGCGCTGGTAGCCGTCCCTGCCGTGCTCTTGCAGTTGCTGAGCTTCGTACTGGCGTCGCGGCTCGCAGTAGCCATCTACGGCCTCCTGCTGCAGGTGCGGTCGGGCGCAGTACTGGCTGCTGTCGTCAACGCGTTCATCTTGGCCTTCACCGCACAGGGGTGGGCGTTGATCGCCGCCTACGTCAGTACGGACGTGCAGGGCACCATGGCCCGCGCAGCCCGCATTGCGCCGTCTGGTTGGGGTTTGGCCGCGGTGGAAGCCGCTGGCCGCGGTGACTGGCTGTGGGCGCTGCTGCCTCTAGTAGGTCTGGCTGTGCTCGGTGCAGCCATGTTCGCCGCCTGGTCCGCTCTACTAGTACGCCGTACTACGGCCACCCGCGCCGGCGTCCGTCCGAGGCGACCACTGGTCGCCAGCAACGCAAGGACTGCCTCCGACGCCAAGGAGATCCGCTCCTGGACACGCGACCTGCTCTACGGCCATCGGGCGGTATTCGCGATCTGCTACGGACTCTTCTTCTGCCTGATGCCACTGGCGATCGGCTGGAAGGGCATGCTGCCGTGGGCCGGCGGTGCCGCTGTCGTGATGGGTGGAGCGATGTTCGCCAACCTGTACGGCGCGGACGGTACGGCGTACTGGCTGACCCTCATGACCCCCGGCTCGGCGCGGCTCGACATCCGGGCGCGGCAGCGAGCCTTCCTGGTGGTCTTCGGGCCACCCGCCCTCGCGATCACCTTGGCATTGACCTGGTGGTCAGGTGAGGAGGTCTGGCCGCTCGTGCTCAGCCTGGTGCCCGCACTGCTCGGCGGTGCGGCCGGTCTGATCGTGCTGTCGTCGGTCTTTGCGGCAGTACCGACCACGGATGCCCACAAGCGCTCCGGCAATCCCCTGAGCTCAGGTGAGAACGACGGCGAGACCATGGGCCTCGTCTACGTGATGCTGGTGCTCATCTCGCTCACCGGAGCACCGGCACTGCTCGCAGCACTCGCCTGGTCATGGTGGGGCGTCCCTGTCGGGCTCGCGTCAGCAGTACTGACCTGGTGGTACTTCGGCAAGCTCGCGGCGACTCGACTGGAGCGGCGCGGCCCTGAGCTGCTCACCCTTCTTCGGCACGGGCGCACGACGGCACAACAGGCCAGCAGGACGAGCAGCATCCAGCAACTCCCCAAGTGGCGGCGCACGCTCGCCGGCCTCTGTCTGGGGTTCGGTGCCATCCCGCTGTTCCCGCAGGCCGTAGTACCGGCGATCTTCAAGCTGAACGGTGTGGACGCGAAGGCCTGGTTCCTCGCGCTCTATGTGGCTCCGGGCGTCCAGTGGCTGGTGATCGCGGGCATGGCTGCGCTCGGCCTCGGCATGTACGCCTACGGTGGGCTGACCTATTGGAACGCGAGGCGCCCCTCAGCGGAGCCTGAGCCGGGCCAGTAGACGGTGGCCCTGGGCCCGGTGGCGGCCTGAGATCGGGCGGGTTGCGGCCGGGTTTCCGGAATGTCGTGGCGCACCGCGGCTCGGCGTGGTGGTGTTGGTGCCCAGCAGGGTCCAGCCGGCGAGTACCGCGGCAGCAACCAGGCCGGTGAGGCCGGCGTAGTCCGTCCAGTTCATGGTGCTCTCTCTCGATGGCGGCTCGGGCGGGAGGTCCGCGATTGCGTCTTTCACCGGTAGTGACGCCGTGCCGTGGATTTCGTGACGGCACTTCGGTGCCACGATTAGGTGGAGTTTCGAGGAGGTGAGCACGATGCACGACGGATCGTTGCTGGACGCCGAGGAAGAGCAGGCGTACCGGCTGCTGGTCGGCCTGTCCGTGGCGCGGTCGGCGGAGCTCGCCGAGGTGGCCAAGCTGCCGCAGCACGAGGCGGTCGAGGTGCTGCAGCGACTGCAGGCGAAGGGCCTGGTCGCGGTCCAGCCGGGTGAGGATCCGCTCTTTCGCCCACTGGCTCCCGATGTGGCGCTCGGTACAACGTTGTTACGGCGGCAGGAGTCGCTGGAGTCGGCCCGGAAGACAGTGGCGTCGCTCAGCGAGGAGTTCCGGGCCAGCGCCAGCCGGCGGGACGCACACCACCTGGTCGAGGTGATCGTCGGGGCGAACGTGCTGCGCGACCGCCTCCGCGACCTGCAGGAGTCCGCGCGGACAGAGATCCTCTGGTTCTGCCGTGCCAACCCACTGGCAATGCAGGGCGCGGAGAACACGGAGGAGTACGGCGCACTCAGTCGCGGTGTCCGCTATCGGGCCATCTACGAGCGGGCGCTGCTGGAGACTCCAGGCGAACTGGACACCATCGCCGAGGGAGTGAGCTGGGGTGAGGAGGCACGGACGCTGCCAACGCTCCCAGTGCGGCTGGCGATCGTGGACCGCGCTACTGCGGTCTGCCCGCTCGTACGCGACGAGGAGGCGGGCATTGGCGAGCCGACTGCCGCAGTGATCGGCAGGGGTCAGCTACTGGACGCTTTGCTCGCCCTGTTCGAGAGTCACTGGGAGGCGGCGACTCCGGTACGGATGCAGTCCGATGAGGCGCAGGACCCCGAGGGCCTGGACGACAACGAGCGCTTCCTGCTGTCGCTGCTCGTCGCCGGCGTACCGGACAAGTCCATCGCGTCCCAGCTCGGCATCAGCCGTAGAACGGTGCAGCGTCGGCTCGACCGGATGATGTCGCTGGCCGGCGTGGACACCCGCACCGGCCTGGCCTTCCAAGCCGCCCGCAGGAAGTGGCTGTAGCCGGGGGTCCCCGCCCATGGGGCCCCCGGCTACAGGGATCTACTTGAGCCCGTAGGCCCTGATGACGGTCTGAGTCACCTTGTTGCCGGCATTGTCACCAGCAACGACCTTCAGCGACACAGTCCCCTTGCCAGCCGGTACTACGGCCACGTAGCGACCCCGTGCCCCGACGGCGATGATCCGCTTCCACGTCTTGCCCTCATCGAAGGACACCGACGCCTGCAGCGAGGTAGACCGCGCAGCAACCGCACCCGCCTGCTGCTTGACGCTGAACCCGATGACATGCGGCCGAGCGGCCACTCGCCCGGTCAGATCAACCGGAACGTCGTACCCGACCTGCAGCAGCGACAGCGGGACCGCCTTGTCCGCCGGAGCCTGCTTGGACCGGAAGTCCCAGACGGTGTGAGTGCTGGTGCCCCAGTTCCACTCCCCCTCCGTGTCCTTCCGCTCAGTCGACAGCTCCAGCTTGTACGCCGCATCGCCACCGGTGGTGATCACATCCCGCCAGGCGTCGGGCAGCTCCGACACGACAGCACCATCCCGGCTCAGGACTGCAGAGGCGGCAGTCGTCTCCCCGATCGTGTAGTGCCCGTCGGCGTCCACGAAGGCCGGCACCCGCAGCGACAGCCGGTCACCTGTCCGAGTGGAGACGACGCCAGGAGCAGCCGCCGGCCGGACCACTGGGCCGAACCAGGTCTCGCTGGACGAACCCGGCTTGTAGGTGCGCGGCCCCGACGTCATCCCGCCTGCCAGCGGGTTCATGTCGTCCCAGGTGAAGAGGTGGTGCACCCGGTGCTGCCAGAGCGAGTCACCGGTGGTCACCCACTCCTCCCGGACCTTCGGGGTCTCGACGAAGCGCTGCGCGTCGTTCCAGGAGTACTCCTGCCAGGGGCGCCAGCCGAACCGCTGCTCCTTGGCCCAGTTGAAGCCACCGTTGTCGGCGTACGAAGTGCTCACCCGGGCGCTGTTCGCCGAGGTCACCTTGTAGTCGATCTTCTTCGGGATCGAGCCGGTCGACACCTGCTGTACGTCGTACAGGTACGGGCTCGAGGTGGTCAGCGTCAGGTCGATCGTGGCCTTGCCCTTGCGGATCCGGTCGAACAGCTTCTGGCCGTCGTTGCTGCCGGTCACCAGCGCCACGATCGGCTCCCGGTCGCCGGTCGGCTTCCACACCGTCCATGCTGACCAGTCCGCCGGCCGGACCAGGATGATGCCCGCAGCACCGGCCTTGGCGGCCGCGTCGATCTGCGCCTTCTCGTCGCCGTCCTCGTTGGTCTTGATGACCGCGATGGCACCCTTCACCCCACGCAGGTCAGCACCGGGCGCGACCAGGGTGAACCGCTTCTTGCCCTCGAACGACGGCGACTGGTGCAACAGGTTGATGTCCAGCGGCCCGCTGACTCCCGGGATCGCGGCCTGTACCAGCGGCGCGACCAGTTGCCAGCGCGACGAGAACTCGAAGCTGCCGCCCGCAACGGGCTTGGTCGGCGTCACGAGTACCTGCTTGACCGTGCTGAAGTGCATCACGCCGTGGCTGATGCTGCGGCCGTTGGGATACACGCGATGCACGTAGTAGCTCAGTACCGCCTGCTGCTCGGACGGCTTGGGCGTCGAGATCGTGATCGGTACCGCCTTGCGGGCGTCGATGACGATCTCGGTGTCCTTGGTGATGGAGATGTTCGGGTCGGTGAAGAGACTGACCTTCTCGTCCTGCACGTTGTAGTCCTCGACCAGCGAGTGCAGCAGGTATGTGCCCTCCTCCACCTCGGCCGTGTACTCGCCGCCGTCCCCGATCCACGCGAGCACGTCGGACCGCGAGTTGTCGCCGAACAGGCTGATCACCGGTACGCCGGTGGGCTTGCCATCAAGTCCGAC